>NZ_JBJZOT010000001.1:0-15869 GCF_057808375.1 Priestia sp. TRM10
TATAGTCTGGTAACCATAGCCAAGAGGTCACACCTGTTCCCATGCCGAACACAGAAGTTAAGCTCTTGAGCGCCGATGGTAGTTGGGACTTTGTCCCTGTGAGAGTAGGACGTTGCCAGGCACCATACAAAAAAGGCTGATCTTTTATAGATCAGCCTTTTTTGTATAAGACAACAAGAAATTTTTCAATAAGAATGGACTTTTTATTTTAGTTACTTCAAGAAATTTAATAATAAATGGATAATCTTTAGAACTATATGAATGAAGAAGTTCATACCACCATTCTGTTTCATAACGAGAAATCATACTTAAATTATAAAGCAGAAGATAGTGTACTAATATTTCAGGTAGCATTCGACTTAGTGGCTTAATAAAAGGAAAACAATATACATCTTCTTCTAGAGAATAAGAAAAAGGAGCGCAGTGAAGAAGTGCTTCTTTTTTTAAAAGACGTGGATTGATTTCTCGCTCTGCTAACATATCTATGTCAATTAGTTGGGGTCTTAAGTGCGAATAAAAATATTCATGAAATCTCCTTTCACTCATCTTGTAATAATCAAATGCAAGATCAGAAAACACCCACCGGTCATCATGAATCGACCCAAAAACATGAGAGACTTCTCTTCTGTATAAATGTTTAAAAAGTTGATGAGTTTCAGGAATTTGAATAAGCAATTCTTTCATCGAGTACTTCTCATGTTCTAATACCCCTAAATTAAATAAAATTTGGTCAATGTGGGAGAATAGTCCGCTCTTTTGTATTTTTACCTCATCATCAAGAAATTTGTAATCTTGCTTTTTTCTTTTTCTCGTTGAAACTCCATGTGCTAAGATAGAAGTATTAGCAGGATATTGACTGTCTTTCACAAGAAGGCATGCTTTTAGCAGTTGACTAATGCCATAAAAAAGCAACATTGGTTGAATAGATAGGGGAGCTTGCTCTGCTAATTTGTAATAATTTTTACTGTGCTCTAGATAATAAATAAAGGGATAACAGTTCTCAAAACTTTTCTTTTCCGCATCTGCTTTATTTAGTCTCTGACTATAGTGATGAGATAGAAAATCTTGAGTAAAAGGAGCGGCATAAAATACGGACAAATCGCTCCATATGTCCTGTCGATCGTTCATAAATATTAATACCTCACTTTTTTGAATAATCTAACATATCTCAATCTTGTTGACATAACAAGGGTTGGCTTGTTAATCTACTAATAATATTTTGGCGTTTAAAGGAGGATTTATTTATCATGTGGGAATCAAAATTTGCAAAAGAAGGTCTTACATTTGATGATGTGCTACTTGTTCCAGCAAAATCAGAGGTTTTACCAAAGGATGTAGACTTAAGCGTAACGTTAACAAAAACGTTGAAACTTAATTTGCCATTCATTAGTGCAGGAATGGATACTGTAACTGAAGCTGATATGGCAATGGCAATGGCTCGACAAGGCGGTTTAGGAATCATCCATAAGAACATGTCTATCGAACAACAAGCAGAGCAAGTTGACAAAGTAAAGCGCTCTGAACGCGGGGTTATTACAGATCCATTTTTCTTAACACCAGAACATCAAGTTTTTGATGCTGAACATCTTATGGGAAAATATCGTATTTCAGGTGTTCCAATTGTTAATGATGAGGAAGAACAAAAATTAGTTGGGATCTTAACAAATCGTGATCTTCGTTTTATTCAAGATTACTCAATTAAAATTAAAGACGTTATGACGAAAGAAGATCTTGTTACAGCTCCTGTTGGAACAACATTGCAAGAGGCAGAACAAATTTTACAGCAATATAAGATTGAAAAACTTCCTCTTGTAAATGAAGACAATGTTTTAAAAGGTCTCATTACAATCAAGGATATTGAAAAAGTTATTGAGTTTCCAAACTCTGCAAAAGACCCACATGGCCGATTGATTGTTGGAGCTGCTGTTGGAGTAACAGCTGATACAATGATTCGTGTTGAAAAACTTGTACAAGCTGGTGTAGATGTTATCGTTTTAGATACAGCACATGGACATTCAAAAGGCGTACTAGAATCTGTTAAACAAATCCGCGCTGCATATCCAGATCTTAATATTATTGCTGGTAACGTAGCAACTGCAGAAGCAACAAGAGATTTAATTGAAGCAGGAGCAGATGTTATTAAAGTTGGTATTGGCCCTGGTTCAATTTGTACAACTCGTGTTGTAGCAGGTGTTGGAGTTCCACAAATTACAGCAGTATATGACTGTGCGACAGAGGCACGAAAGCATGGTATACCAGTTATTGCTGACGGAGGTATTAAATATTCTGGTGATATCGTTAAAGCTCTTGCTGCTGGCGGTCACGTTGTAATGTTAGGAAGCTTGCTTGCAGGAACTTCTGAAAGCCCTGGAGAAACAGAAATTTATCAAGGTAGACGTTTTAAAGTATACCGCGGTATGGGTTCTGTAAGTGCGATGGAGCAAGGAAGTAAAGATCGCTATTTCCAAGAAGATAATAAAAAATTCGTGCCAGAAGGTATCGAAGGACGTGTTCCTTATAAAGGACCAGTTTCTGAAACAATCTACCAAATGACAGGTGGATTAAAATCAGGTATGGGGTACTGTGGAAGTAAAAACCTAGAAGCTCTACGTGAACAAGCACAATTTGTTCGTATGACTGGTGCTGGTTTACACGAAAGTCACCCACATGATGTGCAAATTACAAAAGAATCACCAAATTATTCTTTACGCTAACCGGCAAAAATGCTCTACCATTTCAGGTAGAGCATTTTTTATTTCCTTGGAAAGCATGACCTATAGACCTATTCATTTAAAGTTCCCTATGGTAAAATAACGCTTATGTGAACATGACTTTGGAGGGTAAAAAGTGAAATTAACACAACGTTTATTTGTAGGGATAGTAGCGAGCCTCTTAGTGCTACAGCTGTGGATAGTAGCACCGATTGCTCATGCACAGGAAGTAGATAAACCAAATCTAGAATCAGGTGCAGCTATTTTAGTGGAAGCTCAAACAGGAAAAGTTTTATATGAAAAAGATGCAGATGCAGTGCGAGGCATCGCAAGCATGACAAAGATGATGACGGAATATTTATTGCTAGAAAATATCCACGAAGGCAAATTAAGCTGGGATGATACATATGAACCAAGTGATTATGCTTATAAGATTTCGCAAAATTTAAGTTTATCTAATGTACCTCTTGCTAAAGGGGAAAAATATACGTTAAGAGAGCTTTTCGAAGCAATGTCTATGTATTCAGCAAACGGTGCATCAATTGCAATTGCAGAGAAGATTGCAGGAAATGAAACCAATTTTGTTAAAATGATGAATGAGAAAGCTCAAGAACTTGGAATGAAAGATGCGAAGTTTGTGAATGCAACAGGTCTTTCAAATAGTGATTTACAAGGGATGCACCCTAAAGGAACAAAAGCAAGTGATGAGAATTTAGTTTCAGCTCGTTCAACTGCTAAACTTGCTTCACATCTTATTAATGACTATCCAGAAGTATTAGAAACTTCTAAACTAAAAGAGAAAACGTTTCATAAAGGAAAAAATGGTGAAACGCAAATGAAAAGCTGGAACTGGATGCTTCCAGGACTTGTTTATGAATATGAAAAGGCAGAAGTAGATGGTCTGAAAACAGGTAGTACAGATTTTGCAGGTTATTGTTTCACAGGAACCGCTGAGAAGGACGGAGCACGTTATATAACAGTTGTAATGGATGCAAAAGATCATGGACAAGAATCCTATGAAGCAAGGTTCAGCGAAACAGCAAAGCTTTTAGACTATGCTTTTGATAACTTTGAAGTAAAAACTCTTCATCCTGCTGGCTATACTTTGAAAGAAAAAGTAAAAGTTGCAAAAGGAAATGAAAAAGAAGCTAAAGTAACAACAAAAGAGCCATTAAAAGTAGTTGTTGAAAAAGGAGAAAATGCTAAAAAAGCTGTGGAAACAGAACTTGTAGTAAATGAAAAGAAATTAAATAACGATGGAAAACTTATTGCTCCAATCAAAAAGGGAGAAGAAGTTGGATATATCAATGTTAAGTACAAGGATGATCAATTTGGATATTTAACAACTGATGGGGAGAACCAATCAGGAGTTCCTATTGTGATGAAAGAAGATATTGACAAAGCTAATTGGTTCTCACTTATGTTCAGAAGTATCGGAGACTTCTTTGCTGACATGTGGACAAGTGCTGCAAACATGGTTAAAGGCTGGTTTTGATATAAGAAGAATGCTTATGGTTTAAATTACCAGATGCATTCTTCTTTTTTTGATTAAACTATCTACTGAATTTAGATAGGATTTTGTTGAGAAATCATGTAGAATGAAAAATAGGAATTTGAATTGTCTAAATAGTATATATTCAAATTAAACATTATTACATTGGCTAGACTCTTAGTAGGAGGGAATATCAACATGAACAATCGTGGAACAGATCGTGTTAAAAGAGGTATGGCAGAAATGCAAAAAGGCGGCGTTATTATGGATGTTATTAACGCTGAGCAAGCTAAAATCGCAGAGGAAGCTGGAGCAGTAGCTGTTATGGCACTTGAGCGTGTGCCAGCTGATATCCGTGCAGCAGGTGGAGTTGCCCGTATGGCAGATCCAACTATTGTTGAGGAAGTAGTAAATGCTGTTTCTATTCCTGTTATGGCAAAGGCGCGTATCGGACATATTGTAGAGGCTCGCGTTCTTGAAGCAATGGGAGTTGACTATATTGATGAAAGTGAAGTATTAACTCCTGCAGATGAAGAGTTTCACTTATATAAGAGTGACTTCACTGTACCATTCGTTTGTGGATGTCGTGATTTAGGTGAAGCAGCGCGTCGTATTGGAGAAGGAGCTTCTATGCTTCGTACAAAAGGTGAGCCAGGTACAGGGAATATTGTAGAGGCTGTTCGTCATATTCGTAAGGTGAATGCTCAAGTTCGTAAGGTAGTAGGGATGAATGAAGATGAGCTAATGACAGAAGCTAAAAATCTTGGGGCTTCATTTGAACTTCTTCTTCAAATTAAGGAAGAGGGACGTCTTCCTGTTGTAAACTTCGCAGCAGGTGGTGTAGCTACACCAGCAGATGCAGCGCTTATGATGCAGCTTGGAGCAGATGGGGTATTTGTAGGTTCAGGGATCTTCAAATCCGACAATCCAGCTAAGTTTGCTCGTGCTATCGTAGAAGCAACAACACATTATCAAGATTATGAATTGATTGCAAGCCTTTCAAAAGGACTTGGTAATGCAATGAAAGGGATTGAAATTTCAACACTATTACCAGAAAATCGTATGCAAGAGCGTGGCTGGTAAGAAAGGTCTGGTTTTATGACAACAATCGGTATACTTGCTTTGCAAGGTGCAGTAAGAGAACATGCAAAGGCTTTTGAATGTGCTGGAGCAGAAGTTGTTTTAGTAAAAAAAGTCGAACAGCTAGAAAGTATCGATGGTCTTGTACTCCCAGGTGGAGAAAGTACAACAATGAGACGCCTTATTGATAAGTATGGGTTCATGGAGCCGCTAAAAGCATTTGCTGCTCAAAAAAAACCTATGTTTGGCACATGTGCTGGCTTGATCTTATTAGCTAGTGATCTTGTTGGTTATAGTGAACCACACCTAGGAGTTATGGATATTAAAGTAGAACGCAATTCTTTTGGACGTCAAAGGGAGAGCTTTGAAGCTGCATTATCTATTAAAGGTGTTGGAGAAGACTTTATTGGAGTCTTTATCCGTGCTCCACATATTGTGGAAGTTGGACAAGATGTTGAAGTGTTAGCAATGCATGGAGATCGAATTGTAGCAGCTCAGCAAGGTTCATTCCTAGGCTGTTCTTTCCATCCAGAGTTAACAGATGATTATCGCCTTGCACAGCATTTTGTACAAATGGTGGAAACATCTTCTAAAGAGACAGTATAAAAGCATTGCAACAAGTTAAAACTTATAGTACATTATGATGTATAAGTTGAATATAGATAGCACGTTGAAGGGAAATAGTAATAAGACTCTTATCTTTAAGAGAGCTAGTGGTTGGTGCAAACTAGTAGATAAAGCTTATGAATCCATCCTGGAGTGAATTGTTGAACAATGCAGTAGGCAATTTCGGTGTTAAACCGTTATTTTATAAAGTGGAAAGAGACATCAGTCTCTTTTAACTAGGGTGGCAACGCGGGTAACTCTCGTCCCTTACAGATAATGTAAGGGGCGAGAGTTTTTTATTTGCCTTAATTATTAATGTAAAGGAGTTAAAAACATGTTAGATTTAAAATTCTTACGCAAAAATTTTCAAGAAGTAAAAGAAAAGCTTCAACATCGAGGAGAAGATTTAACAGATCTTGGAGCATTTGAAGAATTAGATAGCAAGCGTCGTGAGCTTATTGCTCAAACAGAAGAGCTTAAAAGTAAAAGAAACGAAGTATCACAGCAAGTAGCAGTGTTAAAGAGAGAGAAGAAAGATGCGGATCATCTTATTACAGAAATGCGAGAAGTAGGAGATAAAGTAAAAGCTCTTGATGAAGAATTACGTTCTGTTGAAGAGAAACTTCAACAACTCCTTCTTTCTATTCCAAATGTTCCACATGAAACTGTACCAGTTGGAGAAACAGAAGATGATAATGTAGAAGTAAGAGCGTGGGGAGAAGTTCCTCAGTTTGCATTTGAGGCCAAACCACATTGGGATTTAGCAACAGACTTAGAATTGTTAGATTTTGAGCGTGCTGCTAAAGTAACTGGAAGTCGTTTTGTATTTTATAAAGGACTTGGAGCAAGACTTGAGCGAGCGTTAATTAACTTTATGTTGAACCTTCATATTGATGAGCATGGATATGAGGAAATCTTACCTCCATACATGGTGAATAGAGCAAGCATGACAGGAACAGGACAGCTTCCAAAGTTTGAAGAAGATGCATTTTTAATCGAGAAGGAAGATTATTTCTTAATTCCGACGTCAGAGGTTCCTGTCACTAATCTTCATCGCGATGAGATTTTAAAAGGAGATCAGCTTCCAGTAAGCTATGCGGCATATAGCACCTGCTTCCGTTCTGAAGCAGGTTCTGCAGGGCGTGATACACGTGGTCTTATCCGTCAACATCAATTCAATAAAGTAGAACTTGTTCGTTTTGTTAAACCTGAAGATTCTTATGACGAACTCGAGAAATTAACAGGTCATGCTGAAAAGGTACTTCAACTTCTAGGTCTTCCATATCGCGTTATGAGCATGTGTACAGGTGATCTAGGTTTCACAGCAGCTAAAAAGTATGATATTGAAGTATGGTTACCAAGCTATGGAACATACCGTGAAATCTCTTCTTGTTCAAACTTTGAAGGTTTCCAAGCACGTCGTGCAAATATTCGTTTCCGCCGTGAAACAAATGGAAAACCTGAACATGTGCATACGCTAAATGGATCTGGTCTTGCAATTGGGCGTACTGTTGCGGCTATTTTAGAAAATTACCAACAAGAAGATGGTTCTATTGTAATTCCAGAAGTGTTACGTCCATACATGGGAAATCGATCTGTAATTAAATAATGTCTAAAAAAGAGGCAAGAATAACCGACGGTTTTCTTGTCTCTTTTTTTAGAGTAAAAAGAGAGACTAGGGTTATACTTCATAGAAATGAAGAAAATCAGCATTTTTCTAAAAAAAATGTATAAAATTGTTGACGAATGTAGAAAATAATGATATATTTATTCTTGTCGAGACGGAGGAATACCCAAGTCCGGCTGAAGGGATCGGTCTTGAAAACCGACAGGGGTGTCAAAACCCGCGGGGGTTCGAATCCCCCTTCCTCCTCCATTATTACAAATTAAAGATAGCGCATATAAATTGGAGATTGGAACTCGTTGCATATGATGTAGCGAGTTTTTTGTATATTAAAGTAAAAAAAGACAAAGCATCCTAATAGGATGCTTTGTCTTTTTTAATGATTATTTATAGTTTGAGATATCTTCTCGATAATGTTTTCAATAGAAGTTGGGTCTTCCAATAAATCATAGTCTGAAATATTTAGGCGAAGCACAGGGCAAGCATTGAATGAATTGATCCAATTTTCATAGCGATTGTGCATTTCTTCCCAGTACGAGAGGGGAGTTTCTTGTTCCATTGCTCGTCCTCGTTTTCGAATTCGCTGAATAATTTGTTCTAGATTTCCTTCTAAATAAATAAGAAGCGTAGGCTTAGGAAAATAAGGTGTTAAAACCATTGCATCAAATAAGCTTCTGTATGTTTCATAATCAACAGGAGTCATTGTGCCTTTTTCGTAATGCATTCTAGCGAATATCCCAGTGTCTTCATAAATAGAACGGTCTTGAACAAAACCACCACCATGTTCAAACATTTTCTTTTGTTCTTTAAAACGCTCTGCTAAAAAATAAATTTGCAGATGAAAACTCCAACGTTCGAAATCATGATAAAAAGAATCTAAATATGGGTTGTTGTCTACTTTCTCAAAAGAAGTTTGAAAATCTAATGCTTCTGCTAATACTTTTGTGAAAGTTGATTTTCCTATTCCGACAGTTCCGGCTACAGTAATAACAGCGTCTTTTGGAATGTTATATTTAGCGTTTAAATTCATTTGGAAACTCCTTTAACAATGCGGGCTTAAGAATATCAATAATGTGTTGAAAATCTTCTTCCCGATTTACAAAATCAATTTTATCACCATCAAACTCAAGTACAGGAATGTGAGGGTGTTCTTGTTTAAATTGTACAAACATTTTTTCGTAATCCTCTTTTAAATTAAGAAGATATGTGTGGTTTATGTCTTGCTCAATATCACGTCCACGTTTAGAGATTCTTTTTAATAATGTCTCTAAACTAGCGTTTAAATAAACAATAATATTAGGCATTGGTAAGTCTTCAGTTAACACCTTATACACACGTTCATATTTATTATAATGTTTCATGTGTAACGTTCGTTTAGCAAACACTATGTTTTTTAACACATGATAGTCTGCAACAACAGGTTTTTGTTTTGTAAGAAAGCGGGCTTCAACATCTTCCAATTGTTTATAACGATTACATAGAAAGAACATTTCTGTTTGAAAGCTCCACTCATCAATATTTTGATAAAAATCTTTGAGAAAAGGATTTTCTTCAACAATTTCTCGTAGTAAATGAAACTGTAGGTATGTTGCTAATCTATGGGAAAGTGAAGTTTTGCCTACACCTATAGGTCCCTCAACAGCAATGAAGGGAGTAGAATTCATAATATAGTCCTCCTGTTTATATAACCTTTCCCTATGAGGGGAATAGGGATGTCGTATGAACACGCAAAGGATATTGTACCACAGGAGGACTCTAATAAGAGAGAATAAAAGAGCTAAGATTGCTTTTAAGATTGAGAGTTAAATTTTCTGACATTGAAGTTTTTCAGAATGAGAAGCCAGTTTTGTGGGAACGGAAGTCCTAACTTCCAATAGGCAACACCACGTAATTCAAACTGTTTGACCAAATCAAATTTACGTTGAATGGACCGAGCGTCCTCAAACCAAACAACATGTTCCCTGCCTTGTTCATCTCTATAATTATAATAAGGGGCTTGGGAAGTAGTGCTATATTGAATCGATGTATTATATTGATAGGCAATTTCCAAAGCTCTTTGAGCGCTATAGGCTTTAGCAGGTGGGTTTCCCTGCTTATATGGAAGAGTCCAATCATAGCCATATAAATTTTGTCCCATTAATATTTTAGAAGCCGGTATTTCAGTTACAGCATATTCAATTACTTTTTGGACTTGATTAATAGGTGACACAGCAAGTGGCGGACCTCCACTATATCCCCACTCATAAGTCATTAATACGACAAAGTCTACAATTTCTCCATGTGCTTTATAATCATGTGCTTCATACCATTGCCCTTGTTGAGTAGCGCTTGTTTTCGGAGCAAGGGCCGTGGAAATTAACCACCCTTCTTGTCTAAATCGATCTCTTGCTTTTCTTAAAAAATTATTATAAGCTTCTCTGTCTTCTGCGCGAAGAAATTCAAAATCAAAATGGATATCACGGAAGTTGTTAGCTTTTGCAGTTGTCACAATATTATTTAGGAGTGTATTTTGAACAGCTGTATTTGTTAGTAGAATATGGCCTAATTCTTCATTGAAAGCTCCTTCTTCAATGTTAGTGATGACCATTGAATAAATAAGCCGATTGTTTTCAGCAATAGACCTAAAGTTATTTAGATTAGGGGCATTCAGAGAACCATCTCGTTTTGCTTCAAAACTTGAAGGACCTATGTACGATAATGCTCTTGCACTATCGTTAATTTGTCTTTCTACATCGGCAGTAATTGTACGACGACTTGAGTCAACGTACCCATAGAATTCTCCTTCACGCTTTGGAGCAGGGGGAATATAAAGACGTGTACCAACTGTAAGTGGTCTTGTTACGGGTATGTTGTTAGCAGAAGCTAAACGTTGGTAGCTAATATTGAATTTTTGACCAATATTCCATAGCGTATCTCCTCTTTGGACAACATAATACTCTCCCTCAATAGGGATAATAATTGCCTGACCAACAACAAGTCGATTTGGATCTGGTAATTGATTTACACTTGCTAGCCTTGAGGCTGTAATATTAAATTGTCTAGCAATGCTAGACACAGTATCTCCAGATTTCACAACATAAATTTGCATAGCTCTCCTCCTATATAATAGGTCTTACTTTAGCCTATTATATGAAGGGTGAATTGATGACAAGAGTTCAATTAAGGATTGATGACAATCAGTTGAGGCTCCTAATACATTTTTCATCATCCGAAGGGCAAATATATTGTCTTCCTCTACATTTGAAGCAATACAATCAGAAGGGATAAATAGAGGGTATTTTCTCATATAAGCATCGTTAGCTGAAAAAAGAACGCATATATTTCCAGCAATGCCTGTTAGAATCAAGCTCTCAATTGAAAGCTCTTCAAGAAGAACATTTAGGGCTGTCCCGTAGAATATGGAGTGTTTTGGTTTGATAAGAAAAAAATCGTCTTCTTTCGGTTTAATCTTTTGAAGGATTTGCGAGCTGCGGTTATTATGGCAATTCTTTAAGATAACATCTAGGTTTGCTTGCCATAAGTTATAATGGTCATTAATATAGATGACAGGAATTCCTTTTTTGTAGCATATCTCTTTTAACATTGTAATATGGGGGACGATTTTTTGAGCTTGTTGAGCAAGTTCTTGTCCTAGTTCAAATTGAAAGTCATTAATCATATCAATAATAATTAAAGCGGGATTTTTTAATTCATTCATAAAATTCTCCTTGTGAAAATAAAGTGTCATTTTATAGTGTGGCTCAAATGTATAAAAACATGAGAAGGGATAGAAGTAATGGAGGAAACAGATTATCAGTACATGTTAGAAGCAATAGAAGAAGCAAAGAAAGCAGAGAAAAAACATGAAGTACCTATTGGAGCGATTGTTGTAATAAATGGGGAGATTGTAGGAAGGGCTCATAACCTCAGGGAAACAGCACAACGTTCCATTGCCCACGCTGAACTCTTAGCTATTGATGAAGCTTGTCAGAAAACAGGTTCTTGGCGATTAGAAGATGCAACCCTTTATGTTACTCTTGAACCTTGCCCAATGTGTGCAGGAAGCATCATCATGTCTAGAGTGAAGCGTGTTGTTTTTGGAGCTTATGATCCTAAAGGAGGATGTGCAGGAACCCTTATGAACCTTCTTCAAGATGAACGGTTTAATCATAGAGCAGAAGTTGTTGGCGGGGTGATGGAAGAAGAGTGTGGTCGACTTTTAACAGATTTCTTTCGATCACTAAGAGCTAAGCAAAAAGCTAGCAAGAAGACTCATTCTTAACTTCAAAATATTTACAGTATCTATACGTTGCATTTTTGATTAAAAACATTTATACTAAGACATGCACCAACAAACGGTGCCTTAAAAATTGGTTACAATTTTGCCGTGCTAGGCGGGGAGGTAGCGGTGCCCTGTACTCGCAATCCGCTCAAGCGAGGCTGAATCCCTTCTCGAGGCTAGTCTGCTTTAGGGTCTGCCTTAAGTAAGTGGTGTTGACGTTTTGGTCCTACGCAATGAAAATCCATGAACCCTGTCAGGTCCGGAAGGAAGCAGCAGTAAGTGGAACCTTTCATGTGCCGTAGGGTTGCCTGAACCGAGCTAACTGCTTAAGTAACGCCTGGGGCAACTAGTCGACAGAAGGTGCACGGTACTTCATACATATAATAACAGTCTACTCTTTTAGAGTAGGCTGTTTTATTGTATAAGAAGGAAGAATCATTTTGGAATATCGTTCTATAATAAGATATAATAATACATAATCAAGTTTGATCAAGGAGGGTATCGGTTGGCATATCAAGCACTCTATCGTGTTTATCGCCCTCAATCCTTTGAGGATGTAGTCGGTCAGAAACATATTGTAAAAACATTAAAAAATGCTTTACTTCAACAGAAATTCTCACATGCTTACCTCTTCTCAGGACCACGTGGAACAGGGAAAACTACAGCAGCGAAAATTTTATCCAAAGCTGTAAACTGTGAACATGCACCTGTGAGTGAACCGTGCAATGAATGTGCAGCATGTAGAGGGATTATGGATGGTTCTATTTCAGATGTGATTGAAATTGATGCAGCTTCAAATAATGGTGTTGATGAAATTCGAGATATTCGTGACAAAGTCAAATATGCACCAAGTGCTGTTCGTTATAAAGTGTATATCATTGATGAGGTTCATATGCTTTCGATAGGGGCTTTCAACGCACTGTTGAAAACATTAGAAGAGCCACCACCACATGTTATTTTTATTTTGGCAACAACTGAACCTCATAAGATTCCACTCACTATTATTTCTCGTTGTCAGCGTTTTGATTTTAAACGTATCACATCAGATGAGATTGTATATCGGATGAAGAAGATTTTAGAAGATCAAAACACCTCTGTAGAAGATGAAGCTCTTTATGCTGTAGCAAGAGCGGCTGATGGTGGAATGCGAGATGCATTAAGTTTATTAGATCAAGCTATTTCCTATAGCGATGAGAAAGTAAATATTGATGATGTACTATCTATTACAGGAGCAGTATCTCAGCAATTTCTAGAAGAAGTTGTTGAGGCAATTGCCGAAAGAGAAGTTTCTCAAGCTTTAACAAATGTTAATGATATTGTCCAAAATGGAAAAGACCCTGTTCGTTTTATTGAAGATCTAATTTTTTATTATCGAGATCTTCTTCTTTATAAAACAGGCATCCATAATCAGGACTTGTTGCAACGTGCTGTTATTCATGATGGCTTTATTTCTCTTAGTGAATCTGTGCAGAGTGTGGAGATTCATGAAATTATTCGCAGTCTTAACGAAGTTCAGCAGGAAATGAAATGGACAAATCACCCTCGAGTTTTACTAGAAGTAGCATTAGTGAAACTCTGTCAGCAGAATCCACAGAAGGAATCTTCGGGAGATGTTGGGGAACTTTTGCAAAAGGTTCAAATCTTAGAGGGACAACTTAGCAAAATTCAGGAGCAGGGTGTTGTTATTAGAGAAAGCGAAGAAGCCTCAAAACCAAAAGAAAATGTTCCGCGCTCTAGTAAACAGCAATATAAAGCTCCGACAGGGCGCATTAATGAAGTGCTTAAGAAGGCAACTAAAAAAGAGTTAGAGAAGATCAAACAGAATTGGGCTGAGGTTCTTGATATGTTGAGAAAACAAAATAAGGCTTCTCACGCAGCTCTTTTAGCAAATAGTGAACCTGTTGCCTCTTCTTCAGACGCTTTTGTGTTAAAATTTAAGTATGAGATTCACTGTAAGATGGTAGCAGAAAATAATAATTCTGTACGAGATCATGTAGAAACAATTTTGCAGTCTCTGATTGGTCAAAAGGTAGATTTAATTTCTATACCTGAATCTCAGTGGGAAAATATTCGCGAAAATTTCATTCGTGAACATCGAGATGAACAAGAACAACCCGAAGAGACTGATGATCCACTTATTTCTGAGGCTAAAAGACTTTTTGGAGATGAATTAGTGGAGATTCAAGATTAAAGGGTAAATATAAAAAAAGGAGTAGATAATTATGCGTGGAATGGGAAATATGCAAAAAATGATGAAACAAATGCAAAAAATGCAAAAGGATATGCAAAAAGCACAAGAGGAATTAGCAGATAAGCAGATTGAAGGTACAGCCGGTGGCGGTATGGTAACAGTTGTTGTCAATGGCCAAAAAGAAATTATTGAGGTTAATATAAAAGAAGAAGTTGTAGATCCAGAAGATATTGAAATGCTACAAGATCTTGTAATGGCAGCAACGAACGATGCTCTGAAGAAAATTGAGGAATTAACAAATGAAACGATGGGACAATTTACTAAAGGACTAAACATCCCAGGCCTCATGTAGGAGGAAATTATGCATTATCCAGAACCGATTTCAAAGCTTATTGAGAGCTTTATGAAGTTACCAGGTATAGGTCCTAAAACAGCAGTACGTTTAGCTTTCCATGTTCTAACGATGAAGGAAGATACAGTATTAGATTTTGCTAAAGCATTAGTCAATGCTAAGCGTAATCTTTCTTATTGTTCTGTATGTGGACATATAACAGATCAAGATCCTTGTTATATCTGTGAAGATAAGAGACGTGATCGAAGTATCGTCTGTGTTGTACAGGATCCAAAAGACGTTATTGCAATGGAAAAAATGAAGGAATATAAAGGTCTTTATCATGTTTTACATGGAGCGATCTCTCCGATGGATGGGATAGGACCTGAAGATATTAATATTCCTGATTTACTCAAACGATTGCAAGATGATGAAATCCAAGAGGTTATTCTAGCGACAAATCCAAATATTGAAGGCGAATCTACAGCAATGTATATTTCAAGACTATTACGCCCTACAAATATTAAAATGACAAGAATCGCGCATGGCCTTCCTGTTGGGGGAGACTTGGAATATGCTGATGAGGTCACATTATCGAAAGCACTAGAAGGACGAAGAGAGCTCTAAGGAGTAGAACATTATGCTGTTTAAACGTAAAGGATGGTTACGTGAGGAGTATAACCAGAAGCTATTAAATGAACTCTTTCAAGAGAAAAAGGAAAGAATCTATCGAAGTCGTTTAATGGAACAGAGCTTGGATCCTACGCCAGAAGCTGTTGCGAATTCAAAGTTGAGTGAAATTAAATACTTGTATTTATTAAAAGAAGCAAAGGTTAGAAACTTAATAATCCATTTTAAAAAATGAGGAAGCATTTAAGATAGCTTCCTCATTTTTTTTATGAAAACAATTATTATCCCTTTAAAGTGAAGTCATGTTTCCTTTTCCTCTACATAAGCTTATAGTACAAGCCATTTAAAAGAGGTGAAGCAGATGGAACCTATATGGATTGTTTCTATACTAGTAGGGCTTATTCTTTTAATCCTAATAACAGGAGGGATACAAAAGGCTTTTAAATTATTAGGGAGCGGTATCGTTCGTTTCCTAATTGGGGCTCTTTTACTTTTCTTTGCAAATATCATAGGAGCTCAGTTCGGCCTACATGTTCCCATTAATTTAATTACTACTGCAGTAGCTGGTTTGTTAGGGGTATGTGGGGTAGGGGCACTAGTTGTTATTAACTTATGGATTATGTAATATAAAAGAGCGGATTTTTCAAATCTGCTCTTTTTATTTTTTTTAAAAAAAGTTGTTGACCTAATAAAATATAAGTGTTATATTAATATACGTCGCTAAGACAGGAACGAAATGTTGAAAAACATTTTCAAAAAAGTTGTTGACTTAGTTTAATAAATTTGTTATTATGATTAAGTCGCTTAAGACAAGTTCTTTGAAAACTGAACAAAATACGTCAACGTTAATTCTATTTTATTTTTAAAACAACGTTTCTTATAGAAACAAAAAGCTATGGACATCGAAAGATGAAACCAAACTTTCTATGGAGAGTTTGATCCT
>NZ_JBJZOT010000002.1:0-714367 GCF_057808375.1 Priestia sp. TRM10
TAGGTCCAGTTGGTCCAAGGTCGCCAGTAGCACCCGTAGGTCCAGTTGGTCCAAGGTCGCCAGTAGCACCCGTAGGTCCAGTTGGTCCAAGGTCGCCAGTAGCACCCGTAGGTCCAGTTGGTCCAAGATCGCCAGTAGCACCCGTAGGCCCAGTTGGTCCGACATCACCAGTAGCACCTGTAGGTCCAGTTGGTCCAAGGTCGCCAGTAGCACCTGTAGGTCCAGTTGGTCCAAGGTCACCAGTAGCACCTGTAGGTCCAGTTGGTCCAAGGTCGCCAGTAGCACCCGTAGGTCCAGTTGGTCCGACATCACCAGTAGCACCCGTAGGTCCAAGGTCACCAGTAGCACCTGTAGGTCCAGTTGGTCCAAGGTCACCAGTAGCACCTGTAGGTCCAGTTGGTCCAAGGTCGCCAGTAGCACCCGTAGGTCCGGTTGGTCCGACATCACCAGTAGCACCCGTAGGTCCAGTTGGTCCAAGGTCACCAGTAGCACCCGTAGGTCCAGTCGGTCCAGTCGGTCCTGTTACGCCAATTACATTTAATAGAGCAACATCATCGACTAAAATATCAGCTGTGCCTACTTGAGGCCCAGTATTAATTAAAACAAAGGCTTGTGTAGCGCTTGGGGGAGCTGGAGTTGTAATTTGGTGGATTTCAAGCCATGTATTATTATCGGCTGTAGGGATTCTGTTTACTGGAATGTTTATAAAGAGTCCGTTTCCAAGAGAATTAGAAAGATCATTTAAATAAACAACTTGTATCTGTATAGGAGCAGCCTGATCCAATCCTACTTTAGCTAGGGAAACGAGTAATTCAAAGGTGTCTCCTGGATTCACGGGAACAAGTTGCCCAATATAGGAAACCGTGTCTCCACCCTGTAATCTTGCTGAATAAAAGTTGGAATGTGAAAATTGATTGGTCACTATTGCGTTGGAAAAAAACCATGGAGAAAGTGTTCCTGTTTCGAAACCTCCATTAACAATTAAGTTCTGAATACTCATGTTGTTCATTATTCCTCCATTCTATTAAAGTAGCATTACTATTTAAAGTAATACTGTTTATCCTATGTCTCTTCCTTAGAAATGGCGCGGGCACTTATCCTTTTTAGTGTTTTTTTTCCAGATAAAGGGGGATGAGTAAAGTTTAAGGACTGGGAGGAGTTGTGAAAAATGCAATTTTCTATTCTCTTTTCTCATGGCGGAGTGGGGAAAAGTTTGTTAAATCAGTGAGGGACAAAAAAACTGGCTAGAGAGTAAAAAAACAGAAGGCGCGGATTCCTTGTTATTTAAGGGTTCCGCGCCTTCGTTATTTCTTTGAATATGTTTTATATCAGCTAGAATTGTATAAAAATTACTAATTAGATATAGAGTTATAGGAATATGCAAAATCTGATTTAATTAAAAGATTTAGTAGTTTAAAAACAATTAATTCGTTAATGTTACTCCATTTAGAACATGATCCCATGTCGAATCGCTGTTAGGATCACTAGGAACGTTAACTACACATGTTCTATCTAATTCCCAATCTACTTCAGTAATTTCTTCCAAGTCTTCTACTGGATTAAGGATAAGGACATTAAAACGTCCTTTTACCATGTGAGACAAAATAGATTGTAATTCGACTGCTTCATCATAGTTAGCTACCCATCTAACAAATAGAACGGATTCACTATTGGCTACTTTCTTTAGAAATCTATATATTCGATAGTTTAGTGTTTTTTTAAAAGAAGGGTAGGTTACAATCCAATTTTGATCTCCAATAATAGGGAAATCGTGAGCTGAAAAGATATTATAAACAGTATCTTGTATCACATAGGATTTTGTTGGTATTTGAATTTCTTTATCTGGAACAACAGGGGCTCCATCATGAGCATATACATAATCTCCTTTATCATTTACTACACGCATATTTTTAAGTTCCATAAATCCCTTAAAATTATTTTTAAACAATCTATTTACATCTGAAAGGAATGGAGAGTAACTCCAATCTAGTGGACTTGATGTAAACCTTTTTAAATTAAGGCGTTGGAATTGAAGGGCTGGATTACAAGCACTCCCTAAACTAAATACAGCATCATAAGATCCTTTGATATCTTGTAAGTTCAAGTTAATCATCCTCCTATTATTTTTTAAAAGGTCTCTTAATATAAAATGCTTAGTTGGTTGGAATTGTTTGGACAATTTATTTTAAAGTCTATATGAGGGTCAGTACCCTATAGAAGCCATATCTTTATAAAGAAACTACAAAATATAAAAAAGTAATCTTAACATTCAAAAGACAGCACTTATTAAATAGGCGCTGTCTTTTGAACCCAGTAATATCTTAAGGAGACTTAATTTTACATTTGGTAATGGAATGAAAAGATAAAAAAATAAACAATTAAGTTTACCCTTAATGTGATGTTAGGATTCTTTTTAGAGAAAAACCGATTGTTAAACCAGGGATAACCCCCAACATTGGAAGCCATACGGGTCCTAATAAGAAACCAAACACTTCTAGTTTTGTTGAATACATAATCCCAAGTGTAACGAAAAATCCTGAGAAAACGAACGGAAGATAGGAGAAGTGGCTCTTTCCACCCCCTGAACTTTTAAAGGCATCCCACATTGAAAAAAGTATAAACAAGGATAAAACATAAGCCATTGGAAATTTGTTTGAGCAATTGCCGCATCTATTTGTCCCATAAAACTTAATTGAATGATTTCATTAAAATTGGCCTTAACGTTTATTACCATTTCAAGGACAAGAAATAAAATCCCTTTAAATAGCCTCCCATTTAATATTTGAGAAAAACCAGGTAAAGCTATACTCCAAAATATACTCTCAATTATCTGTTCCTTTTTTTCATTCTTACTAAAATCATTTATTTTTTGCCAAATCGTCATGATCTGTCGCTAGTGGAGGTTGCTCCATCCATTCATTTTCTATTAGTAAATTTACGCCGTCTTCTGCTAACACTGCAATATCGGTAATCATTTTCGCATAATTAGCTGCCAAATCCCTTCGTTGACATAATGACATAGCTTCACCGTAATATCCAATAGCTGAAGAGAGTAGGCTAGATATTAAAAACATCATGAGTTTATCGGAAAAGGGAGGAACTGTTGAATCTGTTACCTCGGAATCAAACGTTCTAGGAATGTGCAAATCATCATCTGTTAACATTGAAGCTAGGATTTTGAAGTGTTCTTGGCAAACTGATCTAGCTCTTTTCATGTATTTCCGAACAACTTTTGACTGAGCAACCTGGCTAAACCCCAACTCTAGAACTAGTTTTGTCAGTGTCTTTTGCATATTAAGGTAAGTACCACTAACTTCAACTGCACTGATCGGTCTACGTTTCCCAAGCCACCCTGTTAGATAACTTTGTTTTTTTACAAACTCAACTTTCTGATGATTGTTAAAAGTAGGGGGTTTACTAATAATTCCTTTACTTACAAGCACACCAGTAGCTAAATCATACAATTC
The DNA here is from genome assembly GCF_057808375.1 of Priestia sp. TRM10. Taxonomy (NCBI): domain Bacteria; kingdom Bacillati; phylum Bacillota; class Bacilli; order Caryophanales; family Bacillaceae; genus Priestia; species Priestia sp. TRM10. Next base: position 3,468 of record NZ_JBJZOT010000002.1, read on the forward strand.
CACTGACTCAGAAATAACTTGTTTAAAGTATTTTCTTTGGTCCTCTCTAATTGCACAGCCGATAGCTCCTGTATATCTAGTCATACCATGGACAGACATGATCTGCATAAAAACAATAATATATGTATCTGTAAATAGAGCCGGTGCCTCTAGTGTGACATCCTCATCAGTAAATCCCTTTGGAATTGGGTAGTTTTCCTTTGTTAAAAATTCTTTTATCTTTTGAAGGTGGGTTTCTGATAACTCTAGGGCAAATTGAAGGACGTCACCTATTTCTTTATCCTCTACAGTATTAATGAAATAACGAATAATGCAATGTGATAAGCTATCATTGAGGTATTGTGACCAAAGGTTTGCAAGTTCCGAGGAACTCATCTTACCACTATGAGTAATGTTCTCCATTTTATTAACCTCCTGCAAATTTGTCTACGCTAGTATATCCCAATGGAGTTATATTATAATTTAGAACAAACTTCAGGATTGATGGGCTCTACGTTTCATTATAATCTCATGGATGTAGCAATAGCCTTTGTTGCTTATTGGTTTACTAAGTTCCTTTTGAAAGTAAGAAATAGAAGGTGAAGATTGCCTTATCTATAAAGAATAAAGAAAGATTACATATTTTTGAAATTTCGGTTTCTCCACAGGGACCAAATAAGCTTCTCAAGTATCAATTTGGAGAAAGAGACATAAATAACTATAAAAAGCAATTGTAATATATAATATAGTTAGGTATGAATTTATCTGTATGTGGAGGAGAGCTTTATGGAATGGCATCATTTTGAGTATTTTCAAATGCTTGCACGCACAGAACATATGACACAATCAGCGAAGCTATTATCAATATCACAGCCTGCGTTAAGTCGCTCCATTTCTCGATTAGAGGAGGAAGTTGGTGTTCCACTATTTGATCGGCAAGGTCGCTCTATTTCGTTAAATAAATACGGTCATTTGTTCTTAAAACGAGTCGAACGGATTATGAAAGAGTTCGAAGAAGGAAAGAGAGAGATTCAAGCCCTTTTGGATCCTGAAGAAGGAGAGATTTCCCTCGGGTTTCTACATACGCTAGGACCAAGTTATATTCCACGCCTTATTAGCTCTTTTAGAGAAGTGTATCCAAAAACAAAGTTTCGTCTTTATCAAAATAATTCTCACACTCTTCTTCGCCAGCTAGAAGAAGGAGAAATTGATATTTGTCTGCTTTCAAATATGGAAATTAAGCATCCTATTCAATGGCGAATTTTAAGGAAAGAAGAGCTCTTTCTCAGTGTTCCAACTTGTCACCGGTTTTCCCATTACAAAAGCATTTTATTAGAGGAAGTACGAGAGGAGAAATTTGTTCTCTTAAAAAAAGGATATTCGCTGCGCTCCATTACGGATCAGCTATTTGAGAAAGTTGGAATTATCCCAAACATTACTTTTGAGGGAGAAGAAGTTCCCACAATTGCAGGGCTGATCTCAGCTGGATTTGGTATTTCATTATTGCCTCGTTTACATAAACCAGAGGAAACCAACGTTATCCAAATTCCGGTTCGTTCTCCAAAGTGTGAACGATTAATAGGGCTTGCCTGGAATGAAAAAACATACATGTCTGCTCCAACATTGAACTTGAAGAATTTTGTTTTAGAGTGTAAAAATGAGCTTTAAAATATGAAGCATTAAAACTTTGTAATGAGTAAACTACATAAAGTATGAAAAGAGATAAGCATAAGATAAAAACAAGAAGGTGAGAAATGAAACAACCAAGTTGTCCCTTCGTAGTTTTTGAGACAGCTAATAGGTGCATAAAAAAGACCTTATCTACATAGATAAGGTCTTTTTACATGTTCTTTTCTTTATTTCTTATAAGCACAATATGGACGGAGTTTCACACCGATAATGCTTCCGATAAATGCAGCAACAAACCAAAGCCAGCCATGCAGGCTAAAGGAAGCAATTCCATCAAAATAGGCTCCAATATTACATCCAAATGAAATACGAGCTCCATATCCCATCATTAATCCACCAACTAATGAACCAATTGTCATGCGGGTCGGCAGTTTAAAGCGGACAGGTTTGCTGAAACGACCTGCGAAAGCAGCTGCAAGAAGTGCTCCAGCCATAAGACTGATATCCATAACGGTTGTGATGTCCATATATAATGGACTTTCTAGTGAAGCAGCCTTTGCAGGATCCTGCCAGTATGACCATGTCTCAGGACTTGCCCCAAAAGCTTGGGTGATTTTTGAACCCCACAGAGCAAAAGCAGATGTAATTCCCCAAGGCTTTCCTTGAATCATTAAGATAAGAGCATTTAGAACGGCTAGCGCAACTCCACCTAAAATAAGTGGCCAAGGACCTTTGAAAATGACTTTCCATCCGTTTGCATTTTCTCGCTTTTGAGGAATAAGTTTGCCGTGTTTACGTTTTTCAATCAAGATTGTCGCAAAGTAAACAATAGCAAGCATGATAAACTGCACAAGAAAACCTGTTACAACATTAAAATGTTCAATAAGAGAAATTGGTTGAAATTGCGGTGTATTCATCCACCAATTAAAATGAGTAGCAGCAATAACAGAGCCTGCAATAAATCCGATTAATGTTACAACACCGTTCATATCACCGCCACCAATATGATACAGCGTACCTGATGCGCACCCATCACCCATTTGCATTCCAATTCCAAAAATAAAGGCGCCGACTAATACAGACATTCCTACTGGAGATACATATCCGGAAATAGAATGGCCAAACATGCTTCCTTTCAAAAGAAGCGGTAAAAATAACGCGTTTGCTACAAGCATCATAATCATTTGAGCACGAATACCTTCACCACGGCGGTGTAAAATAAATTGACGCCATGCAGATGTAAAACCAAAGCGGGCTTGATATAAGATAAAGCCTCCAACTCCGCCTAATACATATAAAAGCGATTGATTAAAAGATACTTTTGTATACAAGAAAATAGTACCGCCAATCAGGATGAGAAGTGATAAAACACTTAACCATGTATTCCGATTATTTGGGGTTTTCATTACCTTCTGAGTTGACGATACAGATTGATTATTAACCATTGTTGCCAATGTAACCCCTCCTTTTTATAATATAGTACAATAATTCCTATCGGGTTTCTAGTGTTTAGAGTTAATTTATTAGAATGTTAGTTAGTGGAAAAAGGATAGAATAATCATGGAGATTTTATAACTTAATGTGTGTTTCAAATAGGAAAGCGTTATCAATATTTTGTACATTATTCTATAGGAAAGGTATAATAGCTTAAGAGCATGCGAAAGGGGAAAATCGATGAAAACAAAGATTGGAGATGTAGCAAAGCTAGCTGGAGTTTCTCCCACAACGGTTTCTCGTGTACTGAATAACCGTGGGTACATCAGTAAAGAAACAAGAGAAAATGTACATAAAGCTATGAGGGAATTAAACTACTTTCCAAATGATTTAGCACGGTCATTATTTAATAAACGAACTAACTTAATTGGCGTTATCTTCCCAACAACAAGCAATCCTTTTTATGGAGAGCTTATTTTTCATCTAGAAAATATTTGTGCTGAACAAGGCTATAAAGTATTGCTGTGCAATAGCTTAAATAGTATAGAAAAAGAAGAAAAGTATGTGGAAATGCTGCTGCGCAATCAAGTAGACGGCATAATCGTTGGGACCCATAATCACGGAATTATTGATTATCATAAGCAAAATCTAGCTGTTGTTGCTGTTGATAGATATTTATCGGAGACGATTCCAATTGTAAGCTGTGATAATTATGACGGAGGAAGAAAAGCAACAGAACTGCTCGTATCAAAACAGTGCGAATACATTATACATATTAACGGTCAGTCTGATATAGAAACTCCAGCGCAACAGCTTAGAAGAAAGGCATATGAGGACGTATTACACAAATGCGGTAAAAAGCCGATTACATATGAAGTCCCTCAAACATTTGATCCAAAAAGTCAGGATGAAATCATTCAGCGAATTTTAGATGAACACCCACATGTAGACGGAGTTTTTGCGAGTAATGATTTGTTTGCGGCTTCTTTTATTCGCGAAGCAAAACGAAGAGGAAAGAAAATCCCCGGGGACGTTAAAGTTGTCGGATATGATGGAACTGAAACAGCGCAAACTTTATTACCTGAATTAACAACCATTCAACAGCCAATCTACTCTATTGCTCAAACGACTGTTGATATGCTGTTAAAAGGGATTAGCGGAGAGTTTCACAATATCAAAAGTGAAACAAAGCTACCTGTAACGCTAATTGAAGGTGAAACAACATAGGACATTGCCTCTAGGCAGTGTCCTATGTTGTTTTCTGAAGAATTAAATTAAAAATTATGAAACCGGTTGACATATGAAACCGGTTGACATAGAATTATCTATGAAAGTGCTTTCAATAACAAACCATTCGTTTTTCATTTCTAATCAAAGGGGTTATCCAAATGAAAAGTTCAAAAATGTTGTATTGGAAGTTAAGTGCGTATTTCTTTTTCTTTTTCTTTACATGGTCTGCTAGCTATTCTCTTTTTTCGATTTGGCTTGGTCAAGAGATTAAATTAAGTGGATCAGCAACTGGTTTAATCTTTTCTGTAAACGCTATCTTTGCTTTATGTATGCAGCCGATATATGGATATATATCAGACAAAATTGGCTTGAAGAAAAATATTTTATTCTTTATTAGCCTTTTACTTGTATTTGTTGGACCATTCTATATTTTCATTTATGGGCCATTGCTTCAGTACAATGTTTTGCTTGGAGCAATTGTAGGAGGGATGTACTTAGGTGTTTCATTTTTAGCTGGAATAGGAGCCATCGAATCGTATATTGAAAAGATCAGCCGAAAATATCAGTTTGAATATGGAAAATCAAGAATGTGGGGATCATTAGGGTGGGCTTCAGCTACATTTTTTGCAGGTCAGTTATTTAACATTAATCCTAATATTAATTTCTGGATTGCTTCTGGGTCGGCAATTATTCTTGTCTTCATTATTTTGTCTATAAAAATAGAGATGACAACACACGAAGTCGAGAAAGCCCAATCTGTTTCTTTAAAAGACGTAGGTCAACTTTTTCTTTTAAAAGATTTTTGGTTTTTAATGCTTTATGTAGTTGGTGTGACTTGCGTATATAGCGTGTATGATCAACAATTTCCGATCTACTATGCATCTGTTTTTCCAAGTGAGGCATTAGGGAACCAAGTATTTGGATATCTTAATTCTGTTCAGGTGTTTTTAGAAGCTGGGATGCTGTTTTTAGCTCCGTTTATGGTAAACAAACTTGGCGCAAAAAACAGCTTATTATTAGCAGGATTTCTAATGGCTTTTCGAATTATTGGTTCAGGGCTTGTGATGGGTCCAATTGGAATTTCTTCGATGAAGCTTATTCACGCTTTAGAGTTACCAATTATGTTGATTGCAATTTTTAAATATTTAGCAATTAATTTTGATACTCGTTTATCATCCATTTTATATCTTGTTGGCTTTCAATTTGCGTCACAAGTAGGAGCAGCTATTTTATCGCCTATTTCAGGGATATTGTATGATTCCATTGGGTTCCGATACTCTTATCTTGTAATGGGAACAATGGTGTTAGGTTTTACGATTATATCCATCTTCACATTGCTAGGTTCTAAGCATACTAGAGGAATACCTCAAGGTGGGAAAAATATAAAAAGAGTAGTATAGGAGGAAGTAATATGGTAATAGATCACAAACTTCAAAAAGCTGAAGAAGCTATCAAAAAAACAACACAAAACATAAATCCTCGGTATCGATTAGGTTATCATATTATGGGAGAAGGGAACTGGATCAACGACCCAAACGGTTTGGTTCAATACAAAGGAGAATATCACGTTTTTTATCAGCATCATCCATATGATGAAAACTGGGGTCCTATGCACTGGGGACATGTAAAAAGTAAAGATTTAGTGAACTGGGAATATGCTCCGATTGCGTTAGCACCTGGTGATGAATACGATAGGGATGGCTGCTTTTCAGGAAGTGCAGTTAACAATGACGGAGAGCTAACCCTTATTTATACAGGTCACAATTATATTAATCAAGAGGAAGACACTTTTTATCAAACTCAAAATATTGCGGTGAGTACAGATGGAGTAGTATTTGAGAAAGTAGGTCAAAATCCTGTTATTGCTCATCCTCCTGAAGACAGTGCTCATCATTTCCGCGACCCGAAAGTATGGAAGCATAATAATCAATGGTATATGATTGTTGGAAACTCAACAAAAAATCAAACAGGAAGAGTGATTTTATATAAATCTCAGGATTTAAGAAAATGGGAGTATGTTGGAGTTCTTGCTCAAAGTGATGGAACACTAGGATATATGTGGGAGTGTCCAGACTTTTTCGATCTGGGAGGAAAGCATATCCTGTTAATTTCTCCACAAGGGATAGAATCTAAAGGAGACGATTATAACAATCTCTTTCAAACAGGTTATTTTGTTGGAGAATATGACTATGAAAAAAATGAGTACGTAAAAGGTGAATTTCTAGAGTTAGATCATGGCCACGATTTTTATGCCGCTCAAACACTGGTAGATGAGAAAGGCCGTCGCATTGTAATTGGTTGGATGGATATGTGGGAAAGCGAAATGCCGACAAAACAAGATGGATGGTGTGGAGCATTAACTATTCCTCGAGAGCTAACACTTGGAAAGAACAACACTGTTTTTATGAATCCTGTAGATGAGATGGTAGAATTGCGTGAAACAAAGAGTGTAGAACTTGAAAACACAAGCCTTTCAGATTATCATTTAGCAAAGGAAAACAGTAGTTTACTAGAGATAAAAGCAGAATTTGATTTAACAGAGTGTAAGGCAGAATCAGTTGGATTAACGATTAAAGGCGTCGAAGAAGAGGAAGTTGTGATTACCTATCATATTCAAGATGAAAAGCTTTCTCTGGACTGCTCGAAAATGGGGAAAGAGGAAGATGGAGGAAGAACAACAGGGCTTGTGAATGATGGGAAGCTTACACTGCGTATTTTCCTTGATCGATCCTCAATTGAAGTGTTTGCAAACGATGGCATGAAAACGATGACAAGTCGTATATACCCAACGGAAGAAAGATTAGGCGTGATGTGCTTTGCAAACAAAGGTGAGGTAAAAGTTAAAGAGTTTATGTATTGGAAATTGAAAGATATTTGGAAGTAGAATAATGGTGAGCAAGCGCAAGCTTGCTCACAAAATTGAGGTGTACATAATGAGTAAAATTTTTTGTATTGGTGAAACATTAATTGATTTTATTCCCGTTCAAAAAGAAAAGAGTTTAAAAGAAGTAGCTGGCTTTGAACGTGTAGCAGGCGGAGCGCCAATGAATGTTGCGATTGCAGCGGCAAAGTACGGCTGTGAAGCTGTTATGCTAACAAAAATGGCAAATGATCATTTTGGGGATCATATTATGGATGTTTTACAAAAAGCAAATGTTAATACGTCCTATATTGTTCGATCAGATGAAGGTGAAACAGGTCTTGCTTTTGTTTCAGTAGACGGATTTGGTGAGAGAACGTTCAATTTTTATCGTCAAAATGCAGCTGACCTTCGTTTTTCAGAAGAGGAAATCGATGGAGAGTGGTTTAGTGGAGAAGACTTTCTTCATTTTTGCTCTGTGGACTTAGTTGACAGTCCAATGAAAATTGCGCACAAAAAAGCAATCAAGGAAATGAAGAAAAAGGGTGGAATCATTAGCTTTGATCCAAATGTGCGCCTTCCATTATGGCCTGATAAAGAAAGCTGCCGTAAAGCAATTTTAGAGTTTTTACCGCTTTCTCATATTGTTAAAATATCGGATGAAGAGCTTTCGTTTATTACAGGCATAGAGGATGAAGAATCGGGCATTAAGGCGCTTTTCACAGGAGATGTAAAAGTTGTTGTTTATACAAAAGGTAAACACGGGGCTTCCATTCATTTTAAGAATGGTGAAGCGTATGAAGGAAAAGGATTTAAAGTAACTGTTGCTGATACAACAGGTGCTGGAGATGCTTTTATTGGCGGCTTTTTATCAGAGCTTTCACAGCATGAGATTACAAGTGAGAACTTGATTGAACAAGTAAGAGCACATCATGAAGAGCTTCTTACTTTTGCAAATGCAAGTGGAGCGTTAACAGCCTCCGTCAAAGGAGCAATTCAATCAGCACCAGGAAAAGAGCATGTATTAAGATTTATTGAAACACGGAAAACAGAAGCGTAGGAAAATGATACCCCCGTCTCTTTGTAGAAAGAGGCGGGGGTACTTATGTAAAGGCTACTCTACGTCTGGTGCCTCATTAAAGACAGTGCCATTCGTATCCTCAATCACGACATCGGATTGAACTCTATCTAAGCCAATAGCGATAAAAGGATTCTTTTCATCAGAACGATTGTAGAACGTTCTAACCTTAATTACGGTAGTATTTCCGTCTTCTTCTACGTCTAGAACTTCTATATTATCTCCTGCCATTTCTTCCCCTAAGGATAAGACAACCGCTTTTGCTCCCTCGGAAATAGTAAACGTTTTATGGCCTTGAATGGTTGGATTTTGTTGAAGGAGGGATAAATACGAACCTATCTCATCTGAGGTTCCGATGGAAAGTCGAGTTTCTTTTATAACCCAATAGTCAACTTGCTTTATATACATCCGACAATTAGAGACGATAACAAACAAAATAACAAATGTAAAAACACTCTTTTTCCATACAATACTTTTTCCAAACAAAGTTAACAGGAAGGAAATAACTAAAATACCGAGGCTTGATATTAAAAAAGCGATCCCATATCCTAATGTATTCACTTGGTAGGCTACAGCAATACTTCCAAGTAAGGATAACCCACCAATAGTAGCTACAGTCAATACTCTTCTTCTATTTTCTATCTCTTTTGCAAAAACGTAAGTTAATAGATATAGCCCTAATCCCACAACTAGTCCAATTAAAAACATAATAAACAAGTATATTTTCTCCTCTCTCACTTCTTCATAAAAGTCGAGTGCTCCTTTATATACACTAGAACCTCGTCAAACTCAGTAAACTCAAACGGAAACAACACGCCTTTAAGAGGCTGTTCTAGAAGTATTTTAGCTAAAGAAGCTGTTACAATAGCTGTTGTTTTATAATCTGACGAAGAAGAAAGGGAGAAAGTTTGGGTAGAGGGTTTCCCATTATATAATCCTTCAACTTCTAAAGTGAGAAAGACGTTCTCCTTCTTCCTATCATTATGTTTTACAAATTTTGAAATAAACTTAGGATGACCAAAACGAAGAAGGAACCGAATAATCGCTAGTTTTTTAAATACTCGATCATCACTAAGATAAACTTCTAATTAACAAACCTAATTTCTTAATCCCAATCTCTAAGTCTTCCATTGAGGCATATGCATAGGAGAGGCGTATATAACGACTAGATTGTTCATGGTAAATATGACCAGGGTTTAGTAATATCCCTTGTGTACGAGCACATGCATAAAGACTTTTCATAGAAATTGGGGCAAGAATATGAACCCAAACAAAAAAGCCTCCTTGAGGTTCTTCCCATGCTGCAAGTCCTTCTAAATGCTGTTTAATAAGCTTTAAAGCTACATTCTTTCTTTCCAAAAGATTCTCCCTTACTTTTTTAACATGTTCCACATATAACCCACTTTGCAGCCATTCGGCCGCAACCCGTTGAGAAAGAGAGCTAGAACCATAGTCAATTTGCATCTTAATATCTGCAAGGCGGTTAATAACAGGTTCTGGTGCTGCTATCCAACCAATTCGTAAACCAGGCGTTAATGTTTTGGACAAACTGCTAACATATAAAACATGGCCTGTTTGATCTAAAGATTTTAATGGTAAAGGGGGGGCTTTTTCAAACCATAGTTCTCTATAAATATCGTCTTCAATAATAGGAATTTGACAGTTTGTACATGTTTCGATAATATTTTTGCGTCGTTTCTCAGACATTAATGTTCCAGTTGGATTATGAAAACAAGGATTTGTATATAGAACAGCTTCTTTCCTTTTCTTTTTCACATGCTCTAGATGCTGGGCGAGAAGGCCTTCATGATCCAAAGGTATTCCAGTCAGATTTATCCCAGCTGACTGAAAAATACGAAGAGAGTAAAGGTAAGAAGGTTTTTCTAGTAGAACTGTTGATCCTTTTTGCAAAAGTCCAATGGAGACAAGTTGAAGAGCTTGGAGGGCTCCTGAGACAATTAAGATTGAAGAGGGAGAGACATTAACATTCATTTTATGTAAATAAGCGCTCACTGCTTTTCGTAATGGTAAATATCCTTTTGGTTCTTCATAGCCAAAAGGAGTTATATGATTAGAGACTTTATTTATCATATCTTTCATTTTCTGAAGGGGAAACATGTCACTTGAAAGCTCACCTTTACTTAGTTGGATAAACTGTTGTTGTGACTCTGAGTTGTTGATTTCTTGAACTGTTGATCTGCTTTGTTTCAGCATTCCCGCTTCTACATGTGTATTCCAATTGAGAGAGGAAGATAAAAGATTCCATGTATTGTTCGTTACAATGGTTCCTACACCCTTTTGTGTTTCGAGTAGGCCATCCGCGATTAACTCTTCTAATGCTGTAATAACTGTACTTCTATTCACATTAAATTCTTTCGCTAACTGACGTTGACTAGGGATTTTACTTCCAATAGGCCATTCACCATTTGAAATTTTTTCTTTTATATACCTCATAATTTTTTCATACTTAGGAATGCTTGTTTTACTTAACATAAGAAGTTTCTCCTTTGAAGTGGTTGGTTTTCAAAAATTTAACTGGTTGGAGACATTTTACCAAATGTTATCTAGGATAGAAACTACTTGTTAGATTTCTAGACTAACTGGTTGGATTTTATTTGATAAGGAGAGAATAAATTGAGAAACAGAACAGTATTCTTACTTGTTTCATATGTATCTATCATCTTTTTTTGGGGGTCTTCTTTTCCAGCTATTCGTTTTGCCCTACATTCTTATACTCCTGAAAGTCTAGCTCTTTTTCGGTTACTCATTGCTTCAAGCTTTCTAATGATTATAGCTATTGTACTGCGCATAGGTCTACCAAATATGAGAGATGTTCCTATGTTAGTTCTTTTAGGATGCTTAGGATTTTCAGCTTATCATCTTTTTTTAAATAAGGGAGAAACAACTGTAGGTGGAGGGATTGCTAGTTTACTTGTGTCTACTACACCAATATTTTCACTAGTACTTGAACGGCTATATTTAAAGAGAAAAATGGGGGTTAGTAAATGGCTAGGTTCATTTATTAGTTTTTTAGGAATTGCCTTTTTTTCACTTAGCTATCATTCCCAGTCTTACTCTATTAACGGAACAGTGTTTATTCTGCTTGCTTCTTTTTCAGAAAGCTTGTACTTTGTTTTTCAAACACGTTACTTAAAACAATACGGAATGTTCGCATTTATTACTTATACGATATGGGGAGGAACAATTGGAATGCTGTGGTTTTTCCCACGGCTGTTAACAGAGATAGAAGTAGCTTCTTTTTCATCTACTTTAGCCGTGATGTATTTAGGCGTTTTCTCCTCTGTTCTACCTTATTTAGCTTTAGCCTATATAAACTTAAAAGTAGGGGCGTCAGAAGCCACAACTTCTCTTTATCTTATACCAATTGTAGCTGTCATTTTATCAGGAATATGGCTTGACGAAAAGATTACTTTACTTAGTGTAGGAGGTGGGATAATTACATTTTTAGGACTTTTTCTGATTCATGGAAAGCAACAAATGTCACGAGCGAAAGACAATATAAATTTTTAATAATAAGATATCCAAGGGTACAATTCAGAAAGATAATTTCTTCGATAATAAGGTTTGACTAGAACAATGAGTATTTTTTACTCTTATTAACAACTATTAGGCCGTAAGAAAATAAAAAAATCTGAAAAAGGGTATTGAAAGAAATAACGATATCTTATAATATGTATTTAAGTTAGTTTGTAGGGGGAACAAACTAACTTAAACCTTATTAATAAAATATAACTTATCTTCAATGATGAATCACTTTAATTTGAATGTTTAAAGTTTATCTTATCTCAACTAAGGGGGAAATAATATGACTCAATCTTATACTAATGTGGGAACTTATTTTGGAAGCGTAAACAAAGTGTTTTATGAAGGGAAGGATTCTAACAATCCTCTAGCATTTAAGTACTACAATCCAGAAGAAGTTATAGGAAATAAAACGATGAAAGAACATTTGAGATTTTCGGTAGCTTACTGGCATACCTTTACGGCTGATGGAACAGATCCTTTTGGATCTGCAACAATGAAAAGACCATGGGACAAGTATCAAGGAATGGACTTAGCTAAGGCAAGGGTAGAAGCCGCATTTGAACTTTTTGAAAAATTAGGGGTTCCTTTCTTTGCTTTCCATGATCGAGATATTGCCCCAGAAGGAAATACATTAAAAGAGACAAATGAAAATTTAAATGTAATCATTGCTATGATCAAAGAGTACATGAAAACAAGTAATGTGAAATTATTATGGAATACAGCTAATATGTTTACTCATCCTCGTTTTGTTCATGGAGCAGCTACTTCTTGTAACGCAGATGTATTTGCATATGCAGCAGCTCAAGTGAAGAAAGGATTGGAAACAGCGAAAGAGCTTGGAGCTGAAAACTATGTATTTTGGGGAGGACGTGAAGGTTATGAAACGTTATTAAATACAGATTTAAAATTAGAGTTGGATAATCTAGCTCGATTCATGCATATGGCGGTTGACTATGCAAAAGAAATTGAATTTACAGGACAATTTTTGATTGAACCAAAACCGAAGGAACCAACTACACATCAATACGATACAGATGCTGCTACAACAATTGCTTTTCTAAAACAGTATAATTTAGACAAATATTTCAAGTTGAATCTTGAAGCTAATCATGCGACTTTAGCTGGTCATACATTTGATCATGAGTTAAGAGTAGCTCGAGTACACGGCCTGTTAGGTTCTGTTGACGCTAATCAGGGAGATCCTCTTTTAGGATGGGATACAGATGAGTTTCCAACCGATTTATATTCTACAACATTAGCCATGTATGAAATTTTGCAAAATGGAGGATTAGGTTGTGGAGGATTGAACTTTGATGCCAAAGTACGAAGAGGATCTTTTGAGTTAGAGGACTTAGTATACTCTCATGTTGCTGGAATGGACGCATTTGCAAGAGGGTTAAAAGTGGCTCATAAATTAATTGAAGACCGTGTATTTGAGGATGTTATCGCAGAACGTTATCATAGCTTCACGGAAGGGATTGGACTAGATATTGTGGAAGGAAGAGCAAACTTCCATACCCTTGAGCAATACGCTCTGAATAATAACTCAATTCAAAACAAATCTGGAAGACAAGAACGGTTGAAAGCCACCCTAAATCAATATATTTTAGAAGTTTAAAATGAAAAAGGAACGACTTAAGAAGTAACAAGAAAACCGACTGTATCATTTCTCGAAAAGACCCGTCAATGAATCTTTTTATATCTTTAAGTTTTCATGACGGGTTCTTTTCTATAAAACATATAAAGAGTTCGAGTCAATACTTTTATACAAGTAGAGGAGAAAAGTGTAAGCATTGCCTTGAGTTTTGATGAATATTTCCGTAAATAAAAAGTTTTCTAGAAGCGTGATTTACTACTTTAAAATAGGAAGGAGTTTAGGGGAAGATTTTAAAGATTAATCTATAAGCAACTAAGTTATGAGAAACAAGCCTTTACGTATATTATTTTTGTAAGCGCTTTATAAAATAGTCTTACTTAATAGAAGTCGGGGGAATGTTAATCATTTAGTTTTATATAGTAGATTAATTTTCTTTGAGTTATTAAAATTTATCCCTGAAAAACTATGAAACAAAAGCGAAACTCACTTTATATTTTTTCAATTACGCTCGTAGCTGCTATCGGTGGTTTGCTTTTCGGTTATGATACTGCTGTAATATCTGGAACTGAAAAATCAATAGAAGCCTATTTAATAAAACCTTTAGGTTTAGGGTCGTTAGCACACGGAGCAACAATTTCTAGTGCATTAATTGGTTGTATCATTGGCGGTATAATATCCGGTTATTTTGCGTCAAGTTTTGGACGTAAATATTCCCTTATTGTCGCAGCTATCCTTTTTCTTCTATCAGCTTTAGGGTCTGCTTATCCTGAGTTTTTATTTTTTACAAAGGGAGAACCATCCCTTTCTCTATTACTTATGTTTAATTTATATCGAATCATAGGGGGAGTCGGTGTCGGCTTAGCTTCAGCTATTGTGCCAATGTATATAGGAGAGATTGCACCTGCAGATATTCGTGGCCGATTAGTATCATTTAATCAATTTATGATTATTTTTGGGATGCTAGTCGTTTATTTTGTTAACTGGGGGATTGCTAATGGACAGCCATTAGAATGGATAAATGATATAGGGTGGAGATATATGTTCGCTTCAGAAATAGTTCCAGCCTTCTTATTTTGTGTATTTCTACTTTTTGTACCCGAAACACCTCGATACCTAGCAATTAAAAACCAAGATGATAAAGCATTAAATATTCTTACTAAAATTAATGGCTCTTTAGAAGCGGCAGCCATTTTAAGTGAAATTAAGCAAACCGTAAAAGTAAGTATTGCTTCTGAAAAGCTATTTGCTTATGGGAAATTAGTGATTGTGGTAGGAATTATGCTCTCGGTATTTCAGCAATTTGTCGGTATAAATGTTGCTTTGTATTATGCTCCACGTATTTTTGAAAGCATGGGAGCTGCAAAAGACGCTTCGATGTTACAGACCATCGTTATGGGATTAGTCAATGTTATCTTTACAATTGTTGCTATTTTAACAGTTGATAAGTGGGGACGTAAACCATTACTAACAATAGGATCCATTGGTATGGCGATTGGAATGTTTGGTGTGGCAGGAATGGCTTTTCTAAATATTATTGGAATGAGTACTTTAATCTTCATTATTATATACACAGCTGCTTTTATGTTATCGTGGGGGCCAATATGTTGGGTGTTAATTTCTGAGATTTTCCCTAATAGAATCCGTGGCAAGGCCGTTGCCATTGCAGTAGCTGCTCAATGGGCTGCTAATTACCTAATCTCATCTACTTATCCAATGATGATGGAATACAGCAGCGGCTTAACTTATGGTTTCTATGGGCTAATGAGTGTATTTTCCGCTCTATTTGTTTGGAAATTCATCCCTGAAACAAAAGGGAAGACGCTTGAACAAATGGAGAATGAATGGAAAAAAACTAAAGTTGATCATCATGAAGTAGTATGAAGTTATTTTTGAGGTTTTAACATTATATAGACACGCATATCCCTCTTTGAAATTGAAAAAGTAACTTTTATGGAAAATGTAAAGGTATGTAGTTTTTATTTAATGGCGCTCTGAAGGAGGAAAGAAGATGTCTAGTGAAAATCTATCGAGAATTCCTATATTTGAAAAAGTTGGTTATGCTTCTGGGGATTTCGCTTGTAATTTGATTTACAATACAGTTTCTACGTACCTTTTATTTTTCTATACCGATGTATTTGGGTTATCAGCAGCTGCTGCCGGTACAATGTTTTTAGTTGTTAGAATAATTGATGCCCTTGCTGATCCTTTTATTGGAACAATAGTAGATAGAACAAATAGTCGATTTGGACGTTTTAGACCGTATCTGTTATTTGGAGCATTTCCATTTGCTATACTCGCAATACTGTGTTTTACAACTCCTGATTTTTCAGATATGGGTAAATTAATATATGCCTATATTACGTATGTTGGTTTATCACTTACATACACAACTATAAATGTTCCATATGGTGCATTAACTTCTGCGATGACACGAAACAATCAAGAAGTTGTTAGTATCACATCTGTGCGTATGTTCTTTGCTAACCTTGGTGGATTGATAGTAGCATTTTTTGTTCCTCTATTATCCAATAACTTACGTGATACTACGGATAGTTCAGTTCTTGCTTGGCAGCTGACTATGAGTATTCTGGGGGTTATCGGAGCATGTTTATTAATATTTTGTTTTAAAAGCACGCAAGAACGTGTAAGTCTTCAAAAATCGAAGGAGAAAATTAGATTATCAGATATATTTGAACAGTTTCAGGTTAACCGACCATTAGTCATTTTAAGTATCTTCTTTATCATTATTTTTGGCGTTAATTCAATAAGCAATTCTGTTGGAATCTATTATATTACCTACAATGTCGGTAGGGAAGATTTGGTGAAATGGTATGGTTTATTGGGGAGCTTACCAGCTCTAATTATCCTCCCATTTATACCTAAGATTAATAGATGGATAGGGAAGAAGAAACTATTAACTTTTGCATTATTATTAAATATTGTTGGTCTTTTAGGTCTGCTTATTGTCCCACCTAGTCATATTTTTCTTGTACTCCTCTTTCGTCTAATTGCTGCTGCAGGAAGTGTTACAGCTGGAGGCTATATGTGGGCTCTTATTCCAGAAACAATTGAATATGGAGAATACAAGACAGGAAAACGGATGGGAGGATTAATTTATTCCGTTATTGGTTTCTTTTTTAAGTTTGGCATGGCCATAGGGGGCATCATACCAGGATTTGTTTTAGATAAATTCGGTTATATTGCGAATCAGGTACAAACTCCTGAAGCATTAACAGGAATTTTAATTACAACAACAATCATCCCTGTTGTGTTCTTGGTATTAGCAATAATTAACATTTACTTCTATAACTTAGATGAAGAAGAATATGCAAAGATTGTACGTGAATTAGAGAATAGAGATAAAGTATATATGGACCATATTGATGAATTTAAAAACTAGAAAAAGAGTATATTAAGAAATTTGTAGATCATGAGGAGGAGTTAAGATGAAGATTATTAATCCAGTCCTTAGAGGTTTTAACCCTGATCCAAGTATATGCAGAGTAGGAGAAGACTATTATATTGCCGTATCTACATTTGAATGGTTTCCAGGTGTACAGATTCATCATTCAAAAGATTTAGTAAATTGGCGCTTGGTTGCACATCCATTACAGAGGGTTTCACAATTAGATATGAAAGGAAATCCTAATTCTGGAGGAGTATGGGCACCTTGTTTAAGTTATAGTGACGGGAAATTTTGGCTTATATATACAGATGTAAAGGTTGTGGATGGCGCTTGGAAAGATTGTCATAACTATTTAGTGACTTCAGACACAATTGATGGAGAATGGGGAGAACCTATTAAATTAAATAGTTCTGGATTCGACGCTTCTCTATTTCACGATTTTGATGGCAGGAAATATTTATTAAATATGTTATGGAATCATCGAATCAATCACCATTCATTCGGTGGTATTGTAATGCAGGAATATTCACCTGAGGAACAGAAATTAATCAATAAGCCAAAGGTCATTTTCAAAGGAACGGACATAAAACTAACAGAAGCACCTCATCTTTATCATATTGGTGATTATTATTATTTACTCACAGCAGAAGGTGGAACGCGATTTGAACATGCTGCTACAATTGCTCGCTCCACAGATATTGAAGGGCCATATGAACTTCATCCAGACAATCCAATTTTAACGTCTTGGCATGAACCTCGAAATCCATTACAAAAGTGCGGGCATGCTTCAATTGTTCAAACTCATACAAATAAATGGTATTTAGCTCATTTGACAGGCCGTCCAATTCATCCTTCCGATGATTCAGTTATTCAGCAAAGAGGATATTGTCCACTAGGTCGAGAAACAGCTATTCAAAAATTAGAGTGGAAAGATGGGTGGCCTTATGTAGTTGGTGGAAAAGAAGGTAGCTTAGAGGTGGAGGCACCGAGTATTGCTGAAACTACGTTTGAAGCAACATATCCAGAGGTCGATCAATTTGAAAGTGCAAAATTAAATATTAACTTTCAGACATTACGGATCCCTTTTACAGATGAATTAGGGTCATTAACTGAAAAACCTAACCATTTAAGCCTATTTGGACATGAATCATTAACATCTTTATTCACTCAAGCATTTGTAGCAAGACGTTGGCAAAGCCTTCACTTTGAGGCAGAAACAGCGGTTGAATTCTATCCAGAGAACTTTCAACAAGCAGCAGGGCTAGTTAATTATTATAATACGGAAAATTGGACAGCTCTTCAAGTAACGTACGATGAAGACATTGGACGTATTTTAGATCTAACAATATGTGATAACTTCTCTTTTTCACAACCGTTAAAAGATAAGATTATTATTCCTCTTGAAATAAAATATGTTCATCTAAAAGTAGAGATTGAACATGACAAATATTATTATTCTTATTCTTTCGACAAAGAAAAATGGACTAAGATTGAAGTAATGTTAGAATCTAAAAAATTATCAGATGATTATGTTCGAGGAGGAGGATTCTTTACAGGAGCTTTCGTAGGAATGCAATGCCAAGATACGAGCGGTCAAAATATTCAGGCTGACTTTAAATATTTTAGTTATAAGGAAAAATAATATAAATCAAAAGGAGACTTTTACTTTTGCCAAAGTCTCCTTTTGATTTATTTGTTTCTATAATATAGTTGTTTTTCTTGAATTCAAAATTTAGAGTTTTAATTATTATAAATTTGTTCTTTAGAGAAATATAAACTTTTAATGCCAAGGAAGTGTTGAATATTTAAATAAGTTGCTCCAATTAAAATTGCTCGATTTCCTAGGGAAGAGGAGGCTACTTCTATGTCGTCAATCATAAAGCACGTTAATTCTTCTTTTATTGTTTCTAACAATGAAGGTATTGTACGGATCAATTCACTATTAAGGAAAATAACATCAGGATTATACGTATTATTAACATTATTAATAGCAATTGAAATATATTTAGCTGTTTCTTTTAATAACTTAATTGTTTCTTCATTGTTTTGTTCAACAGCTTGAGTTATTTGATGGAAGGAAGATTGTTGTCCTTCCCGATTTAGTAAGCTGAAACGTTCTAAGATAGCTTTTTCGGAATAGTATTGCTCAAGGCACCCTCTATTCCCACATGGACATGCTTTTCCACCTGGAAATAGAATAGTATGTCCAATTTCTCCAGCATAACCATTTTTTCCATAGTGCAATTCCTTATCTAGTATGATACCTGCGCCAATTCCGGAATGGATACTAATGCTAACTAAATTGGAGAAATGTGAATGATAGGCTAATTCGGCAATTGCTGAGAGGTTTGCTTCATTCTCAATTAGAACTGGAATACCTGTTTCTTTTTCAATGACCTCTACTAAATTAAGTTTATTCAGATCATAGTAAGGAGTGAAAATAATTTCATTGTTCAAGGTTACACCATGAATTGCTATCGCTATTCCAATTACACCATATTCAGTAGGGGGAGCTTGTTCTTTGCAAAGTTGATATACATCTAGGATATATTTACAAACGTTATGTCTATCTATTTTAATATTTTCTTGATAATGCTCCTTTATAATAGAGCCATCAAGGTAAGTAAGCATGAAAGCAATATAATTATAACCAATGTCAATACTAATGGATAGTCCAGCCTTCGCAATAAATTGAAGAATGATGGGTCTTCTTCCACCAACTTGTGTACTTGTCCCAATACCTGTTTCCGTAACCAGTTTCCGATCAATTAAGGTTTTTACAATCTCCGAAACAGTCGCCTTATTTAAACCACATATTTTTGCTAATTCTGCACGTGAGAGGGGGCCACTTTTAATAATTTCTTCGAGAATAACTAGTTCATTTTGTTTCCGTATCATATATTTATCTGTTGTTTCCATGCATGTACCTCATTTCCTCATCTCTAGATTAATGATATTAGTTTATCGTTTAAAAATTTATTTGTCTAACCGATGTAAGCGGTTGACAATAGATTTATATATAATTATTATAATGTTATTAGTTAGTTTACCGTACTAACATACTTGAGGTCAAATATAACAATCATAGAACTAGGATTTCATAGCGTTTTTTCATAGAAATGCAGTTTGCGAATTGATTGGAGATTTACAGAATAGTCTTTTTTATGTAGATAAAGGAGTGAAACTAATGAAATATGTAATTGGAATTGATTTAGGAACGAGCGCTGTCAAAACGATTTTGGTTAATGAAAATGGAGAAGTTTGTGGAGAAGTTTCTAAAAGTTATCCACTTATTCAAGAGAAGGCAGGATACAATGAACAAAATCCGGAAGACTGGGTGCGACAGACAATTCAGGCCTTGGCTGAGCTTGTTTCTATATGTCAAGTTCAAGTTAATAATATTGAAGGGATTAGTTATTCTGGGCAAATGCATGGATTAGTGTTGCTTGATCAAAATCAGTGTGTGTTACGTAACGCTATATTATGGAATGATACAAGAACAACTTCTCAATGCAGGAATATAGAAGAGGAGTTTGGAGAACAGTTGTTAGAGATTACAAAGAACCGTGTTCTAGAAGGTTTTACATTGCCTAAAATCTTATGGGTGAAGGAACATGAACCCGAAATCTTTGAAAAAGCAGCCATTTTCCTACTTCCTAAAGACTATGTAAGATTTAGAATGACAGGCATCATTAATAGTGAGTTTTCAGATGCAGCGGGAACTTTGCTATTACATGTAACACGTAAGAAATGGGACTATGATATCTGTAAACGCTTTGATATCCCTACAAGGATCTGTCCACCGCTTGTTGAATCACATGATTGTGTAGGAACGCTGCTTCCTAATATTGCAGAGGAGACAGGATTATCTAAAAAAACGAAAGTATTTGCAGGTGGAGCTGACAATGCATGTGGAGCCATTGGTGCTGGTATTCTCTCTTCAGGCAAAACGTTATGTAGCATCGGTACATCTGGGGTCATTCTTTCATATGAGGAAGATAAAGAAAGAGATTTTAAAGGAAAAGTTCACTTTTTTAACCATGGAAAGAAGGATGCGTTTTATGCAATGGGGGTTACGCTTGCTGCAGGTTACAGTTTGAACTGGTTTAAAGAAACGTTCTCTCAAAATGAAACATTTGAGCAGTTGTTGCATGGAGTAGAATCTGTCCCAATTGGATCTAATGGACTGTTATTTACCCCGTATCTAGTGGGGGAAAGGAGTCCACATGCTGATTCTCTCATTCGAGGAAGCTTTATTGGAATGGATGGATCTCATAAAAAAGAGAATTTTGTGAGAGCAGTTATGGAAGGGGTTACATTCTCTCTTCATGAGTCCATTAAGCTATTCCGGAAAGAAGGAAAAACAGTTGATACGATTATATCAATTGGGGGTGGAGCCAAGAACGAAACATGGCTTCAGATGCAAGCTGATATTTTTAAGGCCAAAGTAATTAAGTTAGAAAGTGAACAAGGTCCGGCAATGGGAGCGGCCATGCTAGCTACTTTTGGAAGTGGATGGTTTGATTCACTTGAACAGTGTGCAGAAAAATTTATTAGAGAGACAGCAACATTTTATCCTAAAGAATCGAATGTAGAGAGATATGAAGCTCTATTTAATATTTATGAAGAGGTTTATTTTAAAACAAAAGATTTAAATGCTGCATTAGCCACATTTAGAGACTGATAACAAATTGTACGAGACGTGAAAAATGATTATTAAATAGAATATCAAATTTAAAGAGCTATAGAACAATTTATTAAGAACAGAGTGAGAATATATGAAGACAATCTCAACTTTTCTCCGAATTCGAAAGTATAATGGAGAAGTTTATATTGAAATTAGAAACAATTTATAGAAGAAATGAGGTTCCTACTATTTTATGTAACTGTCTATCTACATTTTCCTTGTCTAGAACTAGCTCACGGAACTTTAAAAATAGTGGTCTTAGGAGCCATTTTTCTCTTTACTCTGTTCAAATTTCAGCTTTAATAAGAGAAATGACTATTTTATAGAAGGAATTTCTTACTTGAGGAAAAAGGACACCAAGTTTTACTGTAAAAAGAAGGGGGAATTATCCCTAAGAAAATCCATTTTATAACTTTCGGAAAATAGGTTAAAATAACTAAAAAATGTAAAGTTTCTATTCCTTGTGTTTATGAACAATGATAAAAAGGGAAGGAGAAAGTTAGATATTAAAATAAGGTGGAATAGACAGTGAAAAAAGACTATACAATTGGTGACTACTTACTAGACAGACTAGCTGAAATTGGAGTTCAGCACGTTTTTGGCGTTCCTGGTGATTATAATTTAATGTTTTTAGATGAAGTTCTAAAACATAAAGAGTTAGAATGGATCGGCAACTGCAATGAGCTTAATGCTGCATATGCTGCTGATGGATATGCAAGATTAAACGGCATCGGAGCTGTTATGACTACATTTGGGGTTGGCGAGTTAAGTGCTGTAAACGGAATTGCTGGTTCATATGCTGAACATGTTCCCGTTGTCAAAGTCACGGGGGCTCCAACAACAAAAGTGATGAAAGAAGGTGCTTACGTTCATCATACATTAGGAGACGGAAACTTCCATCGTTTTTCAACGATGTTTAGGGAAGTGACGTGTGCTCAAACCATATTAACAGTTGAAAATGCGAGCCAGGAGATTGACCGGGTACTTCTTGCTTGTTTAACAGAAAAAAAGCCTGTTCATATTGTGCTTCCTATTGATGTATATGATAAACCTGCTAATAAGCCTAAAAAACAACTTTTAAATGAAGAAGTGAAGAGCAATGAAAAAGCAATGGACGAGATGCTTACTAATTTATTAATGAAAATAAACAAAGCGAAAAAGCCGGTAATTTTAGCAGACTATGAAGTGTACCGCTACAAAGCGGAAAAAGAGTTAATGCACTTTGCTGAAAAGAGCGGCTTTCCCATTGCAACGCTAAGTATGGGAAAAGGGGTTTTTGACGAAACACATCCTCAATTTATTGGTGTTTACAATGGAGATTTAAGTGATTCTTATATTAAACAAAGAATAGATGAATCCGATTGTATTATAAGTGTAGGAGTGAAGTTAACAGATTCTATTACAGGCGGGTTTTCACAAGGGTTCTCTGAAGAAAACGTGATTCATCTTCATCCTTTGTCTGTTGAGGGGGAAGGAGAAAAATATGCACCTCTTACAATGAAAGACACGTTGAATACATTAGCTCATCACATCAAAAAACGAGAGAGAGAAGAAATGAACATTATGTCAATTGCTTCTCAGCAACAACAACCATTTGAAGCAACAGACGAAAAACTTACGCAAACGCGATTCTTTGAGCGTCTTTCTCATTTTATAAAAGAAGAGGATGTACTCCTTGCTGATCAAGGAACTTCCTTTTTTGGTGCAGCAACAATGCCGTTAAAAAAAGGAGGGACATTTATTGGTCAGCCATTATGGGGATCTATTGGCTATACGCTTCCTGCGATACTTGGAAGTCAGCTTGCGGACAAAGAACGTCGCAACATTCTTTTAATTGGAGATGGTTCTTTCCAGCTTACGGCTCAAGAACTTTCAACCATCATTTATCAAAAAATTAAGCCCATTATTTTCTTAATCAACAATGATGGCTATACAGTAGAACGCGCTATTCACGGTGAAAACAAATCTTACAATGATATTGTGATGTGGGATTATGAAAAACTTCCAAGCATTTTTGGGCCAAAAGAAGCAAGCGAAACGTTTAAAGTACAAACAGAGCAGGAGCTTGATGATATGTTAAACAAGATAGAACATCATGATAAGCTTGTTTTCGCTGAAATCAAAATGAACAGAGATGATAAACCGGAATTATTAACAGAGCTCTCTAAACGATTTTCGAATCAAAATTCATAGAATAAGCCTCTACTCATGTATGGGTGGAGGTTTTTTAAAAAATAAATATTCCTTCTGCTCTTTTTAATAGGATTCCATCACAATTTGTAAAAAGTAGGTCTATTCTCCTCATCAAATGTATTCGTGTAAAAATTAATTAAATATTCAAAAAAATATTGCAAATCTTAACTCATTCTATATAATAAATTTTAGACTCACAGAAAGAGAGGCGAAGTGTTTGGACTTTAGTAGGAAAAAGAGAAAAGTGATCATTTATTCTGCCACAATGTTGACGATGATGGGAGGGGTATTGTCTAATACGATTTATGCACACGATAACATTAACGCAACCGCAATTAATATGAGCTTAAATGAAAAGGCACATGTAAAAGATGTTGTGAGCAGCGGAGATCTTGCAAAACTGTATATGCTCGGCATTTTATCAAGTGAAGGTGTTTCACAAAGAAAAATGTCAAGCAGTGAGATGAAGATAGATAAGGCAGAACTTGTAAGAAATGACCTTATTGCGGTTACATTTAGTACAACTCTAAAAAGGATAGATAAAAATGATATCGCTTTCAAAGGAAATCAGGACACTATTTCAATTCAAAACATGACTCAAAGTGTAAACAAAAAAGGGCAAACCGTTGTTCTTTTCCAAACCTCTACAAAAATTAGAGGTAACGTATATACTGAAGTAGTGAGAAAAGAAGCCACTCATTCTTTAAAACAAGATAAACGCCAAAAACTTCAAGATATAAGAGAAAGATTCGATAAAATTGGGAAAGTAGTAACAGTCTCAAAAGATGAAAAGGGAGATTATCGTACCGTTCAAGAAGCTATTAATGCGATCCCTTCTGGAAACAAAGAGAAAGTTACCGTCTTTATTTTTAACGGGGTATATAAAGAAGTTGTCACAGTACCTGAAGATAAAGATTTTGTTTCACTTATCGGCGAAAACGCTAACAAAACAAAACTTACGTATGACAACTATTCAGGGAAGGAGAAACCTGGGGGCGGAACATACGGGACATCAGGAAGCGCAAGCGTTTATATATATGGTGATGATTTTACGGCTGAAAATCTCACATTTGAAAATGCATTTGATGAAAAAAGTGTTGATGTAAAAGATGAGCAAGCTGTTGCCGTATATACGAAAGGCGAACGACAAGTTTTTAAGAATACGAGATTTATTGGAAACCAAGATACATTGTACACGAAAGAGGGCACACAATACTTCTACAATTGTTACATTGAAGGAGATGTCGATTTTATCTTTGGGGGTTCTCAAGCCGTATTTGAAAAATGCGATATTATGTCTCTAACGAGAGGATCTTCAACTGTAAATGGGTATGTCACAGCGCCAAGCACTCAAATAACAGACGAATATGGCTATTTATTTATTAAAAGCAGGCTTTTAAGTAATGCAGAAGATGGAACTGTCTATCTTGGCAGACCGTGGCATCCAGGTGGCGACCCTAAGGCAATTGGAAGTGTTGTATTTAGAGAAAGTTATCTTGGGCCGCATATCAATGAACAAGGATGGACAGACATGTCAGGTTTTTCTTATCGTGATGCACGGTTTTATGAATATAAAAACCATGGTCCAGGAGTTGCTTTTAATGACTCACGGAAACAATTAACAAGAGAAGAAGCAAATCAGTATACAATTCAAAATGTGCTAAATGGCTGGAATCCAAAAGAAAAAGCAGAATCTAAAAGATAGGTGAAGAAGATGAAAAAAACGATGAAAAAGAAAATTCATTTTATATGTCTTCTACTTCTCCTATTGAGTTTAAGTGTTGGGGGAATAAGAGTGGAAGCGACAAGTTTTGTTTCACAGTCACATAAAAGTAAAATAACGGTCTACCTTGTGGGGGACTCGACTGTTTCAACCTATGATTCTTCCGTTGCGCCGAGAGCGGGATGGGGGCAAGTTTTTGAGGAAGAGTTTCGTCATAAAGTGACGGTCAGAAATGAAGCGCAATCTGGTCGAAGCTCAAAAAGTTTCATTGACGAAGGAAGGTTAGATGCCGTTCTAGGCGAAATTCAAAAAGGAGACTACCTTTTGATTCAATTTGGACATAATGACGAAAAAATAGAAGATCCGAGTCGCTATACAGAGCCTTCTACTACGTATAAACGCTACTTGAAACAATATATTGACGGAGCTCATGCTAAAAAAGCGACGCCTATTTTAATTACGCCTGTTGAACGTAGACGTTTCACAGAAGAAGGTATTGCTTATGATTCTCATGGGACATATCCCAAAGCAATGAAAGAGCTAGGAAAAGAAGAGAATGTGCCTGTTATTGATTTAACAGAGAAAAGTAAAGCATTGTACGAAGAACTTGGCGTTGAAAAAACAAAAGACCTCTTTCTTTGGCTCGAAAAAGGAGAACATCCTAACTATCCAGATGGAGTAATTGATAATACGCATTTTCAAGAAAATGGGGCAAGAGAAATTTCACACCTTGTAGCAGAGGGTGTAAAAGAATTAAAGATTGTCCCGTTAAAGAACTACCTTAACAAAGAACAGTTCATTTCTAATCGCTAAAATGTTAACGTTAACATTTATGATTTGAAGGAGGAGTTTAGGATGAGAAAAGTAGTGAAAGGGCTTGTGTTAGCATCCCTTCTTATTGCAGGTAGTAGTTCAACAGCATCAGCGGCTTCTAGCAATCTCGGAAAAGAGAGTCTTGCTTCAAATGATGGCTGGGCTTCTTATGGAAAAGGAACAAGGGGTGGCTCAGGAGCAGACAGTCGTCATACATTTACAGTGAAAAATAGAAGTGAGTTTGTTCGTGCTCTTTCAGAGGGCGGGAATATGCCGAAAATTGTTTATATTGCAGGAGCAATTGATTTTAATGTTGATGAAAACAATCAGCCTGCAACAGCAGAGCACTATGCGAAAAAGTGTGGCTATGATTTTAATGCTTACCTTCAAGCTTACAGCCCAGAGAAGTGGGGTTATGATAAAGAAGTAAGCGGACCGCTTGAAGATGCACGTGTATGTGCTCAAAAAGAACAGAAAAAGCAGGTTGTTGTAAATGTTCCTTCTAATACGTCTATTATCGGACTAGGAAAAGATGCTGAAATTTTAGGAGGAAGTCTTAATATTAGTGGAGTAGAAAATGTTATCGTTCGAAATATTGTATTTGAGGCGCCGAGAGATTTCTTTCCACAATGGGATCCAACTGATGGAGATCAAGGAGAGTGGAACTCTGAATATGACAATATTGTAGTCACAAATGGAGCAGAACATGTCTGGATAGATCACAATACATTTAGCGATGGTCGCTATCATGATAAAGGGTTTGGTGAGTATTTTGGGCGCAAATTCCAACAGCATGATGGACTATTAGATGTAACAAACACAGCAAGCTATATGACCGCCTCTTACAACGTTTTTCAAGACCATGATAAAGTCTCCCTTATTGGATCAAGCGACAGTAAGACAAGTGATCGAGGGCGTTTAAAAGTAACCCTTCATCACAACTACTATAAAAATTTAACGCAGCGCTTACCTCGTGTTCGCTATGGTGAAGTACATGTGTACAACAACTACTATGAATTCGCAAAAAGTACGGATTACTCATTTCAATATGCATTAGGAGTTGGAAAAGAATCTAAGATTTATGCGCAAAACAACTACTTCTCGTTTGATTATAATGTACCTCTAGGGAATATTATTAAAGATTGGAAAGGAACATCTATTTATGAAGAGGGTTCGTATGTAAAGAGCCCAGCAGGAGAGCGTCAAGTTGATTTACTTCAAGAAACAAATAAAGAAAATGGCACAAAATTAGATAAAAATGTAGGCTGGAAACCCTCTTTATATAAAAAAATTCATCCAACCCAATCTGTTCCAGGAACTGTAAAAGCACAAGCAGGCGCAGGGAAACTGTAAAAAGAAAAGCCTTTGTAGATAACTACAAAGGCTTTTCTTATTTTACCCCTATGCTTCCTTTAATAAGATTAGGAGGGGTTTCTCCTTTTAATCCAGCTACTAGATTTTCGGCTCCAAGCATTGCCATTTTAAGGCGTGTTTCAGCTGTAGCAGAGCCGATATGTGGCAACGTCACAACGTTTTTTATCGAAAGGAGGGGACTGTCTGGGCTCACTGGTTCTTGTTCAAATACATCAAGTCCAGCCCCTAAAATTTCTTCTGCTCTTAAAGCATTTATAAGGGCTTCTTCATCAACAGTTTTTCCTCTTGAACCGTTAATAAAGATAGCGCTCTGTTTCATAAGCTCAAACTCACGTTTTCCCATTAGTCCCTCTGTTTGAGGAGTAAGAGGCGTCATTAAGCAAACAAAATCAGACTTTTGGAGCAGCTCTTCTAAAGAACAATATATTGCATTATATGTTCCTTCTTCTTCTTTTTTTCGAGAGCGTCCATAATACAAGATGTCCATATCAAAACCAAAATGCGCTCTCTTGGCAATAGCAGAGCCAACCCCTCCCATACCAATGATTCCTAATGTTTTATGGTGAACATCAACACCAAAATGTTCTTCTTTCAATGTTTCTTTCCATTCGCCATTTTTAACAAACTGATCTAATTCAGGCATTCTGCGAGCTGTTGCAAGCAAAAGACCAAAAATCGTATCTGCCACAGTATCATTTAACACATCAGGCGTATTTGTAGCGATAATATTTCGTTTTGATAATTCACCCATATCAAGATTGTCATAGCCAACAGATGTATTACACACTATTTTTAAATGTGGAGCACGATCTAGTAAGTCTTCATCTACCTTCAAACCAGACCCTAGCAGAGCATCCGCATCTTTTAACTCTTCTAAAAATGTTGGATAAACATCTGAATGTAGCTTCTCAAAGTAAATGACCTCACATGTTTCTCTTATAAAGTTCAAAACCTTTTCATCCATTTTTTTATATACGATAACTTTTGGTTTCATGAAGTTTCCTCTTTTCTTTTAATTGTTCACTTCTAAAACTTCCACTTTATATCATTAAACTCCTTTTTTAAAAGAATCCTATTGCGAGTTGGATAGAAGACCAAAGAGCTAATGCTGTTGCAAGAAATAGGCATAAGTTTTCAAACCAGTTGTTGCGATATTTTCCCATAAGACTTTTTTTATTAGATAAAACAAGCATACCAATTGCAATAACAGGGAAGCCCACAACGTTTAAAGCATTCACTAAAAGTGTCAGTGTAATAAAACCAGGCATTCCAGGAATTGACCAAATGATTGGCGTAACGAGCACAAAAAGCATAATCCATTTGAACAGTGGATCTTTATTGTATTTTCCGTTGTATTTCTCTTTTCTTTTCTTGTTAATTACATAATAAGCATCCGTAATAAGTCTTGGATATCCTGTCGATTTTCCAACAATGCTCGCAAATAAAACGCCAAAAACTCCAAGGTAGAAAATAAGCCAACCTATTTGACCTAACTGCATTTGCAGAGCTGCTCCAAGATCATCAATTGTTTCAACTTCAATACCCTTTGGTTTTAATATTTCAGCTCCGATAATCCAAATGGCTAAATTAATTACAATACAAACCCCAATTGCAAAAAGTAAATCATTACGCTGAATTTTTAAGTGTTTCGGTTTTGTCCAGCCTTTTTCTTTTAAAAAGTAAGGATGCACAAAGTTAGAAATAGATCCAGCTACAGCTCCAACTATTGAAACTGCTAACAAGAAAGCGCCATGCAAGCCTGTATCACTTGGAATGCTAAACCCAACTGTACCTTTTACAATTTCTCCAAAGTCAGGAGATGATTGAACTGCCAAAACAATAAAGGCCACTGTCAACAACCCTAAAATAATCTTCATTACATTTTCAATCGTATTATAAATGTTTCGTCCGATTAACAGTAAGATAAGGACAACAACAATAACAGATCCTAAAAATGGCTGGTTAATATGAAGAAGCGTTGATAGCACTTCACCAGCTCCTTTGATCATATACGAATTAAAAAGATGTCCCATGATGAGCGCATATACTAAAAGAAAATAAGCAAAAAAAGGATGAATTCGTCCGTAACCTTCTAAGAGAGACAAATTCTCGTTATTACAAAGCTGAAAACGTGCAATAACATTTACGATGAGAAATCTGAGAAGAAGAGAGAGAGCTAAAATCCACATTAAGCTGTATCCATAGGAAGCTCCGGCAACAGAAGAAGTCACTAAATCTCCTGCACCAAGCCATGTTAAAACTGCTAAAATACCTGGACCAAACGTTTTAGCGAACTTTGTTAGAAAAGTCTGTCTTTTTTCAACTACAACTTCTGCGCTTTGCAAGTTAGACTCATTTTTCATTTAAATCCCCCTTATAAACTTTGGATACGCTTTCAATTTAGGAATGGAGTGGTTTTGACAAGATGAAAAAATACAGAGGATGTCAACGCCAAGAAGAGTAATCACGGGAAGAGTCGTTAGTGTGATGTAAAGTAGATATAGTAGCAAGGATAATGATAATAGAGAACAGTAAGTTAATATTAGATTTAAAAAAGAGCAAAATGAAACTTGAAGTAAATCCCTCCCTAAACAATATTCTGAATAATCAAATTTATTGTAAGACAAATAAAAATGTAAGTCAATAAAATATTAGAATAGCAAACTAGAAAAAAGATAAGAAGAACGATAAAGGAGCTTAACTATGGATAAAAACGGGAATGAAATCTTTGAGTGAAACATGAGGGGATTTTTATTAAACCTTGAAAAAAGTTTGATTCTCCTTCGGTAGGGGGGACTTTATAACTTTTACAACTATGTAATAAGAAATTGAATAAGAAAATAAAATGATTAAGAATAACCGAAACATGATGACATCCTAGCAATCATGAACGAAAATTAATAGCTGTTTACCTTAATTTTAACTTAATTTACGCTGAACCTCTTTCACTCTTGAATAAAAACTATTAAAATGTAATTAAGGAAGAATTTGGTTGTGATAAGAGCTTTATTTTTCGAATAGATGAGAAATAAAATCTTATCATTTAAAAAAGCTAAGGAGGAAGAACATGAGTAGAGTTGTAGAAATTGTGTTTTCGGTAATTGGAATTGTGCTTTTTTTAATTGTTTCAGTAGGAAGCGGTTTTGTACTTGCTCTTCCACAAGACAATCAAGACGTACAAGACGGTTTTCAACAAGCTATAGATAAAAGCAATATTACGAACATTAGTGCAAGTGAGATGGCGTCTGCTGTTAATGATGGAGCTCTTTATCTTCTTATTGTGACGCTTATTTGCGCTATATTAGGAATTGTTTCTATCATTTATCTAAAAGGAAATAAAAAACCTAAGCTAGCAGGGGGAATTTTAATTGTCACAGCTATTCTTGGAACAGTTGCAACGTTTGTTTTAGGGATATTTGGTGGGATTGCTTATTTAATCGCTGGAATCATCGCACTTGTTCGTAAATCAAAAAAAGTAGAAACTAGTAGAACATATTAGGGGAATTTAAGATTTTATTGGCTATTGGATGAAGAGGAAACTATGAGTCAGTTAAGAAAGCAGCATAACCATAAGGGTAAAAGTTATACATAAGGAAACCTTTCCCGAACTCACTGTGAGAGAAGAAAGGATTATTCTAAAACTAAACAGAGTTTTCTAGAGTATAATATTGATATTATTCAAATTGAAGTTGATCAAGCTTCTCTTGAAGAAATCTATGTAAAGATGAAATAGCATAAAGAAGCGGCTTCGCTATTGAATGAAGCCGCTTCTTTATTTTGCCATTAATCAAATGAACAGATATGAGCTATTTTGTTGTGATTTAAAACCATTCATAACATACTTAGTATAGAAGATAAGGAGGAAATGTTATGAAGAAAATAAATACATTATTACGAGAGCGTATTGGTATGTCACAAGGAGAAGAAATAGAATTTGATGATTTACACACACTCCTTCCTCAATTAGCAAAAGAACTTCCTTTTGAAAATTTATGTATTATTGAAAATAGAACAAGTGAACTTACAGAAGAAAATTTGGCACATAAATTTTTTACACGAAATGAAGGGGGAGTATGCTATGAGCTAAATTCTCTTCTCTATTTATTTCTTGTTGAAAACAACTTTGATGTAAAGCTTGTACGAGGCGTTATTTATGAAAACGAAAATAACAAATGGAACGACATTGGGAAAACCCACGTTGCCATCCTTGTTAACTATAAAGAGAAAACCTATTTAATTGATACAGGGTTTGGTGGGAATTTACCGTTAAAACCTGTTCCATTAACAGGGGAAGAAGTTCATTCTAGTAATGGAGATTTTAGAGTAAGCAATATAAAATCAGAGCATGGTAACTATATCTTTGAAATGAAAGTAAGAAATAAAGATAGTGACTGGAAGTGGGGCTATGCTTTTGATGCATCGGAGTCTATTCGAGAAATTGAAAAACTAAACGAAATTCAAGATATTATTGTGAATCACCCACAGTCTCCTTTTAATAAAAAAACGCTTATAACGCGTTTAACTGATGAAGGAAATGTGACAGCAACTGAACAATCTTTTACAGAGTGGAAAGATGGAAAGATGACGAAAAGAGAAATGAATAGGGAAGAACTCGAGAAATTAATCCAAAACTATTTTGGGTTTAAAAAAGTGTAAATTTAGCATGAAAGCTTGAAACTATAGGAAAGTGGAGCTCGTCTAAAGGGAGCATTAAAAAAGTAAAAAACGGATTTTTGTATAAAAAGGAGCTCAAACACATGTCCAAAACGTTTACTGCCTTATCGTATGTTCTATTTTTTACTCCCTTTATTCTTATTTGTAACTTCTTATTTAACATTGTTCCACTTGAAAAAATTCAAGGAATGCCTGTTTTTCTTCCCCTATTATTTTGTCCAATTGGCATTTTCTTTGCTTTACGAGCTTATACAACGAGGAAAAGAGCAATTTCCTTTATTGGAGCTATAGCAAATGGCCTTTTATTTCTCTTTCCTATTATGTATATGATCATTGGAACGGCCTTGTTTGGAGTTTAAAATAGAATGTAAGTTAGAAAAGACTCAAAGCTTAATGCATAGTTTTGGGTCTTTTTTTTGTTTTTGAAAAAATAAATAATCAGAAAATAAAGAATATTATTGACATAAACAAAACAAAGTCAATATAATAATAAATAATAACAGAAATAAACAAATGTAAATAAAGGTTTGTTTGTTGTTTTTGTGTTGAAAGAGAGTATTTTTTTGAAAACGTTTGCTTTATAGAGAGGAGAGAAAAATGGATAGAAAAGAACTTGAATAAATCATTAGCTTTTTGATTGAAAACTTAGTTAATTTAGATGATCCAGAAGGAAAATATGCAATTTTGCTTAAAGACAGACGAAAGATTGATAACAAAAGTTTTAACTATTGGGAATGGACCGCTGGAATTGGGCTATATGGAATGATGAAATATTATCGATAAACATCTTAAATATGATTATAAAGTGGTTTAATCAGCAGTTTGAACAACCGCCAGTCGAAAAAAATGTAAATGCAATGGTTCAAATGTTAACGCTCACATATCTCTATGAAGAAACAAAAAATCCAACATATTTGCCATATTTAGAAACATGGGGAGATTGGTTGTATCACGATATGCCTCGTACAAAAAGCAATGGCCACTCTTTGTTTAGTAGAATACTTATACTTTAACATTTAGAACATAGTCGATAGAAAATAGCATGAATTCCTACTAAAAAATAAGCTTATTTCATTCTCTTTTTAATCTACTTTCTCAAGCGCTAATTATGTTTCACATTGCTATTTGTCTACAAGCTTCTTTTTAAAAGCTGAAGAAAACGGAGGAAATATGATGAGTAAACCTCAACGACAAATTAAATTTGTAAACTATCTTTCTTATGGATTAGGAGATTTTGTAGGAGCAGGAGCATTTGCCCTCACTGCTGCATGGTTAATGTACTTTTATACAACATTTTGTGGATTAACAGCAACACAAGCAGGCTCAATCTTTGCAGTTGCAAGGGTTGTAGATGCTGTTGCAGCTCCTGCAATGGGATATATCACCGACAATTTTCATAAAACAAAGCTTGGTCGAAGATTTGGCAGGAGAAAATTTTTCATTTTAGCAGCCATTCCGCTTATGCTTATATATGCGTTAATATGGGTAGATGGCTTTAACTATTGGTATTATATGTTAACCTACATTATTTTTGAAATCGCTTACTCTATGATTTTAATTCCATATGACACACTAGCAGCAGAAATGACAGATGATTATAAAAAACGCTCAAAGCTTACTGGTGCGAGAATGTTTGTTGCGCAAATTTCCGCTGTTTTCGCTTCCTTTATTCCTGGTCGACTTATTGAATCGTTAGGGAAAGATGATCCGCTAAGCTTTCTTTATTCAGGATTAATTTTCACCGCAATTTTTGTTGTTGTGTTATTTGTTCTTTATAAAAATACGTGGGAGCGCCCACTATCAGAAATTCCGATTGAAAAAGAGATTGATAAGAAAACGCTGCTTCAAAAAATTGAAAAGGTGTACGTTGATTTATTTTCAACTCTTCGCGTTAAAACATTTAGACATCATTTAGGAATGTATTTAGGAGGCTATTTAAGTCAAGATGTGTTTAATGCTGTATTTACGTACTTCATTGTTTTTGCTCTCATGCATAATGCTGTTGTTGCTTCTAACCTCTTAACTGTTATGTATATTCTCCAGATTGTAGGAGTATGGATTGCGATGACATTGACGATTAAATTGAATCCAGCGCCTGCTTATCGGACGGCAATTATCTTTTTTATGGTAGGTATTTTAGGATTTGCCGCATTGAGGATTACAAATGTTGAAAATAGTTTACTTCTTATGTTTATTATGATTGGC
Organism: Priestia sp. TRM10; assembly: GCF_057808375.1. Classification (NCBI taxonomy): domain Bacteria; kingdom Bacillati; phylum Bacillota; class Bacilli; order Caryophanales; family Bacillaceae; genus Priestia; species Priestia sp. TRM10. The sequence continues at coordinate 37,896 of NZ_JBJZOT010000002.1, forward strand.
ATTGCTGGATTAGGGCGCGGAGGCCTTAACTATATTCCGTGGAACAACTATGCCTTTATTCCTGATATTGATGAAGCTCTAACAGGACAGCGCCGCGAAGGAGTTTTTGCTGGTGTAATGAGTTTAATTAGAAAAGCTTCTCAAGCTCTGGCCGTTTTTTTAGTTGGCGTTGGACTAGACTTATCAGGCTTTGTTTCTGGGCAAGAAGTTCAATCTTCATCTGTTGTTCAGACAATTACAAGTATCTTGCTTTTTGGAACACTTCTCTTTCTTATTGGCGGTTTACTTATTTCTTATCGTTATAAATTAACTAAAGAAAATCATGTTGTATTGTTAGCTGAAATTCAGCGGCTGAAAAAGGGCGGACTTAAAAAAGAAGCGTCTCCTGAAGCTCGTGAAGTAGTGGAAAAATTAACAGGATGGGACTATGAAAAAACATGGGGAAACAATCCTGTAGGATATGAAAACTATGTAGCTTATAAAAAGAGTCGAAAAGAAGGACCTGATATCAAAACAACGCTATAGCTTCTTATAAGGAAAACTTACTTGTTCATTATCCAAAGCTTCAATTCTATTCAGATCGAACGTTAAGATTAAAAGGAAGATGAAGTTCTGTTTTTGTAAGCGTTTTAAGGAGGAGAAAAAATGAAGAGAAAGAAACCATCACTTTTAAATCGAATGATTATAATGCTGCTTATACCTTTATTATGTATGACAACGCCTGCTTGGGCAGATACGAACGGGAAAACAATGAAAGGAGGAGAAAAGCTTGATCGTGGATTAGTAGCCGTCTCCACCTCAGAAGGAGTTTATCTTAGCTGGCGTTTTTTGTCTCAGGAAGCAACAGGCTATTCAAAAACAGGGTTAACAGGTGCGAACTTTAACGTATATCGAAACGGAAAGAAAATTGCGGTTGTAAAAGATAGTACAAATTTTTTAGACAGAGATGGGAATTTAGAGTCTACCTATTATGTTTCCTCTTCTCAAAAGGAAAAAGGGACAGGGAAAAGCGCTGTTGTTACACCAATGAACGAAGCATATTACGATTTAAAGCTAAAGAAACCAAAGGATGGGAGAACACCTGATGGCCAAACTTATACGTATGAAGCAAATGACACGAGCGTTGGAGATGTGGACGGCGATGGACAGTACGAGCTTTTTGTAAAATGGGATCCGTCAAATTCAAAAGATGTTTCACAAGTAGGGTATACAGGCAATGCGTATATAGATTGTTATAAACTTGATGGAACGCTTCTTTATCGAATTGATTTAGGCGTTAATATTAGAGCTGGTGCTCACTATACACAGTTTTTAGTATACGATTTTGATCAAGATGGAAAAGCAGAGATGATGCTCAAAACAGCGCCAGGTACAAAAACCATTCAGTTTGATAAGCGTGGAAATGTACAAGGTGAGAAGTTCATCACAATGCCTAAAGAAGATATAAAAGCAGGATATCGTCATAGCGATGATTACCGAATGAGCAGTGAGGATTACTATGGTCATGTTGTGAAGATGTTTATGAATTGGCACAAGCATGAAGAAGTTCAAAAAGGAAATTGGCCGAAAACGCTTGAAGAATGTTTTGGGATTGCTAAGAAGTATCGCTATCCCCTATCACGGGAGGATGCAGAAAGTTTAGCTGATTACTTTATGGATGAATATGCACCAAAGAGAAGTGAACGAAATAAACTGCGCGACTTCCAAGGGTTTATTTTAGAAGGACCCGAATATTTAACTGTATTTGAAGGTGCAACAGGTAAAGAGCTTGAAACGATAGACTATGAACCTCAGCGCTATGATGATGGATTGATGTGGGGCGACTATGCAACCCCAAGAATTGAACCAGGTAACAGAGTTGATCGGTTTCTCTCAGGTGTTGCTTACCTTGAAAGGGATCAACCATACGCTATTTTTGCAAGAGGATATTATACAAGAGCAAATGTTGTTTCATATCGTTGGGATGGAAAAAAACTTAAGAAATATTGGGCTGTTGATAGTGGATGGACACCAATGAGTAACCCATTTAACAGCAATCCACATGAGAAAGATGGGGAAAGTAAAAAATATGGTACTCTTACAAATCAAGGTGCTCACTATCTTACAACAAGCGATGTTGACAATGATGGAAAGCAGGAAATAGTGTATGGAGGCGCGACAATCGATCATAATGGTAAGTTGCTATATAGCTCCTACGATAAGATGCCGCCTGAAAGTGAAAAAAGTGGTGAAAGGGTGAAGCTTGGTCACGGCGATACCCTGCACGTTGCTGACATTAATCCAAAACGAAGCGGACTAGAAATTTTTATGGTGCATGAAAATGGCACAAAAGCACCTTATGGCTATAGTTTACGTGATGCGAAAACAGGAGAAGTAATTGTTGGAGAATATACAGGTAAAGATACAGGTCGTGGGATTGTAGGAGATATTGATCCTGCTCATGAAGGATTAGAAATGTGGGCTACAAGTCTATTAAGCGCTGATGGCCAAAAAATAGATCAGAAGTTTCCAGGAACAAATATGAGCATTAGATGGGGAGCTGATATGACAACCCAAATCATTAAGGGCACCTTTGCAGAGCCGCCAACAATCGATGACTGGAAAAAGGGACGATTACTAACAGCTACAAATACGAGTACAAACAATGGCACAAAAGGGAACCCAAGCTTAGTTGCTGACCTGTTTGGAGACTGGAGAGAAGAACTTATTGTGAAGAAAGCGGATAGCTCAGCACTTCGCATATATATGAGCACAGAAAAAACAAATCATAAGTTATATACCTTAATGCAGGATAAGCAGTACAGAACAGGAATTGCCAACCAAAATACGGGGTATAATCAACCTGCATATCCGAGCTTCTATTTTGCTTCTGATATGAATTGGCGCGACGTTCCTCTTTTGAAAAACCATCACTAAGTTAAGGGAAAAGTCGGAGCTTTAAAGAGCTTCGGCTTTTTCTATTGATATTCTCTTGAAAACAGAACTAGATCAATATATAAAATTTGTCTTAGTTCTGGGGGAAATACAAAAAAACAAACTTATCATAAAATAAGTTTGTTTAAGAAGCAGGTTTATCAACAAAGTCAACGGTCGTAACGATAATGTTTTTTTCTTTTAATTTCTCTTGAGAATGGGAAGGGAGTTTTACGTCCACGATCATTTCATCAACTTGATCTAGAGTAGAGATATGTGAAAACTCTCGGTAACCAAACTTGCTAGAGTCAACCATCAAGAATGTTTTATTCGATCTTTCAATCATTTTTCTTTTTAAGAGAGCTTGCCATTCGTTTGAGTCACTTAATCCACTAGTTAAATCAATACCTTTACAGGAAAGAAAGGCTTTATTAACATGATAATTCTCAAGCGATCGCTCCGCTAGCGGTCCTACATAAGACAAGGATTTTGGAAGCAGGATTCCACCAGTTGAAATCACTTCAATTCGGTCCTTTTTGCTAAGTTCAATCGCAACCTTAATAGAGTTTGTAATGACAGTGAGCGGAATGTTAGGAAGTATTTTGGCCATATACCATGCGGTTGTACTTGCGTCAAGAATAATCCGGTCACCGTTTTCTACTCTTTTTACGGCTTCATGAGCGATTATTTTCTTTTCCAATACATTTGTAATTTCTCGTTCTGAGAAATCTATTTCGCTTTCTTTTTCTTGGACACTCACTGCTCCACCGTGACTTCTTCGTAATTTATTTTCTTTTTCGAGTTTTTCAAGATCACGTCTAATGGTTTCTTCTGTAACAGCAAAAAGCTCACTAAGCTCAGAAACTCGAATGCTTGATCGTAAATTAACTAAATCCACAATTTTTTGTTGTCTTTCGGCTACTAGCATTCATAACGTCCTTTCCTTCAATATCTGTAAAACAAATTACAGAGGAATATGTTGTTTTCTTTTTATTTTGTCTCATCATATCATACTTTTTAATATAAATTCACGCTATAGTTTATGCTTTCTTAGAAGAATGAGCTCTTTTAAAGACGTTCAAAGGCTAGCGAAGGAGAAAAAACATAAAGGAGAAGAGTGAAACAAATATAAATAAAAAAATTAAAAGTTTGTTTTCGTTGAATTGTTTTTTGAATCAAAGTGCGATAATGATGTAAATGTTTTATTAGGGAGGTTTTTTTGTGAGTATTTACTGCAAAACGTGTCATTTTTAAAATTGAAAATCCCTTATTCTTTATAAATGCTACTTTATAGAGGAGATGGAATCTGGTAAGATTTATCATGTAAAGGTCAACATGACCATATTAAAACTAAATTACCATATATATTATAAGTTCCTATCATTTTAGAAAAGAGAGGAGAGCGAAGAGAGCATAGTGATATAGGGTAGAACCTAGCTTGCTAAAGTTTGTTTCTGACTGTAAAGCATAACATATATAGTAGAGACAACAGATAAAAGCAACTTACATCACTTAGTAACAACGGATTACGGCAAATGTGGAGGAAAAATATTGAGATTTCCAGTTGTAAAGGAAGAGAAAACAAAAAACAGCTTCGATGAGACAGCAGCAATAGAATATTTAGATCATCCATATCCAAAAGTACAAGTGACGGCTCTTATCCAAATTGTAAAGGGTAACATATCCAATGCAGAAGTTATTTCTAAACTTATCGAGCTAAGCAAGTATAGAAATGAAGAGATTCACAAAATATTTGGAAAAGATACAATTGGTCACTATAGTATTGCGGCACTTCAAGTATTAAATACATATGAATCAACTAGAGCCTTTGAAGACATAATGAGTGAATTAGAAGAGAGAGAACAAAACATCATTAAAAGAATTGTTCAAAACTTCAATATGTAAGACCGTTTCGTTTCTATTAATATAGAAAATGGAAGTGAAAAAAGCAGTGAGAAGCTTTCGGTTTCTCACTGCTTTTTTAGGTATATTTTAGCTAATACCTTGCCATAAATAGAGAATAATAGAGCTTGAGAGAAGAAGAAAGCCAGATAGTGGCATACCTTGTGCTTCTTGTTTAAGTATCTTTTTTAGATGGTGTGCTTGTTCTGCTTGGTGCTCTCTATAGGAAAGAATAAGAGTGTTTAGCGGTTTGGTAATAATCGTAATATTAGCGTTTTCTCTTTCTATAATCTCTTGTGACTTAGAGAAGTTAACATTGAACATAATATAGCAGTTTCGAACAAATAAGCTTGTTTTCAAAGGAGTATAAATGAGGTAAGCGAGCACTAAGATGACACAGATAATAATGAGTCCTTCAATGATTGAAAGCTGGTGCTGAATCATAGCTAGAGCAGTGAATAGACTGCAAAATGTCCCGACGGCATTGCACGCAATATAAGGAGAGCTAAAGGTCTTACAGCAAATAATGAGAAGTCCTGCTAAAGCAAGTAAAATGATGACAAGATTCATATTCATAAATGACTCCTTCCTATTTATCTTCCTTTATGTGTATCATTACCCTAAATGAGTCCTCTATCTACATTATGTAAAGAGAAATTTTTTATTAAAGAGATAAAATAAGCTGAAAGAGAGAAACTGCCTGTAATAGAAAGACGATTAATAATCATATGTGGAAGAAAGATGCGTAAAATGAGAGAGTTTCTATCAAGTTTGTTTCTTATTACAAACTGACTTGTTTAAGTTGGAGAAAAAGAGAGCAAAGGATGTGTTGCTCTCTCAGATAAATTCACAGTTGTTACACGGATTGAACACTGTTGTTTGCTTTTTTAGCTTTGAAACGGACAAAAATAAACATTGAAAGAAGAAATAGAAAAAGGATAACGCCAACAATCTCAAAGTCTATTTCTGCCCATGGATTGAAGAATGTAAAAGCAAGATAGAAAGAAACGCTGTAGGCGAGTACAACAATGACCCAGCCCATAAGGCGTGAAGCCGCTTGACCAAATTCACTTGAGTCTTTGACCATCTTGTGTACAACAAAAGAATCAATTGTATCTGTAATCATCATGCCAACCATAAAAACTAGACCTAATAATAAGGGAGTATATGAGCTTGAATTGCCCGCAGCTAATGTCCATACAGCTGTTTGACTCACCGTTTCGGCTGCTAGGGCAAAGAGAGCACCAATCAGAATAATAAGAAGCGGATTTGTTGTTCCTTTTGCAAGTTTTGGGATGAATTTCCCTTTTAACCCACTAAGCTGAAATTCTTCCTTACTACCTCTTGTTCGAATTAAATTGTACGTATTTAATGTACCAATTAAAAATAAAGATAAAATAGAGACCCATGAAGCAAAGATGTCAAAGGATGATGGGAACGTAAAGTTACTCATCACCATTCCTAAAACTCCAGCAGTTAATGCGACAACGCCCCCGTGTCCAAACGAAAATAATGTACCAACCCATCTTGAGAAAGGACTTTTCATCCTCCAGTTGTACCTTGTTTGACCATCAATGAAAGCTAAATGGTCTGCATCAAGCCCATGCCTTAATCCTAAAACAAATACAAATGCAAAAAGTGATAAACCTTCCAATTTTGTAGCCTCCTTTAATAAAAAATCCTCAACCATTTCTAGGGTTGAGGGAAATATGTATAACAAATAAGCAGCATAAATAAACAATGCTGAATATGTATACACTACTCTCTTTCCTAGAAGATCCTAGCGTACAGATTAGGTAGGTATCCTGGCTCTGAAATCATCATTTTTTGCCGCCTTCCCTAACAGAGTTGTTAAGTGGCATCTGGCGAAAAACTCCTTCATAACAGTGGCTGGACCGCCCAAGATTTTCACTTGGTTCCCTGTTACCTCCTCCTTTTAAAAAGTAAGAGCCCCTAAACTGCGGGTTAATTATCGTTTTCATATGCTTTTTTTGGTAGTATACCATATTTTTGTAAAAGTTAAATCCTCCAAACGAATCTTTTCTTTTTAAAGGTCTAGCATACTTCTACACTACTGATACTATGGATAGAAAGGAAGAAAGGATGATAATCGATAAAAAACGTCCTCATTATTCAAAGAAATTCAAATTCTTATTAAATAGTTAGAAAACATTCATCACCTTGGTTAACAAGAAATATAAACAGAGTGGAAATCTAATTTACAAATCTCTTCCTTTTTTACCTCATTCCTTTTAATATGAATATAGCGGGATTAAAAAAGGGATGGGATAAAAGTGTCAATTGAATTAGAAAATAAAGTAGAAGTTCAAAAAGCATTGAATTCAGACTGTACAAGCTGTTTTGGTTTATGCTGTGTTGCATTGCCATATGCAAAGTCAGCTGATTTTGCTTTTGATAAAGATGGAGGAACACCTTGCCAGAATTTGCAAGATAACTACTTGTGCGGCATTCATGATAACTTAATGAAGGAAGGCTTTCGCGGTTGTGTTGCTTATGAATGTTTTGGAGCAGGTCAAAAAGTATCTAGAATTATATATAAGAGGAAAGAATGGAAAGAAAATAAACAATATGCTGAACAAATGTTTAGCGTCTATCCGATTGTTCAGCAACTTCACGAAATGCTTTCCTACTTATATGAAGCAATGGGCTATAGGGAAACAAAATTTATTCATGCTGAGCTAAGAGAGATGTTCAGAGAAACGGAAAAGATGACAGAACAATCTCCAGAAGAAATTTTACATATAGATGTTGCAGGGCATAGAGCAAAAGTAAATACACTGCTTTTACAAACAAGTGAATTAGTCCGCCCGCACATCACTCATAAGAAAAAACGAAAGTATAGCAGTGATTATATAGGGGCTAAGCTTAGGAAAGCAAAGCTTAAAGGGGAGAATCTAAGAGGGGCACTCCTTATTGCAGCAGATCTTAGAGAAGCAGATCTTCGTTTTACAGATTTGATTGGAGCAGACTTTAGGGATGCAGATCTTAGCGGGGCAGATTTGACGGGAAGTCTTTTTCTTACTCAAGCACAAGTAAACGCAGCAAAGGGAAATAGTTATACAAAGTTGCCACCGTCATTAAAAATACCAGCTCATTGGCAAAAAGCGTAAGAACTTCTAAAAGTTCTTACGCTTTTTTATTTTAATAGCTTGTAGAGAAGGGGGAAAAGGGGATAGGAGGACTTTTTATATAAAAATGTGACAAGTATTAAAAAAATTTCATAGAGTATAGAAGCTAGAATAGAAATGAGGCATGCTATGGAAAAACGAAATGTTTTTATTGAAATGTTTTTAATTCTTATTACAGCGTGGTGGTCTATGGTTCTAGTAGTAAATGACAAGTTGTTTCATAACCGCCCTGAATTTTTTTATACGTTTCAGGAAATTGGTAATGAAGCAGAGTGGGCAAGTATCTTTATTTTAAGTTTGATTTCCCTCATTCTTGGACTCGTATGGAGAAAAGCGTGGATGCGTAAAATATCACTGCTTTCATCAACGTTTCTGTATGGAATGATGGCAGCGGGATTTATTCTAGCAAAGCAACCCTTAAACACGGGAGTAGGCGTTTATTTTGCAATAGCTCTCCTTGCTTTATGGGGAACAAGAGATGTGAAGGAAGATGAATAAGATTGAGTCATTAACGGAAAGTGTTGCAAAACTTGAAAATCGAATGAGTGAAAAAGATAAAGAAATTACGGCGCTTACGATTCAGAAAGAAACGATTTTATATAAGCTTGAAATCATTCAAAAACAGCTTGATACAATTGAAAACTCTGTGAAAAAAGGAGTTGGCTGGCACAGCTTTTTTGTAGATTTCCTAAAAGTAGCCGCCCAAGTTGCTGCTCTTGTTGCAGCAGGAAAATTTTTTCTTTAGTTCTAAAACTTTATAAAATGTTTATAATTCCCTCCTATACTGACGTTAGGAGGGATTTTCTTATGAAAAATACAATTTTAAATGTCCAAAACGTATCTAAAAAAATGAAAAAACGCTCGTTATTAAAAGGAGTGTCGTTCAGTGTTAAAGGTGGAGACATCTGCGGATTATTAGGGCCAAATGGAGCTGGGAAGACAACGCTTATCCGTATGCTAACAGGCTTGATTAAACCAACAGGGGGTCAAATTTTATTAAATGGAAAAAATATTATGACAGATCGTAAAGAAGCGTTAAAGGAAGTAGGAGCAATCGTTGAGTCGCCCATCTTCTTTCCATATATGACAGGAGGAGAAAATCTTCATAATCTAGCGCGACTTCATATTAGTTCTAAAAGTGAACGTGAAAAAAGAGTATGTGAAGTGCTTGAAATTGTTGGATTAACAGGACGGGAAGATGATAAAGTTCGCACTTATTCGCTTGGCATGAAGCAGCGATTAGGAATTGCGCAAGCTCTTTTAGGAGATCCTGAACTTCTTATATTAGACGAACCAGCAAACGGACTCGATCCCATTGGGGTAAGAGAACTACGCGAGCTTTTATTCAAGCTAAAAGAGGAGTATGGAAAAACGATTTTAATTTCGAGCCACTTGCTTGATGAATTACAGCGCGTTTGTGACCAGATTGTTGTGATTAGAGAAGGCGAATTAATGTGGAACGGAGATTTAAATGAATTTGCATCTGAAAATCAAAACTTAGAAGATGCGTTTGTGGAGTTGGTGTCACGATGAAGGCATTAATTTTAGCGGAATGGGAGCGACTTTTTAAACGGAAATTAACGTGGATTGTGTTAGCGATGGCACCTGCTGGACTACTTGTTGCTGCTTCGTATTTGCAGAAGCAAAACGGGCAGCTAAGTCCTGACTTACCAGAATATACGTTCACAGGAAACTTTGCTGTACTTGGGTTATCTGAGATGTTATTTACCGCATTTAATGCGCTTTTACTTGTTTTTATTACATTGATGATTACAGAAGAATACCGAACAGGACAGCTACGTATGGTGATGATTCGGGCCCGTTCGCTCGGTGAGCTTGTCACAGCTAAAGTGCTCGTTATACTGGTCTTCTTGTTTCTCTTTTTTATCATCTATTTTTTGAGTAGTTATTTGATAGGATTCTTTTTCTTTGATAATCAGGCAAACTATGCTGTTTTCTATCATAACGAGTTGTTTAGCTTTAAAGAAGGCTTAATTTATAATATTGAGTTCTATGGGCTGTCATATATGACGACCGTTGCAATCGGGGCTGTGCTAGTATTTATTGCCGTTATTAGTAAAACAACGACAGCAGCCATTGGAGGAGGAATGGGTTTCTTACTTTTCTCATTCTCTTATCCTTATATGTTAAAAGTATTTAGTGGATTTATTGATCAAGTAACGTTTGCAAAATTCTTTTTCGCATCAATTCCGATGATTCAACATGAAGGTATTACAACGATGATTGCTGAAAAACCACAGTTTGTTTTATGGAATCTAGGAGTGATGGGATTTTATATTTTGTTTTTCAGCACGCTAACATTTTTAACACTTCGAAAAAAAGAAACGTTTTTATAAAAGGAGAGAGCAGAAATGAAACAATTAATTTGTAGTGAACTAGAAAGAACTTTCAAACGGAAAAAGACTATTATTATGCTTGTTGTTTATCTGTTGTTGCTTGGGTTTGAATGTTTGTTTTTATTTGCAATGGGAGGAACCACTTTCTTTGATCCTGAACATGATGTAAAGATGGATTCGCTAAATTCTTCTCCCCTTTATTTACGAGATTTAGCTTTCTTTCTTACATTTATTCTCATTCCAATGCTTGTTGTAGATAGTTTTAACGGGGAATATGCGTCAGGGGCACTGCGCCTTGTATTAATTCGTCCTCAGTCACGTTTACAGCTGTTTTTAGCGAAGTGGTTTATTCAATGTTTTCTGTTTTTCGGTGTGTTAGTTATTACAGGTGTAACCGGGTTTTTGTTTGGGAAAATTGTGATGCCGAATGCAGAACATACGGTATTTTTAGGTGGGCATGATGTAGATGCGATGGGAGCATTTCTCTATACGCTTAAATTTTACGGCATTGCGTTTGCTATTTTTCTCACAATTATTACACTTGCTAGCTTAGTGAGCGTTCTTATGCCAAATGCCATTCTTTCATATGTTGGATTAATCGCTATATTAATTGGGAGTGTCTATGCGTCAGATCAGCTTCTTTTCTTCTTTTCAATGACCGATTCGATTTTTTATCAACTAAGCGGTACAAGTTCAGATAATTTTTTATTCCTTCTATTTCCAATATTGGGACTTAGCATTATAATAAATATAACCGTATGGAAGAAAAAAGAATGGATAGGATGAAGATAAAATGCAAGAAAAAATTCTGCTTGTGGATGATGAGAAAGAAATTATCTCGTTTATGAGAGATGCCTTGGAAGATGAAGGATATGATGTGCTATATGCCTATGATGGAAAAGAGGCGCTCACCAAACTAAAAGAACGGCCAGATCTTATTCTTTTAGATGTGATGATGCCTGAAATGGACGGATTTGAGCTTTGTGAACTTATCCGTAAAAATGTCTCTTGTCCGATTTTGTTTTTAAGTGCAAAACAAACAGAGCAAGATCGGATCAAAGGTCTTTTAGTTGGAGGAGATGACTATTTAATAAAGCCATTTAGCATGAAGGAGCTAAAAATGAGAATTTATGCTCATTTGAGGCGAGAGAAGCGGACGGAAAGCACAGCATATAATCGACTTCATTTTGGCTATTTAACAATTGACTTAGACGGCTATCAAATTTTATATAACAATGAAAAACTTCCATTTACATCAAGAGAGTTTGAGCTTCTGCACTTTCTAGCGCTTCATCCGGGACAAGTGTTCACACGAGAGCAGCTGTATGAAAAAATTTGGGGATATGATGCAGAAGGAGACTCTTCAACAGTGACAGAGCATATAAAAAAAATTCGCGCTAAGCTTTCTAAATATAAAGGATGCAGAGACTATATTTCGACAGTGTGGGGCATTGGCTATAAATGGGCAAGTTGAATAAACGGAAAAAGAGCGCAAGTCTAAGAACCCAGCTCGTGACCTCATTTCATCTTGTCCTCTTATTTAGTATACTTGCGACCATTATTACAGCAGGAGCTATTGTGCTATGTGCTATTATCTTCCTTATTCCGAACGGATTGAACCCTGCTAACTACTATGAGAAAAAAATCCCTGATGTGCTCGCATTTGTTCAAAAACATGAAAGTGATATGACATCCCGAAGTTTTCAAAGCAGACTTGAAAAAGAGATTCCAACAGAAGGGATTGGCTATCAAGTTCTGAATAAAGAAGGAAATGTTGTATACGGTTCAATTGAAAAAACGTATATCGGAAGTAAACGAGATCTTTATTCTAAGCTGAACAGTGATATCCATGATGATACGTATTTTGTTAAACTTTATCCCCTGTTTAATAGAGAAAAAGAAGTGAATGGTGCTGTTTTGTTGCGCTACAAATTAACGCTTGCTTCTTCTAATCCAAATGACCGTTTGTTTATTGTAGGTGCAACGGTTTTATTATTTAGTAGTCCTTTTCTATATTTCTATCTTTTTTCTTATCTGTTTGGACGTCGATTTAGCCGGAAAATTGAGAAACCGTTCAACGAGCTTATTGATGCATCTCATAAAATTCAGCGTAATAACTTGGAGTTTTCGCTACCGAAAGTTCAAGAATCGAGAGAATTAGATCAGCTTGTTCATGCATTTGAAGACATGAGAGTGGCGCTTAAAGAGTCACTAACACGGCAATGGAAGCTTGAAGAAGACCGAAAAGAAATGACAGCAGCGATTGCTCATGATTTAAGAACTCCACTTACGATCATTCATGGTCATACAGAAGGACTTCTTGAAGGAAGTAAAAACAATCCGAAGCGACTTGATGATTATTTACAAACCATTTTTAGAAATACAGTTCGTTCCATTCGCTTACTTGATCAGCTTCGCGATGTTTCCGTCTTAGAGAATGTTACGTTTTCTGTAAAAAAAGAACCAATTAATATTAAAGAATTTGTTGAATCAAAAGGGAGCGAATTTGTACTTTTAAGCAAGAAGAAAGATGTTGATTTTTCTTATACAATCCATGGTGAACAGGAAGTCTTCCATATTGATCCACAGCTTATTGCACAAGCTTTTGATAACGTAATCACAAACTGTATTCGCTACACTCCTCGGGGCGGAAAGATTAGCTGGGATATTACGAGCCACAATGAGACCGTTTTATTTGAAGTGAAAGATAGCGGACCTGGGTTTGCACAAAATCATAACAAAAAGCTGTTTGAGAAGTTTTACCGAGAAGATCAATCAAGAGGTAGTACAGAAGGAAACGCAGGGCTTGGCCTCTATATTGCGCACTCTATTGTTCAAAACCATGGGGGAGAAATTGAGGCTTATAATCAAAAAGAAGGGGGAGCATATATTAAAATAGAGCTTCCGCTTACATAACCGTTTTTCGAGCCGTGTTTGAAATTCTCCTAGTAAGGTTAAAGAAGAAGTATAACTATCTACGAAAATACGAAAGAAAATATAATAGAATACTTCAAAAAAGGGAGGAGGAAAAAATGGTGAAAACGAGACATAATGATTATAAAGAAGAAGAACGGATAAAAAATGAACCTTCAAAAGAATCCGAAGTGAAAGACCGAACAGAGTTAGACAAATTTGAAAGCCAACAAAACGTCGATCATATTCCACTTGAAGAGGTTGAACTAGATCAGAAAGACGAAAAAAGAAAGCATCGTACAAAGGATTCTTCTTCGACAGAGAAGAAGCACAAATAAGAGAAGCGGTTGCTGCATTAGCAGCCGCTTCTTTTATTGTATTAATGTTTGGTTTTTCCATCAATATCACATATGATAAAAACAACAGGAAGCCAAGAGGTGATGGGATGAATGCAAAAGAAAAAGCGCTAGCATTTGCAACCAAAATGCATGGAGAACAAAAAAGAAAAGGAAGTTCCCTTCCATATATTGTTCACCCTATCGAGGTGAGTAAAATATTAGAAGAAGCAAACTTGCCAGAAAGTGTTGTAATCGCGGGTCTTCTTCACGATACGGTTGAAGATACAGAGGCCACATTAGATGACATTAAGGTTCTTTTTGGAAAAGAAGTAGCATTTCTTGTTGGGGCTCATACGGAAGATAAGTCTAAAAGCTGGGAAGAGCGTAAAGCTCATACAATTGCCGTTGCAAAAAGCGGGTCATTACTTGTAAAAGCTCTTATTGCAGCGGATAAATTATCAAATTTACATTCGCTACAAAAAGACTACAAAGAGCAAGGAGAGGAAGTATGGACACACTTTAAACGGGGATACGAAAAGCAAAAATGGTATTATCTGAACGTTGCTCATAATCTTTTTATTGGTTTGAAGGAAGAGGAAGTGCCTGATTTTTTTTACGAGTTTAGAAAAGAATTAGAAACATTTTTTGAAAAGTAAAGAGGAAAGCTTAAGTGAGTTGTTACTATGCTTATTTTTAGAAGCAAAGGAATCTTTATAAAGATTCCTTTTTATATTAAATCTTCAATCTTCAATCAACTCATAAGAGAGTGAAGTAGTGGATATTTTAATTCGCAAAATATAAACGAAATGCAAATAAATAACTAAAAAACCATAGGATATGATACGATAAAAAAACATCCAGAAATTCTAAAATGAAAGCGTTTTATATAAAAATAAAAGGAGAGGTTGCAGTGAAGGCAGATCCAATATTCAAAGGGATTATCCCGCCAATTCCAACTATTTTATATGAAGATGGACGCATTGATGAAAAAGGAATGAAAAACCTAATTGATTTCTTAATTGAATCAAATGTTGATGGACTTTTCTTTTTAGGTTCTGGAGGGGAATTTAGTCAAATGTCAGCAGGGCTAAGAAGAGAAGTAGCGGAGTTTGTGATTCCTTATGTAAACGGTCGTGTTCCCGTTCTGATTGGTACAGGCACGTCAAGCACAATGGAGACGATTTCTTTGAGCGTTCATGCACAAGAAAAGGGAGCTGACGGTATCGTTGTTATTAACCCTTATTATTGGCCCTTAACTGAAGAAGGTCTTTTTGAGCATTATAGTGAAATCGCGCAAAATGTAGATCTCCCCATCATGCTATATAACTTTCCTTCATTAACAGGAACAGATTTATCTCCTGATTTAGTGTTGAAGCTCGCTCAAGCACATCCAAATATCGTTGGAATTAAAGATACGGTTGACGCTGTAGGGCATACAAGAGAACTCATTTTAAAAGTGAAAAAAGAGAAACCTAATTTTGTCGTTTTCTCAGGGTATGATGATCACTTATTTAATACGCTAGCTTTAGGAGGAGATGGCTCAATTCCGCTCTCAGCAAGTTTTGCTCCAGAACTATCTGTTGGAATTTATAGAGCTTTTCAAACAGGAGACTACGAAAAAGCGATTGAGCTTCATCGTCAACTTGCTCCTTTACCGCTTTTATATAAATTAGACTCGCCCTTTATGAATGTTGCCAAAGAAGCTATTCGTTTAAGAGGGATAGAAGTGTCAACAGATGTATTAGCTCCAACCCGCAAGCTTAGCGAAGAGAAGAAAAAAGAGTTGAAATCACTCTTAACAACGTTTCTTGGTGATTCTATTGTGTTATCTTAAGTTTTTTAATAGAGTCACAACAAAGACTCAGAGCTTTTAGCTTTGAGTCTTTGTTGTTTAGGATTTTAATTTTAGAATTCGATACTTAAAGAGGATGGTGATGACAAAGTTAAGAAAAAAGTGGGCGATGATTGGTGATAAAATATTACTTGTTTTCACATATACCCAACCAAATACAAGACTTGGTAATAGAATATTAAAAAGCATAAGAGGCTTTTTAAAATATTGAACATGAAGAGCTAAAAATAGAAGAGAAGTAATAAAAATCCCGACCCAGCTTTCTTCTATATAAAGAAGAAGTAAATTTTGAACAATCCCTCTAAATAAAAGCTCTTCAAACAATGATCCAAAAAGAAAAAGAGAAAGTAGTGCTGATATAGAAGATGTTTGGTATTGCTTATTCTGATTATCAATGTAATGAGAAGGAATAAAAATTGTTAAAAAAATACCGAATAAGATAAGTCCTATCGTTGTTGTAACCGTCATGGTCATAAGTGTAGCGGGGTTATGAAATGATAAAAATTGATCTAGCGTCAAAACATCAAAAATAATTAACAGTGTGATCGCTGCTATGCCCATTAAAGTAAAAGAGGCAAAAACAAAAACAGCGTCTTTTAAATTTAGCTCTTCTTTTTCAATCTTTGAATGATTTTGTACTGTGCTCATATATGACCTGCTTTCTTGATGAATTTTATATATAGTAAAACCTATATCTTCATATTCTAACAGAAAAAGGATGATAAGAGGGTCCAAAGTTTAAGATAGTAAGGATAGATTACAAGATTTTTGTTCAATCTGTTCTAGAAAAAGCTAGTCTGCAAAGCCTAGGTTTCTACACCTTTTCTTAGGCATCTGCAAATTTCTCTCCATAAATTACTTCTTTCAAAAGAGAAACTTCTTCGCCTTCTTCTTCGACTCTTATTAGGAGGCCATACTTGAGATAAGTTTAAGAACATTATAAAGGAATTAATTAACAAAAGTTAAGTTAACTTAACTATAAGAGAGATATTCTTTACTGTCAACTCATTTTTTAAATATCATTTGAATTTAGAGAACAACAAAAAAGGAAAAACCGTATAGAAATGTATATAAATTTCCATAAACTAAGCACAAGGTCTTTTTATATGGTATGCTAATATGCGTTCCTGAAAAATTTGACATTACAATCGAACTACTTTTATAATTGATTAAGTTAACTTAACTAATTGCAGAAGAAATTATTTCTCTAGCATTTTGCTAAAAAGTAATGAAAATAGCGTTATAAAAGGAGCGTAAAAAAGTGTTGTCGGAGTATCAAAAGATTATTAAACAAATGAACGATGCCTTTGAAGAGTTTGGAGTATTAATTGCTAATGAGACGAAAAAAATTGATCAGTTTGACTTAACAATGCAGCAGGATCTCATCTTAGCTTATATAGCTAAGCATTTAAACGTAACGGCAAACGAAATTGCTCATTCGTTCGGTATTACGAAAAGTGCTGTAAGTCAAGTTCTCTCAAAACTTGAACAAAATAAAATGATTATACGAGCGGTCAACCCACAAAATAAGCGAGAATCTTTTATATCATTAGGAGAAAATGGAGAAAAGTATGTCTCTTTGCTCCAAGAATTGGACATAAAGCTTATTAAGAACTATTATTCAAAAGTGAACTTAGATGATTTAACACATATGACACGAACAATGGAAAAAATTAATGAAGTTATTAAAGAAGAAAATGAAACAACTCAGAAAAAAGGTACATTACATAGAGAATAGTACTGGAGGTTTAACTACACTGTGATTTATATACCCAACATGATTACAATCGGAAACTTTATTTGTGGAATTTTAGCTATTCACTCTTTATTATTTCACCACGTTCATTCAGCTGTTATGCTGATTTTTACAGGAATGTTTTTTGATCTTTTTGATGGCTTAGCTGCCCGCAAGCTTAATGTTGTTTCAGAAATCGGCAAAGAGCTGGATTCTTTAGCTGATCTTGTCACATTTAGCGTTGCGCCATCAATGCTTGCCTACAGTGTGTCATTATATGAACTGCCGCTTATCGGTCTTTTATGTGCACTTGCTTTCAATGTTTGTGGAATGCTTCGTCTTGCCCGTTTTAATGCTGAACAAAGCAAACTATCAACATTTATTGGAATGCCTGCTCCATTCGCTGCAATCTGTCTTGTTGTGCTGAGTTCTGTACATAACCCAGTGATTCTAGCCATTGGGACGTGTATTCTTGCTTATCTTATGGTAAGCCGAGTCAAATTCCCACATTTCAAGAGCCAAGCCCCTGAAAACGTGGAGACGCAAGGATGGAACTAGTCGAGCATCTTATTACACACTATGGCTATATTGCTGTTTTTTTGATGCTTACGCTCGGAATTGTTGGTTTACCCATTCCTGATGAAGTATTAATGACGCTCATTGGGTACTTTACACATGTTGGTACGCTCAACTATGAACTTGCTATTGTTATTAGTTTTACAGGTGCTCTATTAGGAATGATGATTAGCTACCTTATTGGAAGGAAAGCAGGTCGTCCTTTTATTGATAAGTATGGAAAGTGGGTTGGTTTGAAAGAAAAACGAATGGATAAAGTGGAAACATGGATGAAGAAATATGGGCCATATTCGCTTATCCTTGGCTACTTTATTCCGGGTGTGCGCCATGTGACATGCTATTTTTCAGGCATTACCCGGATGAATTTAAAAAAATATCTCTTATTTGTAGCCATTGGTGCTTTCTTATGGTGCTTTGTTTTTATTACAATTGGAAGAATTGCCGGTGTTATTCGTTTTTAAGGTGGTTACGGAGTGAAGCGTTCTAAGTTGAAAAACTTAGGGCGCTTTTTTTGTGTGGATTGGTTGAAGGTGTTAACAATATTTTTCTATCAATAGCATTGAGTCTTTAATAATATTAAATTTTTTATAGGTAATATTATCCTTTTTTTAAAAAATATATTAACAAAATTAGGAACGTTGTATATAATTATCTTTATTACATAATTTTAGG
Organism: Priestia sp. TRM10; assembly: GCF_057808375.1. Classification (NCBI taxonomy): domain Bacteria; kingdom Bacillati; phylum Bacillota; class Bacilli; order Caryophanales; family Bacillaceae; genus Priestia; species Priestia sp. TRM10. Next base: position 56,303 of record NZ_JBJZOT010000002.1, read on the forward strand.
AGGTTTATGCATGAAAAAGGTCATTATGGCAGCAGTTCTATCTTTGGCACTCTTTCTATCTTTTATTGGTGTTCAACCATCAAGTGCTAAAGCCCAGTCTGCTCACAATCCAGTTGTGTTTGTACACGGTATTGGAGGGGCTTCTTATAATTTCTTCAGTATTGAAAACTATTTAAGATTGCAAGGATGGGATAGAAGTCAGTTCTATGCCATTGATTTCTACAACAAAGCAGGTTCTAACTCCACAAACGGACCACAGCTTGCAACGTACATTGATCGCGTTCTAAGAGAAACAGGATCAGATAAAGTTGATATTGTAGCTCATAGCATGGGAGGAGCAAATACGCTTTATTACATCAAGTATCTTGGTGGCGGGGACAAAATTGAGAATGTTGTTACTTTAGGTGGAGCTAACGGTCTATCTTCTTCAGTAGCATTGCCAGGTACAGATCCTAACCAAAAAATCTTATATACTTCAATCTACAGTATAAACGATGGAATTGTTCTTCCTAGTCTTTCTCGATTACAAGGAGCAAGAAACATTCAACTTTATGGCATCACTCATATCGGTTTATTGGCAAATAATCAAGTAAACGGATATATTAAAGAAGGATTAAATGGCGGAGGCTTGAACACAAATTAAGCTAATGCTACAACAAAAAACCGCTTCTACTATATTAGTAGAGAGGTTTTTTGTTGTGGCAAAGTATTATTCTGTCATTTTCCGATACTGAACATATGAATAGAGAGTTGGAATAAGAACAACAGCAAGAATAATAGAGATGATCAGAGGAAATAACAGTTGTTCTGGAACAAACGGAGTTACGAAGAATAAGAAACCTCCTAGGATAAACAGTTTTGAACCAAGTCTGTGCGTTTTTCTCCATACTTTCTCATTGCTGAGTGTCCAAGCAGTTCTAATCCCAATAAAAAAGTTAGGTTTTACCGTTTGCATGTAGTTTCCTAAAATAATAAACAAAATACCAACAAGGATAGGAGTAATGGTTGTAACATTTAAGTTATATCCAAGGCTTGCAAGAAGAACGGAAATGTTGAGAAGAAACAAAACCAACATAATAGCAAGCGTAATGATTCGATATGAACGTGAAAATTTTTGATAGTTTTGTTTCCGAGGATCCATTTTAGGGGAGAGAACTAAAACGGCATACAAGAACAGCAAGATTCCATTGTGAGTAAACGCTGCTTGTAGCTTAGGTGCGTAAGAGTTTACAGTTCCATCAACTCCCCACTGCATCGGAATTTGAGAGGGTAGCTTATTGTAGAGGATCACCCAACATAAGATGGAAAGTGACATAATGATAAGAGGGAAGACGTGTTTTTTCATTTCTTTTCATCTCCTTTTTCAACAAAATCAAGGGCCCAGCTCACGAGTTCTTGGAAAACAGTCGCATTTAAAGAATACACAACATACTGACCTTTTTTTTCATCTGAAACAAGGTCAGCATTTTTCAAGATTTTTAAGTGCTGAGAAATGCTAGGCTTTGACATATTAAATTGTTCTGCAATTTCTCCAGCTGTCATATCTTTTTCTTTTAAGAGAGATAAAATTTTACGACGGGTCCCATCAGCGAGAGCTTTAAATGCGTTGTTCATAAGGTGAGTCCTTTCTTCGGTATTTAGTTAATTAAGTATTTACCTAAATACTAAATTAAAAGGAATTCTTTGTCAATAGGCAAAAACCGGTGTCCTTCTATAAAGAATACCGGTTTTTAGTGAAACATTATTCTTCTTTTAATAGCGTGCTGCTTGATACGCGTTCATCAACATTTTTTGAAACGTTTGTTTTATATTCTAAATTGCGATCATAGTCCATTTTAAAAAGGCATGAATATAAAATATCTAAGAGGAGATGAATCGAGTTATTTGTAGAATATGTAGCGATTTTCGAATAAAGTTTTTCACGCGTGGAAATGGACATGGCACAATTTGAGAGCTTTCTTAAGCTGTTTTCTCCAATACTTGTTAGAGAAATAATAGGAGTGCGGTTTCTTTTTAAAATGTTCGCGATTTTTAAGACTTCTTCTGTTTCCCCAGAATAGGAAATTAAGATGGCCGTATGCTGAGGCGTCGAATTGGATGCTACAAATGGCTGCTCTTCAGGTACGTTCATAATGTCAACATGCTTGTTAATACGAAGCATTTTATGTTTGAAATCATACGCCATAATAAGGGAGTTGCTAATCCCATAGATGCTAATATGCTGCGACTTATGAAGAATTTCAACAGCTTTTTGCAGCTCTGTATGTTTTAAAAGGGAGAGCGTATCTTCAATTGATTCTGAGGCAAGGTGCCCAATTTTCGCAGCCACATTTATAAACGTATCATTTGTATCAAATGGATAGTTTGGATCAATGTTAGAAAAGTGCTGATTTAAATAGTGAAGCTCTTCAAGATATTTTTCTTTTAATTCATTCCACCCGCTAAAGCCTAATTTTTTAGACAAGCGAACAGCTGTGGAAGGGGAAGTATAGGTAGCTTTTGCTAAATCTTTTGTTGAGAGACTTTCAATATTTTCTTTCTCCTGGAGAATAAATTTCGCTAATATTTCTTCTGATTTTGATAAAGAGTCCATTGATTCAAGTTTATTCGAAATAATCATTGTGCAACATTCCTTTTATATGTGAAAGTTAATCGTTTTCAAAACGGCATTCCAAAAATATGTGCTTATTATTCATTAAAATTAAAACGGCATTTCAAAGTCACTGTAAGCCATTTCATTAAAAGTAGCGTTGTTCTATTATTAAAGTATAACATTTCACAATTAAAAAAACGGAATCACTTAGAAAAGGATTCGTTTTGTTTTTATAAAGGGAGGAAAACAACATGGCATTCAAAGAAAACTTTTTATGGGGAGGAGCCGTTGCTGCTCATCAAATTGAAGGCGGTTGGAATAAAGGAGGAAAAGGACCAAGCGTTGCTGACGTAATGACAGCAGGTGCGCACGGTGTGCCGCGTGAAATTACGGACGGTATTGTAGAAGGAAAATATTATCCAAACCATGAAGGCATCAACTTTTACGAGAATTATAAAGAAGATATTGCCCTATTTGCGGAGATGGGTTTTAAATGCTTCCGTACTAGTATTGCATGGTCACGTATTTTCCCTAAAGGTGACGAGCTGGAGCCAAATGAAGACGGCTTAAAGTTTTATGACGATTTATTTGATGAACTATTAAAGCACGGGATCGAACCTGTTGTCACATTAAGCCATTTTGAAATGCCGTATCATCTTGCAAAAGAATATGGTGGATGGCGCAGCCGTGACGTAATCGGTTTCTTCGTGCACTATGCAGCAACAGTAATGGAACGTTATAAAGATAAAGTAAAGTATTGGATGACGTTTAATGAAATCAACAACCAAAAGAACACATCAAACCCAATTTTCTTATGGACATGCTCTGGGGTTAAATGTGAAGAAGGCGAAAATCCTGAAGAAGTGATGTACCAAGCTGTTCACCATGAGCTTGTTGCAAGCGCACTTGCTGTGAAAGCAGCTCACAACATTAGCCCTGATCTTCAAGTAGGATGCATGGTGGCAATGGTGCCAATTTATCCGTACTCTTGTAATCCAGATGATATGATGCTGCAAGTCGAATCTATGCATGACCGCTGGCTCTTTGCTGATGTCCATTGCCGCGGACATTATGGGGCTTATGCGTTAAAAGAGTGGGAGAGAAAAGGCTACAACATTAAAATGGAGCCTGGTGACGCAGAAATTCTTGCAGAAGGAACAGTAGACTATATCGGCTTTAGCTATTATATGTCAGACGCTGTGAAAACTGGAGTAAATGAAATTGATCCAACGAATATAGCAGGATCAAGCGCTAGCGTGAAGAACCCTCATGTCAAAGCATCTGACTGGGGTTGGCAGATTGACCCTGTTGGTTTACGCTATTCATTGAATATGCTATATGAAAGATATGAGCTTCCATTATTCATTGTTGAAAATGGGTTTGGTGCCATTGATGTGAAGAATGAAGACGGTACTTGCGATGATGACTATCGCATTGATTATTTAGGAGCACATATTAAAGAAATGAAAAAAGCAGTTGAGCTTGATGGTGTTGACTTAATGGGCTATACTCCGTGGGGGTGTATTGACTTAGTTTCTTTCACAACAGGAGAAATGAAAAAACGCTATGGCTTCATTTACGTTGATCGTGATAACGAAGGAAACGGCACATTAGAACGTTCAAAGAAAAAATCGTTTGATTGGTACAAACAGGTGATTGCAACAAATGGAGAAGAAGTATAAGAAGTAAGTAAAAAAAGTGGATGAAGCCTAATGCTTCATCTACTTTTTTTGTAGGTTGCTTCAGTACTCCTGTCTCTGTATAATAACCGCATGAGATCCTTTCTACAAACGATCTCATGAACGTTTCTAAAGTAAATGATGGAGTGAAAAATATGAAAAAATCAGAGAAATTAGCCTCCTAAAATTAAAAATTATATTTTAGGAGGAATAGTCATGAATTTTCATCAAATTGATATTGAAAATTGGAATAGAAAAGAGCATTTCCATCACTATATGAACGGAGCAAAATGTTCTTTCAATCTAACAGCGAACGTAGATGTAACGGAGTTATTAGCGGCATTAAAAGATAAGAAGATTAAATTTTATCCTGCGTTTATTTATATGGTGACACGAATCGTCAACAAGCATAGAGAATTTAGAACCACTTTTAATGAAAAAGGAATTCTCGGGTATTGGGATGAAGTTGTCCCGAATTATACTGTTTTCCATAAAGATGAGCGGACTTTTTCGGCACTTTGGACTGATTATTCTTCGGACTTCTCCACTTTTTATAAAAGGTATGAGTCTGACCTGAATGTATTCGGTCATCAAAAAGGATTATGGATAAAAGAAAATGTCCCGCCCCATACGTTCTCAATCTCTTCAATCCCGTGGGTGAACTTTTCATCGTTTGAATTAAACTTATTTAATGGGGAAGATTATCTTCTGCCTATTATTACATGTGGAAAATATGCTTCTAACGGCAATCAAACATTACTGCCTATCTCAATACGAGTTCATCATGCTGTGTGTGATGGTTACCATGTAGGTCTTTTTCTACATGATTTACAGCAACTTATTGATGATTATCTCGATTGGTTAGCCTAGAAAACTAGAAAAGGCAAGATGAAAAAGCATCCATTACCTAATGGATGCTTTTTTGTTTTCTTAAGAATTCCACACTTCCTGTAGCGTATTTTTAAATACAGCATTCAGCTTAGGTGTAGGATTCTCAACTTTCAAATCCAAGCTTTTCGCATATGCTTCTAAACGCTCTAATTCATAAGATAGAAAATCATTAATAATGTGAATTTTAGGCTCTAAATCAAGCTCATCTCCAGCCATCTTCCGCTGAAGAAGAACGGTGATTTCATCTTTAATTTCACTCTCTGGTACTACTCCATCTAACAACTCTTGAAATTCTAACGGAGGAAACTCGTTAAATTGTTCAATCCATCGTGACGCAAGAACGGGGCGGAGGACGTAAAAGTATTTTTTGATTTTTATTGTATCTCCTTGTAGAAATTCCTTAAAATTCTTTCTTGCCATATTTAAATAGTGATAGATCGCTGACGTTGGAAGGAAAATCTCGTTTACTAGCTCACGAATTTGATTCATTGTAGAGAACTTTTCGTAATAAACAATTCCTGAGTTTATCCATTCTAAAAGAGGTGGATTTCCTTTGCGAAATAGCTTGAGCGCTTTTGTAAGCTCCCAGCCGACAACGTCTAATTTATCATTAATAGGAAGCTCAATAACGTCTCGTCTTTTGCCAACGCCCATTGGATCAATCACTAAATAATCATGGGGGGTATGAACATAAATAAATCTGACGTCAAAGTCGCTATCTTTAGAAGGAAAACCCCACGCTCTGCTGCCAGATTCACAAGCATAGAGCACTTTTACATTGTAATTCTTTTCAATTTCTTTAAGTGTTTCGCTAATGGTTGTTTCCACTGTCATTTTTTAAGCTCCATTCTATCCTTAAACTACCTCCATTATATACCAAGTAAAGGAGTTTTCGCTAAAAGGAATTGCTTATTTCTGCTATACTAGGGTATGATTAAATATCACATGACATTTTGCAGTAGGAGTGGTTTTTATCGATATTTTAGGCTGGATTGTTGTTAGTCTTGTATTTATAGTCGCATATGTAGGGTTAATTTATCCGATTATCCCAAGCGTCTTGTTTATTATAGCTGGGTATCTTTTATATGGTCTGTTTTTCAGCTTTGAACAGTTTTCGATTCTCTTTTGGGTTATTCAAGCGATGTTCGTTATCTTGCTTTTTGTTGCCGATTACTTTTCCAACTTAGTTGGAGTTAAGCGCTATGGCGGTTCAAAAGCAGGGATATGGGGAAGTACGATTGGTCTTCTCGTTGGACCATTTGTGATTCCTGTTGTCGGTATTGTTGCTGGACCGTTTTTAGGAGCGGTCATTGCAGAACTTCTCGTACATAGAAAAAGCATAGGAGAGGCAATGAAGGTAGGGTATGGTTCCCTTATCGGATTTTTAAGCAGCATTGTTGTGAAAGGTGCTCTCCAGACGATTATGATTGTGTATTTTATCTTTCAAGTACAGTGAAGACAACTCGGTAAAGAGTTGTCTTTTTATTTGTGCTAGAAAAGGGGAGAAGGGTTGTATTACAATAGAGATAGAGAACCTTGCATCTTAGACTGTAAAAACTTCCTTACTACAATAAAGCAAACATGCAAGGAGGATAAAAATGAAAACGTATTCAAAGTTTAGTATGCCGGAGTCTGTTTTTTATGGAAAAGACGCTTTAAAGCAGCTTGGAGACGAAGTTGCTACATATGGGAAGAAGGCGCTTTTGATTAGTGATCGGATTATGGAGAAAATTGGTCATGTCGGAAAATGCACGGATTTATTAGAAATGGCAAACGTTACGTACTCTTCTTACTTAGATGTGAATTCAGAGCCAACAGACTCTCATGTGAAAGAAGCCCTTGATATTTGTGTGAAAGAAAAATGCGATGTTGTAATTGCCATTGGTGGAGGAAGCTGCATTGACGCCGCTAAAGCCGTTGCTGTTCTTGCCACAAACGGGGGAGGAATTAACGACTATCTTCACAGCACCTCTGCTCTTACAAAAGAACCGCTCCCACTTATCACCATTCCAACAACAGCTGGCACAGGTTCAGAAGTTACAAACGTAACGGTTATTACAAATACAAAAGAAGATATTAAAATGATGATTAAACATCCTGCCTTTCTTCCAAAAGTCGCCATTGTTGATCCAGTCTTAACCCTATCTACACCATCTTCTGTTACAGCTGCAACAGGCATAGACGCCCTTTGTCATGCGATGGAAGCGTATCTTTCCAAGCGGTCACAGCCACTGACTGATAACTTAGCTCTTTCAGCCATTGAAGATATTTTAACGTATATTAAAAGAGCCTATGACAATGGAGAAGACATGGAAGCGCGCGAGAAAATGGCAACAGCGTCAATGAAAGCAGGTCTTGCTTTTACAAATGCCTCTGTAACGCTTGTTCACGGCATGTCTCGTCCTATTGGTGCCCTGTTCCATGTTCCGCATGGAATCTCAAATGCGATGCTGCTTCCCGCTGTATTAGAATTTACTAAAGAAGAGGCAACAGAGAAACTAGCCGTGATTGGCCGTCTTCTTTATCCAGAATCAAAAGCATTTGAAGATGAGCGACTAGCAGATTTAGTGATTCATAAAATCAAATTACTTTGCTCTGAGCTAAACATTCCGAATATGAAGAAATGGGGCATTGATAAAGAAGAGTTCCAACAAGTTGTAGATAAAATGGCGACGGATGCGTTAGCAAGCGGAAGTCCAGGGAATAATCCAAAAGTGCCGTCACATGAAGAGATTATAGAGCTTTATTATACGTGCTATGAGTATGATTTTTCGGTGAGTGAAGAGATGTTGAAGTCTTGAATATAAAAAAAGCAAGGAAGTGCAGCTTCCTTGCTTTTCATTTTGTCCAGTATGTAACTGTTGACTACGTTAACCGTATGATTATGTAAATGGATATATTGGCTGGCGTTATTCTGAGCTTTATTCTCTTTATCCCCCTGTATGCTGTTCTTATTTGGAGATACTTCGATCCAGAAGAAAGCTTATTATTCAGGAAAAGATGGATGTATCAAGAAAATCCTGAGCCAACACCCGCTGCTATTCGCTATATTAAAGTCATGGCGTTCATAGGAATAGTAGGCTTGACATTAGTATTTATTTTCCTATTTATCAAATTTATCTAAAAAGATAACCACATTTTTAGTAAACTAGAAAGATAGACTGATTTACATGAAAGGAGTCAAACACAATGCCTCATAAAAAAGAAGATGAAGTAAATTTACTCAACCTTATCCGTATTGCAACAAACGCGGGAACTGAAATTTTAGGTGTATATGATTCAGAAGACATTGCCCTAGAAACAAAAGCTGACGACTCACCGCTAACCTTAGCGGATAAAAAATCACATGAAGTAATAGTAGCTTCTCTTCAAAAAGAGTATCCAACAATTCCACTCCTAAGTGAAGAAGGTACACACCTTCCTTATCACGAACGAAAAGAATGGGATTACTTTTGGGTAGTCGACCCGCTAGACGGAACGAAAGAATTTGTTAAACGAAACGGAGAGTTTACCGTTAATATTGCGCTTGTACATAAAAATATTCCGCTCATTGGAGTTATTTACGTGCCGGTTTGGGATACGGTTTATTTTGCGAAGAAAGGGCTTGGTGCTTATAAGCTAGAAAACTGTAAAGAAGTGCTCGCAAAAGAAGCGGAATCTTTCCAAGAAAAAGCGGAAAAGTTACCGTTAGTACAAGAGAGAAAGAGCTTAAATATAGTTGCTAGCCGCTCACATATGTCAGAAGATACAAAACAATTTGTAAAAGAACTAGAAAAAGAAGCAGAAGAAGTGAATATTGTTTCTGCCGGAAGTTCCTTAAAGTTCTGCTTAGTTGCAGAAGGAAAAGCAGACGTTTATCCACGTTTTGCTCCAACAATGGAATGGGATACAGCTGCAGGACATGCGATTGTCGAAGAAGCAGGCGGAAGAGTTACAAAACAAGATGGAACACCGCTCTTGTATAATAAAGAGGAGTTAGTTAATCCTTGGTTTGTTGTGGAGAGAACAAAAGAGAAGGTTGTTGTTAAATAGGTAGATATAAAAGGAGAAACCAGATGAAAATTTGTGGTTTCTCCTTGTTCTTTTATATTAGTGCGTGCACTTTATAATCATCAACTAAGCGTAATGTTGCTAAAGAAAGTTGCTTCAATTATGATAGAGTTACAAAAAGCAGTGGTCCCTGTCCTGCTTTTTATTTCTTCTCCATTGAAGGCCTTACTTGGCTAATAAGAAACGAAGAGAAGGAAACTTTAAAAGGAACTAAAGGTGATAAAATGTTAGATTTACAAAATTATTTTAGTGTATTTGATAAATACGCTCATGACTTTTTAGGAATGGATGAAGAGAATCAACTTCAATTTGAGTTGATTTTATCTAGTGAATATATGACAAGTCAGTCTGCTGAATTTAATTCTGAGTTAAAACCAGTAGAAGTTGTTATTCCATACATAGTAGATAGCAGATATAGATATATTCTGCAGGAATCCTATAGCTTAATGTATATTGATGATGAAGAAAAAGAGAAGCCTACTTCCTGTCCAATCTGTTCGTGTGAAGCTCATCTGATGACAAAAGTAGAAGAAGAGGATGAGGAAGCGGTTATCTATGCTCATAGCTGTGATTTTTCTCCTGAATCTATCATGAATGTAATCCAAGAAGTGAAAGAAGATGAAGTCTTACAAGAAAGTGAAGACATTCTTCAAGGCTTGCAATTAGAATATAACGAACAAGGACAAGTTGGATTCAGTTTCAACGGTGCCCAGTACGTAGCCGTCGAAGAAGGGGTATTTCATTACCACTTTTCTGCTGCCGAAATTCATTGCTATTTCTGCAGTAAAGGGGAACCTGTGGAAGAGATTGAAGGAGGACAAGGAGTTATCCAACTCTGTCCTGTTTTAACTAAACATCGGGATAAAATTCTTAAGATGTTGAATGTCTGAATTATAAAATTAGGAAAATGAGTATTTAGGTTAAGTACCAAAAGTTAAAGATGTTTGAACTTTGTTTGAAAAGTGTGATCGAGCATCTCTTCATAATTCTATTTAAAGATGATAAACAAGGGAACCAGAGACCAGAACATCATTTCATCTCTGGTTCTTTTATGTTGAATTAGGGCGTTAACATTACAATTTTTAAAATTACAGGAGAGTTACTATGTCAAAATATACATATAGATTTGAAGAGAAAGGTGAACGCATCATTATCGACTTATCCCAAAGTTATTTAGAAAATAGCTTTCTTATTGAAATTTCATTGGGATCAGATATTTTAGCAAACTTTAATGATATTGAAGAGAAGTTTATTGCTTATTTAAAAGTCCTAACAGGAGAAGAAGAGATGTACAAAGGAGGAGGTAATACAAATATAATTCGAGCATATGAGAATTTTACTTTATTCGAAAGCTTATTTTCTGATGGGGAAGAGGAAATTATTTGTGCAATAGAAACGATAGAGTTTATGAAGTTACTATTAGCTTGGGCTCAGGAGGTTTTTAAGTGTGATAGGAAATATGAAAGGATAAGTGAGGAACAGTTAGAAGAGCATATGTTATGGCTGAAAGGAGCAGAAGCAAAAGTCAACAAACTAACAAACTCTTTAGAACAGGAGTGAATTTTCATGGAGAAACAAGGAAGCGTTTCAATATGGTTAGGAAATCTTAAGGGAGAAGGGGACTTAGATGAATATGTTGCTTTAAAGTATGATGAGGATGGAGAGTCCCTGCCTTCCTTATTTTTCAGAGATTTTCATATTAATCATTATGAAACAGACGAAGATTTCTTTGAAGTGGAATGGTTAGGAGAGAGCAGCAAAGATGTTTCTAAGCTCTTAGAAGGCATATCATATGAGGAAGTTATTATTCCTAAAGTTAAGAAATATAGCGAACTTAATGGAACATATAACTCTATTATTCTCATTTATAACTTTGCGTATAGCGGTGAAGTACATAGGTCAGGGGAATTTGATTTCATTGGATGTACTAATTACAACTAAACGATGGAGGCAGGTTTATGGAAAATTGGGAGTACGATGAATTATTCCATACGATTAAAGAATTTTATGAAGAATTTATAGAAGAAAATAGAGGGTATCGGTATGCTGCGGCAAGATTAGCGAATGAATTCGATAATTTAGGTAAAGTAGAAGATGTTATTGCTGATACGGCTATTGGCGAGATTGTTATGACACACGAAAAAGTATTTGTCGGAACGGTTGAAGGAATTACAAAGAGGTTAAGCTCGTTTCCCTTAGAAGAAGCCATTGGAGAGTTATCGTTAGGTGAAGTTAAAGATTTATCTCAACGAATTGAGCGTGTCTTAAAAGGATTAAGGGAAGTAACGGTGGATTATAATCCGCGTGCGGAATAATACATAAATGATAAGGGTTGTTGATTATAAAACGTGAAAATCATAAGGTAGTTAAGATGGAAGTTACTTATATAGAATGATAGGAAAGCAAGCAAAAAGAGGATGTTCTGAAAAAGTAAAATATCCTCTTTTTACTAAACAGAGGTTATTCATTATAATATGGTGGTTCCTCTCCTGAAATAGAGTGAAGCGTCAATGAGTTTCTTGTAATCTCATAAGAAATTCGATGTTCTCCTTTTACTCCGTCTTTACTCCACTTTTCTATAAATTTAACCGAGTATGTATTTCTTATAATTTTCTTAGCTCTTGTTTCTCTTGTAATATCATATCCCTTTTCTTTTGAGTTTACTTTACCACTTTTATGAGGGAATTTGCTTGTAATAGAATGAGCATCTATTGCTGATGCTATCGCATCCTCTGCTGTAAATGGAGGGAGGGGCTGTGAAATAGTTGCAAAGTAAATAGAAGAACAGATAATAGGGAGGAGAGAAACGAGCAAAATGTATTTTATAGAACGACTCTCATCTTCTTGAGTTATTTGCCAATAGTCAACAAGCGCATACAGTATAGCTATGCCAGCAATACATAGCGCAACAAGTGTACTTTTCGAAACCACTCCACCTGTTAAAGCGCCTACTAATCCATGCAGTATAATATAAGTGAATGAGTTCAGGTTGAATTTATTTCGTAGGAGTTCAATAAGAACGGAAATGAGATTAGCATAAATTAAAATTACGGCGCCTACATAAAAACCATAAAGGAATAACCCTGATATAAATCCTTGCACTAGTTTGTAGTCAGTAACACTCGTTTCAATTGAACGAATCATATACAGAAAAGATAATAAGCATGAAACTAATAATGTTACAGCAACGGTGTTAAATAACTTTCTTGTCAGGGTTGATTTATTCAAGAAATTTCACCTCCTTGCAAGCTGAGTTTAACATAGGTATCTTTTCCTTTGTATAGGTAAAAGAGCAGGAGTTGTTTTAAAAGTAATACTTTGTAAATAAATAAACCCTATACTTTTTCGGTTAGAAAGCCCACCTCTAAAACATAGGGAACTTCAATTTTAAATAATTTATAGAAAATAGCACAAAATCAACCACTACTTTCCTATCAAAATGATTAATTTATGCTAAAATAATGCGTAGAAACAATATTTAAAGGAGATTTGGCATTGAAGGACAATAATACAATTAGCGGTTTTCATATTAAACATAGGACAGAAAATACAATAAAGGTACATCCTAAAAAATATAATTGGCACATTCCAAAAGCATTGCGCCATTTAGATATTCAACCAGGAGATATTGTACGAGCATGTGCAGGACCTGAGAATAAGGTATGTACAATTCTTGTTATGGAAGCGTTTCGGGAAGATATTGAAGTAGCAGGGAAAACGTATAAGCCTGTTGTAAGATTGGTTGAGAAAGCTCCCAATAGGAAGTGAAGTAGAAGTTATATGTGAATCCTTGGTCACATATCGAATGAGGCGTAGCCATCTTAGATGTTCAACTTTTAAAAATAAAAATTAATTTTTATACATAACTTCTCTTTTTGTAGTTCTAAAGTTACTTTTGATTTCTGTGGAGACGAGATAACAGAGACTTTCGGACTAGTAAACTTTATTCATTTTTCACGAAGTTCCTATTTTGGTCCCTATTTCCATTTGTGTTTATGTAAAATGTTATAGTATGGTAAAAATGGAAAAGGGAGTTCTGTTATGGGTACAATTCAAGCAGACTTAAATGAGCTTAAAAATCTTGAACAAAAAACCAAAAATACGAAAGCAAAAATAGATGCAATTCCAGGACAGCTTAGTTTTTCTTTGTCAGGAGTCCTTTCTGAATTAAGTGGGGTATGGAATGGAGAATTAGAGGGCCTGCAGCAGGAATTAGAGAAGAGCATTCGGGAGTATAGTGAAGAGTTAGGTAGAGCGGAGCAAGTTGTTTCAAAGACACATCAAGAGTTAAAAGCAGCGGATGAAGCTCTTCTTCAGGCACTAGGGCTAGATAGTGAAATTGCTCCTCAAAAAACGTCTAAAGAAAAAGCAGCAGGAGCAAGTAAGAAGAAAAAAGAGAAAGAAGAAGGAAATGCTTTTACACAATCGTTAAAAGGAATAGGTGATGGAGCAGGAGATGCCCTTTCAGATACATGGGATGGGATTGTTTCTTTTGCGAAACACCCTGTAGACAGCACCGTTGATACAGCCAAAGGAGTCTATGAAGCAGGAAAGCATCCCATTCGCACTTATAACACAGTAAAAGATGGAGTTGTCACTGCTGTAGATGAGAAACTTATCCATGGTGATGCTTATAGCCGCAGCCACTTTTTCTCTTATGCAGGGACAGAGATTGGACTTGCAGCTATTGGAGATAAAGGAGCAGGTTTAGCTGTTAAGGGAGCTTCTGGTAGTAAGAAGCTTCTAAAGGAAGCAGGTAAGAATGTAAAAGAAGCTCATAAAGCAACTGTGAAACAAAAGGTACCAGCTTTACAACCTGCAGTGGCAGGGGCGCGTAATATTCCACCCCGCAATGTTATTAACATGGATTATGTAAATAATCTTTTACAAAATCTTAAGGGGATGAATTGGAGCTTTTCTAAAGTATTACATATTTCAAAACAGCATGATTATGTTGCTCATGACGGTTACTATACACGTAAGGAATTACGTGCGACTATTGAGGATGCACAATATACAGAACATAATAGAAAGCATCTGAAGGCTAAGACAGACGAGCAAGCAAAGAGAATTAGCGAAACAGGTAAAAAGGCTGCCCAATACCTACCTCATATAAACAATAAGGAGTTAGAAAAAAAAGTTATGAGAGAGGGGAAAATTGTAGATGAGGGAAAAGGGGCTGTGTACTTTTTTCTGCAATTTGACGAACCTGTAGGGTATGATAATGGGAAACCAGCTTATTGGGTGCGAGCGGAATTAACAAACGTTGAACTGGACGGTGTTAGTACTTATCATGGACATCCTCGAAATGATAATAATATAAAAGGGTATCTACCAAAAATGGTAGATAGAGATACTTATTTTAAACAAAGGAGGAATTAATCATTGGGGAAAAAAGAATCTATACGCGATTTACAACCTTTGAATATCATGTTAGGTTGGAAAGCAACATATAATAACTTAACAAAAAATGAACAAAAAAATCGTTTTATTAATGGAACTTTACTTGAGTTAGAATACAAGTTAAACGATCAGAGATTAGCAGTACTGTCAGTTAAGGATGGATTTCAAATTGATTGGACTCGTTTGTCTAATTCTACTACTATTAAAAGTGTGATTGTTCAAAACCAAAAAACTTTGGTGTCTGAGCTAGAAAATATGATTTTTAATATTGACTATCGTACAGATACTAAGACGCCTTATAATTATATTCCTTTACGTCTTCCTTCAGGTTGGAAAGTACTTTATAATACATGTATTAATATAGATCCTGATACATTAAATGAGAAAGATGATCAGTGGCTTAACTTTACTGATGAATTACTTTTTCTAGGATATGATGATGGAAGAATTCTTATTGATATAGGATGGGAACCTGAGGCAAGTCCAGATGGTTACTATTCCCTTGGGCTTGTAATAGATGATGATTGGGAGAATCTCGAGAAACTTTTACATATTCGGCGACCTGAGAAATTAGTAGAAGCTATTGAAGATATTATGGTAGAGGTTGAAGAAGGGAAATATGATAAACCTCCTCATAATACTTGATGAAAAGAGTTTAACAGATCTCTACAAAATTTTTATTAAAGTATGATAAAAGGAGGTAGCGTAAGACGAGATTGGTTAGTTGGGACTTCCTTTCAATATAATACATCTTTTACAATTAGTCTAGAGGATGGACCGAATACCTGGTAGAAATCTAAAGACAAAGATAACTGATACATGAACATATAGAGATACCCTTATCTTTTATTAGATAGGGTATTTTTATGTTTTAAAGAGTACCACATGTACCACATCAATCACGAACCACAATTTCTCCATTTGACTACAAATAAAGTGTAGATTTGGGAGGTGAACAAGTTCTTCATAAATATTTAGGAGTGTTGAACATGAGATATATGAATGAAAGTATGAAACAGATTAATAAGGATATATTTGAAAAGATAAACATAGAGGCTGTTGATATTTTACCTATAGAAAACATTGTCACACCAAATATTGTAAATATTAACGAATGTTATATTCTTGACTTAGAGAACGAATTGAGTTCTAAAAATATCAATTGGAATAGACTAATGAAGATGCATGGGGACAGAACGGGATATGAAGCTTCATGTAATGAGCTTCGTATTAATGATTATGTAGATGATAACAAAACGAGAGATGAAATTTTAATTTATGGACTAAGGTCGTTACATAGTTGGAAGGATAAATTGAAACGAGATTATCCAAATCAAAAAATTGTTTTAATACTAAGTGTCAATGAGAAATTTGTTACTTTAAGATTTCACGCGAAACGAGAAGGGGAAAATTGGTTAAGTTCAGACTTAGAAAGATATCAAGAATCTATATTAGTAGAAGAGTTATAAGACAGATAGCTTTTTAATTAGTTAAAATCCCTCTCTTATACAACATATCCTTTAAGATTAGTAGAAATATAAAAATCCCACCTTTTATTAGATTAGGGAGTTTTATATTTGGAATTATTACAGTCAACAATCTAATCATATTTACTACAGCCCAGTCATTAGATGGATATAGTGGTACAAGTGAACGCTGGCTAGAGGTTATCTAATAGAGGAAGTAAATATACTCGGCATATAAGGACGTTAAACCATATTTAATTTAACAGGTGATAAAAATGTACAAAGAATTAGACAATCTTCTTGCTGCTTATACAACTGATGATGCATGAGATAATGATGGCTGTATAATTTAAGAAGCTTTACAACTCCTCAGAATGAATATGAAGAGCAGAATAGATAAAAAAATATACATTCAGTTCACATATACAAAGCCCACTTTGATAGGAATCAAGGTGGGCTTTATATTGTCCTTCATCATAAACAATTATTAGAAGGGAGTATCATATTGAAGTATATAGCGAGAGGTTCAGAAGTACGGGACAGTGCCTAAATCTACTAAATAAGTATTCCAAGAATATATGAATAAATCTAATAGTGGTTATGTGATCTCTGTAATAAATTTCCCACCTTATTCACACCTAAAAAGGAATGAAGAAGGCTATCTTAGATCACTCCTAGTCACAAAATCTTCAGTCCCTATTCTTTCTTGCTTTACCCTCATCTACAAAGTAAGAACTACATTTTTATAATAAAAAGAGCCTATCTAATTTAGATGGCTTTTTCTAAAAACAGGTTAATTAATGAGGCTTTAACTGTAAAAAAATGAATCTTAAGGAAAAAGTAAGAATTGTGTAAGAGAAAAGAGAACTTTGTTTTATATAATAAGAACATAAGTTGAAAGGAGAGAGTAAATGACATACATCTTAAAAACGAACCAACTTACAAAATCATTTAAAGGAAAAGAAGTTGTTTCTGGAGTTAATATGCACGTGAAAAAAGGGGAGATTTACGGATTTTTAGGCCCCAACGGTGCTGGTAAAACAACCATTATGAAAATGATTACTAATTTAATTAAACCAACAAGTGGGGAAATTGAGATTTTCGGTGAGAAACTAACAGAAACGTCATTTGAAGTTCTCAAGCGAATGGGAACCATTATTGAATATCCAATTTTCTATGACAACCTCACTGCTAAAGAAAATCTGTACTTCCATTGTGAATATATGGGATATTACGATAAGAAATCTATTGACCACGCTATCGAGCTTGTGAAACTCCATAATATCGAAAATAAAAAAGTTAAAGAGTTTTCATTAGGGATGAAACAAAGATTAGGAATCGCTCGAGCTATTTCAACGAAACCAGAACTTCTAGTTTTAGATGAGCCAATCAATGGACTAGATCCTATCGGTATAAAAGAACTAAGAGACCTTTTTAAATTACTTTGTAGGGAGTATGGAATCACCTTATTAGTTTCTAGCCATATTCTAGCCGAGATGGAACAGATGTCAGATACGGTTGGTATTATACAAAACGGTAAGTTAATTAAAGAAGTCTCTATGAAGAGTATTAACGGAAAGCAAACAGAGTATACAGAAGTGAAAGTTCAAAATATAAAGAAAGCCGTGTATATTTTAGAGCAAAAGTTAGGAATAAGAAACTTTAAAATTATTGGTGAACAGATCATCCGTATTTATGAAACCGTTTTGCCTCAGCAAGAAATCTCTAAAGTATTTGTTATGAATGACATTGGTATAGAAAGTATTAATAAAAAACATAGTTCATTAGAAGAGTATTTTTTAAGTTCAATGAATGGGGAAGGAATAAGCGTTTAATTTAGTTAGATTACCCTACACTGAAATTTTTAAAGATTAACAATAACCAAATTTTATATAAGTGTTTTTACTAGGGTTCATCTTTTTAAACTTAAGAAGCCTTAGATAGAGCATCTTAAATTCCACCACTGGAGGCTATTTAAAATGTTGAAACTTATGAAGTTAGAGTATCAGAAACATCACTTGTCACAGTATTTTAAAATGGTAGCAATTTGGATTTTAGTTATCTTTGGATTGGTTGCTCTTATGGGATGGGGATCCAGAAATGAAATAGAGCCTATGTTTCCTACTTACACAGATTTTATGACTTTAACTAATATCTTTATTCGAATTGTATTTATTACGTTCTCCGCTGTACTTTTATCTCGTTTAGTCATTGATGAATATAAAAATAAAACCATTCATTTGCTATTTACTTATCCTTTACAAAGAAAAAAGTTAATGCAAGCTAAATTACTGATTGTATTAATCTTCTGTTTTGTAAGTATTGTTATGGCTACTTTTGTTATTAGTTTGCTAATTTTCTTCGTCAGTCCTCATTTATATTTAGTTGAGAACCCTGTTAAGATGAATGAAATTATTTCTACTATACCCTCAACTCTTATTAACGCTGTTATGATGGCTGGTATAAGTCTAATTCCTTTATTTTTTGGTATGAGAAAGAAATCAACTGCCGCTACAATTACATGGGCTGTCATAATTGGTCTCTTGATTAACTCGACGGTTTCCACTGGGGGAGAGGAATTCAGTTTAAGTCAGTTTATCGTAATTCCTGCTATACTATGTTTATTTGGGCTTTTAATTGGCTACCTTTCTTATTGCAAAGTGGATAAAATTGATGTGCTATAAATAAAAACATAATGACTTTTACTATGTAGTCAGGGGGGAAGAGAATTGAAAAAAGTGATCGGAACTGTTGCAGCACTCGCTGTTGTTGGAGTTGTTGCTTTTGGTGTCTATACATATAGTGCAGAGGCGAAAAGTTTTAAAAAAAGTAAATCTTATAATGCAGAGAAGATTGAAACACTAGAAGTATATAGTGATTCATGGGATGTGAGGTTTCAAGAGAGTAGTTCAAACAAAGTAACGGTTTCTGCTAAAGGTAAACAAAAAGAGGATAATCCTGTTACATTCAAAAAAGATGGAGCAGCACTAGTCATTAAACAAAAAGATCAAGGAAACGCTGGCTTTTTGGGAGGTTTTACTTTTGGTAAGAAAGGCACCGTTTATATTAATCTCCCCAAAGGAGACGTAAACAATATTGAATTAACTAATAAAGATGGCAATATAGAAATGAGTGGAATTTCAACTCATCATATTGTAGTGAAAAACAATGCTGGGGATGGGAAAATTAAAGGTGTTTCGGCTACTACAGGGAAGTTTGTATCAGAGGATGGAGCATTAAGTGTTGAAGATAGTTCTGTTGAAAAGTTAAATATCACGTCTACAAGCGGTGATAACTATCTGAAAGATGTAAGTAGTTCTATGATAAAGGTTACCTCAAAAGATGGAGTAGTTTCAATTAAGGATATAAATGAAGGGAAATCCTTAGGGGTAGAGACTGAAGCAGGTGACATTGAAGTTTCTTATAAAAAGGCTCCAACTTCCCTAGCAGTTGCTGCTAAGAGTAAATCTGATATAACGATTAATCTAGATAGACTGAAGAAAAGTAAGAATACCAAGGAACTGAAAAAAGGGAAAATTGGCGAGGGAACTAATAAGTTAAGTCTATCAAGTGAGGATGGAGCGATAAATGTAGCAAACTAACGATTAAGAAGTTTGTAAAGAAATTTGCGAATTAAATACTGACATGAAAGAGTTTGTTCATCCTTTTTTAAGATAAAGAGAACAACACTAGGCAACCAATTTTCGCTACTGTAGTGAAGAATGGTTGCCTTGTTTATTTGGACCTTAAATAACATTTTATGAAATATATAATAATTTTGGATAAAAAAGGTTTATAATGAAACTGAAATATTTATTAAAAAATTGGTGTTTATGGTGAAACAAGAATATTAATCTATATAAAAGATTTGAGGAGTGGAAAGCTTTGAGTCACAAAATATTAATTGTAGAAGACGATCCATTTATAAGCGATATGGTTAATGAAAGTTTAAGAAAGGAAGGATTTGAAGTTACAGCGGCTTTTGATGGGGAAGAAGCTTTAGAGATATTGAACACTCAAACATTTGACGTTATATTACTTGATCTTATGCTGCCGAAAATAGATGGTATGGAATGTCTAAGAATGATTCGTTCTAAAAGCATGGTTCCAGTTCTTATTATGTCCGCAAAAGATGAAGATGTCGATAAAGCACTTGGACTTGGCCTTGGAGCAGATGATTATATTGCCAAACCTTTTTCTATGCTTGAAGTAGTAGCTAGAATTAAGGCAACGATTAGAAGAGAGAGACACTATAAGAGTTCCCAAGCACCAGAGGCAGGAAAGGAAGAAAGAAAAAACAAGACTGTGAGAATAGGAGATTTGAGTGTTGATATAGATGGGTTTTCTGTGAAAAAACGCGATAAAAAGATTAATCTTACGGCAAAAGAATTTAATATTTTAAAACTACTTGTTTCCAATCCTTCGCAAGTATATACCAAGTCTCAACTTTATAAAGCTGTATGGGAAGATGACTATCACGGAGATGAGAATGTAATTAATGTCCATATTAGACGACTTAGGGAGAAAATTGAGGACAATCCATCGCATCCAAATTACATAACGACGTTGTGGGGGATTGGTTATAAGTTAGGGGATTTGTAAAATGTTTTATCTGGTGATCATCTTATTAATATGCTCTGTAGGTATAAATATCATTCTTTTCCGAAGTCGAGTAAATCAAAGAGCTGAAGTTAAATACATAAGGAATAAGCTTGAAAAAATTGTTAGTGAAGAAACAGGCGAGAGGTTATTGCTTTACACGAACGATAAATATATACAATCCTTGTTAATACAAATAAATCGTCTTTTAGACCACAATCAAAAGGTCATAGGGAATTATAACAGTATAGAGCTTTCAATGAGGAAAATGCTATCAAATATTTCCCACGATTTAAAGACGCCTCTAACCGTTATTCTAGGTTATATTGAAATTATAATTAATGATAAAAACTTAACTCAAGAAAAGATTATGAATTTATTAAAAACCGTTAATTTAAAAACTGTAGAAGTCTTAGATTTAATAAACCGCTTTTTTGAACTTGTAAAACTAGAGTCCGGAGATAAGAAATTAAGCTCTTCAAGAATTGATATATGTGAAATTAGCCGCAAAATCATATTGGACTATTACGAAATTTTAATAAATAAGGAATTCGAAGTCGTTATTGATATCCCAGAAGAACCTGTCTTTGTTAGCGGAGATGAAGGTGCTATTGAGAGGGTTCTCAATAATTTAATTTCCAATGCTGTTCAATATGGAGCACATGGTAAAATGATTGGTTTAAAGATTAGCATAACGGAACAGGATGTTTGCGTAGAAGTGTCAGACAAAGGAAAAGGGATAAATGAATCACATAAAGATCGAGTCTTTGAACGCATGTATACTTTGGAGGACTCAAGGAATACCCATTATCAAGGAAGCGGATTAGGACTAACCATTACTAAAAGGTTAGTAGAGCAAATGGGAGGAAGTATATTTTTAAATAGTATACCCTTTGAAAAGACAACTTTTACGGTATGTCTAAAACGTCTTAAGTTTTAGTAACAGAAAATTATGAGGAGCCTTTATCAAAGACAACTTATTTTTTAGTATTAATTATACTCTAGATGAGGGAATGGCTTCTCATAAATAGGGATAGTAAGTATATTTAGAAGCGCCAACATATTTGGAAAAGTGTTGCTAGTATTAATATATGATACTTAACAGGTTTTTAATGAATTTTAGATACCGTTTCATAAGGCAAGAGGCTAGTTTGAGAGATGAGGTAATCGGAAATGGGAGAAAGTAAATAAGGGTCTCTATATTTAAAAGGAGGTAATAAGATTTGAAGCCAAAAGCTATAGAAAAACTTATATTTGCTCTAGTAGGAATTCTTCTTGCCTTATTTCTTTTTGCTTGGAATCCTATAGGATTATCCACCTCAACTAGTAGATGGATTATAGCGGGTTACATAGTATTGTATGCTATTTATGGATCTATAATAGATATTATTAAATCAAAAAAAGGAGGAACAGATTAAATTGTTCTTCCTTTTATGTTATTATATCCCTGTGGTATATTTTAACATTAACTATAATACTTTCCTTAGTGTTAGTTAGTACATATACCAAGTATCATCAAATTATATTTAGGATGGTGATGAAATTGGGGATTAGCTCGATTTTTTTACTAGGTATGATTGGAATTATGCTGTTATTAGTCTTTAGAGGAAAAGTTCTTTCTACAGTAAAACAAGAAAGCAGATTGGTAAAAAGTCTACAACAAAAATCTTGGTTTCATAATCCATATACAAGCGGCCTTGTATTGTTTCTATGGAATACTTTGATGACAGCTATTGTGGCTTTGTTGATCTTTGCACTTATGATGACAGAAATTTATATTCCTTATCTACATATTGTGATTTTTGGATTAGGGACACTAGCATGCATCCTGGCGTGGGCAACGTTTAGTGCAGCTTGGGTTGGTTCTAAGAAAAGTCGACTCACAATGGCTAGTATCGGAAGTAGCTTTTATGTCCTATTAGGTATGTATGGATTGTATGAATTCATCACATTAAAACCTTCTTACCCTGGAGAAGATGTATTTATGGCTGCTTTAGGCTTTATGGGGGTTATGGTTGTTGCTGCGGTAGCGTTGATGACTTGTTTTTTATTCCTTGGATTTCAACAAAAGAGAGCAGCACATTAATAAACTAAAGAGAAAAGGGACCCTAATTTTAGAGTCCCTTTTCTCATTAAGACCTAAAAAACTTCTACATAATTCAACGAAAATAAAGCTAAATGAATTAAAAATCCCTCACTAGTCAAAAAACAACCAGTGAGGGATTTCATTCAATTTTTTCAAGCTATCTTACAGCTTAGCCGCCATCTCTTCCAACTTTCGATAATCTGCTTTCCCGCTTCCAAGCAGTGGTACTGAATCAATCGTATGAATTTGACTCGGTATATAGAGGGAAGACACTTTTTTACTCTTAATAAATTTTCGAAGCTCCTTGCTGTCAACATCTTGAACCGTAGTATAGAGAATGATTTTTTCTCCTTTTCGCTTATCCTGAACGCTGACCGCATAGAAATTGGAGTCACCAAAACATTGGAAAGCTAGATCTTCAACTCCGTTGAGCGACACCATTTCACCGGCAATTTTGGAGAAACGTTTTAAGCGAGAAAGGATATGAAGATAACCTTCCTCATCAATTTTCGCAATATCACCTGTATTGTACCATTCGCTACTCGGAATAAATCCTTCATTATGAATCATATAGCCTTTCATAACGTTAGGCCCTTTCACAAGCAAGTTTCCGCCTTCTGTAATGCCTTCAACTTTCTCGATTTTGGCATCCATTAAAGGAAGAATCTTTCCAACGCTGCCGAATTTATTGTACGTTGGCGTGTTTAGCGCAATAATGGGAGACGTTTCGGTTGCCCCGTAGCCTTGCAGAATTTCAATCGAGAATTTCTTTTTATACGTTTCGAACACGTCTTCTTTTAATTTCTCTCCACCAGCAATTACATATTTTAATGATGCAAAATCGTCCGGCTCCGCATATTTGGCATACTGATCAAAGAACGTATTTGTCGCAATCGTAATCGTGCTCTTATGCTTCTTAATCATTTTCGGAATTTCTTTATAATGAAGCGGTGACGGATAAAGAAACGCTTTTATATTAAAAATAAGCGGCAAAATAATGCACACCGTCATTCCGAAAGAATGAAAGAGTGGAAGCGGATTGAAAATCTTATCGTCTTCCGTAATATCAATCACTTCAAGCGCTTGCTTAATGTTGGCGTATACATTGCGGTGCGACAAAACAACGCCTTTTGGCTTGCTTTCGGTCCCTGACGTAAACAGAATCACTTCTTCTTTGGAAGCTTTTACAGGGCAAGATATTTTTGTTTCGAGAAACCCTTTGATTTTATGTGAAAGGGCAAGATTGTCTTTTAAATCTTCTACATAAACAATATGTACTTTCTTCTCCATTTCCTCAATGACCATACTAAGTCCCGCCACTTTGATAAACGTTTTTGAGGTAATTACCGTTTTCAAAGAAGTTGTCTCAATACAATCCAATAAGCTTTGTGCGCCCATTGAAAAATTCAAGATACACGGGACTTGCCCGTTTTTAAACAGGGAAAATAGCGCAATGGCTTGCCCTGTAACATTCGGTAGGAAAAGACCAACTCTTTCTTCACCGTTTGTTGCTTGTAAAATCTTCTGACTTAAAACATTTACGCTTAATAAAACCTTTTTATATGTTAAGGCACCGTTTACATCCTCTAAAATGACTTTCTTCGGATTTTTCTTTGCCTGTGTCCTCAGCTCTTTGTACAAATTAATTCTCTCTGGTATCTCTAAAACCACGATAAACCCCTCCACAATAACTACTTTTCTTATATCATATGTATTTACTCCAGGCTCTATCATACCTGTTTCTTTTCATCTCAACAAGGGGTGTTGGAATTACAGTATAAATTAGGATTTAATAAGGTAAATCAGAAAGGAGGGAGAGTTCATTGCAGAAGGAAAGGGAAGCTTTATTACACAGTCTGTTTTTATGGTGAAATATTTTATAAAAGTATATTACTGGTGATTAAGTTGTTTATCATTGAAAAGTGAAAAATTTAAAATCTTAATCATGTAGAAGGGAGGAAAGTGTAATGAAGGATAGAATGGAGAGGAGACTTTCATATCTTATTAGTGGCGAAACATTTGCGATCATCATCTTTCCTATTATTTATGCTGTATCCTTCTTCGCTTATCAGGATGTGAAACTGCACTTTTTATTTTCTTTTTGGCTTTCATTCTTTCTGTTAGAATTCATATTGCTGCAAGGTTCGCTTTATTGGCGTGTGAAGCTAAAACAGTTGAAAAAAGAAGCTTCTATTATACTTCCACAGAGAGTCGTTCGAACATTGCAAGTCCTCGAAAAGGTAAATGGAGGATTACTTCTCCTTACGCTGCTTTTCTTTGTGATTGATATCTTCATATGGTGTCCTAATGTACCTTTTAAAGAACTGTCGATCACAGGATGTATTTTCATTTTTGCATTTCTTGAATATGTCAACTACTTTTATATACAGCTTTCATATGATAATATCTCTGATTTTAAGTTTCTTATAAAAACGAGACGATTAAAAGAAGCATACATAAAGAAGGGTGTTAGAAGAGGCTCTTCAGGGTGAAAGGACTAATAGGGCTTTCTAGTTTCTTTCTCTATAGATTGATAATTTCCCTATTACCATCGGGCTAATTAGAGGGATTGGATAATTAGTTTGTGTTAAATAGAAAAGGGAGAATTTTTTTATGATATTATTGAGGAGAGAATTATAGAGAAGGATGATACAATGCAGAATAAAAAATATTCATTATATAAAAACGGAGTATACCTACATGACTTCGATACTATGAAGACTTGCTCTACCTGGCTAGAGAACATTATAGGAGGGTCCTTATATCAAGGTCTAAGTAGAATTAGAGATGGAAAATGGGTACCTAAGGAAGATTCTCAACTATTTGGCTATGAGGTTAAAACAAATATTGAGTAATAACTATGTGCAGAGCAGAGGCTCTGCTTTTTTATACCTTTTTATTGAGTTAGGGGAAAAGGTAAATTTGCTGGAATTGATAGATTTTCTAGATTACAGAGCAAGGCATTGCGCCAGCTCTTTTTTTATGCTTAAGAAAGGGGCATAAACTATTTATAGTGAGAAGGGCTTTAATTGTAAGGGTTGTTGTTCTTGTATAAGGATTAAATTTACTTTTATGGTATTATATACATATGTCTCTATTTAGTTAGATAATAAAGTATTGAATAAGGTAATACAACGAAAGGAAGTTTTTATGGAAAGACGATATAATTTGTGGTCCTTTTATTTATGCTTAACATGTTTAATATTTTCATTGAGCTTAGTTTTTTCAAATTGGTCAGTAGCTCCGCCTACTTATATTCTTTGGATATTTGCCCTAATAGCCTTTATTTTTGGGCTTTTCGGATTTGAAGATAAAACAAATAAGTGGTCAAGAGTAAGAAGTGTATTTACTTTTATATTCTCATCATTGCTTTCCCTCATTCTCTTTCTTGGGGTACTTCGTGTGTTGTTTATCGCAGAGGACTTGTTTAAAACAATCTATTCCCCTGATCACAACTATAAAATAGAATTTTACCTTATCAATGGTGGAGCCACAACATCGTTTGATGTGTTAGGAAAATTAGATGGTCCACTATGGTTTGAGAAAACAGTTTACGATGATTATAGAATGGATCATGCTGATGCGAAGTGGATAAATAATCATACGATCTCGATAAACAATCATATTTTGGATTTGAAAAAAGGAGAAACATATTCTGATTGAGGGGAAGCTTCCACCTTCTTTAATTATTGGATGGGGGAATGCAATAACGAAAACAGTCATTTCTCTATGGAATAGCTGTTTTTTATCCTTCTTATAAGAATTTCACTGTAGTACTATTTGAAGTTTAATAGTTTCTCAGAGATCTTTAATTCACATCAAACAGTCTAAATGAAGGGCGAGGATGAATTGAAAAAGAAACGTTGGATTTTCGCATTGATTGTAGTGATAGCTGCTATTGGTTTTTACAGCTTTATAAAGTTTAATCCGCCTATAGAAGTAAATACACTAGGTATGAGTCAAAATCATAAATCAGTTGTTGTCGGAATTGGCAACACAGGATTTAGTAAAATGAAGATATTAAATGTCTCGGTCAACAATAATGAAAAACCTGTAGAAGCTAAGGTGCAGGTTAGTAACGATTCCAAAGGATTGGTTATAACTGAAGATTTCGATAGTAAAGAAGCAAGAGAGTTTGGATTTACAAATATAAAGGATGTAACCATTCCAACTAAAACATCTTTCTCTGATCGAGAGAAAGATTCGGATAACAAAAATGATAAACTTTATGGAGTCAGTGCCCTGCATAATAAAGCAATCCATAAAATTTACATAAAGTATCGTTATCTTGGGATATCGTTTGAAGAAAAGGTTTCTGTTGATTTTTGAGAATGTTAGGATGGATAACTATTTAGAGTTCTAAATGAATTATATACTTTATATAAAACCCCTATGAATATTACGCATTTAAAGGAGAACGGAATGAAAATAGCATTGTTAAATGCAATTAACGAAGAGTTTGAAATGTTACCTGAAGCATTTGGAGGACCTGTTAATATTGAGGAAGTAACACAAGCTGAAGATGAGCTAAAAGTGAAACTACCAGAGGATTTTAAACAGTTTCTTTTGAAATATGGTTCAGGAGCAGTTAGTGAAGCCATTGTCTTAGGATTGAGAGAGGCAGAGTTTGTTGCAACACCCTCATTTGTAGAGAAATCTCTACAATTTAGAAGTAAAGGGTATGAGAATTTTGTTGTTATTGGAATAGATGGTGCAGGGAATCCAATAGGTTTTAATTATCCCTATACAGAAATAATGACATTTGACTTTAATTTTGGAGAAAAAGAAATTATCGCTACCAGTTTTGAAGAGTATTTAGAACAAGCCATCCGTGAAGAATTGAATCTCCATTTTTAATGGAGGGTTTATTTTAAAAGGGCTTAAGAAAAAGGATTGAAGAAATGACCGTTAATAAAATAGTGAATACAGAATAAGAATCCTCTCCTTGAAAAATGGGAGTGATAATATGGAATTGATGGGATGGTTTCAGTGTGGTTGAATCCCTACAGAATCTTGAAGAGTATGTTGATATAAAATATACAGAAGATGGAGATGCAATAGATTCGAAGTTTGGTATGAACTTTGAATTTGGCTATTATCATGAAGATAACATTGAAATTTGTTTTTACGAAGACCCCAAAAATAATATAGAAGATATTTTAAGTGATTTTTTTATAGTGAACTAGTTATCCCTAGAATAAAAGAATTAATAAATGGTGAGAGATTCCAATTATCTTTTTAATATTAATTTTAATAAAGTGTTAAGAAAAACAGGATCCTTTTAAAGAAATCCTGTTTTTTATAATGATTAGATATTAACTCACTTTGTCTTTTTATATTCTGAAAGTTCCATCGAACAATTATTATTTACTCCTCTCGTTTCTCTTACTAGCAGATCTTCTTTCTCTGTAACAAGCAAGATTGTCGGATTCATTACAATACCTTTTGTTTTTACTTCCTGTAAAAATTTGTCCACATAACACACATCTTTTTATATTTCTTTTACTTATATTTACTAAGTTGTTTAATTCCCACCAGAGATATCCTTCTCATCATAAAACGTTCGTTATAGGAATATGATTACAAAAAACTTCTTCATACCTTTCGTGGTTAAGTAAATCCAGTGTTCTTCCAATTTTCTTTTCAGTCTTTTTTAGAGAAACTTTATTTTAACTCAAACAGTGGAATACTGGTTGATAGGGGGATTTTAGCAGGAGATATTTTGATTGTACAGAGATCTTGAAGTTAAAATAAACATTTCCTACCCAAACCCCGATTTTGTTAAGATAAACAGTTCAATCAGATTGATAAAAAGTGATTAAATATGGTATAAGTGTAAAAGAAGCAGGGACATCTTGCTTTTTAATTTTAGGATAGCGGGTTGGCCCCGTATCCCGTAGTGAGAGGATTGGAATTGAAATATGAAAGACAATTTTTGGCGTGATTTACCACGACCTTTCTTTATACTGGCACCAATGGAAGAGGTGACGGATGTTGTTTTCCGTCATGTAGTAAGTGAAGCAGCTAGACCTGATGTGTTTTTTACAGAGTTTACAAACACGGAAAGTTATTGTCACCCAGATGGAATGCAAAGTGTGCGTGGACGTTTGACTTTTACAGAGGATGAACAACCAATCGTAGCCCATATATGGGGAGACAAGCCTAAATACTTTCGCCAAATGAGTATTGGTATGGCGGAACTAGGCTATAAGGGTATAGATATTAATATGGGCTGTCCTGTGCCTAATGTGACAAAGAACGGAAAGGGAAGTGGCCTTATCCTTCGTCCAGACGTTGCGGCAGATTTAATACAAGCAGCAAAAGCAGGAGGATTGCCTGTAAGTGTAAAAACAAGGCTTGGTTACGCAGAGGTAGATGAATGGCACGATTGGCTAACACATATCTTGAAACAAGATATTGTTAATCTTTCCATTCATCTGCGTACAAGAAATGAAATGAGCAAAGTAGATGCTCATTGGGAACTAATCCCTGAGATTAAGAAACTTCGTGACGAGGTGGCACCAGATACACTGTTGACAATCAACGGGGATATCCCTGACCGTCAAACTGGCTTAAAGCTCGCTCATCAATATGGTATTGATGGAGTTATGATTGGGCGTGGTATTTTCAGCAATCCATTTGCCTTTGAAAAGGAGCCGAAAGATCATAGTAGTAAGGAATTGCTTGATCTCTTAAGGCTGCATCTGGATCTTCATGATAAATATTCAAGCTTAGGGCTGCGTCCGTTCAAGGCTCTTCATCGCTTTTTTAAGATATATGTCCGTGGATTCAGAGGAGCAAGTGAATTAAGAAATCAATTAATGAGCACAGCGTCAACAGATGAAGTGCGTGCATTACTTGATAACTTTGAGTCAAAGAATCTTGATGTAATAGGGCAACAGTAGAAGTGTCCCAATTCAAGGTAAAAGCGAAGTAGGACGTTAAACTTATTACCGAAGAACAAGTTTGCAAGAAATGATTTCTGAAAGAGATCAAAATAAAAGCGGGAAACCTTGAATCGTCAATGGTTTCCCGCTTTTTCTCATTTTATATTCTAGTTACATATAATCATAAACAGAATCATCAAAATAGAGCCAGTGATAGTATTCAATCTGTGGATCAGTCATATTAGAAATTTCTCTCTCATTGAATTTTTGTTGCTCAATTAATTTCTGCGCTTTTGAATTTCTTTCAGCTTGGCTCATTTTAAATCCTCCTTATAGTATGAAAAACAAAGTATTTAAATTTTGAAAGCGTTTTCCTTTTCTTGTTTTTATTATACATCTCAAATTGAGATTAAACCAATATCAATTTGAGATGATTCTTCAGAAAACGATATAGAAATTAGAAGTGTTATTGATTTACTACCTTTTAGGAGGGGAAAGACGCAAGATCGAATAGAAAAAGCCTGTGTTTTGCTAAGGGGATATGCCTTCAATTTAATAAATTGGACCCAAAAAGTGGGGATTATGCTGCTTTTCGAGTTTGATTAGCGAAAGCTTAGGGAGTCAGCGCAAGTAGGGGGGAGAAATTTTAGCTGAGAGAGGGGACTAAAAGGAGTTTTTTAGAAAGTAGGCTGTGTCGATTTTGTATCTATTTAGAAAAATTCTCGTTATTTTGTAGTGAGCAATTGCGGAAGCGGGATCGTTCATGTAGAAAGT
This sequence comes from Priestia sp. TRM10, assembly GCF_057808375.1. Lineage (NCBI taxonomy): Bacteria > Bacillati > Bacillota > Bacilli > Caryophanales > Bacillaceae > Priestia > Priestia sp. TRM10. The sequence goes on from NZ_JBJZOT010000002.1 coordinate 86,731, forward strand.
CCTTGAGCGGCATAGGCTTTTCCTATAGCAAAAACGTAGATTTTCCAGGTTGTTTTTTTACCTAAGAGTTAGATTTACACTAAATTCTTATATTAACTATTATAAAGATACATAAATGATTTTTCCTTTGCTTATCATATTATCCTCTCAGGAAACTCTATACAAAAAGTAGAAATCTAAGGGTTGGAGGCTATTAAAGGGAAAGAGTGAGGTTTCATTTAATAAATCATATATAGAATATCTTCTTGCTATTACAAACAGAAGCTCAAGAAAGAGTGGTTTTATTGAATTACATATAAAAAACACTAAATAGTAAAAAAATTAGGTATTGTAAGGATACTATGCTATACTGAGTTTACCATTTGCTTTACCAATTACTATTCTTGTTTCGATATGCCCTATTCATTCGTGAGTAGGGTTTTTATTATGGGTTTTAAGTTTTTGTGAGAATAAAAAAACAGACTCTACGAGTAGAGTCTGTTTGTATGTTTGGGTTAATTACGCTTTTTGAACGTTAGTAGCTTGAGGTCCGCGTTGGCCTTGTTCTACTTCAAAAGTTACAGCTTGACCTTCGTCTAAAGATTTGAAGCCTTCGCCTTGGATTGCTGAGAAATGTACGAATACATCGTCTCCATTTTCACGTTCGATAAATCCAAAACCTTTGTCTGCGTTAAACCACTTTACTTTACCTTGTTCCATTATTGTTGCCTCCTCGTGCGCTATGCACACATTGTGTTACTATTCCTGCTCAAATCTTCAGACGAAAGTTGTTAACTTATCAATCTTCGCCGAACAAAAATAATTCTTATTAAATGTAACAGAAACAATCAGGTATTGCAAGTAAAGACGAAAATTAAGTAATAAGCGCTAAATATTTTTAAAAATAAAAGAAGATTTTTTATAGAGTAGAGCTTGAACAGTTTACTATTTAATACGCGTAAGTGCATTGAAAAACATATCTGCAAACATGTGAGTTGTGTGGTGGATTTGAAACTTCTTTATTTATATAATGGGTTAAAGAAAGTTCTTATGTGGGGTCACCAAGATGTTCAAAAACTCCATACACACAGTGTTGTTAACTTGCTTTACAATTTATAAACCTTAATCTTCCCATCGCTTATTGTTGATTTTCTCAATAATTCCATGCAAATCATCCGGCTTATGAAACTCAATCGGAGAAGCACCTTTCTCAAACAAAATGGATTCGGCTTCAACAATGGCTACATAACGGCCATTGACTTTCGCTAAGTGAATGTTTTCCCCAAAATCCGCTAGCAATCCCTTAATCTCCGTCTCGCCAAGCTTCATTTTTAACTCAGCCTCAGGCGTATGCTCGACAATATGAGCGGCTGCTTCCATCACTTGATGGGTATCTAATCGTTCTTGTATCTCTCGTTTTTCACTTGCAGCCCACAGCTCCATATCCGACTCAAACTGTTCTCGTTCCTCACTTTCAGCTTCAAACGTTTCACTAACGTGTTCACGTACCATATCCATCACTTGCGTTTTCATCACTTCAGGCATTGGCTCGTTGTAGTCGATGAACTTTAAGAAGTCTTCAAAATAGCGAGCATGTGATGCTTGGTGAATAACAAGCTCGCCTTCCTCAACCATGCCTTCTTCAGGCATGTACGGGTATTGAATGGACTTCATATTTTTTGTCGTAATCGCCATTTCAACGTGACGAATAAGGGTAGATTCATCTGAAATAGAAGCTACTTTTGGCTCGAAGTCACACTTTAAAATAAACACAAAGGCATGATCAAAATATTTTCTTGGAACAGCAGATACAACTAAAAATGCTCCTCCTCGAACGGCAGCTGTATCAAGGTAAGCGTTGATAAACTGTTCGCTGTTTTCTTCAAATTCCTCTTTCGTAGCGGCGAAACGAGTCCGGTGAAATAAATTGTAATTCGGATTTGAATCAAGATCATGTCCTGGCTCAACAATAAAATAACCGAGCTTTGTTGGGACTTGTTCAGCTTTTGGATGACGATCTACTTTGCGTTTTACAATTTTCTTAAATTCGCCGTCTAAAAAATCTTTAATTGAGCTTTCCTCATATTCTTCCGTATCAAGCGTTTGAAAATGCTTGTACTGTTTAGATGCTTGTTCTTCTTTTCCTTCTACTTGTATTACATAAAATGATAAAAAGTTAATTTTAAAATCCATTTGGTTCACCTTGTTTCTTTTTAATCGGTTACTTCAGTATAAGAAAGAGTAAAGGTGGCGTCAACGCTTGGGGAATAACGAATTCGGTTTCTTTCCTTGTTTCTTCTTCCTATATATAAGAAGGTTGAGACTGGTGGAATAAGAGGTTTCTGTGAACTACAACGTCAGTGCAGTCCATAGAAAAACTTTATAACCTTGCTATAGTGATGATTAATATGTCTAAAAAGAATGCTAAGTACACATCATTTCTTCTAATCATTTTTAAAACCTCTTCATCATCACTTTTAAATCTTATGTACTCATAATATAACTTCATAAGGAAACTCTAGAGAAAAAGTAGGATTTCGGACGTTGGAGGACAATTACAATGAAAGTTTTATCAATGATACAGCCTTGGGCGAACCTTTTTGCCCTAAGAGAAGCTACATATGAGACAAGATCATGGAAAACAAATTACCGTGGACCCTTAGCTATTCACACAAGTAAGAAAATAAATAAGGAAGCCTGTAACCGTATAGCTATCCGTTCGCTTCTGGACACACACGGCTACACAACAAAAAACCTCCCTACAGGAATGATTATTGCGGTATGCGAGCTTAAAGACTGTTTGAAGGTTGTTGAAAATAACGAGACGTGGGCCATTTTAGAAGACGGAAGAATCGTATCAGAAGACGACTATTTCTTAGGTGATTTTGAGGTTGGTTATTATGCTTGGGAAGTGGAGGAGATGAAAATGTTGGAGGAATTTATTCCAGCAAAAGGTCAGCTTGGGTTATGGGAATATGATTTATAAATAATATTCATATTACTTATAAGATAATCATGGACTTTATAAAAAACACATCTAAAACCTTAATAATAAGGGAAATGAGGGTTGTTAGATAAGTAATAGGGATAAAGATTTAGAGAGTTGCATCACATAATAGTTATAGTGAATACATTTTCACCCTTTTTTTAAACCTTTAAATAGTTTATAATTATCAGATAACGGTGGATATTTTAACCTGTTAATTACTATAATAAAATATGGGGAAGTTTTCATCGAGACAAGAAAGATGTATTCCGAGGTCGCGCTTGGATTTGGTGATCCCTGGATAGGAGACACTGCATCTTTTTTGCAAATACAAGGGGATAAGGAAGGGTATTATGGATAACAGACAGGAACAAACAGACGTTATTTTAATTGGTGCTGGTATTATGAGTGCAACATTGGGGTCAATACTAAAAGAATTAGCGCCAGGTTGGAATATTAAAGTATTTGAAAAGCTCGCAAAAACAGGGGAAGAAAGTTCTAATGAATGGAATAATGCTGGCACAGGGCATGCGGCACTTTGTGAGCTTAATTACACATCCGAAAAACCGGATGGATCTATAGATATTAGTAAAGCAATTCGTATTAATGAACAATTTCAAATTTCAAGACAGTTTTGGTCTTATCTTGTGAAAAAAAGTTTAATTAAAAATCCACAGGAATTTATCATGCCATTGCCTCATATGAGTCTAGTGCAAGGAGGAAGAAACGTTGAGTTCTTAAAGAAACGTTTCGACGCCATGACGAAAAATCCTCTATTTGAAGGGATGGAATTTTCTGATAATCCTGAAGAGCTCGAAAAGTGGATTCCGTTAATTATGGAAGGCCGTACATCAACAGATCCAATTGCAGCGACAAAGATTGATTCTGGAACAGATGTAAACTTTGGAGCATTAACACGCATTCTGTTTGATCATTTAAAAAATCAAAACGTTCATGTGAAGTATAAACATGGTGTAGAAGATATTAATCGTAAAAAAGACGGTTCATGGGAAGTAAAAGTTCAAAATATGGAAAGCGGGAAAACAGAACGCCATAACGCTAAATTTGTCTTTATCGGCGGTGGTGGAGGAAGTCTTCACTTACTCCAAAAATCAGGTATTCCTGAAGGAAAAGGCATCGGAGGATTCCCTGTAAGCGGACTATTTATGGTCTGTAACAACCCGGAAGTTGTGGAAAAGCATCATGCGAAAGTGTACGGAAAAGCTCCAGTTGGCGCGCCTCCAATGTCTGTTCCACATCTCGATACACGCTATATAAACAATAAAAAGTCATTGCTGTTTGGACCATTTGCTGGATTCTCACCAAAGTTCTTAAAAAATGGCTCAATGTTTGATTTGATTACTTCTGTGAAACCAAATAATGTACTAACAATGTTAGCAGCAGGCGTAAAAGAAATGTCGCTCACAAAATATTTAATTGGGCAAGTTATGTTATCAAAAGAAAAACGCATGGAATCACTACGTGAGTTTATTCCAGAGGCGAAAAGTGAAGACTGGGAACTCGTTGTCGCAGGCCAGCGCGTTCAAGTGATTAAAGACACTGAAGCAGGTGGTAAAGGAACCCTTCAGTTCGGTACGGAAGTTGTCAGTGCCTCGGACGGCTCAATTGCGGCATTGCTTGGTGCTTCACCAGGAGCCTCTACCGCTGTTCATGTTATGCTTGAGGTTATTAAAAGATGCTTCCCAGATGAAATAAATGCTTGGGAACCAAAGATTAAGGAAATGGTTCCGTCATATGGCATATCATTAGCGGAGAATCCAAAGCTTTTCAAAGAGATTCATACTTCAACGGCGAAAGCGCTTGGATTGAGTGAAAGAGGACCTGTTTATAGTTGATAGGAATTTTCTCTAGTATGTTAGGGAATAATTGGCTTTATGGTATAGGAATTCATAGTTACATAGATAATAGAGTATGGAGAGAATGAGAACCTTTGATTTTTAATCAAAGGTTCTTCTTTTTTCTTCAATAACCGATAAAATATGAGCTTCTGTTCCGTAGGCTCCTCTAATTGTTTTTCTAGCTTCTATTGACGTTCTAGCCGTTACTGACTTCATTTGTTTTTGTCCTTCGACTTCTATTTCAACAATGAAACATTTTGATCCGCATCTCATGCTGTTTCCTCATTTCTTCAGTTTCTTCTTTTATTGTAAAGGAAGAGTGCTTTGAGAGGAATTAAATTGATTTAGTAATAAAAATATAGTTAATGGAAATGTAAAGTGTTTTCGTAACAACAAATTATACTGTTCTATTCTAACCGATTTGCTTTCAATTCAAATCAGGTATATAAAGGTGTTAAATCACTTCATAGTTTCTCGTCCCTAGCATCAGAATAGTACATAGGGGGCGATGGAATGGAGAATTTTGTTCAGCAGATAAAGACGTTATCAAATAGGATCCAGAGAATGAAAGATAATATTAAAACTGAGGAAGCAACAAAGACATCTTTAATTATGCCTTTAATTCAGGCGTTAGGATATGATGTTTTTAATCCGGAAGAATTTGTGCCAGAGTTCATAGATGATGTTGGGATTAAAAAGGGCGAAAAAATCGATTATGCGATTATGGATAGCGGGAATCCTGTTATATTAATTGAAGCGAAATGTGTACATGAAGAGCTTTCTAAACATGATTCACAGCTTTTTAGATATTTTGGAACAACAAAAGCAAAATTTGCAATTTTAACAAATGGGATTGAGTATAAGTTTTATACAGATTTAGAAGAACGGAATAGAATGGACATGAAGCCTTTCTTTATCTTTAATCTACTAGAGTTTAGAGATAATGATATATATGAAGTAGCCAAGTTTAGAAAGAATGTGTTCAATGTTGAAAATGTGCTTACAACAGCATCTGAACTGAAGTATACAAGCGAAATTAAACACTTTCTTACCGAACAATGGGAAGAACCAAACGATGAGTTTATTAAGTTTGTGCTGAGTGATGTTTATCAAGGCATCAAAACAAAGAGGGTTATAGATAATTTTAGAGATATTGTGAAGAAGTCTTTAACACAATTTGTAAATGAGAGGGTGAATGATAAACTTCAGCAAGCATTAAATTCATCGGGCACACGTGAAGAACCACTTGAGAAAGAAGAGAGTTTTAAAACTAAAGAGATAGTTGAAGATGTCGTAACGATCGAGACTATTGTAACAACAGAGGAAGAAATTGAGGGCTATGTTTTTGTTAAACTAATGTTACAAGATGAAATTGATTCAAGTAGAGTACATTATCGAGATAATAAAAGTTATTTTAATGTTCTTTTGGATGATAGTATTAGAAAATGGATTTGTCGCTTAGGGTTTAACACGACTAATAAATATATTCAATTAAATGATGAAGCAAAAACAACTTATAAAATCAATAATGTTAATGAGATTTCTCTATATAAAGATAAAATTCTTGAAGTAGCAAAGCAGTTTCAATAGATGAAGGATTGCCTTCTACATAAGAAGCTTTTCTTTAATAAGGGCCTTATTCCATGGGAGAAAGGCTTCTTTTTGTATGCATAATCTAGTGGAAATAGGTATTGATTAAATGGAAAATATATCATATATTAATATCTGTCCAATATTAAAAAAGGCAAAAGAACGAGACTAATTGAAAAGGTGACATCATTGACAAAATACGATTTCTTAAAAATAACCATCACACTAACCATCATTGCTTACCTTGCTATATTCCAACTCCCTGATTTTGCACACGGGTTTATTGATGGAATGCATAGCGGTAGTTGGCACAGTCGAGGGTTTTAATACATAATTTTGTATATAAAGGGTAAAAGTCGAGGTTTATAAGATACCTCGACTTTTGTTATGATAATATGGATCACAAGAGGGGAATGAATAGTTTATTACTAAGATAACATTCTTCATTAGCATTCCTGTTCAAAACGCAACCTTCTTAACACACCTAAGAAAAGTCAAAAATACTTATTTTTCAACAAATAAATTGAAACTAATGAGAGTGTTCATTCGTAATATGTCTAGGAATTAAATTCGCTATCTGAGGGGAGAGATTTCCCTTGGTGGATTGGTGAAGGGAGAGAAAAATAAAATGTTTGTAAGTTGGATGAGACCACTGGACAAAGTGTTACTGTGGCTTGGGTTACCGTACGTTCTTACGTTAGCTGCAGCCTTCTTTATGAATAGAGATAATCCAATCAATGAAACAGCTTGGTTTTTTGTCGGATATATGGTGTTAATGGTTATGATATCAGGAGAAAAAAAGAAACGGAGAGTAAAAAGAGGGTACCTTAGCCGTAATAGTGCAATTTGGCTATTGCTTGGCTTTGGGATAGGATATTTTCTGTTAGGAATCTTATTAGGTGTAATTGTAGGTTTAGCGTTTGGTTTTGTAGCTCATAAGTATAAATTAAATTCTACTTATCCAACAGCCATTTTGACTATTGGATGGTGTTTAAATATTAAAGAAAGTTTCCAAACAAATCCTTCATTGGTAGATAAATTATTTTCAATTTATTCAACAACTATATGGAGAGAAACTTCCCTTTTACTTCTCCTTGTTGCTTTATTTCTGTTAATTGTGGGGGGGCTAATGAGCTTATTCTTGAAAAAAGGAGAAAAGGATTCTCAAAGCCATTCTTCTTACGATCGTCCTCGAGAAAGTTATGGAGCAAAAGGTCAAGGATGGAAAGAGAAACTGAAACTATTCAAGAATCCTTTGAGAAGTTTGAGAAGAGAAGCTGCTGTGTCAAAGGAACCATACCCTGCTTATGATGAGAGAAGAAGAGCAGACGAACGATACATGGATTATGATGAGAGAAGAAGAGCAGACGAACGATACATGGATTATGACGAGAGAAGAAGAGCAGACGAACGATACATGGATTATGACGAGAGAAGAAGAGCAGACGAACAATACATGGATTATGATGAAGAAAGAAGAGCGAATGAATATGACAGAGAAGAAGAAGCGCTCGGAGAACGAAGCCGCCGGAAAAATGTAGAAGGTGGTCGATATCAGCGTCGCCACGGTAGATAACAAGGAAAGATGGACACTGTAGCTGAGATCGAACCAATCTCTATAGGTATGATAAAGAATATTTTAAGAGTCATGTTGTTTTCAACATGGCTCTTTTTTGCTGTTTCATTTTTTCAACAACTACCTTGCAAATGTTTGGTACATGCAACAAGCTTCAACAGTGCTATTATAAGAATAACCAATCCGGATTGGGGTTGATCAAAGTGAGTGAGTTAGTTTCTCGTCAAAAAATGCTATTGAAGAAATTGATTGTAAGCAAGAAGTATCGATCTGTTGGGTCGTTTGCTAAGGAGCTCGAAATTTCGAGCCGCACTCTTCATAATGATTTAAAAGCTATTGATCGATTTCTAGAAGCTTTTTCTTCAAAAGTAACAAAAAAATCAGGAGTTGGGATTAAACTTGTTGGAGAAGATAATGAAAAATTGCTTTACCACTTAGAGAGCGAAGAGGCTAGAAAAGAATCTGTTGAAGGAAGACGACAAGAAATCCTTCTTTCTCTACTCTATAATGAAACCGCTACCAGCTATAGGAAGCTAGCAGAGAAATATTTTGTAAGTATAAGCTCGATTACGAATGATCTTGTATGTATTAAAGAGTGGTTAGCACCATTTCATTTATCCCTTGTTAAATCGAATGTTGGCACAGAAATTAAAGGGAATGAAGAAGATATTCGTACAGCTCTTTGTTCCTTGTTTAAAGTCAGCATTATAGAACATAACGATGAAAAGGCTGTAGAGATTCCGAATATGAAAGAATCACAGGAGATCATTCAGTACATTGAAGAAGAACTTGGCTATAAATTTAATGAAGAATATTATGAACATTTAACAAGGATTGTTGCAGTTATGCTAAGCCGCATCTCAAATGGTTTTACAGTCGCATCTTCAGAAGACTTGAGGTTAGAAGAATTTCATGCCCTGCGTATGTATGGCGTTGTGCAGAAAGCTCTTCATCTTTTTAGTTCATTATCCATCACAGAAATTCCTCAGTCAGAAATTCAATATTTAAATACCAGTATTTTAGGAGCACGCTTAAGTCATGTTGGAGCAAATGTTGAACTTTACTATCAAGATATTTTAAAGAAGCTTGTGACAGAGTTGTGCACGATGGCAGATGAAGCATTTGAAACTAACATTCATGATGAAACATTATACAATGGGCTTCTTATTCATTTAAAACCAATGTTATATCGATTAAAACACGGATTAATTGTACAAAATCCACTTTTGGATGATATTAAAGAAAATTATTCAGCAATGTTTGGATTTACATGGTTTTTAGGATCTTTTATTGAAAAAGAAACGGGTTTAAAGCTCAATGATCACGAAGTCAGTTTTCTCATGATTCACTTTCAAGCTGCTCTTGAACGAAACGTTAGCATTAAAAAGGTAATTGTCGTATGTCCTGGCGGGGTTGGAACATCACAGCTGATTGCTAACCGGATTAAACGAATGGTTCCCCAACTTTATGTAACCGCTATCTATTCATATAGAGAGCTTTTAGATGTAAATGTAGAAGCATTAGATATTGATTTCATCATTTCTACAATTCCTCTTCAAGATATAAATAAGAAAGTTGTATTAGTTTCTCCCATGATGGATGTTAACGATGCTAAGAAGCTTAATAGTTTTTATCTTGATTATATTTTTCAAAACGAAAACCAAATCAGACACCGATATGAAAAGCTTCTTCACGCTATTGACCGCAACTTGATTTTTACCAACCTAGACATGACAAGTAAAGATGAAGTGATTGAATTTGTCTCAACAAGTCTACAAAAAAAAGGCTATGTGACAGATCAATTCTATGAATCTGTTAAAAACAGGGAGCAGAAGGCTTCAACAGATTTAGGAAACAAGGTGGCCATTCCACATGGAGAAAATCAGTTTGTCCAAAAGTCTTGTATTTCCGTTGTAACCCTCAAAGAGCCAATTAAGTGGGGAAGAAGTGAAGTTTCTATTGTGTTTTTTATCGTCTTAAAAGTAGAAAACAAGCAAAGTATGAGACCAATCCTACGAGAGCTTTATCAAGTGTTGGATTCTAAAAGAATATTACAAATGATGGAACGTGCGAGCTGTGAAGACGATATTTTGCACATTTTAGGAGGAAAAGAGGATGATTGAAAAAGAGCTGCTTGTTGTAGATGAAGCATTTAAAAATAAAGAAGAGTTAATTTATTCTCTGTCTCAAAAAGCTAATGAATTAGGGAAAGTAAGTCAGGTTTCTCACTATATGCAGTCTGTTTTAAAAAGGGAGGAAGAATGTTCAACAGCGATTGGCTTTTCGGTCGCTATCCCTCATGGCAAATCAGAAAGTGTGAAAATACCTTTTGTGGCTTTCGCTCGTCCACAGCCGTTCATTCAGTGGGATAACAATGAAGAGGAAATAAAGCTAGTCTTCCTTATAGGAGTTCCAAAAGAGCAGGAAGGAACCGTTCATTTAAAAATCTTAGCGAACATTAGCCGAAAGTTAATTGATGAAGAATTCCGTTCAAGCTTGCTGCAAGCAGCTTCTAAAGAAGAACTATATGGCTTACTAACGGAAGCTGTACAAAGCTAAAGAGATACTAAGAGCAATGGGGGCAGATGATTATGGTGGAGTTAATGAAAAATATGAAAAAACATCTTTTGACAGGTGTTTCTTATATGATTCCGTTTACGGTTGCAGGGGGCGTATTGCTAGCCATTTCTGTAATGCTTTCAGGGCAAGCCTCTGTACCTGAGAAAGGATTTTTAGGAGCACTCGCCCAAGTTGGTACAGCAGGTTTATCGCTTTATGTGGCTATATTAGGTGGGTTCATTGCGTACTCGATGGTAGACAGAGCAGGGTTAGGACCTGGGATTATTTCTGCGTATCTTGCTTATGAGCTAGGAGGCGGATTCCTCGGTGGAATGGTCGCGGGAATTGTGGCAGGAATTGTTGTTTACTATTTAAAGAAAATTAAAGGACCCAAAACAGTTGCAACCGTTATACCGATCTTTATTATTCCTCTTTTAGGAACGTTCATTTCAGGGATGATTGTAGTCCTGTTTATTGGTCAACCTCTTGCAAACTTGATGGAAGCTTTGAGCGAATGGCTACTCGGCATGCAAGACAGCTCCAAAATTATGCTAGGGATTATTTTAGGAGCAATGATGGCATTTGATATGGGAGGTCCTTTTAATAAGACAGCTTTCTTTTTCGCCGTAGCCGTAATGGATACGTATCCACAGCTCCTAGCAGCCGTAGCTGTTGCAGGGTGTACTCCACCGCTTGGCTTAGCACTTGCTTCTACTTTATTCAAAAATAAGTTTAACGTCGAAGAACGTGAAGCAGGAAAAGCGGCTTATATTATGGGGGCCATTGGCATTACAGAAGGAGCGATTCCATTTGCTGCAGCTGATCCTTTAAGAGTGATTTCCTCCATTATGGTAGGAGGAGCAGCAGGAGCTGTCACTTCTTTGCTTCTTGGAGCATCTAATTTTGCTCCATGGGGTGGACTTATTGTTTTACCTGTAGTTGAAGGACGATTAAGTTATATTATCGCTATTATTGTAGGAACAGCTGTTACAACTTGTATGGTTGGGCTCTTAAAACAAAGCGTCGAAAGTACAACAAAGCAATCTGTATATAAAGAAGATGATGATTTTGAATTAGAGTTTGATTAATAAAAAGGAGTGATTAAGAAATGAAAATTGTTGCTGTTACATCTTGTCCAACGGGAGTTGCTCACACATATCTTGCAGCTGAAGCGTTAGAAAAAGCGTTTAAAGAAGGAGGGCACACCATTTCTGTTGAAACGCAAGGCTCTGTAGGGATTGAAGGTGAGATCACACAGATAGATATTGAAGGAGCAGACTTTGTGATTCTAACCAAAGATGTGTCGATTAAAGGAGAGGAACGATTTAGCGGAAAACAAATTGTACGTGTTACAGCAGGAAATGCCATTAGAAAAGCAGACCTGATTGTTAAAAAGTTAGAACAAAAGCTTCAGGAACAATAATAAATAAATGGGGAGTGTAAAAGATGACTAAATTACCAATTAAAAAAGCGGTAGATATTTTGCTAGACTTACAGGAAGAAGGAAAAGGGTCTACGTTGTTAGGGATTGGGCCAATGTCAGGTCGTCTGCTTCGTGCAAGTTTTGAACTTGCTAAAGAAAAAGATTTTCCCCTTTTATTTATCGCAAGCCGAAACCAAGTAGACGCTGAAGAACTTGGAGGAGGATATGTGAACGGATGGAATCAACAAACGTTTATGAAAGCTATCCGTTCAACAGCTGAGCAAGTTGGTTTTAACGGTTTGTATTATGTATGCCGAGATCATGGGGGTCCATGGCAACGAGATAAGGAAAGAAACGATCATTTAGATGAAGAAACAGCAATGGAACTAGGGAAGAAATCATACGTAGCAGATATTGAAGCTGGTTTTGATTTACTTCACATTGATCCTACGAAAGATCCTTTTGAAATGGGAAAAGTTATTCCACTCGAGACAGTGTTAAAACGAACGGTTGAGCTTATTGAATATTGTGAGCAAGAAAGGCAAAAAAGGAACCTTCCTGAAATTGGCTATGAGGTTGGAACAGAAGAAACAAACGGTGGGTTAACGTCTATTGAAACATATGAATCTTTTATCGTTGAACTTACAAACGAATTAGAGCGAAAAGGATTGCCAAAGCCAACGTTTATTGTGGGACAGACAGGTACGCTTGTAAAGAAAACGGAAAACGTTGGAACGTTTAACTTTTCAAATGCAAAAGACTTAGCTGGAGTGGCTAAAAAGTACGGAGTTGGTTTGAAGGAACATAATGGAGACTACATTGAGGATGATATCCTGCTAGCACACCTACCAGCTCACATTACAGCAACAAACGTTGCTCCTCAATATGGAACAGAAGAAACGAGAGCTTACTTGTCGTTAAGTAAAGTGGAAGAGAAGTTAAAGGAAGAAGGACTTCTGAATGAAACCTCTAATATCCGAAACATCCTGTTAGAATATGCGATTAAAAGTGAACGATGGAGAAAGTGGATGGTTGGTGAACAAAAGGATGTAACAGTAGACGAGATTTTGAAAGATGAAAACCTTGCTGAGGAAATCTTAGATATTGCGGGGCACTATACGTTTAATAATGAAGAAGTAAAAGAAGGGATACAACAACTTTTTTATAACTTGAAAGAAAACAGTATTGATGGTGATCGGTTTGTAGTGGATCGAATTAAGCGGTCTTTAAATACTTATGTAGAGTGCTATAATCTTGAAGGAACTACATCGAGAATGATGGAAATGGACGCAGTTAAACAGTAAACAATGAGGATAAGTCATAACAAAGAGAATAGAGGTTTTCGCTTTGAGAAACAGAGGCACAATGGTTGTCTCTGTTTTTCTGTGTAGAAAAGAAACATATCCTATTATAAAATGGTAGTATCCATTTTTAACATTTTTAGGAGGAACCATCACATGCTAAAAATCAGAAACGCTGCTCTATCAGATTTCCCAAGACTCATTGAAATTGAAAAACTCTGTTTCTCCAAAGAAGAAGCTGCAACTCCAGAGGCAACAAAACAGCGTCTGCAATATATCCGTGACAGTTTCTTTGTCGCTGAAGAAGACGGAATAATTTTAGGATTAGTGAATGGACCTGTAACAGGACAAAAGTTCATTACAGACGATTTATTTGAAGGTATTACGGCAAACCCTTCATTCGGCGGTCATCAGACAATTCTAGGATTAGCCGTCCATCCAGATTTCCAAAGTCGAGGGATTTCAGCAAAGCTGTTAGCTCATTTGGAAAAGGAAGCGCGTAAACGGACTCGTGAGACGATTACGCTTACGTGTAAAGAAGATTTAATTTCGTTCTATGAAAAACACGGATACATCAACATGGGTGTCTCAGATTCTGCTCACGGTGGAGCGGTTTGGTATAACATGAGTAAAAGATTGAAATAGCAGGAGGAGTGTAATGTATCCAATAAGAGTGAGAGGAAGCGCATTGATTATTGAAAATGAAGCGGTTCTCCTAGTGGAGTTTCATGACGAAAACGGTCTTCACTACAATTTGCCTGGTGGAGGAGTAGAACATGGTGAATCGCTCTTACAAGCAGTGATACGGGAAACGAGGGAAGAAGCTTCTATAGATATTGAAGTCGGGGAAGTAGCTTTTCTTTATGAGTATGCGCCACATTTAAATCATGATAAATATGGACCTGTGCATTCGTTAACAACCATTTTTGACTGCTCGGTACGAGAGGGAGAAAATCCTAAGCTGCCGGAGAAACGGGACCAAAACCAAACAGGAGTAAGGTGGGTACCGCTAGAGGAGCTTCATGCGATTGTTTTATATCCGAATCTCCGGAAGGAAATCTTAGCGTACCATAAGAAAAAGCATAGCATTCTATTGTTAGAAGAACAATTTCTAAAGTCATACTAAAAAGGAACGAACGCTTCTATAAGCACTCGTTCCTTTTTTTATGCTCTTTCTTGTTTCACACGTTTATTACTTTTGTACACAAAGTATAAAGCAAGCAGCATAAACGCTAAAGCTGCCAAACGTTTGCCATCAATATGAATTTCAAGACCGCCAAACCAGCCGAAATGGTCAATAATCATACCTGTGATAAGCTGACCAATAATGGTTCCAATGTTTGTTGCAATAACGCCAATTCGAGGTACTGCAATTACAGTTAATAAAAGGTAAGCAACCCCTAAAAAGACGGCACTTAGCTGCCATTTTGGCGCTTCCATAATCGCTAAAATGTTTCCTTGACCGAAGAATAAAATAATAAGAGCAAGAAATAGAGAACCTGTAATAAAAGTGAAAAGAGTGGTTTCAATTGTTCCAGCTTTTCGACTAAGTGTTCCGTTCACAGAGGATTGAGCACTTAGAACGATTCCGCCGATTAATGTAAAAATAACCATTGCAATTGCCATAGCTTAAACCTCCTAGTAAATTAAAATAAGGGCAATAACCATCGAAATAAGTGCGAAAACTTTTTCTTTGTTGACCGCTATTTTTTGACTTCCAAGCCAGCCAAAGTGTTCAATAAACATACTCATGACCATTTGGCCAATGACAATCGATACCATTGTAATGCCAACTCCAACAAATGGAACGCTAATCACAATCGAAGTTAAATATATAAGGCCAAAAAGTCCGCCAACTAGTGTCCATTTCGGCGCCTCTCTGGTATATGATAATTTTCCTTTTCCAAAGAAAATCCATAATAGTCCCATAATGATAGAACCACCAGCAAAGTTATAAAAGCTGCTTTCCAGCTCTCCAATCACTTTGCCAAGCTCTCCATAAATGGCTCCTTCTAGGCTTAGTGAAGCGCCAGCTAGTAAAGCAATGATGTAGATGACATAGCGCATAGTAATACTCCTTCCTAATAATTAAATAATTATATATCTAGAATTATCGAAATGATAAACAGAGAAAAAAACTTTTATAGTTTCTCTCTCACATATTTCTCTAATTCTTTAATTGTTTCTTCATTACGACGATAATACGTCCATTTTCCATGACGTTCTGATTGTAATAATTTTGCCTTCTGCATCATCGATAAATAATGAGATATTGTCGATTGAGATAAATTAGCTTTTTCTTGAATATCTCCAACACATACGCCTCCTTTTTCTTCGACGTACGCAGAAGGCGTATTAAAGTGTTTCTCAGGATCCTTTAACCACGTCAAGATGTCTAGACGTATCTCATTTGAAAGTGCTTTGAAAATATCGATTGAATTCATGTCTTATATACTAATCGTAGTATACCGATATGTCAATGTTTAAAAACTCGAGTGTCTCTCTGCCGTATTTTTTAAATACTTTTCGGTAAACCATTCATGTACATTTCTCTACCATCGCTATGTTCTTTTAAAACGTTCACTGTCTTCTCATGTGGATTCATATAAATTGTTGGATAATCCTTTTCATCCAAATGGGAACGAACAGGGAAGGCGAGCTTTTCTTCATAAAGCGAAAATTGCGCATTCACTCCAGGCTTGTTTCCACGTGAATCAAGGCGAATCCATTTGTTTTCAGCATCAATATACACGGCATTCAAAGCATGAATACAATAGCCATCTTCAGGTGTAGCAAACAAGGTGAGTCTTTGATAGCAAAAGCCTGTTGGAATGCCTTTTACACGAAGAAGGGCAGCGAGTAAGTTAGACTTTGCATAGCAAATTCCTTCCCTATACTCCAATACTTCAGAAGCGGTTCTTGTCACACGGTGACTTCGGATATCCCATGAGTGAGCGATGTGATCTCTTACAAATTCATAAGCTTCTTTAGCATAATGGAGCTTATCTGTGGACTTTGCATAAATTTCATCTGCTTTTTTCATAAGAGAAGGATGTGTGAAATTCACTTCAGGGGTAGAAATTAAGTAATCATGCAGGTTAGTAGACTGAAGAACTAAGCCCATATAAACAGCTCCTTTATGAATTATCATACATTAAATTATATATTGATTCATAAGGGGTGAATAGATATTTCTTCCTCAAAGAATTTGAAATTTGTATTTTTTTACAATTGAGTAGGGTATAATGAGGAAAATGATTCTGTAACAGGGGTATATCGTTTTTAGGGGGAGAAAGTTGTCATTAGGTCACTTTGTTATTAATAGGAATTTCAGAATATGCGTTGAGAAAGATTAAAACATCATTAAGCTAATGATACTTATTATGAGAAGAATATGACCATGGGCAAAAAATCCTCTATTCAGGGGGAATAGAGGATTTTTTCTCTTCTTTCCCCGTTAGGAAAGAAGGGAAATGTCGAACCTTGGAGGGAGCTTGAAAGCGTAAAGGATGTATTATTGGTTTTGTTGACTCGTTTGATTCGTTTGTTGCCCCATTTGTTGTCCCATCATTTGATTGCTTCCTTGAGAGTTCATATTTAACATATGTGGCATTACATTTTGAAGTTGTCCACCACGTCCTGTCATCATACTGTAAGCAGCTGCTCCAATACCAACAGAAGCAATGATAGGTAACACTTGAATGTTGTTTTTCATCATTTCGCATCTCCTTTCTTATCCTGTATTAAAAATTCTCCCTTATTCTCTGTTTCTTTCTCCTTTTTATTCGAATAAACCAGAGTTGCAATAACAAATAATTATATGAAAGAGAAGATAAATATGGAAGTCTAAAATTAAATAGGATGTACAAAGATGAGAGTCTATCTAATAAGACAATATCCAAATCAATGTAATAATTTTGGCGATGCTCCCTTCGATATAAAGAGTAGCAGTTGTATCACTTTTGGATCAGCTCAAAACCTTTAAATAAAGCATTTCTCATCTTCTCGGAATGCTGTTTGTAATTGCCGTTATCTTTATTTTTTCAGAAGATACATCAAGAGAAGCAAAAACGGAGAAAGCTATTACATATTAAAAAAGTCCTCTTATGTGAAAGAGGACTTTTCTTTTTGGGCGAATAAAAACAAATACAGCCCATAATCTGTCGGCACAGAAGAGTGGCCCATTTGACGCAGCATCGCTGAAATATTTCCTCTGTGATATGTGCCGTGATTCACAATGTGAGGAACAAGATCACCTACCGTTGTTTCCATTACTCCCCCAGCTGGATTTTGGATACTGAGTTGTTTGGGTAAGTTTTCTTCTTTGCTTAGAAAGGTTTTGTAGCGCTCTGATAAATCCGTAAAAAGCTGCTCCATTTCTGCTAAGCTTTTTGCTTCCATCTCTTCTTTATGTTCCCTTGCTAAGTTTAATGCATGGAGTAAATCTTTCCCTAAGAACACATCAAGCCATCCAAGATCAGAAAGGTAAACATGCGCTAGGACGTGAGAAAAAGACGGGAAGATGCTTTGAATTTCCTCACAGTAAGTCTCTTCTGGAAGCTCTTTTAAACGCTTGAAAATTTGCTCGTTTGCCCAAGTATTGAACTGATAAAACTGTAGTGGGAAGTTTGTCATTGGATTCTCCTTTTCTAATTCCATTGTTAAGCCGTAAAAATATAATATTAGACTGTTTCTCCTAAAAAACCTTTAAATTACTTGTAATTCGTTAGGGATACATAAAGCTTATCTTATATGAGTTAAGAGGTGTTGATAAAGATAATGAGCATCTTTTCCAACTCCTTCAAGCAATGAAGAACCTTTTCGGTATTGCCAAGGTAAGCCGAGAAAAAATACACCCTTTTGATGAGTAATGCCGCGTTTATGAATGATGTTTCCTTGTTTATCAACTAAGTTAGGAAAGTTCAACCAAGTGTAGTTAGGATTAAAACCTGTTGCCCAAATAATATTATTCACTTTTAATGTAGAAGCATCAGTAAAAATCACTTCATTTTCACTAGCTGTTTTAGTGCGGTCTTTTAAGTGAACAAGACTAGCTTTTATTTTCGTTTTTAACTCTGTTCCAAAGATAGGATCACCATATAGCTGAAGTTTTCGTCCGATAAAAGAGTCCCTTGTGGCTTTTAGGATTCCGAGCTTGTCAAACCACCAAAAAATATTTTTATTCATGATAAAAAAGGGGAGAAATCGCAGCTTGCCGCTAGTAGAGAGATACGTTTCATGAGTGTTCGCTAATTCTACTGCAATTTGAGCTCCAGAGTTTCCAGCACCAACAACTAAAACATTTCCATCTTTTAGTTGTGAAGGATTTTTGTAAGAAGAAGAATGAAGTTGAACAATATCTTTTGAAAGTTTTTTAGCGAAGGAAGGAATTCTAGGTGTATGAAAAGGACCTGTCGCAACAATAAGATTTCGAGCTTTAATTACCCCTTTATTTGTTTCAAGCGAAAAGAAACCATCAATTTTTGCGACACTTTTTACATGAATGCCAAGTTGAACAGGCAGGGAAAATGTTTTAGCGTAGTTCTCAAGATAGTCGGCAATGTCATCTTTCGTTGGCATACAGTTCCGCTCTTTCTTTAGCCTTAATCCAGGTAAAGAGCTATAGAGAGGAGGAGTAAATAAAGTGAGTGAATCATACCGATTTCTCCACGTATCGCCAATGCGGGTATTTTGATCAATAATGACAAAGGAGAGATCGGTTTTCTTTAAATAATAGCCCATTGATAATCCAGCTTGGCCTGAACCAATAATAATAACATCGTACATAAGCATCACACCTTTATTCTATATATGATTATATAATCATATTAACATATAAGTACCTTGTTTGATTGCCTAATTAAACTTTCTTTATAGACTATGTCTTAGATAAGGAAATTGATAAATAGGAAAGGAAAAAGGAGAGATGTACATTCACGACTGAATTCTGCTCATTGCATATTACTTTGTTAGTTCGTAAAATCTCTTCAACTTTAAAGCCTAACTTTTTATAAAGGTGTAGTGCTCTATTGTTTTTTCTAAAACATGTAGCGTTATTTTTCGCCTTTTTCTCGGTCTAAAAACTCTGTTTCTTCGCTAATTTGGAATCATAAGGTCCTCTATTTTTAATAACAGCAGAACGCATTTGATGAGTAAAAAAGTCTTTTTGTTCAATCCTCATAGACGCTTCTTATACCTAACACATCTCAAGCGTTTCTCCATTCTTTCATTGCTTCAAAAATAGGGCGTAATGTTTCTCCTTTGTATGTAAGAGAGTATTCTACATGTGGTGTGATCTCTGCGTATATTTTTCGTGAAATAATAACTTCGTTTTCCAACTCTTTTAAACTTAGGGAGAGAGTGCGTGGACTCACATTTTTTGATTCTGGTTCTGTGGCTGTTTCCGATGACTGCCAATAAAAGAAGAGATCCTGCTGTAATAATATTTTTTTACCTCTCCAAAAGGAATCCATATACTCTTTTCCTTAATTATTTCAAATACTTCCTCTAATATTTGATCTCGTTTTTTCGGAGGAAGTTTTACTCCAGGATATTTCCTCATCTTTATATATCGCTCTCTTAAACCTCGCCCAATGTGCTCTTTTTGCTTCTTAGTTAAAGCAGAAAATTTCTTATTCGTTTAGATGAGACGACCATTTCGATATTCATAATCCTTCATCTTTTATGCCTCCTTTATTCCTATGATAACAAAAAAGGAATAGGGGGTGCCGATAAGAAAAAATAAGAAAAATTTGTAATAAAATGGAGGATTTTAGAAAAATGAAAAGAATGGATATAAAAGAGGAGGATCATAATATTCTTTAAATTGCTTAAAACTATTGGTCAACATATCCATATACACATTTAAAAGGAAGCTTATTGTATCAAATGGAAAATTACAAATTTCATTACTGAGGAATTTCTTCAGTAAGCATTAATCTAATAATTGTACCCGGAGAAAAGATAGCCTTTGAGTATGACATAGAAGAAAATGAGCAATATTGGTCAGAGATTCCATCAAAATATCACAGTTTACTCTCAAGGTGTTAATGGTCACAATTTTTGTGATTTAATGAACGTAATCCGTTCTAATGAAAATATCCGTCTTGCCTATCAAATATAAAGAGAAATACAGAAAGTAAGACCACAGATTATAATCAATTAACGATCGAAGATATCAAACACTTATCAGTAGAAGAAGTCATTGATAAAGTTCAGAACAGGCTTCAATCGTATAACCCGGAAAAAGTCAGGCGGGTTTTCATTCTTAAATCGAATGAAAAAACTAGACCTTTGGGAATCCCAACGATATGGGATAGAATTCTTCAACAGTATATGTTACAAGTCTTAGAGCCTATTTGCGAAGCGAAATTCCATAAATATAGTTATGGTTTCAGACCGAATCGAAGTACCCATCACGCCGAAGCCAGATTGGAATTACTCATCAATTTGAGTGGACTCTATCACTGTATAGACATAGATATCAAAGGATTCTTTGATAATGTAAACCACTGAAACAGATATGGTCGTTAGGTATAAAGGATAAGACGGTACTATCGATTACTTCAAAACTCTTGAAAGCCGAGATTGAACAAGCGGAGCAATTGTTAATTCTAGATCTATCCACAGTCATGTCGGTAAACAATTAATTGGGAGATGGAACTATGCAATTAGAACATTTATTTTAATCAACTTAAGGAGCCCATTCTTATGAAAACTACTGACTCAAAAAGTCTATGGAAAAATAGGGTTTATTTACAGGTTTTCTCTGCATATTCACTGCTTATGCTTGGGGTATTTATTGATATGTTAGCCATTATGACTATTGTTGGTTTTGAATGGGAAGTAGACCCCACCATGATTGGATTGATTCCTGTTGCGTATGCACTTCCTGGGATTTTATTTAGTTCATGGGCAGGTGTGATTGCAGATCGTTTCAAAAAAATTCCTATTATGATGTTTTGTAATCTTATGGTTGGTCTATTAACAATTGCTCTTTTATTTGTCCACAGTATTTATTGGCTCTTATTAGTATTAATGATTCGTTCTATTTTTATCGTTTTCTATTATCCTGCACAGCAAACACTAACACGCCAGATTGTTTCTCCTGATTTGCTTACTAAAGCAGTAAGTATCAACGGTATAGTTGAGCAGGGAACCAAGATAGTAGGTCCACTTATAGGAGGAATGTTGCTGAGCTGGTTTCATCCAGAGTTCTGCCTCATTATAAGGGCGATAAGTTGTTTACTAGCTACTTTGGTTCTGTTGCCTACAATAAAATTTAAGGAATCTCTGTCAAGAGAACATATTGAAAAGCAACAGCAAAGCAATTGGACCGCTTGGTTACAAGGTTGGGGTTACGTATTATCTAATCGGATAATATTATCAACCATGATTTTCGTTACAATAGCTATGGCAGTATTACAATTAGTAGACTCACAGTTCCCTACTTTATTTAAGAGCTTGTTTCCAAATGATAAAAGTAAAATGGGATACATCATTTCTATTATTGGTCTTGGTGGAATACTTGGTGCGTTATTAACTCAGAAATTAAAACAATTTCAATATGGTTGGGTAGTATGTGGAGGTATGGTTTTAATGGGAATTGGTTTTGGAGGGATTGGGCTGATAACTCCCGGTACGGTCTTCGTTTGGGCCTATCTGATTAGTTTTATCGCTGGTATTGGAAGTGGACTGATGCTTGTATCTAATCAAGTCATTTTACAAATAGAATCCCATCAAGATCAAGTAGGAAGAGTATTTGGTATTCAAAGTAGTTTAACAAACGCAGTCCTAATTATTTCTCCTGCTATGAGCGGCCCACTAGTTCATTTGTTTGGGGTAACTCAACTCTATGTTTATGGAGGGATTGGGCTTATTATCATTGGAGTAATTGGGGTTTCACTACAGAAATATTTATGGGTTAAACATAAACAAGAACCTATAAGAGTAAATAATTTTTGAAGGGAAGATTTCTTATGACCAATGAGGAATATTATTCATTAAGTCATCCGCAGAGGAGAATATGGTATACAGAAGTTATTCATTCCGGTAAAGGAATATGTAATTTAAGGTTTTTGTTTAAACTTCATAAAAAAATGAATTATTCGAAATTAAACCAAGTTGTGAATCGTGTTATTAGTGAAAATGATGGTCTGTGCATCAGACTAAAAGAAAATGGGCATCGGGAACCTGAACAATATTTTGTTAAACATGAAGAACAAGAATTTGAGTTTTTCGATTTCAGTTCTGGGGAAGATTCAGATTTGCTGGAGCAATGGATCGAGCAGAAAACACAAGAAACGTTTACATTATTTAATTCTGATTTATATTATTTCGCTTTAATAAAATTAAACGATAATGAATGTGCGGTTTTTGGGAATGTTCATCACATTATCATGGATGGTTTATCAATTCAAATTTTCACTAGTCAGATTGCTAAATATTATTATGAGATTCATAGCGAGACTGATGAAGGCGTACTTAGAAATTCATATGTTCAATTTCTGATCAATGAACAAACATACTTGAATAGTATTCGCTTTCAAAAAGATCAAAAATTCTGGTTAGAGGAATTCAAAACACTTCCATCTGTGACGGGATTGAAATCCTATAATGCGTACCAAGTTAGTACCAGAGCATCTCGCGAGACGTTTATTTTATCGGAAGACTTGAAGAGAAAGATAGAAAAAAATTCTGAAGATTATAAATTTAGTAAATATACTCTTTTTGTTGCTGCGTTTTCGTTGGCGATGTATCGGTGGACCTCATCGCTTGATATTGCATTAGGAATGGTTTATAGCAATCGTATGACTAAAATGGAACGGGAATTAATTGGAATGATGGTGAGTACGGTTCCTTTAAGAATGGATATTGATCCTGAAGAAGAAGTCCTTTCATTTATTGGGCGGGTTTCCAGAAAACAAAGCAAATCATTACGACATCAGAAATACCCATTTGATTTGTTATTAAAACAGATTAATAAAGAGAATAACAGCAATGTTAGACTTTTCGGAACTACGATTGATTATAGAGATCGGGATGAAAGTGGTGACTCACTTTGGATTCCAAACGGTGAAGAAGTGCAAGATTTTGCAGTGCATATTGAAAATTTGATTGATATAGACTCTTTACAAATACATATTGATTATCATGAAGAGCTATTTTCTAAGGAAGAGATAAAACGTTTTTTAAAAGTTATGTTAGCAATAATAGAAAATGCTTTTGAAAATCCAAAGCAGAAGGTAGCTGAAATCGAAATCATTTCTGAAGAAGATAAAAGAAAAAGTTTAATAGAGTTCAACAATCCTAAGCTTGATTTTTCACCTCGAGCAACTATTCATGAATTGTTCGAACAGCAAGCGATACTTTATCCGAATGCTATTGCAGTAATATATGAAAAGGAGAGAGTTACCTATAGAGAGATAAATGAACGTGCAAATCAGTTAGCCCATTATCTACAGAAAAAAGGAGTAGGACCTGATGCTTTGGTTGGACTTTGTGTTGAACGTTCTTTCGAAATGATTGTAGGTATTTTAGGGATTTTGAAGGCTGGTGGAGCTTATGTTCCAATTGATCCAACATATCCAGAGCAGCGACTTCAATATATTGTAGAGGATGCTAGCATTCAGTTAGTTGTAACGCAAGAAAGTTTAAAAGAATTAAAATGGTTACCAGGAAATATTGAATCGATTTGCCTGGATCGTGATTGGAATGAGATTGGGCAAGAAAGTAAGACTTTACCGATTTCAGATGTAAGTTCTCAACACCTAGCTTACGTAATCTATACTTCGGGATCAACCGGGAATCCGAAGGGCGTTATGATAGAACATCACAATGTTATTCGTTTATTTAAATCAACGGACTGTTGGTACCAGTTTAATGAAAAAGATACTTGGACGCTTTTTCATTCTTATGCATTTGATTTCTCAGTATGGGAAATTTGGGGAGCATTATTGTATGGTGGGAAATTAGTCGTTGTTCCTTACTGGATTAGTCGATCGCCTAAGGACTTTTATCAACTATTGGTAGAGGAAGAAGTCACAGTTCTAAATCAGACACCTTCTGCATTTCGACAATTAATACAGGTATGTGAACAAGAAGATAAGAATAAAAATTTGCATCTACGTTATGTGATATTTGGTGGGGAAGCGTTAGATCCTATTAGCTTGCTACCGTGGTTTCAAAGGTATGGAGAGAAAGAACCACAATTAATCAATATGTATGGAATTACAGAAACTACCGTTCACGTTACTTATTCTCCGATTACTCAAGATGAGGTCTGCCACTCTTCACGAAGTAATATCGGAAAACGGATTCAAGATTTAGAAGTGTATGTGCTAGACGCTTGCCAACAACCTGTACCTATTGGGGTAGAAGGTGAGCTTTATATTGGTGGAGCAGGGCTTGCACGTGGATATTTAAATAGACCTGAATTAACTGCAGAGCGGTTCATTCCTCATCCATTTAGTAATGAACCGAAAGCAAGATTATATCGGACAGGAGACTTAGCGAGGCACTTGCCTGATGGGAGTCTGGATTATTGTGGAAGAATTGATCGTCAGGTTAAAATCCGTGGTTTCCGAATTGAGATTGGGGAAATTGAGTCTACTTTAAACGCACATGCATCTATAAAAGAGGCTGTTGTGATTGTTCGAGAAAATCAGCCGGGTGATAAACGATTAGTGGCATATGTTGTAGGAGATAGCAATGTAGGTGCGTGGAGGGAGTATCTAAAAGCAAAACTACCGAGTTATATGGTCCCTTCAGGATTTGTGACGATGGAAGCCATTCCACTAACCGCTAACGGGAAAGTTGATCATGATGCCTTGCCTTTGCCAGAGGAAGAGAAGATTAACAGCGAATGTGTTGCCCCTCAGAGTAGTAACGAAAAAAAACTGGCTACCATTTGGAAGCAAGTATTAGGAGTTAAAAAGGTGGGAATTTATGATAACTTCTTTGAAATTGGTGGCGACTCGATTCTCAGCATTCAAATTATATCACAAGCGAGTCAAGTGGGATTAAAATTCACTCCAAAGCAAATGTTTGAATGTCCAACTATTGCCGAGTTGGCACAAGTGGTTATAGAAACTCAGGGAGTACAAGCGGAGCAGGGAGTGGTGACAGGAGATGTACCTCTTACTCCAATTCAGTACTGGTTCTTCGAGCAAGAACATCCACGTCCGGAGTATTGGAATCAATCAATGCTTTTAAGAGTAAAAGAGAGATTGGACATGAAGTTACTAGAGGGAGCTATATTAAACTTACTCAAACACCATGATGCTTTACGTTTCCGGTACAAACAGTTACCAAATGGCACGTGGAGACAGAGAAATGAGGGAATTGATGAGCAGTCTGTACTTCGTGTGGTAAAACGGAACAATGCTAATGAACAAGCGTGGAATCAAGTGATACAAGAAGAGATGAATATCACACAATCTAGTTTCAATTTAGTTACAGGTCCGTTGATGAGAGTAGTTTACTTCGAGGATATGTTGAATGGGAATGATCGATTATTTTGGGTGATTCATCATTTAGTAGTAGATGGAGTATCATGGAGAATTCTATTGGAAGATTTACAGGCAGTATACAATCAGATAAAACAAGGTCAAAGAGTTCGTTTACCTGTGAAAAGTACATCTTTTAAAGAGTGGTCGGAACGACTACAGACATACAGTGATTCTGGTATTTCAAAAGAAGTACAAAATTATTGGAATGAACAGGAAGAAAAAGAAGTGATGAAGATTCCAACGGACTACCCAATACAAGAAACAACAGAAGAATCGATTGATCAAGTGACGAGGACTTTAGGGGCAGAAGAAACCCATACGTTGTTACAAGAAGTTCCGGTGACTCATAAGACAAGAATTAGCGAGGTATTATTGACGGCGTTAGGACAAGCTATAGTCGATCATACCAATCAGCAAACGGTTTCTATCCATCTAGAAGGACATGGGAGAGAAGAGATGATTGAAGGTATGGATCTCTCGCGGACAGTGGGCTGGTTCACGAGTATTTATCCTGTTCATCTTAATTTTCAAGGGCCAACAACACCTATTGAAGGATTAAAGGTTGTAAAAGATCAATTGCGTCGAATTCCGAATCGTGGCGTTGATTATGGTGTTTTACGTTACTTGAATAGAGAATTACTTCCGTTTTATCAGCAAAAACCGTCAATAAGCTTTAACTATTTGGGCCAATTTGATCAAGTGTTTTCAAAGGAATCTTTGTTTATACAAGAGACAAGGTTTACATTTTTAGATCATGCTCCAGAGTCCAAACTATCTCATCTAATTGATGTTATCGGTATGGTAAAAGATGAGAAATTACATTTTGTTTGGATGTATAGTAGAGAACAGTTTTCTAGATTAACAATTCAAGAGATAGCAGATGGTATGTTGAGGCATCTTCGTCAACTTATAAATAAACCAACAACTGAGTCTGCTTTTACAGTATCAGATTTTGCTGACGCAGAGGAACTTACGGAAGAAAGCTTGAGTAAAGTATTACTTAAATTAACAAAGAAGAGGGTGTAAAGATGGAAGACGTTATTGACATATATGGATTATCACCTTTGCAAAAAGGAATCCTGTTTCATACCTTATACGATCAAGATGATGATCATTCTTTTTCCTACATTGTACAAGTAGGCTTCTTGCTCGGTGGTCGATTGGATATTGCTGCTTTCGAAAAGGCTTGGGAATACGTCATTCACAGACATGAAGTTCTACGTTCAGTATTTGTGTGGGAAGAAGTAGAAAAACCCCTGCAAGCCGTTTACCAACGTCTTCCTTTTACTATTCATCAAGAAGATTGGAGTGCCCAGTCTCATGAGGAGAGGGAGAAGAAATTACACCAGTTTTTGACTGAAGATCGTAGAAAAGGATTTTTATTGGACGAAGCACCGTTGATGAGAGTCACCGCGATTAAAGAAGCAGAAGAGGAAACGAGAATCATTTGGACACATCATCATATTTTGTTGGATGGATGGAGTGTGTCCTTAGTCTTTAGTGAAGTAATGGAAGTTTATCTCAAAATGATGAAGGGAGAATTGTTTAATCTTCCTAAGTCTCTTCCTTATAAAAAATATATCCAATGGATAAATAAACAAGATTACAGTCAAGCAGAAAAATTTTGGACAGAAGAATTAAAAGGATTTCATGCACCTACGCCATTAGCGATGGAAAGAAAGGACCAGGGACAGGAGAAGGGTTATGGAGAGTGTGTTGATCAGGTATCTGAGGAACTTACTGAGAATTTACAAGAGTGGGTACGAAATAGTCGGTTAACATTGAATACGTTAGTGCAGGGCGCTTGGGCCTACTTGATGAGTAGGTATAGTGGTGAAGATGACATCGTATTTGGCGTAACTAGTTCTGGACGTCCTACTGAATTGGTAGGCGCAGAGAATATGGTTGGCCTATTCATTAACACATTGCCTACCCGAATTCGAGTAACAAATGATACATCAGTAGTAGATTGGCTTCGTAAGATACAGATGAAAGAAATGGAACGAAGACAATATGAGTATAATTCGTTGGTTGATATTCAAGGGTGGAGTGAGGTGCCGCGGAATAGTTCCTTATTTCATACCTTGTATGTGTTTGAAAATTACCCCATTCAAGGTGAGCGTAATGTTGATTTAAGATTACTAGAGGTCCAAAGCGCGGAACAAACAAACTATCCTTTAACACTCATTGTAATGCCTGGTAAGGAAATTACGTTAAAGTTGATGTATGACCGCAACTATTTTAATGAAGAAACAATAAATCGGATTCAGGGTCACTTATTGCAAACATTAATTCAGATGACGAAAAGTTTAGATTCAAAGCTCTCTGAAGTCACTCATTTAACAATGGAAGAGCAGACACAGTTGCTAGAGGAATGGAATAATACTCAAGTAAAATATTCATCTGAAAATATGATTCAAACGGTATTTGAGAAGCAAGTTAAGAAAACGCCAGAAGCAATCGCGGTTATTTATGAAAATGAACAAATTACCTATAAAGAGCTGGATGAGCGCGCTAATCAGTTAGCTCACTATTTACAAAAACGTGGTGTAGGTCCAGAGTCTCTAGTTGGAGTATATATGGAACGTTCGATACAAATGATGATAGCGTTACTAGGGATTCTAAAATCAGGAGGAGCTTATGTTCCACTTGACCCCACTTATCCAGAGAGTCGGTTACGCTATATATTAGAAGATGCTAGCATCGAAGTACTAGTAACGCAAGAAAAGTTAAAAAGTCTAGGTATATCCCAACACATCGAAACAATTTGTATGAATCAAGATTGTAGTGCAATTGAAAAAGAAGAATCAACCGTATGTACAAGTAGTGTAACAGGAAAAAATTTAGCATATGTTATGTATACTTCAGGATCTACAGGGAACCCAAAGGGAGTGATGATTGAGCATCATTCAGTGATTAATTATCTTGAATGGATGCAACATCAATATCCACTTTCTGAAAAGGATGTGATCTTGCAGAAAACGCCATTCTCATTTGATGTATCTGTTTGGGAGTTATTTTGGGGTATTAGCGTAGGCGCGTGTGTCTCTTTCTTACCTCCAGGTGGAGAGAAAGATCCTTCTATTATAGCTGAAGTGATTGAAAAACATCAGGTTACTATTGTTCAATTTGTTCCTTCGATGTTATCTGTTTTCTTAGATCATTTCAATCATATTAAATTGAATTTGAAATGTTCGTCCGTGCGTCATGTATTTTCTGGTGGGGAAGAGCTAAGTTCAGGGGTGGTTAGACGATTTCAACAGCAATGGAATCAGAGCGGACAAGTAAAACTAACCAACTTTTATGGACCAACTGAAGCAACTATTTACGTAAATGCATTTGACATTCAACCTAATCAAGAATTTGTTTCTATTGGCCAGCCGATACAGAATACGCAATTGTATGTATTAGACCAAAATCAACACGTGCAATCGATAGGGATAGAGGGTGAGTTATATATTGGTGGTGCAGGTTTAGCGCGTGGATACTTAAATCGTCCTGAGCTCACTGCTGAAAAATTTGTTCCGCATCCATTTCAATTGGGAGAACGACTGTATCGAACAGGAGATTCAGTAAGATATCTAACTGATGGGAATTTAGAATTTATAGGGAGAATGGACCATCAAGTGAAAATGCGTGGTTTTCGGATTGAGCTTGGAGAAATTGAAGCGACTTTAGAAAAGTATTCGTCCATTAAAGAGGCTGTCGTATTAGTTAGAGAAGATCGCCCGGGCAACCAGCGATTGGTGGCATATGTGATAAGCGATGGAAATATCAAAAAGTGGCGAGAGTATTTACAAAATCAATTACCGAATTACATGATTCCAGCGCACCTTGTAGAGTTGGAACAGTTCCCGCTTACTCCGAATGGGAAAATCGATCGAAAAGCCTTACCAGCACCTGATGAGCAACCTATAGGGGATTTTAATGTTCTACCTCGGACGCCATCGGAAGAGCTTATTGCTTCGGTTTGGAGTCAAGTGTTAGGGGTAGAAAATATTGGTGTTCAGGACTCCTTCTTTGAACGAGGTGGGCATTCACTACTCGCTACTCAAATCGTCTCTCGATTACAAGAAGTGTTCCAGATTAAAATCCCGCTACGTGAACTTTTCACGCACGTTACAGTAGAGGCATTAGCGAAGCGATTGGATCAGTTATGGAAAGGAGAGAAAAAACGAGAGGTTCCACCACTTGTACCTATGACGCGGGGAGAATCTATTCCGCTTTCCTACGCACAGAAACGTCTATGGTTTATTGATCAATTAATGCCAAATAGTGCGATGTACAATATTCATGCAGCTTGTCGATTAACAGGGAAATGGTCAATTCAAGCATTGGAGACCGGATGGAATCAATTGTTGGAACGTCATGAATCATTACGGACGATAATTCAAGAGCAAGAGGGGGAACCGTTTCAGCAGGTTCAATCTCATGTTTTCAAACCTATCCCTCAAATGGATCTAGCAAATCTCTCTCTAGAAGATAGGGAAAGAGAAATGAAACGGCTCATTCAAAACGAAGCGGAGGAGCCATTTCATTTGAGGAAAGGTCCTTTGATTCGAACACGAATATTGAAAGTGGACAAGGAAGAATGGGTGCTTCTTTGTACGATGCATCATATTATCTCGGATGGGTGGTCAATGGGAATCTTACTTGAAGAATGGATGGCTTTTTATGAAGGAGCGATAAGCGGAAAACCAGTGGAACTGAAGGAGTTATCTGTTCAATATGCAGACTTTGTCATGTGGCAAAAAGAATGGCAAAAAGAAGAGAATTTGGATCAGCACCTTCAATATTGGAAGGAAGAATTGTCTGGAGAACTACCGGTTTTACAATTACCGATGGATCGTCCTCGACCTGCGGTGCAAACCCACCGTGGTGCAAGTCAGTTCCTGATGGTGGAGAATTCTCTACTGGAAAAGCTCAAAGATTTAAGTCTGCAAGAAGGATCCACCTTATTTATGACCTTGATGGCGGCGTATCAAAGCTTCCTATCTCGTTATACAGGACAAGACGACATCTTGGTGGGAAGCCCGATTGCAAACCGAAATGTTAAAGAGATTGAAGGATTAATAGGTTTCTTTGCAAATACGTTGGTTTATCGA
Source organism: Priestia sp. TRM10 (assembly GCF_057808375.1). Taxonomy (NCBI): domain Bacteria; kingdom Bacillati; phylum Bacillota; class Bacilli; order Caryophanales; family Bacillaceae; genus Priestia; species Priestia sp. TRM10. The sequence goes on from NZ_JBJZOT010000002.1 coordinate 117,618, forward strand.
GCTGATTTTAGTGGAAATCCGACGTTCCAAAAACTTTTGTCGCAGACACGAAAAAAAGCACTAAAAGCATACGAGCATCAGGACATTCCATTCGAGAAAGTAGTAGAATCCGTAAAACCTGAACGGAATACAAGTCATTCGCCGATTTTTCAAACCATGTTTACTTTACAGAATATGAAACAAGAGGTATCTCAGCTATCTGAAAGAAACATGGAGCTGATGGAAAGTCATACTTCTTTTGCTAAATTTGATTTGAGTTTATTTGCTTCGGAGACGGAAGAAGGATTATTGCTAACTTTTGAATATAATACTGATTTGTTTAATGATACAACCATTGAACGTATGGCAGCTCATTTTGAACATTGGTTATATCAAATTGTATCTCATCCAAGAGATTCACTATCAGAACTGAATATGTTATCGAAAGTAGAATATAAGCAATTACTAGAGGAATGGAATGAAACAGGGGTTGTGGATATACGTGAAAGTAAGATTCATACACTGTTTGAAGAACAAGTAGAGAAAACGCCAGAAGCAATTGCGGTAGTGTGCGAAGATGAAGAACTAACATATCGAGAATTGAACGAACGCTCGAATCAGCTGGCACATTATCTACAGAAACGGGGAGTGGGATGCGAATCATTGGTTGGGATTTGCGTTACACGTTCACTCGAGATGATTGTCGGCCTCTTAGGAATCATGAAGGCAGGAGGAGCTTATGTTCCAATTGACCCAGCGTATCCGGAAAGTCGGCTGCAGTATATTTTAGCGGATGCTCATATAAAGGTACTGGTGACACAGGAAAAGTTACAGCAAAAAATGATTTTACCTAAATCCGTTGACATGATTTGCATTGATCGTGACCGAGCAGAAATTGAACAGGAAGTAACGACGGTGTGTATGAGTGAAGTGACAAGTTATAACTTAGCTTATATTATCTATACCTCAGGGTCCACTGGAAATCCTAAGGGAGTGATGATTGAGCACCGGAATACAGTAACAATGATTCATTGGGCGCATCAAACTTATTCCAGAAAGGATTTAGCAGGAGTGTTAGCTTCAACTTCGCTATCCTTTGATTTGTCAGTCTTTGAAGTGTTTGTTCCCTTAACAATGGGTGGCAAGGTGATTGTTGCTGAAAATGCTCTTCACCTAGATAAGCTGTCTACCAAGGGAGTAACTTTGGTCAACACTGTACCAGCAGCAGCAAAAGAGTTGGTTCGAGCAAATGCAATCCCTTCTTCGGTAAAGGTGATGAATTTAGCTGGAGAGCCATTGCCGCACTCACTTGTCCAAGACTTATATGAGAGAAGTACGATTGAGAAGGTGTACAACCTATACGGTCCATCCGAAGATACTACGTATTCCACATATATGGAATTAGAAAAGGGTGTCATGCACAGGATACCACCAATTGGTAAGCCCGTCTTCAATACAGAAGTATATATACTGAGCGCGAACCAGAAAATGGTTCCAATTGGTGTAATCGGTGAGCTTTACATTGGGGGAGCAGGATTAGCACGTGGATACTTAAATCACCCTGACTTAACAAACGAGCGTTTTATTCCGCATCCGTTTAAAGGAGAAGAGCGAGTATACCGGACTGGAGATCTTGTCAGGTATCTGCCGGACGGAAATTTGGAGTATTTCGGTCGAATCGATCATCAGGTGAAAATCCGTGGGTTCCGGATTGAACTAGGGGAAATTGAAGCAACCTTACAAAATCATACATTGATTAACGAAGCTATTGTGATGGTGCGTGAAGATTATCCTGGTGATCCGCGTTTGGTTGCCTATGTAGTGGGAGATGGAGATGTTCATACGTGGCGTAGTTATCTCAAGATCCAGTTACCAAATTATATGGTTCCAGATCATTTTGTCAGATTGAATGCATTTCCACTCACCCCCAATGGAAAAATTGATAGAAAAGCATTACCTGTACCAGAGTGTAAGGAAATAGCGAGTGGTTATATTGCTCCTCGTACACCTACGGAAAAAACCATCGTTTCAATATGGCATCAAGTTTTAGGTATAGAAAATATCGGAATTCAGGATTCATTTTTTGAAATCGGTGGCCATTCATTACTTGCTACACAGGCTGTTTCCAGTCTTAAAGAAGTCTTTGGAATTGATTTACCATTGCATGATGTATTTACGTATCATACGGTGCAGGAATTGGCAGAACGGATTGATCAATTGCTCTGTAGCGGAAATAAAGAAATGCAGAATGATAGTAAGGAGAATGTAAGTTTTCAAGACTATATTCAAAAAGAAGCAGAAGTGAGTAATGATGAAGAATTACTTGAACTTCTTAAGCAATTGGAAGAGTTATCGGAGGAAGAAGCGCAAGGTATATTCGAGAGTAATTTGGTTGAGAAAGGGGTAAAAAATGAGAAGTGATTTACTTGCAAAGCTGAGTTCACTTTCTCCTGAGAAGAGAGCTTGGCTTCAGGAGCAGATGCAAAAAAAGGGGAATAAAGAAGCGCTTCCGTTGTCTTATGCACAACAACGTTTGTGGTTTATGGATAGATTTAACCCCAACAGTTCATTATATAATATCCCGACAGTATGGCGTCTAAAGGGAACCTGGATACCTGAAGCTTTGGAAAAGGGATTCAATCGACTGATTGAACGTCATGAATCGTTACGTACCGTTTTTAAGGAAGTAGGAGAGCAACCTGTCCAACATATTGTCGAATTCCTTCCTAGAACATTACCTGTGAGGGATTACTCTCATCTTCCTCTAGAAGTAAAAGAAAAAGAGATAGATAGTTTAATTGCCAGAGAAGCGCAAGAACCATTTGATTTAATGAATGGCCCTTTAATTCGTAATCAGCTTGTTCAATTAGGAAAGGATGAATGGTTATTGCTGTGTACCATGCATCATATTATTTCTGATGCGTGGTCTATCGGTATATTAATGGATGAATTACTTGCTTTCTATGAGGAAGAAATGAGCGGAAACCCTGCTAGATTAAGTTCACTATCAGTTCAATATACAGACTTTGCGAAGTGGCAAAAGAAGTGGTTACAGGGTGATGTGCTAAATCATCAACTCACGTATTGGAAGGAAGAATTGTCTGGGGAGCTTCCCATACTACAACTGCCAGTGGACCGCCCTCGACCGGTTACGCAAACGTACGCTGGAGACACCTATCACGTGGTTTTTCCTCATAAATTACTCAGTCAATTGAAGGATATAAGTCGCCAAGAAGGGGCTACCTTATTTATGACTTTAATGGCTGCATATCAGAGCTTTCTTGCTCGTTATACAGGGCAAAAAGATATTCTCGTCGGAAGTCCGATTGCGAATCGGAATCATAAGGGAGTAGAAGAATTAATCGGTTTCTTTGTTAATACGTTGGTTTATCGAGCGGATTTGAGTGGAACGCCTACTTTTCGAGAGATTTTGTTTCAAACAAAGAAAAAGGCGTTAAAAGCGTATGAATATCAAGATGTACCGTTTGAAAAAGTGGTAGAAGCTGTGCAACCCGAACGAAGTATGAGTCATTCTCCTGTCTTCCAGACCATGTTTACACTACAGAATATAAAACCAGAACGACTAGAGTTGTCTGGTAGAAGCTTAGAAATGATAGAAAGTAATATTTCTATTGCGAAATTTGATTTGAGTTTAACTGCTTACGAAGTGGAAGAAGGTCTATTTGTCTCTTTTGAATACAATACAGATTTATTTGATAGTAGTACCATTGCACGTATGGCAGGGCATTTTGAGAACTGGTTAAATGAAATTGCGTATCATCCAGATGAATCATTTACAAAGCTGTCAATATTATCGGACACAGAGCAGAAACGGCTCTTAGAAGAATGGAATGACACTGAGGTAGCTTATGGACATGAGAGCATGATTCATGAACTGTTTGAACAGCAAGTTGCACGTACACCTCAAGCGGTGGCGGTAGTTTATGAAGGTGGACAGCTAACGTATCAAGAACTCAATGAAAAAGCGAACCAATTGGCGCATTATTTACAAAAGCGAGGCATAGGACCTGAGTCATTGGTCGGTATATGTGTTGAACGTTCACCTGATATGATTATTGGTCTCTATGGAATTCTTAAAGCGGGTGGGGCTTATGTCCCGCTGGACCCAAGTTATCCTGAAAACCGCCTGAAATACATTTTAGAGAACTCGCAAATTCAAGTGATTTTAACAAAAGAAGCACTACAGGACTGGTTACCTGAAGATATCCAAGCAATTTGTTTAGACCGTGATCAAGCAACGATTTCTAAAGAGAGTAATTTGGCTCCAGCGAGTGGAGTAACAGCAAATAACTTAGCGTATATCATATACACTTCGGGTTCGACGGGGAATCCAAAGGGAGTTATGATTGAACACCACTCGGTTATCAACCGACTACAGTGGATGCAAAAAAAATATCCATTATCTGAGGAGGATGCAATCCTACAAAAAACGCCGTTTTCGTTTGATGTTTCTGTCTGGGAATTATTTTGGTGGTCATTTGTAGGAGCACGTGTTTGTTTACTTCCACCTGGGGGTGAGAAAGATCCTGCGATGATTGAGAAGTATATCGAACGATATCGTGTGACCACGATGCACTTTGTTCCGTCGATGTTATCCACTTTCTTGGATTATATGGAACAATCTAAATCGAAAAAGAATGTATCATCTTTAAGTCAGGTTTTTACTAGTGGAGAAGAGTTAAACATTGAACAGGTTCGCCGGTTTAAGGGGGTATTTTACGATGTTCAGAAAACGAAGTTAAGCAACTTGTACGGCCCTACCGAAGCGACTGTGGATGTCACTTATTATGAATGTGATTTAGAAAAAGAACCAATGCTTATTCCAATTGGTCGTCCGATTGATAATACAAAATTGTATGTGTTGGATCAAAATCAACAGGTGGTACCGATTGGTGTGGCGGGGGAACTTTACCTTGGTGGAGTAGGCTTGGCACGTGGCTACTTCAATCGATCAGAGTTAACTGCCGAACGTTTTATTCCGCATCCATTTAAGGAAGGGGAACGACTCTATCGAACGGGTGACCTGGTGAGATATCTGAATAATCGTAACTTAGAGTATATCGGAAGAATAGATAACCAAGTGAAAATCAGAGGCTTCCGAATTGAGTTGGGAGAAATTGAAGCGGCCTTACATGATCACTCATCTGTAAAAGAGGCTATCGTGTTGGTGAAGGAAGATCGTCCAGGAGACAAGCAGTTAGTAGCTTATGTAGTAGGTGAAGGGGACGCTGGAGAGTGGCGTGAGTATCTCAAGAAGCAACTGCCGCATTATATGGTTCCGGCATACTTTTTCAAAATTGAAGCGATGCCACTCACTCCAAATGGTAAGGTTGATCGGAAAGCCTTACTGGAAATGGAAGCACAGTTCATAAGTGAAAATATTACTTCACCACGAACACCAGTGGAAGAGCTCATCGTTTCCGTATGGAGTCAAGTACTAGGGATAGGAAATATTAGTGTTCAGGATTCTTTCTTCGAACTTGGTGGTCATTCATTACTTGCTACTCAAGTAGTTTCACGCTTACAAGAAATTTTCCAAATCGAATTACCGGTACGTGAACTGTTTGAGTATTCAACGGTGGAGGCGCTGGCAAAGCGATTAGATCAGTTGTGCAAGGGAGACAAAAAAAGAGAGATTCCCCCACTGATTCCGATGGAACGAGGGGAAGCAATTCCGCTTTCTTATGCCCAACAGCGCTTATGGTTTATCGATCAATTTACGCCTAACAGTGCACTTTACAATATGCCGATGGTATGCCGTCTTACAGGAAATTGGGTACCCCAAGCATTGGAAACGGGATGGAATCAGCTGATAGAGCGACATGAATCATTGCGGACGGTCTTTCATGAAGTGAACGGTCATCCTGTGCAGCAGATTCAACCGTATGCTTTCCGCTCCCTCCAACAAATGGATTTAACTATGCTTTCTCCAGAAGACCTAGAAGCAGAAGTTAAACGTTTGACTCAGCAAGAAACAGAAGTGCCATTTGATTTAGGGGAGGGTCCACTGATCCGGGCAAATATTTTGCAAGTGGGAGAGGAAGAATGGATTCTTCTTTGTACTCTGCATCATATCATTTCGGATGGATGGTCCATAGGAGTTCTACTTAAAGAGTGGATGGCCTTCTATGAGAAAGCCACGGATGAGAAGGTAGCAGAACTTGGACCATTACCAGTTCAATATGCCGACTTTGCTCAGTGGCAAAAGGGATGGTTGAAGGAAGAAGTGCTTGAGCAACAACTCCAATATTGGAAGGAAGAATTGTCTGGGGAGCTTCCTGTGCTTCAACTGCCTAGGGATCGTCCTCGTCCCGCAATACAAACCCATCGTGGTTCGACATACACTGTGTTGCTGCCAAGTACGCTTCGTGACAAACTGAACGAATTTAGTCGTCAAGAAGGGTCGACACTCTTCATGACCCTGTTGGCTGCTTATCAAAGTTTTCTATCTCGCTATACAGGACAGGAAGATATTCTCGTTGGAAGTCCGATTGCAAATCGAAATTACAGAGAGATAGAAGGATTAATTGGTTTCTTCGTCAACACGTTGGTATACCGAGCTAATCTGAGTGGCGAACCGACATTCCAAGATATCTTATCTCAGGTTCGTCAAAAGGCATTGAAGGCGTATGAATATCAAGATATTCCTTTTGAAAAAATTGTAGAAGTTGTACAACCAGAGAGGAGTACAAGTCATTCTCCAATTTTTCAGACCATGTTCATCTTGCAAAATATGAAACAAGAGTTTCCGGTGTTGTCTGGTAGAAGTATTGAAATGATAGAAAGCCATAATCCAATCGCAAAGTTTGATTTAAGTGTAATAGTAGCTGAGACGGAAGAAGGATTAATTTTTACTTTTGAATACAATAAGGATTTATTCAATGTTACAACCATTGAACGGATGGCAGGACATTTTGAGAAATGGTTACACGAAGTTTCTCATCACCCACAAAAACCGTTGAATAGTCTGAGTATGCTATCTGAATCTGAGCGTGCTTTGTTATTAGAAACATGGAATGACACTGCAATAGAAATGTCACATCAGGGCCTTATTTGCGACAGATTCGAGGAACAAGTAGCAAGGCGTCCTGATGCGATTGCAGTAGTTGATCAAACGAGAGAGTGGACTTACAGTGAACTGGATACAAGAGCAAATCAGTTGGCAAATGCTTTACAGAAAAAAGGAGTTACTCCCGAATCAGTTGTGGGCGTTTACCTTCCAAGGTCAGCTGAGCTCATGGTAAGTTTACTCGGCATATTAAAAGCTGGTGGGGCTTATGTCGTCTTAGATCCGTTGTATCCAAAATCAAGGTTACAATACATGATTGAAGATGCAGGAATTCAAATCGTGGTGACGACGGCAGGGCAAAAAAGTCTTTCTGAACAGGTCGAAACGGTGAGGTTAGAAGAAATAACAGAGGAAAGTGTAATAGCGCCGAAGCGCCAGATAAATCCAGAGCACTTAGCTTATATTGTCTACACCTCTGGTTCTACTGGAAAGCCAAAGGGTGTCATGATTGAATATCGCGCATTAATGAATATGGTCTCTTGGCATCAAGAAGTTTATCAAATTACAGCAGAGGATCGGGCGACTCAGATTGCGGGGATTGCTTTTGATTCGGCTGTTCAGGAGATTTGGCCGTATCTTACTGCTGGTGCAGCACTCTACCTGTCAACGGAGGAGTTGAGAGTCAATCCAGAGGCGCTACGAGATTGGCTCATTGATTCGAGGATTACGGCTAGTTTTGCACCTACACCTATTCTAGAGAGACTCTTGAAATTATCTTGGCCAGAAAAGATTGATCTTCGTTTTATCATTACGGGGGGAGATCAATTAACACAGTATCCATCTGAACAAATTCCCTTTGCGGTAATTAATCAGTATGGTCCATCAGAAAATACCGTTGTTACCACGGATTGTTATGTACCTGTAGGAATGACAGCAGGTATGCCATCGATTGGTCGACCGATTGCGAATACAGAAGTTTATGTGTTAGATTCTCAACTTCAGCTGGTACCAATTGGTGTGATTGGAGATCTTTATATCGGAGGAAAGAGTCTTGCTCGCGGATATGCCAATCGTCCAGATCTCACAAAGGAAAAATTTATTTCAAATCCATTCAAGTCCGGGGAACGCCTCTATTACACCGGAGACAAAGCAAGTTATCTTCCTGATGGTGCTCTCCAGTTCCATGGTCGTATAGATGATCAAGTGAAGATTCGTGGTTTCCGGATTGAATTGGGAGAAATTGAAGCAACTTTACAGGCGCATTCGTCTGTGAAAGAAGCTGTTGTATTGGTACGAGAGGATGATCCAGGTGACAAGCGATTAGTAGCGTATGTAGTTGGGGAAAGAAGTGTTCATGAATGGCGAAAACATCTACAAACACATTTACCAAACTATATGGTTCCAGCAAACTTTGTTGAGATGGCATTTTTACCACTTACACCAAATGGAAAACTTGATTTGAAGGCATTGCCTATACCTGGTGAACTATCTACTGAAAATAATGTATACCCAAGAAATCACATGGAAGAACTTATTGCTTCCGTATGGAGTCAAGTGCTAGGGATAGGAAATATTAGTGTTCAGGATTCTTTCTTCGAACTTGGTGGTCATTCATTACTTGCTACTCAAGTAGTTTCACGCTTACAAGAAATTTTCCAAATCGAATTACCGGTACGTGAACTGTTTGAGTATTCAACGGTGGAGGCGCTGGCAAAGCGATTAGATCAGTTGTGCAAGGGAGACAAAAAAAGAGAGATTCCCCCACTGATTCCGATGGAACGAGGGGAAGCAATTCCGCTTTCTTATGCCCAACAGCGCTTATGGTTTATCGATCAATTTACGCCTAACAGTGCACTTTACAATATGCCGATGGTATGCCGACTTACAGGAAATTGGGTACCCCAAGCATTGGAAAAGGGATGGAATCAGCTGATAGAGCGTCATGAATCATTGCGGACGGTTTTTCATGAAGTGAACGGTCATCCTGTGCAGCAGATTCAACCCTATGCTTTCCGTTCCCTCCCACAAATGGATTTAACTAAGCTTTCTCCAGAAGAGCAAGAAAGAGAAGTGAAGCAATGGATTCAAACTGAAGTCGAAGCTCCATTTGACTTAGAACAGGGGCCGGTATTCCGTGGGCAAATCGTGAAAATCTCAGAAGAAGAATGGATTCTCCTTTGTAACATGCATCATATTATCTCGGATGGATGGTCGATGGAAATCTTGCTCCAAGAATGGATGGCATTTTATGAGGAGGCAGTTGGCGGAAAATCAACAGAGCTCGCACCATTACCAGTTCAATATGCCGATTTTGCTCAATGGCAAAGGGAATGGTTGAAAGAGGAAGTACTAAATCAACAGCTTGCATATTGGAAGGAAGAGCTGTCTGGTGAGTTACCGGTCTTAATGTTGCCGATGGATCGTCCTCGTCCTGCGATACAGACTCATCATGGATTAACACACACTGTGTTGTTGTCACGCTCATTACTGGACAAACTTAACGAACTTAGTCGTCAAGAAGGGGTAACGCTTTTTATGACCCTATTAGCATCGTATCAAAGCTTCCTTGCTCGATATACAGGACAATCGGATATTCTTGTTGGAAGCCCGATTGCAAATCGAAATTATAGAGAGGTTGAAGGATTGATCGGTTTCTTTGTCAATACGTTGGTTTATCGAGCTGATTTGAGTGGCGCACCGGCATTTCAAGAGTTGTTGTCTCAAGTACGGAAAAAAGCCTTGAAGGCATATGAGTACCAAGATGTTCCGTTTGAAAAAATTGTAGAAGTTATCCAACCTGAGCGAAGTACAAGTCATTCTCCGATTTTCCAAACCATGTTTACCTTACAAAATACGAGACAAGAGTTGCCAGAGTTTCATGGACGGAGTATTAAAGCAATGGAGAGTTACGCTTCAATCGCTAAGTTTGATTTGAGTTTAAGTGCCGCAGAAGTAGAAGAGGGTTTATTGCTTTCTTTTGTTTATAAGACTGATTTGTTTGACAGTGGAACTATCAAATGCATGGCTGATCATTTTGAAAACTGGTTGAATGTAATTGTGGAACATCCTGATAAATCATTAGCGAAGTTGCCGATGTTATCGGAATTGGAGCAGCAACAACTTGAAGAGTGGAATGATACTGCTATAACGTATCCCCGTGAGAGTGTGATTTATAAATTGTTTGAAGAGCAGGTGAATCGTACACCTGATACGGTGGCAGTGGTAGATGAAAATCAGCAGCTGACCTATCGAGAGTTGAATGAAAAAGCAAACCAGTTGGCCCATTATCTTCAAAAATGTGGGATTGGAGCAGAATCATTGGTCGGGCTCTGCTTCCAGCGTTCAGTTGAGATGGTTGTTGGTCTCATGGGAATCTGGAAGGCTGGGGCAGCCTATGTTCCATTAGATCCATCCTATCCAGAAAGTCGCCTACGATATATTCTGGATGACACAGGAATCCAAGTATTAGTTACGAACGAGGCATTAGAAGGTTGGATACCTAAAGAAGTCACAGCAGTTTGTTTGGATAGGGATCAAGAAATGATTTCGCAAGAAAGCAAACTGTCACCAGTATGCGAGGTAACAGGAGAAAACCTAGCGTATGTTATCTATACTTCTGGTTCGACAGGGAATCCCAAAGGGGCTTTAGTGCAGCACCATTCTGTAATAAACCTGTCGTATGGTTTAAAGAAAGAAGTTTTCTCGCATGAGATACCTGCTAACATGCGTGTTGGTTTAAATGCTTCCATTGCCTTTGATGTATCTATTCAACAATTACAAATGCTGTTGTATGGTTCGAGTTTGTATATTATTCCGAACGAAGTTCGCAGTGATCCTCAACAGTTCATAGCATATATTCGGGAGAACAAATTGGAAATGTTCGATATAACACCGTCATTACTCCAATTACTCCTCGATAGTGGGTTGTTAGAAACAAATGATAGTGTTCATGTTCCAAGCAAGGTATTGATTGGTGGAGAAGCAATCATGCCGTCATTATGGGAACAACTAGTAGGGGATGACAAAATTGATTTTTATAACGTATATGGCCCTACAGAATGTACTGTTGATGCGACATGCTATCATATTAAAAAAGATAGCATGAGAGTTACCATCGGGCGTCCGTTACCGAATGTTCAAACTTATGTATTAGATAGGAATTGGTTGCCAGTTCCAGTTGGTGTGATGGGTGAACTTTATATCGGTGGAGCAGGTCTAGCGAAGGGATACTTGAAACGTCCAGAGTTAACGTCCGAACGATTTATTCGTCATCCATTCAAAGAAGGAGAGAGATTATATCGGACGGGAGACCTCGTGAGATATCTTCCTGATGGTAATTTAGACTATCTAGGAAGAATGGATAATCAAGTGAAAATTCGAGGATTTCGGATTGAACTTGGAGAAATTGAGGCTACCTTACAAGAGGACTTCTTGGTAAAAGAAGCAGTTGTGATGGTTATGGAAAACCACCCGGGAGATAAGAGGCTGGTAGCTTATGTAGTGGGAGAAGGGAGTAAGGAGGAATGGCGTGAGTATCTCAAAACAAAAATGCCAACCCATATGATTCCTTCCTACTTTGTCGAAATGGAAGAGTTACCATTGACCATAAATGGAAAGATTGATCGGAAATCTTTGCCTATACCAGATTATCAAGGGACACAAGAAGGTTATGTGGCTCCAAGAAATGAACGTGAACAAATACTTTCTGTAATTTGGGAACGTGTGCTGGGTTTAAAACGTATTGGCATTCATGACAACTTTTTTGAAATCGGTGGAGATTCAATTCTCAGCATTCAGATTGTCTCTCGTGTGAAGCAAGCAGGTTTACAGTTGACTCCAAAACAAATATTTGAACACCAAACGATTGCCGAGCTGGCGCAAGTAGTCAAAGAAGAACAGGGGGTACAAGCCGAACAGGGAATTGTAACTGGAGATATGATTCTTACACCTATTCAGCAAAGTTTTTTTGCACAAAATCATTCTAACCCACATCATTGGAATCAATCCATGTTCTTTAGAACAAAAGAGCGACTGGACATAGTATCACTAGAGAAGTCAGTGCGTAACCTTCTGCTTCATCATGATGCCCTGCGTTTAAGATATGAATGTTTACCTGATGGAGCTTGGAAACAGTGGAATGAAGGAATAGAAGAACAATCGACGCTGACTGTGATTTCATTAGAGGAAGTACCGCAAGCAGATTGGTATCAAGTGGTTCAAAAAGAGATTAATGTTGCACAAGAAAGTTTGAATTTACATGCCGGTCCGTTAATGAGAATGGTATATTTTGATGAAGGTGAGAAGAAGACTGGCCGATTATTTTGGTCAATCCATCACTTAGCAGTAGATGGTGTTTCTTGGCGGATTTTATTGGAAGATCTGCAAACCGCATATACTCAAGCAATTCAGGAACAGAAAATTCAATTACCTATGAAGAGTACATCCTTTAAAGTGTGGGCGGAGAAATTACATCATTACGCTGAATCTAGAATATCGCAAGAAGCGCTTGATTACTGGGAACAGCAGTCCAAACAAGAAGTAGTTATGCCACCAGTGGATGTTACTGTTAATGATTCAATAAACGAAGTAACTGAGGAAATTACCGTGGTACTAGATGAAAAAGAGACCCGTACGTTATTGCAAGAGGTTTTAAGCACTCATCGTGCCCAAATTAATGAAGTACTATTAGCAGCATTGGTACAAGCTACGACAGTATGGACAGGAAAGCCGATACTGACCGTGGATTTAGAGGGGCATGGTCGAGAAGAAATTATTGAAGACATTGACCTATCGAGAACCGTGGGATGGTTTACAAGTATTTATCCTGTTCACTTAAATATTACCGGTGCCGACACGCCAATTGCAGCATTAAAAGCAGTTAAAGAACAAGTGCGCAAAATTCCTAATAGGGGCGTTGACTATGGGATTTTGCGGTACCTGAACGCAACAATGTGCGAGAAATTGGGATCTCAACGTACACCGTTCATTAGTTTTAACTATCTTGGACAATTTGACCAAATGTTTTCTGACGATGCAATGTTTGTTCCAGAGAATGGATTTAAGCGTTTAGATCATGCTTCTGGGTCCAAGCGATCGCATTTAATTGATTTAATTGGAATTGTAAAGGATGGAAAACTTCAGTTCACTTGGGTGTACAATGTTGGACAATTTGCGAAATCAACTATTCAAAGGATTGCAGAGAATATGCTCCATCAACTGAGAAGATTGATTCAATCTTCGGATAGAGAATCTGCACTGACCGTTTCGGATTTTGCGATGGCTAATCTTAACCAAGTAGGTTTGACAAAAGTACTATCCAAGATGAATCGTGGAAAGAATTATCCGATTACCGATTTATATCCACTATCACCTTTGCAAGAAGGTATGATTTTTCATACATTGCATGACCAAGGGGATGAACATGTAGCGCCGTATATAGTGCAATTAAGTTTCATGATTAGAGGGGAATTGGATATTCCTACCTTCGAGCAGGCGTGGAAATTGGTGATTCAGCAGCATGAGATTTTTCGTTCAGCATTTGTTTGGGATGAAATTGAAGAGCCTTTACAAGTGGTGTATGACAACATTCCATTTAAGGTGAATGAAGAAGACTGGCGTACGCTGACTGCTGAAGAAAAAGAGGCGAAAAGAAAAGTCTTTTTGGCATTAGATAGAAAACAAGCCTTTCTTTTTGATAAAGCGCCATTGATGCGGGTGACTGTCATTAAAGAGGGTGAGGAAGAATATCGGGTCGTTTGGACACATCACCATATTCTGTTGGATGGATGGAGCCTACCGCTGGTCTTTACCGAATTGCTTAAAGTGTATCAGAAGAGAATGAATGGAGAAGCTGTGAATTTACCTAAGTCATTGCCATACAAGAAATATATTCAATGGTTAAGAGAACAGAATCAGGATCAGGCGGAACAATTCTGGAGAAAGAAACTTAAAGGTTTTACAGCGCCAACCCCGCTGGGCTTAGAAAGTAAAGAGCAAGAAAAAGGTTACACAGAGAAGGTTACTCATTTATCAGAAGAGCAGACCCAAGCTTTACAAAGCTGGGCGAAGCGCAATAAGCTCACTTTGAGTACGATAATTCAAGGCGCGTGGGCGTATCTCATGAGCCGGTATAGTGGAGGAAATGACATTGTATTTGGTGTAACTAGCTCAGGGCGCCCTACGGAGATTATTGATGTTGAAAACATCGTAGGCCCTTTTATTAACACATCACCGACGCGAATTCAGTTGATAGATGATATAAAAGTAAGGGATTGGTTGCAAAAGATACAAGAGGAAGAGATAGAAAGAAGACAATATGAGTATGCTTCTTTGACAGAGATTCAGGGATGGAGTGAAGTTCCTAGAGGAACACCGCTGTTCAATAGTTTGTATGTGTTTGAAAACTATCCAGTGAAAGAGGAGTCTTCAGGAAATCTAGAAATTGGCGAGTTGGAAGGAGTAGAGCAAACCCACTATCCATTAGGGTTGGCTGTTGTTCCAGGAAGCCAGTTATCATTAAAGTTAATGTATGATCGTAGCAAATTTAATAGATCAACCATTAAACGGATGCTGGTGCATTTACGCCAAGTGTTAAAGCAAATGATTGAAAACGTTGATCAAACTCTGTCGGAGCTAGTGTATGTTACGGAAACAGAACAGAAGCAACTGTTAGAACAATGGAATGATAATGCTATATCATATCCACGTGAGAGTGTGATTCATAAATTGTTTGAAGAGCAGGTGAATCGTACACCTGATACGGTGGCAGTGGTAGATGAAAATCAGCAGCTGACCTATCGAGAGTTGAATGAAAAAGCAAACCAGTTGGCCCATTATCTTCAAAAATGCGGGATTGGGGCAGAATCATTGGTCGGGCTCTGCTTCCAGCGTTCAGTTGAGATGGTTGTTGGTCTCATGGGAATCTGGAAGGCTGGGGCAGCCTATGTTCCATTAGATCCATCCTATCCAGAAAGTCGCCTACGATATATTCTGGATGACACAGGAATCCAAGTATTAGTTACGAACGAGGCATTAGAAGATTGGATACCTAAAGAAGTCACAGCAGTTTGTTTGGATAGGGATCAAGAAATGATTTCGCAAGAAAGCAAACTGTCACCAGTATGTGAGGTAACAGGAGAAAACCTAGCGTATGTTATCTATACTTCTGGTTCGACAGGGAATCCCAAAGGGACTTTAGTGCAGCACCATTCTGTAATAAACCTGTCGTATGGTTTAAAGAAAGAAGTTTTCTCGCATGAGATACCTGCTAACATGCGTGTTGGTTTAAATGCTTCCATTGCCTTTGATGTATCTATTCAACAATTACAAATGCTGTTGTATGGTTCAAGTTTGTATATTATTCCGAACGAAGTTCGCAGTGATCCTCAGCAGTTCTTATCTTATATTCGGGAAAATAAGTTGGAAATGTTTGATATAACACCTTCAGTGCTCCAATTACTCATAGATGAGGGGCTGTTAGAAACAAATGATGGTATTCATGTTCCAAGTAAGGTACTATTCGGTGGCGAAGCGATTATACCCTCACTGTGGGAACGATTAGTAGCAGTCGATAAGATTCATTTTTATAACATGTATGGTCCTACAGAATGTACTGTTAATGCGACATGCTATCATATTAAAAAAGATAGTAAGAGGGTGACAATTGGGCGTCCGTTACCGAACGTTCAAGTCTATGTATTAGATAGAAATTTGCTACCTGTTCCAATTGGTGTAACGGGTGAGCTCTATATTGGTGGTGCAGGCGTAGCGAGAGGATACTTGAATCGCCCAGAGTTAACAGCTGAACGATTTATTCGTCATCCATTTAATGAAGGAGAACGATTATATCGGACGGGAGATTTGGTTCGCTATTTAACTGATGGCCATTTAGATTATTTGGGAAGAATCGATAATCAAGTGAAAATTCGAGGCTTTCGGATTGAACTTGAAGAGGTTGAAGCGAATTTAGAAAGTCATCCATCGGTGAAAGAAGCAGTAGTCTTGGTAAAAGAGGATAAACTAGGAGAGAAGAGATTGATCGCCTATTTAGTTGGAGAGGGAAGTATGCATGAATGGCGTGAACATCTTAAGACACAAGTACCGAATTATATGGTTCCTGCACACTTTATTGAGATAGACGCGATTCCGCTCACAACGAATGGAAAGGTTGATCGAAAAGCATTGAACAGCTTAACCATTCAAAGAGAAAATAACTTCTCTACACCAATTATACCAAGGGATGAAATTGAGTATCAGCTGATTAAAATCTGGCAGGATCTGCTACAGATAGAAGATGTCTATGTAAATGATGATTTCTTTAATAGAGGGGGGCATTCTCTTCTTGTAATCAAATTGATTTCAAAGATTAGAGAGACGTTTGGAAAAGAGATTAAGGTGTCCACACTGATTAAGAATCCAACAGTGGAAGGAATTGCCTGCCTAATTCGTGACAAGCATGATATGACAAAATCTTTATTGACTCTGGTTCCCCTACAAGAATCAGAGAAAAAGCCTTTCTTCTGTGTTCATCCGTTTATGGGGAATGTATTCTGTTACATTCAACTAGCAAGGTTACTCAAGAACCACTGCTCATTTTATGGTCTACAGAATCCTCTCGTAGAGAAAAGACAAATGGATGGGTTGACTTTGTCGGAAGTAGTTCAACTCTACATAGAGGAAGTAAAGCGCGTTCAGCCAGAAGGACCATATCGTCTAGGAGGATGGTCTTTGGGTGGCGCCATTGCCTATAAAATCGCAACTGTACTAAGGAATCAAGGAGAAGAAGTTGAGTTGTTGGTACTTATGGATACTAAGGTGCCTTCAGAACAGGATTACAAAACAAAGGAAGATGTGATCTCTTATATAACTAAGCATTTCATTCACTTTGATCAAGTAGAACAGGGAGAAGAACTTGTTCATCAACAGGATATACTTGTTGATCGGTTAATTGGGGAAGGAGTGCTCCCACCCGATGCAGATTTTACGAGTTTAAAACAAATTGCCAATGCTCATAGGAAATGTCTAAATTT
Organism: Priestia sp. TRM10; assembly: GCF_057808375.1. NCBI lineage: Bacteria > Bacillati > Bacillota > Bacilli > Caryophanales > Bacillaceae > Priestia > Priestia sp. TRM10. The sequence goes on from NZ_JBJZOT010000002.1 coordinate 134,655, forward strand.
AATGGCAGAGGATGTTTTAACGCCATATTCTGGGGAAGTAATCTACTTTAGTGCTGAAGAAGGTATAGAGTTGTTTTCGGATTGGCAGCCTTTACTACTGGGGAAAGTGAATAAGTATTTGATTCCTGGATCGCACGAAGAAATAGTCTTTTCCCCAGCTGTGGAAAAGGTATCTAAATATCTCGTAAATAAATTAGAAGGGATAAAGGGAGTTGACTTTTTGTTAGCTCGAAAGTAGAGAACCCAGAAAGGTAAAAGTTCATCAGTATGGTCCTGAATTAGGTGAGCAAGTACGACGTCACTTTAATCTAACCAATGGTTCTTGGCGAGTCGATGAGGCGTATGTGAAGGTCAAAGCGCAATGAGTATACCTATATCGTGCTGTTGATTCGGAAGGCAATACGATTGATTTTTATTTAAGCAAAACACGGGATCATCAGGCTGCAAAGCGCTTTTTCAAGAAAGCTTTGCAGTCTTTTTATGTTTCAAAGTCCGTGTTATCACAGTAGACAATAACCCAGCCTATCCTATAATAATTGAAGAGTTGAAGAAAGAGAAAAAGATGCCCGTAGGCATCCAAATAAGACAGGTGAAATATCTTAATAACATCGTGGAACAAGAGCATTGTTTTGTTAAAAAGAGAGTTCGTGCGATGTTAGAATTGAAATCTTTGCGTACAGCCAAGAACATTTTGAGTGGAATAGAAGCGAGGCATATGATCAAAAAGAAGCAAGTTTACCAAGGGATGAAATCTGCCCGAAAGCAAAAAGAATTCATTCATAAATTGTTTGGATTAGCTTCATAAACTAGCCATTTAAAGGGAATTGATAGTCTATGTTTCTAGCAAGTATTTTTTGAGCCAGAATCAAAAATATCCGTACTATGAAAATGAAAGTATTTTTATTAGTATAATAAGTGAGTTCTAACCAGTAAATGGTTTTTTGTGAAAAATATATAAAGGAATGATAAAAATGAAAGCTATTGTGTTTGGAAGTACAGGGTTTATCGGAAGTCATACTGTTGAGCAATTAGTATTAAAAGGTCATGAAGTGACAGCTGTTGTACGTTCACATCGTAACGTTGCTTTTTTAAAGTCTTTAGATGTTAGGATTGTTGAAATAGACTACTCGGATACTGCATCCATCAAAGAAGTAATCGAAGGTCATGAAGTTGTTTACAACTGTATAGGGAGTGTTGGTTTAAGTTCAAAGATTGATTTAGAGCATTCAGTAGAAATTGAACTTACAAAAAAGTTAGTGAGAGCAGCTTCTTTAAGTGCTGCAAACCGATTCATTCAGCTAAGTTCTATTGTGGTATACGATTTTCATAGCAGTGAGCCGTTAGATGAGTCATATTGCATAAAACCACAATATCCCATTCAACAACTGCTCCTGAGACGAGAAGAAATAGTGAGGAAGATAGGGGAAGAAACAGGTATAACAACAATTATACTACGTCCAGCAAGTGCAATTGGTCGTCGGGATTATACGTCTTTCTTCTCACGCTTATTTCAACAGCACATGAATGATCAGTTTCCACTCGTTAAAAATGGTAAAACGAAAGTATCGCTTGTTGACACAAGAGATGTAGGGCGAGCAATGGAGTGGCTCGGGAGGTACCCATTTCTTACAGGAAGCACAAATATATTTGTATTAAAAGGGTTTGATACAACATGGAGAAACTTGAAGGAAGAGACTGACGAAGCAAGAGGAATGAAGGCTAACATTTACGATTTATCTTGTGTTGTTGAGAATCCAATGTCATATAGTTTAAAGACGTTTCATACGGACCGGATTTGGAATGATGAAAAAATAAGGAAGCTTGGATTTACAACAAAATATTCTCAAAAAGAAAGTATCAAAGATGCGGTTCAAAGTTTACTTGAAAGGGAAAAAGATATAGGTGTTGAAGGCAGATAAATTGACTCCAAAAAAGCGAAATTCATATAATAAATTTGTAAGTTTGATGAGGAGGTGAATCAAAGCGTTACGCTTTGATTATCATGAAAATTGCTGAAGGATTAGAAATACTGAAGTTAGAAATGGGTTCTGGAGAACAGAAAATGGTTGTTTATCCTACGGTTATCTATGATAAAGAGTCTTGTGTGCTTGTTGATACAGGAATGCCTGGTTATGCAAAAGAGCTTTACAACTTAATGAGTGAAGAAAATCTAAATCCTGAACGTCTTACAGGAGTTCTGTTAACACATCAAGATATTGATCATATCGGAAGCTTGCCACAGCTAATAGAGGAGAACGAGAACTTACATATTTACGCTCATGAAGAAGATAGGCCATATATTGATGGAGAAAAGCCGTTTATTAAATTAGATGAAGAAAAGAAGAAACACATGACAAGTTCACTAAATGAGCATGAACGCTTATTGTTTGATGAGACGTTTTATAATCCCGAAAACAAAAATGTGACACATGTATTAAAGGATGGCGAGACGTTGCCTATTGCGGATGGAATAAAAGTGATTCATACACCAGGTCATACGCCGGGACATATTTCTCTTTATCATGAACAAAGCAAAACGTTAATTGCAGGAGACGCAATGATTGTAGAAAATGGTGAGCTTTTAGGTCCGAATCCTCCATTTACGCCAAATATGGAACAAGCTCTCGAATCTCTCAACAAATTTAAACACTTAGAGATTGAAACGTTAATTGGTTATCATGGAGGAATATTTAAAGGAGATATCGAGAAACGTCTTCAAGAATTAACGTCACATTCTAAGTCTTAATACTTGACCTATAAAATAAACTTAGCGGTTATTGCCGTTAAGTTTATTTTTTTATGAAATAATAAATTCTTTCATAATATAATTTCATTGAAAAGAAGAAATGCTGTTCAAAAAGGGGCGATGGAATGGCTAATGAGAAGATTTGGCACGATGTTGATCAGTATCTGAACGGTAAATTAGTTGGTGCTCACGATGTATTTGAAGAAGTGTTAAAAGAGAATGAAAAAGCAGGGTTGCCTGCAATTGATGTATCGCCTACTCAAGGTAAATTTCTTCACTTACTAGCAAAGATAAAAGGAGCAAAACGTGTTTTAGAAATTGGCACACTTGGAGGATATAGCACGGTTTGGCTTGCGAGAGCTCTCCCTAGTGATGGCAAACTTGTAACATTAGAAGTGAATAAAAAGCATGCAGAAGTAGCACAGGGAAATTTGAAGAGAGCACATGTAGATCATCTTGTTGAAATTATTGTTGGTTCTGCACTTGAGACGCTGCCATTGTTAAAAGAGAAGGGAGAGCCGCTTGACTTAATCTTCATTGATGATGATAAGCCTAACAATCTGCACTATTTAAAATGGGCTCTTCAACTATCAAAGAAAGGTACGGTTATTAGTGGAGATAATGTCGTGCGAGAAGGAAGAGTTATTGAAGAAGACAGTGAAGATGAAAGCGTAAAAGGGATTCGCGAATTTATCGATCTATTAGCGGGTGAAAAACAAGTTGATGCAACAGCTCTTCAAACGGTTGGAAGTAAAGGGTATGATGGTTTAGTTTTCGGTATTGTAGGATAAAGAAAGCATCCATTCTTTATCTAAAGAATGGATGCTTTTTGGGATAGGATGAGTTTAAAGGGAAGGTTTCTTAGGGTGGTTGTGATGAGACTCTACAAAGTAATCATCAAATGTTTCGATCTTTTCAACTTCAAGCGATTGTCCGTTGCTTTTTAAGCAGAAGTAAGCAGAAAGGTAAATAACAAAACAGAGAATAACAATAGAAAGCATCGTAAATCTCTCCTCACTTTCGATATTTGTTTCAAGTGTAGAGTATGAAACGCATTGCAGGTCAAACAGAAAATGAGGGAAGGATGAGAACATAAAAAATAACGGAGGAAACTCGCTAAAAAGTAACGAGCTTCCTCCGTTATTCATGTGTGCTATAACTTGGATGATTAGCTAACGATAAAATAAATGGCTACAGCGACCAAGTTCGGCACAGCGACTGAGAGCAATCGCTTTGATTTTTTCCAACTCTTCATGTTGCGGTCTTTCTTTTCGAAAGAAAATTTATTTTTATCTTTTAATGTGATACTGTGAACGAAGTAATCGGCTGAAAATAAGAACGCAACCCAGCCTACGCCACCTGAAATAAAGTAAAGGTATGACCCGTTCCCTGTGAAATAAAAGGCGGCCAATGACACCAACAATATAATAATGCCAATCATAAATCCTTTTTTAATCAAATTGATTCCTCGATTCCTTGATGGATTATTAATTCTATTTTAACATATTTCTGCAAGGAAGTGTTAGATAACGCTAAATACAATCATTAGTGTTGTTTGTGAAAATAATAATCCTATCATATATAAGCCGGAATTTCCAGTGTCAGCTTGCCCTTTTTTTCGATTGAAAGTAACGAAATAGAGCGCGATTAAAGCAATTGTGAGGACAATATTGATGATAAGTAATGGTGACATAGCACAGCTCCTTCATATCCTTTATTTACCTATTCTTTATTTTACAATAGAAAGATAAAAATTGGAAATAACAAGATTGATGTCCAGAGTATTGAAAAAAATGCATAATAACAAATTAGAGGTGATCCATTGAAAATTAGAAAAGCAAGTGAAAGAGATATAAAAGAGATTGCAAAAATCTATGTTGATAGCTGGCGAACAACATATGATGGTTTGGTACCTAGGACGTTTCTAAATGAATTATCATATGAGATGTCACAGCATAAATGGCAGTCCTTTTACGATGATCAAGCAAATGAGACGTTTATGTATGTAGCAGTAGATGAGATGGGGAAAGTTGTAGGATTTGCAGCGGCTCAGTGTATGCTTCATGACAAGCGTGAAGGTGAACTGTATGCTCTATACCTTTTAGATCAGTGCCAAGGGAAAGGGGTAGGAAGATCTCTCATTAAAGCGGTCGCAGCTCATTTTATCCAAAATGACGTTTCTTCCATGTTTGTATGGGTGATGAAAAATAATCGTGCTGGTCGGGGGTTTTATCAATCTTTAAAAGGTACATATACAAGAGGGCGCCAAAGCAAATTTGGGGGATATGTTGTTGAAGATGAGGCCTATAAATGGGATGATCTTTCCCTTTTAACATAATAAAAAAGAGACCATTTAGTAGGTCTCTTTTTTTGGTGTTTTTACATATTTTTATAATATTGTAATATAAAGTTTGTTTTTATTGAATGTATAGTAAAATACTTTATGGGATAAATACCTTTCAATTAAAAGCTTATATTTAAACATTTTATTGTGTATTTAATTATTTTTTGATTTTTTTATATAATTTTATTGACGTACATAATACTTTTTTAATAAAATAATAAAAGATTATATTCATTACAGTATGTATATTCTGACTTTTTTGTTGATTCACACAAATGAAAGACGATATCAGGCTGTGAGATTTTTTAGGGGGATTCATCATGGAAGCAGCTGTAAAGAAAGAAACACAGCAGCCGGCGGAATTAAAAAAGAAACATCCGCCTGGACTCTACTTATTATTTGCCACAGAGGCATGGGAACGATTTAGTTATTACGGAATGAGAGCTATTCTTGTTTTGTATTTAACAGCTACTGCCGCAAGCGGCGGGCTTGGTGTTGATAAAGCAACAGCATTAAGCTTATACGGCACATTTACAAGTGCAGTTTATATTACGCCAATGATTGGTGGCTATTTAACAGACCGTTATCTTGGCCGAAGATTAGCGATTACGCTCGGCGGTGTCATAATGGCGGTCGGGAACTTCTCTATTTTCCTTCATCAAAGCACAACCGCTTTATACATTGGACTTGCCCTACTTATTATCGGAAATGGATTTTTTAAACCGAACATTTCAACGCTTGTTGGAGACCTATACGAAGAAAACGATCCTCGACGTGACGGAGCGTTTACCATCTTCTACATGGGAATTAACGTTGGAGCATTTTTCGCACCGCTCGTTGTTGGATTAATGAGCTATAAATATGGTTTCCTAACAGCGGCAATCGGAATGATTGTTGGGCAAGTTTTATTTAATACATTAGCAAAACGTTACTTAGGTGATCTTGGTCTTAAACCAACAAGAAAAATTCAGCAAGAAAAAACACATACAACAAAAGCACCATTAACAAAACAAGAAAAAATGAGAACACTTGCGATTGTTATTTTAGCTTTCGTAACGATTGCTTTCTGGACAGCGTTTGAACAAGCAGGAAGCTCGCTCACTCTATACACGCAAGAACATATTGACCGTCATATTGGAAGCTTCACCGTTCCAACAGAATGGTTCCAATCACTAAATGCAATGTTTATCGTTCTATTAGCGCCAATTATGTCTATTGTTTGGTACAAGCTTGGGAAATCAAAACGCGGTGACTTTAAAACACCAACAAAAATGGGGATGGGATTAATCACCGTCGGTTTAGGGTTCTTAGTATTAGTATCTGCTGTATTACAAACAGGAAACAGCTCAGAATTAAAAGTAAACTTATTGTTTATGGTTTTCACTTATTTCCTACACACGCTAGCTGAACTGATGATTTCACCAGTTGGACTATCAATGGTAAGTAGACTTGCTCCACTGAAACTTGCTTCTCTTCTAATGGGAGTATGGATGGCAAGTTCTGCAGTAGCAAACAAGCTAGCAGGGGTGTTAGCAACATATACGCAATCATTTGGATATTTGGAAATCTTCGGTGTAATTAGTGCCGTAACCATTGTTCTTGGAATTATCGTCTTATTCCTTTCAAAACCAATTGCAAAATTAATGGATTAATCAAAAGCTGTCTTTTTAGAAGGCAGCTTTTTTTAGTATATTCACTTTTTGAGAAAACGTTTTCCTCATTTTATTATAAAGCTTTTTTCGAAAATATTAAGAAACAGGATAATAACGATTAATAAGACTCTATACAGTCATTATGTCTTGTTTTTATAGGGGAATAAAGTTGTTGACTTCAAACTAAAGGCGAGTATATAATCAGAAACATAGGGAAAACGTTTTCTTTAATTTCATTATCAAAAGACTGAATATTCGATATTGTATTAGTTATCTTTTTTTACTCACTCGCGACGACAAAGTAAGCGCTTACTTAATAGGGGGAGAAACACCATACTAAAAGGAGAGGTAGGAATCTATCATGAAAAAAGTGAAAGTTGGAATCGTTGGACTTGGACGTTTAGGAAGACAGCATGCGGAGAACTTAGCGTTCCGTATCCCAAACTGCGAACTTACTGCTGTATGCAGCATTATTGAAGAAGAAGCGAAAAAAGCGCAAGAAGAGTGGGGTGTAAAATATGCCTACACAAACTACGATGAAATGATTAAAAATGAAGAATTAGATGCTGTTTTAATTGCGTCTCCATCTGGTTTTCATTGTGAGCAAATTGAAAAAGCGCTCGAGGCAAATCTTCACGTTTTTAGCGAAAAACCGCTTGGTCTTTATTTAGAAGAAGCAGTGCGCGTTGAGAAAGCGGTTAAGAAGCATGAGGACAAAGTATTTATGCTTGGTTTTATGAGAAGATATGATAAATCATACGCATATGCCAAGAGAAAAGTAGAAAAAGGAGCAATCGGAGAACCTGTCTTGATTCGCTGCTACGGACTTGACCCAAGTAAAGCAATAGGTGGCTTTATGAGTTTTGCGAAAAACAACTATAGCGGTGGTTTATTTTTAGACATGGCTATTCATGATTTAGATCTAGCACGTTGGTATCTTAATTCAGAAGCAAAACAAGTATGGGCAATTGGTGGTGCTTACGGATATCCCGAAATCGGACAATTAAATGATGCTGAAACAGGAGCTGCTTTAGTGAAATTTGAAAACGGAACAATGGGTGTTTTTGTAGCAGGTCGAAATTGTTCACACGGCTATCATATTGAAACCGAAATCATCGGAACAGAAGGAACCTTAAGAATTGGAACAACACCAGAGCGAAATATGGTCACAGTATTCAATGAAACAGGAGCTGTAAAAGAGTGTTCAGAAGGATTTTTAGAAAGATTTGAACAAGCATACTTAAGTGAAGTAGAAGAGTTTATTCATTGCATAAGAGAAGAAAGAAAACCAGCCGTAACAGTAGAAGATGGCGTTTTATCCACTGCTTTAGGATATGCTTGCAAAGAATCATTTGAGACAGGAGAGCTTGTTACCGTTCAATCTCCTCATAACGTGGCTCGTTCTACAACATAACGATTGTTCCATCGTAGAAAGACATCGTTTGCTTGCTATGAAAGAGAGAAAAGGGGTTATGTTTGAAAGCGTTACCAGTTGTGAGTTTCATAGTTTATGAGAACGGGAGGAACACGATGTGGGAGATAATACAGGGAAACACAGGGAGCCAGCGAAGAAAATAAAAATAATTGCGTTTATTTCAACCTTTGGCGGTTTGCTTTTTGGGTATGATACAGGGGTAATTAACGGAGCATTGCCTTATATGTCAAGGCCTGATCAGCTCAGCCTTACTCCCTTTACAGAAGGACTGGTTGCAAGCTCCCTTTTGTTAGGGGCTGCGTTTGGGGCCTTGTTTGGAGGACAACTTTCAGATCGTCATGGCCGTCGCAAAAATATTATGTTTTTAGCTTTATTATTTTTTGGTGCAACACTTGGATGTACACTAGCGTCAGACACAACACTCATGGTTGTTTTTAGGTTTTTACTCGGTCTAGCTGTTGGAGGTGCTTCTGTTACAGTGCCGACATTTTTAGCTGAAATGGCACCAGCTGAAAAAAGAGGGCAGATTGTGACGCAAAATGAATTCATGATTGTGACCGGTCAATTTTTAGCTTTTACATTCAACGCTATTTTAGGCAATACATTAGGAGAAGTTGGACATGTTTGGCGCTATATGCTAGTCATCGCTTCTCTTCCTGCTGTAATTCTATGGTTTGGAATGCTTATTGTGCCAGAAAGTCCGCGCTGGCTTGCTTCAAAGGGGAGAATAGGCGAGGCATTAAAAGTACTAAAACAAATTCGAAAAGAAAAGCAAGCAAATGAAGAGTTAAGGGAAATTAAAACGTCGATAGCTAAAGAATCTAAAATGAAAAAAGCTACGATAAAAGATTTATCAACACCATGGATAAGACGTATATTGTTTTTAGGAATTGGGATTGCAGTTGTGAACCAAATTAATGGTGTAAATGCCATTATGTATTACGGAACTGAAATTTTAAAAGATGCTGGGTTAGGAATTAAAGCTGCACTAATCGGAAATGTAGCGAACGGCATCATTTCGATGGGCGCCATGCTCGTTGGGATTTGGCTGCTTGGAAAAGTAAACCGTCGTCCAATGCTTATTATTGGGCTTTGTGGAACAACGACTTCTCTTTTCCTAATCGGACTTTTCTCAATGCTTCTAGAAGGATCTCCTGCTCTTCCTTATGTTGTTCTTTCACTCACGGTTCTCTTCCTTGCTTTTATGCAAGGGGCAATTGGTCCTGTAACATGGCTTACGCTTGCTGAAATTTTCCCTCTTGGAATGAGAGGATTAGGGATGGGCTTTAGCGTATTTTGGATGTGGATCGTTAACTTTTCAATCAGCTTAACGTTCCCCATGTTACTCTCTTCAATTGGGTTAGCTATGACGTTCTTTATTTTTGCCATTCTCGGTGTGTTTGCTATTGCTTTCGTTTATAGATACTTGCCCGAAACAAGAGGATATTCACTGGAAGAAATTGAACAGCATTTTCGTTCTTATGACGATAACGGAGTTCAATCAGAACTGCAGAGACAAGTGAAACAGTAATAAGAAAAAGACAGCTTAAATGAAGCTGTCTTTTTTTAGGGGTAGGATTGATAGAGGAGGATTTTCTAATATGAAAATTCATCAATTTACCATAATGTGTTAAAATTTTATTGTAAACGATTAAGACAAGATTGATATAAAGAGGATGATAGAAAATGGGGGTGTGATAATGAATGAAAACAAAGAAACACCTGAAAGAAGAAGAGAAAGACTAAGAGGAGAAGAATTAAAAAGAAACTCTACTGGAAATATGAACGATGCGTTTAATAGGGCTGAAATGGGAAACCTTGCTGATTTAGTAGGAGGCTTAAGTTGGAAAGGGATGGGAATACTCCTCATTGTCATCATAATAGGGTTTATAGTCGCGTCCCTAATTTGAAGTGAGGCGACCTCTTTCTTATACAAAAACAGCCGTTAATAAAGTTAGAAGGACTCCGTTAAATTTTTATCGACTTTAATATCTGGATTGGCTTCTTTTAATAGAGAGATAAACTCCCGTTTGTTTTTAGGAGACACGAGCAGGATGCCGCTATGAGAATGCGACGTGATTTCGATTCTATCTAGTGAAAGAGCAGGAGATGCTAACGGATTTTTCGTTCGTTTCATCTTTTGGATATCTTTGATTGAAACTTTCTTTTTTAGGGGACCATTGTGGATGATTAGCAATTTCTCGTCTACCATATATCCTGTTTTGAAAAAGCATAACAGAAGAAAGAGTGCTAATGGAAGAGTGAAAAAAAGAGCTTCATAGTCTCTTTTAATAATAATAGGTGTGAAACAAGCGAAAATAACAATCCAATTTATAATAATAACCCATAGGTCTTTTTGGGATGGAAAATACATGGCTCTTTTCCTCCTTTCTTTTTAAGAATACGGTTTAAAGTCTAGGAGTAGAGTGGCTGTGCTGTAGAAAAAAGTTCTATGCTATAATAAATGGGTTCATTTACGTTCATTATTACATAAATACATACTCATTTCTGGAGAGAAAGGAGGAAAAAATGAAAATTACGATCCGTAGCGTTGCCGAAGAGGCCGGCGTTTCTATTGGAACGGTTTCAAAAGTAATCAATGATAGCGGGAAAATTAGTGAGAAAACGCGAAAAAAAGTGTTTCAAGCAATGCAAAAATTAAACTACAAGCCTGATGCAGCAGCAGCTTCTTTAAGAGGAAAGCGAACCAAATTAATTGGACTTCTTGTTCCTGATATATCGAACCCTTTTTATGCAGGAATTGCAAGAAGTATTGAAGATCGCAGTCATGAAGTAGGATTAAATGTAATGTTGTGCAGCACAGATAATAATACAGAAAAAGAAAGAAATTATTTAGCTCTGTTAACGAGTCAACGAGTAGACGGACTTGTTGTTGCTTCTGCATTTAGAAGCACGGTTTTGCTGCAAGAAACAATTGAAAGAGGAATTCCAAGTGTTTTAATTGCTTCCGAAATCCCTCAGCTTTCGATTAACACGGTCACTGTTGATGATTATAAAGGAGGCTATTTAGCAACATCACACTTGCTGGATTTAGGACATAAAGACATTGCAATCATTTCTGAAAACGTTCGCAGTAACGAACCGCGTTTAGCGGCCTATAAGGACTCTATGAGAGAAGCGGGCATAGATGTGAAACCAGAATATATCATGAAAACAGAAGCGACAATTCAAAAAGGATATGAATGTGCTAAAAAGCTTCTCTTATTGGATGAGAAACCAACCGCTATTTTTGCATGTAACGATTTGCTAGCAGCTGGTGTAATTCAAGCAGCTAAAGAGCTTGAACTTGACTTACCACGTGAGCTTTCCGTTGTTGGATTTGACAATACAGTTTTATCAACAACAACAGCTCCAATGCTGACAACCGTTTCTCAACCGATAAAACAAATGGGCGCAAAAGTTGTTGATTTATTACGGCAAGAAATGGAAGAGTCCAAAGGATATAAGGAGCGCCTGCTTATGGCTCCTGAACTTATTGTACGACAGTCTACAGCAAGTATCTAAAGCAATGAGGAGGGATGATGTGAGAAAAACGGAACTATATTCTTGGACAGAACAGTGGGGGGCTCTATATGAACAAGAGAAAGAGTTGCTCCATGAAATATTAAAAGATAATGTTATCCATATGTTTCATATTGGCAGTACCTCTGTTCACACTATTCCATATGCAAAGCCTATTATCGATATTTTAGTTGTAGTGTCTAATATTGAGAGAATCGCTTCTTATGAAAAAGAAATGATTGGAGTGGGCTACAGTGCTAAAGGAGAGAATGGTATTACTGGAAGGCGCTACTTTGTAAAAGGAAAAGAGAAGAGAACACATCATGTTCATATTTTCCAAAGCGGTCATGCGCATATTGAACAACTCCTAGACTTTAAAAAGTATTTGCTTCACCATCCTCTAGAAGCAAGAGCTTACGGAGAATTAAAGAGAAAGCTAGCGCGAGAATTTCCAGATTTTCATTATCAGTATCAAGAAGGAAAGAGGGAGTTTGTAACAGCACTAGCTCATAAAGCATCTCTTTGGGGAGAAGAACGACGAAGGAGAGAGGTAAAGTGAACCGTATTATGGTTGTGGGGGTTTCTCTAGGATTTGGAAAGTCGACGTTTGCACGGAAACTCGGAGAAGCATTGCATATTGAGGTTCATCATTTAGATGCATTGTTTTGGAAACCAAATTGGGTAGAAGCATCGTTAGAAGAGTTTTCAAAATCTCAGCAAGACATTATTCTCTGTGATCAGTGGATTATGGAAGGAAACTACAAAAACACTTTTCAAATTCGCTTACAAAGAGCAGATACGATTATTTATCTTGAACTTCCTCTTCATGTTTGTCTTTACCGCGTGGTAAAACGCTTTTGGATGAATAGAGGAAGAACACGCGCTGATTTAGGAGAAGGATGCGAAGAAAAGCTAGATTGGACATTTCTTAAAATTATCTGCACAACTTATTACGGTCGTAAGAAAAGAATGGCTGAATACTTTGAGGCTTTTCAAAAGCTAAATTCAAGCAATAAGGTTATTCTTTTAAAAAGTAAAAAGGAAATTAAGAGATATTTAGAAAATCTAAAATAAAAAAGTGTTTCTATAATAGGAGAGAAACACTTTTTTTCTGTTATTAATTCACTTTGTGAACTTAATGAATGAAATATATCTAAAGAAAACAAAACATTAAACACTCACAATATTTATGTTACTTTCTGAATACTATCTCATTTTTGGAAATACGCATTTTTTATATTTATTTTTTAAATAAACTATGTGCTAAAAGAAAAATTGTTACTGCTATAAATTCAATCCTTTGCTTTTTAAATCCAGAAAAGAGTATTCTATTTCTAGAGGTGATAGAATGGGAAAACGTAAAAAAGTTGTGGCTATTTCAGGAAGCATAAGAGAGAGTTCAATAAATACGAACATATTAGAAAATCTAGCTTCTTTTTTCGAAGGTAATATCGACTATTCTATTTACGATAAGATTGGAGAGTTTCCGCATTTTAATCCGGATTTAGATAATGAAGAAGGACCAAAAGTTATCGAGGAGTTCAGACAGGAATTAAACGAAGCGGATGCCCTTATTTTTTGTACGCCAGAGTATGCTCGTGGCATACCAGGAGTACTGAAAAATGCAATTGACTGGCTTGTTTCATCAGGTCAGCTGTTAAATAAGACTGTAGCTGTTATTACGGCTTCTCCTATGGTCTCGGGAGGAGAAAAAGCACAGGCGTCTTTTCTACAAACATTAGAAATGCTGAATGCTAACGTTGTGAAAAATGGAACGCTTGTCATTTCATCTGTTAGAACGAAATTGAATTCAAAAGGTGAAGCAATAGATAAAGATACAAGACTCTCTTTAGAGTTATTAATAGAAAGCATTATTACGGAAATAAAAAAGAAAAAAGCGCCCCTTGTCTAAATAAAAAGGAACTTCCACAAGAGAAGTTCCTTTTTATTCTATTTGTAGATGATTTTCAAAAAGGGGATTAGTAATTATATAAATAACAACCGAGCGATAGCAATGTTCAAAAAAATAACTAAAGAAGAAGAGAATTCAACGAAAAACGAAATAGAATGGTTAACGGAGTAAAGTGTATGTAGGGTGTCACATTAAAAAATGTAGAATGACCTAGAAAACAGGAACGAAATAAGGCTCCAATTCTCTAGGTTGGGAGAAAAAATATGGAGTTATACTTTCTCAAATTGATTTCGCAAAGAAATGTAATGAGCGGCAAGGTAAATAATAAGAAGAATTGGAAAGGAGTAGATATACTCCCATTTTATTGGTTTATAAATATCAAGCCATGTGAGGAGAGGGAGACCAATAAAGGAAGAGAGTCCTGCATAAATAATGCCTTTTATAAAGGGATTCATGTTGGGCTTAATTTGTAAAGTAATCATAATTGAAATAGGTAAAAGAAAGATATCCCAAGGAAAATAATTGTGTGTCAAAGGAAAAACTTCATATCGATAATCCCACAATCCGAGAAAATCACCAATCATATCAAGAAAAGAGGCTAAGATAGCAACAAAAAGCCCTGTATACAATAGTCTATCTGTGCTTTCTTTTTTTCTAAATTTCAGCCATATTACAATTAAACAAACGATCATAAAGACGCCTAACCACCATCTCCAGCTAAAAACGGTATAATCAAGCCAAATCTGTAGCTTTTCATGATTTAAATCATTTTGTTTTTCAAAATAGTTGTTATAGATGGAAGTTTTGTTAGCCATATTTTTTCCTTTCTAATAATATTTTTTCATAATCTAATCTGCATGAAAAAAGCTTAACAAAGAAGTGATTTTCGGACGGATAGATTTAATATGCAAAATATCTTTTATAGTGTGCACGAGCGATGAAGAGTTATTCTTTTTAACCGAAAGAACAAAATATTTTTTAAATAAACTATGTTCTAAAAGAAAAATATAAATATAAAAAACGGTATTTTAAAACACAACAGGAATTAAAAATACAGATTATAATCAATCTCTTTTCCTTATACTTTAAATAGAGCAGAAACATAAAAAAACCGTTTTTTTACGTTTTTGCTTTTTTAAAAAAAAGGGGGATATCACTATGACAAGAGGACAGTCAAGAAACAATAAACATAAAAATAAAGCAAAATTATCCCAAACACCTCGAAGTGGAAAAATAGTAAATGGGGAATTTGCAGACGAGATTACAGAACGCACAAAAATGCGTTTTCAGCGTAAATAAAGAATGCATAAAAGTCCTCAATCATTTTATTGATTGAGGACTTTTGTCATTACATAACAACAGTCACATTCCTGGACAATAAAGGGGTATAAAAAATCAAATTCAGGAAAAATTATCAATTAATGATAGCAGAAAACATCGAGCTCTTCATTCGGTGGCACTTGGAGGGGCATAAGATATGAACAGTGGATGGAAACGTCTAACAAAAAAACAAAGAAAGTCAAAAAAAGAGGCTCCTTACTATGAAGAAACAGCGGTTACTTCAAATGAGGAGGCGCTTAAGTCTTCTTTAGAAGAGAACATAAAAAAGATACAGGAAACTTTGGGGAACAGTGAGGATGTAGTGGTTAGGAACTTTACGATGGGGAAACCTTTTGTTCGTAAAGTGGCTTCTATTTATATAAATGGCTTAACAGATAAGGAAATCTTGGGAAGAGGTATTATTAAACAGCTCATGAGTAACGCAAATCTAGCTGAAGAAGAAGATTTCTCTTCACCAAGCCAAGTAGGAGCATACATAAAAGAACACATGCTAACCATCACAAATGTAAAAGATGTAGTGGACTGGAACAAACTATTTTTTTCTTTATTATCAGGAGAAACGATTGTTTTAATTGATGGGTGGAATCAGGGGTTTACTTGCGCTGCCCAAGGAGGAGATCTCCGGGCTATTTCAGAACCTGTTGCTGAATCTTCAGTAAGAGGACCTAGAGATAGCTTTACGGAGTCACTCATTAGTAATACAGCAATGGTCCGTCGCCGAATTAAAAGCCCTAATCTATGGTTAGAGACAATGGAATTAGGGGAGATTACCCAAACAACAATTGGGATTATGTATGTAAAAGGAATTGTAAATGATAAATTGCTTACGGAGGTTAAAGAAAGACTCCATAAAATTAAAGTTGATGAAGTATATGGTTCTAATACGGTTGAAGAGTGGATTTCAGATGAAACATGGACACCATGGCCAACCATTTTTGCTACAGAACGACCAGATGTAGTCGCAGGTAATTTACTAGAAGGCCGAATTGTTATCTTTGTTAATGAAACACCAATTCCTCTTATCGTGCCTGCGACTTGGAATCAATTCTTTCAAACAGCAGAAGACTATTATTTACGATGGACAATGGCTAGTTTTTTACGGTTACTGAGAATTACTTCTTTTTTAATTACTCTTCTAGGTCCATCGTTGTTTGTTGCCTTTATTTCCTTTCATCCTGAATTGATTCCAACTCCTTTATTAGTTAATTTAGCTGCACAGCGGCAAAACATTCCTTTTCCGATTATTATAGAAGCCCTATTAATGGAATTTACGTTTGAAGTATTACGGGAAGCAGGAATTCGGATGCCTCGTCCTGTAGGTCAGGCTGTTTCTATCGTAGGAGCTCTTGTATTAGGGGAAGCAGCGGTTTCAGCTGGTATTGTTTCAAGTGCGATGGTTATTGTTGTAGCTGCAACGGCTATCGCCAGTTTTACAATTCCTCATTATGCGATGACAGATGCGACAAGGTTGCTTCGTTTTGGAATGATGATTATGGCAAGCTTTTTTGGACTTTATGGAATTGGATTAGGGGTTATTGTGTTAGTTGCCCACACGTGCAGTTTGCGTTCATTTGGTATTCCTTACTTAACTCCTTTTGCTCCTATCGTGCTAGCTGATCAAAAAGATTCCATTATTCGATGGCCTTTACCGTTTTTATCCAAACGCCCCCGTCTAATTAGCCAAGTCAAGACCA
Source organism: Priestia sp. TRM10 (assembly GCF_057808375.1). NCBI lineage: Bacteria > Bacillati > Bacillota > Bacilli > Caryophanales > Bacillaceae > Priestia > Priestia sp. TRM10. The sequence goes on from NZ_JBJZOT010000002.1 coordinate 151,301, forward strand.
AAAGAGTAGATCATAACCAAGATCGGGGCCCTTCAAAGAGAGAAGGACCTATGAAAAATCAAGAATCAAAGAGGGATCCTAATGAGACATAAGCTAGTAAGATTTCTGCTTCTTTTCGTTTGTTTATCCTTATTATCTGGCTGCTGGGATCGTGAAGAACTACAGAAGTTGAGTATCGTATCAGGAATGGCAATTGACAAAGGTAGTAACAAGACAAAGAACAGATACGAAGTTACTCTTCAAATCACTAATCCTTCTCAAATTGCAGGGGGCCAACAAGGAGGAAAAGTCCAAGCTTCTCCTGTCACTACATTCACAGAGAGGGGAAGTACTCTTTCAGAAACACTTCGAAAAATTTCTACAAAAGCGCCTGGCGAGCTCTTTTTTCCTCATCTTCAAGTGATGATTATTAATGAAAAAGTAGCAAAAGATGGGATTAAAGAATTGTTTGATGTCATTGAACGAGATGCTCAGTTTCGCGTTCTTTTTCCTGTTCTCATTACAAAAGGGAATACAACAGCCAAAAGAACGTTAGAAATAGCAACACCATTAGAAGATATCCCTTCTACTAAGATTTCAGATACCTTGAAATACTCCGAAAAAGAGTGGGGCGTCTATAAAAGTACACGTGCTGACCAAGTTATCCAAGGCTTAGAACAAGGGAGTTTAAGTGTTACAGGAATACAAGTTGAAGGGAAAGCTAGCGAGGGAAATGCGATGACAAATATACAACAGATTGACCCAAGCGCGAGAATTGCCATAAAAGGTCTTGCTCTTTTTAAAGATGGCAAATTAAAAAAATGGCTTAATGGTGACGATGCCCGTGGAGTGACATGGGTGATGAATGAAATGAAGACTACCGTTTTAAACCTTGACTGTGGAAAAGAAAAAGATGCGATTGCCATTGAAATCTCCCGGGCAAAGTCGAACGTTCATGTGAAATTTAAACATCAAAAACCCATTATCTATGTTGATGTTCATGCAGAAGGATTAGTGCTAGAAAATAATTGTGCTAAAGATCTTGGGAAATCACAAGTACTAGCAAAGTTAGATGAAGAAGTAGAGGAAGAAATAAAGAAAGAAATCCTTTTAACAGTCGAAAAAGCTCAAAAACAAAAAAGTGATATTTTTAATTTTGGTGAACAAATTAATATTGCAAATAAACATGTATGGAAAAATATAGAGTCCTCATGGCAAAAGGAGATTTTCCCGCAGACAGAAGTCCATGTGAATGTGCAGGCTATTATTCGTCGAACAGGTCTGATTACGAGATCTTAATAGGAGTAAGTGCGAAATGGCGAAGAAGGGAGTGATAGAAATGGAGAAGGCAAAAATAAGTGTTATTCAGCTATTTTCCCTTATGCTTATTTTTAATATGGGAACAGCGGTAGTGATCAGTTATGGTGCTAAAGCTGGGAAAGATGCATGGTTAGCTATTCTTTTAGCCATGTGTGGAGGTGTAGCTTTATTCTTCATTCACTATTACTCCTTTCGTCAATATCCTCATTTATTGTTTACTGAATATATTAGGAAGATATTTGGTAAATATTTAGGTTGGGTGCTTGGTCTGATATACTGTCTCTTTTTTCTATATATTTGTGGAAGAAATGTACGTGAATTTGGTGATTTAATTGTTTCATCTACTTTGACAAATACTCCCTTATTAGTCATTAATCTCACATTTATTCTTGTTATTTGTTATGTCATTCATTTAGGAGTAGAAGTATTAGGAAGAACAGCAGAAGTATTTATTGTCATACTGGTCGTGCTCGGAGCATCAGGGAACTTCTTAGTGCTTGTATCAGGAGATGTAGATTTCGAGCGAATACGGCCTGTACTTGAACATGGCTGGAAGCCGATTTTGAGGACAACTTTTCCAACTCTTATTTCTTTTCCATTTGGCGAGATGCTCGCTTTTACGATGCTTCTGCCGTATTTAAATCGCCCACAATTAGTGAAAAGAGTATGGATATCAGCAGTTATTTTAAGTGGTTTGATTTTAAGCTGGACTGTCATACTAAATATATCTGTTCTTGGTTTAGAGGCCATGAAAAGATCAACTTTTCCATTATTAATGGCGGTAGGAAAGGTCCATTTGCTTGAGTTTATTGAAAGGATGGACGTAATTGTCGTTTTTACTTTATTAATTACCGTGTTTTTTAAAGCCTCTGTTTATTTATATGGAGGGGTTATCGGGATAGCCAATTTATTCAAAGTAGAGAACTACAATCACATTCTTTTACCAATTGGAACGGTTGTCATCTTTCTATCTCTTGTGATGTCTTCAAGTTTTTCGGAACAGACAGAAGAAGGTGTTATTAATCAATATGTGGTTTTGATCTTATTCATCATGATTCCTTTTATTATGTTAGCTGTGCTAATGGTTCGTCAGTATATAAAGAGGAAAAGACTTTAGATCATGGGAAAGAGGATGAGCAAATAATTAGCTCTATTAAAGAAAGGAGCCTAAAAAATGGAGAAAGCAAAAATAAGCGTTATTCAACTCTTTGCTTTAATGTTTATTTTTAACTTAGGTACTGCTTTAATTGTTAGTTATGGAATTACAGCAAAGAAAGACGCTTGGCTCTCTATTCTTTTAGGAACGGGTGGAGGAATCTTATTATTCTTCATTTACTATCTATTATTTCGGCAATATCCTAACCTTCCCTTTACAGCGTGTATCAGAAAAATCGTAGGAAAATACATTGGGTGGGGATTAGGACTGATATATTGCTTGTTTTTTTTGTACATAGCGGCCAGAAACATACGTGATTTCGGTGATTTACTTCTTTCTTCAACTTTGCCAAACACACCGCTACTAGCAATTAACCTCACCCTTGTTTTAGTGATTTGTTATATCATTCATTTAGGAATTGAAGTTATAGGGAGAACAGGAGAAGTATTTATTGTTATTTTACTTTTATTTGGAATTGCAGCAAACTTTTTTGTGCTTGTATCAGGAGATATTAATTTACAACAGGTACGGCCTTTTTTAGAACATGGTTGGAGGCCTATTCTAACGACAACGGTCTCTTTCACGATGATTTTTCCATTTGGGGAAATGTTGGTGTTTACGATGCTATTACCATATTTAAATCGTCCCGAATTAGTAAAGAGAGTGTGGGTACTTTCTGTTATCTCAAGCGGTCTTGTTTTAAGTTGGACAGCTGTTCTGAATATGGCTGCACTTGGTATAAATATAATGGAAAGATCGACGTTTCCTACATTAGCTACGATTGGAAAGGTCAATTTGTTGAATTTTATTGAAAGACTAGATGCTATTGTAGTCTTTACTTTGCTGATGACGGTTTTCTTTAAAGTTTCGGTTCTTGTGTACGGTGCAATGATAGGACTTGTGGACTTATTTAAATTAGAGAGTCACAAACCCATTATTCTTCCGATAGGCATTGTGGTCATTTTTTTATCAATGACAATAGCTTCTAGTTTTTCTGAGCACATAGAAGAAGGATTGGATATAGTGCTTAAATATCTCTCCATGCCGCTTTTAATCATTCTCCCTTTAGTATTATTACTTATTTCTATGATACGAAATATCTTAAAGAGGAAAGCTAATTAGATTCATCTTGCTTATTCGCTCTTTTTTTCACGATTGTATAGATTTGCTGTCCAATAACAAGTAAAAAAAGTCCTGCTAGCATGACGTACTCTGCGCTACTTATGACCCAAAAGGGATTAAGAAGATGTAATATGGACTCAGAAAGATCAAAACCTAAGAGAAAATCCATAAATAAAAGGTTTAAAATAGATAATAGAAAAACAATAAGTGTGATTGCCAATACTTTCATCATTGTTCCCTCATTTGCGATTAAATGGTTATAGGATATTTTACGAAGAGAGTTTCTCCCAGAATGCGATTAAGAGAAAGATTATTGCTTACATCAGTTCTTTATAGTATAAGTATGTAGTGTTCTGATATACTTCCTGAAATCATAAAGAATAAAAATTTTAATGGGAGAAAAGGCAATTTTATTTAGTATTAAGAATAAAGGTTAGGGAAGAGGAATAAAGAAAATATGTTGAGGTTTTTGTGTGTATCATCTTTAATAAATTTTTATCTTGAAAACCGTTTAGAGAATACATATATTTAAAAATGAAACTTGCAATAAAAAAACGTATATAGAAAGGAGAGAAATAAGACTGTTTGAAAATTTAATAAAGGGATGTAAGTACTTACTGCGTGGTATTATCTTTGTTTTTTATTTTCCGTTCTATGTACTCTTTCAAGTAGTAAAAAAGGGAATGGTTTACCCTTGCCTTTGGTTTTGGCAAACGATCTTCCAACCTGTAGGACAGTTTATTTGGATACATATTTTAAAACCGGTTTTCCTGTGGCTCATTTTATATCCATTAGAAAAGCTTTGGCAATTTCTTATTTTACCCATATTATATTTCTTGTGGAGAAGGATGATAGTCAGTCTGTGGCAATACATGCTATATCCTTTTTTTTATTACATTTTATATCTTCCTTTTCATCTGTTTTTCGTTTATATTTTGCGACCATTTTATCATGAAATAATGGTTCCAGTACTACGTTTTTCAAAGGTAGTTTTAAAGTGGATATGGAAAAGAATTTGTTGGGTGTGGTTACATTTAGTGTGGTTTCCTGTTCAGTGGATATGGAATAGGCTCATTTGGATACCGTGTAGATGGGTTTATTATGAACTTGTTAGGCCTTGTATCAAGGCAATACGCCGGTTCCTTTCGTGATGAGAAAAGTTATTTAAGAAGCAACAGGTTAATAAAAATACGTTTTGCTTCATCATTAAGATTTATTTGTTCTACAATGTTGTCCTCTATTAATCTATAAGTCTCAAAAGTTCCTTTCATAAAAAAGCGGATAGAGATAACAGTTGTCAATTCATGCAAAAAGGGATTATGGCTAAAATAAGCTTATCAATATCCGCTCATTACATAAAAGTTCTTGTGAAAATCAAATAAGAGTATGAATCGTCTATGTAAGCAAAATAATAGTAATGAATTCAGGCTAATTATATAATTTTCGTATATTCTTAGAAATAGGAAGGTTGTTTAGAAATGCAATTACAATTAAAAGACAAACTTGTATTAGTCACAGGATCAACAGCAGGAATTGGAAAAGCAACAGCAAAAGCTTTTTTAGAAGAAGGGGCTCATGTAATTGTTAATGGAAGATCTCAAGAGAAAGTAGAAGCCGTTGTGGAAGAACTATCTTCCCTTGGAACTGTTCACGGCCTTCACGCTGATTTATCAAAAGCGGAAGAAAGTAAAGAACTTATCGAAAAAGTAAACAAAATCGGTGCGCTTGACGTACTTGTTAACAATTTAGGCTTTTTTGAAGTGAAAGAGTTTGAAGATGTGACAGATGAAGAATGGACAGAATACTTTGAAGTAAATGTAATGAGCGCTATTCGTCTTTGCCGAGCTTTTTTACCTGGAATGTTAGAGCGAAACAGCGGACGTATTTTGAATCTTTCAAGTGAAGCAGGAGTTAAACCTCTTCCACAAATGATTCCATATTCTTTAACAAAAACAGCATTAATTAGCTTATCAAGAGGATTAGCCGAGCGAACAAAAGGAACGAACGTTACCGTTAACTCTGTGCTCCCTGGTCCAACATGGACAGAAGGTGTTGCAAACTATATGAAGGGAGCGGCAGAAGCTGCTGGACAAGACCTTGATACGTTTGTAAAAGATTATTTTAAAGTCAATGAACCAACATCTCTTACACAGCGCTATGCAACACCAGAAGAAGTGGCAAGTGTTATTGTGTTTCTCTCTTCAGAAAAAGCAGCGGCTATTAATGGCGCGGCACAGCGAGTTGAAGGCGGGATTATTCGTTCGTTATAGGGGGAGAGACAGTGAGGTACTATGTGATGGAAGAAGATGAGTTTGATTCTTCTTCATCTGAAGAAATGATTTATGTGTTTGAGCATGAAAGAAAAAATACATGGGGAGAAATTCGCTCTCTAGAAGATTTTACGGCAAAGTGTTTGTTTATTGAATTAAGAAATCATTATATGTATCAAAAACATACTGTAAAAGAGATGGATGTATTTGAACTAGAAGGAAAGCTGAGAGAAGAATTATCATTACAAGAAGTCACTTACAATGAATGGTTGCAATTAAAAGAGGAGTTTTCAGAACAAATTAAACCGTTTATTTTTCCAGATAATATCGTAAGACGTGCTTATGCATATGAACCAGAGTGGAATGATCGTTTCTTTGTAGCGGAGACAGAGGAAAAGTACTTTGGGCTATATTGGTGTACAACGGCCTAAATCATAAAAGCAAATATATATTAGACTGTTCGTAAAGTTTGTACGACAACTTACGAGCAGTCTTTTTTGTGTTTTTTCAGAAAATAATAAAAATAGATTGTTTTCTTTTTTTAGCTATGCTAGTATTTAAATTGTAAAAATCATATATAAAATTACGAATCACATATGTGATTTAAAGGAGTGCTTTATGTCAGTTAAGTCAGCAGAACGTGTATTAAGGGTTTTTGAACTATTAGCTCGTCATCCAGAAGGGCTAACAGTAAAAGAAATTAGTAGCTCACTAGCTTTTCCGCAGAGTAGTACATTTAACCTCGTTACAACGCTGCACGAGGAAGGCTACGTAAATCAAGATCAGCTAAAAAGATATAAGCTTGGGCCAAAACTAATTCAAATTGGAACTGCCGCAATGGATTCTTTAGATATTTCCGCTGAAGGAAAACCCTATTTAAAGAAGCTTATGGAAGATGTACAGGAAACGGTATTTATGGCTTTATTGTCGGATGGAGAGCTCATTTATGTAGTAAAAATCGATAACAATCGCTCTATTCGTACAACTGCTCAGCTTGGAAAGAGAAAACCACTATACTGTACAGGGTTAGGAAAAGCATTTCTAGCATTTTTACCGTTAGAACGAAGAAAAGAGCTACTTCAAGGAATGGAGCTTGTTCCAATTACGGACTCTACGATTACAAACAAAGAAATGTTAGAGCAAAATTTAGATTCTTTTGTGGAAAGTGGTTACTCCATTGATGATGAAGAAAATGAAGAAGGTCTATTTTGTCTAGCAGCTCCTGTCTATGGAGCAAGCGGCATAATGGAAGCGGCCATTAGTGTCGCAGGACCAAAAGAAAGAATGCTAAAACATAAGAACATGATTGTAGAGAAGCTTCTTTCTACATCAAAGAAAATATCGGGGATTGCTGGATATACAGGAGAAAAAGAATAAAAGGAGGGGTATGATGGATGTGATTAGTTTGGGGGAGACAATGGTATTGTTCAACCCCCATTCAACGGGGAAAATGAGATACTGTCAAGATTTTTCCACAAAAGTAGCGGGAGCAGAAAGTAACACATTAATTGGTCTTTCTAAGCTTGGTTATCAAACCGGCTGGATTAGTCGAGTTGGAAAAGATGAGCTAGGAGCTCGAATTTTATCTACTCTTAGGGGGGAGGGAGTCGATGTTAGTTTTGTCATACGTGATGAAGAGTCCCCAACAGGTTTGTTTCTCAAGGAAAAAACAAATGAGAGACAGACAAAAGTATTTTATTACCGAAAAGGATCTGCTGCGAGCTTTATGAGCAAAGGAGACATTAATGAGGAATACCTCTCTAACGCAAAATACTTGTATATTACAGGTATTACACCTGCTTTAAGTTCATCCTGTTATGAGAGCGTTTTCTATTCTGTTAAAATAGCAAAAAAGCATGGATTAAAAGTCGTATTTGATCCAAACTTGCGCAAAACGCTTTGGGGAGAACATAAGGCTCGAGAAACATTGATTGATGTAGCAAAAGAGGCCGATATTATCCTACCTGGTATTAGTGAAGGAGAATTTTTATTCGGAGAACAGACTCCGGAAAAAATTTGTTCTCAATTTCATCAACTCGGAGTTGAAACAGTAGTTGTAAAACTAGGAGAAAAGGGAGCTTATTATTCTAGCGTAGAGGAGGCTTCTTATATAGAAGGTTATCCTGTTCATAAAGTAGTAGATCCAATCGGAGCTGGTGATGGATTTGCGGCGGGTTTTCTATCAGGACTCCTTGATCATGTTCCTCTACAAGAAGCTGTTAAAAGAGGATGTGCTATTGGGTCTATTGTGGTAACTGTTGAAGGAGACATTGAAGGATTACCAGATAAAGAGGAACTATATCATTTTATGAATACGGTTACAAGTGAAGATGTTACAAGATAAAAAGGAGTGTAGAAGATGAATTTACTTTCCCATATTTTAGAACATAAAATTGTGGCGATTATCCGCGGTGCCGAATCAAAAGATGTTGTCCAAATTGCTTCAGCTTTGCATGAAGGTGGAATAAAAAATATTGAAATTACGCTTAACAGCCCAAACGCACTTGAAGCTATTGAGAAAGTAGCAAAAGAGTTTAAAGGAGAAATGCTTGTTGGAGCAGGAACTGTACTAGATTCAGAGACAGCTAGAGCAGCTATCTTAGCCGGAGCTCAATTCATATTGGCTCCTACTGTAAATATTGAAACGATTAAAATGACGAAGAGATATGGAGCAATAAGTATTCCAGGAGCCTTTTCACCAACGGAAATCTTAACCGCTTATGAAAATGGAGCCGATATTGTAAAGGTATTCCCAGCAAGTATTGGAGCTCAATATATTAAAGATATCCGAGGGCCGCTTCCACATATTCCACTGCTTCCTACCGGAGGAGTTAACTTGGATAACATTGAGGAGTTTCATGCGGCAGGTGCAGTAGGGTTTGGAATTGGCAGTTCCCTTGTCAATACAAAAAGAGAAATAAACGCTAATTATTTAAAAGAGCTAACAATAAAAGCCCGTCAATATGTAGAAGCTATACACTCAAAACAAAAGGAGAATGTTTAATATGAAAATTACAAGTTATGAACTCTTTCAAGTACCACCACGCTGGTTATTTTTAAAAATTGAAACAGACGAAGGAATTGTTGGTTGGGGAGAACCGGTTATTGAAGGAAAGGCAGCGACAGTTGGAGCAGCTGTACATGAACTAATGGAATATCTTATTGGCAAAGATCCATTGAATATTGAAGATCACTGGAATGTGATGTACCGAGGTGGATTTTACAGAGGCGGTCCCATTTTAATGAGCGCTATTGCAGGAATTGACCAAGCGTTATGGGATATTAAAGGGAAATATTATAATGCCCCTGTTTATGAGCTACTAGGTGGTAAGGCGAGAGAATCCATTAAAGTATATTCATGGATTGGGGGAGATCGTCCATCAGATGTTGGAGAAGCCGCTAAACATGTCGTTGAAAAAGGATTTACAGCCGTGAAGATGAATGGGACAGAAGAACTTCAGTATGTTGATTCATATGAAAAAATTGATGCTGTAGTAGAAAGAATTGCAGCTGTAAGAGAAGCTGTAGGCCCTTATGTTGGCATCGGCATTGATTTCCATGGACGTGTCCACAAACCAATGGCAAAAATTTTAGCAAAAGAGATTGAAGTTTATCGCCCAATGTTCATTGAGGAACCTGTTTTACCTGAAAATAACGAAGCATTGCGAGAAATTGCTCATGCTACAGCGATTCCAATTGCCACAGGTGAAAGAATGTTTTCGAAATGGGATTTTAAAAAGCTTCTTACAGACGGATATGTTGATATTATTCAACCTGACCTTTCTCATGCAGGAGGAATTACGGAAGGTAAAAAGATTTTATCAATGGCAGAAGCATTCGATGTTGCGGCAGCTCCTCATTGTCCATTAGGTCCTATTGCATTAGCCTCTTGTCTCCAAGTAGATGCGACGTGTCATAACGCGTTTATTCAAGAACAAAGTTTAGGCATTCACTATAACCAAGGAAGTGACTTGTTAGACTACATCGTTGATAACAAAGTATTCAAATATGAAGAAGGCTATGTGAAAATTCCAGATGGTCCTGGTTTAGGGATTGAAATCAATGAAGAACATGTACGAAAGATGGCAAGTGTTGGGCACAATTGGAGAAATCCAGTATGGAGACATAAGGATGGTTCTGTTGCAGAATGGTAAAAACTAGCGATTAGCTAGTTCCGTAACGAAATTTGCAATAAGGGGATGACGGTGTGAAGGGGTACAGTGAGAAACCAACTCGGGTAAGATTTAAAGTTTTAGCCTTTATTTTCGTAAGCGTTGTCATAAATTATATGGATCGAAGCAATATCTCTGTAGCCGCAACGGCCATCGGAAAAGATTTAGAATTAACATCTGTCCAGCTTGGTCTTATCTTTTCCGCTTTTGGATGGGCATATGCTGCTCTGCAAATTCCAGGAGGTGTAATGGTTGACCGGTTTGGTGCTCGGCTTACATATGCATTTAGCCTTATTACATGGTCACTTGTTACATTACTCCAAGGATTTACAAAAGGATTTGTTGGGCTCTTTGGTTTGCGGCTTGCAACAGGGGCATTTGAAGCCCCTGCTTTTCCGACAAATAATAAAGTTGTGACAAGCTGGTTTCCAAATCAGGAAAGAGCATCTGCTATCGCATTTTATACATCTGGTCAGTTTGCAGGGCTCGCCTTTTTAACTCCTGCTCTTGTTACAATTCAGCACTTTTTAGGATGGAGAGGGCTGTTTATTACAACAGGAGCTATCGGTATCTTATGGGGGATTATTTGGTATATTTTCTACCGCGATCCGGCGCAGCACAAAAAAGCAAATAAAGCGGAGTTAGAGTATATTAAAGAAGGCGGAGGACTTGTTACACCCCTTAATGAAAAGGAAGAAAAAGCAAGGTTTGAGTGGGGAAATTTAAAAGAAGTGTTTGTTCACCGTAAACTATGGGGGATTTATTTAGGTCAGTTTGCTGTAAACTCTACGCTATGGTTTTTCTTAACGTGGTTTCCAACATATCTTGTGGAGTACCGCGGACTAGACTTCTTAAAATCAGGGTTCTTAGCTTCTGCTCCGTTCTTAGCGGCTTTTGTCGGCGTTTTATTATCTGGTTTCCTTTCTGACTTTTTAGTGAAGAAAGGAGTTTCTCTAGGTATTGCCCGAAAAACTCCTATTATTGTTGGATTGCTTTTGTCAACTTCCATTGTAGGCGCCAACTATGTGAATAATACTTCTCTTATTATTATGTTTATGGCTATTGCCTTTTTTGGAAACGGTTTAGCATCTATTACGTGGGTATTTGTATCAACACTTGCTCCGAAGCATCTTGTCGGATTAACAGGAGGCGTGTTTAACTTTATTGGCGGATTAGCCTCTATTGTTGTTCCGATTGTGATTGGGTTTCTAGCTCAAGGTGGCAGTTTTGCTCCTGCACTCGTCTTTATAGCCATTGTAGCTTTACTTGGTGCTTTATCGTATATTTTCCTCGTTGGGAAAGTAGAAAGAATTAAAGTAACTCAAAAACCCGACTCAAATCTTCCAATGTAGAAAACAAGCAGTGATAAGAGATAAACCCTATATCTTTCGAATTAATGAAAGATATAGGGTTTTATGGTATAATAAGGATAAAATAACAGTCTTCGCATTGTGAACAAGAATGAAAGGAAGTGATTTCACATGCGCGACTTCATTACGTCTAAAAAGTTTTTACCCGTCTATTTTATCGTCAGTTTTTTAACAGCGCTGTTGTTTAAAAGTCTAGGATGCTCACCCCTACAAATTGCACTTCAAAGCTTTCCTTGTTTTTTCATCGGAGTTGTATTTTCTCTTCAGCATTTTGTTTGGAAAGATCCTAACTTTTTTAATAAAGGAGCCAAATGATGAAGACCATACTTATCCTGATCACTCAGTTATTAAGCTAAATCTTATAATAGCAAAAACCTCTAGATGATAGAGGTTTTTGCTATTATATAAGGTTAGCATTCTTATAGACCAAAATAGGATTTTTCCTTTTAGCACAGTTCAAACAATGAAGAAAAGGAGGGGGAAAAGTGAAGAAACCTTGGTACTTAAAAACTGGATGGTTTTTTGTCTTATGTATATTAACGCCACCCATTGGCTATTTAATCATTCTCACAAACCTTAAGAAATTTGACAATAAAGATAAAAAACAGTTTGAGCAGAAAATTTTTTATTTAGCGATTGCAACGATAGGAATGGCTTTTTGGGTACTTAAATTTACACCACCTATCGTGCAAGAGGTTGTATTATGCGGGTTGCTTGCTATTTTTATTGGGCGAAAACTAAAACGAATGTTTAAAAAATAAGAAAAACCTATATTTTTTTTTAGAATGTAGGTTTTTTGATAGTCGTATGAAGTTTTGCTACTTACATTTCTCCTTTTTCTATATACAACATGTGGACCTTTATGTAAAATAAAAACAGGTCTATTATACTGTTGTTTTTGTTTATTATAACAGACAAAAGGAAAGGGGAATGATTATGCCATTAGTATCTTTTTTGATGTATATTTTTGTAACGAGTTTTACCCCAGGTCCGAACAATATTATGGCAATGGCTTTTGCAAACAAGTATGGACTAAAGAGAACGCTCAAATTCTGTTTTGGAGTGAGTGCGGGTTTCCTTATTATTATGCTTTTATCAAGTTACTTCAATTTGATGCTCAAAAGCGTTGTACCAAAAATTGAGTTGATTATGACAATTGTAGGTGCTTTGTACATGATCTATCTTGCAATTAAAATTATGAAAAGTAAAGATAGTAGTAATAATGGGGGAAACGAGAAAGAAAATAGCTTTTTTATGGGAATGGTTTTGCAATTTATTAATCCAAAAGGGATTCTTTATGGGATTACGGCTATTGCTACCTTTATTCTTCCGTATCATTCCTCGCATGGAAGTTTAATTTTTTACTCAATTGTTTTAGCATTTGTTGGTTTTTTAAGTACGTTTTGCTGGAGTTTATGCGGAAGTATTTTTCAGAAATTTCTATCAAAACATCATCGTCAGTTTAATATTGTAATGGGATTATTATTGATTTATAGTGCGGTATCTATTGTAGTACACTAGATGTTATACATATAGTAGATAAAGTCGCAACAATTGTTGTGTCTTTATCTACAATAAAAATATTATGTTAACTAACAGGGCTGCAAAAACAAGAGAAAGGAGCAGTACAATGAAAAAAGAAAAGCTATTTTATGAACGAGGAACAGAGGAGTTACAAAAGAAAAATATACGGGCACATAAGCTTGTTCAGCAGTTTAATCTTGCTGATGTTGAAGATGAGAAACAAAGAGAAGAAGCGATTCGTGAGCTATTTGGAAGTGCAGGGGAAAACGTGAGTATAGAACATAATTTTCATTGTGATTTAGGCGACAATATTCATGTTGGAGATCATTTTTATGCAGGATACAACTGTACGATTTTAGATATGGCAGAAGTCATCATTGGTGACAACTGTATGATTGGACCTGATGTTGGAATTTACACCGCTGGACACAACATTGCACCAAAAGGCCGAAATAAAACAGGCTATGCAATGCCAATTAGGATTGGAAATGACGTATGGATTGGGGGAAGCTGCGTTATTTTAGGAGGAGTAACGATTGGTGATCACTCTATTGTTGCTGCTGGCTCTGTTGTAACAAAAGATGTTCCTCCTAATGTAATTGTAGCTGGTAACCCGGCAAAAGTTATAAAAACAATTGAAGAGTAAAGGCTGTTAAAGGCCGCTATTCCGTATTGCTCATAAAAAAGGAGGCTGACTAAGAGTCAGTCTCCTTTTTTGTAGGACAGGTCATATGGACAACGTACTTTGTTAACCGTTATTTCTCCACTTTTACCGAATCTAAGTGGAATAATTTCTTCGCATTTTCACTTCCGATTTTAAGACGGTCATTCTCACTAATAGGGAAAGAATCAAACCATGAAGAGATTTCTTCCATTGATTCATACGGATAGTCAACAGAAAATAAAATACGGTCTGCGCCAACTTCTAAAAGCGTATCTAGCAATGCTTGTGTTCTGAAAACACCGCTTGTTGTAAGATAGAAATTATTGCGTAAGTATTCCATTGGCGCTTTTTTGTGATTGCCATGTGTTTCAGGACGCTGATGACGTAATCTGTGTCCGACACGAGGCAATGTAAATGGAAGACCTTCGCCAAGATGGCCAAGTATAATCGTCAAGTTTGGATAGCGGTCAAAAAGTCCGCTTAAAATAAGACGGATGGCGTGCATAGCCGTTTCCACCCCAAACCCCCACGCAGAACCTAGCAACCCTTTGTATCCTTCATAAATGCGCTGTTGATGTGGCAGTGGAATACGAGGATGCAAGTATACGGGAACACCAAGTTTTTCCACACGTTCCCAAAATGGCCACACTTGTGGTTCATCAAGATACTGAGCTGTATTTTCATCTCCAATATTGCTGTAGCCGTTCATTAATGCACCAGAGAACCCAAGTTCATTTACTGCACGTTCTAACTCATCCCCAGCAGCTTTTGGATCTTGCAATGGAAGTGCTGCAAAAGCTTTGAAACGATCGGGGTACTTAGCCAAAGCATGTTCTGCGATGTAATCGTTCATTTGTTTTGCAAGCTTAATCGCTCGTTCAGGATCTGTAATTCCTTCAATTCCAGGCTGTGTTAACGATAAAATGGATGTTTGGATTCCATTTTTGTTCATATCTTGGATTCGTTTGTCAAACTCTTGCAGCCTTTTTTGAACCGCTTCGAAATACTGTGTATCTGTAAAGTTATGAGTTCCTGTTGCTGAAAGATCAGGAGATTCCCAATGTTCCTCTAACGCAATTTTTCCTTCCATTATAAAAGACTCCTCTCATAAATTTGAACGGATTTATACCTATTTACCACTGGTTTAGTCCAGCTTCTCATTGACAAAAGTATTTTTCATCATGTACATTAATAGACGTAGTGTTTAGTAATGTACATTTTGTATAAATTATATTTTAATGGTACAGCACAATTTGAATAGAGGTTAATAAACAGAAAAAGCGGAACCGTTCATAACAATACATAGGAAATTGTTTGGTCTACAAAGTGCCAGAAGTTATACAAGGAGGTAGAAAATGTCTAAAAAACCCAAAGTAGATCCGCGCATAAGACGCACAAGTAAATATTTACGAAAAGCGCTTATCGAGCTTTTAAAGGAGAAAGATGTAGGGGCTATTACAATTCAAGAAATTACAGAAAGAGCAGATTTGACCCGTGGAACCTTTTATCTTCATTATCAAGATAAGCAAGATTTTTTGTTTCAAAACATGCATGAAATGTTGGAAAATCTTATAGAAGAAGTAAAGGCTCCAAAAGAAGAGAACCAGCAAATCTCTTTCGTCCGGCTTTTTGAATTTATTCACGAGCATGCGGACTATTTTAAGGTGATGCTGAGTGACCGGGGGATTCCACAGTTTCGAAGCTATATGACGAAGATTGTTCGAGATAAAGTGTATGGAGAACTAATTTCTTCTATTGGGGAAGCAGAGGAAGAGCTTGAAGTTCCAAAAGACATTTTAATTAGCTATATTGCTTCTGCTCATATTGGCGTTATTAGTTCTTGGTTAGAGAATGATATGAAATTTAGCCCGCTATATATGGCAAATCAATTAACTCGTTTGACGCTTCTTGGACCAATTAGAGTTGCTGGATTAGAGGATAAAATAAAGCTTCCACACTGAAGCTTTATTTTTGTTCTCTACATTTGTGAACGAATGAACAAATAATAAACATAGAAAGGAAAAGTGTAATGAAAATAGAAAGACACTGGGGAATTTCACTATTAGCTATTTTAGCGGTTGGCCCTGGCCTTATGTTAAACAGTGCGCTTACCCCACTTCAAGGGTTGCTTCAAAAAACGTTGGACTCTTCTTCTTATCCATCGATTATACCTATCCTGACAGGAACAATTGCTTTTGCCCTATTTGTTCCTTTAGGTCCTTTTTTACGTCATAAGTGGGGAGATAAAACAACGTATATAACATCAGCCTGTATTTCGCTGTTAGGTGTATTATTAAGCTTAATTTCAACAAAATTTATCGTATTTGAAGCAGGGAGAGTGTTACAGGGTATGGGAGCAGGTATGGCTCTCATGATGATGCTTCCTATGCTTGTTCTTGCTTTTCCTATTAGTCGCCGTAATTTGGCCCTACTCATTCTTATTAGCGGGTTTTATGGTTCAAGTATGATCGGTGTTTGTTTCGGAACGCTTGTTAGTCATACAGGGCATTGGAAAGAAATCTTTTATGTAGCTGTAGTCTGTTCTATCCTCGCTATCCTGTTAGGATATACGCTCCTTTCAAATGAAGGGACTCGACATGCAAAAGAGAAAGCACATTTTGACTGGATGGGTTTTGTTTGGGCAGGAATTTTCGCTTTATTAACAGCTTTTACAGTTCTTAGCTTACAAAAATGGGGTGGATCATCGCTTTACGTATGGATCGGATTAGGTGGCAGTGTTCTTTCTTTTCTTTTTCTATTTATTACGGAATATAGCACTACAAAGCCGCTTCTTTCATTTAAACTCATTTTGCACAAAAAACCGCTTCTAGCCATCTTAGTCGTTATAACAGGATATATAGCAATGACGTTAAGCTTAGCTTCACTACAAGGCATCTTAAAAACTGTAAATGCGCTCCCAAATAAAGAAATGGTCATTGTTTATCTATGCCTGCTTGTTGGAGTAGCCGTTGCCGCCATTTTAAGCTGTTTACTTTATGATAAGTTAGGTCCTGGAATTCTAGGAATGTTAGGGGCTCTCCTTATTATTGGCATAAACTTAACGTGGATGTATGCCGGGGATCATGAACCGTATACGTTCTTTGCCATCAGCTTCTTTGTACTGATTTTAGGCGTTGGCTTTACGATTGCTTCAGGGCTTATGGGGGCTGCTTTAGGCGGACCATTGCCAGATTTAGTGCCACGTATGGCGACTGTTCAATTTTTACGCATGATTGCATATGCCGCGATTCCGGTTATAAGTAGTTATATATTAAACAGATTCTCTGAACATCACTTAACAAATGGAAGTTCACAAGATGTAAGTGAACAAAGCGTTGAAAAATCGCAATTATTAGCTTATCATGACTTATTTTTTTCTTCTTTTAGTGCAAGTTTAGTATTGTTATGTTTTTCGTTTCTTATGGCCTTAACAGGGAAAGGACATAAGTTAGCTCATAAGCCGCATCATGGGCGAAATGAAGAGGGGAAAGAGAATTCACATTCAAATGAGAAGGTTGTACAATCCCCTCAACCCCCCACACTTTATACAAAAGATGCTGTAATTCCCGATCATGATTATCGAAAAGCACTTCAGAAATTTAAACAGCTTAAACAGACTCAAACAAATGATGATGTTTTTAGAGAAGCATTGAAAAAATTTAGAGAAAAGTAGCATGATATCCGGAAAATGAACAAACGCAACTTTGTTTATTTTCTGGTTTTTATATACATGAGAAAATGTAAGGATAAAACCTGTTATCTGGAATAAAAGATTTTGAAGATGAATACATATATAACCATAAAATAAAAATGAAAGCGCTTTATAGAAGAGGGTGCAAATGAATAATACGATTCTCAATCAAACAGTGATTCCATCTGTACGAAATTTAAAATATTTAGACTTAGCTTTAAAATCACCTTCTCCTTTTATCCTGTTATCTGAGACACATATCGGCAACCTACAGTTACTAACCAAAAGATGTCATGCAATGAATAAAAAAGTACTTGTTCACCTTGACTTAATAGGAGGGTTAAGTAAAGACCAAATAGGATTAAAAATGCTTCGTGACTTATACAAAATAGACGGAGTCATTTCACCAAACGCTAATTTATTAAAGCGGGTAAAAGATTTAGGGCTTATGAGTATTCAGCGTCTTTTTCTTCTTGATTCTCGTTCGCTTGAATCAGGCTTAAAGGCAATGGAAGAGCGCCATTTAGATGCCCTTGAACTTTTGCCAGGTCCTTTTTCTCTTTATGTAATAGAGAAAGTAAGGAAGGCTACGTCATTACCGCTTCTTGCAGGTGGATTTATTTCCGAAGATCGGATGGTAAAAAAGCTGTTTGAAGGAGGCATCAAAGGAATTACAACAAGCGAGAAGCATTTATGGAAAACAAAATAGTATGCGAAGGGGAGGCGATGATGAGAAACCCTACAAAGCTCTAGTATTAGCTAGAGCTTTGTAGGGTTTCTTTTTTT
This sequence comes from Priestia sp. TRM10, assembly GCF_057808375.1. Taxonomy (NCBI): domain Bacteria; kingdom Bacillati; phylum Bacillota; class Bacilli; order Caryophanales; family Bacillaceae; genus Priestia; species Priestia sp. TRM10. The sequence continues at coordinate 169,355 of NZ_JBJZOT010000002.1, forward strand.
AATAAGGTAGGACAACATCTTCTAAGCTTCACTCTCATGATAAAGGAGGAAGATAAAATGAGTTTTATTAATGAAATTATTGAGTTAGGTCCAACGGTGATGATGCCGATTATTTTCTTTATTCTTTCCTTGATTTTTAGAGTAAAGATTGCCCAAGGCTTCAAAGCTGCCATGCTTGTTGGAATTGGATTTGTCGGGATTAATCTTGTAATTGGGCTTTTACTTGATACGTTAGGGCCTGCAGCAGAAGCGATGGTACAGCGGTTTAATTTAAATTTAACTGTTGTTGATCCAGGGTGGCCCGTTGGAGCAACAATTGGATGGGGAACGCCTATTGTTCCATTTGTCGTATTTGGAGCCATTATTTTAAATGTTGTTCTTCTTTTACTAAAACTTACGAAAACCGTAAATATCGATATTTTTAATTATTGGCATTTCATGCTAACAGGTGGCGTTGTGTACGCTGTGACAAATAGCATCGTAATCTCTGTTGTTAGTGCATTACTTCATTTTCTAATTGCCATCATTATAGCGGATTTAACAGCCAAAAGAATTCAAGAACAATACAATTTAAAAGGAGTTTCTTTTGCACATGCAACATCTGCGATCTATGTCCCAATCGGAATTGTGATGAACTGGATAATAGAACGCATTCCTGGATTAAACAAAGTAAAAGCGTCCCCAGAAGAAATTACAAAGAGATATGGCGTAATGGGAGAACCGCTAACACTTGGGACGATACTAGGTATTTTATTAGGACTTCTTGCAGGTCTTCCACTTGCAGATGTTGTGACACTCGGCATTAAAGTTGCTGCCGTTATGGTTCTACTTCCTGCAATGATTAATATACTTGTCCAGGGGCTTGAAATTGTTCGAGAAGCAGCAGAAGTCTTGTTGAAAAAGAGATTTCCAGATCGGGAGTTTTACATTGGACTTGATACCGCATTGCTTGTTGGAAACCCAGCTGTTTTAGCAACAGGTCTTTTACTTATTCCAGGTGCCCTTCTTTTGGCTATTATTTTACCAGGAAATAAAGTTCTTCCATTTGTTGATCTAGCTTCACTCGTCTTTCTTTTACCAATGGCAGCTCCTTTTTTAAAGAGAAACCTCGTCCGACTTTTCTTAACAGGAATGGTGATCGTGACATTTGTTCTTTATGCAGGAACATCCATTTCTTCTTATTATACGAAAGCTGCTGAAATGGTAAATGTAACGCTTCCAGAGAACGTTCAGTCAGCAACAGGCTTATCGAACTTAGTTGGTGGAGCAACAACACCTCTTGGTTGGCTCATCATTGAAATTTCAAAGCTATTTTAACGAGAAGGGGGAAGCAAAGATGGGGAAGTATGTGCTAGGGATTGATAATGGGGGAACCGTAACAAAGGCAAGTCTCTTCTCAATTGACGGAAAAGAGCTTGCTGTTGCTAGTCGAAAAACAGAGATGTATATGCCGTATCCAGGACATACAGAAAGGGACTGTAAAGAATTATGGGAAGCAAATGTAGCTGTTATTCAAGAAATAATTCAAAAATCTAAAATAGATGGAGAAGAGATTATAAGTGTTGCAGCAACAGGACATGGAAATGGATTATATGTTGTGGATGAAAAAGGAGAAGCTGTTCGGAAGGGAATTATTTCAACAGACTCACGTGCAAAAGAGATTGTTGAATTTTGGAAACAGCAGGGAATAGAAGAGAGAATTTTGCCGAAAACAATGCAGTCGGTATGGCCAGGTCAACCAGCAGCTCTTTTAGCTTGGATTCAAAAATATGAACCTACTACTCTTCATAAAACAAAGTGGATTTTTATGTGCAAAGACTATATTCGCTATCTTCTAACAGGTGAAGCATATGCTGAGATTACCGACATTTCTGGAACTAGTTTATTAAATAGCAGAGAGAAAAAATATGATGAAGGTCTTCTAAAAGAACTTGGGATTGAAAGCATATACGAAAAGCTGCCTCCTATTCTTTATTCCGGAGAAATTGGTGGATATATTACAAAAAAAGTAGCGCAATTAACAGGCTTAAAAGAAGGCACTCCTGTTGCGGGTGGGTTATTTGATATTGATGCAGCTGCTATCGCGACTGGTACAACAGACGAAGAAAAACTATGTATTGTAGCAGGAACGTGGAGTATTAATGAGTTTATTACAAAGAAACCAATTGTTGATAAAGATCTATTTATGACATCTCTTTTTTGCATACCAGGGTATTGGCTCACATTAGAAGGAAGTCCAACATCGGCAAGTAACTTAGAGTGGTACGTAAAAGAGTATTTCAATTCAGAACATGAAGAAAAGAGAAAAGGGATTTCTGTTTATGATCTTTGTAACGAAATGGTAGAGAATATTGAACCCCACGAATCGAACATTCTCTTTTTTCCGTTTCTCTTTGGGTCAAATGTTCATAGGGATGCAAAAGCGTGTTTCTTTGGGTTTAATGGCTGGCATACAAAAGCACACATGCTTAGAGCTCTATATGAAGGGGTTGTTTTTGGACATAAAATTCATGTTGATAAGCTTATGAAATATAGAGAAAAGCCAAACGTTATCCGGATTGCTGGAGGAGCAACAAAGTCTGAGGTATGGATGCAAATGTTTGCCGATATTCTACAAACACCTGTTGAAGTTGTTGTAGGGACAGAACAAGGAACACTTGGAGCAGCCATTTGTGCAGCGGTAGCAGTAGGAGCGTATCCTTCCTTTGAAGAAGGAGCAAAAGCAATGGTTCAAAAGGGAAGAACCTATAAACCAAATGAAGCACTAAAAGGAATATACGAGGAGAAATATAGCTATTTCACTTCAGTATTAGCTGCATTAGAACCGGTTTGGAAGCCTTAAAAGGAGGGGCAGGGCAATATGGATCTTTGTTTAAAAGGAAAAACGGCCGTTATAACGGGGAGTTCAAGAGGTGTTGGAAGAGAGATTGCACTCACCCTTGCTAAAGAAGGAGCAAATATCGTGCTTCATTACAATCGAAATGCTGAAAATGCAATCGAAATCGCAGATCTTATTAATCAAAATTACAGCAAATGCGTTGCTGTTCAAGCTGACTTAGCTCATGAAGAAGGATGCAAAAAAATCATTCAAAAAGGAAAAGAAGCTTTTGGAGATCTTCATATTTTAGTAAATAATGCGGGAATATGGCCTAAAAGCTGGGTGAAAGATATGTCTCTTTCCGAGTGGGAAAACACGATGAAAGTGAATCTTACCGCTGTTTTCTTGACGTGCCAAAGCTTTGTAAATCATTTACTTGAAGAAGAGCGAACAGGGACTATTTTAAATTTAACGTCACAAGCAGCATTTCATGGTTCAACAACAGGGCATGCTCATTATGCAGCAAGTAAAGCAGGAGTTGTTTCTTTTACGGTTTCATTAGCACGGGAAGTCGCGAAAAATGGAATTAACGTAAATGCCCTTGCATTAGGAATTGTGGAAACAGATATGATTGGGGACGCACTACAAGAAAACAGAGACTATTACGTAAACCGGATTCCGATTGGAAGAGTAGCACAACCAGAGGAAATAGCTGAAATTGCGGCGTTTCTCGTTTCAAGAAAAGCCCGCTATATGACGGGAGCAACAGTTGATGCAACAGGCGGAATGTTAATGAGGTAAGGAGTGAAACTATGCTTGTTTCGTTAAAAGAAGTAGTAGAGGATGCAAGAGCCCAGCAGTATGCAGTGCCTGCTTTTGATTGTATAAATGATGTTATGGTTCGAACCATTCTTGACAAAGCTGAACAACAGCGTTCACCCGTTATTCTAATGTGTCTTGAGCATAACTTAAGAGAACGGAAAGGATTTGTGTATTTAGCTGAGTATATTAAAGCTGTTGTGCCTTTTTATGATATACCGGTTGTGCTTCACCTTGATCATGCAATGGACGTAGAGTTAGTGGAAGAAGCGATAAAATTTGGTTTTTCTTCTGTTATGATTGATGGTTCAAGTCTTCCTTTTCAAAATAATATTGCTCTAACCAAAAGAGTGACAGATCTTTCTCATCCTAGAGGAATCAGTGTAGAAGCAGAGCTTGGGCATGTTGGAGGAGCAGAGCTTGATGGGGATTATGGAAGCGACTCTAAACTAACAGAACCTTCCCAAGTGGAAGCATTTATTGAGAAAACAAATGTTGATGCTCTTGCTGTCTCTATTGGAACTTCTCATGGAGTGTATCAGGCAGAACCCTTTTTAAATATAGAAAGAACAAAAGAAATTAACAAAGTAAGCAAAGTACCACTTGTTCTTCACGGTGGTTCTGGTACACCTCCTGATCAGATTCAAAAAGCGATTGAAAACGGGATTAGTAAAGTAAACTTGTATGCAGACTGCCGTATTGCGATGACAAAAGGATTAAAAGAATCTGCAAAACAAATTAGGAGAATTGACCCTTTACCAGAAGATTTATTTGCCCCTGTGAAAGAGCATCTTGCTCATGTTGTTGAAGAAAAAATAATCTTGCTTCGTTCAAACAACCGAGTATAAAAGGAGTGAGGAAATTTGAAACTGCTTGCAATTGGAGACGCTCTTATTCCAGCAGACGTGATGGAAGAAGGCTTATCCTCCTTATCTCTTCATGGGATAGAGGTAGAAGTACGTGAGTGGAAACACGATTCTGTTGAGGCTCTTCAAAAAGATAACTTACTTGTTGAAGGAAATGGCCCAGAAGCCATTACAGTCGAAAAAGAACTTTTTGACGGAATTGAAACATTTGATGCTATTGTTGTTCAGTTTACTCCTCTATCAAAAGAGATTCTTCAAAGAGGGAAGAAATTGAAACTCATAGGGGTATTAAGAGGGGGAACAGAGAATGTCGATCATATAGAAGCAAAAGCACTCGGTATTTCGGTCCTCAATACACCTGGCCGAAATGCTAGAGCAGTAGCGGAATTTACGTTAGGGATGATTCTATCTGAAGTGAGAAATATTGCTCGCTCCCACGAAGCTTTAAAAAAGGGGAAATGGGAAAAAGATTTTCCAAATGGTGAAGGAATTCCAGAACTTAATGAAAAGAAAGTTGGCATTGTTGGCTACGGCAATATTGGAAGATTACTTGGATCATACTTACATGCACTCGGATGTGAACTGTTAATCTATGATGAATATACAGATGACATTCCTTACTACAGTAAAAAAGTCTTGTTAGATGAACTTCTTGAGCAGGCAGACATTGTATCTCTTCACCTCCGTCTTACAGAAGAAACGCACCATTTTATTGGAAAGAGAGAGATTGAAAAAATGAAAGAAACAGCAGTTTTAATTAATACAGCTCGTTCAGGACTTATCGATGAGGAAGCCCTCGTTCAAAGTTTACAAGAAAAAAAGATTATGGGAGCTGCATTAGACGTATTCGACCACGAACCACTTCCTTACAATGATAAGCTTCTGCATCTTGAGAATGTTACGATTACGCCACACCTTGCAGGGAGTACAATTGATGCGTTTAGACAAAGTCCAAAAAAGATGGTGGAATATATAGTAGATTGGGTGAAAGCAAGATAAAAAAGACGGGGAGGCAGTAAGAGCCATCCCTGTCTTTTTTATGGTCATTGGTGGAAGACTCTCTATGCTTTCCTAAGAGAAGAAGGATTTCACCAGTAGAAATATTTAATCTTTGCTTTGTCCATAGAAATAACCCTAATCAAAAAGCTTACTCGTTTTTCAAAGGATCACCATCAAAAGGTTCACAACTCACTTTTATGGATTGAGTAGGACAGCCGTCAGCTGCGTCTTCCAAATCATCGTAAAAATCTTCATCGACAGAAGTAATTCCTTGATTGTCATCAATCAAGACATAAGAAATACCTTCATCATCATATTCAAATAAATCGGGACAACTTGCTCCACAAGCTCCACAAGCTATGCAAGTTTCTTTATCTACAATCGTATATTTAGTCATATCTCATCCTCCTTACTTTATAAGGTTTATCCCTAAAAGTTCAAGTTTTTAAGTATATCAATCTCTGTTTTCTGCCTACATCTCGTTCTCTTTAAGAATGAACTTTTTTTCATTAGCCTTGTCCTATGAAGAGGTTGAACTTTGGCATTAGAATCACTATTAGTACACACTCTAGGTTTATAACGTTTTAGAAACGGTTTGGATGGTAATAGTTATATTGAAAGCTAGATATGTCTCCATCCATTTCATAAACTAAATAGTAAAAAGGGATTTTCTTTTATCTAAGATACGAATGGCTTTTCCTTCAGATCTAGGAATACTTCTAGGGGCAAGCGCTTTGATCTTCATGCTTACTAAACAATTGTTTTTCATGGAATGTTGAACTTTCCTTACTACTGCCTGAATATGTTCATGAGCCATATTTCCATTTACTCTTTGGTAAAGTTCTTCATTAATTTCGACATGTAATTCTACTATATCCAATGTACCATCACAGGCTAAGTGAACTTGGTAGTGTGGAGCTAATTCTTGAATTTGAATTAAATAATGTTCAATTTCAGATGGAAATACGTTAACTCCCCGTATAATGAGCATATCATCAATACGACCTTTTACACGTGACATTCTTGTTGTGGTTCTACCACACCTGCAAGTTTCTCTAGTAATAGACGCAATATCGCCTGTGCGATAACGAATAACAGGGAAAGCCTCTTTTGTTAAGCTAGTGAATACTAGCTCACCTTCCTCACCGTCCGGTACTTGTTCAAGGGTGTCTGGATTGATAACTTCTACGAAAAAATGATCTTCAGCTATATGTAGGCCATTTTGAGCTTCATGACATTCTACAGCAACGCCAGGCCCCATTACTTCACTAAGACCGTAGATATCACAGGCTTTGAGATCGAACTTTTCCTCTAAAATCTTCCGCATTTCCTCAGACCATGGTTCTGCCCCAAAGATGCCAAATTTGATTGAACTTTCTCTAGGATTTAAGCCCCTTGCTTCCATTTCTTCAGCGATCTTTAAAATATAGGAAGGAGTCCCGGCAATTACAGTAGGTTTAAAGTCTTTAATAAGAGAAATTTGACGGTCTGTATTTCCTCCAGAAATAGGGACTGTCGCCATTCCGAGTCTTTCTCCTCCATAATGAAGGCCTAATCCACCTGTAAATAGCCCATATCCATATGCATTGTGAAATATCCCAGCTGGTTCTCCACCCGCAATAGCGATTGCTCTTGCCACAATATCAGACCAGTTTGAAATATCATTTTTCGTGTAACCTACTACTGTAGGTTTCCCACTTGTACCAGAGGAGGCGTGAAGACGGACTAGTTCTTTCATATCAACAGCAAATAAATTAAAAGGGTAATTTTCACGCAAGTCTGATTTTTTAGTAAACGGTAATTTGTTTATATCTTCTAACGTCTGTATATCTTCAGGTGAGATCGTAAGCTCCCTAAATTTTTCTTGATAAAAAGGTACTTTATCATAGACTCTTATTAGGGTTTCCTTCAAACGACTTAATTGTAGCGCTTTCATTTCTTTCCGAGAATACATTTCAACGTCATGAATAATCACAAATTTTATCCCCTTTCGTATCCCTTTTAATTAAAACGCTTACAAAAAATATAACAATTTAAAAACTATAACTATAAAAAAGTTATATAACACATTCAAAAATTATCATAAAATGAACGAATTGTAAATATTTTTTGATATTTCTACCTCTTTTATTTTAAAAACATACGAAAAAATGCTGAGTTCCAATTATGGATCATGTTTTTAGATTTGGTTTTATTTCAGTTTGGAAAGAGAAGAATCATGAATCCTTTCATGTATGAAGTTTAATTTCCGAAAATAAGAAGGAGAACTTCTTCTTATATTAATTAAAAATTAAAATGACATGAAAAAGGCGGGAATTATATATAACTAAATTATAGTAATTTTATATATGTGTGTTATGTTTGTCGTTTTTATTACTTTACAATTTGTTTAAAAAATAATGATGTGTGAATGAATAAAAAAGGGAAGAGAGTTTATTATACAATTCCTACCGAAGGGAATTGAGGAACGGTATAAATAAAAAGAATAGTAGAATAAAGGGTATAGCGATTAAGGAAGAAGAGTAAATGACACTAGTTACAAATGGGGGATATACAATCTGTCCTTTATGATTTGGTAAGATTTAAATAGATAAGAAAAGATATAAGAAAAGCATACGTCTGAATTGATAAATCTTTCTTTATCCAAAAGATTTAATGAGATTTGATCTGTTATTTTTAGAAGGTACTCATATTTTAAACATCAAAAAAATTAATCAAGAAATTTCAGAAAATATATACAAATGATAAAAAACGTGTTATATTATACCCAATGATATAACAGTAAAATAAAAAAATAATATTTTTTGTTATATTTTAAAATGATGTTGAAGCTATATTCCATAGCATTTCAACTATTTATAAGTCTTCAATAAGTGTATAAATAGTTGGTGTTATAAAGGGATGAATTGACACGGAAAATGCAATAGGAGAAGGGTAAAGAACAATCTTTATTTGTTTCTAAAGATATGTAGAAGCAATTGTGCATTACAACATAACTGAAAAATGTATTAACACTAAAAAATAGTTATGGAAGTTGTGGGGAGGGATAAAAAATGAGTACAACTAAAATTACAGAAGAAGAAAAACTTGAAAATTTTATACAACGCATTGAATCAGGTGAAAAAATTGAGGCAGAAGACTGGATGCCAGAAGAATATCGAGTAACATTGATTAAATTAATCTCCATGCATGGAATTAGCGAAATAATGGGAGCGCTTCCTGAAAAAGAATGGGTCCCTAAAGCTCCTTCTCTTCATCGTAAGCTAGGAATTATGGCTAAAGTACAAGATGAAATGGGACATGGTCAATTATTATTACGTGTTGCAGAAGATCTATTAAAGCCTTACGGAAAAAACCGAGGGGATTTAATGCAAGATCTCTTTAATGGAGATCTTAAGTTTCATAATGTATTTCATATGCCAGCTAAAACGTGGGGAGATGCTGGGCTAATTGGTTGGTTAGTAGATGGTGCAGCTATTATCACCCAAACAAATATGTTAGGTGCTTCATATGGTCCCTATGCACGTGCTCTTCAACGAATTTGTGCAGAAGAGGTCTTTCATGCTCAGCACGGAGAGGCTATTATTATGGCCCTAGCAGAAGGAACTGAAGTACAAAAAGCCATGATTCAAGAAGCATTAAATCGCTGGTGGGATTCTCTACTTATGTTCTTTGGTCCAGCGACAAGTAATACAACAGGTACTTCTAAACAAGACGTAACCGTAAAATATAAAATTCGCACAAAAACAAATGAAGAATTGAGACAGGATTTTCTTACTAAATACATTCCTCGTATTTTATCACTAGGGTTAACGATTCCAGATCCATCGCTTCACTATGATGAAGAACAAAAAACATGGATTTATCAACAACCGGATTGGAACGAATTTAAGAAAATTATTAAAAATCAAGGGCCTCGTTCCGAGGCGCGACTTAACCTTCGCCGAACTTCTTACGAAAGTAACGCATGGGTACGTGAAGCACTAAGTGCAGCTATTAGCTAGGAAAGGAGTATAAACGGATGGAAACTAATAAAAAAACATTCTACCAAGAGTATGAGGTTTTTAGTAAACGTACACCTAATTCTTCATTTCAACACCAATTCAGTCTACTTGCACCAAACGCTGACATGGCTTTAGTCATGGCTCAAGAGAACTTTATGCGTCGTGAACCAGTTACTGATATTTGGGTCGTTAATCGTACTGACATTCGCGGGATAAATCCTGAAGAAAAACAGATCCTCGCACGCTTAGACAACAAACAATATCGGACAACAAAAGGGTATGGCTATTTAAAGAAAAAATGGCGTCATTATGAACAACAAATGCTGGATGAAAAAGAAATTTTGTCATGGGGAGGAACGAAAAAATGAGTGCAACAGCCAACCTTACGAATCCAGCTTATACAAAAGCTCTGACAGAATTACTATTTCAGCTTGCAGATGATGATTTTCTCTTCTCTTATCGCGGTTCAGAGTGGCTAGGATTAGCTCCGCATATCGAAGAAGATGTGGCCTCTTCCTCCATCAGTCAAGATAGTATGGGCCATGCTGTTTTATATTATCGCCTATTAGAAGAACTGGGGCATGGAAGCGCAGATGAATTAGCTCATGCGAGATCATCCTCTGAACGAAAAAATAGTATTCTAGTTGAACGAGTCAACGGGCCTGGTCATTATATGGAAGATCCTCAGTATGATTGGGCTTATGCAGTAGTGAGGAATTACTTCTATACACTAGCAAAAAAGGTGAAAATTGATTCCTTAAAACAAAGTAGTTATCCGTCTCTTGCTGATATTGCTGTGAAAATTAACATGGAATTGTACTATCATCTTCTTCACTGGAAAACATGGTTTGTCCAATTATTAAGCACAACAGATGAAGCAAAAAAGCGGATGAATGAGGCTATTGGGAAAGTAATGAAAGACTTTGATGATGTTTTCTCCTTTGGAGATCATGGGGAATCTATCCCACAGTTTAAATTGATCGAAGAAGAAAATGTATTAAAAGAAAGATGGGTAGCAGCTCTTAGTCCTGTATTAGAATCAGTTGGAGCAGAGCTTCCTAGAGAGATAGAAGTTCACAATAAAAACGGACGAAATGGTGAGCATACAGATGAGTTAGAAAAAGCCCTGCTAACATTAGGGGAAGTATACCGCATAGATCCAGCAGTCCCTTGGTAAGCACATAGAGAAAGAGGTGAAAAAAATGGTCGCACGCTTAAGCGTTACGATTCAAGACGTGCTGGATACATTGAAACAAGTAAAAGATCCGGAGATCGATACGGTAAGTATTCTCGATTTAGGAATGGTAGAAGAGATTGTCGTCCAAGAAGATAGCATTTATATTCAGGTTCTTCCTACTTTTTCCGGCTGTCCAGCTCTTGAAATTATTAAAAGTAACATCGTACAGGCGGTGAAAAATGCCCACGCCATTGAACATGTACAGGTAGAATTTATTCAATCACCTCCTTGGACATCTGACCGTATTACCGAAAAAGGACGTCAAAATCTAAAAAAATTTGGGATATCTCCTCCCACCCAGATGAAAGAAGATGGATCGTGGCATATTGACTGTCCATATTGTGGCTCAACGTATGTAACAATGGAAAATATTTTTGGCCCTACTGCCTGTCGAAGTATTTTATATTGTAAAAACTGTAAAAATCCATTTGAAGCAATGAAACCAATGTCAACTTTATTATAAGTGAAAAGGAGAGGGATAAAATGGTAAAATTAATCGCGTTATATAAGCATCCTGAAAACAAAGAGGAGTTTGATGAGCATTACTTTAATGTACATGGACCAATTACAGAAAAAATCCCAGGTCTTCGCAAGATGGAAGTAACAAAAATCGTAGGTTCTCCTATGGGTGGAGAAGGTAAATATTATCTATTATGTGAAATGTACTATGATGATCATGAAGCTCTAAAACAAGGATTAAAATCAGCTGAAGGCAAAGCATCTGGAAAAGATTTGATGGGATTTGCAGCTGAGCTTGTTACCTTAATGATCGGTGAGGAAGTAAAGTGAGCACTTTCGAATTTATTGAAACCTCGATTAAAGATCAAGTAGGAATCATTGAACTTAATCGGCCTAAACAGTACAACGCATTGAATCGTACAATGGTAAGAGAAATCGTTGAATCTATGGAAATATTCGATAGGAATAATGAAGTAGTCACAATCCTATTAACAGGAAAAGGGCGGGCTTTCTCAGCTGGTGCTGATATTGAAGAAATGGCTAATGATGGACCTATTCATTTAGAGTTGTTAAATCAATTTGCTGATTGGGATCGTCTTTCATTGATAAAAAAACCGATTATTGGAGCTGTACAAGGATTTGTATTTGGCGGAGGGTTTGAGTTAGCGCTTTGCTGTGATCTGTTAATTGCAGCAAGCGGCACTGAATTTTCATTTCCAGAAGTAAATATTGGTGTAATGCCAGGAGCAGGGGGAACGCAGCGGCTTACAAAGGTTGTGGGAAGAGCAAAAGCGTTGGAATGGCTTTGGACAGGAGACAGAATTCCTGTGGAAGAGGCTTTAAAGTATGGCTTGGTTAACAAAATTGTTGCTCATGAGCTATTAATGGAAGAAACGTTCAAATTCACTAAAAAGTTATCTAAACAACCGCCTTTATCCTTGCGTCTTATTAAGGATTCTGTCAATAAAGCAGTAGATTACCCTTTATATGAAGGGATGCAATATGAGAGGAAGAACTTCTATCTATTGTTTTCTTCAGAAGATCAAAAAGAAGGAATGAAAGCGTTTTCCGAGAAAAGAAAGCCAGAATTTAAAGGAAAATAAGGAGATTAAAAAGTATGTTTGAAACCATTCAATATAATGTCCGAGATGGAGTAGCTTGGCTGATCTTAAATAGACCTAACAAGCTTAATGCGTTCATTGCCCAAATGAATCATGAGGTTAAATCAGCTATCAAAGATGCTTCCTTAGATGAAAATGTCCGTTGCATTGTTATTACTGGTGAAGGACGTGCCTTTTGTTCTGGTCAAGATTTAGCAGAAGTTGATGAACATATGGATCACGGTCAGGTTTTACGAGAGCATTACGCCCCAATGATAAAGCAAATTATGATGTGTGAAAAGCCTATTATAGCTGCAGTAAATGGTACTGCAGCAGGGGCCGGATTTAGCTTGGCCCTTGCATGTGACTTTAGATTAGTATCAGAAAAAGCAAGTTTTGTGAATGCGTTTATTCACGTTGGACTCATTCCAGACTCGGGGAACTTGTACTTCCTTTCAAAGTTGATTGGTCAGGCGAAAGCAGCAGAATTAGCTATTTTAGGAGAAAAAATTTCAGCGATTGAAGCCGAACATTTAGGGTTAGCAACAAAGGTCATTTCATTAGATACATGGGAAAAAGAAGTGAAAGAATTTGCTGTACGTTTAGCAACTATGCCAACAAAGGCAATCGGTTTAATTAAACGATATTTAAAATTAGCGAATGACCTATCTCTTAATGAATATTTAGACAAAGAAGCGGAAGGTCAGCGAATAGCTGGAACAACAGAAGATCATCGACATGGTGTTCAAGCATTTTTAGAAAAACAAAAACCTGTTTTTACCGGAAAATAAAAGGAGTGGATTATATGTCAACAGTTCAAGAAACAAAAGTAGAAAAACCGGAAATGAAGAGAAAATTTTATCATCTTATTATCAATGGAGAAAAACTAGAAAGTAGCAATGGTACAACATTTAAAACGTACAATCCTGCAACAGGTGAAGTCATAGCTGAAGTAGCAAAAGCCTCTAAAGAAGATACAGAAAAGGCAATTCAGGCAGCTCGTCAAGCATTTGATTATGGAAAATGGAAGAAGTACCCCGTGAATAAACGCTCGCGTACTATAAATAAAATTGCCGCAATTATGCGTGCTAGATTCAATGAATTAGTAGAGTTAGAGATTTTGGATACAGGAAAATCTCTTCATGCGGCACAAGGGCAAGTCATGCAGGCAATTGAGGATTTTGAATTTTATGCTTCAGCTATTGTTGGTCATCGTGGTGCCGTTAATAGCGTACCAGGGCAATTTCAAAATTATACGGAAAAAGAACCTGTCGGGGTTTGCGCTCAAATTATTCCTTGGAACTACCCATTAATGATGGCAGCATGGAAGATTGCTCCTGCTCTAGCTGTAGGATGTTCTGTGATTGTCAAACCAGCTTCCCTAACACCATTAACAGCCATCATTCTAGGCGAAATTTGTCTTGAAGCTGGTGTGCCAGAAGGTGTAGTAAATGTTATTCCAGGTTCTGGATCAGAAGTTGGGAATTATTTAGTTGAACATAAACAAGTGGACAAAGTTGCCTTTACTGGTTCAACTCCAACCGGAAAAAATATTATGGAAAGAGCGTCACAAACGTTAAAACGCGTAACGTTAGAGTTAGGAGGGAAATCTCCAAACATCGTGTTTGAAGATGCAGACCTAGATGCAGCTGTTGATGGATCATTATTTGGAATCTTCTATAATACAGGACAATCATGTGAAGCTCGTTCTCGTTTATATGTACATGAAAATATTTATGATGAGTTTGTTCGTAAGTTTGTTGAAAAAACAAAAAAATTAACATTAGGAGATCCATTTGACAAAGGTACACATATTGGGGCGGTCATTGATCAAAATCAACTAGATGTCATTGATGGCTATGTAAAATCCGCAGTACAGGATGGGGCAGATATTTTAACTGGAGGAAAAGTTGCTCAAGTAAAAGGATTTGAAAATGGCTTTTGGTATGAACCGACTGTTATCGCAAATGTTAATCATCAAATGAAAGTAGTAAATGAAGAAATCTTCGGTCCTGTTGTTGTGATTATGAAATTCACAGATGAAAAAGAGGCGATTAAACTTGCAAATGATACAGAATTTGGATTAGGTTCAGCTCTTTGGACAAAAGATGGAGCACGTGCTACACGTGTAGCAAACCAAATTCAAGCTGGTATTGTAATGGTCAATTGTCCATTCTCTGCATTCCCAGGCACTCCATTTGGTGGATATAAACAGTCAGGCTTTGGCCGTGAGTTATGCATTGAAACGCTTGATTTATATACAGAAACAAAAAGTATTATTTCTTACTATGGAAGCCGTCCTTTGAATCCATTTGGCTTGTAAGCCTAGAATACGTACGGATAAAGCTCTATAAGAGTTTTATCCGTACTCTTTTAAGTAAAACATAAGGGGGGAACGGAACAATGATAAATAATATTGTTGTAGTAGGTTCTGGTGTAATGGGCAGAGGTATTGCCTACGTATCAGCTGTAGGGGGCTATTCGGTTACATTAATAGATGTGGATGAATCTGCTTTACAAAATGCCGAAAAAGAGATTGTTAGTTTATTTGAAAAGAGTTTAAATCGTAGCCATATTTCTAGCGAATTAGTTTTACAAGCTAAAAGAAATCTTTCCTATTCTACAGATTTAAAAAGGGCAGGAAGTCAAGCAGACTTAATCATTGAAGCTGTGCCTGAAAAAACAGAAATTAAAAGAGGAGTGTTTCATAATTTAGAAGAATATGCGTCTGATTCCTGTATTTTCGCTACTAATACTTCAACAATGAGTCCGACAGAAATTGCTTCATATGCTAAACGCCCCGAAAAAACAATTGCTATGCACTTTTTTAATCCAGTACATAAGATGCCGCTTGTTGAAATCGTCCGCGGCTTAGAAACCAGTGATGAAACAGCACAACTTATTAAAGAAGTAGCAGAGCAAATGGGGAAAAAAAGCGTTGTAATTAATGAGTTTCCTGGATTTGTAACGAGTCGAATCAGTGCGTTAGTAGGGAATGAGGCTTTTTATATGTTACAAGAAGGATTAGGTACGCCAGAGGAAATTGATAAAGCTATTAAACTAGGATTAAATTATCCAATGGGTCCATTTGAACTTGTCGATTTGGTAGGATTAGATGCACGTTTAAATAATTTAAAGTATTTACATGAAAAGTTAGGTGAAAAATACCGACCAGCTCCGTTACTGGAGCAATACGTGAAAGCTGGACGTTTAGGCCGGAAATCAGGTAAAGGTGTATACGATTATACAAACAAGTCAAAAGAGGAGGTCAAAAAATGAGGGAAGTTGTTATTGTAGATGCAGTGCGAACTCCTATTGGAAGATATAAAGGAGCTTTAAAAAATATACGTCCAGACGATTTAGGGGCGATAGTTATTAAGGCGCTCATTGAACGTAACCCGGACCTCCCACCTTATCAAATTGAAGAAGTGATATTGGGGAATGCCAACCAAGCTGGTGAAGATAATCGTAATGTGGCTAGAATGTCAGCTTTACTAGCAGGACTTCCAACAAGTGTAGGGGGAACTACTGTCAATCGTCTATGTGGATCAGGTCTTGATGCTGTAATCTATGCAGCAAGAGCTATCGCGATCGGTGAAGGGGATATTTATATTGCTGGGGGCACAGAAAGCATGACTCGTGCACCTTTAGTGATGGCTAAACCCGATAAAGAATTTCCGAGAGGCAGTATGGAGTTACAAGATACAACAATTGGCTGGCGTTTTACAAATAAAAAATTAGAAGAAATGTACGGGGCAGAAACAATGCCTAAAACGGCTGAAAATGTAGCCCAACAATTTCAAATTTCACGTAGTGAACAAGATCAGTTTGCATTTGAAAGTCAACAAAAAGCAAAAAAGGCAATGGAAGAAAATCGATTCTCTGGAGAAATTGTACCTGTTATGTATCGAGATCGAAAAGGCAATGAAGTTGTTATTGATAGGGATGAACATCCTCGTCCTGAGACAACGTTAGAAACGTTAGGAAAATTAAGACCCCTTTTTGAAGGGGGAACGGTTACTGCAGGAAATGCCTCAGGTGTTAATGACGGAGCCTCAGCCCTTCTAATAATGAGTGCCGACAAAGCAAAAGAATTAGGTTTAAGACCACTTGTAAAGTATGTGGTTGGTGCAACTGCGGGATTAGAACCTAGCATCATGGGGTTAGGCCCGATTTTGGCTACTAGAAAAGCTTTGTCGCGTGCCAACTTAACAATACAAGACATTGGGCTAGTTGAATTAAATGAAGCTTTTGCTTCTCAATCTGTAGAATGTATTCGTCAACTAGAGTTAAATACAGAGAAAGTGAACGTAAATGGAGGAGCTATTGCATTTGGACATCCGCTAGGAGCAAGTGGGGCAAGAATATTAACAACTCTTATTTACGAAATGAAAAAACAAGATATTCAATATGGCCTTAGTACAATGTGTGTGGGTGTTGGACAAGGAATTGCAACAATTGTAGAAAATGTAAAAGAGTAAAATAGAGGAGTCCCTTATTTAGCCCTATGCTAGATAAGGGTTGTTTTATAGAAAAGGAGTGTAAAAATCATGTCTCGTATTTTATACAGAGTTGAAAATATGATTGGGTATGTTACAATTAACCGCCCAGAGGTGTTAAATTGTTTTGACTATGAAACATTAGAGAGCCTACAGGAAATTGTAGATGCGATTCATCTAGATTCAAATGTAAACATTGTCATTTTTACAGGTGCAGGTGAAAAGGCTTTTAGTGCAGGTGCGGATTTAAAGGAACGGAAAACATTATCAGAGATGCAGGTGAAACGAAATGTAAAGGCGATCCGAGATGTTTTCAATAGTATTGCAAATCTTCCTCAGCCTACTATTGCTGCGGTAAATGGATACGCGTTTGGTGGGGGATTTGAATTAATGCTAGCATGTGATTTTTCTATTGCTGTAGAAGAGGCGAAGATGGGCCTTACAGAGACAAGTTGGGCGATTATCCCAGGAGCTGGAGGTACACAGCGATTGCCACGTTTAATTGGAGAGGCAAAAGCTAAAGAACTGATCTTTACAGCAAGGAAAATTGCAGCTCAAGAAGCATATGAACTCGGCATACTTACAAAAGTTGTCGAAAAGAACGTGCTCATGACATCTTGCGAAGCCTTTGCAGCAGAAATGATGAAAAATGGCCCAGTTGCTCTAAAGCAAGCTAAATATGCTATTAGCCAAGGAATGAATGTTGACTTGCAGACAGGATTAGCGATTGAATCAAAAGCTTATGAATTAACGATACCTACAGAAGACAGGTTAGAAGCCTTGAATGCGTTTAGTGAAAAAAGAATGCCACAGTTTAAAGGAAAATAGCCGCTTCTGTAACAAAATATAATCATGACTTTTGAATGAAAAACGAGTGAAATATTCATACTTGTAGAAGAAAACTGTTATTTTTAAAAAGTTCATACCTAATACGAAGGAAAATAATAGTTGCCATGGTTAATAAACATTCGATATGATATTGTTAGATAAATCAAAAAAATTGCTCGTGCATTAGAAGGAAGGCTTAAGAAATAATAACTTTTATTAGTTAAAGAACTCTAACAACTCTTCATCATAATAGATATGGTGGGTGATTAGAGAATATATTTAAGAGCTTTTTAGTACTCCGCTGTATAACATAAAACAGGGTGAGCGAGTAGAAAGAGTGAGGTATTAATGAGTACTAACACACAATCGATGATTTTTACAATTTATGGTGATTATATTCGCCATTATGGTAATAAGATTTGGATTGGCAGTTTAATACGTCTATTAAAGGAGTTTGGGCATAACGAACAAGCTGTACGTGTTACTTGTTCACGTATGGTCAAACAAGGATGGCTGCAATCCCAAAGGGAAGGAAATAAGAGCTATTATTTTCTAACTCCTCGAGGCGTTAATCGGGTTGAAGAAGCAGCACGAAGAATTTATAAACTAAATCCTCATGAATGGGACGGAAAGTGGAGAATTCTCATGTATACCATTCCAGAGGAAAAAAGACAAATCCGTGATGAGTTTAGAAAAGAGTTAATATGGAGCGGATTTGGAAGTTTCTCAAATGGTTGCTGGCTATCACCTAATAATCTAGAAAAAGAAGTTGAACTATTAATTGATAAATATAATATTGAACAATATGTTGATTTCTTTATATCTGATTATAAGGGGCCTCATACAAATCAATCATTAGTAGAAAAGAGCTGGCCATTAGAAGAGATTGAACAAAAATATGAACAGTTTATTGATACGTATAGTAAAACATATATTATCCATCAAAGTGTCATTCAGCGAGGCCAGATGACTGATGCAGAATGTTTTGTAGAGAGAACAAATCTTATCCATGAATATCGAAAATTTCTATTTGTTGATCCTGGCCTTCCAAAAGAACTATTACCAGCACGTTGGATTGGTAATCATGCAGCCTTATTATTCAGCCAGTACTATAAAATGCTAGCTGATCCTGCTAACCAGTTTTTTGAAGACATTTTTCAAAAAGATAATGATTTAAGCCATAAAAGTAAATCATACGATTCTACAGATCATCCTTTAATTAGTGAACAAAATAGAAATTCCTAAGAGGTATCTCTTAGGAATTTCTATTTACTTAAATTTTTCTTAAACTCATATCCTTTTTGGACATAGGAATCAATAGACAATTGAATAACTTCTAAATCCTTCTCATTTATTTCACGAACAACTTTTCCTGGAGACCCCATAACAAGAGAACGAGGTGGAATGACCTTTCCAGAAGGAATAAGTGAATTAGCTCCAATAATACATTCTTCACCAATTTGAGCTCCGTCTAATATGGTAGAACCCATTCCGATAATAGACCGTCTTCCAATTGTACATCCGTGAAGAATCACATTGTGTCCAATTGTTACTTCATCCTCAACAGTGACTGGGCAGCCAGCGTATAGATGAATCGTTGAATTGTCTTGAATACTACATTTCTTTCCAATTTTGATAGCGCCTTCATCACCGCGTAAAACAGCGTTAAACCAAATAGTCGTTTCTTTTCCGATTTCTACATCTCCTATCACATAAGCCCCTGGCGCTATAAATGCTGTTTTATGAATATCCGGTTCTTTTTCATTATAAGAAATAATCATACTAGGGTCCCCCTTATAGATAATTTATAATTGTTTTTCCTTTATTTATAGTATAACATTATTGTGAGGGGAGTGGTGAAAATGTTATGCTTAACAGAACAATTGAATATTAAATATCCTATTATTCAAGGGGGAATGGGGAATATTAGCAACGCAATTCTCACTGCTGCTGTATCAGAAGCAGGAGGATTAGGTACAATCGGCTGCGGCACGATGAGACCAGATCAAGTCGAAGAAATAATTCAAGAAACAAAGCAGAGAACAGATAAACCCTTTGCTGTAAATATTCCTATTACTGTTACACCTTTTTTAGAGGATATCATAAATGTCGTTATAGATAATCACATTCCAGTTGTCTCATTATCAGCAGGAAATCCTGCTTCAATTATTCCGAGACTTCATTCGTACGGTATAAAGGTAATCGTAGTAGTCGCTTCTGTCAAACATGCTAAAAAAGCAGAGAGAGCAGGAGCCGATTTATTAGTAGCAGAGGGGTTTGAAGCAGCCGGAATTAATTCCAACCTTGAACTCACAACATTTACGCTTATTCCACAACTCACTGGATGTGTAGATATCCCTGTAATTGCTGCAGGTGGAATTGGGGATGGAAAAGGTTTGGCCGCAGCTTTAATGTTGGGAGCAAGTGGAGTTCAGATTGGTACCCGTCTGATTGCTACGCAGGAAGCACCATTTCACATGAGCTATAAACAAAAATTAATTCAAGCAAGTGATACAGATACAGTTGTTGTAGGACGTTCGGTAGGGCAGGTAAGAAGAATATTAAATACTCCATATGCAAATAAAATCGTTGAAAAAGAAAATGAAGGGATGATTTTAGAGGAATACAATAAAATGACTTCTGAAAATCTCCATGTCATAGGAGCTCTAAAAGGAGACTTTGTCAATGGATTTATTAACAGTGGACAAGTAGCAGGTTTACTTTCAAATATTCCTAGTGTAAAAGAGTTGTTAGAAAACATGATGGAAGAAGCTTCATCACAAATTCAACAATCCTTCTCAGTTTTTGAAACGTTCACATCTTAAAATATAATCTAGATTGTCTAAAAGGATTAGAAACTTTGTTTTTTTGATTTTTATCAACAAGTAAGATTTCTATTTATACAAGTTTTTCAGTTGCCTTTTTTTGAAAGCGTTTTAAATATAGATAACCTCCTAAAGAATGCTGTCTATCTTGGATGTTTAATAGAAGTGTTATTGAATAACCTTTTAAGAGGTGGGGATCTTAGAAAATCAATCTTACAGGAAGGCATTATCCTAGTTTTTTAAATTCGTATTTAGAAATATATAATAGTTTTTTTCTCCACCGTATTTAAATTGGAACCTTTTTCTATGTGACAGGTGTTTGACTAGCCCCAAAAAGCGGAGGAATCATAATGAAACCCAATATAACGGAACAAGAAATTCATCAGAAATACTATAATGAAATCTTTTCTCTTATGGAACAAGAACCCTTTGCCCAATTTCTAGGCATGAAATTAATCCATATGGGAGAAGGTACAGCAACCGCAGAATTAGATATCAAAGATCATATGTTAAATGCACATGGGACAGTCCATGGAGCAATCATCTTTTCTTTAGCAGATTATGTTTTTGCAGCAGCTAGTAATTCTTATGGAAAGACATCTGTTGGGCTATCAACAAATGTTAATTTTATGGCCCCCGGAAAGGTAGAAACGCGTTTAATAGCAAAAGCTGTAGAAGAGAAACGAAATAACCGTACAGGTTGGTATAAAATTAGAGTAGAAAGTGATGGAGAACTTTTAGCTACGATGGACGCCCTAGTTTACCGCAAGAATCATTATTTTGTTCCTGTTGAATAGATAAGGGAACGTCTCCTCTCATCTAAAGATGAGAGGAGGCGTTCTCTTTTTTATGTATTACATGCAAAAACTGGTAGCAATAATGTTTTATCCCCATAAAAGTAGTGTTCTTTAATCTGATAGATAAGGCTTGTCTTTCACTCGAAAATCAACCATAACCTTGTAGGTATGCAATTGACAGAATTGTGTAAAGAAGTTAACATCTATATATGTTAACCAAATTTTATATTTAGTTAACATATATAGGTTCGTAAATATTTTATCTTGAGATTCAGTTTTAGAATGAAAGTAGGAACAAGAGAATGAGAGACTTACCATATTATAGTGTGAGAATGAGAGCTTCTAAGAGTAAACCACACGAGGAAGGAGGGAAACATATATCAGGTGGGGAACAACTTGTTTTATTTGATGAAATTAGAGAGGCAGTAGATAAGCTGCTTCATAAAAGTTTAACCCATTCAAGAGGAACACCAGACTTTGCGCAAATTCAGTTTGAAGTAGTAGATAAGCCAGTTCAAGTCATTAGTCCTCTAGGAGTTACTACACATACTACAAATTCAGTTGAGGAGGGACAGTTAATAGCTCAAAACTTATTAATGAAATGTGGAGTGCCGTTTCCTATTATTCAAAAAGCTTACCTACTAATGAAAGAACATGCGGAACTCAGCGGTGCCGTTCTTATCGATAGTAAGACAGGACAACGATTAGATGAAAGTTATCACAATGGAAAAGGGATTCGTGTATCTAGAATGGATTGGCGAGATGAAAACTTTAAGAAATGGAATAGAGAGATTGCAGTCAATCAGAATAATCGATTGAAAGAAGCTATAACCCTTGCCTCAAAAGTAAGTATGCATCAAGCCACAGTTGCAGAACTATGTTGGTCTGATGATCCAGATTACACGACAGGATATGTGGCTAATAAAAAAATTGGATATCAGCGGATTACAAACCTAAAAGAATACGGGAATGAGCAAGGTTGCCGTATCTTCTTTGTTGATAGCTCTGAAGACATAACGAAATACATAGATTACTTAAAAAAGAACCCTGTTCTTGTTCAATGGGAGGTAAATCATGAATAGTGAATTAATCGAAAAAAGTAAAAAACATCTTTGGTTACCGTTTACACAAATGAAAGATTATGATGAGAATCCACTCATTATTGAAAATGGAGAAGGAATAAAGGTTAAAGATGTTTATGGAAAAGAATATTACGATGGCTTTTCTTCAGTATGGCTAAATGTACACGGACATCGTAAACAGGAGCTTGACGATGCTATAAAACGACAGTTAGAAAAAATTGCTCATTCTACTTTGCTTGGTATGACAAACGTGCCAGCGACCGAGCTTGCGGAGAAACTTATTAACATAAGTCCTAAAAACTTAACCCGTGTTTTTTATTCCGACAGTGGCGCAGAGGCGGTCGAAATTGCTTTGAAAATGGCTTTTCAATATTGGAAAAATGTTGGAAAATCAGAAAAGCAAAAATTTATATCTATGAAAAACGGTTATCACGGAGACACAATTGGGGCCGTTAGCATTGGTTCCATTGATTTATTTCATTATGTATATGGTCCATTAATGTTTGAAAGTTTTAAAGCTTCTATTCCCTATGTATATCGTTCAGAAAGTCAAGATCCTTGTATATGTCGTGACGAATGTCTACAGTCCCTTGAACAATTGTTAAAAGAGCATCATCATACAATTGCGGCTTTATCTATTGAATCTATTGTCCAAGGAGCTTCGGGGATTATTGTGATGCCAGAAGGATTTCTTTCAGGCGTACGTGAGCTTTGTACAAAATATGAAGTGTTATTAATTGTTGATGAAGTAGCAACTGGATTTGGTCGTACAGGGAAAATGTTTGCATGTGAGCATGAAAATGTGCAACCAGATTTAATGGCTGCCGGAAAAGGAATTACAGGTGGATATTTACCTATCGCAGTAACGTTTGCAACAGAACGGATTTATGAAGCATTTTATGATGACTATTCAAATATGAAAACCTTTTTTCATGGCCATTCCTATACAGGGAATCAACTTGGCTGTGCTGTCGCTCTCGAAAATTTAAGGTTATTTGAAGTAGAAGATATAGTAGAAAAAGTTGCCGAGAAGAGTGAAAGCCTTAAACAACTGCTTAACACACTATACGAATTGCCTCATGTCGGAGATGTTCGCCAACTTGGCTTTATGTGTGGTATCGAACTTGTTCAATCTAAAGAAACGAGACAACCTTTTCCGTCAGATAAGAGAATAGGTTACAAAGTCTCTTTAAAGATGAGGGAGCTTGGAATGCTAACTCGTCCGCTTGGAGATGTTATCGTTCTTATGCCGCCACTTGCAAGTACAGTAGAAGAGTTAAAAGAAATGATCGAGATTATAAAGCAAGCGATTACGGAGGTAACGAATGGTGTCCTTCAATGATGAGCTTGAAAATCGCCTTTTACAAATGAAGGAAAAAGGATTATATAGAACACTAAAAACCATGCAAAGTGCTCCGGAAACAGAGGTAGATATTGATGGAAGAAAACAACTTGTTTGTTCTTCTAATAATTATCTAGGTCTTTCTAATGATAGACGTCTAATTAGAGCAGCTCAAGATGGTGTAGAAACGTTTGGCGTAGGAAGTAGTGGAGCTCGTTTAACAACTGGGAATACAGTATTGCACGAAAGGTTAGAAAAAAAGTTAGCATCCTTTAAAAAAACGGAATCTGCTTTATTGTTTTCAAGCGGCTATCTTGCAAATATTGGGGTATTATCTTCTATTCCAGAAAAAAGCGATGTCATTTTAAGTGACCAACTCAATCATGCTAGCATTATTGATGGCTGTCGATTGTCAAGAGCACATACAGTCATTTATGAGCATGTTAATATGATTGATCTTGAAAAGAAGTTAGAAGATACTGGGCAATATGAGCGGCGTTTTATTGTAACAGACGGGGTTTTTAGTATGGATGGAACTCTAGCTCCTTTACCTGAAATTATGAAACTAGCGGAGAAGTATAAAGCGTATGTAATCGTAGATGATGCTCATGCAACGGGTGTGCTAGGAAAAACAGGAGGCGGAACAAGTGAACATTTTCAAGTTCATCCAGACATTATTATTGGAACGCTAAGCAAAGCAGTAGGAACAGAAGGTGGATTTGTAGCAGGTTCACACACACTTATTGATTTTCTACGAAACCATGCTCGCACCTTTATTTTTCAGACCGCTATGTCACCGGCTATCTGTGCTGCTTCATACATTGCCCTTGAAATTATTGAAAAAAGTGATGAAAAACGGAATCGATTATTTGGAGCTGTTGGGGAAATAACGAAGGGATTAAAGGGTATGGGCTTTAATGTAAAAGGAGGGATGACGCCGGTCGTAGCTGTTCTGATCGGCGACTCTACAAAGGCTGTTTCCTTTTCGCAAAGATTACAAAGCAAAGGAATTTATACGTCTGCCATTCGTCCCCCTACTGTTGCAGAAGGGCAAAGTAGAATACGGATAACGATAACATCAGAATACAAGGATACCGAGATAGAGAGGATATTAGAAAGTTTCTATGTAACGGGAAAGGAGATGAAGGTGATTTGAAATTCGGATTCTTTGTAACAGGAACAGATACAGAAGTAGGAAAGACCGTTGTTTCTTGTGCTTTAGCCTTACTGTTAAAAAAGCACAAAGGAAATGTTGGAGTGTTTAAGCCATTTTTAAGTGGGATAAGTCGAGATGATGTTAACAGTGATACAAGTTTATTGAAAGTTATGTCAGGAACTAAGCTCTCGCATGAAGAAATTACTCCGTTTGCATTTAAAGAACCTCTTTCTCCTTATACAGCCGGAAAGTTAGAAGGAAAAGAAGTAGGGCTCGATGAAGTGATGACAAGATGGAATGATATAAAACCTATACATAACTCTTTTATTGTCGAAGGAGCAGGAGGAATTTCCGTTCAGCTTGGTCAACATTTTTTAGTGAGTGATTTGATTAAATCGATAAACCTTCCCATTGTTATTGTCGCTCGTCCTAATCTTGGGACGCTAAACCATACTTTCCTAACTGTTCATTATGCTAAAAGTCAAGGGATAAAGATTGCAGGTATTATTATTAATGGAATGAGTGATAACCCAGGATTAGATGAACAAACAAACCCTACCTCAATAGAAGAGATGTGCGGTGTTCCTATTTTAGGAATTGTCCCAAAACTTAAGGAAATAACAAAAGAAAATATCGAGATGGTAGTGAATCAACATCTTGATACGAAATTTATTATAAATAGGATGGAAGGGCAATACGAATAAGTACTTTGTTTTCAAAAGGTGAATTGTTCATTATAAAGATAGAAGCTTCATCTTTATTAAACTATTTTACGAGTGAATTTTAGTAGAGAAAAAGTAAAAATGAGCAGTCGAGTGAATTTCGGCTGCTTATTTATTTTAAAATAACCAAGGAGGATAACATGAAAATAAATCCTACAAATATAGAGTCATTTTCTTTCAATATTTCAGAGTTTTTTCAAAATCCATATCCATTTTATGAAGAGATGCGATCCATTAATCCTATTTATAAAAGTACCTTATTAAAATATCAAGGGTGGTACGTAACAGGATATGAAGAAACGGTAAAAGTACTCAAAGATTCAAGATTCCATAGCCGTCCTCCTATTCCGGCTTTTTCTCGCAACTACGAGAATCTTAGAAGAATTCAAGAGAATATGATGTTATTTACTAATCCACAGCATCATAGACGATTACGCTCTCTTGTTACTAAATTTTTTACACCAAATATTATAAACGAATGCCGTCCTTTTATAGAGAAAACAGTAGATGAACTCATAGATCAAGTTAGTTGTAGAGGAACTATGGAGGTTGTATCTGACTTTGCTTTCCCTTTAGCAAGTTCTGTTATTGCTAAAATATTAGGAGTGCCAGTAAAGGATTATTCCTTATTTAAAGAATGGACGGCTAGTTTTATTCAATCCATTGATTTTACGAGATCTCCCAAAACGTTAGGGAATAGTCGCAAAGTAACGGAAGAAATAATAGCCTATTTCAAAAAAATAATTAAAACGAGAGAACAAGCACCAAAAGAAGATTTGATTAGTAAATTAATTCAGGAAAAACAGAGAGGAGAGAAATTAAGTTATGATGAACTCATCGCAACATGTGTTTTACTCTTAATTGCTGGGCACGAAACAACTGTTAATCTTATTAGTAGTTCTATCTTTTTACTAATTCAGAACCCAAGGCAATTAGAGAAATTACAAGATGACTCAAAATTAATAACAACAGCCCTAGAGGAGTTTTTAAGATTTGAAAGTCCTGCACAGCTCATTGCTCGTACTGCTTCAGAAGATATTACCGTGAATGAGGCTGTTATTCGAAAAGGAGAACAAGTCTATTTATTTTTAGGGGCTGCTAATCGAGATTCTAGAAAGTTCCGGAGTCCTCATCAGCTTGATATTACAAGAAATCCAAATCCACATCTTGCTTTTGGTCACAGTAGTCATTTTTGCTTAGGGTCTTCCTTAGCACGTCTAGAAGCTAAAATTGCGATCGAACGACTTTTACAAAAAGTACGAAATTTACAAGCGGCAGATGGCAATAGTCATTACCGAAAAATTATTGGCTTCAAATCTTTAGTAGAATTGCACATAACATTTGATTGATATCCAGATTAGAATTTTATTTAAGCATTAGATATATTGAATTATCTTGTATATACAAGTATAGTTGTGGTGAAGCAATTATACTAAGAGGAAGGACGAAAGAAATGAAATCTGAAAAAGAGAAAATGTTAGCGGGGGAATTGTACCAGTCAGATGATATGGAGTTAGGAGAAGATAGGAAAAAAGCACGAAAACTATTGAAAATATATAATGATAACATCGAGATGAGTGATGAAGAAAAAGGAGAGATTTTAGGAGAGCTGTTTGGTTCAGGAGGTGAGCATGCTAATATTGAGCCACCTTTTCGCTGTGATTATGGATACAACATACATATAGGTAAAAACTTTTTTATGAATTTTGAATGTGTCCTTCTCGATGTATGTGAGATTCGAATTGGAGATAACTGTTTTATTGCTCCAGGCGTACACATTTATACAGCTACACATCCATTAGATCCTCACGAACGAAATACAGCAGGAGAGTACGGAATCCCTGTTACAATTGGAAACAACGTTTGGATTGGCGGAAGAGCAATCATTAATCCAGGGGTAAAAGTTGGTCATAACGTTGTTATTGCTTCTGGAGCAGTTGTGACGAAAGATGTACCTGACAATGTCGTAGTTGGAGGAAATCCAGCCCGAATTATTAAAAAGCTTGACGTTCCTTCACTATAAGCAATGACGATATAAGGATAAGCAAAAAAGAAAACCTTTTGAAGGTTTTCTTTTTTGGCTTTTTGAACAAAGATAGAGGTTACCTTATACAGGACGAAATTTACTATGCTACCATTAAAGGGAAGGGAGAGGTTGGAATGCTAGGTCTGATTGGTTTTGTTATTGTTCTTGTAACGATTTTGTCTCTAGATACGCAGATAAGGAAAATCGTAAAGCAGAATGAGATAATCATTGAAATTCTTGAAGAAAAGAAGGGGAAGTAATTTGTTTTTAAGCTTGAATTTTTTAGAAAGTAAAGGTGAAAAGATGTTTGAAATTAACATTATAAATCAATATTGGCTAGGAGAGGAAGTTCACGATTTATGCTCACATGGAGAACTTTATATAAAAGTAGGAGATGTGGTTATCACAAACTCTGGTAGGGATGAAGAGTGGGGGATTAGTACTTCTGCATTAACTTTATTGCGTACGCTCTATGAAGAACCTGCTTTTATATACCAAGAGATTGATCCTGAACGTGATGAACCGCTTATTACCCATTGTGGAAATGCTTTATCACCAGGATGTCCAATCTCAATTTATTGGGGAGTACAACACATAGAGGGCGAGATTACCCTATCTAATTTTGTGAAGTTTACGACAACAAGCTATAAGGAAGGAGTTGTAGACTATAAAGGTTTAACGGTAAAAATCAGTAAAGAAGAATATCGAGAGGAAATTGTCGCATTTGCATTAGAAGTGAAAGCATTCTTTGAACAGTCACAGAAGAAAATAATAGAGGATGAAGATGAACGAGAAAGCTACGAGGCATTTTGGGAAGAATACAATATATTACTTGAAAAAGCTCATATTGCTTAAAAAGAGCAAGTCCTTTGTGAAAAAGGCCTGCTCTTTTTTTAATACTCTCTTTTCTTTCCCTTCTTTACAGCTTCCCAGTCTCCTTCAATATTCTTTCTTATCCGTTGAACAAGCTGAAAAACTTCCTCTCGTTCTTGTTCTGAGAACCCTGTTAAAGCTACTTTTTCAGAATGATCTCCTTCTCGTCTTAAAAACGGATAAACTTCTCTTCCTTTCTCTGTTGGAAAGAGTTTCTTAATTTTCTTATTGTGATGATCATCTTTCTTTTCGATAAATCCTTCCGTTTCGAGCTTTTTTATAGACCGAGCAGCAGTTGTGCGGTCTACTTTAATCATTTCCGCTAACTTTTCTTGAATAATGCCAGGATGTTCACAAATGCGCACGAGATATAAGTATTGTCCTTTTGTTAAGTTGTGTTCTTTAAATTCGATATTGCTAATCGAATCAAGTGCTCTTGCAATCATTCCAATTTCTCTTAAAACATCATCCACAAAAAAACCTCCGTTTTATATTTTTGTTGCATTTACAACAAAAATATTTTCTTGTATACTTTATAGGGATAATAAATTCATTATGAAGGATGTTCATTGATAAATCTAGAAAAGGTGGGGTTAAAATGACAGCAAAGAAAATTACAACAAGAGATGAGTTAGAGACTGCATTCTATATTAGAAAAGAGGTATTTGTGAGTGAACAAGGAGTATCACTAGCAGACGAGTTTGATCAATATGATCAACTGAATAATGGTTGTGATCATATTCTCGTCTATTATAACGGAGAGCCTGTTGGTACAGGACGTGTACGCGTTGTAGAAGGAGTTGGGAAGCTAGAACGAATTTGCATCTTAAAAGAATATCGAAAATATGGCCTTGGAAAAGTCATTATAGAAGCTCTTGAAAGAATTGTAGGAGAGAGTGGCGTTTCGTCTGTAAAACTGCACGGACAAGTGCAAGCGCAAGGGTTTTATACTAAGTTAGGCTATGATGCTTCTTCAGCTGTTTTTTTGGAAG
This sequence comes from Priestia sp. TRM10, assembly GCF_057808375.1. NCBI lineage: Bacteria > Bacillati > Bacillota > Bacilli > Caryophanales > Bacillaceae > Priestia > Priestia sp. TRM10. The sequence goes on from NZ_JBJZOT010000002.1 coordinate 198,799, forward strand.
ATGGCATTCCACACATTTTAATGGTTAAAGAGTTCGTTCACTCATGATAAGAAGGAAAGTAAATGCTTTTACACTTGTTTTTTATAGTATAGGCATTCTTCTCTTAACTTTAGGAATTTCTCTTACGATAAAAGCAAACCTTGGAACGTCACCTTTTGATGCTCTTTTAGTTGGCCTATCCCATAACATTGGCTTAACAGTTGGAAGTTGGGAAGTTATGATTGCCTTCGTTCTTATCTTCACAAATGCATGTTTAAAAAAGCAAAAGCCAAAATTTTTAGGGTTAGTGACCGCTTTTATGACAGGAGTTTGCATTGATTTTTGGCTTTTTTTGATCAAAACACTTGAAAACCCCTCTACATTAACTAGCCAATTTCTCGTTTTCACGTTAGGCTTAATTATTATAGGGATTGGAACAGCGGTTTATCTTCATACAAACTTTGCTCCAATTCCACTTGATCATCTTATGCTTATTATAACTGAACGAACAGGAATAAGTATTAGGTTATCTAAAATTGTTTTGTATGTTATCTTTTTACTTCTTGCATTTTTGCTACATGGTCCAATTGGAATCGGAACGCTCCTTACAGTAGGGCTTGGCGGACCTCTTCTACAGTTTTTTATGCCGTTAACAAGAAAATGGATTCTTAAAAAAACAGAGGAGATTCTCCTTTCACCTTTAGAAGAAAAAGAATAGTTAGTATGAAAACGGGAGAGCGAGTAGGGGGAAATAGAGTGAAAGAAGAATACTTAAAAATATTTGATGAAAACCAAGTGCACATTGGTGAGAAAACCAGAGATGAGGTTCATAAGAAAGGATACTGGCACGAAACCTTTCACTGCTGGTTTGTTAGTGAATATGAAGGAGAGATTTATCTTTATTTTCAAATTCGAAGCAAAGAGAAAAAAGATTATCCGGATTTGTTAGATATTACAGCGGCAGGTCATCTATTAGCACATGAAACAGTTATGGATGGCGTCAGGGAAGTAGAAGAGGAGCTTGGCGTTGAAGTAGCGTTCAACAACCTTCTCTCGCTTGGCGTTATTCCATATAGCGTGACACTTCCATATTTTATTGACAAAGAGCTAGCGCATGTTTTCATTTATAAAACTCAGCACACATTTGAAGGATATACCCTTCAGCAAGAGGAAGTTGCAGGTCTTGTAAGAGCCAAACTTTCTTCCGTTGTTGAGCTTTGGTTAGGTCAAACGGATAGTATTGAGGTGGAAGGATTTCAAATACATCAAAAAGATGAGAAAACCTCGATTAATAAAGCCTTTTATTGGGAAGAATTTGTTCAACATAAGCCATTTTACTATAAAAAAATCATCCATGAATTGCATAAAACATTTCATTTCTAGCTTAAAAAAATCAGGTTGATTCCTAATTAATTAGGAATCAACCTGATTTTTTACCGTAAGAAAAACGTTAACCGAACCATATCTTGACAGCGGATGCCATTTTCAAATAATGGTTCTTTGTAATTTTCTAAAAAGAAGTTGCGTTCAATACCTGTCATGCGAAAGCCGCACTTTTGATAAAAAGCAAGCTGATTTATACTTGAATTTCCTGTTCCAACTTCAATGATTTCGTAGCCCTGTTCTTTTGTACTTTGAAGGACATGCTGAATTAATTTTTTGCCAATTCCTTTTCCATGAAGCTGTTCTTTCACTGCGATATTCACAAGTTCAATACTCTTTTCATTTTTTTCTTCTAAAATGTAGGCTCCGATTATTTCCTTATCTTCTTCCGCTACAAAACAAACGCCTTTTTCTAAATGTTCCTTCACTTTTTCTTGAGAAGGATCTGCAAGTAAGAGCAAAGAAAAAGGAGGCGTTTCCTCTCTGTGTAAGCTTCTTATTATCACAACAACACGTCCTTTTACAATTTGTATTTGTCATTCAACCTTCTTGAAGGAAATGGAATGTAGAGGTAAAATTTACAGTATACAACCATTTTACATCATGTAAGGAGTTTTGAACTTGCTAAAAAATAAAAGAGTAATTGTAACTGGAGCAGGAGCAGGTATTGGAAAAGAGATTGTGAGACTTTGCTTAGAGGAAGGAGCTTCAATTATTGCTTGTGACGTGAATGAGGAAGCTTTAGTAGAGCTAGAAAGATCAATGAAAAACATCAACTTATCTACATATACAATAGACGTTAGTTCTTATAAAGAAGTTGTTCGCTTTTTTGAATGGATTGATGAAAGAGGCGGGGAAGTACATGCCCTAGTAAATAATGCAGGGATTTATCTTGCACAAAATATATTAGATTACACCGAAGAAAGCATTGATTCTGTATTAAATATTAATGTTAAAGGAGCCGTCTATTTTTCACAGTTTTTTGCAAAGAAGCTGATGGGGAATAATGAAAAGGGAACAATTGTGAATATGTCGTCAGTATCAGGAATGGAAGGAAGCTCTGATGCCATTTATGGGATGTCAAAAGCCGCTATCTTAGGATTAACAAAAAGCTGTGCAGTAAACTTCTCCCCACATATTAGAGTAAATGCTGTTGCGCCCACAATGGTTGATACAACGATGATGAAGAGTATTCCAAAGTGGCGAAAGCAAGAATATTGGAACAGTCAGCTCATCCAAACACCTGTTACAGCTAGAGATGTAGCTGAAACGGTTCTCTTTCTCTTATCTGACAAATCTAAGCACTATGCAGGAGCAACATTTGATCTCAACAATGGAGGATATTTAAGATAGAATTCATAATAAAAAGAAGAAACCTATATTTTAATCGCTTGTTGAAATATATGGAAGATAGTTTTATAATGATAGCTGTTAGACCTTTCTAACATTGAGCAGAGTTTAGTAGAGTAGAGGAGAGATCGTAAAGATGAGTAAAAATGTATTTTATGAACAAGTTGGCGTTGCTATGACGTGCAGATCTTACGAAGAGTATGAAAAGATGTTTGACTTGAAGATGGAACAATTTAAAGCCGGAAAAGTGTTAGATGTGGCTGCAGGAGCTTCTTCTTTCGCAGCAAGCGCTTATCGTAAGGGATATGATGCTTACGCAGTAGATCCTTTGTATAATCTATCCCCACGAGAGATGAGAAAACACGGCGAAGAAGAAATCCAAGAAGCTAGTCGTAAGCTTAAAAAAGGGGCTCGAACTCTTTTATGGGATTCCTATAAGACGCTAGAAGAACATGATAAAATTCGAAGAGACTCGTTTTCCTTATTTATGAAGCAATATACGCAAAACGAAAAAGATCAACGCTTTTTTCACGGAGCGCTCCCGCATTTGCCTTTTTCAGATCAGACTTTTTCTCTCTTGTTATGCAATCATTTCCTTTTTTTATATGAAGCACAATTTGATTTTGAATTTCACATAAAAGCAGTGAGAGAAATGATTAGGGTAACGAAAAAAGGTGGAGAAATTCGAATTTATCCGCTTGTTGGATTTAATCATGAGATTTATCCATATTTAAATAGTCTAATCGAAACGCTAGAAAACGAGCACGTGAAAATAAAGCTCCTTCCAACAACATTTCGATTTATGCCAAAAGCAACCGAAATGCTCGTTATTTATAAAAAATAGAATAAAAAAGCTTCCTATTTTAAAATGGGGAGCTTTTTTATTTAATAAAAGACTATGTTCATAATAGATTGTCGCTTATTGGACTACTTACTGTACCTCTGAATTCTTTCGTTTTTTACTGGAGCAAATAAAGAACAAATGAGAAAGGCTATCCTTACGCAAAGTGTATGTATTATTGAATGGTCAATAACATTTCTAATTTCTAATCTAGAACGGCTCTTTTATTTTCAATCATTTCGCTAAAAACGTTCATTAAAGTATATATATTTTAGAAAACGTCTGTAATTATTTTTAGACTTAAACAGACATTGAAAAGAATAGATTTCTCTTAAAACAAATCCGTCTGTAGAAGTACACTTTTATGGACGTTCACTTTGTGAACTATCTGTTTGAATTCACTTTTTATGAAGTGGAAAGGTAATTAATGGATATGACCATTATGTCTGTTCGTTATGGGAATAAATGTAAACTTGTTGTTAAACAGTTTTGCGCTTTTTTACTACATGGAACATGTTTTATATAAACTAGAATTGAATCAAAAATTCAGTAATGTTAATTTTAGAATAACAAAGTTATAGAAATATTTTAACTAGCCATATTTTCTTGACATGAATTTATTAAAACTATAACATTGAATATAACTTAAATATATGCACTAGGGGTGTTATTTAACTGAGATGAGTATTAACTCAAACCCTTTGAACCTGAACTAGCTGAAACTAGCGTAGGAAAGTGTAAACTCTAATACATACTTAAAGAGCGATTGTGCCTTATTCTTAATATGTAGTTATTTGTTTTTACGCAATTTTCCTATGGGAAGGTTGCGTATTTTTTATTTTATCTATCATTTTATTATTTAAGTTTCATCAAAATTAAAAATATAGGAGTTGTTATGATGACTAGAACAGTATTAGTAACAGGGAGTAGTAGAGGTTTAGGAGCAACTATTGTAAAGACATTGGCACAACAAGGATTTCAAGTGGTTATCAATTACTATACAAGCAAAGATGCTGCTGAGAAGCTCGTTTCTGAGATTGGTGAAGAGAATGCTATTGCAATTCGGGCTGATGTAACCAATCGTAAAGAAGTAGATAAAATGATAAAAAAAGCAACGGAATATTTTGGTCAAATAGATGTTGTAGTCAACAATGCATTAGTAGACTTCAAATTTGATCCAAACAAACAGAAAACCTTCACAGAACTCACTTGGGATGATTATCAAAAACAACTAGATGGTACTTTAAAAGCAGCATTTAATGTAGTTCAAAGCGTCATACCTCAATTTATTGAACGACAAAATGGAAGTATTATCAGTATAGGTACTAATTTATATCAAAATCCTGTTGTACCCTACCACGAATATACAACAGCTAAAGCTGGATTAATAGGTTTTACACGTAATATCGCTTCTGAATTAGGACTACATGGTATAAAAGCGAATGTAGTTTCAGGTGGATTATTAAAAATGACTGACGCCAGTGCTGTTACAACACCAGAAGTGTTCGATTTAATTGCTCAATCAACGCCATTGAAGAAGGTGACCACACCTCAAGATGTAGCCAATATGGTCGCTTATTTATCTTCGGAAAATGCGAACGGTATTACAGGTCAAAATTTCACAGTAGATGGCGGTTTAACAATGAACTAATAGCTTAAATTACCATAGATAAGCCTTCAAAAAAGGGAGTATACAAGACAATTAATAATGATGTATTTTGAGGTGTGAAGAAATGACAAAAACTAAAGAAAAACAACTACACTTAGGTGTTTTGCTGTATGGTTGTGGCCACCATCAAGCTGCTTGGTTAATGCCTGACTCAAGCGTTGAACGTATTGGAGACATTTCCTATTACCAAGACTTAGCTAAATTATCGGAAAAAGGTTACTTTGACGCAGTATTCTTTGCTGATAATCAATCATTTCCAGGTAAACATTCTAGTGATATGCCAGCATTTTGGTTTGATCCAGTAGTCAATTTAACTGCTATTTCTCAAGTGACAAATCATGTGGGATTAGTTTCAACAATCTCAAGTACTTTTTCTAATCCTTTCACAGCTTCACGACAACTATTAAGTTTAGACCATATTACGAAAGGACGTGTTGGTTGGAATCTCGTTACGTCAATGACTGATTTAGAGGCGTTAAATCATAGTATGGAAAAACTACCTTCTCATGATAAACGCTATGAGAAGGCAGATGAATTCGCTGCTTTAATGAATAAGTTATTTCTTTCATGGGACAGTAATGAGTTTCTACATCATCGAGAAGAAAGAAAATTGATAAATCCTTCAAACATTCAGCCTTTTAATCATGATGGTACCTATTTTAAAGTGTATGGCCCATCCACTACGCCAAAAAGTCCGCAAGGCAAACCAGTATCAATGCAAGCAGGGGCATCTAAACAAGGCATTGCATTAGCCGCAAAATATGCCGATGCAGTCTATTCAGTGTCGTGGAACTTAAAGCAAGCAAAAAGATTTCGTGAAAAATTAGATGAACAAGTTAAACAAAGCGAAGACAGCAATAGACATATTAAAGTATTTCCAGGCTTAGTAACCTATGTAGGTCATACTCATGAAGAAGCTTTAGCTAAAAAAGCAGCATTAGATGAGCAATTACCTCTTGAAATAGCTTTAAAACAGTTGAGTTTCTTTATTCAACAAGACTGTTCTAATTGGGAAATTGATAAAGAAGTACCTCAATTACCCCCAGTAGAAGAATTTACTGGTCCAGTTGGACGTTACGAAACGATACTCGAAATTATTAATGATACACAACCTACAGTAAGAGAATTATTAGGATATCTTAATGCAGGCGGTGGACATCACACATTGATAGGTACACCCGACGAAATTGTGGATCAGATGGAAGTCTGGTTTGAAGCTGGTGTAGCTGACGGATTTAATCTTATGCCTCCTACATTACCCGGTAGTTTAGAAGATTTTGTTGAACTAATTGTTCCTGAAATGCAAAAAAGAGGTATTTTCAGAAAGAAATATGAAGGTCATACCTTCCGTGAACATTTAGGATTAACATGATAAATTATTATAAAATAACTGTACTAGTTGAAGAGATAAGATGTTGGTATTAGTATAAAAACTTGAGAATCTTCTTGTAAGTTAAATAACTATTTTATTAATGCATTATCATTTTAACAATTGTTTATTTATTACTTGCTAAATCCTTATTTATAATTAATGGACCATAAAAAGTAAATAGTTACTTTTCATTAAAATGAATGATTAGTTATACAAAAATTAGTAAAGAGGAAAAGTAAGTCTAAATGGTTTTATACGTCCGTAAAAGTCTATATAAATGAAAAAAAAAAGCGCAAACTTGTTGTTATTGGACAGGTTTGCGCTTTTTTACTTCCTCGAATATATTTTATGTTAACTAATTTTATATAAAACCAATAATTCTTCTAATACAATTCATATAAGTTAGAAAAACCCGATGATAAAGACATCATAAAATGAATTTGTATAGATATCTATATTATTTTCTGAATTATATGTATTTACAGTTTTATAAATTATTGCTATTATAAAAATATAATTTGTATAGATATCTATATTAATTATAAAATTTTCGATTTATTTACAATCTTATATAGCATTGATATCATGGGATTATAAATTATCTAGATATCTACATGGATTAAAAGGAGTCCTATATGAATTGTAAAGTAGACCGAAAATCAACTATACCCATTTATGTACAAATTGTTGAACAGTTAAGAGTAATCATTAAGCAATTTATGGAGGAAAATAAAGAAAAATTTTACACTGAAGATGAATTAGCAAAAATGTTTAATGTATCACGTTTAACAATTCGACAGGCAGTTCAAGTCTTGGTAGATGAAAATGTACTTAACAGAATTAAAGGAAGTGGCACATTTATATCAACTTCTGAGAAATTAGAAGCAAATATTGAAAACTTAGATAAGTTTGTTAATGGATTTTATCTCGATCAGGAGCTACGAACAGAACTATTATTTAACAGAATAGTTCCAAGCCCTACATGGGTTTCAAATAGGTTAGGAATAAAACCTTATGAAGAGGTAGTGTATATCAAACGAATTCGACTAGTAGGAGATATACCAATTGTAGTTGATAATCGTTACTTATTATTGGAGTTAGGTAAAAAAATCACTGATGAAGATTTATTGAACACTTCATTGGTTCACATTCTTACCCCAAAACTTAACTTAAATATTGTAGAGTCAGCTATAGAAATTGAAGCTCGTCTTGCTGATGAAGATTTATCTACTCTTCTTAGCATCCCTGAAGGTTCTCCAGTTCTATATCGGTATGCTGATATGAAAGCAGAAAATTATGGATGCTTTTTGACTGGAAACTCTTTTTTTAGAGCAGATATGTATAAATACAAGTCAGTTCTTCGAGATATGTAGGATGAAAATGAAAACTTTGTATTTAAAATTTTAAATAATGCACCTTTATTTTTTTAAGTTATGATACATTTTAGGATATCTGAACTAGTAAATAGTTCGGATATTCTAAAATGTAAGCGTTAACTAGTTCAACAGACAATCTGTCCCCTTGTGATTAAATATACAAAATAAAAGCTCGTAAAGATGGCACAATCCGGCTATTATATTCTGAATATTCAGAATATAATAGCCTCACGGTAGTCATCGATGGTGAAACTTCTACTAACTTTCATCTAACCAAGACATGTAAGCGTTATCTTTAATTGAACATTAAAGGGGGAGATAAAATGTAAAACTTATAAGAAATAGTGATTTAGGATGGGTTGGGGATATGAGGGTTCAATAAAGGGGGAACAAACAGTGAAATTTCTTTTGAAAAAAGCCTGGAATTATCGTTTAGTAATTCTTATTGTTTTATGGTTGCTTTATATTATTAATTATTTTGATCGAATGGCTGTTATTACATTAATGCCGTTTATACAAGAAGATTTAAACTTAACACCTATACAGGTTGGACAGCTTACTTCTGCCTTTTTCTTTGCTTATTCTATTGCATTGCTTGTCTCTGGAATTCTTGCCGACAAAATCGGCTCTAAAAAAGTAATGGGAATAGCTATTATTATCTTTACTGCTTTTACCGCAGTTACAGGAACAATAAAGAGTTTTTGGCAGTTTTTTATATTTAGAATAGGATTGGGATTAGGGGAAGGTCAGCATTATGCACCAGCTAGTCGTACTATCCAAAATTGGTTTCCCAGAACTGAAAGAGGACGAGCTTCCGCCTTTTTTGGTACCTCATGGACATTATCAGGGGCTATTGTTCCTTTACTTATTACAACTATCTCTATTTATTTTTTTAATGGTGAATGGAGACCTGTTTTCTATGTTTTAGCTGTTCCAGGGATTATTGGAATCCTGCTACTTTGGTTCCTCATCTATGATTCTCCTAAAGAAATGCTTCGGAAAAATAAGTTAACTGCACCTGAGTATAACCAAATTGCAGAAAAATTAGATAACAATCAAGAGCAAGGATCAAATAAGAAAGGAAATGGAACGATAACTGACTTTCTAAAAGATAGAAACTTCTATTTTATGTCGATTTTATTGTTCTGTCATCAATCTATATACTGGGGGACAAATACATGGTTGACGACATTTTTAGTGAAACAACATGGCTTAAATATTAAAGAAATGGGGTTCTTCGCATCCGCCCCTTACATCATAGCTGTTTTCGCCACATTAATTGGCGGACTTCTTATGGATAAAGTGTTTTATCGTATGAAACCCATTGCATTAATCGGTTACTTTGGCTGTATTCCAGTTCTTTGGCTTCTTGGTTCTCTAGAGAGTAATAACAAATTTATACTCTTAACTTTACTTTTATGCATGGGATTCTTTGTGAATATTAACTGGGGAACAAATTTAGCTTATTTACAAAATAGATATGCAAGTAGCGTTATAGGAAAGGCAATAGGTATTGCTTCAGCAGTAGGGCATATGGGAGCATTTGCTTCACCTCTGATCTCAGGTTACTTAGTAAAAGTGAATACAGATGGCACACAAGACTTCAAAACTGTATTTATATTTTTAGCTTGCATTGCTACAGTAGCTGCTCTTTTAGCTGTACTACTAAAAGAGAAAAAGGTTGGAAATATATTTAAATCATCTTCCGTGAAACAAGAACATATAGGCTAATTTATTTAACAAGCATAATCAATTATTTGGTTCTAATAAGGACTATTAAGTTAAAAAAGTAGTAGCAAACATTTTTCTTAGATTTAGGAATTAAATAGGTGGATAATTATGGGTATTTGGAGGTTTTTAGGAGGGAAAGTATGGTCAAATGGCGACCTTGTACAAAATAATTCTATAGAGGTAAATATGGTGGACGAAGATGATAAAAATATTTATTTACCTGAAACATCAATTGTTTTACCAGGTTTAGTAGATTTCCATTGTCATATGTGGGCTCCAAGAGCTCCTATAGGTATAACGGATAGAGAATATCTCTCTTCTGGAGTCGTAGCATGTGCTGATGCTGGTACCTTTGGCTATGAGAGATGGGAAGCTGCCAACCAATATTGGCAGAGCAGTCGTTTAACAGTACGTTCTTGGTTGTCTGTACTTCCAGAAGGGCTTACTATTCATCCAAATTATAGCCCTACACCACCTGATAATATTTCTTTAGAACGCATTTTAGAAGTTGGTTCCTCAGCAACAGAATCATTGTTAGGTTTAAAAATTCGATTAGGGCAAGTAGATGCAAAGACAGATCGCTCCTTTTTAAAAATGGCGCGTGAAGCAGCTGATAGACTTAACTTAAGAATAATGGTTCATCTTACTGGAACGGATTTAGATATAGAAGAGGTTGTACAATATTTTAATAAAGGGGACATTCTTACCCACCCTTTCCAAGGGAAACAAGGTAATATCCTTAATAAATGTGGCAAGGTTCGTCGGGAATTTATAGAAGCAATTGAACGAGGAATTTTATTAGATGTAGGTCATGGGGGAAATCATTTTACTTGGAGAGTGTTTCTTAAATGCTTAGAAGAAGGTATTAAGCCACATACAATTAGCACAGATTTAACTAGAAACACATGGGGGAAATCTCCTGTTTATAATCTCAATTTTATCCTATCAAAAATGCTTGCTGGTGGACTCTCCATGAGAGAAATTCTCGAGGCAATGTTGATCACAGCACCTGGAATCATGGGAATAGATATTTCAACCCTCAATAATCTTGTTGTTCTACAGTCAGATTTCTCTACAACGAGTTTTCCAGACGTAGATGGAGAGATAATAACAGGGGAGTTGGTCTATAAAAATAGCTTTATTATTAGCCAAGGTAATTTGATAAAAGGTGGTGACGAATTAAGCCTAAAAAATATTTAACACTGTTCATCTTATTTGGGGAGCATCTAACGGAAAACAGATGCTCTTCTCACGATAAATTTTTATATTAAATTTCTGATGTACTTTTGATATTAAGATAGGACTAGAAAAAAACAGGAGAATCTCTGCCTTGTTGAAGTTATAGAATCACTAAACTGAATTTAATTGTAAGCACTTACAAAAGAGGAGGAAATCAATGTTAACTTTTTTAGGTTTCTCTATGATGGTCGTATTTTTATATTTAATTATGAGCAAACGTCTAAGTGCTATAAATGCTCTTATTATTGTCCCTGTTGTTTTTGCTTTACTAGGTGGATTTACTGATTTAGGTCCTATGATGATGAAGGGGGTAGAAACCATTGCTCCAACTGCAGTTATGGTTACATTTGCTATTTTGTATTTTGGTATTCTGATAGATGCAGGTATGTTTGATCCCTTAGTAAATAGAATGATAAAAATTGCAAAGGGGGATCCACTAAAAATCACTCTTGCCACGGCCATTTTATCTCTAATGGTAGGTTTAGATGGCGATGGAACAATTACTTATCTTATTGTTGTAACAGCATTTCTCCCTATATATGAACGTCTAGGTATGAACAAGCTTATATTAGCCTGTTTACCTGCAATGGCTATGGGGATAATGAATTTACTCCCATGGGGTGGCCCAACATCAAGGCTCATGACTATATTTAATTATGATGCTCTGGAACTATTACAACCCCTTATTCCCTCCATATTAGTAGGAGCTTCATACATAATTGGTTTAGGAGTATTTTTTGGTCTTAAAGAACGAAAACGACTGGGGATAGAAAGTATCAAATCTGAGAGTTACAAACAGATAGCCGCAACCTTAGACACTACCCCGCAGAATTTAAAACGCCCACATTTGTTTTGGTTCAATGTCCTTACAACGCTCTTATTAATTGTTGGTTTATTAACGAATGTATTACCTTTGCCTGCTCTCTTTATGATTGGGTTTGTTATTGTAAACACTGTGAATTATCCTAAATTAAAAGACCAAAAGGAAAGACTTGAGGCACATGCGGGGAATATATTAACCGTTACTTCTTTAATTTTTGCAGGAGGTATTTTTGCTGGTATATTAGAAGGAACAGAGATGGTTGATGCAATTGCATCAGCTTTAGTTCACATCATCCCAGACTTCCTAGGTCCACAACTCCCTTCAATTGTGGCACTTACCAGTATGCCATTCACATTCCTAATGGCAAATGACCCTTATTATTTCGGTATTATTCCTATACTTGCAGAAACGGCAACAGGATTTGGACTAAGTAAATTAGAGATTGCTCAAGCTTCGTTGTTAGGACAACCACTTCATTTATTAAGTCCTTTGGTAGGTTCAGTATATGTATTGATTGGTCTGATAGGAATTGATTTTAGGGATCATATACGATTTTCTACAAAGTACGCTATTGGGACTTCTTTAGTTATGATTCTCACAGCAATTGCTTTTAGTGTACTATCTATTTAGTAGATATCGTGAAAGAAGCACAAACCGTGGCTACTAAACGGATTTGTGCTTTTTTACTGCTGATAATGCGTGTTATGTAAACTTGCTATGAACATAAACATATAAAATATACGTGATAACAAGTTGAAAAAATCTTCTTACTTAGGGGATTTTTTTATCATCAGCTTATATAGGTTATTATGTAATGAATTAATTCTTCAATCCATCCTTATATAATTTCCCCCATCTAATAACAATTTATGTAGAAACTTATATTCGCAACGATGGAAGGGACGACATTTTCAGGAATAAAAGCTACAAAGCTTGTGAACCAATAATTTAGAACACATAGTTACAATATTATGGGTATTGCTTCTATTGGTTAATGATGATTGTTAATTATATAAGATAGGAGCATAAAAACAACGTCGTTGAAAATATCACCAATTATGTAAAGGAGTTTCGTGTATAGACTTACCTTTGAAGAGTAATCTAATCTTGTAAAGGAGGTATAGTTTATGAAACATGTTAAAGCTTTTTTACTTAAGTTTATTGTAAGCTTTATTCTTTTATATGTGATTTTGGGTGGAATTAATGATTTTTCTATTCGGGATGTCTTTTTAACGACAATAATTTTGGGTGCATTATCTTATATTATTGGAGACCTACTGATTCTTCCTAGAACGAGTAATACTCTTGCAACCGTCGCTGATTTTGCTTTATCCTTTATCATTATCTGGGTCATGACCAATAATTTAGCTTACGGTGACTATCTTGCGAGAACCTTAATTTCTGCTCTAGGTGTTACTATTTTCGAGTTCTTTTTTCACCGTTATATGGCTAACAATGTTCTCCCTAATAATAAGTCAAACCGACAATCTAACGGACAGTTACGATACCAAATGGAATCTTCAGAAGAACTGAATCTTAAAAGAACAAAGAAATAATATCTTGTCTCGAAATAAAACAGGAGTATTTATACTCATGGAAATCTATTCATAAGAGTTAAGATTAAAGAGTAAGGAAACCTAACATTTATTAGGTTTCCTTACTCTTTACAATAGTTACTACATAAAACTTATTTACTTTTAAAAAAGACGGATGTATATTGATAAGCCTCTTCTCCCTTTAACTTAATTAAAGGGAGGCCATAATAGGGCAAAAAAATCACTTATTATAAAAGAGCATCGCGAGCCAAATTTTAAGGTGCAAGAATATACCCGTCGTGAACGTTGCAGACGCCCTCATTCAGTATTACGTGTCGTATTTGTCTCCGAGAACTTGCCTATGCAGGACAGATTCCTGGAGTAAAAAAAGCAAGCTGGTAATTAAAGCATATCTAGATAATTGATTTTAAGAGAAAACTATAGATAGCAAGATATAGAGTAATGAAAAGCACAAACTTGTGGTTATTGGACTTGTTTGTGCTTTTTTACTTCTTATAAGATCTATTATGTTAACTAAAAGGGAAAAAAGCTAATCATCCTAATTAAAATGAATGGTGTAAGAAGGAGTAATGTACAATTAGAAATTTGTTCATCAAGTCTGAAATTTTTCAGCTTCTCGTAGTATTTCTGGGAGTTTATCCATTATACTTACGAAAGATTTAAAAGATACTTTTGTAAGGTTTCTATTGCCATTTGTTCATCACACCCATCTACCAGTAAGGTAATTTCATCCCCTTCTCTGATGAATAGATCCATAATCAGCATGATGTCTTTCCCACTTGCAGTTTTTCCATCTTTGAAAAGAATGACTTCACTCTTAAACGAAGCCACTTTGTGTACAAATAAAGCTGTATGTCTCGCTTGAAGACCTCGTGGTAGTTGAACTATAAGACTATTCATCAACATATTTTCTCTCCCTATTCTTGTCCTCTTATTTTTCTCTTTTTAATCTATATAGCTGGTAATGCATCCCACTTTTTGTTAATAAATTCTTTAAATACTTATTCTTTAAGAGATATAGCGATATTTTAAGAAAGAGCACAAATCCGTTATTAATTAACGAGTTTGCGCTTTTTACTTCCTCGAACCTGCTTTATATAAACGAAAAGTTTTTTCTTAATTAGAAGTAAAAGATCCTTCTCTATGTTTTTCTGTTTGTCTTGAAGCGTTAAACATATTGTTTCTTAGTAGGATAACAACAAGGCTTAGGATTACAGATAGGATTCCTACTAATACGACGTATGGTGTACCCATTTCTGAAATGAATAATCCACCTGCAGCTGATCCAACTGTTGTTCCTACGTTACATGCTGATATAAATAAACCATTGGCGAAATCAGGAGCTTCTGGAGCTGATGATGAAATTAAATATTGATTAATATTAGCCATGATTCCTCCAGCCAATAGTCCCCAAAGAAAAGTAATTATTACCATAGGTACAGCAAATTCTCCAGTGAAGAATAAAAGGATGTAAACTACACTCAATAACAAAGGAAAAATTAAGATGGACTTAATAGGACTATTAGTAAGTACCCTCCCTGAAACGATATTTCCAATAATATTAGCTCCACCGAAAACGAATAGCGTTAAACTGATGATATTCGGAGACATTTGTGTAACAGTCTCCAGGTACTCAGCAATATAACTATATACCCCGAATACGGAGGCATTTAATAAAATTACAGCTACTATAGAAAACCATATAATAGATTTTTTTAATACAGCAAGTTGTTCACCGTAAGATTGTCTTTCTTCAACCGGCATCGTTGGTACAAAAATCAATGTAGCGATCAATACAAATACATTTACAATAGCAAAGAATGCCATAGCCATTTCATATGAAATAGCACTATCTATAAAACTTGCTATTGGGACGCCGGCTACCATACCGGCAGATATTCCTATGAATACTTTTGAAACAGCTTTTGGAGCTTCTTCAGGTTTTACTGAGGAAGCAGCTACGGTAAACGCCATGGAACAATAAACTGGATGAAAAAGAGCTAGTGCGATACGAATTATTAATAGAAGAGTAAAGTTAGTTGTAAATACGGATGCGATGTTTCCCACAACAAAAATACCTAATACAAGTAGCATGACTTTCTTCCGATTAATCCCGGATAACAATAACGGCATCGTTGGACCAGATACCGCAATAGTAAGAGCGAAAAGACTAACTAGTAATCCTGCTTTTGATATGCTGACATCAAAGTATTCTGAGACGGAAGGCAATAACCCAATAACCCCCATCTCCGTATTTAAAATGCCGAAAACACCTACTGTTAATATAAAAATCAACAACTTATTTTGTTTATGCAAAGTAAAAACAACTCCTATCTTCCAAAAAATTACCCTTAAAGAACTTTGGGAACTTTTTACCTCTTAGTTATTTATTTTAAGTACGTCTCCCTTTTATTACAAATACTCATTTCTTATGTATAGATATGCTTGATGGGCATTTCTTGAACGTTTATACTAAAACATGATAAAGGAGGAGGATTATATGGAATTTAGAGTTTTACGGTATTTTCTTACGGTTGCAAGAGAAGGAAGCATTACGGGGGCTGCTAATTTTTTGCATGTTACACAGCCAACCTTGTCAAGACAATTAAAAGACCTTGAACAAGAGTTAGGGAAAAAACTATTTATTCGCAGTAGTCACAGTATCATTCTCACTGATGAAGGAATGCTCCTGCGAAAGAGAGCAGAAGAAATTGTGGATATGGTTGATAAATTAAAAGAAGAATTTAGTTCCATGAAAGAAACGATAAGTGGTGATGTTTATATAGGTAGTGGGGAAACAGACGCCATGAAACAGGTTGCAAGGATAGTAAAAGATCTACAGTTAAGTTATCCAAATATACGATATCACATTTACAGTGGAAATGAAGAAGATGTAACTGAACGACTTGACAAGGGGTTAATTGACTTTGGGATTTTAATACAACCAGCTGAATTATCCAAATACAATTATATTAATATCCCGGCTAAAGATGTTTGGGGAGTTGTTATGAGGAAAGATAGTCCTCTTGCTTTTAAAGAAACCATTCAACCAGCAGATTTAATAAATGTTCCACTAATCTGTTCACGACAAGCTATGCAACAGACATTTTCTAAAAATGAATTTGCGGATTGGTTTGGTGAAGATTTTGATAAATTAAACGTTGTGACTACATATAATCTTGCTTATAATGCTGCACTTATGGTTGAAGAGGGCATTGGGTATGCCATAACTCTTGATAAATTAGTGAATACATCTAGTGATAGTAACCTTTGTTTTATACCATTAGAGCCCAGACTTGAATCTGGCTTAAATATGGTTTGGAAAAAGCATCAGGTTTTTTCTACTGCTGCTGAGAGGTTTTTAAAAGAAATTCAAGCAAGATTTTCGAATTCTTTATAAAATGTATAATACATTTTATAAACATAGCTAATAGCTAGACATCTAATAGGAAAAGCACAAATCCATTGCCAATCAACAGGTTTGTGCTTTTTTACTTCCGCGAACATGTTTTATGCAAACTAGAAGTGTATATGATATACAAGGTGAAATACATCCCTTTATATTATAATTTCAAAAAAATACAATATTAAGATGCTTAGGAAGGGTGAAATGATTGTCTAATTTTGAGATTGAGATTCTTCAATTGAGAACTACCCCTTACGAAATAGGAGTATGAAAAATTAAATTACAGAATAATTATAATTAGGTTAAAGTTAATCCAAAGATGGTGAATTTTGTACTTAAAGTAACGATGCAGGTTAAGGGAATAAAATTAATATCAAATAATGGGGGATATCTATGCAAACAAAACAAAATGAAAAAGTAATCAGTTCAATTAAAAAATCATTCATAAAACAAGTACAAAAAGATAAAAATTTAAAGGGTGCATTTTTATTTGTTCATTCAGAAAAGAAAGGTATCCATTTAAATATCGCAAGAGGGTCAATGAATCCAAAACAGCCAGCATATATGGCAAGCGTAGGAAAAATATTCACGTCAGTTTTGATTAGTATTTTATATGAAAACGGTCAATTATCATTCGAGGACTATATTACCGAATATTTAGATCAAGAATTAGTCAAACATCTTCATATTTATAAAGGTAAAGATTATACGAATGAGATTAAAATTAAACATCTACTCAATCAAACGTCCGGTTTGTATGATAATTTTCGCCCATTACTAGAAAGGATTCTGAATGATCCAAACTTTACCATAAGCCCACAAGAGGCAATTATTTGGGCAAAAACACATCGAAAACCTCATTTCCCTCCAGGTAACGGCTTTAAATATACCGATACTAACTTTCATCTATTAGGATTAATCATAGAAAAAATAACAGGATTACCTTTTCATGTAGCTATGAAACAATATATTTATCAACCCCTCGGTATGATGAATTCATCTGTACTACACTATTCTAATCCATTAGACAAAGATACCCAACATTTAGCAGACTTTTACGTTAATAAAAAGAACATAACTAATCACAAAGGATATGCAAGTCTCGACTACGCAGGTGGTGGAGTAGTATCTACTGGAGAAGATATGTTGAAATTCATGCAAGCGTTAGTATCCTATCAATTAGTAAAAAAGGAAACCCTTGAGAAAATGATGAACGATAAAGCGAAGTATGGTGTAGGAATTGAGTATGGTTATGGCATTATGCAGTTTAAAACAGTTCCACTACTTATGCCAAAAATATTTAATGTCTGGGGACATGCAGGTGCCACAGGGGCCTATTTGTTTTATCACCCTAAGATGGATACCTATTTAATTGGTACTTTTAATGACTTTTCTTATGAAAGAAAAGGTGTCAGATTTATGTTAATAAAAGTAATAAACCAATTAAAAAAAATTAAATGAAAGAAAAGAGATTTCTTATTCAAATGGCCCCACACTTACCACAACCACCCTTGTCATACTTTTTATAAAGGATGAGATATAGAAACATAGGTGTATATCAATCTATAAAACAGTCCATACTACTGCTGTATTCTCCCATATAAAAAAATCCTTTGATAATGATGAACAAAGGATTTTTTTATAGATAATTTAAGGAATATGTAATCTATTAATATTTAGAGGAACCCGTTTTCTGTAGATTAATAGAGTCTTTTCTTTTAGTAACTTCGGGTTTTTGTGTGAACTGTCTTGTTTCAATAAACCAATAAACGGTACCTAGAAACAAGCCTCCTCCAATAATATTTCCTAAGGTTACTGGAGTTAAATTATGAAAGAACCCTGTAAGTGTAATTGCTTCGGGATGGGGATGCATTGATGCTAATCCAAGAAAAGTCATGTTCGCCACACTATGTTCATATCCAGACGAAACAAACGCAAACAGCATCCAAAAAATAAGCATAATTTTCGCAGTATCACTTTTTGTACGAAGAGTAGTCCAGATTGCTAAACATACAAGCCAATTACACAAGATTGCACGGAAAAATAATTCCGATGAATCCATACTCATCTTCTTAATTGCAATAGTCATCAACCAATGATCTGGAGAAATGGATTTAAATATTCCGGTTCCCACTATTAATAAACAGAGGATAACGGATCCTATAAAATTACCAATAAAGCACCAAAACCAATTTTTACATACATCTTTCCAGCTAGTAACTCTGGACAATGTACTAACAGTAAACATCATATGATTTCCTGTAAATAATTCTGCACCTGCAAATATGACAAGTATAAGAGCAACAGCGAAGGGTAATCCCATAATTAATGATGTAACGGGTAAGGAAGAGAAGCAAAATTCTAAGTATGGTGCTGGTACATTTCAATTATCTTCTAAAACAGTTCGATTCAGAGTTGCGAATATAACCCCTACCAAAGTAGGGCAGTTTGTTGCATTTTGGGAAAAGGACGAAAATAATAAAAATCAACCTTACTTATATGAGGAAGCCCCTGATTTATTAGTTATAACTACCTTTAAAAATGAAAATGAGTTTGGTCAATTTATTTTTCCAAAAGAAATTCTTTTAAAACAGAACATTCTTAGGTCTACTTCAACAAAGGGCAAAATGGCAATAAGAGTTTATCCTAGCTGGGATAGTCCGAGTAGTAAACACGCAATGAAAACTCAAAAATGGCAGTTACCCTATTTTGTTGATATGTGTAATTCGAATAAATTACCCTTAGAAAAAATAATAGAACTGTATTCTCTTTAATCCTCTGCAATCGGGCGCTGTTGCTGTATACCCTTTAGATTTAAATGACTTTATTGTTTTATTTTTAGGATAGAAAAAGGGTATTACATGAAAATTAAACAACTTTATTTTCGCCAATCACTTTAAATACTCATTAAGAAGACCCCTAAGATTAGGGGTCTTTTTGTTTCTGCCGATAAACAGTGTTATGGTAACTAGCCTTATATATGAGGTTTATTTACCTTTATAGATAAAGGGTTATTTTTTATTGTTTTTTAATTCCTTTTATGTAAAATTAAAGATGAATCTATTATTTGGTAAAAGGAAAGGATTGTCTAAAATTATTATTAAAAAACATTTATTAATGTGTACATCTATTTTGGGTTTATCTACATCTATGCTTATGAATCAGAATGTTATTTCACCATTATCATCTGAAGGATTAAATAAGGACGTTGAAGTTCACCTAACAGAAGAGGAACAAAACCAAGCTGAAGCAAGGACTTATAACACTATGGACAACGTTCAACTAGAGAATAGAGATGTTGAAATTCATATTACAGCAGAAGAACAAAACCAGGTTGAACAAGAAAAGATGCTTAATACAGGAAACTTCTAATGAAAAAAGGGATGAAGATAGGTATTAGTTTTTCTAGTTTTGTCATGGTTGTGTGGTCCCTTATCTTCATAAATTGGGAACATATATTTGGAACTAATAGACCCATTGCTAATATGAAAGCTCTCTATCAATTAGAGATAAAAGAGAAAGATATAGCTAAGACATCAAATGTAGATAATGACATTTTGTATATCGTTCCTAGAGGACATTTAGATACATATATTAAAATGATGAGCAAAGAAGGATATGTATTATCAGAAGAAGATATACAACATAACAAATTGATTTTCAAAGAAGGTCAAAACACTGTATCTATTACCTATAAAAGGTTTGCTCGTAAATATACAATCATTGAGAGCCCATTTCTAGAAAAAGTTTAATTTATAATCACCATATAAACCAAATAACCTCTTTGATACTTAATTCAAAGAGGTTATTTTATTTTCTACTATTAATAAGCAGTGTCACGTTAAGTGGTTTTTGTGTATCCTAAATCATCTAAAAACAAAGTTTTTCATACAATCTTCTGCTTACTATTTTGTTGGTTTAATATAAGGAACAATTTGTGCAGTGGCCCCTACAGAAGCCCCACGAATAAAGCTCTTATTTTCTAGACTTTTAAAGTTTTTAGTTTGGCCCGTCACCATGACTCCCAAAACTTTGACATCCTCAAACGGTTTATTTCTATTTGACTGTAAAAAGTTTTGGATAGTCTCTTCATTCCCATTTTTATCATACTCTTTAAGGGATTTAATAAAGCTATGGTAAGCCTCCTTGGGTGAATCAGATGGATTAAATCCGTAAATTGGCATACCAGCAGGTCCCTTGCTTTCATCTCCAATTGAAGACGTCATATACAACCACACAATGTTCAAGTTATCAGGCATCTGTTTTTGAATTTCCTGGAATGTATAAGGTTTGTCAAAAGAAATTGCAACTTCTGCTACATGATCATCCATTTGTGAAATTTCCTCTAAATCATTTTGTACACCGTCATAGTATTTTTGAATAGATGGATGGTAAAAGATCGCCACTTTATTCTTCGTTTGTTTGTCATATTCATAGAGTTCTGTACCTTCTCCATAGAATCCTGGTATTAACTCGTTATAATCAATGTTAATACGAAGCCAATCATATGAACTTGTAAGCGTGCTCCAGGGTATTAAATAGCCATCTACATTTTTAGAACGATTTGTAACGATATTACCGCCAAACATAGAAGAATTGCTCGTAACCTGAGAATCAACTTGAATATTAGGTTCGGCAATTTCATTATGTAAAAAGAGCTGTTCATGAAGTCTTGTAGAACTTTTTGCAGCAAAGTAATTTCCTATTTTATAAAGTACGGGTAAAGTAATGAGTACCACAATAATTGAGATGACAATAATCTTTAGTAATTGTCGTCGCTTCGCTTTTCTTAAAGCATCTTTTAACGAATGTTCCATCTATGTCTTCCTCCTATTTTTGAGTGAATCGACTTACGTGCACGGAATAATTTTTGCTTCACACTACTTACTTTAAGATTCAAAATAACTGCAATTTCCTCGTATGAAAAATCATAGTAATACTTTAAAAAGAAAACTTCCCTATATTCTGTTTTGATGTCTTTTAATAGGTAGACAATCTCCTCTTTATTTAAAAGGGCCTCCAGTTCACCATCTGTATATTGGAGCTTTGAATAAATTTTCTCTGTTAAGTGGATGTTTTGGTGCTCCTTCTTTCTCTTTAAATCAATGTACTCGTTAAGTGTTACTCTAAAGAACCATGGGCGAATATTGTTTTCTGTTAGGTCATCTAATAGCGTGTACACTTTGTAAAAAGTATTTTGAATAATATCCTCCGCGTCTTCTTTTGTCGACCCTTTTGCCAGTAAGAATTTTAATACTTCCTCTCCTAAATGGATAAGATAGGAGGCTAATTCGTCTTCTTGTTTCATCCTTTTTCCTCCCTATACTTATACAACGAATAAACAACAACAAATGTATACACTTTTGATGAAAAATGGATCTTTCTAAAATTTATAATGAAAAAACTCAATTTTCATAGTAGTAATTAAAATACAACACAAAAAAACCGGACGTAAAAGTAGTATGTATAAACGAAAAAAAAGCGCAGACTCGTTATTACCGAACATGTCTACGCTTTTTTACTTTCTCCAACATGCTTTATGTTAACTGAAATTGAAACCAAAATAATACAGAAACGTATAAAAAAGTTGTAAGGGGAAGAATAGGAGGAGCCATTTATGTACAGCATAGAGCCTGATTTTGGGCTGAGATTCATATCGTTATTAGCTATTATTTTATAAGGGAGAAAAAATTCAAGTCAAAGAGGGAGAATAGTTTTGAAGATTCTAAGTAAATTTAACGGTAACGAGTTTAGCGTTTCATCTGAATTTAACAGCAACTATCTTATACCTATCATCAAGAATTTATTATTTAAAGCAAAGAAGGATTGGGATGACTATGATGAAGTTTATCATTGTTGTCATTTAATTGAAGAAGTTAAAACGAGGAAAGATATGAACATGGATTTTCATATTATGAAGAGAGATAGGGAACATTTAGGTATTGCTCTTGCAAACACAGGTTTACTTGACTTTAATATATTTTTCAAAGAGCCTATTCAAGTAAAGGAAGATATTTATGATATCTTAATACTTAACTATTTTCATATATGTCAGGAAGGACGAGGAAATGGGGAAAGGTGGCTTAGAGATGTGATTATTCCATATTATAAAACTAAAGGATATCGAGCTATCTATATGAAATCAAGCCATCCACGGGCATTTTCCATGTATGCTCGTCTAGGATCTGAAATTGGAGGGTATATAAGCTACAGTGATAATAAGTTATTTAAAAGAGAAGGAAAAGTGTTCAAAATAATACTGTAGTTTTTATATTTTCAGTCAGTATAACTTACATTATAAATAGTAAAAGCCTTTAAAATGTATGTATTTTAAAGGCTTTTTTGTGTTTAAATATCTACACGTTTTAATAAAAGGAGATTCAGAGATAAATGATGCCTATCAATACTATTTTTTAAGGCCAGCTGCAAATAGAGGGCCATTATAGGTCATCGTTGACAGGATACGTGCCATTTCTTGAGGAGATTCTTTTCTACCGTGTTGGAGCCATTGCTGAACGACCCCTAAATGTGCTGAAACAATATAGGAAGTTAAATACTCTCCTGGAACGAGTAAAGATTCCTGTTTAATGAAGGAATTTTGTACACCGTCTTCAAAAAGTGTCTTTCTCATAAATTCTTTTATTTTTATTTGAAAAGATAAATCTCCTTTTGGCCCCAATACAGCTTTCATAAAGGCTGCATTTTGACTGAGATATTCAAATATGGAAATTGCAAAAGAAAAGGCCATTTCGCTATCCACTACCCCTTTTGCAAAGATGGTCTTTGCAATAGTAGACATCTGATACATGATTTCCCGCTGACATTTATCCATGAGATCATATTTATCCTGATAATGTAAATAAAACGTTCCTCGATTAATTTCGGCTTTTACCGTGATATCTTTTACGGTTATAGCTTCAAACCCCTTTTCTTCTATCAGTTCGGTTAAGGCATTTCGAATAGAGGTCTTCGTACGTATTATTCTTAAATCTGTATTGAGCTCCTTCAATGGATTTCCTCCTAAATTTTATTCGACAGATATAGGCTATGTGTTCAATATGCATCATATCTATGGTTTCTGTTTATTGAATATCTCTATATCTATACTTATAATCCAAAGTGTAAGTAAATCAACACAATGTTCATTATAATTTAAACTAGGAAGAAGGTATATTCATTTGTTGAAAAACAAGCTCCTTTTTATATCGCCTTTAGTAGTAATTTTAGTTATTGCTTTATTTGGATTAACTCTAATCCCTTCTGTTCAACAGAAGCCAAAAAATCTACCGATTGCTTTAGTCAATGAGGACATCGGTGCTGTAATTCCCCAACAGGGAAAAGTAAATATGGGAAATACCATCACGAACATGCTGAAAAAGAATACAACTTCTACAGATGGTGAAGTCTCCCTCGTTAAGTGGATTAATGTTGAGAGTAAGGAAGACGTATTGAAAGGATTAAATAACCAGGAATACTATGGTGCTCTTATTATTCCTGAAAATTTCAGTCAAAAACAATCATCCTTAATGACTTCAAAACCAGAAAAACCTGAAATCAGTCTCCTTATTAACCAAGGAATGAACCCGGCTGCAGCTAATTTAACAAGTCAAATGTTAAATACAATAGGGGATAATCTAGAGAATGGAATACAAACACAAGTCCTCCAAGGATTAGCCAAGCAAAATGTTTCTTTGAAAGTCAATCAACTAACTTTGTTGACAGATCCTCTACAAGTTAATGTGGAAAATGTAAATGGGGTGGGAACAGCAAGTATGAATGGGAGTGCTCCTGTGGCCTTGTTTCAGCCTTTATGGATGTCAAGCATTGCTGGAGCGGTCGTGCTTTTCTTTGTTGCTAATAAGCTTACTTTTGTGAATAGAAAGCAAAAGCTATATGCTATGCTTACTCAAGTTCTTGCTGGAACTGTGTTAAGTCTAGTAGCGGGTTTTGGTTTAGCGTGGATTGCAGATTTATTAGGCATTCAGATTTCAAACTTTATGGATATCTCTTTATTCTTAACCATTACTTATTTTGCATTTTTCTTGCTTATTACAGCTGTTCTATCTTGGCTTGGAATGAAAGGAATTCCCATCTTTGTTCTCATTCTTTTCTTTGGAGCTCCATTACTTTCAATGGCACCAGAGATGATGTCTACTTTCTACCGAGATTATATTTATTCGTGGTTACCTATGCGATTTATGGTAGAGGGACTGCGGAAGTTATTTTTCTTCCATCAGGGCTTTAGCTTTAGTGGTACAACGTCTATCTTATTATGGATTGCTTTAGGAAGTTTCTTTCTCCTCGTATTATCTGTTTTGAAAGTACAAGGTTCAGCTTCAGACAAGGGCTACTATGAAGAGAAAAAAGCAAGGGCTACTAAAGGATAAAGGGAAGGAGAAAAAGCTATTTTACCAAGTATCGAAGTAAGAATCTTGTAATACAAAAAGGAAATAGGGATGGTCGTTCGTAATATTTATAGAAAGATTCATGTATGTGATGGGTTGTTTGTCATCTATCCCTATTCTTCTTATAGATGAAGTTCCAATAATACTTAAGCAGGACCTATAAACTTCTTATATCCTAGGCGGGACTTGTTATTTAAATATTTTAAGGAGGAGAAAGTGATGCAACCTCAAGTGTTAATTGTTGGAGCTGGTCCAACAGGATTAGCGTTAGCCCTTGGGCTTGAGAAGCAAGGAATTCCCTTTAGAATTATTGATAAAAATAAAGGACCTGGAGAAGCATCTAGAGCGATGACCGTTCATGCTAGAATATTAGAATTTTATCATCAATTTGGTTTTGTAGATGAAATAGTTCACTCAGGAATCCCTGTCCAACAAGTAGAAATTTATAAAGATAACAAACAAAGAGCGAAGATGAACTTGGGTTGCATTGGAAAAGGACTGAGTCCTTTTCCATACGTATTGAGCCTGCCACAAGATGAACATGAACGGATTCTAATAAATCAATTGAAAGCAAAAGGGATTTGTATAGAGTGGGATACAAAGCTAATCTCATTTCATCAGGAGGAAGACCGAGTTCATGTCATCACGACCAAGCAAGGGATCGAGAAAAAGCATCATTATGCTTATTTATGCGGGTGTGATGGAGCTCACAGTTCAGTTCGAAAGGGACTTGGCTTCGATTTTGCAGGTGGAACATACGAGCAAGTTTTTTACGTGGCGGATGTTCTAAGCGAAACACATATTGAGGGTTTACAGATGAAACTCTTCAAAGATGGCTTTGGTCTAATTTTTCCTATTCGGACAACAAATTCTCTACGCTTGATTAGTCTTGTTCCTCAAGCATTATTAGATAAAAAGTCAGAGATTAAATTTACTGAAATCGTTCCTTATATAGAAGCAAACTTAGGAGTGCATACGAATAAGGTGAACTGGTTCTCCACCTATAAAGTCCACCATCGAGTAAGTGAACACTTTCGAAAAGGACGTGTGTTTATTGCAGGAGATGCTGGACACGTTCATAGCCCAGCAGGAGGACAGGGAATGAATACCGGGATTGGGGATGCTATAAACCTTTCATGGAAGCTGGCTGCCGTCCTTAAAGAGAAAGCAAAAGAAGAACTTCTAGATTCTTATGAAGAGGAGAGAATGGATTTTGCTAAGAATTTAGTTGCCACAACAGATAGAATGTTTTCCGGAATTGTTGGAAAGGGTTTTTCTACGAAAATGATTCGTGAAGTATTGATTCCTTATATAGTTCCAAAAATGACAGGTATCTCTTCTATTAGAAAAGCACTATTTAAAGCCGTATCGCAAATCCGTATTCATTATCGTAATAGTATGCTCAGTACAGGAATGGCTGGTGCTATTCATGGGGGAGATCGTTTACCATGGGTACACGGGCAAGGCGGAGACAATTTTAAACCACTGCAAACCTTTGATTGGCAGTTCCATGTGTATGGAGAGGTAAAGGTTGACCTTCGTGAACTTGCTAAAACTGCTACTATTCCCCTTCATGAATTTCCATGGACAGCATCCATGAGGGAAGCTGGAATGAGTCCAGGATCAATGTTCCTCATTAGACCTGATGGCTATGTAGCATTGGCTGATTCTGAACAGGATATTGAAAAGATTAAAGCTTACCTTAATAAAATCGAAGGTAGTTCCGGATTAATTTAATAGTCCCTATTCAAATAAGATTCTTTTCCTCGAACATTTTATTAATAATTCTAACATATGTTTCTTTTAAAGACTTTTCTAAATTATGCTGCTTTAATTCTATTACTTTATTAGAGGGCTTTGCTCGCTGTCTTCATTTGTACGTTTTCTACCATTGAGAGAGACGATTACCAAAAGAAAGCAGGGATTATCTGCCCTTCCACTAAAAAAGGTTCTGATGTAAGGATAAAATAGTAGAAATAGACGATAATTTAGTCTTTACAACATAAAAAAACAGGAGTAATATATCTTTCATAAATTCATAAATCATCTTGATCGCTGAATCCGTATGGAACGGGGGAACCAAGTTTGTAACAGTCTTTTCTGTTACTTGGGGTGAATCCTTTATGTAAGTAAAGGTAGGGTTACTTCTTGACCCGAATCCGACAGCTAACTTCGTAAGCGTTAGGGAGAGGGTGTGAAACTTGTGATCAAAGAATAATACGACCACGGGGAAATCCTCTGTGGTCTTTTTGTCGTTAAATATATATTTCGGTGTTTTTTATACTAAACAACAAACACTAATGAAAACGGGGTAAGGAAGGATTATAATGAAGAAATTATTTGCTGTATTTGGTTTAGGGCGTTTTGGTTCAACTCTTGTTAAAGAGTTCTATGATCTGGGTATTGAAGTATTAGCTGTAGATACAGACGAGGCAAGAGTGAGTGAACATGTGAATTATGCCACACACGCCGTGTGTGTAAACTCAATTGATGAAACGGTTTTACGTAACCTGGGCGTTGGCAATGTCGATCATGCTTTCGTTTCTTTCGGGAATGATATGCAAACCAGTATATTAACTTCATTACTCTTAAAAGAAATAGGAGTACGTAAAGTGTGGGCAAAAGCGCAAAATGAATATCACTCAAAAGTACTTGAAAAAATTGGGGTAGATCGAGTAATCCATCCCGAACGAGATGTAGCCAAAAGAATTGCTCATCATATTACTTCCGATAAAATGATTGATTTTATTGAGTTATCCAAAGAATACAGCATTGCAGAGATTGTGGCAACAAACAAGCTGGATCACCATAGTTTGGAAGAACTTAACGTGCGAGCAGAATACGGATGTAACATCGTGGGAATTCAACGTCATGGAAGATTTGTGGTTGCTCCTGCTGCAGGGGAAATCATTTATAAAAATGATGTTTTAATTGTGATGGGACATAATCAAGACATCACACGCTTTGAAAAAGAAGGTGTGTAAGAGGAATGTAACATCCATTGAAATTCTTCCTAGTTCCTTGTATGGATGCTTGTGCTTTCCATTAGGGTAGGAGCAATATTGTTAAAGTTCTCCTTTGCCATGATGTAATCTTTCAGTTAAACCTTTACTCAAAACACGTTGAAAGGAATTTAATATGTTACTTTATAAGTCACGTAAAAGACATAAAATAAAGAAATTGGAACCTGCATCTATTTTATTTTCGGGATTTTTAGGCTTGATATTGCTAGGAACAGGATTATTAATGATACCTGCTGCTACAAGTGATCGACATCACTTGAGCTTTATCGATGCTCTTTTTGAAGCCACTTCTGCCGTATGTGTAACAGGATTAGCTGTTGTTGATACAGGAACTACCTTTACTCTATTCGGACAAATCATTCTACTTGTACTCATTCAAGTAGGTGGTTGGGGCTTCATGACCATTGGTATCCTTATGTTTATCATATTAGGTAAGAAAATCGGATTACAACAAAGGTTAATCCTTAAAGAATCTTTAAATGCATTTTCTTTGCAAGGCATTATTGCATTAGTTCGGCGTGTTGTGTTCATTACCTTAGCTGTAGAAGCTATTGGAGCCCTTATTCTAGCTATTCGTTGGGCACAAGAGATGAGTTGGGGAAAGGCTATTTATTATGGAATATTCCATTCTATATCTGCATTTAACAACGCAGGATTTGGCTTAGAACCTGATAATCTCAGTAAATGGGTGGGAGATCCAACCGTCAATATCGTTATTACGTCACTTTTCATAATAGGTGGAACAGGTTTTTTTGTCATCGCAGATATTTTAGAGAAACGAAATATAAGGAAATTTTCTCTTCATACTAAAATTGTATTAGCTTCGACCATTATCCTAAATATTGTGAGTACACTTGTTATTTTTGCTTTGGAATATCATAACGCTGACACGTTAGGTAAATTAAGCATGGGAGATAAATGGTGGGCAGCTTATTTTCAAGGAGTTGTTCCTCGTACAGCGGGTTTTAATACGTTAGATATAGGAGAGCTAACGTTAAGTTCAAAAGTCTATATGATGAGCCTTATGTTTGTGGGAGCAGCTCCTGGTTCAACAGGTGGTGGAATTAAGATTACGACCTTTGTCTTAATATTGTTGGCTTTGTGGTCAGTGTTAACAAACAAAGAGGATATTAACATTTTTCAACGCCGAATACCAAAATCCCTTATTTATAGAGCTTTTTCTATTGCTACTTCTGCAATGATTTTTGTCTTTGTCATTTTCTTTTTACTAACCATCACAGAAAAAGGAGTAGATATGTCCACACTCTTATTTGAAACCATTTCTGCTTCCGGAACGGTTGGACTAAGTGCTAATTTCACAGGCGACTTAAGCCCTGCAGGACGCATTCTTATTACGATTATGATGTTTATTGGGAGAGTAGGGCCTCTTACCATTGGTTTTGTGCTTGCTATTCGTTCGAATAGAGAGTCAAAAATTCGTTATGCAGAAGAAAAAATTCTTCTTGGCTAAAAAATAACTTTTATCTTTCGAACAAACTAAACAAGATGACATTAGAGAATCATCTTATACAGTCTAAAACAGGAAAAACCTTCTCATACAGTAGGATGGTTTTTTCTGTTTTTAGGATGTATATGTTATTCATTCCTAGTTTACGTAATGCATGTTCGAGGTAGTAAAAAGAGCGCAAAACCGTTCAATAACAATGAGTTTAGGCTTTATATATACTTTTACGGAATTGTTATATAACATCTACATAAACTAAAGGATAATAGTTAAATAATCAAATCAGTGTTTGATTATTAGGAGGTTCTTATGTTAAAAGATCGCTGTGATATTTATTGTTATAACAAAGAAAAAGTAAGTAGCATTAAACCGTCTCCAGCTGTATAAGATTAATAGTATGAATATTACTTGGCTTATATATAAAGTAATGATAATAAATAATTGAATGATAAAAAGTAATAAAGAAGTTTTGTTCTATTTTATAGGTCATATTTTCTTAGCTAATATAGCACAGATTTTCACTCTCTTCCTTTCATCACTTAGTTTCTTGGCCATAATATAATAAAAACACCAATTAAGCATACAAGCCCACCAATCCAATCATATGTATCTGGAATTTTCTTATCTACTAACCACCCCCAAAATAAACTCATAATAATAAAGACGCCTCCATAGGCTGCATAAACCCGACCAAAATCAGGGAAGGCTTGCCATGTAGCAATAATCCCATAGAGAACAAGAGCTATTCCACCGAATAACCCTAACCAACCAGATGCTCCTTCTCGTAACCATTTCCAAATAAGGTAGCCTCCACTGATCTCTGCTATTCCAGCTAATAAAAATATAAAGATTGCTTTAATCATCATAAATACTCCTTGCGTAAATTTTCTTCCTTTATATTGTATATCATATTGATTATTAGTTAATATAATAGTTTTTATGAGAAATGAAAAAAGCGTAAAACCATTAAAACTATAAAAGTGATTGCTGTGAAAGGTTAAATACTTATCTTATGAAGGGACTGGTTAGTTTTGAAAGACTTGACAGTCACTTCATGAAGTGTATTACCTCAAATTGAAAGTAGATATTCGTATTATTCACAAGGCACTTTGGGTATGAGTCGATATACGTAGTGAAAGGGCCTCACAAGGGCAAATAACTTTAATCTATTAGAAGTGTATGAAAGAAAAAGGCAGCATCCAATTAGATGCTGCCTTTTTCTTTAAGTAATTATAGGGATAATTATTATATATTTATTAAAATAATCTATTTTTTGATTTAAAATATTGTACTTTCATAACTCGAAATTACAACATATTCGAGAAAGTGAAAAAGCACAAACCTGTTGATTACCAACGAGTTTGTGCTTTTTCTTTTGCTTTTCCTATATTTATACTTTAGTCTAAATATTTTATGTGCCTACTTGTATATACCTATAAAAATTTTGTTATTTCTTTTTATTCAACTATAATGAAAGTCAGGTAGATGTTTTTAATATTTGCATTAAAACTGTCTTAAGAAGGATTCAAAAGAGGAGGAATCTAATGAATACAATTCAACCTAATATTCTTATATTTAGTCCTAATGAATCAGAGGTAAAAGCTTATACTGAATATATTTGTAATCAAGGGTTTACATCTGTCAAAGCAGCAACAAGTTTAGAACAAGCAGAAATATGTTTACCAGATACTGAAGTTATTTTAGGATGGAAATTTCCTACCCAATTATTGAATAAACAAATGGGCTCATCTGTCCGTTGGTTCCAATCAATGGGTGCTGGGATTAATGACCTTATTGCAGATAAATCAATACCTCAGAATATTAAAATAACTAGAATTGTCGACCAGTTTGGTACTTATATATCTGAATATGTATTTAAATTTCTCTTAGATATAGTTAAAAATGGTCCACGTATGAGAAAAGCACAACTAGAAAATCGATGGGATCCATTTATTTCTGATTCTCTAAAGGGGAAAACTATTGGAATAGCTGGGCTTGGATCAATTGGGACTGAAATTGTTCGTAAAGCCCGGGCATTTGATATGAATGTAAATGGATTAAGCTTTAGTGGCAAACAAGCTTCATTAGTAGACCTTCATTTTAATCCAAATCAATGGTACGATTTTGTAAAAGATCTCGATTATTTAGTGTTAACCCTTCCTTTAACAGACGACACGTATCATATTGTGAACTACGAACTTCTTCTAGCCTTGAAACCAAATTCTTGTGTTATTAACGTTGGACGTGGCTCCTTAATCGATGAAGATAGTTTAATATCTGTCTTACAATCCGGACATCTCCAGGCAGCTGTTTTGGATGTATTTGAGGTAGAACCGTTACCAAAAAATCATGAATTCTGGTCTATGCCTAATGTGTATATCACTTCACATTTATCGGGACCAAGTACTGTACAGGATGTAAGTAACTTTTTTTTGAAGAATATTAAACGGTATATAAATGGACAACCTTTGGACGGATTCGTTGATAGAAAGCGTGGTTACTAGAATAGGAAAAGACAAGGGTAATAATCAGTATAAACGTGATGTAACTGTATCGTACTATTGATTAAGAGGGGCATACGGGTAATTTTTATTTAAGTAAACATTGATTTAATCTTATATATTTTATCTAATCATTTACTTTCACCAATGTTCCTGCTTTTAGTACGCTTAAGAATTTTGAGAACTTATATTTTTAGTTAACATAACACAGATTATCTTTACAAACAAAAAAGATATCCCCATGATATTATCCCCTAGAGTTTAGGGGGATAATATCACTCATAAGAGGAGTCATCATATAGTTTGGTTCAATCATTTTCTCTGTCAATTCCTCGTCATTCCATAATAATTCATTGATGGGTACCCTAAAGAGATTACTTATTTGAATAATAATTTTGATACCAGGATAACTCTGTATATATTCCTATTTGGAAATAGATTGTCGACTTACAAAGAGTTTTTCGGCTAATTTTTCTTGAGACTACTCTTTATTTATTCTCTCTTTTTTGACCTCTGACCAAAATCATCTTAAATAATCACCTTTCCGTAAGATATAATCCATTATTGTTAATCCTCATGTTAAAAGTGAAGATAATGGTAGTTGACATCCCTTGCAATCCCTGATTGCCATCTGTAAATTTCAATTTTCTAACTATTGTATAAATGAAATTTGTTAGTCCTCTTAAATATCTATTTCCCTATACAATTTGGTTTCGTAACATCATTTCCTATAAATCTTAGTAGTGTGAATATGCTATAATCCAACATATAGAATTTAATAAAATATAGTAGGTGTGATATCGATGAATCATAATGAGTTTCAATCAGATTCCCTTCAGGCAACAGCATATGAATATTTATATAATAAAATTGTAAACGGTGTTATTCCTCCTGGAGAAAGGGTCGTGGAACAGAAAATTGTAGAAGAAACGGGGATAAGTAGAAGTCCAATTCGAGAAGCGATTCGGCAACTTGCTAGTGAGGGTTTATTAACAGTCCTTCCTCGTGGTGGGGTAAGGGTATATCGTGCAACTAGTGCAGATTTTAAATCCTTATTTGAATGTCGGTTGAGTTTAGAGCCAACAGCAGCTTATTATGCTGCACTCAGAATAACTGATTTGCAAATGTTTCAATTTGAACAATTAATGAATGAAATGAAACAAGTTGTAGAAAAGAAAGATATAGATCAATTAAAAATTTTGAGTGAAAGATTCCACAACATGATTATAGAATCCAGTGACAATCCATTTTTAGCTAAAATAATGAGACAATTATTTACTTTAATAACGTTTTACCGAAATGCAATCGTTAATATACCACAGCGAGTTGAAAGGGGATTGGAAGAACACGAGGAAATTTGGAATGCAATTAAAAATAGGGATGCAAAAGCCGCTGAAAAATTAATGAGAGATCACCTTACCTTAGATTATGAGTTTTATATTTCTCAAGATCACCAGTAGTTTGTAAATGACTAGTCAAGAGGCTAATGAAATTAAAAACTTTAAATAGTTATGATGGGAATAAAGGTTTGATTTATATTTATAATATAACTAAATACTTTAGATGTACAAAAAGTAGGTTAGCATTAATACTTTACCTACTTTTTGTACCTAAAAGATTTATAAATAAAGATACCAAAAAACCTTTTGTGATTTTCAGATAATTTTAAGTTTTATAAAGGAATTTCGTTGACAAGAACTGGATTAGGAGATAGAATATGCCCATACTGTATACAATGTATACAGTGTGGGCTTTATTTTAAAGAAAGGAGATTGCTCATGCCAAACTAATATTCAAAGAAGTAGATTTATCAGAAGTATACGGATTTACTAGATTTCAAGGAAATGAATATTATCTAAAAACGTTTGATCCTTTAGATGTTATGAACGCCAGTCTCAATGCCTTATAATGTAAGCGCTTTAAAAAAGTTGGTATTTGTGCCTAAGAAAATTTTATGGTCAAACAAATTGGAAGAAGGTATTAGAAATAAAAAATGCTAAAATACCAACAAAATATAATCTGAAAGGGGTATTTTCTATGTTGAGTATTCTTGGTTTTGTAATGGTACTAACATTCCTTTATTTGATCTTAACAAAGCGTGTTTCACCTTTTATTGGCTTAATAATAATACCACTTATATTTGGGATAATTGGTGGGTTCAGTTCACAATTAGGTACCTTAATTATGGAAGGAATTACAAACACAGCTCCAACAGCCCTTCTAATTCTATTTGCTATTTTATATTTTGCAATTATGATAGATACGGGCTTGTTTGATCCACTTAAATCAGGGATTGTAAAATTGGCTAAGGGAGACCCTTTAAAAGTAATTGTAGGGTCTGCAATATTAGCAGGAATCGTTGGTTTTGATGGAGATGGATCATCTACGATTATGATTTGCCTGAGTGCATTTCTTCCAATTTATTTGAAATTAGGGATTAATCCGCTGATTTTAGCAGCTATAACTGCTATGCAAATTGGTATTACAACATTGGTTCCTTGGGGAGGGCCTGTTGGTAGGGTTGCAAGTGTGTTAAATATAGATCCCACCGCCTTGTTTATTTCTGTGTTACCAGGAATGCTAGTTGGGGGAATTTATGTGATTTTTGTAGCCTATATTATCGGCAAAAGAGAACGTGCAAGACTAGGAATACAAGATATCAATATAGATAAGGAAGTTCAAGCAGAGTTAAGTGCTTCAGTGGAGGGGATAAATTTAAAACGTCCAAAATTAATTTGGGCAAATTTGATTTTATCAATCATTATTATGATTGCATTAATTTTAGGATGGTTACCTCCAGTGGTTTTATTTATAGTGGGTACTGCCATTGCATTATTAATGAACTACCCTTTATTACAGGTTCAGGCAAAATGTATATCCTCTCATGCCCCCAATGCTTTAAATGTTACGAGTATTATCCTAGCTGCAGGGGTCTTTGCGGGAATATTAAAAGGTACAGGGATGTCTGAAGCAATGGCTCAAAGTTTAATTTCCATAATCCCTTCTGCATTTGGACCGGTCTTAGGACTAATAGTGGCTATGTTCGGTCCTGCAGTTATTTTTCTAATCGGACCTGATGCTTACTACTTTGGAATTATTCCTATTATAGCTGAAACAGCTGCATCTTATGGAATTAGTTCAATGGAGA
This sequence comes from Priestia sp. TRM10, assembly GCF_057808375.1. Classification (NCBI taxonomy): domain Bacteria; kingdom Bacillati; phylum Bacillota; class Bacilli; order Caryophanales; family Bacillaceae; genus Priestia; species Priestia sp. TRM10. Next base: position 234,066 of record NZ_JBJZOT010000002.1, read on the forward strand.
TTGCAATCGCTTCATTGTATGGATCTCCTTTTGGATTTATTGGACCACTTGTTGGAGCTATGTATTTATTGACTGAAACCGCACATGTAAACATAGTTAAAGTGCAAAAATATAGTGCTAAGTGGTTATTAGGGGTTTTGGCTATTTTTATTGTTGTGGGTATAATCTTAGGACATATTTCTATTTAGTAATCCATAATGAGAAGAACCCTGTTACTAATTTCTTGTTGAGTAAGGATATAATCTATTAGTACCCCTCTAAATTCGGCAAGAAACTTTCCTCTCAAAAATTATAAAATATGTGGAGACAATTAGTATTGACGATTTAGAATTAAAAGTTTAGAATATTCTTAACATTATTTTTGTATACACTGTATACAATGTATACAAAATGTGTGTAACGAGAACTATTTCTAACAATATGTAAGAATTTTAAAAGCGATTACAATGTGATCGTTGTAAATAACTGAATTTTTTAAAATTTTAGAAATCAGTTAATGTTCATTCTAGATACCAACTTATTAAAGGAGGATGAAAGATGAAAATTAATATTAATGAAGTTGTAACAAGAGATGGATTCCAAATGGAAAGTAAAATACCGTCAATTCCTTATAAATTAAAATTAATTAATCAGTTGATGGACGCAGGAATCAAGCATTTTGAACTAACGTCGTTTGTGCATCCAAAATATGTTCCACAAATGGCAGATGCCGATCAGCTGTTTGCTCAAATTGATCGAAGGAGTGATGTTACGTTTAGTGCCCTCGTTTTAAATCAAAGAGGGGTTGAACGTGCACTAGATGCACGAGCAGATGAATTGAATGTAGTTTTTTCATTGAGCGAAACACATAATCTTAAAAATGCAAAAGCGACAGTATCAGAAAGCATGGACTTTGTAAAAAGGGTCATTCAGTTGGCTCCTATTCCAGTTAATGTTTGTATAAGTACTGCATTTGGATGCCCTTATGAAGGAATATATGAAAAAGAACGTCTAATGGATGTATACGAGTCACTAGTCGAATACAACCCGTCTTCCATTTCATTAGGAGATACAACTGGGATGGCAAACCCTAGACAAGTAGAGGAAACATGTTCTGCAATAAAATCTAGGTGGCCAAATCTTAATGTTGGACTACATTTACACAATACGAGAGGAATGGGTCTTGCTAATGTATTAGCAGGTATTAGAGGAGGAATTACTAATTTTGATTCTGCATTAGGTGGAATTGGAGGATGTCCATTCGCAAAAGGTGCGACTGGGAATATTTGTACAGAAGATGTTGTGCATATGTTAGAACAAATGGGTTATGAAACAGGAATTAAAGTTGATAATTTAATTCAAATTTCAAAAGGGTTAGAACAGGAATTAGAAAAATCATTACCTGGTCAAATTATGAAAGCTGGCCAAAGTACATTCACGTATACTGCTTAAATGTTGTAGATAACAAGGGGGTAGAGAACATGGGAAATATTCATTCAGGAGAAGCGTTAAAAGGAATAAGAGTTGTTGAGTTTGGTAATTTTATTGCAGGGCCATATCTTACAAGGTTTTTAGGTGATTTTGGTGCTGAGGTGATAAAAATAGAAGTTCCAGGACAAGGTGATCCTATTCGTAAGTGGGGAAGCAAACAAGAGGGTGATAAGTCAGTTTGGTGGGCAACACAATCTAGAAATAAAAAATGTATCACATTAAATTTAAAAACAAAAGAAGGACAAGAGCTTGCTAGGAAATTATGTAGTTCAGCTGATATTGTTGTTGAAAATCTTCGACCAGGTTCTCTAGAGAAAATGAATTTAGGCTATGAGTCTTTAAAAAAGTTAAATAAAAAGTTAATCATGGTTAGAATTTCTGGTTTCGGACAAACAGGTCCTTATAAAGATCGAGCAGGATTTGGAAGTGTTGGAGAAGCAATGGGAGGATTACGTTATGTTACAGGTTTCCCTGGAAAAGTACCTCCAAGAATTGGAGTAAGTATTGGTGATACATTAACTGCTCTTTTTGGTGCATTAGGAGCAATTATGGCATTATTCAATCAAGTAAAAAATAATGACAGTGAAGGACAAGAAATTGATGTTGCTCTTTACGAATCAGTTTTTGCTGTCATGGAAAATGGAATTGGAGAGTATTACAAATATGGAATTATAAAAGAGCGTACCGGCTCTAATCTTCCTGGAGTCGCACCATCCAATTTATATGAAACTAGTGATGGAAAATGGGTAATTGTTGCTGCAAATTCAGACCATTTATTTAAGCGACTAGCTGTTGCAATTGAAAAGGAAGAATGGCTAGAAGATCCTAGGTTTAACACTCATGAATCAAGAGGACAAAATCAAAATGAAATAGAAAGTTTAGTGGGTGAGTGGGTAAAAATAAATCCTTCAGAAAAGGTGTTGGCATTAATGAATGAATATGGAATACCAGCAGGGCCTGTTTATAATATGGAGGATATTTCTAATGATGAACATTTCCATGAAAGAAATATGATTCAGGAAATTGAAGATAAAGACATGGGACCAGTTCATATGCCTGGGATCGTTCCTAAGATGAGTAAAACACCAGGCAATATAAAATGGAGTGGCCCTTCTTTAGGAGAAAACAATCAAGAAGTCTATCAAAATATTCTTGGATTGTCTATTGAAGATTATGAGGATTTGCAGTCAAAAGGGGTAATTTAAAAACGATTAACAATTCTGTTCTTTACTAAGGAAGTTATAAAGATGAACAGTAAAATGAGTAGATTAAGAGGGTGAAAAAGTTGATGGATATACAAGAGTTTTCAATTAAGCAAATCATTAAGAGTGATGGGCATTTAATAGACCAATCTTATCAAAATGTGGTTACAAAAGAATTAGTAGAAACTTTCTATCAACATTTGATAAAGATGAGAACATTTGACCGGAAGGCAAAAAACCTTCAGCGACAGGGCCGGTTAGGGACCTATCCACCGTTTGAAGGGCAGGAAGCCGCACAGGTTGGCAGTGCACTTGCACTTGATGAAGATGATTGGATGTTTCCAACCTATCGTGATCATGCGGCAAGTATCACATTTGGAAAATCCTATTCGATTTTATCTTCGTGGAACGGAAGAGTTGAAGGAAATGTTCCATCAGCAGGAAAAAATATATTACCTCCATCCGTTCCGATTGCGACACAACTTCCACTTGCTACTGGGGTAGCGATGGCAGAAAAGTATAAAGGCTCAAAACAAGTTGCGATCGCTTACTTTGGGGATGGTGCAACATCAGAAGGCGACTTTCATGAAGGGTTAAATTTTGCAAGTGTGTATAACGCACCCGTTGTTTTTTTCAATCAGAATAATCAATACGCCATTTCATTACCGATTTGGAAGCAAATGAATTCAAAAACGATTGCCCAAAAATCAATTGCCTATGATATTCCAGGTATCCGAATCGATGGAAATGATATTTTCGCTGTTTACTTTGAAACAAAAAAAGCGATAGAACGCGCTCGTAATGGTGAAGGGCCAACCTTAATTGAGGCTGTTACATGGCGCTATGGGGCACATACAACGGCTGATGATCCTAGTAAATATCGTAATCAGGAGGAAAGTGAAAAAAGAAGAGAATCAGATCCAATCACACGTCTTGAAGCTTTTATGAAGCTTTATGAATATTGGGACGAAGCATGGGCTGAACAAGTACAGATCGATGCGACAACTGAAATTGATGGAGCAGTAAAGGAATTAGAGTCTATGCCACCGGCAAAGGTTGAAGATATTTATGATTATATGTTTGAAACGCCAACTTGGACCATCTTGGAACAAAAGGAGCAATATCTAAAATTCTTAAGAGGTGATCAATAAAATGAAGACGATGATAAAGTCAAAAAATATAACGCTCATTCAAGCCATCACCGATGGCATGCGAACGATGTTAAAAGAACGAGATGATGTCATCGTCTTAGGTGAAGATGTTGGTAAGAACGGTGGCGTATTTCGTGCGACAGACGGACTTCAAGAGGAATTTGGCGAAAGGCGTGTATTTGATACTCCATTGAGTGAAGCTGGAATCATAGGTACATCAATTGGAATGGCAATGAATGGATTAAAACCAATTGCAGAAATACAATTCCTAGGGTTTATTTATCCTGCTTATGAACAAATTATGACCCATGCCACTCGAATGCGTTACCGTTCATTGGGGAGATTTACCGTTCCAATGGTCATCCGTGCCCCATACGGAGCTGGTGTGCGTGCTCCAGAAATTCATTCTGATAGTGTGGAAGCTTTATTTACTCACATGCCTGGCATTAAGGTGGTTTGCCCTTCAACACCTTATGATGCAAAAGGATTATTAATATCAAGCATTGAAGACCCAGATCCAGTATTATTCCTAGAATCACTAAGATCTTATCGCTCTGTTCGTGGAGAGGTTCCTGATGGAAAGTATACGATTGAAATCGGAAAAGGAAAATTAGTGAGAGAAGGGGAGGACGTCACAGTTATTGCCTGGGGGGCAATGATGTCAGTCGCAATAAAGGCAGCAGAAGAAGCAAGTAAAGATGAGATTAGTTGTGATGTTATTGATTTACGAACCTTGTATCCAATCGATAAAGAGATCATTGCTAAATCTGTCCAAAAAACGGGTCGCTGTGTGATTATTCATGAAGCTCATGCGACGGGTGGTCTAGGGAATGATATTGTATCCATCATCAACGATACATCGTTCCTATATATGAAGTCTCCAATTGAGCGCGTGACAGGGGCAGATGTTCATGTACCATTTTGGGCTTTAGAGGAGCATTATGTACCAACTCCGGCGCGTGTACAAGAAGCCATTCACCGCGTCATTAATTTCTAGGAGGTTGTAGGCTATGGTAGAAGTGAAATTACATGATATTGGTGAAGGTATGACGGAAGGGGATATTCTTACCTATTTTGTGAAAGAAGGTGACTATGTTAAGGAAGATCAACCTTTAGTAGAAGTACAAACAGAAAAAATGGTGGCCGAATTAACTTCCCCTGTTAAAGGAAAGGTTAAAAGGATTTTAATTGAACCTGAAAAAACAATATCAGTTGGAACAACTGTAATTACAATTGAGGAAGAGGGCGCAGCTGTATCAAGAGAATCAAAGCAGAGTGTTACGCAGCAGGAAGTCGCGCAAACTCAGTATGCATTGAAAACAGATGAAGCTCCTATTTCTGTTGCAACATCTTATGCCAAAGCAGCACCTTATACTAGAAAAATAGCTAGAGAGCACAATGTGAATTTAGAGTCCGTTCAAGGTTCAGGGCGAAGGGGAAGAATTACAGTTGAGGATGTTTATCGCTATATTGAAAATGAAAAAGGACTAGAATCTAAACTATCTCAACATCAATTATCACAGCCAACAGAACCAGTTATTGAGAAAAAAGAACCTCTTGAACCTGATGACTTTGAGGTTATTCCCTTCAAAGGACGACGGAAACAAATTGCGAAGAAAATGACCACGTCCCTTTATACCATTCCACATGTAGCCCATTTTGAAGAAGTAGATATGACAAATCTTTTAAACTATCGAAAGGAATTAAAGGAGCTGGATGTCTCAATTTCTGTCGCAGCATTTTTCATAAAGGCACTCTCCATTTCTTTGAAAAAATACCGAGTTTTTAATGCTAAGCTTGACGAAGACAAGGGTATTATTAAGCTTGAACAGGCAATACACATGGGATTGGCAACAGATACCGAAGAAGGTTTGATTGTTCCCGTACTAAGGAATGTTGAGAAAAAGTCACTACGTCACATTCATGATGAGATGAAACAATTGACGAAAAAAGCACAAGAAAATAAATTAGCATTACATGAAATGACAGGCAGTACGTTTACCATTAGTAACGTTGGTCCATTGGGTAGTATTGGTGCCACACCAATCATCAATTATCCAGAAACAGGGTTAATGGCTTTTCATAAAACTAAGAAAATGCCTGTTGTAAATGAACAAGATGAAATAGTAATTCGTTCAATGATGAATATTACTATGACATTTGATCACCGTGTAGCCGATGGTGGAACAGTTGTTGCATTTACAAATCATTTTAAGGCATTAATAGAAAATCCAAAACTACTTACACTAGAGTTAGTTTAGAAATTGTATGATTAAGTTGGGTAGTATCTTCTCATTTATTATTATGAATAAAGGGACGGATTGATCATGTTATATAAATTTAAAGATTATTATCCAAAAGTACATGCAAGCACATACCTAGCTCCAGGATCACAATTAATAGGAAATATTGAACTCATGGAAGACACTTCTATATGGTTTAATTCAGTTTTAAGAGGAGACAATGAAAAAATAATGATTGGTAAAGGATCAAATATTCAGGATGGGGCAATTGTGCACGTTGATCAAGGCTATCCTGTATATGTTGGTGAATATGTGACGGTTGGGCACAATGTGACATTACACGGATGTACCGTGAAAGATGGTGCGCTAATTGGCATGGATGCCACTATTTTAAATGGAGCAGTCATTGGAGAAGGAGCTTTAATTGCGGCTGGAGCGTTGGTACCAGACGGAAAAGAGATTGAACCAGGTATGTTAGTTGCAGGTGTACCGGCTAAGGAAATCCGGAAGCTATCACCTAAAGATATTCAACGTGCAATAGAAGGATCTTTACATTATGTAAAGAATGCAAATTTATTTAAAGAGAATAAATTATTAAAGAACAATTGATTAAGGAAAAATAAGGTTAAAAAAGGACTAATCATACTTGGTACAAGATTGAAATTGACTCCAAACATTTTTCGATTGAACTATAAATAATAGGTGAAACAGGAGACCGTGATGACTAAAATATACAATAAAACTGATCTTCTTGATGTAGTAAACGAAGACAAAGTTCCTCCGAATTGTGATTTAACACTACAGATTAAAGTAACGTTTGCTAAGGACGGAGTATCAAAAGGGGTTTGGACGGTTGATGAAAAATTTCTCAATGGGAATGGGGTAGCGATGGGAGGATTTATCGCTTCAGCAGCCGATATTATGATGGCGTACGCGATTACATCAAAGCTTAAAGATAATCAAACGTTTGCGTCGATTGATTTACATACCTCATACCACCGACCAGTATCCGTAGGAACAGTAGAGGTTGAAGCTAAAGTAGGAAGACTAGGAAAGAAAGTCGCCTATCTTGTAGCAGAGTTATTTCAAAATGAAAAAAAAGTGAGTGATGTTGTTTCTTCTGTAATGATTCTGGAAGAGAGATAGGGTCTAGAACGGTTCTAATGTAAAAATTAAGTCTACTTGAAAGATATATATAGATTCCTAGTAGAATTTGTTCTTATACAGCCATTCCACATAGTTGGTGAATAAACTTTACTTATTTTTGGACAGAATTGTCCTTTTTTAATAAAATACATTGCTTCTATTCCCAGTAGAATCGATTTGGCTGTATGAAAAGATTTCACCCCTGCCATCGAACTCTTTTTAATAAAACGATGATTCTCTTTCACAATGTTATTTAGATATTTTTCCTTATTTTTGGATGCCTATGGGCATCTTTTTCTCTTTCTTCAACCCTTCTTTCACTGTAGTAATATAGGAAAAGGGCTTCACTATTTATTTACAGATAGTCTCCTTTGGCTTAAGTACATTCGTTTATTTTTTACAGAAATGCTGGTTAACATAATGTTCATTATAGGTAATCATTTATCAAAAAAATAATATAGTTGACTTTATCAACTATTAACATTTACACTTTAAATATAGTTGCTAAAGTCAATTATATTTAAAGGAGGTTATTTTAATATGATAGAATCGAATTGTGAAAATGTATCTGGGTTTAGACAATTTAATCGTTTTTATACCAAAGTTCTTGGTTTGCTCAATCAAGAGATATATGATAGTCCTTTTTCATTAACAGAAACACGAATTTTATTTGAGATTAACAGTAAAAACAATTGTACGGCTAAATTGTTGCAAGAAGAATTAGCTTTAGATCGTGGTTATGTGAGTAGAATTTTAAAACGTTTTGACGAACAAAACATGATTTATAAAGAAAAATCGGAAGAAGATGGTCGTACTTATTTTATCCATCTAACTGAAAAGGCAAAAAATATTTACTATGATTTAGAAGATAAAGCTAATGAGCAGGTTAGATTCTTCCTGGAAAATTTAGATAGTAATAAACAGCAAACTCTGATTAAATCAATGCATACCATTGAAGAAATATTGTCACAACAAATTAACCAAAAAGAATGCGATGTTTACATAAAAGGAGATTATAACCCTGAAGATAAAAAAGAGCTTATTATTGAAAAACAAAGAGCTTTCTATACAGATAACTATGGATTTGATGAGACATTTCTAGACTATCTCCATGAAACTTTTGATACAGAAATAGAAAAAGTCTGGATTGCAGAAAATCATAGAGAATTTGCAGGCTCCATAGGATTAGTAAAGGAAAATGAAAAGACGGCTATGTTAAGGTGGTTTATCGTTGAAGACTATACACGCGGAAAAGGAGTAGGCACACAATTAATTCAGTCCCTACTTAATTATTGTAAAGAGCAACAATATGAACGTGTCATTTTATGGACGATAAGTAGTTTACCGATAGCAAGACGATTATATAAAAAATTCGGGTTTGAAATTGCTGAAATGAAAGAAGAACAATTATTGTGGGGACAAAAACTTATTGAAGAACGATGGGATTTAGAATTAAGATAATCAAATTTCCTTTAAAAAGAAATAAAGCAGCCTAGACATTACTAGGCTGCTTTATTATTAATTATTTATCTATCTGAGTAAAACGTTAGATACGTTCCACAATCATCCTAGTTTTCTCTATAAACGAGCTAACATTCTAATTTTAAATAAGAGCATATTTCCCTATCTAATGTTTATGATTTATACATTAAATAAATTTGTTTGGTAATATAATTTGAACTAAAATGAAGGCCGTTTTTTATCCACCACATAATGATACCTACCAGAGAGGCTGTTTTAATATCAACTGCAACATAATCATCAGGTAGATTCTCCTCCGTATTTTTTCTTCTGGTTTCTATTAATTGTTTTAACAGTAAAAATAACTGTTCCTCAAATTGATCTATTTTAAATAGAGTAAGCAAATAAGTTCGATGGATATATAAATAATCAAGCAATTGGGTTAGCTTTTGCTTTTCAGACAAATCTTTTGCATGGATTAAATCACAGGTTTTATCAGAAAGCTCATGGAGAATTTCATCTGTAATTTGTGTCAATAAATCTTGAATATCTTGATAGTGTAAATAAAACGTTGTTCGATTTAACCCTGCTTCAGATGCAACTTTTCTAACGGTTAAGTTTGAGAGAATTGGATCTTTACCTAGGAGAGAAAAGACGGCGCTTTTAAACATTTCTCTCGTACGAGTAGTACGAGGATCTTCTTTTTTAGAGATAGACATTTTTAAACCCCTTTGTAGATTTTACCGAGACTTTATCGACATAACTTATTTTCTGCGTCGAGTAGTGAACACTTTCAGATAAACTGTTCATGGTCAAGGAATAGATATTTTGTTACTATGAATTTTATCGACACAGTGTTGATAATTCAAGTGAAAAATGAAGGAGCTTATATATGCAGGAGGAGATAACGGAAAGAAATAAGAAAATCTTATTAATTGTCCTAATTGCCGGCTGTTTCTTATCGACATTAAATCAGACGCTCTTAAACGTGGCTTTAAGTAGTTTCATGGATATATTTAATGTTACAGCTGCAACTGTACAATGGATATCCACAGGCTTTATGCTTGTAAATGGTGTTTTAGTACCGATTACAGCATTTTTAATGAAACGTTTTACAACAAGGCAGCTATTTATTAGCTCGATGTTCTTCTTGTTCATTGGATCTGTACTATGTGCTTGTGCTATGAATTTTGGGGTTCTGTTGACAGGAAGAATGATTCAAGCGATTGGAGCAGGCATCATTACACCACTAATGATGACCGTAATTTTATATTTATATCCTAGTGAAAAGCGCGGAAGTATTATGGGGACCATTGGCTTTGCAATAATCTTTGCACCAGCTATCGCTCCTACTTTATCGGGCTTTGTTGTTGAGTATGTTTCCTGGAGATGGCTATTTATTGGATTAGTTCCCTTTGTATTAATCGTTATTGTTCTAGCATTTAAATATTTAATGAACGTTTCCGAAACGGCAAAAGCAAAATTAGATGTTGTGAGTGTTTTGTTATCTACAATTGGTTTTGGCTGTATTTTATTCGGGTTTAGTAGTGCTGGAAGTAAAGGATGGGATCATCCTGTAGTTATCACGACCATTGTTGTTGGTGTAATTGTTACTATTCTTTTCTGTTTACGACAAATCAAATCTAATGATCCATTATTGAATTTATCTGTATTTAAGTATAAAGTATTTACCCTTACATCCATCCTTAACATACTTATTACAATGATTATGTATGCGGATCTTATTCTTTTACCTATTTACTTACAAGATGGAAGAGGTTTTACCGCATTTGAAGCTGGATTACTATTATTACCTGGAGCTGTTATTAATGCCTTTTTATCGCCAGTCACAGGAAAAATGTATGATAAATACGGGCCAAGACCCACTTTTATTACGGGGTTAATATTTATTATGATTTCCATGTGGGGGGTAATTGATTTAACTGAATCCACAACTTATATATACTTAATGGTCCGTACCATTATTTTACGAATTGGACTAAGCTTTATCTCCATGCCTTTAAATACAGCAGGATTAAATGCTTTACCAAGAGAGTTAGGTTCGCATGGTTCAGCAGTCAATAATACCGTCCGACAATTAGCAGGAGCTATTGGAACGGCAGTAGTTGTTACAGTGTATACAATTCAAGCCACATCACGCGCTACGGAGTTATCTACTGAGAATGCGAATATGGCAGCTATGCAACTTGCTAAGTTATCTTCTATTTATGGTTCAAGTGATGCCTACATGTTTATGTTAGTGTTATCTTTTGTTGCCTTAATTCTTGCTACTCTAATGCCTAAAAAAAGTAGCTGTCCAAAAAGAGAAAAGTAAATCTCTCAACTAAGATAGACACTATTTTTATCTATGTGTATATGAAACAAAAGCCTATTTGAGATTTCTCAGGTAGGCTTCTGTTTTTGTAAGGAGGTTTTATGTTATTAATGTCTAAATAGGCTTCATTTCCTTTAGATATATTTCTACGGACAGTTTTGCATCCTTTTATAATTCAGATTTGCAAGTAGGGGAAAAAGTCAGAACCAAGCTTTAGAAAGTAACTGCACTCCTTCATTAATCCCATTCTCATCTAAACCAGCAAACCCAAGGAGGATTTGAGGGTACTCTTGATGAGATCGCTGATCATAAAATGTAGATACAGGATACACTAAAACTCCCTGTTCTCTAGCCTTATCAATAAGTTCTCTCTCTGTCATATTATTTTTAGGTTCTAAAAGCACATGTAATCCAGCTCCCGAACCCATTACTTTTACTTTACCATCCATATGAGCTCTGATAGCAGTAAGCAAAGCATTGTGCTTTTTCTTATAAATATTTCTTACTTTGTTCAGATGTCTGGACCATTGACCAGTTTCTATAAAGAGCTTTAGCGTATGTTGATGTAATCTGGAAACGGTTTGCGCATAACCAATAAAGTGTTTGTTATATTCAATCAATAACTTACTAGGAAGTACCATATAGCTCAAGCGTAGTGATGGAATGAGAGACTTCGCAAAAGTTCCCATATAGATTACTTTTCCATTTGAATCAAGACTTTGGAGAGAGGGAATAGGCTTTCCTTCATATCGAAATTCACTATCATAATCGTCTTCAATAATATATCCTCCTGTTTCCTTTGCCCATTCTATTAACTCTAGGCGTCGAGATATGGGCATTACCATCCCTAACGGGAATTGATGAGAAGGGGTCACATAAACGACTTTCACTTTACTATCTTTTAAGTGAGTAACATTTATTCCATTTTGATCAAGAGGGATAGGCTTGACTACTTGTCCATACTCCTTAAATATAAATCTTACGCGATTATAACCTGGCTCTTCTATACCATAAACTAATTCTCTACCTACTATTTTACACAGCATGCTTAATAGATATTGTGTACCGGCCCCAATAATAATTTGGTTTTCCGAACATTCAACTCCTCTAGATTGATATAGATATCTAGCAATATATTTACGAAGTTCTAACTCCCCCTGTGGATGTCCGTATAACAATAAATGATCTTGTTCATGTGCAAGACTCTTCAAAGTTAACTGACGCCATAATTTAAATGGAAAATGAGTTAAATCTATATCTCCATATTTGAAATCATATTTCATCTTTATTGATTTACCTTCATAAGCATTCAACTCGTTGTTTGTAGTTTCTCTGATACCAGGACTATAAGGTTCCGTTAACAACATTTCATTTTTGATCTCTTCAACAAATAATCCTTTTCTTTCCTCATTTCTAACATATCCTTCCGTAACAAGCTGTTGGTACGCAGTATTAATCGTATTACGACTTAAGCTTAGATGGTTTGCCAAATTTCTTTGAGAAGGCAACTTACTATGAGGGGGAATATTTCCTTTTTGTATTTCCTTTCTCAGATACTCATAAAGTTGAAGATATAAGGGCTCTTTTTTAGTGCTATTTAAATTTGGCATTATCTCTAACATTATTGATCTCCTTACCAGACTGGCACCTAAAAATTCTTATAATCTGGTTCTTTTGATAGGTCCAGTTTCTTTATTATAATGAGTTTATATTCTAGCCATTACAAAGTCAAAGGAGTGTCTCTATGTATATCCCATCATATTTTAAAATTGAAAACGATGAATTGATTTATGACATCATTCAAGATTATGGATTTGCTACTGTTTTCTCACACCATAAGAGAGAGCCTTTTGCTACTCATATTCCCCTGATGATGGATCAAAACAGGGAATATCTATATGGGCATTTTGCACGTCCAAATCCTCAATGGAAAGATATTCATGATCAAAGTGTTCTGGCTATCTTTCACGGGCCTCATTGTTATATTTCATCTTCTTGGTATGAATCAAATCGATCTGTACCAACTTGGAACTACTTAGCGGTTCATGTATATGGGAATTTTGAATTTATAGAGAACGAGGAACTAAAGAAATCTTTAAATGATTTAGTGGAAAAATATGAAGTACCTAACAGTACTTATCAGTTAGATGAGGTTGATGAAATGTTTTTAGAAGGTATGACAAAAGGGATCGTAGGTTTTAAAATTAAGATTGAAAAAATTGAAGGAAAAGCAAAATTGAGTCAAAATCATTCATTGGAACGGAAGAAGTTAGTTATTCAAGAACTAGAAAAGTTCAAAAGGGAGGATGAACAAAAGATAGCGTCTTATATGAAAGATTATTTGTAAAAGGATTTACTTCTAAGGAAGTGAATTTTTCGGTTCAACATGTGAGATATCTATCATGCCAATGAAGAACAGTAAAAGATCATAAGGTAATCCTAAGTTATTTGTAGATGAATCCTAAGAACATTTAGAAGTATACACTTCTTTTGAGTATATGGTAGAAGCAGAAAATTGAGATAGTGATGTTAAAAGATAAAAGGAAAGAGGATGTCGTTATGTTACAAGAAACATTTCATGTTGCTGTACCAACAGGGTTCTTTAAAGATGAATCCCTAAATATTAAAGGAACAATAGAACATATCAGATATTTGTATAATCAAGGAGTAAAATCTGTTTTGGTCTGTGGTACCACTGGAGAGCAACATAGTTTAACACTTAAAGAGAAGATTGAGATACTAAATCATTTAGTAGGGGAAGAAGAACTTATTAATCATATGGAGATTATATTTGGTGTATCATCCATTAGACAGTTAGAAGCAGAAGAATTAGCAAAGAAGATTTGTAATACAAAAGTAGCAGGCATTCTGCTTGGATATCCACCTTATATTTCACCTACACAAGAAGAAGCGATCGTTTATACAAAGAGAATTATCAATCTTAGCCACAAGCCTACTATTTTATATAATAATCCTAAACGAACTGGATTTGACTTATCATTAGAAAGTATTGTCCAGTTAAGTAAGACAAATTATGTGGTAGGAATAAAAGAAGCTGGAAATAAAGAAAGAGTTGCGTCCTTAAAAAAACATATTAAAAGAAATGATTTTTATTTTTATGCTGGTGGAGAATTAGAATTAAAAGAAAAAGTATTAGAAGGGTTTAATCGACTTTCTTCCATTGCAGGGAACATCTTTCCTATAGAATGCAAGGAATGGTTTAGTAAAATACTTACTAATCAAGAGATAACCGAGCAAGAGCAAAAGAAGGTAAACACTATTATTGAACAAGTATATCAAGGAAGTCCTTTAGTACATGTAAAAGAAATGATAAATCAAAAGGGGATTTTATTAGGGATTTGTAGAAGTCCACTTGGAAATGTGGAATTAAAGAAGCCTACTTCATAGAACAGTAGGCTTCTATTCTACTGTTGTTCGGTTTTTAGTTAACATAACACACATTCCAGCTATTTTTTTAATTTCTCTTTTCTTCACAAGTTATAGATGACTTCTCTTCTTGGAATAGCTCTATGAATTTAAGAAGAGGGGTGGAGAAGGTATTATCAGCACGATGAATAAAAAATGTATCAACTAAAGTGAATTCTTCAGGGAGAGAATAATGGGTAATCTCTTCTAGATGACTATATTTTTGGATAATAGATAGAGGAAGTAAACTAACCCCTAGACCAGCTGCTACGCAACCCATAAGTGCATCTAAGGAGCCGAACTCCATAACTTTGGAGGGTCTAATTCCTTCTTTGTGTAACCAACTCTCAAGTTTTTGGCGGTAAGAGCAACCTTTATGTAACACTAACAATGTTAAGTTACCAATGTTCTCTAACTTTAAAGGATAAGAAGGTAACAAACTGCTAACTAATACTAATTCTTCTCTGAAAATTTTTTTGGCAACGAGATCAGGATGCTGTACAGGGCCGGAAACGAATGCACCATCTAATTTATAATTTAGTACTCCTTCAATATGCTGAGCAGTAGGCCCAGTCTTTAAAGTTAGATCAACTTTTGGGTAGGTAGAATGATATCTTAAGATAAACATAGGCAAATGAACAGCAGCTGTTGTTTCCATTGACCCAATATATAACGGACCTTGAGGCTCTTCTTCATCCCGCATGACTTGTCTAGTTTCTTCGAAAAGACGAAAAATTTTATCAGTGTAGGTTAATAACAAGTCTCCCTTTGTTGTTAATGTAATTCCCTTATTATGTCGATAAAACAAGACTGTCTGTAGGCTACTTTCTAATTGCTGCATTCGAGTTGTTATATTGGACTGTGCATAGTTTAACTCTTTTGCAGCCTTCGTTATACTTCCATGCTCAGCAACCACCTTAAAAATACGCAATGATTGAATATCCATGCTTCTTAACACCTGACTTCCGCTTGCCATCTGTTTGAGCGATGGCAAATATCTTTTTTTTGAATTATACCATATGGATAAAATTATATATGATAAATATGTAGCATCTTTTGTAAGGAGTGAAGAAATGGATAAAAAACAGCTCTCCTTTTTGACAGGGGGTTTACTTGCAATGGCGATAGCATTAGGCATCGGAAGATTTTCTTATACGCCTATTTTGCCCCTTATGCAGCAGAAATTTGAGTTTTCCGAAACAATTGCTGGTTATCTAGCTTCAGCTAATTATACAGGTTATCTAATTGGAGCAATTTTAACAGGACTATTTTCCATGAGAGCAAGAACGGTTCCTATTTTAAGACTAAGCCTAATTATTGGGGTAGTGACAACACTCCTTATGAGTTTGACTACCTCTTATATAGGTTGGGCAATACTTAGGTTTCTATCTGGCATATGTAGTGCCATTGTTTTTGTCTTAGCTTCAAGCATGGTTTTAGAGAAACTGAGAGGGATAGATAAGACGAATTGGTCTGGTTTTTTTTATATGGGACCTGGGTCTGGAATTTTCCTAACCGGTATTTCTATTCCACTGTTCTATAATAGTTGGGGCTGGAAAGGAGCTTGGATTGGTTTATCTGGATTAAGTTTATTTTTATTACTTGTTGTCTTTCTAACCTTTAAAGAAACTCCTGGTTTCTTACATACCAAAAAAGGCAAGGCATTTCAAAAAAGCTTAGTGCCACCAAGAAAATGGCTACCTTTCTTGATATTGGCTAATGGTTGTGAAGGCCTAGGGTATATTGTAACGGGTACATTTATTGTCTCAATTGCTCAGAATACATCCTCTTTCCATTTTGACTCTTCTATAATTTGGACGGTTGTTGGTGTAACGGCTATTCCATCTTGCCTAATATGGTCATCACTTGCTAAAAGATGGGGATTTATAAAATTATTAGTTCTAGCTATGTTATTACAAGCAGTAGGAGTTAGTATTCCTGTGTTTTTTTCCTCGTCGTTTAGTTTGTTTACAAGTGCAGCGATCTTTGGAGCCACTTTTATGGGGATTACGTCTCTTGGAGCTACATTGCTAGGAAAAATGGTACCAACAAATAATAGCCGAATAATGGGGGTGTTTACAGCTGCTTATGCAATTGGACAAATGATTGGTCCAACTCTTGCAGGAGCTCTTTCAGAAGCTACAAGTAATTATCATGCTTCCTTATTGGGAGCAGCAGGGATTATCCTTATAGGGGCGATCTCACTTATTTCAGGATTAAAATATGAAAGGAAAAAAGAATCAAAAAGCAAGTCACATCATTTATTTAAATCTTAATACAAACGTTGTAACTTACTTCATAATCTGGAGGAGAAAAGATGAATTTATATAATCGTGTTTGTGAAGTTTTAAATATTGAAGTACCAATCATACAAGCTGGTATGGCCGGGGATAGGATTACAACAGTAGAGCTTATTGTGAATGTATGTGAAGCTGGAGGCCTAGGGACATTGGGAGCTGCTTATATGAGGCCAGAGGATATTCGGCAGACAGTGCAAGAAATTAGAAAACATACAGATAAGACATTTGCAGTGAACCTGTTTGCTACTGATATGATAGATAATACAGTTGGTATGGAAGAAGTTCAACATATGTTAGATGCTATGCGAGACATTTTGCATATTAAGCGTAGTGATCAAGAAATCAAAACTCAAAATTTATTTAAAAATCAATTTAAAGTATTAATGGAAGAACAAGTCCCCGTCGTGAGTACAGCTTTTGGCATTCTTCCCTCTTATGCTATGAAAATAGCAAAAGAGCAAGGCATGAAGGTTATTACAATGGTTACAACGGTTAGAGAAGCTTTAGAAGCTCAAGAACAAGGTGCAGATATTATCGTAGCACAAGGAAGTGAAGCTGGTGGTCATCGAGGAACATTTGATATGAATGAACATCCTGATGGAGCTAATATTGGGCTCTTCTCTCTCATTCCTCAAGTAGTAGATAGAGTTAATATTCCTGTTGTGGCATCTGGTGGAATTATGGATGGAAGGGGGTTAATAGCAGCTCTAACTTTAGGTGCAAGTGGTATTCAGATGGGAACTGCATTCCTAGCTACAAAAGAGTCTGGAACACATCCGTGCTATAAACAAGCTCTATATGATAGTGATGAAGAAAGTACTGTTATTACAAAGAACTTTTCAGGTCGCCCAGCAAGAGGAATTAAAAATGCTTTTATTAAGGAATTTGATCATTCTAAGATTCAACCTTTAGCTTTTCCTACACAAAATGCTGTGACAGGAGATATTCGAAAGGCTGCAGCTAAGCAAAATAATAAAGAATATATGTCTTTATGGTGTGGTCAAGGAACACGATTACTGGAGAAAGATAAAACAGCAACAGAGATAATTAATACTACTATGCAACAAGCAAAAAGCGTTTTAACAACATTTAATTACAGCTAAAACCATGAAACAATATATTTATATACATAAATGTATTGGCTCAGAAATTGGATCAGGGTTAACATAATAGATTTTATACGAAGTAAAAAAGGCGTAAAACCATTGAGTGACAAAGGTTTTACGCTTTTTTCTTTTAGGTATACTTTTATAGTCATTTATAAAACTGTAATTTTTCTCATATAATTAATAAAACAAGCAGCCATTTCTAGCTACTTGTTTTATTTTTGTTTCACTTTTAATTTACATTATATTACGGTCAATGTAATTAATCTTCAAGAAGCGGCGATAATGCTTCTGTTTTTTATGAAACCATGCTATTATCGTTAAGGTTTGTTGAGAAAGGAAGTTTTTTGTCCTTAAGGGCATTCTTTTGGTATAGTGTAAAAAAGTAAGGAGTTGATAGGGTGTTTTTCTCTGGATTGTTCCAGCAGTTTCCTGTAAAGGTTTTAATTGTGGCGCTGCTGATTATACTTATAGTTTATTTTATCCGCAAATCCATCAAGCTTTTTTTTGATAAAACAAGCTTCTTGGATGAAAAACGGGAAGAGACGTTGATGCATTTTTTCAACCAGGTGACAAAAGTATTAGGATTGGCTTTGTTCTTTATTTATTTGCTTAGCCCTTTCTTCGAGATGACAAAGCTTATCACAGGTTCGGTCGTGTTTGCAAGTGCCTTGGCATTGATTTTCCAGCATATCATCCGCGATTACATAATGGGGCTGACCTACTTGTTTGAGCGCCAGCTCCATCACGGGGATTATGTCATCCTCAATGGAAATCGTCAGGGGAAAATAGAGGAAATCAGCATGCGCTACCTAAAGATTCGCCAGTATGACGGATACCTCTATACAGTCTCCTATAGTAACATCACGGAACTTCAGAACGGGAACCGAGGAAGGCGCAGAGTAAACGAAAGCCTTGTCCTCAACTATAAGCAAAATCCGGATGATGCCTTCAAGGTGATGGAGGAAGTGGCACGAATATGCAACGAGAAATATGGTCAATATCTGTTGAAAGATGAGGACGGAGTTCCCGAGGAGAGTTTTCAATTCAATCAAATCACTGAACTGAACGTGGATTTCAGAGGTCACCAATATTCATTATCAGCTCTTGTAAAGGAAAATGATTTTGTGGAAGCAAGTAAAAAGGTGAGATATGAACTGGCAATGGCTGCCTACAAGAACGACTTAATGATGGCTGAGAGCCCTAACACAAGCAATTAAAAAGTAAACAAAGACTACAAAACGGATATAGAAAAGGTGAAAATGGGGGAGGTTTTTTGAGCGAAAGCGTTCCGCAGGGCAAAAAATACGACCCTTCTCTTGTCTATATCCACGTTTTTATAGTTACCATAATGTTGATTATCGGTATTATAAAAAGCCTTATTTTAAAATAAGGCTTTTTCTTTTTACATAGGTATACTTTTATAGATGTTAACTATATTAATTTTAATTCTTATCTTTATTTATATACTTCATTTTTGTAGATTGTCCACATATTGCTAAAAAAATAAAGTCTTAATTTTATTTTTTCTATCATGTAAAATGCCATATATATCAATAAACTTAGTGAATATCTTTATGAAGTAGTTAATTTATATCTCGATTGGTCTATCTAATTTTGGCTTATCTATGTTACTTCCATATTGAATTCTTATAGTATCATGTAAGGAAAGGTAAGTGTTAATATGCAAGAAAAACTGAGAAATGCTGTTGTGGTAGGGGCAGGTATTGGAGGGTTATCGGCTGCTATTGCTTTAAGAAAAACGGGTCTAAATGTAACTGTATATGAAAGAAATGAAAAAGGTGCTCCGTCAGGTTCCGGCATTACCCAATCTCAAAATACATTTAAAGTACTTAAAGATTTAGGTGTATATGAAGATTGTTTAAAATCTTGAGTACAACTAGATTATCTAGAAATTATGGACAAGGAAGGGAATTTGCTTCTTGAAGTGAACCAGAAATTTATGAATGCGGATGGACCAGGAAGAAATTCAATTTGGAGATCACGTTTAAAAGATGTTCTCCTTTCTAAAGCATTATCGCTTGGAGTAATAGTAGAATGGAAGAAAAATTTTACTACCTACCAGGAGAATCAAACAGAGGTTATCCTATCTTTTAAAGATGGAACTCAAGTCTCAGCTGATCTTTTAGTGAGTTTCGATGGGATACGATCTCAAGTAAGAGATATCATGTTAGGGAGAAAGGTTACTCCTCAATATTTAGGAATGGGTGCATGGAGAGTTCCTATAACATTTGAAAAAAATGCAATCTCAAAAAGAAGTTACATGTTGCTGAACGGGAATACAAAAGTCGGAATCTTTCCTTTAACAGATAAAGAGGGATATCTATTTATTTTAAAGCCTGTTCCTTCAGACTATTGGGATGATGAAAAAAAACGTTACCATACTGTTAATAAAATTTTAAAACATTTTCATGGCAAAGCGGATTTCATCAAAACTTGTTTTAACAAAGATACACCTATCATTTTCAATCTTATTGAAGAAGTCGTATTAGAAGAAAAATGGTATCGTAACCGTGTAGTAATTGGTGGAGATGCAGCTCATGCTAGTGCCCCTAATTTAGCTCAAGGAGCTGCTATGGCTATGGAAGATGCTAGTGTATTAGGAGAAGCACTTTCTAATAAGTCCTCTTTAGAAGAAGCACTTCATTCTTATTACATAAGAAGATTTCCAAGAGCTCGTGCTATTCAATCGCTATCTGCTGAACTTCTTAAAAATGAGTTAGAAGGTAATTTTGCTCAAGAAGAGATTATAGCTAAAAGCGATTGCATTCTACAAGAAGCTTACTAATCTCCTGTAGAGGGTTCTTTGTTATGAAAAGTTATTTAGAATAAAGAAGTTAACATAAAACATATTCGAGGAAGTAAAAAAAGCACAAACTCGTTAATTAATAACGGATTTGTGCTTTTTTATTTGTGATATTTTCTAATTTACGTAAAATAAACAAATTTTTTCACTGTTAACACTTGTCTTAGAGTCCACTCTAACATTTAAAATATCGATATATGTCTTAAAGAAATCTTTAGCACAACGCTAGTTTCATGACCAACCATGCAGATTAGGGAGAAAAAATAAGCGGAAGGGAATAAGGTGAGAAAATATGTTAATGAAAAATCTTATAGTGCAACTACCACGAGGACTCCAAGCGAGACATACAGCTTTATTTGTACGCAAAGTTTCCTCGTTTAAAAGTGAAGTCATTCTTTCTAAAAGCGGAAAGGTTGCCAATGGAAAAGATATCATGAAGATTATGGATTTAGTAATTAAAGAAGGAGATGAAATCACCCTAGTGGTGCATGGATTTGATGAACAAGTGGCAATGAAAACCTTAAAAAAATATCTTTCAAACCTTACATAAATATAATGAGTAAAATATTAGAAATCATTCGGAGAGTCGGAGAATTTCAGATTTGATAAACAAGTTTTCAATTTTATATTATTGTTCTTTATAAATAATATTTGAGTAGTTTTCTTGCTTTTTGTTAGGTCTTATTATTTAAATTTGCTACTAACATCGATACTCTAATAGTGACCATATTATCTAAATGTAACAGATTACTTTGTAAGTTATAGAGAGAATAGTAAGACCCGTATCTTATAGGTCTCAGTTTTTTATGAAAGGATTCATATAGGAGGTTTCTTATATTGAAAAAGTATAAGTGGGGAATGATATTACTAGTATTAGCATTCTTTATAGAATGGTCTTATAGTCTTCTGAATTATGAAAGAGAGACTGCTAGGAACTTTGCAGACAAACTCTTCTCTTATCCACTTCCTCCTAAAACAGAGATCACAGATAAAGGTTTTGACTACGAAGTTTTATATGGAGAAGCTCTTTGGGGGAGTAAAGATAAACCCACACCCACGGTCGTTGCTTACATAAGGTTATCATCTAAACTCAGTGAAAAAGAATTAATGGACTACTATAAAGAAAACAATGATGTAGAGTCTGGCATTAGTTCTTTAAAAGGTTTTGAGATTTATTTTGAAGGAGAGATAGAAAACCAAGCAACAATCATGAGTGAGAAAGATTGGTATGAAAAATTACATTTGAATAAAAGAAATAACGAAGAAAACCCTCTAGAGCTTATTGTTCAGGTGAAAAATATATCTGATTCTAATTCAATAGAAATTACTTGTTCCTAGAACTAGGTAGAAAAGATGTCTCAATTATTGTTTGATTTTTGGAACTCTAAGCATAGTATTCATTAGTAAACTAAATTTTTTATTATAGACAATTAGGAAATTACTGTAGATTCCTCAACAAAATTATAGAAAAGCCAATCATCCTAAGTAGGATGATTGGCTTTTTTTCTTTAATAATTGGTTTTTAAACTATAACAATTGCAAAAGACAGTTTTATAAAATCACACTGGAACACCAAATCATTTACTCTTACTGTATTTCTACCAATCGATGCGTTTTCCATCTCTAAAAAATTTCCCGTTAGGTCCTTCAGGTCCAATCGTCGCTAACCAAAGAATAGATTCGGCTGCTTGTTTAGGAGTTCTTGGAGCAGATGGTCCCCCCATATCTGAACTTACCCACCCCGGATCGACCGCATTTATTTTAATATCACCATTAATTTCTGCAGCTATTAATTGTGTCAATCCATTTAAAACAAGCTTAGACAATTTATATGCTCCTACTCCTTGATAAGACATTTCGCTTAACGCCCCATATTCTGAAGAAACATTAATTATTCTTCCATAACCTTGTTTTTCCATGATGGGAATGAAGGAACGGATGACATGGTAAGCGCCGAAGAAATTCGTTCCCATCGTTTTCTCCAGAACAGAAGGGTCCATAGCCACTAATTTTTTATTTTTATCCAAATACACGCCAGCATTGTTAATCAATACGTCTAATCTTTCATACTGCTCATTTATTGTAACCATAGCTTGGCGAATGCTTTCTTGATTATCTACATCCATCACTACAAACGACACATCAAGATTTGACTCCTTAAGTTTTTGCACAGCTTCATGGCCCATTTCTGGATCCCGACTCGCTAAAATGACTTTAAAACTATTCAACGCCAATTGTTTGACCAGTTCATATCCAATACCTCGATTCCCGCCGGTGACAAGTGCAACTTTAATATCCTTTGACATTTTAAATCCTCCATTCTTAGACTATTAATCTTATAATCTTTTGCTAGAGTAGATCTACACACCCTAGAAATTTAATAAAAGAAAATAGGACAGGGAACATAAATGAATCATGCACAGGGAGCTCTTAAAGAATGTTGAATGTATTCCTTATTTAGAAAGTTGTTTTATAGGATTATACATGTAGTTTCTCAACAGAATAAATGGCAAACTTAATAGCAATGATAATACACCCACTAATAAGATGTATTGTGTACCTAATCCTGATATAAATAATCCACCTACAGCTGTACCCATTGTTGTTCCTAAGTTAGCAGACGTTACAAACAATCCATTAGCGAAATCAGGAGCTTCTGGGGCTGCAGACGTAATCCAATATTGATTTATATTATTTCCTATACCAGCTAATATTACCCAAACTAAAGTCATGATAGCCATAGGTAAAGTAAATTGTCCGATTAAGAATAATATGATGTAAACGACTCCTAATACGAATGGGAAAGAAACAATAGATTTGATGGCATCTTTAGTGAGTAACTTTCCTGCCACAATGTTTCCAATAATGTTTGCCCCACCAAATAGAACTAACATGACACTAATGGATTTTCCAGAGATATTTGTAATCGTTCTAAGATACTCAGCAAGATAACTATATACTCCAAATATGGCTGAATTGATTAAAAGGACAGTAACAATGGAAAGCCAAGTAGGTGTTTTTTTTAATACGCTTACCTGTGCTCCGTAAGAAAGCCTTTCTTTAACTGGCATAGAAGGGAAAAATACTAAGGTAGCAATGAATACTAGAGCATTCACAATAGCAAAGAATAACATCGCTACTTGAAGCGAAACGGTACTAGCAAGAAGACTTGCGATAGGTACACCAAGCACCATACCTGCAGATACGCCCATAAGTACCTTAGCAACAGCTTTTGGAGCTTCTTCCTTGTGAACTAAATTAGCAGCTACTGTAAAAGCAGCTGAAAAATAAATGGGATGAAAAATGGCTGGAATTACACGAGCAAGGACTGCAATCGTGAAATTTGTTGCAAATAGAGAGACAATGTTACTTAAAATGAAGATACCCAGTACAAGTAACATGGCCTTCTTGCGATTTACCCCCGAAAATAATAATGGCATAATTAAACCACATATTGAAACCGTAAGTGCAAACACACTCACAAGTAATCCTGCTTTTGATACACTGACATCAAAGTGATTCGCAATGGAAGGTAATATCCCTATAATCCCCATTTCAGTATTTATAATGCCGAAAGTTCCTATGGTTAGTATAACTATTAATAAATTATTTCGTTTAGCCAAAAAAACAACTCCTATACTAGATATCTTATTTAGTTGGACGAATCATCATTTCGTTTAATGCAACCGTTTAATTACAGGCCCCAGTTATAAAACAAATTTTATTACCAAACAGGTTTTTCACCTCCCGTAATTATCATTAATATCATTTACACGAGTAAGTATAAAAGTTACAGTCAACTCTAACGCAAGAGAAAATTTTAGAAAAAACAAAAACCACCTGGATTTCATTTACATAGTTTGAAATCCAGGTGGTTTTCTATTAATTAGAACTCCGCTATTTTATCGTTTTTATGAATATCTTCCGTCCCAGCATCTAATGCAGTCTTATAATACCAGCGTTTATGATCGATGACTTCCATTGTTTTTTTTAGCTCTTCCATCTGTGCTTCTACTATAGCTTTTCGCTCCGTAAACATGTCATATCTTTGCTGCAACGTGGCATCCCCATCAGAACACCAATCAATGAAATCTTTAATTTCCTTAATAGGCATCCCAGTGGCTTTCAGACATTCAATTATTTTTAAAGCGTTGATGTCAGATTCTTTAAACATTCGTGTTCCATTTGGTGTCCGTTCTACAAAAGGCATAAGTCCTTCCTTGTCGTAGTAACGCAAGGTATATGGTGTAAGATTCAACTCTTTTGCAACTTCACTGATAGAATAGGTCTTCATCATTTATCTCCTCTTCTTAAATATTTACACTTCGAGTTAACTCTAATTTTCGCAAAATTTTATCATTGTATTTATGGAATGTCAAATTCAACTTATAGAGAAAAGTGAAATGGGCTCTATTTAGCGGAGGTTACTTTAGAAAATAAATGTAGCTATAATATAGGCTATCTTGATAGATGATATGAAACCTGGATGAGAAGGAATCTTCAAAAAATATAAATTAACTACTTGACTTAGAGTTAACTATAACCATTAACATTGCTTTGTAAGAGAATAAAGTAGGCAGGGAAATGAATAAAAGGGGATTTTAACATGAAAGGATGTCATTTAATATGTCAAATTATATTTTTGAGTTAAGCAATAAATTAACAAGGAAATCAGTTTCATACAACAACAGGTTTGGAATCAAAATTGCGGCAGATCTCTACTTGCCAAAAGACTTTGATAAGTCAAAGAAACACGCAGCCGTTATTATAGGGGCGCCTTATGGTGGTGTTAAAGAGCAGGGGTCGGGTATTTATGCTCAAAATATGACAGAGCGTGGTTTTGTAGCTCTTGCGTTTGACCCATCGTACAACGGATACAGTAGTGGAGAGCCACGGCACCTTTCTTCGCCTGATCTATTCGTAGAAGATTTCAGCGCAGCTGTTGATTATATAGGTACACGCCCGTTTGTAGATAGAAATCAAATTGGGGCCATTGGTATGTGTGGTAGTGGTGGTTTTGCAATCAGTGCAGCACAGGTCGATAGACGCATCAAGGCTATAGCTACAGTCAGCATGTATGATATGTCCCGTGTACAAGCCAACGGATTTAAGGATTCATTAACCGAAGAAGAGCGCAACAGAATACTTGATGAAATTGCCGAGCAACGCTATGCGGAGTTTGAGGGGAACGAGCCAGCGCTGACCCCACGAGGAGCTCCTATTGGATTTGACGATAATACAGACCCTATCGGTCGCGAGTTTGGCGAGTTCTATTCTACACCTCGTGGGTACCACCCAAACTCTATTACTCAATTTACCGTGACAAGCAGCATGTCGTTTATGAACTTTCCACTGCTTACGTACATTAAATCGATTTCGCCAAGACCTATTTTGTTCATCATGGGCGAGCGTGCTCACTCACGATATTTTAGTGAAGATGCCTACAAATTGGCGACAGATCCAAAAGAGCTGTACATCGTTCCAAATGCAGGACACGTTGATTTGTACGACAAAACGGATGTGATACCGTTCGACAAGTTAGAAGCTTTCTTTACCGAGAATCTGAAGTAACAATTGCTTCAAAGTAAAAGTGAGAATTTGTAAATGGAAAAGATGAACGTTAAAAAATGATAACATAGCGGGTTTACTTCCTAAGAATGGGGATAATAAAACACCATTCTTAGGGAATCCTTAAGTCGAATAAAATTTGTACTCAAAACATTTTCCTTAAAGTTAGCTCTAAGGTTTAAAGTTCAATACTTCTTTGAACATCAATTAACAGAGTTCTATCAACAAGCCTTTGATGCTCGTCTAGAAAAAGTTAAGCAATGGATTGAGATGGAAATGGAGAGAGAGAAAAGAATAATGGATGATGACTAAATTTAAATAATCGTCATTAAGGTGTCCAAGATTAGTCTTTTTTTATCCTAAAAAATAGCAAACTAATTTTAGTTTTAAAATTTTTATTTTGGTGTTTACTCCCTTTCTAAAGTGTTTAGAGGTTATTCTAGAGCCTTGTTTTTAATCATTAAGCACTCTATTACGCTGTTCTTAGTTTGAAATGGATTAAATTTATTCTTTTTCATTTTGAAAGATTAGGCTTTATACGTAGTTACCTTCCTTCTTTTTCCTTTCTCTTCCTCTTCTTTATAAAAATGTAGACAGACTCAGCAAAAAATACAAGGAGAAGAAAACAGAGAACAAATAATTCCATAACTTCCATTATACGAAAAGGGTTTACAGCATTGTACAATGCTTGAAAAACATCTAATCCTTGAAAAATATCGATGCTTAGAGATAAACCCATTAAACATCCTGTCATTAAAAGGGAAACACCTATGATTTTCATACTTATCACACTCCACTTAATAGAATTTTCCCTTTCCTCTAATATGATACAAATTTCTTTTGAGAAAATTTACATAAAAACCCCTTATATGGTTAAGGTAATAAAAAATAAAGGAAGGATGCCTTGATTTATGCCTTCGTTTTTTAAAAATCGAAAATCAAAAAATGACTCCCAACAGGATGCTGAAAATCAATCTGATAACAACTCAGTGGAAAATATAAACAGTTCCTTATCAGCGAATCTCGATACTATTAAACAGAAAACAGGAAACAGTTCAGACATCATCATTCGTCAATTAAAAATGGGGGAGAATTTTGATATTAAGATAGCCATTGTCTATGTAGAAGGAATTGTAGACAATCAATCTATTCAAGAGTTCTTACTCGAATCGATAATGAAAGACGATTATAAAGAAACAGTGAATCAGCAAAACGTGTTCGATCTGATTTCTGAAGATATGATTACAATCGGGAATGTATCATCTATTAATACCTGGAATGACCTGTTTTTATCCTTATTGGCAGGTGATACCCTTCTTCTAGTTGATAAAACAGATCAAGCACTAATTGTAGGGACAAAAGGCGGAGAGAGGCGTGCTATTACCGAATCAAGTACCCAGATGGTAGTACGTGGTCCAAAAGAAGCATTTACAGAGTCTATCGGAACCAACATAGCCATGGTACGTCGAATTATTAAAAGCCCGGATTTATGGGTTGAATCTATGAAAATTGGACGTGTAACCCAAACAGATATAACAATGATGTACTTACATGGCATTGCGAATGATCAAGTCATTGAAGAAATACGCCAACGATTACATAAGATTGATATTGATAGCATTTTAGAATCAGGCTATATTCAACAACTCATTGAAGATCAAACGATAACCACATTCCCCACTATTTACGATACCGAAAGACCAGATATAGTGGCAGGGAATCTCTTAGAGGGAAGGATTGCTATTTTCGTTGATGGAACGCCTTTTGTACTGATTGCTCCAGCTGTCTTTATCCAATTTTTCCAGTCGCCTGAGGACTATTATGTTCGTTTCGATATTTCGACATCGATTCGCTTTTTACGTGTTGTTATGTTTCTTATTTCACTTATCGCGCCAGCTGCCTATGTTGCTGTTACAACTTTTCACCAGGAGATGGTCCCAACACAGCTTATCGTAGCGATTGCAGCACAAAGGGAAGCTGTCCCTTTCCCAGCATTTGTAGAAGCTCTTCTCATGGAGGTCACCTTTGAAATCTTGCGAGAAGCAGGGATTCGGTTACCCAAAGCCATTGGTTCAGCTGTGTCCATTGTTGGTGCCCTTGTTATTGGGCAAGCTGCCGTTCAAGCTAGTATTGTGTCACCAGCTATGGTTATCATTGTATCCATAACGGCGATTGCTAATTTTGCTACACCTTCCTTTGCTATGGCTATTTCGATTCGCTTAATCCGTTTTCTGTTTATGATATGTGCAGCGGTATTTGGTTTCTACGGCATTATTCTGGCACTTCTTATGATGGTCGTCCATTTATGCAGTTTACGTTCATTTGGTATTCCCTATATGGCACCATTGGCTCCTTTCATACCATCAAACAATGAAGATACGGTTGTACGATTACCGTGGTGGACACTTAGAAAAAGACCGCGATTAATAAGTGCAAATACTAGGCGTGAAGGAACCAACCAGCGACCAAATCCTCCTTCATCGCGTGGTATGGTGAAGCGGAATCTTGAAGAAGGTGACAACAATGAAACGTAAAGGGGCTTTTCTCTTATTAATGATGGCGGTGACCATCTTGCTAACAAGTTGTTGGAGTAAAAAGGAGTTAACAGACCTTGCTATTGTGGCAGCAATGGGAGTTGATAAAACAAAAGATGGAAGATACAACCTAACATATCAAATTATTAACCCTGGGAACGTGGCTGGAGGTACACAAGGCAGCGGAGGCGATATACAAAATCCCCCTGTTACCGTCTATTCAGCTTCAGGGAACAATATAGTCGAAACAAGCAGACGGGCTTCAAGCAGAATTTCTCGGAGATTGTATTATGCTCATACAAACTTAGTCATCGTTGGGGAAAGTCTTGCAAGGGAAGAAGGGATTGAGGTATTAATGGATGCTTTTGATCGGGATGCTGAATTTCGGACTACCTCAACTCTTGTCATTGCTAACCACTCCACTGCTGCGGATTTAATTAAAACACTAACTCCTGTTGATAAGATTCCAGCAAATAAAGTGCTGAAAACTTTAGAATTCACAGAAAGACAATGGGGAGAGAATGTAAAAGTTTCACTCCAAGATGTAATGAAAGGACTGCAATCTTCCAAAGAGGAAACAGTCGTATCTGGATTTCGTATGGTGGGAAACCCTAAACAAGCACGGATGCTAGAAAACCTTCAAGAAAGTGCACCTGAAGCAACGCTTCGAGCTTCCGGAATTGCTGTTTTAAAACAAGGAAAATTAGTGGATTGGCTGTATGGAAAAACAGCAAGAGGAACGGTATGGATTTTAGATAAAATACAAGGAACGGCTATTAATGTTGATTGGGAAGGAAAAAAAGCAGCAATAGCCTATAAAACCGTCCGTCAAAAAACAGATGTGTCTGCCAAAGTGAAGGATGGTCACCCTCACATTTCGATTCATGCTCGTGTTGAAGGAGATATTGGTGAAATGAAGATACCTATTGATATCACCAATACAAAGGTCATTACAAAGATTGAACAGTCTTTGAGAAAAGAAATTAAAAACGAGTTAAAAGAAGCCATTAAACATGCTCAGAAAAACAAAACAGATATCCTTGGTTTTGGTGAAGTTGTCCACCGTTCGAGACCAAATGAATGGAAAAAAATAAAATCTGAATGGAGCGATGTGTATTTTCCGAATTTAGATGTAGATATTACCGTGGAGGCCTATATCCGTCGTACTGGCTTACGAAACAAGTCGTTTCTTTCAGGTGTAAAAGAGAACCAGGAGTAAAGAAAGGTACCAATGGAATGGAGTAAGCCAAAATTAGGGCGACTCAGCTCTTTATCTTAATGATTGTGTTTGAACTGAGTGCTATGTTCATGCCCTTTTCCATGAGAGCAAAGCGCGAGGTGCCTGGCTGAAGATTTTATTTGGAATAGTAACGGTTTGGTTCTATTTTTAATCTATCATAAACTTTATTGGTAATATTCCGATTTTTCGCCTCCAGAATACATGCAAAAGTCTTAAATGAGGTGATGGGAACCTTACTTGTCTTTATTTACATTTTCGGAGGATAAAAGAGAAGCGAAAGCAGAGAAAAGGAGGTGGAAGGTGAGTGGAAAAAGCCAAAATTAGTGCCAGTCAGCTCTTTGTTTTAATGGTCCTATTTGAACTAGGTAGTTCTTTACTTGTCCCTCTTGCCATGGATGCAAAACAGGACGCTTGGCTTGCGATTCTACTTGGAATGATAGGCAGTTTGGTTTTATTTTTAATCTACCACAAGCTTTACTTCTATTATCCAAATCTCTTGCCTACGGAGTACATGCAAAAAATCTTAGGTAAAGTGATGGGAACAGTACTTGCCTTTATCTACATGCTTTACTTTATGTATGATGCATCAAGAATTCTACGTGATTTTGGGGAAATGTTACTAACCTTTGCCTATCCTGATACGCCTTTATTTATCGCAAATGCTTTATTAATGCTTGTCATTATTTATATGGTTCGAAAAGGAATTGAAGTTATCGCGCGCTCAGGCGAGGTCCTTTTTATACCGATGTATATCCTTGCTGTCACTGGATTTATTCTCATTGTGAGTTCTGGTTTAATCGATTTTACCAACTTACAACCAGTACTCGAAGAAGGGATGTTACCCGTCTTAAAAGTTGTCGTTACTCAAACCTTATATTTTCCGTTTGCAGAAGCTATTGTGTTTACGATGATTTTTCCTTATTTAAATAATCCTAAGAAGGCAAAAGTGACCATGTTATGTGCAACAGGATTAAGTGGCATCAATTTGGTGATTACGATGATCATTAATGTTAGTGTGCTTGGAGTGGATTTGACAGCACGTTCACAATTCCCTCTTCTTAGTACTGTACAAAGCATCCAGGTTGCTGATTTCTTGGAACGTCTTGATGTATTTTTTATGATCGCCTTAGTAATTGGTATTTTTTTTAAGATTAGCGTGTTATTTTATGCAGCTGTTATAGGCACGGCTAGTTTATTTAACATTGAATCACCTTCCCGACTATCATACCCTTTAGGCATAGCTATTCTTTTCTTATCCATCACGATTGCGAGTAACGTCCAGGAACACCTCCATGAGGGACTGAAGATAACCATGTTTGTTCTTCATATTCCTCTCCTAGTAATAATTCCTTTCCTTCTTCTTATTGTTGCTTTCTTAAAAAATAGGAAGAAACAGAGGGAATAATGCATCATTTTGCCGAACATGAAGTTATTAAAGGTTTATAACAAATAAATCTTTTAAGAAGTAGAGAGTCAGGGGATGATTAAAAGTATCCTTTTCTCTCCATATGAACGATGAGGTGCTTTTTATGTATACTTGGTTTTATGATCATTTCATTAACACTGTTATTTTCCCACTTAGCTGTTTAGTGCTGGTTACCATTGTTTTAAGCATGTATGCATACTTTAAATTAAAGAAAACAAATAAATAGTAGTTCACCTTTAAATGGCTTCTCCTCTATTTCATTTGGTTTATCATCTGTTGGACTATAAAAACCAGTTACTTCATTAGGAAGACTCATTGAATAGCTCCTTTCCACAACCCCATGTATATTTTATATGGCGAAAGGATTCGATTCTAGTTAACGTAAAGCACGTTCGAGGAAATTAAATATATTATTTAGGAATAGAGATGTTATGTTAAAATTTACATAAAAAGTTAGCAGGAGACCTAACGGATATATCATTATTATTTCTATTTGCAATTACAATACATAATCTTGAAGAAGCAGTTTGACTAACGAGACAGTCTCGAAAATGAAGAAAAAATTAAAATGACTAAGAAAATAAGGTAAGACCAATTTTTATTTGCTTTATTTGTAATTCCTTCGCTTGTTTGTCTTACAATCGTCTTTTGTGATTTATTTCCAAATAATTTCTTTTTAATCTACATTTATTTTGGATTTTTAGGTTCAATGATCATAAATATTATTTTCCCACACTTACTTATGATAATTATAGAAAAGGCTATTCACCTGGTCTTTTAACAGGCGTAAGTGTTATCATTCCAATTCATTTTCTGATTATAAAAATATAGAAGTAATTAATCTTAAAGCCCTCCTAGGAGGAGTTATTGTCCTTTTTAAGTAAGTATATAAGTTGTATAGCATATTCAAATAAAACGCTATTATTTTTTCGCAAAGTTAGATTAGTCAATTGTTAAAATGAAAAAAACTCTATAATATAAACATGTATAGCTATTAGTAAGTTTTTTTGAGTGAAAAAACTTATTACGTAAGGAGAGTTAAATTTGAAAAAGAAACAAAGCACTGCAATAGAAGTAGCTAAGTTAGCTAACGTCTCACAATCAACTGTCTCCAGAGTATTTACTCCAGGTGCAAAGGTATCGCCTAGGACACAAAAACGAGTGCTGGATGCAGCTAAAAAAATAGGATATCGTCCAAATGCCTTAGCAAGAGGGTTAATAACTAATAAAACTAATATAATTGGTCTTGTAATGGGAAATATCCAAAATCCTTTTTATCCAGAAATTCTAGATAAATTAACCAAAAGTTTATATGAAAGAGGATATCATGTCCTTTTTTTCCATACAAAGAATGATGAAATTGACCAAGACGAAGTATCTCAATTTCTTGAATACAATGTAGAGGGTGTAATAATGACGGACGTTTTATTATCTTCAAGTGTCGTCTCCAGACTTTCGACACATGATATACCTATTGTCCTTTTTAATAGATATACTCAAGATTCTTCCTGTCATTCTGTATGTTGTGATAATTACTCTGCCGGAAAGAAAATTGCGGAATATCTATTTAAACAAGAGCATCGAAAATTCACTTATATTTCTGGTCGTATAAATACATCAACAAGTCGTGACCGGGAGAAGGGATTTGTTGAGTTCCTTACACAAAAAGGCATAAAACCTATCGTGGAAGAAGGAGATTATACTTATGAAGCTGGGTACAATGTAGCTATGCGCTTATTAAAAGGTAGTAATCGTCCAGATGCAATTTTTTGTGCAAATGATATTATGGCATTAGGAGTAATAGATGCCGCTAAAAACTTAGGGATATCTATTCCAAATGATTTATCAATTATAGGGTTTGATGATATTGCAATGGCTTCTTGGCCTCTATATTCCTTAACAACCTGGCAGCAACCAGTGAATGAAATGATTGAAGAAACTATTAATATATTATTAAATAGAGTTGAGGAAGAAACTACAAAACCTAAATGCCTATTTCTTTCGGGTTCACTTATTGAAAGAAAATCTGTAAAGTTATTAAAAGAATAGTTGACAATGAAAGGGTTATCATTCATACTAATCAACAAACAGAATAGTGTGAATGATATGAAAAAATGCATACGTATTCATATTCTGATTTGATTCAAATCAAAGCATACTATATGTTGGTTAATTGTAAGAAACATACATTAATTGCTTTCTAAAACAAAATGAATACGTATGCAAAAAGAGGGGAGAGTTTTATTATGGTGCGAATTTTCAAACAGGGGAAAAGCCAGGAAGAGATTGCTCAAAATGATATGCAAATATCAACAACAGTAAGTCAAACAATTAAAAAAGTTGAAGATGAAGGGGACGCTGCGGTCAGAGAATTATCCAGCAAGTTCGATAATTGGTCTCCAGAAAGTTTTAGGTTAACAAATCAACAAATTATTGAAATTGTAAATAGCGTGCCAGAACAAATTATTGAAGATATTAAGTTTGCTCAAAGTAATGTAAGGAAATTTGCTGAAGAACAGAGAAAGTCTATGTTAGACATTGAAGTAGAAACATTACCAGGTGTTATTCTTGGTCACAAAAACATTCCAGTAGGGAGTGTTGGCTGTTATATTCCTGGTGGACGTTATCCTATGGTTGCTTCTGCACATATGAGTGTGTTAACAGCCAAAGTAGCTGGAGTAAAACGAGTGATTGCTTGCACTCCACCTATTGCTGGAGAAATTCCTGCAGCTACAGTTACAGCTATGCATCTAGCAGGGGCTGATGAAATTTATATTCTTGGAGGTATTCAAGCAATGGCTGCAATGGCTGTTGGTACAGAAACAATCGAACCGGTGGATATGCTGGTAGGTCCAGGTAATGCATATGTAGCAGAAGCAAAACGTCAATTATATGGTCGGGTGGGAATTGACCTCTTTGCAGGGCCTACAGAAACATTAGTAGTTGCTGATGAAACTGCAGATGCAGAAATGATTGCAACTGACCTTTTGGGACAGGGAGAGCACGGTCCAACTTCACCAGGAGCATTGATTACAACATCTGAAAAATTAGCTCAAGAAACTGTAGACGAAATTGAACGTCAGCTACAAAACCTTCCAACGGCTGATGTAGCACGAGTTTCCTGGGAAGATTACGGAAGAATCATCATTGTTGAAAATGAGCAGGAAGCTTTAACAGAAGCTGATAAACTGGCTTTTGAACACGTGGAAATTTTAACAAAAAATCCAGATTATTTCTTGAAAAATATGAATAATTATGGATGCTTATTCCTTGGACCAGAAACAAATGTAGCATATGGTGATAAAGTAATTGGTACAAATCATACCCTTCCAACAAAAGGCGCAGCACGCTATACCGGTGGACTTTGGGTAGGGAAGTTTTTGAAAACATGCACGTATCAAAAAGTTACAGAAGAGGCAAGCGTCCAAATCGGTGAATATGCAGCACGTCTTTGTCAACTAGAGAATTTTTCTGGTCATGCGGAACAAGCCCTTCTTCGTGTCCGTCGTTATGGAAAAGTAACAGCCAAATAACTAATAAAAAGGATGCATAAACTTCTTATGTATCCTTTTTAACTAAGTACTTACTATTGTAGATATAATCTTATAAATATTTATTTATCATTGAAATGTTTGAAAGCGTTTGCTTTTTAGTGAAATCATTTACAAAAAAACATTTAAGTATACTACTTTTAATCATCGTTCATTTCAATGTTACAGGGGAAACGTACAATAAGCTTACAGAAATATTTTTGCCGTAACTATTATTAAAACACTTGCATGTTTTTTTATCATCCTTGTCTACAGTTTAACTGGTTTAGTTTAATAATAGAGATTATTGGATTAATAGACTCATAATCAAAATATATAAAATTTTTCCTATGCAATAGGAGGGGACACTAATGGGGTATTTTGATGAACTTAAAGGTAAGAAGATATTAATTACTGGAGGAAGTAAAGGAATCGGCAAAGATATTGCTTTGGAGTTTGCTAAGTTAGGAGCCGATACCGTTATTACAGGTCGTAATGAAGGAGATTTAGTCTCAACTACAAACGAATTAAAACAGATTCATTCCGGCTCTTTTTACTTAAAGGCGGATATGCAAAACATACCAAATGTGTATGACATGGTAGATGAAGCAGTTTCCACATTGGGAGGAATTGATATACTCGTAAACAATGCTGGGGTTAATATTCCTAAACCAGCACTAGAAGTGACAGAAGAAGACTGGGACCAAGTTATAGACACTAATTTAAAAGGAACTTTTTTCTGTGCACAACGAGTGGGGAAATACATGATAGAACAAGGGGGAGGACGAATTATTAATATGGTTTCTCAAATGGCCTTTGTGGGTTATATTAAACGTTCTGCCTATTGTTCTAGTAAAGGGGGCGCAGTTCAATTAACAAAAGCACTTGCAATTGAATGGGCTCCATATAATGTGAAGGTAAATGCAGTTGCTCCTACTTTTATTGAAACAGATTTTACGAAAAAAATGTTTGAAAACCAGGAATTTTATCAGGATGTTATTGGGCGAATCCCTCTAGGGAAATTAGCTCAACCATCCGATGTTACAGGAGCAGTTGTCTTTTTAGCTTCTGACTTAGCTCAGTTTATAACAGGGGAAACAATTAAAGTGGATGGAGGTTGGACAGCGATATGAGCGCCTCTAAAGAAAAACTGGCAATACTAGGGTCTGGTACAATGGGACATTCTATAGCTTTATGTGCAGCTATGGCTGGCTTCAACGTAAAAGCTTGGGGAATAGATGACGAGGATATTCAACGTGGAAAGGAAGGTGTTGGGGAAAAATTAAATGTGTTAACAACATATGAAGTAGTGGATTCTAGTGAAACGAAAAGTATAAAATCTCGTATTCATTTTACGACTTCTTTAAAAGAATGTGTAAATGAAGTAAGCTTCATTATTGAGGGAATTCCAGAAAACTTGAGTTTAAAGCAAAAAATGTTCCAAGAATTAGATGTCTTATGCTCCCCAAACGTAATACTGGCTAGTAACACATCTGGTTTGAGTCCGACAGACATTGCTTCCCTTACATCGTATCCAGAAAGGACATTAGTTACTCACTTTTGGAATCCTGGTCATTTAATTCCTCTTGTAGAAATCATACGTGGAGAACATACCTCAAAAGAGACTGTTGATCGAACAATGGAATTACTTAAGCATATGAATAAAAAGCCAATTGTCGTTAAAAAAGATATTCTTGGTTCAATTGGAAATCGATTGCAATATGCTTTGTTCCGTGAAGCTCAATATATTCTTGAACAAGGAGTGGCTTCCATAGAAGATATTGATAAAGCTGTCTGTTATAGTATAGGAAGACGCCTATCAGTGACAGGGCCATTTATGACAGCTGATATGGGAGGACTCGATGTATTTGATTCCATATCATCCTATCTATTTCCTGATTTAAGTAAACATGAGGAATCGTTTAACATGATGAAAAACCTTGTGGATGAGGGGAATTATGGCCAAAAAACAGGTAAGGGATTTTATCAATGGTCTCAAGATCAATCTAAGAAAATGAACGAAGAACGTGAACAACAACTTATTTATTGGTTGAAAAGAGATTTAGTAGCACTTAAAAAAGACGGTTTTGTCGAAACAGAAAATTAACGGAAATAAAAATAAGCCAAGGGTTGCGGAGAATTTAGAATGAAGAAGAGTATCTAAATATAGATCGTTATATAGTAAAAAGAGAAGAGCTTCCCTTCTCTTTTTTAATTTAATCCTGTTTTCACGCTTTTAAAAACTTGAGGCATGCAATTTACAAGGCTACTTTCATATTTATCTATGTATAAGATATGCATTTCTAGTTAACATAAAATATGTTAAAAAACGTGGTGCCTGAGACAACTGAAATACTAAAAACGAATATAGAATCCATCACTATGAAGTAGAAGTAGTTAATATTAATAAGGTTTAGGATTTCTCGATATTTTAAAGGACCTATAAATTTCTATCTAATAACGCTCCTACCTGTCTAGCTACAACTTCAGGGGATGAAGACTCTTTGTTTTTAAACCACTATTCCACTATCCCAACAATAGCTGTTCCGAAAAATTGAAGGATTATTTATTCATTATTGGGTAGTTTTCCGTGAAATCAGTAAACAAGATAAAATATAAAAAGATTTAATGGAGGTTTGACAATGCAATATGAAGCTAAAACTCCAAAAGAATATTTTGAACTACTAGACGATGACTGGAGAAAAGAGAAGCTATTAATTGTAAGAGAATTTATTTTAGAAAATGCGCCAGAACTTGAGGAGGGCATCCAATACAAAATGCTTTGTTATGGTAGTGAAACCTCCAAATTATTTCATTTGAATGCTCAAAAATCTTATGTGAGTCTATACGTGGGCAACATTGAAAAAATAGAAGATGCCAATAAGTTTCTGAGCGGATTGGATTATGGAAAAGGGTGTATACGCATAAAAAAATCAGTTGATTTGCATGATAGTGGACTTGAAGATTTTGTGAAAAAGACTATATTTATTTGGAGAGCGGGCGATGATACTTCTTGTTAGAACTACTTTGAATTTCAAAGAGTGTTAGGGGTATTTTTTCATTCCAAATTCGTATTTATGGATAGCGTTTTTCAAGAAGATATCAAATAAAAGAAAGACGAGCACCTTTACTATAATCTCGTCTCATATAATCAAGATTTACATCCTAGTACTTTAATGATTAATAGTGGGGGCGTGGAAAATAAGTTATTGACTGCTTCCCTTAAACGTGCACTGCATAATCAGAAAAACTAACAGTCAGAAAAAATCCTGTTCTTCAAAGAACAGGATTTTTTCTGACTAAGTTTTTAGTTAACCTAAGCTAAATTATAAGGGAGTCCCTTATTTAAAAATGATCTCTTGTATCAGAATATAAATCCATTATGCTTGTTGGCATCCCTACATCACATGTTAGAAAGATTTTTATATTGATTTTCTCTCTTCATCTTTTAATATTTGAACAATTTCTTTTGCTTTGGCTAGATGAATCCCTTCGATCAGACTATGGTTTTTTCGCACAGCGGTACCAAAATGATAATACCCTGTTTTTACTGTTGAATGAACAGAAAGAATATTGCTTGTATTTAATCCACCTCCAACCAAAATTGAAATATGCTTACATACTGGTTTCATTTTCTGAATAGTTTGCAAGCGACTGGAAACTTCATCATTTCCACCAGAAGTTAAAATAGTTGTTATTTCTTTGTATTGGGCTAATGTTTGAGCCGCTTGAACAGGACTAGTTGTACAATCAATTGCTCGATGAAATGTAACTTCTATACCGTCGCATTCCATTAATAACTCTTCAAGCATGTGTTGGTTGACTTCATGTTTCTCATTCAACACTCCTAGTACAACACCATTTGCACCTAATGAACGAATTATTTTTATATCATTTTTCATGATCGAAAAGTCGTCATGAGAGTAACAAAATGATTGGCTATGTGGCCGTACCATCACATTGACTGGAATGTTTACACGGTTAACTACGGCTTCGATTAAGGAGTGACTTGGTGTTAAGCCTCCTTCTGTTAAAGCGGATACTAACTCAATCCGATCCGCCCCCGATTGTTCAATTAATAGAGCATCTTCTAACGTTGTCGCAATAAATTCTATGAACATAGTCTCAACCTTCCTTTTATGCTGATTCTTTCTCTGCTTTATCCTTTTGATAATAAAAGACTTTAATAAAAGGATACCATATTAACTTTCCTTCGATTGAGAAAGCAACATTTAAATTTCAAATGATATTGTCTTATATATCCTTAAAAATATAACGAATGATTTTCTGCCTTAAGTGAGTTGTTAGAATACTATCACATCATGCAATGATGCCTTCATGTTTTTATTGTTTATAACTTTTTTTATTGCAAATGCAATAAAAATAAGTTAAATTTAATATATGCTTTTTTATTGCATTTGCAACAAATTATGTACTAAGGAGTGAATTATGAAGGAGATTCTTCGTGAAATTGGAATGATAGCAAGGGCCTTAGATTCTATAAGTAATATAGAATTTAAAGAATATGACCTTACAAAAGGGCAGTATTTATACCTTGTGCGAATATGTGAAAACCCAGGAATCATTCAAGAAAAGTTAGTTGAGATGATAAAAGTAGATCGAACCACAGCCTCTCGTGCTATAAAAAAACTTGAAATGAATGGCTTTATTGAAAAGAAAGAAGATAAACATAACAAAAAAATTAAAAAACTCTTTCCAACAGAGAAAGGGAAAAAGGTATATCCATTTATAAAAAGAGAAAATGATTATTCCAATATCGTTGCCTTAGAGGGATTATCCGAAAGAGAAGTAGAAACCATTTTTCATCTTCTTCAAAGAGTAAGAAAAAATATAGAAAAAGACTGGGAGCTTGTAAAAAAAGGCAACAAGAGAAATTATTGATAACCTAAAGGAGCGACTGATTGTAATGGTGATAAATATAAAAAAATGTACCCTTGAAGATTTACGAAAACTTCAAGAAATTAGTTATGAAACATTTAATGAAACTTTTAAGCATCAGAATTCACCTGAAAATATGGAAGCCTATTTGGAAAAGGCTTTTAACTTAGAACAAGTAGAGAAAGAATTATCTAATACGTCTTCACATTTCTTTTTTGTTTATGTTGATAACGAAATTGCAGGCTATTTAAAGGTCAATACCGATGATGCTCAGTCTGAAGAGATGGGGGATGAATCCCTTGAAATTGAAAGGATTTATATAAAGAATAACTTTCAAAAACATGGGCTTGGTAAATATCTATTCAATAAAGCAATAGATATGGCAATGGAACATAATAAAAAGAAAATCTGGCTAGGCGTATGGGAGAAAAATGAAAATGCCCTCATCTTTTATAAGAAAATGGGATTTATTCAAACTGGAGCCCACTCTTTTTATATGGGGGATGAAGAGCAAGTAGACTTTATAATGGTGAAAACACTCGTATAACTTCTTTTTGAGAGGAGAAGTGGCTAATTATGTATATTCCAAAATATTTTAAAGTCACAAATGTCGATGAAATATGGGGATTTGTTCAAGAAAACTCCTTTGGCATGTTGGTCACAACAAAACACGGGAAACCCATTGCCACTCATTTGCCCTTGCAGTTAGTGAAAGAAGGAGATACTTACTATATAACAGGGCATGTCGCTTATGGGAACCCTCAATGGAGAACATTTGAAACCTGTGAAAATGTATTGGTGATGTTCCAAGGACCACACGCTTATATCTCTTCTTCTTGGTACAAGCAGGAAAATGTGCCAACATGGAACTATCAAGCTGTACATGTATATGGTATAGCTTGCATTTTGAACGAAGAAGAGTTAAAACAGGACCTGACAAAGTTGTTGCAAAAATACGAAAAACATCGTAAGAATCCTGTTTTATGGGATAAGCTTTCTCCTGAAGTTTTAGAAAAAGAACTAAAAGGGATTGTTGGATTTAAGATTAAAGTACAAGAAATTCAAGCTGCCAATAAACTAAGTCA
The DNA here is from genome assembly GCF_057808375.1 of Priestia sp. TRM10. Taxonomy (NCBI): domain Bacteria; kingdom Bacillati; phylum Bacillota; class Bacilli; order Caryophanales; family Bacillaceae; genus Priestia; species Priestia sp. TRM10. Next base: position 275,015 of record NZ_JBJZOT010000002.1, read on the forward strand.
AAATCGTAGTGAAGGGGACTATCAGAACATCGTTAATAGACTCTATGAAGAAAAGACTTTAAATTCTCAACAAATGGCACAATTGATGGAGAGGAAGTTAAAAAAGGACAAATAAGTATAATAAAAAGTCTGATCGTCCTAAAAAACTGATTAATTTTCTAAAGTAAGATCATTATTTATAGACTGCACGGTAAAAACCGTTCAGTCTATTTTTTCATCAATAGTGTAGGGTATATTCTATTAAAATAGTTGTTGTACTTCTGAATAAATAGGAATAAAGTGAGAAACCTTTCCTCTTCAGTAGCAAGAATTACATTACTGAAAAGGAAAGGTTTTGTGGCGTATATTCATTTTTAGAAATGTAATTTAAAACCGTAAATAATTGAAACAAGCAGTGCAGTTACTACGATTCCAGGAAGAAGATTAGCCACTTTGATGTTGGTAATCCCTACTAAATTTGAACCAATGGCAATAATCATAATTCCACCAGTAGCGGTCATTTCTGTAATAAAACTATTCATTAAAGCATGAGGAATAAAACGCTCAATTTGAGTTGCAAAAATAGCAATTGAACCTTCATATAAAATGACCGGAATTGCAGAAAATAAAACCCCAATCCCTAGGGTTGTAGTCAATATTAATGCTACAAATGTATCTATAATCGTTTTTGTATATAACACATCATGATTACCTCTAATTCCGCTATCTAAAGCACCAATGATACCCATTGCTCCAACGACGAATACTAAAGTACCTGTTATAAATCCTTGAGATATACTTCCTTCTTTGCTTGAGCCGATTTTTTTCTCTAACCAACCTCCTATGTTAGTTAGTTTATCTTCCAAGGCAAATAACTCCCCAATTACTGCCCCTATAGCAAGACTTAAAATCACGATAAGGAAATTCTCACTTTTAAATCCCATTTGTACTCCCATAACGATAATGGCTAAACCCATTACATTCATGACAGTGTGCTTCATGCTATCTGGTATACGACGAAGTAGACTCCCTACTAAAGTACCGATACTTACACCTATTCCATTTACTAAAGCCCCTATTAAAATCACTTTCTTTCACCTGTCCGTTTCTATACAGTTGTATTTTCTCAAATTATAGAGGTAAACTACATATAAATAAAATCAAAGTTTTCAATATTTAACATGAATAAAATTTATGGATAGGAATGATAAAAATGAGTCTTGCCAAATATGAAGTTTTTGACACTGTTGTTGAGCTGGGTAATCTAACCAAAGCTGCGGAAGCTTTAAATTTAACTCAGTCTGCTGTTAGTTATTCTATCGCAAATCTTGAAGCTGAACTTGGCTTTCCTTTACTTATTAGAAGTCGGTCTGGTATTACTTTAACAAGCAATGGGCAGAGGATCTTAAAATATATACGAACAATTCTACATTGGGATGAAAAAATGAAGCAAGAAGCCTCCTGTATCAATGGACTTGAAGTTGGTTCAGTTCGGATAGGAGCCTTTACAAGTGTTTGTATTCAATGGCTTCCTAGATGGATAAAGCATTTTAAACAAGAGCATCCCTTTATAGAAATTAATATTTTACAGGGAGGTTATCAAGATATTGAACAATGGATTGCTAATGGAGTTGTAGATTTTGGTTTTGTTAGCTTACCTACGTTAGAAGGTTTTGAAACGATATCTCTAAAAAAAGACAGACTGGTTTGTATCCTTCCATACAATCATCCTCTGAGTAATCAAGAGAAAATCCGTATTGAACAATTAGAGAATGAATCCTTTATCATACAAAAGTCTGGTTATGACCATGATATAAAACGTATATTTAAAGAGACCGGTGTTACTCTTAAAAACGCATTCGAGATGGCTGATGACCAAGCTATTATAGCCATGGTGGAAAATGAACTAGGTGTGAGCGTCATTCCTGAATTAGTTCTGCAAGGTCTGCCGCATAACGTTACCATTCTTAATATAGAGCCAGAACAACATCGATTTATCAGCATTGCTGCACCATCCCTAAAAGAAATTTCTCCTGCTGCCAAAAAGTTTATTGAATATATAAAACCGTTGTTAAAGTCAAACTAAATCTATCTAATTATGTATACGGTATTTTTATGAAGTTAACATAACAGCTCTTATCGCTAGTCATTTTAGGAGCGAATGCATTTTTTTGTAAAAGAAGAAAAGTTATGAAAGAATCATATTTTTACCTTATAATTTAGGAAACCACTTGAGAGAATGGTAATAGATGAACTTTCAAAATAAATTCTTAATGATTAACATTAGGTTTTAATACTCTTACGGCCTATAAAAATGTTAAAATATATATGTTAACCTGGTTAGTGTAATAGATTTGCACTTGCTAATAAAAGCATCATGCTTAAACTTACGGAGGGAATTAATAAAATGAAAAAAGTGTTAGCAGCTTTACTTACGGCAGTACTTGTATTTTTACCTGTTGGAAACTTTGCTTTCCAAGATCATTCAACAACAGTGGAAGCAAAATCTTACAGGTCAGGAAAAAAAAGTTTTAACAACGATAACAACAGTACGAATAACAATTTAAATTTCCAAAAGAAAAAAGAAGACTCTACTACAACAAATAAATCGACAAATGCTAAAAATAACAAAGGCGGTTTTATGTCGGGTGGTCTAATGAAAGGTCTCATGATAGGTGGACTTGCTGGATTATTATTTGGTAGCCTATTCGCAAATATGGGGATATTAGGATCTATCTTAGGTTTACTAATTAATGTTCTAGCAATTGTTGTTTTAATTGCTGTTATTCGCAAAGTTTTTGTGTTTTTCAGAGATAAAAAGAAAAAGAAGGATACTAATCCATGGGGAGCTTAAGCATTTCTGAGCAAGATATTATTAATGCTCTTTGTGTTTATATCTCTCAAAAAAAGCAAATAAAGCCTCAAGAAGTCGAAGTAGAGCTTATGTATGATAATAGCTACGGATTTTCTGCGGAAGCTTTCGTAGACGGACGAAAGCAAGTTTTAATTACTGCAAACTTAATTGAAGCTATTCGATTATGGCTTGACGAATATTTGAACAGAGATCCTTACGCTGACATCAAGCTAGTGCTAGATGATGAAGAAGGTATTATTGCACTAATCAATTGATAAATGGAAGATGATTAGAATAAAAGGTTTTGCTGTAGTAAGAGGCAGGGGAGTTAGGGGAACAATTTATATTTTTATCTAAATTCAGGAAAGTAAAATGAGCACAAACTTGTTCAGTGACAACAAGTCTGTGCTTTTTCTTTTCTGTTAATGCAAGTTACTATAAACGAGCTAATAATAGGGCTTGTTATTAACAATAAAATTTTACAATACAACTGGTCAAAAAATTGAAATGAGCTCTTTTGTATATGAATGGCGTTCTTCATTAAATAAGTGTTCATTATCGAATTGATCAACAAGTTTGCCATCTTTCATGACCATAATCCGTTGACTCATTTCTTTGACAGCAGCAAGATCATGTGAAATAAACAAGTATGAAAGATTTAATGCTTTACGAAGATCTGTTAATAAAGTAAGTATTGCTCCTTGAGAGATAACGTCAAGACTTGCTGTGGGCTCATCTAAGACAATAAATTCAGGTTCAATACTAATAGCACGGGCAATTGTTACACGTTGTCGCTGACCTCCACTTAGTTCGTGAGGATATCGATCTGCCAAGCTAGATGGTAACTCAACGACTTCAAGAAGCTGCTTTATAAAAGCATCCTTTGAAGTACAGGAAAAATGTATAAGATTAAGGTCATTCTTAAATTGAGCATAAGGATCAATAAGTGAATCTTTTATTTTAAGTTTTGGATTTAAAGAGGCTGAAGGGTTTTGTAGCACAATTTGAATCTTTCTTCGATAAGGATATAACTGTCGATCATTCAATTGCTCAATTGCCTTATCCTTAAAATAAATTGATCCGCTATCAATCGGTTCAATTCGGAGTAGGCAGCGGGCTAATGTGCTCTTACCACAGCCACTTTCACCGACAAGACCTAGACATTCTCCCTTGTTCAGTTCAAACGAGATGTTATCAAGAATGTTTTTCTTACCCTGATATGATTTTTTTAATTCGTGTACAGTAAGTAAATTCATTTGTTTTCAACCTCCGGTAAACCTGAAGGGAGCCCACGTCCAAGTGTAGGAGCTGCTTGAATTAATTGCTTGGTATATTCATGCCTTGGATGATCAAGTATACGATGTTTATTACCTGATTCAACAATTTCCCCTTCCTTCATCACTGCTAAGCGAGTTGCATATCTTTTAACATGTCGCCAATCATGAGTAATAAATAATATGGTACATCCTTTTTCTTTTTGCCGTTTGTCAAGTAATTCTAAAATTCGGTGTCCAGAAACACTATCAAGCGCAGTTGTTATTTCATCTGCAATTAATAAATCTGGAGATAGTAAAAGTGCCAATGCAATTGAGACACGTTGAAGTTGTCCACCACTTAATTGAAAGGGATATCGATTGTATAGTGTTTCGTCTAGCCCAACAGCTTCAAGTTCTTCCTTTGCATTTAATTCGCGGGTTTTTGGGTCATGAATCCCATGCGCTTTCTGGTATTCTTCGAAATGTTGAGAAATGGTACGGAATGGTGTAAAAGAACCTTGATAATCTTGAAAAATATAAGAAATTTTTTGACCACGTACTGTTTGAATTTGCTTTGGTGCGAATTCAAGTAAGTTCTTTCCTTTAAAAAAAATCTTTCCTTCTATCTGTAAATTAGAATGAAGAAGTTGTCCAATTGACTGGGATAATAGACTTTTTCCACTTCCACTTTGCCCGACAAGAGCATACCATTCTCCTTTGCGAATCGAAAGGGACACGTTATTAACAATTTTCTTTTCTCTACTGCTAATGGATACTCTTTCAATCGATAAAATCATTTTCGTATCTCCTTTTTTACATCAAAATGATCACGTAAATAGTCTCCTAGCATGTTAGTCAGTAATACTACGACTACAATGGCTAAACCAGGGTATATCATTAATTCAGGTTTTGACTCAAAATAGGGACGTGAGTCGTTTAGCATTGCTCCCCATTCAGGAGTTGGTGGTTGTGCTCCTAGCCCTATATATGAGAGAGAGGAAATGAGAAGAATAATTTTACCTAAATCAAGACTTGCCAAAACAAGAACGTTTCCTACAATATGGGGAAATAAATGCTTCTGCATAATTTTAATTGAAGATAGTCCGTTGATTTTCGCAACCAACACATAATCTTTTTGGGATTCTGATAAAACTGTGCTACGGACTAGACGAGCATAACTTACCCATTTAACCAACACGATAGCAAGGACAAGGTTACCTATCCCAGGTCCGAGCAAACCACTTAAGACAATAGCAACAATTGTATCAGGGAAGGCTAAAAATCCATCGGCAATTCTCATAAATATCCGATCAACTAGCCCACGTTTATATCCTGAAATAAGACCAAAGGGGATTCCAATAAGGAGAGCAACAATGAGTGCTAAAGAACTATACCCAATTGTCTGAATCCCGCCTAACAATAGCCTAGTCAACACATCTCTACCAAGATGGTCTGTACCAAGTGGGTGCTGAAAGCTCACTTCTTGGAGACGTTCATCAAGATTTGTTAATGTAGGATCATGCTTTAAAAAGTAAAAAGTATAAATAGAGACTAAAATTATAAAGACAATGGATAGCAACCCAATTATCCCTTGCCAGACAGGCTTTTTTTCATTAAACAAATGCATAGAAAGACCTTTCATCTATTACTCTCCGTTTCTTTTAATTTCATTTCTGGGTTCAAATATCGATAAGACAAATCTACACATGTATTTACAATAAAAACCACAGCAGACATGATTAAAATATATCCTTGTATGAGTGGATAATCTCGTTGGCGTATTGCATCAACTACAAGTTTTCCTATACCCGGATATGCAAATAGAACTTCAATCACCACTACACCACCAATTAAGCTTCCCAAACTTACCCCAAATACAGTAATAACCGGAGGGAGACTATGTCGAAATGCATGGACTAAAAAGATTCGTTTATCTGACAGACCACGAGCTCTTGCTGAACGAATAAATTCTTGACCAAGAGAATCAAGTAAGCTTGAACGAAGCAAGCGGACATATACACTAGAAATAGCTAAACCAAGTGTCAGCGATGGTAAGATTAATGAGGATAGTCCATCTCTTCCCATTGTTGGAAGCCAACTAAAATGTACACTAATTAAATCAATAAAAATAAGACCTAACCAAAAACTAGGTATAGCTGCTCCAATAATTGATAGTATTCTACTAATCTGATCAATCCAACTATCCCGATACAGAGCTGATAAGGAACCTAATGGAATCGATACTGCCAACATAACGATCATTGACCCAATTGTTAATTCAACTGTAGCGGGAAGACCAGTTAAAATCATCTCTATTACAGGTTGACCAGTAACATACGACTGACCGAAATCAAGTTGAATAAAATTAAGAAGCCAATACCCGTATTGAACGAGTAAAGGCTTGTTGAATCCCATTTCTTCTCTCAACATTTCCACCTGTTCTTGACTAACAGATAGTTCATCAACATTCAGAATAGTCAACACGGGATCCCCAGGTGCAAGCCTAATAAATAAAAAGCTTACAAAGGTAATAAACAACATAAAAATAAAAACTTCAAGAAACTTCCGAACAATAATTTGAATCATCTATCTACTTCACATCCAGTTTATTTGTAATCATGTAATATTCACTACGGGTAGTTACCCAATTCTTAACTTTATCTTCATTGTAGGCAACGATCGTTGAAGGATGTAAAACAAACGAATTGATTACATGCTCATTTATATAATTAGCTGCCTGCTCTGAAAGTGTAGCTCGTTCTTCTTGATTGACTGTTTGATTGAGTTTATCAATGATAGCTGTCAATTTCGGATCACTTGCACCACTAAAGTTTAGAGCACCAGTGGGGTGGTAAGTGGCATTCAAATAATAACCTGCATCTCCGCGAGGAGCTGTCAAATTACTATAAGTAGCCAAGTCCCAATCGCGGTTTGACGCCATATATTCTTCTGGAATGTCAATTTGTCTTATCTCAACATCAATCCCAATTTTTTTAGCATCTGATTGAAAAACTTGAGCAATTAATGGTAAATCGGCTCTTGCTGAATAAGTTAGTAAGGTGAATTTAAGTGGTTCTCCATTTTTTCGCATTTTTCCGTCTTTAAGTTTATAACCGGCTTTCTTTAAATGTTTTATAGCTACGTCTGCACCTTTCTCACTTTGACTATTTTCATACTTTGGAGCAAAGGGAAGGGACGGAAGAAACGGACCTTGAGCAACTTCAGCATGCCCAAGCAGAATAGTATCCACAATTTTTTGACGGTCAATTAACGCATCTACAGCTCGTCGTACATTAACATCCTGTAAACTTTTACGTTGCATATTCATTGTCATTTGATGTACACGAAAAGTTGCTGTGGACTCAACTTTAATGCCATCCATTGCTTTTAGGGTTTCAAGAGTCTCTACTTCGGGACGATAAACAACATCTACCTGACCAGACTTTAAGGCAAGCGAACGAGCATTTGCATCTTCATTAAATGAGAAGGTTACAGAGTTAAGTTTTGAAGCTCCATCCCAATAATCATTGTAACGTTTTAGTTCCAGTTTGCTTCCAGGAGTGAAACTCTCTAATGCAAAAGGCCCTGTACCTATAGGTTTATTAACGATATCTCCTTCTGTTACATCAATAATTGAAACATTAGGGTTTACAAGTTCTGAGACAAACTCTGGAAATGGTTCAGTAGTTGTAATATGTAAGGAGTATCCATCCGCTTGAATATTATTAATTTTCAGTGCATTTTTCACAGCAACACTTTCTTTAAGTGCACGTTCGAGAGAAGCTTTAACTGCGTTAGCATCCATTTTCTTACCATTTTGAAATTTAACATCTTCACGGAGTTTAATTGTCCAGTGTTGCCCATCTTCACCTTCCCAGCTTTCAGCTAGCCATGGTTTAATGGTTAAATTTTTTTCATCTAATCGAACTAGCGTTTCCGTTATTCCTGCTCTTAACGGAACATAACTTGAATCTACATGTGGATCAAGAGAATTAGTAGAGAAATTATACAGAAAATGAACGTGTTTATCTTCTTCTTTATTTTTCGTTTCTGTTGCTGAATTCTCACACGCACTCAATAAACCTGCAAAAATCATTAAAAATCCTATTTTTAGAAAATTATTCCTAATGTACCTCTGAAAAATATTATAAATCCTATAACAGTCTCTATTTCTAACCATTTTAAATATACGCCCCCTAATACGAAATAATTACGATTTATATTCTATCGTAATCATTCCTATTTATCAATATTAATAATTTTATAGTTTATATCTTTAACTTGTTGTTTTGTTTAGAAGCGAACATTTTTTCTTTAATAATTGAAATTAAATAGGGACGAGGGGAAGGAGGGGAGAACTTTGAATTTGGAAGATCATAAAATTAACCTCAGGGATAATGACTACAAGTTTACTCCTAAACGATTAGAAATTTTATCATTTTCCGTACATTAGCGATATCAGTTTATATCAGTCAAGTTAGTTATACAATCCCTTCAAAAAGCATCAGGAAATGTTAGCTTGGATACTGTATATCGTAATATCTTCCTTTTTAGAGACATTGGTTTAATAGAAACAATTTTTTGTTTGAAGAGTAAACTTACTACTCATTCTCACTTCTTTATTTGCACAAAACGTCTAAGTATAACAGAATTAGATATTTGCCCCATGAACATTGACTCTAATTATCAGATTAGTCACCACAAATTTGAAGTTTATAGTGTATGCCTTATCTGTAAAAATTGATTTTCCGCTAGGGAGGGGATCCCACAAACATCCTACAGTTATATTCAGTGTTTAACATAAAATAGAAAAAGAGGTATTGACGATAGTAAATAACATAGTATAAGCTATCCTTAAATGTAAATCGTAATTATTACTATTTACATGATTTTTAGTTCATTAATTAGTAAAGGAGAGGTGAGATTGGAACAGGAGATCCATTTTGTGAAACTAAATCCGACTCAGAACATGACAATTCTAGTTGAAACTGCTCATCCAGCCAAAGCTCACAAAGATATCGCAACAAAAATTATGTCATATGACAGTGTATATGCTGAACAAGTAGGTTTTATAGAAGAACCTATAAGTTATAAAGCTGATGCACACTTACAAATGGCGGGTGGAGAATTTTGCGGTAATGCCTGTATGGCACTAGCAGCTTTTATCATGTCTAAACAAGAGCTAAAACACAATAGGGTAAAAAAAATATTGTTAGAAGTGTCCGGAACAGATTCCCTCGTAGAATGCGAAGTCAAGAGGGGAGCAGATGAGTACTATTGTCAGGTTACGATGCCTATTCCAAAAGAAATCAAACAAAGAACTATCAATCATGAAGGGAATAAACTGGCTATTGTCTTAATAGATTACGGAGAGTTTGTACATATTGTAAGGACCGTAAAGGATTTTAATGAAAGAGTGAAAGAAGAGGCCCAATCATTGGCAAAATCACTAGCCTTAACTTTAAATGTAAGTTTGATCGGGATTCTTTTGTATAATCAAGATTCTCATGAATTGGAACCTCTTATTTATATCCCACACTTAGATAGTATGGTTTGGGAAAGGGGGTGTGGCTCAGGTACAGCCTCTTTAGGATCTTACTTAGCTTGGAAAAATAAACGAGAGACTACTATCCATGTAAAACAACCTGGTGGAACTATTACAGCAATTGCTAATTATCAGGAGAGAAAATTAATAAGTCTTAAGATTGAAGGATCTGTAGGAATAGTAGCACAAGGGAAAGCTTTTATAACTGTTTAACTATTACACTATATAGGAGCGAGAATAAATGAATGAGCTAGAAAATTTTCTAAAAGATTTAAATGAATACCTAGAAAGATTTAATGATTTAACAGTAAGCTATAATCATACAGTTAACAATTGTTCAGAGTTAGAAGCGCTAATAAATAAATATTCTCATTTCATAACAAATGTAGAGAACCAAGGAATATGGAATCAATTAGAGAACCAAGAAAATGGTGATTTAGATCAAGTTGTAAATCATCTGAGAAAGAAATCGGCTCTGTGTGTAGCTATTATGGAAAAATATCGAGCAATGAAACTTCTAAATGGGGAGACTGAAATAACGGATTATTTTAAAAATGTAGAGTCATGCATTGAAAAAGAGTTTGGCAGCTTCCAGATTACTCCTGATTCAAAAGTGTTATTAGTAGGTTCAGGGGCCTTTCCGATGACTCCTATATTAATTGCAAAACGAACAGGAGCTGAGGTTGTAGGGATAGATATTGATGATGAAGCCATAGAACTTGGATTAAAAGTGATCGAAATATTAGGAACAGAATTAAATATTAGGTTAGAAAAAACACCTGTAGAATATCTTAATTTCACAAAAGATGCTACCCATATTATTTTTAGTTCAACTGTTAAAGATAAATATAGAATTCTAGATCAACTTCATGAATTAACAAACGAAGATGTAGTTGTGGCTATGAGGTATGGGGACCAGTTAAAATCCTTATTTAATTATCCTTCAAGGAAAGTAGATAAACAAAAATGGAATAAAGCAGAAGATATATTACGTCCACATGATGTGTTTGATATTGAATTGTATAAAAAGGCGCCTAAATTCATCACTTACATATAAGAAGGGAAGAGTTCTATGAGTGATTTTAAGAGAATTCTAATATTAGGAACTGGTCCAACATCAATTCAGCTTGCTGTCAGTTTAAAGAAACAATCAAATTGCTATGTCGGGATTGCCGGAAGAGAGTCTGTTCGTTCGAAAAGTTTCTTTTGGGCTTTAAAGCAGAGTAATAAATTAATTAGGGTAAGTGTTCAAAGTGAAAAGCATCGTAATGTAGAAGGCAAATGTTTCGTTGATCAAATTTTTAAGGGTTATGAAACTGTTAGGGGTAAATGGGATACGGTTATTTTGACTGTAACAACTGATGCATATATTGAAGTAATAAAGCAGCTTAATAAGGAAGTATTACAGTACGTTAGATGTATAGTTTTAATTTCCCCAACTTTTGGTTCAAACAATTTAATAAGTAGTTATATAAACAATATAAATTCAAATGTAGAAATTATTAGTTTTTCTACATACTACGGTGATACCCGATGGATACATGATAATCCATCTAATCATGCATTAACAACAGCAATTAAGAAAACAGTCTATATAGGATCTACACATTATCCGTCTGAAAATATAGTTGTGCTTTGTGATATATATAAAGAGTTAGGCATTAATCTAGAAGTTATGCGGTCTCCAATTGAGGCGGAAACAAGAAATATTTCTTTATATGTCCATCCCCCATTATTTATGAATTCCTTTTCATTAAATGCAATATTTGAAGATAGAGATACGAAAAAATTTGTATATAAAGTCTATCCAGAGGGCCCTATTACTCAATATTTAATCTGTGATATGCTATCTCAATGGAAAGAAGTTATGAATATTTTAAGGCATATGAAAGTAGAAGAACTTAATTTGCTGAAGTTTATGATAGATGATAATTATCCAATAAGACCAGAAAGTTTATCTCGTCAAGATATTGAGAACTTTCCACATTTAGAGACTATTCATCAAGAATATTTATTGTATGTACGTTATACGTCCTTATTAATTGATCCTTATTCAGAACCAGATAAGAACGGAAGATATTTTGATTTTTCTGCTGTTCCTCTTAGAAAAGTATTTGTTAATAGAGAAGGATACTTAGACATTCCAAGGATGCCTAAAGAGGACTACTATCGCATAAAAATTATACAAGGAATTGCAAGGTTTCTAAATTTGGATTGTCCAACTATAGATAAATTTATTAATACGTATGAGAGCAAGATAGAAGGATTTGCTCAGTCTCAAAAAGAAAAACTTCTATCCAATGCCTTTAATGTTCAAAGTTTTACCGAGGATTTAAATATGATATGCAATAAAATAGGTAAGAATAAGCAGCAAAGCTATTAGATTAATGGAATAAAATGATTTTTAAATCGTAATGATTACGAAATTTGGGAGGTATTCTATTTATTATGACGTTCATATTCGCACAATAAACCTATATTGGATACAGACTAAGTGCATTTAAAGGGAGAGAAAGAATATTGCTAGTCAAGAGATTTAAGTTAGAGGCTTTAGTTTTTTTTATATTATGTATTGTAGTTGTTTGCCTTGTAGTATTAAATACTTCTGAACGTAAGAAAACAGCAGAAACTGACTCGAAAAGTAACGAGAAAGGTATAGTTTATGCAGCATCTAAAGATATCAATGATATGAATCCTCATTTATATACAGGTTCAATGCCAGCGCAGGCCATAGTATATGAATCGTTAGTTGAAAACACAGAAGATGGGATTAAACCTTTACTTGCTGAGTCATGGAATATCTCTAAAGACGGGAAAACGTATACTTTTCATTTAAGAAAAGATGTTAAATTTCATGATGGAGAACCATTTAATGCAGAAGCAGTGAAAAAGAATATTGATGCTGTACAAGCTAATGCAGAAAAACATTCTTGGATTAAACTCTCAACAAAAATAGTAGATTGTAAGGTTATAGATGAATATACCGTTGAATTAGTATTATCAGAAGCATATTATCCTACCTTAGTTGAGTTATCAATGACAAGACCTTATGTATTTATCTCACCTAAAGACTTTATTAATGGAGAAACAAAAGGGGGAGTCAGAGGTTACCATGGTACAGGTCCATATGTGCTTATCGAACATAAAGTTGATGAATATGCAACCTTTAAAGCAAATGAAAACTACTGGAATGGAGTGCCTAAGGTTAAAAAAATTACTTCTAAAGTTCTTCCAGCAGGAGAAACAACGTTTCTAGCCTTACAAAAAGGAGAAGTCAACTTTGCTTTTACAGATGACAGGGGGACAGATAGTCTGGATGTTGAGGCTATGAACCAATTAGTTGATTCAGGTGATTATCAATTAATTAGAAGTGAACCAATGAATACTAAAATGATCGTAGCTAATAGTAGTAAATCTGGTAATCCAGTACATGAAAAACCTGTACGTGAAGCTATTTGGTACGCTATTGATCGGAAAACAATTAGTAAAGAGATTCTAAGTGGAACAGAAACTGTAGCCCATACTCTATTTTCACATAACATTAATTATACAGATGTTAATTTGAAAAAGAGGGGTTACGATTTAAATAAAGCAAAGGGAATTTTACAAAAAGCAGGATGGGCAATAGAAGATAGTAATGGAATTAGAATAAGAGATGGTGAAAAATTGGCAGTGAAGCTTTATTATGACAGCAGTTCTTCTTCCCAAAAGACCCAGGCTGAATTTATCCAAAGTTCATTAAAAGAGATAGGTGTTCAGCTCCAGATTATTGGTGAGGAGTCAACTTCAATTGCAAATAGAAGATCAACTGGTGACTATGATTTATTATTCAATCAGACATGGGGATTAGCATATGATCCGCAAAGTACTATTTCTGCTTTTACTTCCCCATCTTCTTATTTACACACTACTAAAGGAATTGAAAAAGCAGATGAACTCTATAACAAAATTGACGATGTGATGGTATCTATGAATGAAGAAACACGTAAATCATTGTACGCTGATATTCTAAAAATTGTTCATGATGAAGCCGTCTTTATTCCAATATCCAATGGCAGTGTAACTGTAATTGCCCCAAAGAATTTAAAAGGAATTTTGTTTAAACAAACACAATTCGAATTACCGTTTGAGAAAATGCACTTTGAATAGAAATTACAAATAAAAAGGGAGATTATCTCCCTTTTTATTTGTAATGAACACTATCCACATAATTAATCTAGCTATTAATTCTATTTTTAAAAAGGAGATTATATATGGGAAGTTACATTATTAAAAAGTTATTAATATCTATACCATTACTTTTAGTCATCTCATTCCTAACTTTTATTTTAATTAATCTTTCTCCTCAAGATCCAGCTGAAGTGGTATTACAAGCTCAAGGTGTTCCAAAGATAACAGATGAACTAATTATGGAAACAAAACAAGAATTAGGACTAAATCAGCCATTTATCATGCAATATTTACACTGGGTAATAGCTTGTTTTCAGTTGGATTTTGGGAATTCATACGTTACAGGACAATCGGTTTGGTCATTAATAGGACCTGCATTTTTAAATACATTAAAGCTAACATCAGTATCATCTGTTTTTGTTATCGTTCTGTCAATATTCCTAGGAGTGCTATGTGCTATGAGAGAGGGAAGGCTATTTGATAAATCAGTAAGAGGGGTCTCTTTCTTTCTAACATCAGCACCAGCCTACTGGCTAGCATCCATGATAATTTGGTACTTCTCTATTAAATTAGATTTGTTACCTACAAGCGGGATGAGTTCATACAAAAGTTATATCCTCCCTGTTATCGTAATTACAATAAGTTATGCCGGTATCTATTTCAGAATTGTAAGAAGCTCTATGCTAAATAACTTAAATGAAGACTACGTATTATATGGAAGAGCATGTGGATTAAATGAGCAGACAATTACCCTACAGATTTTAAGAAATTCATTACAAGTTTCCATTTCAGTATTTTGTATGGCGATACCTATTATATTAGGAAGCACAGTAGTCATCGAAAATGTTTTTGCATGGCCAGGATTAGGAAGTCTAAGCGTTAAGTCTATCCTGAGTAGAGACTTTCCGGTTATTCAAGCTTATGTTCTTTTATTAGCAGTCTCTTTCGTAATATTTAACACTATTTCTGATATTATAAATGCTACTATAAACCCTAAATTAAGGAATGATTTATAAATGAGAATATTAAAAAACTTGAGTAAAGACAAATTAGCTACTGTGTCATTGATCATTATCATTCTAACAATGGTTATTGGGATATTCTCACCTATATTTGCCCCGCATAACCCTAAAGAAGTAAATATTGGGCTTCGATATGCAGCACCATCTTGGGAGTATTTATTAGGTAATGACCACTTAGGAAGATGTATTCTTTCTCGATTGATTTACGGAATTCGTCCTAGCGTGCTATGGGTTTCAGTTGCTTTATTCCTATCCGTTGTAATTGGATCTGTCTTGGGATTTTTAGCTGGTTATTTTCGGGGGAAAGTAGATGGAGTTATTATGAGAATTTGCGATATTATGCTGTCTTTTCCCGGCTATGTTATGACTTTAGCTATTGTTGGTATTTTAGGGGTAGGGCTTGTAAATATACTAATTGCCTTTATTTTTCTTAAATGGGCATGGTTCACTCGAGTCATTAGAACTTCTGTTATGCAATATTCAGAACTGGAATATGTAAAGTTTGCTAAGGCTTGTGGCATTAGTAATATGAGGATTATTTATAAACACATCGTGCCTGTTACCTTATCAGATGTGATAGTCCTCTCAAGTAGCTCTGTTGGTTCCATGGTTTTACAAATATCAGGTCTCTCATTCTTAGGATTAGGGATACAAGCCCCAAATGCTGAATGGGGGATGATGTTAAGTGAGGCTAAGGAAGTAATGTTTACACGTCCAGAGTTAATGTTAGCTCCTGGTCTAGCCATTATTATTGTAGTATCAGCCTTTAACTTTTTATCTGATGCCCTTCAAGTAGCGTTAGATCCTAAATTAATGAGTTCTAAAAATAGAATTAAAGGAAGGTTAGTATCCCCTAGACATAAAATCCAGAAGAAAGAGGTGGCAAAATAAATATATGAATATATTAGAAGTCGAAAATCTTAGAATACAAGATATTAAGAACGGCAAGGTAATCATTCATAATAGTTCTTTCAGTGTTAGACAGGGAAGTTGTTTAGCAATCGTTGGGGAAAGTGGAAGCGGAAAATCTGTAACTTGTAGATCAATAATGAGGTTAAATAGACCTTCACTTTCTCAATCTGGCACTATTCTGTTCAAAGGTGAAAACCTAAATACTCTTACAGAAAAAGAAATGAGAAAGAAAAGAGGAAAAAACCTTTGCATGATTCCCCAAAACGGTATGAGTGCATTTGACCCTTCTTGTGTCGTTGGAATGCATCTAAAGGAAACACTCTTTGAGCATTTTGGATGGAACAATAAAGAAATAGAAAGAAAGATGAGGAGCACTATGGAAAGCGTAATGTTGAAAAATCCTATAGAGATTATGAATAAGTATCCCCATCAGTTATCAGGAGGAATGTTACAACGTCTTATGATTGCACTAGCAATAGCTTTAGAGCCCGATATTATCATAGCAGATGAACCTACGACAGCATTAGATACAATCTCACAATTTGAAGTTGTAGAGCAATTTATAAAGCTAAGAGAAAAAATAGGATGCTCAATGATTTTTATTTCGCATGATTTGGGTGTTGTAAAAAAAGTTGGAGATGACATCTTAATTATGAAAGATGGAAGGATTGTTGAGAGAGGCAGTATTCAGACCATCTTCTCACAGGCACAACATGAATACACAAATTATTTATTATCCACTAAACAGGTACTGAGTAATCATTTTAAAAAGGTAATGGAGATGAATAATAAATGTTAATTGTAGAAAGTGTAGAGAAGGTCTATAAGACAGGCGGGTTATTCTCTAAGAAAAAACAGAAAATATTAAAAAACGTTAGTTTTGAATGTAAGAGTGGAGAATGTATAGGAATTATTGGAGAAAGTGGAAGTGGCAAATCAACATTAGGGCGTCTATTGATAGGTATTGAACAACCTGATGCCGGAAGAATTTTGTTTGAAGGGAGAAGTATGAATGATAGATTAACTAGATTGGGCAGTATTAGTGCCGTATTCCAAGACTATAAATCTTCTATTAATCCATTTTTCACTGTAGAACAAGCTATTATAGAGCCCATAAGAGTTAAGAAAAGTAACAAAATAGAAACTGAAAGTAGGATTGATTACCTCTTGAATCAAGTGGGGTTGGACTCCTCGTATAAAGAAAAATATCCTCATGAGTTATCAGGAGGACAAGTACAGAGGGTATGTATTGCTAGGGCTATCGCAACAGAACCGAAATGTATTTTGTTAGATGAAGCAATTAGCTCTTTAGATGTATCTGTCCAAGTTCAAATACTTAAATTATTAAAGGAATTAAAGGAAATCTATCGCATAGGCTATATCTTTATTACTCACGATATTCAGGCTGCAGCTTACATTTGTGACAGAATTATTATTTTTAAAAATGGAAAAATTGAAGAAACAGTGGAAACTTCAAATTTGAAAAATGTTCAATCAGAATACGCCAGAGAATTACTGCAGAAATTAATAACTTTCTGATATGGTTTATACCATTCTTATCCAAGCATGAATGATAGAATTTTAGGAAGATATTAAAATGAATTAGGAGGAGAAAAAGTTGTGAATGGAGCTATGTCTTGGCCTTTTTTACGTTTATACGGATTAACCCTTCTTTACTTTAGTGCAAACTCTATACTAAATGTTATTATTCCTTTACAAGGAGAAACATTAGGAGCTAGCAATACAACCATCGGTATTATTATGGGAGCTTATTTGTTTACCACTATGTTTTTTCGACCATGGGCAGGACATATTATACAAAAAAAAGGGCCTATAAAAGTATTACGTATAATCCTTATCATTAATGGATTTGCCTTAATACTCTACACAATCACTGGATTAGGTGGATTTTTAATTGCACGTATCTTACAAGGGGTATCAACAGCTTTTTTCTCAATGGCGTTACAAATTGGTATTATTGATGCCCTTCCAGAGGAGGATCGTTCTCAAGGTATCTCGCTTTATTCTTTATTCTCACATATACCAGGTGTTATCGGACCTATATTAGCATTAGGAATTTGGCAAGCAAACAATACAGCTTACTTTACAATAGTAATGATATCGATTGCTATTTTTACAGGTTTTTTTGGTTATAGTGCTAAAGTGGATAAGCGAGAGAATTTAACTTCAATAAATAATACGCATCAAAGAGTAAATATGTTCAAATCATTTGGTGAGTTAATAAAAAATCCATTTTTGTTCAAATGTAGCGTGTTAATGTTAGTAGCCTCTATTGTATTCGGAGCTATTACTACCTTCTTGCCTCTCTACGCTATGGAATTAAAAAATGGGAGCGCTGGAGTTTATCTAATGATTCAAGCAGGAACTGTTGTGTTTGCTCGTTTTACTTTAAGAAAAAAAATTCCTTCAGATGGTAAATGGCATGCTCCTTTTGTAATGGGTACAATGCTCCTCCTAGCATTAGCAGCGCAATGTGTAAGCTTTTCTATAACCGGGGGAGCAATGTTTTTCTATGCTGGAGCAGTCTTGATGGGAATAGCTCAAGCGCTTATATATCCTACCTTAACTACATATTTGACTTTTGTTTTACCAAAAGTAAATCGTAATATATTAATTGGCCTATTTATTGCTATGGCAGATTTAGGGGTGTCACTAGGAGGGGTTATTATGGGCCCCATAGCTGACATTTCATCATACTCATTTATGTATAGGATTTGTGCTATTTTAGGTGGAATAATGATTGTTTTTGCCTATGATAAACGTAAGGCATTTGTTGAGGGAAAATAAAATCCCTATTTCATTATCTAATTAATTAATATTTTTTACATTATATGAAGTAGGTTAGAAGCAAACAATAATATGAATTTTAGTATAAAAAGCTTGTCTCTATAGAGGCGAGCTTTCCTGGATTTTAGTAAGATTAGTAATAAATTACCCGCGCTTACATCTTTATATGATAGAAAACTTAAACAGAGATTTGAATAGAATCTTGTTTGAAGTGTTGGTTAGGTAGAACCGGGTTTTGAAAGACAAATTACACTTGAATTATATAATTCAAATCGTCTCCCCCTTAAACTAGTTAAAGGATGGAGAATTTGTCAGCTTGTGTTTGCAGAGATGGACCAATTTCTTAATCATCCTTACATAGAAAAATATTAGGGGAAGATAAACACACCAGGTAGTCGTAGTTTTCTAGATAAAGACGATGAAGGATTACGAAAGGAGAAGATCGGATGAAAGAACTTTTTACGATTGGAGAGATATCAAAACTATTCCATATGAAAATCTCCACTCTCAGATATTATGACGAAATTGGTCTTTTACGACCCCAGTTTACAGATGATAAGACCCATTACCGTTATTATTCAACCCAGCAATTCGAAAGACTAGATTCAATTAAATACTTAAGGGCACTAGGTGTACCAATAAGCGAGCTTTTAGAGTTTTTTAACTACCGGGACATTGATAACCTGATTGTGATGTTAAAAAATCAACAAGCTGAAATAGCTCAGAAAAAAATAGAGTTAGAAACAATTGAAAGGAAAATTTCTCAGCGTCTACTGCAGATTAACCATGCTATAAATACACCACTTGATACCATTGCTGAGGTGAAACTACCTGGTCGGCATGTAGCTTATCTTCAGCATGACTATAGCCCAAGTGAAGATATTGAATTTCCTATTTCAGAGTTACGTACTAATTTCAATCTTAAAACAAATATTTTTCTAGGGAAAATAGGCCTTTCCATTTCAGTATCTGACTTGTGTGCGGGGACTTTTAATAAGTATTCAAGTGTTTTTATGACAGTAGAAGAGGACGATGAAGTTGCATCTCCTACCACTGTTTTTCCTCCTAGAGAATATCTTCAAATCTGCTTTAAAGGCACCCATATGGATGCGCCTCCTTATTATAAGAAGTTGATGGAATATATAAGGGATCATCAATACAAACTGATTGATGATTCAATGGAAATAACCTTAATTGATTATGGCGTTACGAATGACTTAAATAAATATGTCACCGAAATATTATTGCCCTATAGTCGTTTGTGACATTCTATGTTCTAAAAATTAAAATCCCACTTGACCCTCCAGCTACTGGAGGGTTTAATGTTTTATTACGTTCTAAGTTATTTTATAAACAGAAAGGAGAACATACAATGTTTGGAACAATTTTCAATACACTCACAATCATAGTAGGGAGTGTTATAGGTAGTATCTTTAAAAAGGGAATAAAACATGAGTATCATAATATTTTAATGCAAGCTATGGGATTGGTAGCTACTGTGTTGGGAATTGATGCTGTCGTACATCATTTACCTTCGAGTAAGTATCCTGTACTTTTCATTGTAAGTTTAGCGATAGGAGGGTTAATTGGTCAAAAATTGAATTTAGAAGTAAGATTTAACAACTTGGTGAACAAATTTTCTAAAAGTAACCTAGCTGAAGGTTTGTCAACGGCCATTTTATTATTCTGTATAGGATCTTTGTCTATTTTAGGACCGATAGAAGCCGCTTTAAAAGAAGACTATACCTATTTACTTGCTAATGGAATATTAGATGGAATCACTTCTATTGTTCTAGCTTCAACCTTTGGTATAGGAATAGCTATTGCCGCGATTGTATTATTTATATGGCAAGGCTCTATTTATCTCATTACAATCTTGCTAGAAGGTGCTATTAATCATAGCCTGTTAAATGAATTGAGTATTGTAGGTGGAATACTCATTCTGGCATCAGGGTTAAATATCTTAGAAATTAAAAAGTTCAAAACCTTAAACCTTATTCCTGCTTTACTTGTTTCACCTGTTCTATTTTTAATTATTGAGTTATTTCCATTCTGATACTGATGAAGCTGAAAAGAAAGCGGAATAAAACCTAATTAATTTAATTTTAAAAAAGGGGGTGTAAGAACCAACTATATATACATTTAGTTTACATAGCCTTTTTATTAAGAAAGTAATACAAGCGCAAATTCGTTCAGTAACAACGAGGTTGCGCTTTTTTCTTTCTCATTAATTATACTTTTATGGGTAAATGAATTTAGTTTTGTAGAGATCTTCTAAATTAACTTTAACTTGCATTTTAAGCAACACTAATTTCTAGAACTATATCTAGTATAAGCCTCTTTAAGAATGTACTAAAAAACCCATCCAGTAAACAGTTATATATGAATAATCTGGGCTGGTAAAGATGTAAACAAAAGGAATGGTGTCAATGGATAAGAAACAGATAGTAGATACGCTTAATAAACTAGTGGAAGGTCAATACATGGGGATACATGCTTACGAAAATTTTATAAAAAATCTCGATTCCTCTTCTTCACTTCTTTCTCACTTTATTGAAATTCGTAAAGATCTAGAACATCATGCAGAATTGCTTTCAAAACGTGGTCAAGTACTAGACGGAATACCTAAAAGTAGTGAAGGAATTATAGGAAAAATAGAGCTTTTTATAAGCCAGCTATTTGATTCTTCTACTAGTGAACAAGATATTTTAAAACATGCTATTAAGGGACAAAATTTATATGGAATCAAAATGACTGAAGAATTAGTTTCAAATAAACTTGATGAGGAAAGAGTATGTCTCGTTCATGAAATATTACAAAAACAACGAGAGCATGTTGACTATTTAAAATACGAATTACATTCTAGAACTTCTTCTCAATGATTTCATTACATCATACTGTGTTTGAACTGCCAAGGAGCTTTTATTATAAGCCCCCCGTTTTTGAGGTTGATAACCTAGCATGGCTAACAACAGTGCTATTTGGAGATAAACCATACTTCTGGGAATAATACTAAGGGAATTTAAAGTTTTCCTCATTTTACTTTTGCTGTATTTTATCTATGTGTAACAAAAATATGAAATAGAATAGGTTAAATAATCTAAAAATTCTCAATAGTGTTTACTTTTTACAATCTCTTATGCTATATTTATTTACATATTTTGTATGTATTAAGGAGGTTTATGAAATGAGATTAACAGAAGTAGAGAAAGAAAAATTGTTAATTGTTGTTGCTGGTCAGCTAGCCCAAGACAGGAAAGAGCGGGGAATTTTATTGAATTACCCTGAAGCAACAGCCTATTTCACTTGCTATGTCATCGAAAGAGCTCGCGAAGGAAAAAGTGTTGAAGAGATTATGGAACTTGGTCGTCATGTGCTTAGTGTAGAAGATTTAATGGAAGGGGTTCCTGAAATGTTAGAGAGCATACAAGTTGAAGCCACATTTCCAGATGGTGTAAAGCTTGTGACAATCCATCAGCCAATACAAAAGGAGGGAAAAGCATGAAACCAGGAGCATTTCAAATAGCAGAAGGTACAATTGAAATTAATAAAGGCAAGCCTCAGTGTGAACTCATCGTGAAAAATATAGGATCACGCTCCATTCAAGTTGGTTCGCATTTTCATTTTGCAGAAGTGAATCGAGCTCTTTCATTTAATAGAGAAAAAGCGATTGGTATGCGCCTTGATATCCCATCTGGTACAGCAGTTCGAATAGAACCTAGTGAGGAGAAGAAAGTAACGTTAGTGGCATTAGGTGGTCGCAAAACTGTATACGGACTAAATGGTATAACGGAAGGATTTATCGACAAACGACGTAAAGAAAAAATGATAGAAAAACTAGAAAAGTATAGTGGTAGCACAAAGGAGGTTTTATCATGAGAATGTCTAAGAGACAATATGCAGCTCTCTTTGGTCCTACAGTAGGAGATAAGGTCCGACTAGCAGATACGGATTTATGGGTTGAAATCGAAAAAGACTGCACCGTGTACGGAGAAGAGGTCATCTTTGGTGGGGGAAAAACGATTCGTGATGGGTTGGGACAGAATGGACGATTAACAGCTAAGGAAGGAGCCCTTGATTTAGTGATCACAAACGTAATTGTGATTGATCATACAGGTATTATAAAAGCTGACGTTGGAGTGAAAAATGGGAGAATTGTAGGGGTAGGGAAAAGCGGAAACCCAGATATTATGGATAACGTTGACGCTAACTTAGTCATTGGGGCTGGTACTGAAGTCATCTCAGGAGAGGGAAAAATCTTAACAGCTGGTGGGGTTGACACTCATATTCATTTTATTTGTCCCCAACAAATGGATGTTGCCCTTTCTTCAGGTATTACAACAATGATTGGCGGTGGAACTGGACCAACTACAGGAAGTAAAGCCACAACGTGTACTTCAGGTCCTTGGTATATGGAAAGAATGCTTGAAGCTGCTGAAGAGTTCCCTGTAAATGTCGGGTTCTTAGGAAAAGGAAATGCTTCTCATAAAGCCCCTTTAATCGAACAAATTGAAGCTGGAGCAGTTGGTCTTAAGCTTCATGAAGATTGGGGATCAACACCTCGAGCAATTGAAACATGCATGGATGTTGTCGAGCAAGCGGACATTCAAGTCGCAATACATACAGATACACTAAATGAAGCTGGGTTTCTAGAAGATACACTCGAAGCCATTGGAGACCGTGTCATTCATACGTACCATATTGAAGGTGCAGGTGGAGGACATGCTCCAGACATTATGAAACTAGCTTCTTACTCCAACATTTTACCCTCTTCAACAACACCAACAATGCCCTACACAACAAATACAATGGAAGAACATCTAGACATGATGATGGTATGCCATCATTTAGATGCAAACGTGCCGGAAGATGTTGCTTTTAGTCGCTCAAGAATTCGCGCAGCTACGATTGCCGCAGAGGATGTGCTTCATGATATAGGAGCCATTAGTATGATGTCTTCGGATTCCCAAGCAATGGGGCGAGTTGGTGAGGTGATTATTCGCACATGGCAAACAGCTGATAAAATGAAAAAACAGCGCGGCGCTCTTCCAGGTGAACGGGGGAATGATAATGAACGTGCAAAACGTTACGTTGCCAAATATACGATTAATCCAGCTATTACACATGGAATCAGTCATGAAGTTGGTTCAATTGAAAATGGGAAGCTTGCAGACCTTGTTTTATGGGATCCGATGTTTTTTGGTGTGAAACCAGACCTTGTTTTAAAAGGCGGAATGATTGCAAGAGCTCAAATGGGAGACCCTAATGCTTCTATCCCAACTCCAGAGCCTGTCTTGATGCGAAGAATGTATGCGTCATACGGTAAAGCTAACTCTTCTACAGCCATTACCTTTATGTCACAGGCAAGTATTGAACGTGGTGTGCATGAAAAGTTAGGATTATCCAAAATTATTTCACCTGTACGCAACATTCGAAATTTAAGCAAGCTCGATATGAAGCTAAATGATGCTTTACCCCAAATTGAAGTAAATCCAAAAACATACCAAGTATTTGCCGATGGGAAGGAAATTTCGTGCGAACCTGTTAATCACGTTCCGTTAGCACAGCGCTATTTCTTATTCTAAACGCCTTCCAAGATAAACAAAGAAGCATAAGCGAAAAACTTATGCTTCTTTAGATTTTAAATCCCTAATCCAATTCAGAGAAGTTAATAAGGCACATGCTCTTGTCGCTCAAAGGGAATACACCTTATGTTTTTTCTTATTTGTGCCGGTTGTTATATATAAGAGTATAACTAATAGCAAGAACATATCTGTATAAAGCATGAATAGGGGATATGCCTCTGAAAGTTTATTTATGCCTTTACAAATATGGTTTTAATAGAAGTGAAAAACTCAATTGCAGCTTCTCCTTGCTCACGAGAGTGGGAGCTAGATTGTTTCATTCCGCCGAATGGGGCTTGCAGTTCAACTCCAGCAGATTCAGCATTAATACGTACGAGACCAGCATCCATCTCATTAATAAAAGAAAGAATGCGACCAATATTTTTAGTGAAAATGGAAGCACTTAGTCCAAATTTCACGTCGTTTGCAATTTGTAATGCTTCTTCTAAAGTCTCAACTTTGATAAGGGCAAGAACTGGACCGAAAATTTCCTCTTGAGCTATAGACATTTCATTACTAACATTTTCAAAGACAGTAGGTTCCACGAAGAATCCATTGACTAATCCTTCTTCCTCCATACGTTTACCTCCATAAATCAATGTTGCGCCTTCTTCTATTCCTTTCTTTACGTAAGAAAGTACTGTATTAAGCTGGTTCTCACTTGCACATGGCCCCATCCATACATCTTCTTCTAAACCATTGCCAATTTTTATTTCCTTTATCTTTTCAATAAGTTTATTTTTGAACGGCTCGTAAACTTCACTTTGGACGATTACACGGCTTGTAGCTGTACATTTCTGACCCGTAGAACGGAGGCCTCCACTAATAGTTGCTTCCACTGCCTGTTCTAAATCGGCGTCATTAGCTACAATTACTGGATTCTTTCCACCCATTTCTAACTGATATTTAGCACCACGCTCTAGAGCTCCTAGTCCAATTGACTTACCAACTGCATCAGACCCTGTGAATGTAATTCCATTAATATCTGGGTGATTAGTAATTGCTTGACCAATGATAGACCCAGTGCCTGTTACCATATTAATAGTACCCCTTGGAAGTCCAGCCTCATCAAAACATTCTATTACTTTGGCTGCGGTTACTGCAGCTTCTTGAGCGGGTTTAAGAATAACAGTATTTCCATAAATGAGTGCCGGCGCTATTTTCCAGATAGGAATTGCTACTGGGAAATTCCAAGGTGTGATAACACCTACAACTCCAAGGGGAGCACGAGTAGTGAACATAAGTGCCTCAGAATCTGATGAAGGAATCACGTCACCTATTTTTCTCATTCCTTCTCCTGCATAATAACGAAGGATAGCGACACCTCTAGCCGTTTCTCCTTTTGCTTCCAGAAATGTTTTTCCCATTTCACGAGTCATTGTTTCCGCAATTTCATCAATACGTTGCTCGAGTGCGTTTGCGACCTTATACAAATACTCTCCGCGGGCAGCACCAGATAGCTTTCCCCAGAAAACTTGTGCTTCCTTCGCAGCAAGGACAGCGTAATCTAAATCTTCTTTTTCAGACTGTTGTACATAACCGATAATTTCATGACGATTAGCTGGATTGATACTCGTCTCAACTTTTTGAATAGAAGCCATTACCCATTTACCATTAATATAGTTTAAATACGTTTTTTCGTCTGTTTTTACGCTCATCTTATATACCTCCATATTTCATGAAATAGTTTGCTTAATCCCGACATATTGAATGCCAAAGTCTTTATTACGGTTAATTTTATCGAAAATTCAGAAAAATAAAATCGGACCAGTGTTTTTCTGTATGGTTATTGTGCTATCTGATTTACTCAAACTAAAGTGTTATTTGGTAACTTTACACGATTTTTCAAGACACCAATATTAGAGATCTGAATTTCAATCTGATCGCCATCTAATAAGGTAAAGTCGTTTGATGGAATAATACATGTACCAGTTAATAATACAGTGCCGTCAAAAATTTTATTGTCGCGGATAAGGAAAGAGATTAATTCATCAAATTTTCTTTTTAACTGGTTAGTATTCGCTTTTCCCTCTACTATAAGCTCGGCATTGCGATAGATTCGACATGTGATGTTAAAATTGTAGGGGTCTTTCACGGACTCTGCAAGGAGAATTGCCGGTCCAATGGAACAAGAGTTTTTCCACATTTTTGCTTGCGGGAGGTAAAGTGGGTTCTCTCCTTCAATGTCACGACAACTCATATCATTTCCAATCGTATATCCAAGAATTTCACCATCTCGATTAATAACAAGGCCCAATTCTGGCTCAGGAATTTGCCAATTAGAATCACTACGGATGTAAACTTCCTGTCCTGGACCAACTGTACGAGCAGCGGTAGACTTAAAGAAAATTTCTGGACGTTCAGCCTCATATATCTTGTCATAGAAAGTAGTTGCATCAAGCTTTCCACCTGTTGCTTCATAGTTACGTGCATCGCGACTACGCTCATATGTAACACCGGATGCCCATACTTCTTCAGCTACAATAGGAACAAGTAACGATAAATCTTCTACAGAGTATTGAATAGGTTTTGACTTGGAGATGGTAAATTCTACAAAAGAAAGTGGAGAAACATTTTGTGCGTTTGCCTGTTGAATTAATTCAATTAATCCTTCTTGAGGAAGAGGGTATACTGTTCCCTCATTTGTAACAGCTGCTAGAATTGCTTGTGAATGCTCATTTAAATATCGGATAATACGCATAAAAATAGCCTCCTATTGTTTTATATTATAAAACTGAGTTTTTATATATGGACAAAAGAGAAGGGAACCATCTCTATGAAATTGGTATCCCATTTCCCATTTGTTCTGATAATTGGAAAGCTGTTTGTTTCAGTTGCTTACTAAAAGTCTCTAACTGAGCGTCATCCACACGAGCTATAAGTGTAGAAAGGCTAATAGCCGCAATGACTTTATTCTCATGATTTCGAATAGGTGCTGCAATACAGCGAACACCTGGCTCATTTTCCTGGTTATCAACTGCATACCCTTGAGATTGAACTTGTTGAAGCTCACGAAAAAATTCAGATTCATTTGTAATGGTAAATTCAGTTTGTTTAAAATAGTCATATTCATTTAGAATTTGTTTTATCTCTTCCTGGTCTTTAAAAGCTATTAAAGCTTTACCAACCGCGGAGCAGTGAAGGGGGATTCGTTTCCCTATTTTGGAATAAAGAATAACAGCCATAGGGCCTTCAACTTTATCAATATAAACTCCTTCTTTACCATCGAGTATAACTAAGTGGGCAGTCTGTCCGGTTTTTACTGATAAATCCATTAAGTATTTTTTTGATAACCCTCTAACATCTAAAGACTGAATGACATAGTTGCCTCTTTCAAAGAGCTTCATTCCCAATCCATACTTCCCATTTTCAGGGTTTTGACTGATATAGCCATGATTTAAAAGCGTTTTCAATAAAGAATGAACAGTACTTTTGTGAAGTCCTAACTGATTACTTATATCTGTTATTTTCAATTCTGTTGTATGCTCGTCAAACAGATCAAGAATACGAAGAGCACGATCTACTGATTGAATAACAGGCATGAATTCCACCTACTTGTTTTAAATTATAAAACTTGTTTTTATTATTACAAACTATTCTTGCAATTCAAATATAATACTATTTTTTTAAAAAAGTCAAGAAACATAATTAAATACTTGAATATCTTTCGGATAAAGAAAAACTCTAAAGAATTCATTTATAATTCTTATTCTACAAAGCAAAGTTATTAAGTCATACAATTATCTACGCAAGATTTATAAGAGTTAAAATCTTGATAGAAACTAGTATTTTTTAGAATTATACCCTCTATTTTTTTAAAACAATTAGATTCCTTTTTAGAATACTAATGTAGATATGAGTAAAATGTAGCGGTTTCTTGTAAGTAAAGTGAAATCTTACACTATAATTGTCTTCGTTAAATTAATTGACTTTTCAGAAAAAATATGATTATTATTAAATGGCAATAAAAGTTTAATATAGATAAACTTTGTTTTATATTATAAAACAAAAAGGAGGTTTATATAAAAAATATACAAAGATAGACAGTCTTAAGAATAGTTAATGTTATGGAATTAGCAGTAGGCAAGCATGATAGTAATTGCTATAAATATAGGTACAAAATTAACAGAAAGCTATGTAAAAGACATAAAGATACTTCTTTTTTGAAATGAAAAAATCTTATTAGAGGAGGAATACATATGTCATTGCAATCGATATTTGGCGAAGAGGATGTATCTCTTTATAAAGTTCAAACTCATTCAAAAGGGGCAGATGGTTCACTCCCACTTACATCAGAAATGTTGCTAGATTCACCAAGTGGTGACCTTTTTGGATTATCTCAAAATGTTGGAATGGGATGGGCACCTTCAAACCTACTAGGAAAACAAGTTTTAATCCTCGGTACTCAAGGTGGAATTAGGAATCATGATGGTACTCCAATTGCTTTAGGCTATCATACTGGCCATTGGGAAATAGGTTTATTAATGAAGGCATCAGCTGAAGAGATTAGTAGACAAGGAGGGGTTCCTTTTGCAGGATTCGTAAGTGATCCCTGTGATGGCCGTTCTCAAGGAACTACCGGAATGTTTGATTCTCTTCCATTTCGAAACGATGCAGCTATAGTTTATCGAAGATTAATTCGATCATTGCCTACACGTCGTGCAATTATTGGGGTAGCTACATGTGATAAAGGTCTTCCAGCAATGATGATAGCTTTAGCATCAATGCACGACTTGCCAACTATCATTGTCCCCGGAGGTGTTACTCTTCCCCCTACAAATGGAGAAGACGCAGGAAAGATTCAAACAATTGGGGCAAGATATGCAAACAACGAAATTACTTTACAAGAAGCTGCTGACCTCGGATGTCGTGCTTGTGCTACACCAGGAGGAGGATGTCAATTTCTTGGTACAGCTGGCACCTCCCAAGTCGTTGCAGAAGCTATTGGAATGGCTTTACCCCACTCTGCATTAGCCCCTTCAGGTCAGCCAATATGGATTGAGATGGCTAAGCAATCCGCACGTGCAGCTTTAGAATTGGAGAAGAAAAACATATCTACCAAAGATATTATTACGGACAAAGCGATAGAAAATGCTATGGTGATTCATGCGGCTTTCGGAGGTTCAACGAATTTATTACTTCATATCCCAGCAATTGCTCATGCAGCTAAGTGTAAGATACCCACTGTTGAAGATTGGACTAGAATCAATAAGAAAGTTCCTCGCTTAGTTGATGTACTACCAAATGGTCCTGTTGGTCACACAACGGTTAAGGTATTCCTAGCAGGCGGGGTTCCAGAGGTTATGCTTCATTTAAGAAAATTAGGTGTCTTGCATGAAGATGTACTAACAGTTACTGGAAAAACCCTTGGTGCAAACCTTGATTGGTGGGAAAAATCAGAAAGACGTGCAATGATGAAAAAACAATTGTTAGAAGCTGATGGAATTAATCCTGATGATATTATCATGGATCCAGTCAAAGCAAAAGAAAAAGGTCTAACTTCTACTGTTACATTCCCGAAAGGAAATATTGCTCCTGAAGGGTCAGTAATTAAATCAACTTCTATTGATCCATCTGTGGTAGGCGAAGACGGGGTGTATCGACATACAGGAAAAGCGAAGGTCTTTACTTCAGAAAAGGCAGCCATAAAAGCGATTAAAACAGGAGGGATTGAAGCAGGAGATATAATGGTTGTTATGGGCGGAGGACCTTCAGGAACCGGGATGGAGGAAACATATCAATTAACATCGGCATTAAAACATTTATCCTTTGGAAAACATGTCTCCTTAATTACAGATGCAAGGTTTTCAGGTGTTTCCACTGGTGCATGTATTGGACATGTTGGACCTGAAGCATTGGCTGGGGGAGCGATTGGGAAATTACGTGATGGAGATGTCATTGAAATCATGGTTGACCGCAATCAGTTAGTGGGTTCCGTTAATTTTGTTGGAACGGAGAACGAAAGACTTTCTTTAGAAAAAGCAACTAAAGTTTTGAAAGAACGTGACCTTCATCCAGACCTCACACCGGATCCTGGTCTTCCAGATGATACTCGTTTATGGGCTGCGCTTCAATCCGTAAGTGGAGGAACTTGGCGCGGAAATATCTATGACACAGATCGAATTATTGAAGTTCTAAAAGCTGGAGTAAAAGCATTAGGAGAAGAAAAAACGCTAGTTCAAAATTAATCTATTGTTGTACAACTTTAAAGCACATTTAAGACCTTGCTTTTTAAACTTTATAGTTTATTCTTCCGGTTTATTATGTAGTTAGGAGAATGTTTATAGGTGTACGTTAAAATTTTGTATGGTTTCAAATGAAAGCGGTTTCTACGGAACGTTTTTTCAAATAAATAAACTTTATAACTAGTAAACAAAATAGCATAAGCATCCTAGAGTTCCTAATTAAAATATAGGGTCAGCGTTTTAGTAAGTTTAACAAATAAAAATATTTTAATTATTTTTTTGGGGGTTTATTATGCCATTACTTATAGTAGTGATTGGGATTATTCTGTTGCTAATTTTGATTACTGGATTCAAATTAAATACATTTGTTTCATTAATTATTGTATCTTTTATTGTATCTTTAGCACTTGGAATGCCTCTAGGAAATGTTGTTACATCAATTGAAGGTGGATTAGGAGGTACACTTGGTCATATAGCTTTAATATTTGGACTTGGTGCAATGCTTGGTAGGTTAATTGCTGATGCAGGAGGAGCCCAGCGTATTGCAATGACCTTAATTAACAAATTTGGAGAAAAAAGAATTCAGTGGGCTGTTGTAGTGGCTTCGTTTATTGTGGGTATAGCCCTATTTTTCGAAGTAGGGTTAGTTTTATTAATTCCAATTGTATTTTCAATTGCGAAAGAATTAAGAGTTTCTATTTTACACCTAGGTATCCCTATGGCTGCAGCCTTATTAGCAACTCATAGTTTCTTACCTCCACATCCAGGACCAACAGTAATAGCTGGTGAATATGGTGCAGATATTGGATTAGTTTTACTTTATGGTATTATTGTCGCAATACCAACCGTCATTTTAGCAGGTCCTCTCTATACGAAGCTTGCTAAAAAAATTGTACCCCATGCATTTAACAAAACAGGTAATATAGCTTCTTTAGGTGAACAAAAAACATTCCAATTTGAGGAAACACCAGGTTTCGGTATAAGTGTATTGACTGCAATGTTCCCTGTTTTATTAATGGCTATATCTACAATTCTTGATATGTTTCAAAAATCAGTAAGATTTGAAGATAATACATTAATAGAAATTGTCCGTCTTATAGGAAACCCTTCGTCTGCAATGTTGATATCTTTATTTCTTGCATTCTATACAATGGGAATAGCAAGAAATACTCCAATAAAAGAAGTGATGGATTCTTGTACATCATCAATAGCCTCAATTGGTATGATGCTATTAATTATCGGAGGTGGAGGTGCTTTCAAGCAAGTACTAATTGATGGAGGAGTAGGGGACTATGTGGCAGAATTATTTAAAGGAACTTCAATGTCACCTATCATACTTGCTTGGTTAGTTGCCGCGATATTACGTATATCTTTGGGGTCAGCTACAGTTGCAGCTATATCTACTGCAGGATTAGTTATTCCAATGCTGGCTCAATACGATGCTAATTTAGCCTTAGTAACTCTCGCAACTGGAGCAGGTAGCTCAATTTGCTCGCATGTTAATGATGCAGGATTTTGGATGATTAAAGAATACTTTGGGTTAAGTATGAAAGAAACATTTTCAACATGGACCATACTTTCCACAATTACTTCTGTAGCAGGATTAGGGTTTATTTTATTATTAGATGCATCCTTAATTATCTCGGGAGCAGTAATCATCATCATTAGTATAGTAGCAATATATCTCAGTATGTTTGAGCGATCGAAGGATAAAACAAACGCTTTGGGGATATAAAGGCATAAAACTTTTTGAAAAATAAGGGGATAGTTTGAGACCAGTGAAAAAGTCTATTTAGAGAAAAAAGAGAAGTTGATAACCTACTATTAAGTAGAGAATCAACTTCTCTTTTTTATAATGTATTGACGAAAATGTCCGTTGCAACTTTTTCTATAATTAGTTACTGTAGCTGAACAAAAGATAGAAACAGAAAGAGCAAACCTACTGATCTTACTATTTTGGCTTTAATGCAAAAACTTCAGGGTAATTACAATTAATCTTTAAACCTACTGATATTGTTACTCTAAAAAAGGCAAGTGATCAATATAGAAAAGCAAATGTGAAATTCAAGCCTGTATTTGCCTGTTTAATAAAGTTCTCTAAAAGAAATCTTCTTCTCTACGAACTTTTTTATAGCAACTACTATAGATCTGTGGTAATTTCATCTACATTTTTTATAAATATCCTTGCTGCCCATTTCCGTATCTCTAATATTTATCAGGTTCTTCATAACCATCTCACTACAATAACAAGTCCCGTCTCCATATCTAAGAAAAAGAAGACATAAAATAAATGATTGTACTTTAATAAAAGCGAAAAACGTAAGGGGAAAAACGTTTAAACAAAATGAGAGGTCCCTCGTTAGATATACAGAAGATATATATTCAATTTAAGAAGGGGAAAAGAGGGCTTTTCCGGGCAATAAGGAGGGTTCTTTTTCTTTTATAAATAGCATATGAATAGCAAGGTATAAATTACGAATCCATGAATAATAAAGCTGTATAAAAACAGGTATAACAGGAGCGAAGTGCTAACAGTAAGGGGATTAACGTTTGTTGTTCATCTATAATTAAAGTCATTATTTTTGAGGGAGTGAAATTATGGGCGATAAACCTGGAGAAAAATTCAGCTATATTGACTATTGGGAAGAGAATTATTCAAGTGGAGGGAATTCAGGAAAAGGGTCTTACGGAGTTTTAGCACAATTCAAGGCGGATATAATTAATCAGTTTATAAATAAGAAACAAATTCACAAGGTAATCGAATTTGGATGTGGAGATGGAAACCAATTGAAATATATGAATTATCCTAACTACTTAGGGATGGATATTTCACCAACGTCTATAGATATATGCTCAAAGACGTTTGAAAAAGATGAGACAAAAAGTTTTCTCCTATATAATCCAAAGTATTTTATGAATAATGGATATTTCACAAGCGATTTAGTAGTGTGTTTAGACGTTTTATATCATATTACAAATGAAGATGATTTCTGGAAAACTTTAGATGATATTTTTTCTTGTAAAGCTTCTAATATTATTTTGTATACGAGGATTACTAAACCAGAAGAGTTTGTGTATGGGATTCCAACAATTCAGGATCGCGATATTTTAAGTTGCTTATCTAAATACGGAGACTACAAAGTCATGGAAATTATTGAGCAGAAATATAAAGAATTGTCAGGAGCAAGTTTTATTATCTTAGAAAAAGTTTAGCAATATGATTTATCCTCATCCAAAGGAGGAGAACGATGAGTATATTTACTTCAAGATTTATCCTTGAAACTGATCCGTATTCAAATAATTTTGTCTTTAACTTGCCGAATACCTGGGAGACTAGACCTCATGAATATGAGTGGGCAAAGAATTTTGCTGAGACTGAGGATATTGTATTAGATGCAGCCTGTGGACTTTCTCATCCATTAAAATTTTATTTAGCTGATAAATGCAAAGAAGTATACGCTTGTGATATTGATGGCAGAATTCTATCCAAATCCTCTATCCTTAAAGATATTGAGGATACTTATGGAACCGTAATTGACGACTCTTTTCTTAAACATTCTTTCAATCCTATACATTTTTCTCAGTCCTCTTTGACAAACCTCCCATATCAAAATAAGAGTTTTGATAAAATTTTCTGTATCTCTGTTTTAGAACATCTAAGTAAAGAAGATATGGAGCAAACCTTTAAAGAATTTAGGAGAACATTAAAAGATCAAGGCTTACTTATCGTTACCTTTGACTATCCTGCTATTAATTTAGGGGAGCTAAAGATACTGCTTGATAAGGTGAAATTGAAATTTCATGGTGATTACTCATTTGCTAAACCCTCTAATGTTTTAGTTTCAACAATATGGGGAGAGTTAAATTGTTTTAGAGCTGTGTTAATAAAAGATTAATATGAAGATTTTAGTATATAGATCATTTGTTAAAAAGATGGAGCGAGAGCGTAAAAATCATTTCTAATTTTGGGTTCACATAATGTATCTTGGGGGAAGTAAGAAAAGTCCAGATCCTTTGTCTAAAAGGGATCTGGACTTTTACTTTAAATATCGTCATTATCTTTATGTTTTGAGAAGCTTCAAGATTTGCACTAGA
Organism: Priestia sp. TRM10; assembly: GCF_057808375.1. Lineage (NCBI taxonomy): Bacteria > Bacillati > Bacillota > Bacilli > Caryophanales > Bacillaceae > Priestia > Priestia sp. TRM10. The sequence continues at coordinate 309,465 of NZ_JBJZOT010000002.1, forward strand.
ATCATCCCAGGTATTACGAAAATGTTCATGATTATGAGCGCAAACTACCGGATTTCCGCTAAACAAAAAAAGACCGGACGATTTATGCCCGGTTTCTATAAAAAACACCTTGCTTCATTTTGTTCAAGCTTGTGCACTTTGAATAAGGCAATAAGTCCAACGTCTATCATAGTTATTCGGATTATACGGAAACATCACTTTCAATCCGCTTCTTATAAACAAATTTGGAAATGGTGATACTCAATTCATACAGAAGCAGCAAAGGAACAATCACTAGAATATCTGAGATAAAATCAGGCGGAGTGATTAAAACTGACACAACAATGAGGGCAAAATAGGAGAGTTTCCTTGCTTTAGCTAATCTCATTGGATTAAGAATTCCAAGTCTCGTTAAAAACATTACGACCAAAGGCATCTCGAATAAGAAACCGAAGGGTAAACTCAAATGAAGCATGAAGCGAAAATATTCCTCCGCCGTAAACATTGTTTCGAATTGCCCAATAGACAAACTTGTTAAGAATCCTAATACGGTTGGGAACAGTACAAAATATCCAAAAGATATCCCCGTAATAAATAAAACAAATATCCCTGGGATAAAACTTAAAGTTACCATACTCTCTTCTCTTGTCAGAGCCGGCTTTACAAACCGCCATGCCTGATATGCAACTACAGGGATAGTGAAAGCTATCGCACATATAGTCGAGATAATCATATATACCCATAAAATATCACCTGGGCCCAAGATAGCTAATTTCCCATCAAGATCTCTAACTAACCAATTATACATATCCTCTACAAAAATAAATGCAGTAACAAGGGCAATGATAAAGGTAAACAAGATTTTAATAATCCTTTGACGAAGTTCATTCAAATGTTCAATAAGTTCTCCATGGTCGTTTTCCATGTCAGTTTCCTCCTTCTATCATATAAGTAGAACTTCCATAGGTGTGAGATAAAATAGAAATAGACGAGTTACCCCGTCTATATATTTATTATTTAATTACCGATTTCTCTTGCGGCTTTTCAACAGCTGTTAATTGAGGTTTTTTCTCTTCCTCTTTATCATCCTCATAAACTAATCCCTTTGTTGCACTCTTGAATTCGGTCAAAGTCCGGCCAAAAGCTCGCCCGATCTCAGGTAATTTCGAAGGTCCGAAAATTACAAGGGCAATGATAAGAATTAGAATCAAGCCTGGAATACCGATATTTTGAAACATCACTTAAACCCTCCATTCAAAAAGATTATTCTGCGCATAAGCTCTAGGGCACTTCTTTTCAAAGTTTTTTGCAACCTTAAAAAGGAGTATCATCTAGAACTTCTCTCTTGGTTGACAGTCGTAAGGACGTCGTTTATTTATGATTCTTTTCATATATTCCCAAAGCTGTTCATTTTTTATACGTAATTCAAAAAGTCCAAAAGTTCCATCCACATATTTTATGAATAAATGACAAAAGTATAGGTTTTTTCTACATACTTTAATCTAGTAATACATGTTTCTTATTACATAGGGAATCGTAAAATAAAGAATTAAAGATGACATAAATCAAGAAAGGGGAATGACCGTGAAGAAAAAGTGGTATCTTATCATGACAGGTATATTTTTATCCGCTTTGATGGTAGTGGGCTGTAATGCGAATCAGGATCCTAATCCTCCTCAAGACGATCAAAATCAGGTGGATAAAAATGCGGATGATGTTGATGAGATGAATGAACATATAGATGATACAACTGAAGATGTAGATAATATTAATGGTGATAAAGAAAACGAAATGCCATCTGGGGTTGATAGGGATCATACCACAGAAGAAGATGCAGTCCCAGATCCAGAAGATCCAGTAGGAGATCTAGAAGATTTGAATGATGAAAATAAGAGAGAGAATTAATAAAATGCTTTAATAGAAGCATAAAATAAAAAAGAAACTCTGATTCAGAGTTTCTTTTTTTATGATCTTGGCTATATTAAAGTCTCAAAAACCAGCATGGTTCTTTAACAAGGCCATAATTTTAGAAGTTGAATAAAAATAAAGGACGGGTCAAAAGAAGCAATAACTTATTCACTCTTATCCTTTACGTCTCTCCATATCAACATAAATCCCTCTACTACATTAATTTATTCGAAAAGTTGTAATATCTGTATTAATTTACCTGGAGATACCAATACTTTATTAATAAATGTAAAAATGGAGGAAATTACATGACTAATGAAAAAGATACCATAAATCACTCGCGCAGACGCTTTATAAAAAAGTCTGGTTTAGTGGTCGGAGGTACCCTATTAGGAACCTTTATAGGCACTAGTGTCCAGGGGAATAACCAACAGTCACCTCCTCCTCCAACAAGCGAAAAGAAAAATTACAACAGAGCTTTAAAATTTTTCACCCGTCGTGAGGATTTTGATACGCTAAGCGCTGCTACTGAACGCATTTTTCCTGAAGATGAAAATGGACCAGGAGCTATTCAATTAGGCGTTCCTTATTTTATTGACCATGAGTTGGCAAGTGGATATGGACATAATGATAGAGAATATATGAAAGGACCTTTTTTCTTAGGAAGTGAATTTCAAGGTTACCAATCACCCCTCAAACGACGTGACCTTTTCTTAAAAGGGCTTCGTAAAATTGAGGAGGTCAGTAAAAATGATTATAATGCTTCCTTTGTCGATCTGAAGGATGAACAGCAAGATGAATTGTTAACTAAGTTCGAAGAAGATAAGGTGGAGATGAAAGGCGTAAAGGCTTCGTTTTTCTTTAACACGTTAATATCTGCCACTTTTTCCGGTGCTTACGCCGATCCCCTGTATGGCGGAAATGCCGATATGGAAGGTTGGAATATGAAAGAATTTCCAGGCGCCCAAATGAGCTACTTGAATGAAATCGAAGAAGAAAAATTTATAAAAAAAGGACCAATCGCATTAAATGATCATATGTAAAGGAGAAAGTCTATGGTTACAAAATTGGACAAGGTTGATGTTGTAGTAGTAGGTATCGGTTGGGCAGGGGGCATTATTTCTGCAGAACTGGCAAAACAAGGCTTAAAAGTCGTTGGCCTTGAACGAGGAAAATATAAAACAACTGAAGATTACCAAATGGTGCATGATGAGTATCGATATGCTGTTCGTTATGAGTTAATGCAAGATCTGTCGAAAGAAACCATTACTTTCAGAAATAACCCAGATGAGCAGGCATTACCGATGAGACAGCTTGGAGCATTTCTTCTTGGAACTGGAGTAGGTGGAGCGAGCACCCATTGGAATGGGGATACGTGGCGTTTTCTTCCATATGATTTCGAACTGAAGTCAATGACCGAAAAAAAATATGGGAAAAACAAGATTCCTAGCGAGTATACCATTCAGGATTGGGGCATTACATACGACGAATTAGAACCTTATTATGATAAATTTGAAAAAACAGCTGGCACAAGCGGTGAAGAGAGCCCTCTTGGACCACCAAGAAAAAATCCATATCCTAATCCGCCAATGAAAACTACACCAATGCTGGAGCTTTTTACAAAGGCTGCTAAAAATCTTGGGCTCCATCCGTTCCGTCTTCCATCAGGTAATCTTTCACAAACATACACAAATCCAGATGGTCAAACCCTAAATCAGTGTCAATATTGTGGATTCTGCGAAAAATTCGGTTGTGAATACGGAGCAAAATCTACTCCGGTTGTGACGGTCATTCCGACAGCTGAAAAAACTGGTAATTTTGATTTACGCCCATATTCCAACGTAACGGGTATTATTCACGATGGAAAAAAGGCTGCTGGAGTACGCTATGTAGATGTCCAAACAGGAGAAGAATTTGAACAGCCAGCAGATGTAGTTGTTTTGACAAGTTATACAATGAACAATTCTAAGTTATTGCTGTTGTCTGAACTTGGCCGCCCATATGATCCAAAAACCGGTGATGGTGTGATCGGTAAAAACTACTGTTACCATATCACTGCAAAAGCAACAGGCTTCTTTAAGGATAAATATAATGCTTCAATGGGAGCAGGAGCTCTCGGTGTAACAGTGGATGACTATAACGGTGATTTCTTTGATCACACTGATTTAGATTTCATTCATGGTGGGTCGATTTCAATTAAACAATTAGGTAAACGGCCAATTTTAGAAAATGCTGTTCCTAAAGGAACTAAAGTCTGGGGAAAAGAATTTAAACAACAATCCATCAAGTACTATAACCGCTCTATTGCTGCTTGGGCTCAGGGAACTTCTTTGCCACATCGCAATAATTATATTAGTTTGGATCCGACCTATAAAGACGCATATGGACTCCCACTGACCCGATTGACCTATGATTTCACTGAACACGATGCTAAAATTTTTCATTTTCTTACCGACAGAATTGCGGAAATTATAGAAGAAATGGGCCCGGAATTAGTCGAGAAAGGGGAAATAAGTGAGCACTTTGATATCGTACCAGGATGGAATGACCATATCACTGGTGGAGTTATCTTAGGAGACAATCCAGAAACATCTGCACTCAATAACTATCTCCAAATGTGGGATGCAGAGAATGTTTTTGTCATTGGTGCGTCTGCTTTTCCACATAACGGAGGCTATAACCCTACAGGAACAGTAGGTGCATTGGCGTATCGGGCTGCTGAAGGTATTCAAAAATACTTAGAAAAAGGCGGGCAACTTGTGAAAGCTAACCTCAAAAATAAGCTTGCATAACATAAAGAAAAAAGAAGCGACAAAGGACAAGGAACCATTAACTTTTGGCTTAATGGTTCTTTATTTACTGTGAGTTTTTAAATAGATAATAGAGATAATAATTGCCTTGGATGTAAATAATAAAATAGGAAAGAAACAGGTGCTGACGTTATTAAATTAGAAAATAGTTTTCACTTTCATTGACCATCATAATTAAGTTGTCATAGAAAATTTCGATTCGGAGGTTATAATATGAAAAAAATATTGATTACTTCTGGAATCAATATTGTTCTCATAGGATGTCTATTATTTTTACTGTTTTTTTATAAAGGATCTCAAGATCTACAAAATGAGGACGGGGAAGCAACAACTGTCAGTAATCCAGAAGAAATTGTAAGTCAAAACTGTATAGCTTGCCATGGAGACAACTTACAAGGCGGGTCTGGACCTCCTTTAAATAGAGTAGGTTTAAAATATCAACAAAATGAAATAGAAGATATTATTAATAATGGTAAAGGCGCTATGCCAGCGGGGGTTATTTCTGCGGAAGAGGCTAAAGTTGTGGCTGAATGGTTATCACACAAAGAGGAATAAGCATACATGGAACGATGGGTCAATGAATAAAAACATTTTTACGATTTAAATGAAATACAAAGCGGCCTGTGCCTAATAAATGTGACGCAAGCTGCTTTATATTTTACAAATGAATATAGTTAGAAAAAAGAAGACCAATTAAAAAAGACAGACCAAACAATGGTGTTAACTAATAAGCCACTAACTAAAAAAATCCATTGGTTTTCTTTCTCTTCCCAGCAAGTAACAATAAGGGCAATTCCAATTAGAACTCCGATAAAGGAAAGCCATGGGAATGGATCAAAGGTTTTTAAACAATAAATACCTAAGCAAAGTGTTAACAGTAAAGACAATAAAAGCTCACTGAATAATGATAATTCAGTTTTAATATGATTGTTCATTTTTATCCTCCTAAAAAGTATTTTATTTTCAATATCCTTATGACTTAGAATGCCGTTAATCTTTCTTAACAGCTATCCAAATTTAATTAAAAGCAAAGTGTAAATGTAACTTAAAGAGGAAGGCATCTTTAATTTACTCGGATATAAAGACGTTTATACGATGGGGAAATATCACAATGATTTCAAGAACAGGGCATATAGGAGGCAATTTTTAAACCCTTTAAAGTAAACATATTTGTGGCAGAATCTAATGTATATGAATTTATAAAACTGCTCAAACTAATAACGCTCTCCATTCATATAAATTTGAAAATCTTTTGCTAGTGATAAGCAAAAGGTTTTTTCAGTCTTTTATTTCGGATCTTTATTATTAAACTTATAGCAATTACTAATAAACCTTCTAAAGATGGCGAACCATTATACAAAAGTATGGACTTTAATTTAAAAGTAGTGAGATGGAGTTATCCCTCTAAAAAAGCACAAATCCGTTGATTGACAAGGAATCTGTGCCTTTTCTCTTCCTGCAACTATACTTTTACAAACTAATCATTTGTTGATTTAAGATGTTTCCTCTCTAATTCAACCCTATATTGATATAGCTGTAGTATGAGCAATAGATAATCACCTCGCTTCTCCCTCATTTTGACCAAATCCCGAAAAATTAGGTTATATTGTAGATACTACCTTCCTGTTAATCAAATCATTTCAGACTGATAATGTTTCCATTCGAATAAATGTTGATTCTTCATACTAAACATCATCCTTTTTTAAAATTGATAGTATTAGTATGTTTGTCATTGTTACAGATTGTTTTATAGCCCGGTTTCTTTAAATAAGCATCTTTCTTCGGATTAGGTGCTTTTTGCTTTGATGAAGAGAGAAGAATTAAATGACTTTTTGTTTGTACGCAATAGGCGTTCAGAAAGGTTTTTTGAATGAAAAATGAACTTTTATATTCCCTTTTTAAAAAAATGATTTACAAAACGTCAAATTGTTGGTATATTCTATTTAATAAATAATTCAAAAAATTTGGTTATTCAAAAAATTTAATTATTTATTATTTCGAAACAAAGAATATAAACACTAAGACAGGAGAGGTAGACATGATGAGAGCAACTGATTACAAATTAAAACCAAAAGTAAAAGAATTCTTAGAAGAACCTATAGGTCTTTATATTGATGGAAAATACGTACCAGCAGTTAATGGGGAAACATTCGATGTCGTTAATCCTGCTAATGAAGAGGTAATTGCACAAGTTAGCGAAGCACAAACTAAAGATATCGACATTGCCGTTCAAGCTGCCAAAAGAGCATTCGATGAAGGCGCGTGGGCAGAAATGGAAGCGGCTACACGCTCACATCTTATTTATAAGTTTGCAGATCTTTTGGAAGAAAACCGTGAAGAGCTTGCCCAACTCGAGGCTCTTGATAATGGTAAGCCATATAAAGTTGCCTTAACAGATGATGTTGATGGATCCATCCAACACTTCAGGTATTATGCGGGTTTTGCCACGAAAATCCAAGGAAAAACGACACAAGTATCTCCGGAATATGTCAATTACACTACACATGAACCTGTCGGAGTTGTAGGCCAAATTATTCCATGGAATTTCCCTCTCTTGATGGCTGCTTGGAAGCTCGGCTCTGCTTTAGCTGTTGGATGCACAGTTGTAATCAAACCTGCAAGTGAAACACCACTTTCTCTACTTTATATAGCAAAACTGTTCAAAGAAGCCGGTTTTCCAGACGGTGTAGTGAACATCACTCCTGGCTCTGGGCGTGTTGCTGGGGATGCCATTGTTACTCATAATTTGGTGAAAAAAGTGTCCTTTACTGGATCAACGGCTGTGGGAAAAGAAGTCATGAAAAAAGCTGCAGATCAAATCAAAGGAATCACGCTTGAACTAGGGGGTAAATCACCTAGCATTATCCTAGAAGACGCTAACCTAGAAGAAGCGATTGAAGGGGCATTTAACGGAACCATGTACAATCATGGACAAAACTGCAGTGCTTGCACACGAGTATATGTTCATCGCAAACACTATGATTATGTAGTAAAAGCATTGGCAGAACGCATGAATACGTTGAAACTAGGACCAGGAATGGATCCGGAAACAGATATGGGGCCACTTGTCTCAGCAAAACAAAAACAAACCGTTCTTGGCTACATCGAGCAAGGAAAAAGAGAAGGTGCACGTCTTGTTGCGGGAGGCGAAAAAACCTATGATACAGGCTATTTTGTTGAACCAGCCATTTTTGCAGATGTAACAGACGACATGACAATTGCACGTGAAGAAATCTTTGGACCCGTCATGTCAGTTTTCGTTTTTGATACGGTTGAAGAAGTTATTAAAAGAGCAAATGATAGCGATTACGGTTTGGCGGCTAGTGTTTGGACAGAAAATATCAAAAAAGGTCATTATATTTCTCGTAAACTAGAAGCAGGAACCGTTTGGATTAATGACGTTGGTCTTGAATGGGAGACAATGCCATTCGGTGGATATAAACAATCCGGTATTGGACGTGAAATGGGCGGAGAGTATGGCTTAGAGAACTACACAGAAGTGAAAAGTGTATATGTAAATATTAAATAAACACCGATTAGAAAACTTTAAAATCATGTAAATCTAGGGAAACTACACTTATCAGAAAATCAAATTCAATTTTTAAATAACATCTATATAATTATAAATTTCTAAATATTCAGTTTCTAATTATTTTATATTTAACTAACTTTTATTGGAGGGCTTACTATGTATAAACCTTTTGGAATGATCCCGGCTTTACCTACACCTATGAAAGAAGATAACAGTATTGACTATAAGGGGCTTGGACAAATTATCGAACATTTGATAGATGGAGGAATGAACTGCCTCTTAGTGGGGGGAAGTACAGGAGAATATTCCCTAATGAGCATGGAAGAACGAAAAGAAGTGATTAAATTTGTGTGTGAAACATCAAACGGTAGATTACCTGTGATGGCAGGTACGGGTTGTCATCGAACAGAAGATACCATTGAACTGACTAAATACGCAGCTGAAGTTGGGGCAGATTGTGCCTTAGTCATTAATCCTTATTATATGACAACGAGTAGACAAGGTATTATTGAGCATTACAAGGCAGTAGCAGAAAACACTAGCATCGGAATTGTCATCTATCATTATCCAGATGCTACAGGTGTTGAACTGGAGCCAGAATTAATTCATGAAATCAGTCAAATCGATGGAATTGTTGGGATTAAAAATACGGCGGATGGACAGCATACTTCTAAACTTATTGCATTGACAAAAGACGATCCAAACTTCGCAGTACTGACTGGATTTGAACATTTAATTTTACCTACATTAGCATTAGGGGGACATGGTGCTGTTGGGTTAGTCCACAACTTGGCTCCGAAAAAATTAGCAAAATTATATGATTTAATCGTAAATGAAAACAATGTAAAAGAAGCAACTAAATTAAATCAGGAACTGCTAGATTTATATAATGTTATTGAAGAAGAAACGATTCCAGGAACATTGAAAGCAGGCTTGGAAGCACTAGGATTATCAGGAGGCCCAAGTAGATTACCACTAGTACCTGCTTCTGAAGAGTTTAAGACAAAGATTGAAACCATATTAAATGAATTAGGGGAACTAAAGGTAAAGCAACACTAAACGAATTAGGGGAACTAGGGTTAAAACCAAATTAAACAAAGTAGGGGAATTATAAATACACAGGGAATAGGAGGAAACCCAATGAGAGATGTAATTGTAATAGGCGGTGGACTGGCAGGTTTGTCTGCTGCCTGGCGCCTTAAACACCATGATATTTTACTTTTAGAATCCGATGATCGTATTGGGGGGCGTGTACGATCTGAACGACGAGGAAATTATTGGTTAAATTGGGGCGGACATTTATATGCTGGAGCTGGTTCAGCTACAGATGAATTATTTAACTCTGTAGGAGTAACGGCAGCACCTGTACCTGGAATTTTAGCTGCCATGTCTTTGAATGGGAAGCTGCTTAAAGATGGTCCGGTTGAACTGTATCCATTTAGGGCCCCTATGTCATGGAAAGCTAGATTTGCTATGATACGTGCAGGTGCTAAAGTGCGTGCAGCTGTGATCAAATATGGCAAAATGGCAAAAAAACGTCCAGGAGAGGACTATAGAGTTCGACAACAACGAATTTTAGAATTTATGGCTGACCGAACGTTTGCCGAATTTACGGGTCAATTACCACCAGATGCAGATGCCATTTTTAGACCTACCGTTAGCCGTTCGACCGGCAGTCCGGAGACCATGACGGCAGGATCAGGTGTAGGATATTTCCACACGGTATGGAACAAAGATGATGGGTTAGGGAATAACATTGTTGGAGGACCCTCAACGCTTACGAACACGATTGCTTCAACATTAGGTGAACGCGTTCAATTAAATGCAAACGTTTTAGAAGTTCTTCAGAAAGAAGACCGTGTTGTCGTACACTATATGCAAAATGGCGTGAAGCATGTGGTGGAAGCACGTTATGCAGTACTCGCGACTCCTGCCACCATTACAAAAAAAATAGCGAGAAACATTGACCCAGAAATCGCAGACGCTCTTGGTAAGATTAAATATGGTCCACATGTTAGTGCAGCCTTTTTAACAAATGAAACAGGACCACAAGTTTGGGATGATGTCTATTCTTTTGCGACGCCTAAAAGGTCATTTGACATTATTCTTCATCAATCGAATCTAGTTCGTTCTTGGGAAAATGAGAGGAAACCAGGAAGTAGTTTTATGACATTTTCACCTGGAGAAAGCGGGCGTCGGCTCATTGATAAATCGGATGAGGAAATTATTCAATTGAAATTGAAAGATTTAAATGAAATATTTCCTGGTTTTAGTGATCATGTAGTGGAGGCTCACGTAATGAAATTTCCATTCGGATCAGCGTATATTTTTCCAGGTCGTGCAGAACTGCAGCCAATTTTAACAAAATCTGCGGGTCGATTTTTCTTAGCAGGTGATTATTTAGGTTCTTATTATACGGAAACGGCAATTCAAACAGGATTCACTGCAGCCCAAAATATTAATAGCTTACTGGAATTCGGGCTCCATGAATCTCAAAAAGAGAAGGAATTCAAAACGGCAGCTTCTAATTAATTACCATGATTTTGTTGGAGAATCCGTTAAACTCATTTTGAAATTATACTAAGACTTATATCAATTAAATAGCCCTCATTAAACCCAGTCATTTACAAAAAATGAACTCAATTTATGAGGGAATTATCAAAAAAATGTAATGGATAGAAAACGAAAAATACCCCATCTATTTTGAATATAATTTTACTGTATTTACTTCATAATCTTTTCGCCACCTTTGAAGATATAATAGCTGGCGAAAGTGACAAATGGGCATTCACTCGCAAAAATGCAAACGCTTACTTCACCAAAGAGATGATTCATTTATTCAATCTTTCCATTTGGTGAAGTAGGCAATCATTTTAGAAATAATTCTACAAAAAATAACTCTGGAATTCCTAGATCAAAATCTAGATTCATTCAGTTCTATTTTAAAGCGCTGTAGTGTACCATTCGACCCATTCAATATCGTTACTTCAGAAATATATTAGCAAAACTTTTGAAAGTAAATAAGTCATACTATTAGGTTTTGAAAGGATCGATAGTTTATTGAGAAGCATCGTTTTCTATATTTCACTATTAAGAACGGATGACATGAAATAAAAATTTATTTCAATCACGGGAGGGAAAATATGAATAAGGTCCGCACTATGGAAGAAATGCCTTTAAGTAGATTTCATTTCAAAATGTTTGCCTATAGCGGTGGGAGTGCATTCCTTGATGGATATATTATTGGAATTATTGCGGTAGCACTTTCTGTCATGCAGCGCCAAATTGATATGTCTTTAACTGTTACTGGTTTGATTGGAATGGCAACTCTTGCGGGGATGTTTGTTGGTGGAATGCTAGGAGGCTATCTGACAGACCTTATGGGTCGGAAGAAGATATTTATCATCAATATGCTTATCATAGCTATTGTGTCAACCCTTCAGTTTTTTATCAATGATCCTATGCAGTTGGTCATCTTACGGTTTATTTTAGGTATCATGATAGGCGCAGATTTTCCTATTGCAGGAGCTTTAATGACGGAATTTTCACCACAAAAAAATCGTGGCTCCTTACTTGGAGGACTTAATGGACTCTGGTATGTCGGCTACGCCAGTTCCTATTTGGTCGGTTACTTTATGTTATCTCTCGGTGATATAAGCTGGAGATGGATGCTTGTAAGCAGTGCGATTCCAGCAGTAATTATGTTTATTGCACGTTTAAAAATGCCGGAATCCCCTCGCTGGTTAGCTAACAAAGGAAGAGAAAAAGAGGCTAGAGCGATTGTTTACAAAATATACGGGAAGAATGTGGTGATGTCGAAGGAACCAGAGATCAAGGTGAAAACAACCTTTCTTGATATCTTTCGAAATGGAAATGGGAAATGGACTATGTTCGTAGCGGTCTTTTGGTCGCTTCAAGTCGTACCGACTTTTGCCATAGGAACCTATATCCCTGAGATCCTTGGCCAGTTTGGTTTTGCCAATGGAACAAAAGAATACTTAGGATCGGCAATCATTAATATCGTCTATCTTGTTGGCTTGTTTCCTTTTCTTTATTTGGTTGAACGATATGGAAGAAGACCGACGCTTATTTGGCCATTTTTAGTATGCTCGCTCTCTTTAATCGCACTGGGATTGGGGTCAGCCTCTGGAGCAAATATGTCATTCATTTTGATCGTCGTTCTCTTTATCATTTATGGAACGCTTAATACAGGAATGGGAATACATCAATGGATTTATCCAAACGAACTTTTCCCAACGCATATTCGAGGGACGGCGATGGGCTTTTCTACAGGGATAACTCGTATTACTTCTGCCATAGGTACACTTTTCTTTCCTGCATTTTTAGCAAACTATGGTGTGTCAGCTACATTTTATGCTTGTGGAGCAATGTATTTCATAGGATTTTTAGTCGCTCTATTCATGGCTCCAGAAACAAAGAATATGAGCTTATCGCAAGCTAGTTCAATGAACAAAGGGAGCGTTAACCCCCATAATAAGAGCTTCACACAGAAGAAAACGATTAATTAGAAAGTAAAAATCTTCATGAAACAGCAAAACAAGACTTAGAAAAAAGAATCTGTTTGTAAGGAAAAAGATTAATAGAAGGAGAAATGGTAGGGACCAATGAGATGTTGAATTTCTAGAGGGGGTTTGACCCGAATAGTAGCAAAGTTACTAATCGGTGTCATTCCTTTTATAGATAAGTCATTATATTTAAAATCTTAGCCTTTCTAAATAAAAGAAGGAAAGGCGAAAAAGATCATAAGAATCTTTACCAGAATCATAGAAATATAAAGGGAAACAGGGCTTGTGGAACTACTCATATATAGGTAGCTCTATCTATACAGGAGTCCTAAGTTTGAAATCGAAAAGCTTGTTAAATATTGTACAAAGGTGTCAGTTCCCACTACGAAAATGTAATTGATAAGATTCTTTAAGAGACTTTCACTGCACAAATAGCCAATAGTTTCTAACTCTTTCCTCAAGGATACAAAGTCATTAGTAAGGAGGAGTCTGTGAATGGGAACAAAAAGCAAACAAAAAGCTGGGATATATTTTTTAATGTTACTTGTTCCTTTATTTTGGGGTGGTGCATTTGGCGCTGCTAAACATGTAATTACCGAAATATCACCTATTACAGCAGCAACCTTACAATTTGGGCCCGCGGGTTTGATTTTATTATTAGTAGTAACTATGAGATCACAATGGAAGATAGATGTTTTAAAAAAACAATGGTTTGGCTTATTAATGATGGCTCTTACTGGTATTTTGGGATATAACGCTTTTTTCTTTGTCGCTCTAGGCTACACTTCTGCTATAAACGGATCATTGATTATGGCAACTACACCCGTTTTTGTAACATTTGGAGCCATATTATTTTTAAATGAAACTTGGAATGGGCGTCTAGGGATCGGACTATTATTATCTCTTATTGGTGTTTTTCTCGTCATAATTAAAGGATCATTAGAGACATTGGTTTCACTAACGTTTAACGCAGGAGATCTTTTGTTTGTAGCAGGCTTGATATGTTGGGTTATTCACGGTCTAATTGGAAAAGTTGTCATGAAAGAATCCCCTCCTCTTTTTACTACAACGATGACAATGTTGTTAGGTTCACTTTTTTTTGCAATTTGGTCTCTTTTTGAAGGGGGATGGGAAAAGGTTCTTAACATGTCCGGGCAATCCTGGATTGAGGTGCTATTCTTGATTGTGTGTTCATCCGTCGTTGCCTTCCTCCTTTGGAACAAAGGTATTTATCAAATTGGAGCTAGTAAGTCAAGTCTGTATATGAACCTAGTGCCTATCAATGCAACATGGATTGCCCTGCTCTTTTATGGGGCAACGATTACTTGGCAACAAATAGTCGGCATGTCAATGGTTATCATCGGCGTTTATGTTGCAACCACAACCCATAAGGTGAGTTTCATTCATTTAAAAAAGAAAAAAGCGAATAACACCATTATTTAGTAGAATATTCTCCAAATAGGAAAGGCTCTCGTATAATTGTCTTTCTGATTGTATTCTTTAGATAACGTAATACAATTTATGGAGGATTTTAGATATGAATTTCCTTAATCATGAAAATAAATTAATGTTACTATTTATCGGCGTAGAGGCATCTTTATAGGGGATTATTAATATTTTTGTATCATACTTTTACAAAATAGGTTTTTCACCAACACAGGTTGTTACAATGCGTGTTTTGTCCGCATCTTATTTTTAGTATTGTCCATTTTAATTGGTGTTTGTTTAGTATGATTGAAGAAACCGCTATTTCCATTGCATCAATTCTTCTTTACACAACACCCGCATTTGTAACTATTTTTCAAGAGTACTTTTTAAAGAATCTCTAATGAAATGCTGAGTTCTACATGCATAATTATCTTATTAGCTTGGATACATGCAGCCCTTGTAACAACATATACCTCTTAAGTAGCTTTATTATTCAATGCAATATCAATATATTAATGTCTGGAGTTAGTGTACAACCGAATCTGAGGTGAATGATATGGAAAAACTGTCGAGTTTAAGAGTTTACATCATTACAATAGCTGGTGCAGCATGTTGGGGACTTATTGGTTTATTTATTGCTCCATTATATACTCGTGGCTTTACGCCTTGGGACGTAGTTGCCATTCGAGGTATTTTTACGTTTGTTATCTTAATTCTGCTTATGGCCATATTTTATCGAGATCAGTTGCGTACAAGATTAATAGATCATGTTTTTTTTGCTGGTGCGGGAATTTTTAGTATCGCCTTATTTAATTTTTTTTACTTTGAAGTTTTTTCTCAATCGAGTTTATCCCTTGCAGTAACCCTTTTGTATACAGGTCCTTTATTTGTAACAATCTTATCTCGGCTCTTTTTTAAAGAGCCCTTGACCATTCGTAAAGGCTGGGCACTTGTTCTTGCTGTCACAGGTTGTGCATTTGTGGTAGGCCTACTGCCATTTGGCAAAGGAGCCATACCTATGAATACCTTATTGATGGGGATTCTATCTGGATTTTGTTATGCGTTGTATAGTATTTTCAGTAAACCTATAACAAAACGGTATTCTGCACTGACCATTACCACGTATACATTTCTTTATACAAGTATTTTTATGTTACTGACAAGTGACATAATAAGAAAGACTGATCAATTTCAATCTGTAGATGTTTGGGTGTCAGCGCTGTTGTTAGCATTAGTAGCAACGGTTGCAGGCTTTGCATTTTACACTTCAGGACTAAAGCATTTAGAAGCTAGTAAGGCTTCCATTTTAGCAACGATAGAGCCTATCATTGCCGTATTAACTGGAGTACTTTTTCTTGGGGAAAGTTTGCGGGGGTGGCAGGTGCTAGGGATCGCATTGGTTTTGTATTCGGCAATTCTTGTTACACAAGGGCAGTCTAAGGCTAAGAAAGCTATTGATATAAGCCATTCTAAATAAAAAGATTACACAAATTACGCTGAATGAATAGCGACTTTAGCTAATACCTGTTTAATTCTATTGATGAGTTCCCAAAATTGTTGAATTATCTTTACCCTTATTAGAGATTCAGATTGTTTCTGTATTTCTTACCCTGGCTACTTTAACCTAAAATACATTGATCCAATACAAAAAAAGGGCGCCATTCAGAAGGCTCCCTTTTTGTATTGGGCCATTCTCTTAAATATGAGATATAATAGACTAAAGGTGGATCAATTTTGACGGATAATCTACAAATCGAAGGTGAAAAGGGGATTTAAATGAGTTTAGATAATCCAGGAACAATAATTAATAAGATCGTTGAGATTAAAGATTCTTTACCAAAAAAACAAAGACAATTATGCGATTATATTCTAAAAAATACTCAGTCAATAGGGCTCATAACAGTTAAAGAGCTTGCCACTAATGCCAATGTTGGAATTTCAACTGTGATGCGTACAATAAATTCCTTAGGGTATGAGAATTTTAATGACTTGCGAAAAGATATCTACGATGAATCATTTCCTTCCAACTCAAGATGGGCATTGAAGAAATCAATTACAGAAGTTCAAAAGGAAGAGGGAAGAGATCCAACTTTAATCCAAGTTTGGAAAGAATCCGTTAATTTATTAAATAAATCATTAGACGCTGATTTAATGGAAAATTTCGAAATCACAATTGATGTCATTGAAAAATCGAGTCATATCAACATTTTAGGTTCTCGACCTTACAAAGCAACTGCCTTATATCTTGAACAGTTGCTTGGAGAATTCTATTCTAAAATAAGACAGCTAAGCCACGATACGGAAGTGATTTATGATAGGATTTTACAATTTGAAAAGGATGAAATTTTAGTGGTTTTTGCATTCGAACCATACACTAATCGAATTATTGAAGCCGTTAAGCTAGCTCATGAACTAGGAAATAGAATTATATTGATAACAGACTATATCTCATGTCCCGTTATTCCATATGCGTCCGTAATACTAAAAGTAGAAATTAATAAAGAACAATTTTCATTAGTACCTATTATCGCATTGATAGAGGCATTAGTCATTGAAATTGGCAAACGTTCATCAAAGGAATCAATTGAGAGGTTGAAGAAACTTGAGAAAACACTTATAGAAAAGAATGTAATCTTTTCATATTAAATTCAAAAAGAGTTACCAAAGGGTGATTTCTTTTGAATTTGAAACAAAACCAGATGATATTTATGACTTTAATGTCGATTGAAGTGGAGATCCATATATTGCACCATTATAGGAAGATATACTAGGGAACGGCTGATCATTGACTTTGACGAGTAACAAAATGTAGATAGGTAACCAAGTCACGACGAATTTCAAAAAATATTAAATGTAGTAAGAAACCTTTCATTTTTAATGGGAAGAGCTGAAAATGAAAGGTTTTTCTCATGAATTTACTTGTCTAGATGTGTGCATGGCATATAGCCTTTTAGTTCATATAACACATATTCTAGAAATAGAAGAAGCCTTAAATTATGAATTAAAGGCTTCTTATTACTATTTAAGGAATAACATCATATGCTCTTCATCTATATATGTATTGTTTAATCTTAAAGCGTTTTTTCTAGAAAAAACGCTGAAACCCGAATGATAAAATAAAGGTTTTTAGCAGCAATATTAGCAGTAACCCCACTTAAGTAAACCTGTTCAATTTCTTCTAAGGATTTTGCTTTTTTAACACAAGTTGCTATGAGTTTCCTTAAAATACCCGCCTTTCTATGGAATGGATAGACATACATGGCTACAATATTAGTACGATGTCTTAATTGAAGGCGAAGTTCTCTTTTTAAAGTTATAATTCATTCGTTTGGATGAGCAAATGCTCCAAATGTAAATGTATCTAGAGAAGAGAGTTTATCTTTAAAATTATCCATAGAGGAGTCTTTTTCTCCTTCATAACTAGGTTTAAATGATTATTCATAATTTTTAAATATTTAGGCCTGATACATTCCCGACATATTCAAAATATATAGTTGTTATAGAAAGTGTCGGAGGTATGAAAATGAACAAATATTTTTCTAAAGCTATTATGGCTTTCTTTACTATAGTAATTACTACTATAATAATCGCTTTCATTGTAGGTTCTTCTTTTAGAGGAAATACAACTGAAACAACAGAATCTACAAGTAAAACAGAAGGCGTTGTTACAAAATTATTAACAGACGAAATCGAAGATCAAGAAGAAGTAGAGCAAACGTATAGAGAGGAACTAGAAAGTGGGGAGTACAATGAGGATAACATGTTAGTCATACAAGACCCTTATGGTAATTCCCCATTAACAGCACTTGTATTATTCAAAACAGAAGAACCTTCAAAGGTAACCGTTGAAGTGCCTGGCCGTACGAAAAAGACAACCATTACCCATACGTATGAAGAGTATAAAACAACACATGAAATTCCTGTATTAGGATTACTAGCTAATACAACAAATAAGGTCATTGTAACTGTTGAAAATGAGAAGGGAAATGTAACGAAAAAAACGCTGAGTATGAAAACAGAAAAATTGCCTGACTATATTGGAAATATAAATGTTGAAAAAGCTAATACAGAAAAAATGGAACTGGAGAATAGTTCACTTACCTTCTTCGTTCCAAGTACAAAGTATCCATATGCATATGATACAAATGGAGATGTACGTTGGTATAATATAAGATACAACAGTCATGTATTCCAAGAACTTGAAAATGGTCATATTTTATACTTAACGAAAGCAGACAATAGTGATGACACTTATAACGAATTAGTAGAAATGGATTATCTAGGTAAGTACTATAAAATTTACGAATTGAATTCCGATAATGCGATTAATGAAGGTAAATCAGAAGAAATGACAATGGTTCATCACGATGCTATTGAACTACCGAGTGGTAATTTATTGCTAACAGTAAACGGAG
Organism: Priestia sp. TRM10; assembly: GCF_057808375.1. Taxonomy (NCBI): domain Bacteria; kingdom Bacillati; phylum Bacillota; class Bacilli; order Caryophanales; family Bacillaceae; genus Priestia; species Priestia sp. TRM10. The sequence continues at coordinate 328,063 of NZ_JBJZOT010000002.1, forward strand.
ATACAAATTACATTGAAGATATTATGATTGAATTGGACCGTGAGACTGGAGAAATCGTCAAAACAATCGATTTGAAGGACCTATTGCCAAGTGAGTTTTATGAAGAATATGATGAAACTACACGTGAAGATGGCAAAGTTGATTGGTTTCACCAAAATGCGGTTGTTTTTGATGAATCGGACAACAGTATTATTATCTCTAGCCGCAACCAAGATTTAATAATGAAAATTAATTATGAAACAAGTAAAATTATATGGATTATGGCAGATGAAGAAGGCTGGCCAGATGATTATAAACAATACTTAGTAGCTGGAACAGGTGATAGCTTCAAGTATACTGCAGGTCAACACGCCCCGGTAATTTTACCAGATCAAGATCATAATGAAGATACAATTGATCTTCTTGTATATGATAATAATGTTGTGGTAACACGCGGTAATGAATCGCTTTCAAAGGACTACAGCCGTGGTGTCCAATATCGTATTAACGAAAAGAAACTTACAGCAAAAGAAATTTGGAGTTTTGGTGAAGAACTAGGTGCTGATCACTTTACCAATATTGTTGGGAGTACGCGTTTCTTGCCTCAAACAGGTAACCGTTTAGTAAACTTTGGTTATTTAGATGAAGATACTCATAGTGCTATATTTGAAGTAAGTGAAAATGGTGAAGTTGTCTTTGAAGCAAATATTACAGATTTTCCAGCAGGTGCCCGTGCGTATCGTGGTGAACGATATTCCTTATATAATAATAACTGGGAATATTCATTGTAAATGAAGAGGATTCTTTAGGCTCTGCTTTAAACGTTTTTAAGAATCAAATACAAAAATGTCCGCCATCATATAAGGAATGGCGGACATATCATGTTGGTTATCAGAAGAAAAAGCGTAAATCCATTGGGTAACAATGGGTTTACGCTTTTTCTTTTCCTTTAGATATACTTTTACGATCGGTTTAATCTATATGTAGTTCAGCAACTAAGAGTAGAATGAATCTGCAATAGTATATACAGTTGGTTTTATCCATCAAGGTAAATCCTACGAAGATCGCGTATCTTCCCCTTTATCTTGGATACAATAACCTTTGACTTATAGGCGGGCATTTTATTAATACTAAAAGTCCTATAAAACTTCTATAACTAAGAACATTCAATATCAAGATGGGGGAGGGTTATGATGAAAAGCAAGGATATACACCCTGCGTTTCTTATTCTAGGAACAATTATTGTCCAAATGGGACTCGGAACAATTTATACATGGAGTTTATTCAACCAACCATTAGTTAATAAATTCGATTGGGAGCTTAGTTCCGTAGCTATAACGTTCTCTATCACAAGTTTTGCTTTAGCTTTTGCTACTTTATTTGCGGGAAGGCTACAGGAAAAATGGGGAATTCGTAAATTAATTGCCTTATCTGGTTTTATTCTCGGATTAGGGTTAATTCTTACCTCACAAGTTTCTTCGCTCCTTATGCTTTATTTGCTGGCAGGCATTGTTGTAGGTTTTGCTGATGGAACAGCCTATATTACCTCTTTATCTAACTTAATTAAATGGTTTCCGAATCGTAAAGGGCTCATTTCTGGAGTTTCCGTATCTGCATATGGATTAGGAAGCTTAATTTTTAAATACATTAATACAGAGCTCATTAATCATGTAGGTATCTCCCAAACTTTCTTCTATTGGGGTATCATCGTTATGGTCATGGTAGTTGGAGGATCTTTACTTCTAAGAGAAGCTATTATAGAGGAAACACCTATGAATACAGAGAGTACGCAGAATAAACGGGATTATACGGTTAAAGAAATGTTAGTAACGAAAGAGGTTTACCTGCTTTTCATTATGTTCTTTACAGCATGTATGAGTGGTTTATATTTGATTAGCATTGTTAAAGATATAGGTGTTCAATTAGCTGATTTAAATGTTGCTGTGGCAGCTAATGCAGTGGCTATGATTGCTATTTTTAATACAGTCGGTCGCCTTATTCTTGGTTCACTATCTGATAAGGTTAGTCGTTTAAAAGTCATTGCCTCCACGTTTTTAATTACAGCTATAGCTGTGCTTATGCTGAGTTTTGTTCAGTTGAATTATGGAATTTTCTTCGCTTGTGTCGCAACCATCGCTTTTTGTTTTGGTGGAAATATTACTATATTTCCTGCTATTGTAGGAGATTTTTTCGGTTTGAAAAATCATAGTAAAAACTATGGAATTGTCTATCAAGGTTTTGGTTTGGGAGCGCTTGCTGGCTCCTTTATTGGAGCATTTTTAGGAGGATTTAAACCAACATTTATTACTATAGGGATTCTTTGCATTCTATCTTTTATTATAGCTATTCTCATTAAACCACCTAGCTACTCAAATGGAAAAATGAATTAGTGATATCACAAAAGCTAAATAGGTGTAACAACAATGGGGAGTAGAGCTAATCTATTTTTATAAGCCTATTCTATATTTGCACGCTGTATAAATAGCGAATAAATAGACATGTGAAACAAAAATAGACACATTGCAAACATTCATATAAAAACAACTCTCGCTAGCAAAAAGAGCATCTAATATCATTATTAGATGCTCTTTTTGCTTTCCTAATCCAGTTAGTACTAAAACCGACCACACTTTCGCTATTTAACACACCTGATCACGAAAAGGTTAAGATCTTTTTATGAAAAATTCTCAAATATTAATGATTAGAAAGGGGGATAAATACAACAAGGGATTGTAATTAAATATTTAGGATTGACAACAGATTGTTTAACCCTATAAACTATAATTTGTGGTATTGTTTAACCCTATAAACTATATAGAGAAAGGGGAGAGGAAATTGACTAAAAGAAACTTATACCAAGCGGTTAAACTTTTTGAAGACGTTTTGCTTACAGGCTCTGAAGTGATTAGTAAAAAAGTGGACCAAAATTTGTTTGATCACGTTTCTAAACAGCAGTTTGAGCTGTTAAACACGCTCAAAATTAAAGGTCCTTCTTCACCAGGGAACTTGGCTCTTGTGCAATGCGTACATAAAAGTGCGATTTCAAACCGATTGAAAAAATTGCTAAATAAAGGCTTAGTTCAATGGGAAAACCCTGATGCAAATGACGATAAGCGCTCAAAATTAGTAAGCATTACCCCTCAAGGTGAAAAGCTTATTAGTGAAATGGATCAAGCAATTTTTGCTGTCATTGAGGACATATTAAGCAACATAGAAGATGAAAAAATTGATACATTTATCGACATTTTCACAACCGTAAAAGAAACGTTAATTGCAAAAGGAGATAGTACAGATGAGACTAATCATTAAGTTTAAATGGGTAATCGCTGCTTTATTGATTGTCCTAACAGCTGCGTTGATGCTAACGGCTCCTAACTTAACAAAGCTTGCGAACGAAAAGGGGCAAACACAGCTTCCAGATGATGCGGTTTCTCAGCGAGCCGCTGAAATCTTAAAAGATGCAGGAGAAGACAATAACACGATAAGCGTTGTTGTTACGCTAGATAAAGCGTTGGATGAACAGCAAGAAAAAGATATTCAAAGCTTAATAGACAAAATGGAAGATATTAAAGGGGTGAAGTCGATTACAACTCCTTTAACAGAAGACAAAGAAGTACGAGAACAGCTGATGTCAAAAGATGAAACAACCGTACTTATTCCGGCAACTGTTGAAGGATCTGATGAAGAAGTTGAAAAAATTGCAGATGATATTTATAAAGAAACACCAAAAAGTTTAACAACATCAACATATGTAACAGGGGCATCTCTCATTAACCAAGACTTTGCACACAGTTCTGAAGATGGACTGAAGAAAACAGAAGTGATTACAGTTTTCTTAATTTTAGGGTTGCTTCTTGTTGTATTCCGTTCAATTGTGACGCCATTCGTTCCTATTTTGATTGTCGGTGTTACGTATTTAATTAGTCAGTCATTGTTGGCCATTTTAGTGCACAGTTTTGACTTCCCAATTTCTACGTTTACACAAACGTTTTTAGTAGCAATCTTGTTTGGAATTGGCACAGACTACTGTATTTTAATTCTCACTCGCTTCCGTGAAGAGCTTGCGAACGGACATGATAAAGTAGAAGCAACATTAATTGCTTACCGCACAGCAGGAAGAACATTATTTATTAGCGGAATTGCTGTTTTAATTGGTTTTGCAGCCATTGGATTTGCAAAATTTGCGATCTTCCAATCTGCTGTCGGTGTAGCCGTTGGAGTTGCTATTTTACTTCTTGTGCTATTTACACTTTTACCATTGTTCCTCGTTACGATTGGTCCGAAACTTTTCTGGCCATCGAAAAAAGTGATTTCACATAGTGAAAATAAACTGTGGGGATTTTTAGGGAAGCATTCTGTAAGAAGACCATTTTTATTCTTAGTCATCACAGCGATCGTCACAGTACCGTTTATTCTCACATATGACGAGGAAATTTCATTTGACTCAACGGCGGAAATTAGCAGCGACTATAAATCCATTAAAGGATTAAACGCTATGAGTGAAGCGATTGGAGAAGGAAAGGCATTTCCTGTTACAGTCGTTATCAACGGGGATAAAGACTTAACAACAGCCAAAAGTATTCCATACTTAGGAAACCTCAGCAAAGAGATCGAAAAAGTAGATAACGTTGACTCAGTTATGACAATTACACAGCCAACAGGTGAGCGGATTAAAGATTTATACGTTGATTCACAGCTAGGGATTGTTTCAAATGGCCTTGGCGATACAATCAATGGTCTTAACGATGTAAAAAAAGGGTTAACAACGGTCCAAAATGGACTAAATCAAATTTCAAATGAAACAAGTGCTTCCTCAGGAAACAGCGGAAGTTCTCTTTCACAAGCTTCAGACGGCTTAACACAAGCAAATGAACAGCTTGGACTTGTAAGTCAAAAACTTGCTTTAACAGGAAACGTTGACGAAGCTCTTCCGCAAATCACAGCGATTAATAGACAACTTGGCACAATTGCAGAAGGTCTACAAGGAGCAAACACGCAAATTGAAGGAGCACAGCAACAAACAAAAGCGCTAAGTGAAAACTTAAGCAAACTTTCTCAAGGTGTGAAAGATGCCAATGATGGATTAACACAAATTTCGGATGGTCTTACAAAAGCAAAAGACATGTTAGGGAATATGAGCAACAGTCAAACTGTTCGTGAAACAGGCATTTATATTCCAGAAGAAACCATGCAAAATGAAGATTTTAAACAATCGATTGACACCTATTCATTTGATGATGGAAAAGGTTTAAAACTAAGCGTTGTGTTAGATTCAAATCCGTATTCTGAAAAAGCAATCACAACGGTGAAAGATATTGAAGAAGCGATAGATCGTGCTGTTGTTGATACACCTTTTGAAGATGCTGAAATTGTGTATGGCGGCATTTCAAGTTCAAATGCAGACTTAAACGATATTTCCACAACAGATCTTTCAAGAACCATGATTATTATGATGGTTGGACTTTTCGTGGTGCTTACCGTTTTATTCCGTTCGATGATTATGCCTGTATATATGATTGCTTCACTGCTTGTCACCTACTACACAGCGATTTCGATTTCGGAGTTTCTATTTGTAAATGTGATGGGTGAGAGTGGTATAAGCTGGGCTGTTCCATTCTTTAGCTTTGTTATTTTAATTGCATTAGGAATTGACTATTCTATTTTCTTACTTGATCGTTTCCAAGAAGAAGTTAAGGAAAGCATACCAGATGCAATGGTAATATCAATGCGTAAAATGGGATCTGTCATTATTACAGCATCCATTATTTTAGCAGGAACGTTCGCAGCTATGATTCCATCAGGCGTTCTTACGCTTGTTCAAGTTGCAACAGTCATTATCATTGGGTTGCTCCTATACGGAATTGTCATTTTACCACTGCTTATCCCAGCAGTAACTGTTACGTTTTCTGAAGGAAACTGGTGGCCATTTCGCCGTAAGAAAAGAGAAGAATAAGTAAAAGAGGAGCTTCCTACATGGAGGCTCCTTTTCTATTTATTATATTCAGGGTGGTGATGGCTCGGACATCCAAATAAGTAACAATCAGTTTAAAAAGAAGGAGGGAATTCTCGGGATGAGAAAGGGAAGCAACATTTTTATTATATTTTCAAATTCTTTAAGATGCTTCAATTCGTCTTTTATATATTCTTTACGATCATCTTCTGACCAGCTTTCCTCCCTATCTTCCTTAGCATCTTTAATGTTTTGCTTTTTCTCTGTAATGAGGCTTTGTAATAATTCCTGAGCACGAGGCATATCGTTCATTTGAAAGAGAGCGTACTTAAATCCGCTAACCCAATGAGGATCTTTAAAATAGTCATTTCAACCTTTCTCATACCAAGTGATAGCTTCCTTTAATTGTAGTGCTCTTTCATTTGTATTCAAAAGATAGCTCCTTTTTTAGAAAATATAAAGGTATTTGAAGGAATCAGAAGAAAAGGTCAGAAGTTATGACTAAGACCTTTTTTAATTTATCATGTTTTAAAAGTGTGAAGGAGGGATGAAAAAGAATTTACTTGCAAGATAGGAGGAACAGAAACTGCCCTCGTGCTATATCATAAAAAGGTTGAGGGAAATATGTTAAAATAAGAACATTCCCAATTCTTATAAAAAGTATGGATGGTGTTCAAAAAACGAGAGGAGGGATGAGAGAAGTATATTTTCATACAAACTCTTCTCTACATTGTTATATGAAAAATATTTCGTTAATTTTTGTTTTTGGGCTTTTTGCTCTTTCATTTGTTTTATTTCTTCTCACAGGTCTTCAGTACATTGTGAGCCTTTTTCTCGACGTGCACTATACACATCAATATAGTTCACTTTTTTTATCTTTGCACGTTTGTCTTGGGTTCCTAATTCTTGTACCTGTGGATGTGATTTTAGAAGATGTTATGAGACACTTTCAAGGAAACAACAAAAAGAGGATTATTTTATCTCACGTTTTTCAGTTTCTTTTATTTTTTCTTTATATGAAAACAATGGTCGCTTTTATGAACATTGCGACATTCGACTCTATTGTTTCAGAAGTCTTGCTCTATACCACTATGTACGCTATATTCTTTGCGCTTGAACTTATAGGTGATAGGGTGAAAAAGGAAGATGAACAGAGATTTCACCTTCACAAATAACGGGAGAGAACAGCGTTTACTCGGGTACATAGAGAAAATAATAAAAGAAATTGAACTGTTTCCTATACAAAAATAGCTCGCGAGCATATGGTCGCGAGCTATTTTGCTTATTTAGATGGCACTTTTTCTTCTGTTAAATCATGATGAAGCGCAGGATCTGGAACATTTGGATTTGGAGCTTGTCCTTGTGGCTGAGGATTTTCGACATGAACGTACTTTCCAGTTCCGTCTGGTGCTGTTCCTTGTGACCATGGACCTTCTTTTGAAGCTGTTCCTTCTGAGAGATCCCAGAATTTATATGCTTCTTCTTGAGCTTCTTTTTCAGCTTCAGGTGGGAATGAAGAAGGAACAACAACGCCATTCTTTTCTTCTAATTCATTGATAGCTTCCATCCACTGATATTGATGATAACGGTCACGAGCAAGCATTTTACGGAACACTTTGCGTACCCCTTCATCTTCTGTCATATGATATAAACGTGCTACTTGAAGTCTTCCTTGACTTTCCGCATGTAAATTTGAACGCATATCTGCTAAAAGGTTACCGCTTGCTACAATATAGTTTCCGTTCCACGGTACTCCTTGAGAATTTGATGGTAAACCGCCTAATCCACTTACAAGTAGATGTTGAGGGTTAATTCCACCCATAATAGCTGCTGTTGCTGGATCTTTAGCTGCTTCTGCTTGATCTTCTGGGGAAGCTCCATCTAAAAGCTGGCTAATAAGAGAACAAAGCATTTCAACATGACCAATCTCTTCTGTACCAATGTCCATTAACATATCTTTATACTTTTCATTTCCCCGACAGTTAAACCCTTGAAAGAGATATTGCATCATAACCGTCATTTCTCCAAATTGTCCGCCTAAAACTTCTTGTACTTGTTTTGCTAGCATTGGGTCTGGCTTATCCACTTTTACTTCGAACTGTAACTCTTTTTGATGACGAAACATAACACAAATTCCTCCTCTTGTTTAATAGAATGTCCCTTCTCATCTACCCTGTTTTTCTTTCCTTTAATCACTTTATTATCCAATCCTGAACATTGAATATGTTATTTTTTATATAAACCGTCGTAAGATTTCGTATTGTTTAACTTTTATAATTAGGGGAAACAACAACTATAAAACAAAACAAGTAAAGGAGAGATAACAATGCCTTATCAATCGCTAGAAGAGCTTCCAAAAGGAGTCAGAAACAACGTTCCAAAACACGGACAAGAAATTTTTAAAGAAGCCTTTAATTCAGCTGAAAAAGAATATAAGAAGGAAGAAACAGCGTTCAAAGTAGCTTGGAGTGCAGTTGAAGAGAAGTATAAAAAATCAGACGATGGAAAATGGATAGAAAAATAAACTGGGCATAGGAAAGGCGATGAGCTCCCTGTTCAAATAGCATTATAAAGGTAAAAAAGAGAAGACAACATCTGTCTTCTCTTTTTCGTTTAATTCGTGAGAAAGGGGATAACTAAAATACTTATAAAAATAAGGAAATAAAAACGCAGAAAAAACCGGCTATTTATAATTGGGGGGAATCACGCTAGTGGTAACAGAAGGCGTAACAATCGGAGAAAACCCCTTTAGAATAAAGACAAGAGTTGGGGAACTTTTAGAGTGTTTTGTTAGTTCAAGAGTAAGATGGTAAAACCTCGCATAAAAGCATAGAAAGGAAAAATACGCTCTTATGCGAGATTGTTTAAATAAACAAGAGAAAAAGCACAGCAATTAGGATACTTTGAATAAGATGAACAATCCGCACCTTTAGTTTATTTTCTTTTTTGCGTAAGAGGAAAAGGTTTAATGAAAACCCTGTTATACTAACAACTAAAAAAGCAATAATGAACGTTAGCATAAAATCATACGTCATCATGTCAACTCCTTGTTAGGCTCTGTTGATTTTAAGCGTTCTTCATATCCTATTATCGGAGCTTGTCGAACATGATAAACAAATGGAGAAATAGAAATTGAACTAAAGAATCCCCCATCTTCATATAAAGAAGAGGGGGGAGTGATAGTCACTTTGCTTTTTTGAAAAGTTTATAAATTCTCACAGTGCTTGCTACAGCAATCAAAATACTTAAAATAATAAAAGCTAATCCATTATCTGCATTTTGGTAGTTCACGATATTTACAACTGTCAGCAGCACAGCAAATACAAAGATAATGATATTAAAAATGATAATAAACTTGTTATAATTTTGTGGAGAAGCCATATTATAGTTCCTTTCTAATTAACCTTATCCCTATGTTACCGTAAGAACGAGAACTTTTAAACTAAATTGCTAATTTATTTAGTTTACATAATTTGATTCTAGTAAACAAAAATTATATTTTTCGTTTACTGAATAAGAATTGTCCGATTGTAAAAAAAATCAAGTGTTATTTGATTGTAGTTTAGTATCATGAAATTTCTCATTTGCTTATTAATAAATTTTAAAATGAAGGGGAAAGATCTTCATTTTAAAGTTTCTATTATAACGAATGCAACGATTGAGAAAATCGTTCAATAGCATCTCTTATTTTTTCCTTTTGTAGTCGTGCAAATGTGAATCTAACGTAGCCGTCATCCATTCCATATATGCTTCCTGGCATATATAAAAGCTTGTTTTTTATCGTTTGTTCTACAAGCTGTTTATCACTTACTTTTTTATTTAACTGCCCCCAAATATGAAGACCTCCCATTGGGATAGAAAAAGCTATTTCATCTCCCAATATGTCTTTCAAAGCCTGTATCATCTCATCTCGTCGCTCTTTTAATTGCCCGGTAAGATGTTGTTGATGAATAAGGAAAGAAGAGGATTGTAAAAGTTCATTTGCGATAGTTTGCGGAAACACGCTTAGTCCGAAATCCATTTGCTGTTTTGCTTCTCCAAGCCGTTGAATAACAGCTTCAGGTCCTGTTATCCAACCAATTCGTAAACTTGAAGCGGCTACTTTAGAGAGGGAACCGATATACAAAACATTTCCGTTTGTATCATATGATTTGATTGGTTTATGATGATGTTCTCCGAATGAAAGAGAACTAAATGGGTCATCTTCCACAACCGGAATGCCAAGAGACTCAGCTATTTCTAAAATGTGTTTCCTCCGTTTTTTATGTAAGACGGTTCCAGTTGGGTTTTGATAGGTTGGATTTAGAAAAATCATACGGATGTTTTTCTCTCTGTAGAGCTTTTGGGCATCTTCTGGAATGATGCCATTTTCATCAACAGGAAGTCCGAAAATCCTTAAACCTGCTGATTGGAATAAAGGAAGCGAGTAAAGATAGGAAGGAGATTCAATCGCTATGGCATCGCCAGGACTTAGCAAACATTGTGCAATAAGATAGAGAGCCTGCTGGGCGCCTGATGTAATTAAAATCGACGAAGGTGATGCTTTAATGCTATAGGCTTCCTTCAGATGAGAAGAGAGCGTTTTTCTTAGTGGCAAGAATCCTTGTTGATGAACATAGCTTAAGTCTTCTGGGAAAGGGCCAGTTTTTAGACAATGTTGCAAAAGCTCTGTCGGAAACAAATCTTTTGAAAGTTCGCCACTTGCTAAATCAAAGTCAATATCTCCTTCGCTTGCCATCACGCGGATCTTTTGCACAAGAGGGTAGGAAGCCCGAAAAGACCCACCTTCAACGTAGCGACGCCAGTTTGTTTCATTTTTCGAAAAGACGCCCCAGTTTGTTGAATTAACAATCGTTCCGCTTCCACGTTTTCGTTCCAGAAATCCTCGAGCAAAAAGCTCATCGTAGGCGTGTACAACAGTCATTCGGTTCACTTCAAGTTTTTCGGCTAACTTTCGTTCTGGGAGAAGGCGTGTTCCTGGCGGATATTCACCATAGGATATTTTTCGTTCAAGCTCATCTACAATTTGTTGATATAAAGGGGTACTGTTTGTTTTATCTAGTTTCCATTCCATATGAATGCTCCTTATTTTTTCTTGATTATAGTTTTAGGAATTGGATTAGTCAATGATAATCCAATTGGATGCATACAAAATGATCGCTCTCTTTTAAAATAACCGTAAAAGAAAGGAAGCGATATATATGGAAAAAGTGAGAGTAGCAGTTGTCCAAGCAGCTTCTGTTATTATGGATAGAAAAGAAAGTATTAAAAAAGCCGTATCTTTAACAAAAGAAGCAGGAAAAAAGTCAGCAAAAATTGTTGTATTTCCAGAAGCATTTATCCCTGCTTATCCAAGGGGCTTAACGTTCGGAGCAACGGTTGGCAGTCGTTCTGAAGAGGGAAGAAAAGATTTTTTACGCTACTTGGAAAACGCGATTGTTGTTCCAAGTGAAGAAACGCATATTCTCGGTGAAGCAGCTAAAAAAGCGGGAGTCTACTTAATTATTGGCGTTATTGAACGAGAAGGAGATGGAAGCAGAAGCACGCTTTATTGCTCTGTTTTATTTTTCGGACCTGATGGTAAGCTTCTTGGCAAGCATCGTAAGCTAAAGCCAACAGGTTCAGAACGTCTAATATGGGGAGAAGGAGATGGAAGTACGCTCCCGGTTTTCCATACTCCTTATGGAAGAATTGGCACGCTTATCTGCTGGGAAAATTACATGCCGCTTGCTCGTGCTGCAATGTATGCAAAAGGAGTCGATCTTTATATTGCTCCAACGGCAGATGCCAGAGAGGTATGGCAATCGACAATTCGCCATATTGCAGTTGAAGGGCGATGCTTTGTACTTTCATGTAATCAATATGTAAATAAAGAGATGTATCCAAAAGATTTAGCATGCTTTTCTGATTTGGCATCTTCTCCTAATGAAATGTGCCAGGGGGGAAGTGCGATTGTAGGTCCTCTTGGAGACTATATAAAAGAGCCTGTATGGGGAAGAGAAGAAATAATGATAGCTGATCTAAATTTAAAGGAAATTTCGGCAAGTCGCTTTGATTTTGATGTTGTAGGCCACTATGCAAGACCAGATGTGTTTCATCTTACAGTAAATGAAACAAAGAGAGAGCAAGTAACGTGGGAAAATAAAAAGGAAGTAAATAGATAGAAAAGCAGCGTAAAGCTGCTTTTTTGGCCATGAAGGAGTTATAGCTTTTTGTAGCGCCGAATGGTTTTATACATATCTAGGTTGTTAAGTTTTCGAAATCCTTTTGTACCTGGACGGGAATTTACTTCAATAATGAAAATGCGCCCTTTTTGATCAATACCAACGTCAAGTCCCCAAATCCGTTGATGAAGAGAAATATCTCCGAGTTTTACTGCTGTTTTAAGGGCAATAGAGTCTAAATCTTGAAGAAGTTTAGTGATGTTGAGATGACCAAGCCCTGACTTTTCAATAGCTTCTTCGATTGACAATACATCGGCATCTGTTGCAAGGTTTGTTGTAAAATAGCCAAGACTTGCAACTTTCGCATACTTTCCAGTCACAACCCACTCCGAGTGCTCGTTTCGTTGGACAATGATACGCAAATCAAGTGGGCGTCCCTCAATCGTAGCAAGATCAATGTATTCTTGAACAAGATAAGTTTGATTATCTATCATAGACTGTAAAAATGTAAAAGCTTCTTTCTTTGTGAGGAATTGCTTATTTTCGTTTCGGTATTGAATAAGATAAGAAAGTGGTTGAACCGAAACTTTAATAACCCCTGATCCTAATCGTCCAAAAACAGGCTTTAAAATAATTGTTTTATGCTCATCAAGCATATTCCATAAAACTTCTTCACTGTTCATGACATGTGTTTGTGGTAAAACAGGTTGAAGAGACTCATCACTTTTTAAGACAGTATAAACATTTTGTTTTTGCTCTTTGATATAAAGGGGCTTTGAATTTGCTTTTGTGACCCAAAGCTTCTTTTGTTCATCAATTCCGATGCTTATTTCCCACATGGAATATCTCGGAGCTTTCCTTTCAAGTTTTTTTACTACTTTTAGAATGTTCTCATCAAGGGAGGTAAGGGTTTCAAGCGGAAGGTTTAAAAGGGAAAACGTTTCTTTTACGGTTAAAATATCTGTTTCTTGCTGTGATATACTTTTTACTTTTACATATTTTTCTGTTATATCCCAATTGCCTTCTGGTTGTTTTTTAACTTTTACTTTTAAAGAAAAAGGACGTTTTTTTAATTGAAGGAAGGGGATATGCTGTTGCATGACATAAGAAGTCTTGATTTTAGAAGTTAAAAAAGTGAATAAGCTTTCTTTGTCAATAAAAAGGAAAGACCCTTCAGGAGTAAGAACTTTGTAAGAATCCTTCTTATCTTTTAGAACTTGAAAGGTAGGCGAACTATGATTAGAAGTAGGTTTCATTAAAATATTTTCATAGTTACTTAAAAATCGAAAAAACGCTTCCTTTTTGTTAAACTTAATACTTTCCGGAAATGAGATTCCTAAGGAAAGAGCAAAATGATTACGTTTTCCATTAAAATGAACAACTTTCTTTTTTCTATTAGTTTTGAATGATTTACTAGACATCGTACTCCTCTTTTCTCAATAAGCTAGTATTACTATATGAGAAAAAATGATATTCGTATGGGTTATGATGGAGAAATTGAAGTTTCTTAACGAAAACAGAAAGGTTTTTTATAAGGAGGGAGCCTTCTTTTTTTGGACGAACATCTTCTTATTCTTTAGAATGGAAAGATCGAGAAGTTCATGATAAAGGATTTTTTAAATGTTCATGAGATAGCCTGACTTCATTGAACACCTCCTTTTGTAATGTCATATATTACAAAAGAAAAGAGGAGGTTGAGTATGAAGCAGAAAGTCAAAAGAAAACAGCACCCTTATGTAAAAAAACAACCATTTAAAGTAGGCGAAGATGTTAAAACATTCAGATGTGAGCCAGAAGAAGTAGAAGATTGTTCAACAGACATAGTGGGAGTTATTGAGAATGTAGGAATAGATTTTGTTGAATTAATAAAACGAGATCATACCGTAATCAGTATTCCAATGAATCGAATTGAAAAAGTGGAATGGTTAGAAAAAAAGGTATTTTCTCATTCCGAGGGCTGTGATGGAGCAGATACGTGCCCACATTGTGATCAAAAAGAGTGTAAGTGCGTAGAGAAAAGAGTGCTTAATCCTCGTCCATGTAATTGCAAGCATAAATCCCACTGTAATTGTCAGAGAAAGTTTATAAGATTTCAAGACTGTGTGATTCCTTTTTGCGACAAAAGGGTAGAATTACGACTAGGTGGCTTAACAGATAACCTGAAGTTTGAATTATTCCGTCATAAAGGAAGCAAAGTGAAACTGCACGTTCTGTAACTTAAAAAGGAATCCATTATTGGATTCCTTTTTAAGTTGTTATTCTATTGAAGGAGTTAACCTTTTAATAAAGCTATTTCTGGTTGTTTCATCTTAATGAAGCATACTTTTTCAAAGTCTATCCCTTGTTTTTTTCTTGGAGTTTCAATCAATAAAGAGCGTTCTGTCACTTTTACTAAAGTCCCTCGGGTTTCTTTATTATCAAATGTTTTTACACAAAGAGCGCAATCTATAAAACTTTTTAATAAAAAAGAAAGTTGCAAAGGAAAGAACAGTTTTAAAAGAAAAGGACTTTTGGGAACAATTTGACCGAAGTTAAACGTAATTTCTCTTCTGAGGCATGGATCAATATTTAACAATGGTTGATCTCTATTAAGTATTTCTTCTTGTTCTTTTTGAATCATCCATCTAATTTTTGTAAAAGGAATCCATACTGTTTCATCATCCATTGTGTGTAAAATAATAAAATCTACCCCGTTATAGATGAATTTTCCATGAACCTTTTCGTAGTGGTTTTCACATGTTAGCGTTCCTTCAGGCTCTATGTCTTCTTCTGTACAACTTATTGTAACTTCAATCATCTGTCCTTTTAACTTATGCAAGTTTTGTAGAAGAACATCATCTTCTTCCTCTTCCTCCTGCTGAAGTCCAAGCGTTAGCAGTAGTTCATTTGCTTTTTCTATACATGCATCGATTTCTGCTAATTGCTCAGGCGGAAAAGAACTTGTTGCCGAAGGGAATTGTGGCTGTATAATCCGTTCAGGACATGTATCAGGAAGACAAAAATCATCTTCTGTTCCTCCCGGTTCACAATCAAAGCATTCTTCTTCTCTCTCTATTTTAGGAACTACATCATGTTTTCTTCTGAGATTTATAGGTTTGGAATATCGAATAATAAACACCCTCTCCTTAGTTCATACACCTAATATATGGTGAATAGGTGAATCTGGTTGGGCGAATATCCCATAGTGACCCGGATTATCATAAAAATGTCTATAAGGAAGAGAAGGAACTTGCAGGGAGTTTCTTTTTGTTTTGGGTGAGTACTGTTATAATCTTTAATCCAAAATGGAAAATATTGAAGAATAAGGCAAGCCTCCTATTCATAATTGTTTATAGAGTTTACTTCAGCACTTTCACTTTTCCTCAGTGGGGAATAAAGGGGAGACAGAGGGAACTCAACATAAAGAGGGAAAGAATGATGCACATTGTTGGGGTGATATACTTGCTGATTCAAAACCTTGGTTTTTTGCTTTGTGTCAATCTTCTTTTAACAGGTTCTGCTTATCTTTTCCTTTTTAAAGTTCGAAAACTTATTGGGTTTCAGTTAGGAATGAATATTTCAAATTTAGCTGGAGGCTTCTTTGCTATTGTGACAGGCATCATTTTGATTTATCAATTCCCCTTACATTTTGTTTCGATAACAATGATCACAACAGTTATCGGAATGGTTGTCGGAGCACTTTTTGGAGGGTTATTTGATTATCAAACGTTATTAACAGGAATGATTAACGGATTGATGATGGGAGTTATGGCTCCGATGGTTGGTGCAGCCTCTCAAAACAATCTTCTATTTTTGGTTTTTATTGAACTCATTTTTATATGTAGTCTTTTTTTGCTCCTCTTTTCTGCCAAACGTACATAGCTTAAAGGAGGGAGTAAAATATGGTTTTCTTTCTTTACGGAGTACTTATTTTCAATTGTTTAATTGGTGTTTTCCTTTATGTCATGATGCACAAGAAGAGAAAAGTATTTAGCGACCGATATGGAATGATTATGGCGATGTGTGCAAGTGGAGTGTTGAGCTTTGCGTTAGGAATGGTAATTGAATTTTTGAATAGAAATGATTCCATCGTTGTTTCTATTCTTGTGCTTGTAATAAGCGGGGCGCTGGGAATTACATTCGGAGCTCTTGTAAAATTTCAATCTTTGCTTTCAGGTTTTTTTCAGGGGACTGTAGGAGGAATAATGGGAACGATGTTTGGAGCTGTTGTGAAAAACCCTTCCTTATGTAATTTACCTTCTGAATCTCTATATACTGTTGAACAAAGTATGGTGATGTTCAGTTTATTTAGCGCCGTTCTCGTCATCGTTACAGCATGTCTACTTCTTTACTCATTTAGAGTGTGATACTAACCGTCAGGAGAGGAGCCTAAATGGAAGATAAAAAGATTCGGTTAAATGAATATAGAAAGAAATTGTTAGAAAAACGAGAAACTGAAGAGCTAAAAAACGATATTATCAACGAGTTCAACAGTCAAAATGGAAAAGGATTAACATCGCCAACAACACCTACAACAACGGAAGAAACACGGTTGTTAATGGAGTATATTGACAGAGCTAATTTATTTAATATTTCTAAGCAAGATGAAAAACGAGGAAAAACGTTAAAATACCGCAAGTTTTTTAAATCGAAAAGAAATCAACAAGTTGAAATCTACTTTAAATGTGGAACACAATCTCTTTACACAGAAGGTAAAGTGAGTACAGTTGGGCGAGATTTTGTAATGCTTACAAATTTAAAGGAAAGAAAATGGATTCCTTATCCTGTGATTGAATCTGCTAACATTCCGTTCGGCATTCCAAACTACTCTAATACTCATCAACATTATATTTTTGATAATAATTTACGAAAAAAATTGCTATATGAATTTGGGGAAACGATTTCAAAACGGGATATTCTAAGACAACAATTTTTTGAAGAAACGCTTCAAACGAATTTAGATTCTTGGCAGGAAACATGGGTAACAGTACATCTTAGTGAGGATGTACGAAAAATAGGGAAAATTTCAAGTGCTACAAACCAGCAGCTCATGCTTACTTTTTTAAAAGAAAAAGAATGTATTGATTTAAAAAAAGTCAAGTACATTAACACAATAAGACTTACTAGTTTATTTTCACACGTATTCAAACGTTTCTCACATAAAGAAGGCAAACAGTAGGGAAGTAAAGGGGGACTTTTCATGTCATCAAATAAAAAGGAAACAGGAAAGAAAAAGAGCGAGTATAAAGAACCGGAAAAGTATCGTTTTGGCGAAAAGAAAGTAGAGAAAAAAGTAGAGAAAAAAGTAGAGAAGGTAGAAAAAGAAGACAAGGTAGAAAGAAAAGAACAACGAGTTTTGCAAGCACCTGTACGTGTAGATATAGAAGGTGTGGAAGATCCATTATTCAATGAATTACAGGGATTAATTGGAGAATCTATTCTAATTATCACAGAATCAGATCAGCTGAATTTATTTGGGCAGGCATTTCGACCGATCTTTTGCGGAACCATCTTTAGCGTTGAACAAGGAAATATCACATTATTTCCTGTCACAATTAAAATGGTAACTGCTCCATTTTTCCAGTTTCCAACACCGTTAAGTATTCCGTTAGAGAAGATTGCCCAATTCACGCCTAATTTTGATTGTGATGCAAGAATACCGCTTACATAAGCGCAGGGAGGAAATAACAAGGGGGGAGTTATCATATGAAGCAACATGAAAAAAAGGAAAAAGTGGTGGATGAGAGGGTGATGGATGAGAGAGTAACAGAAATCCAGTTACCTTCAAATAATGAAATTCATGATGAAGCGCTTATTCAAGAGTTTGAGAGAGGAATTGGAAGCCAAGTATTTATATTAACGCCTTCTTTTCCATTTGTCTTCATTGGAGAAATTACGGCAGTAGTAGGAGACAACGTTGTGGTGGACGTCCAAACCACAACAATTGGGGAATTAGAAAATCGAATTTGGTCGATCCATATTCACCAAATTGAAGTATTTTATATTGAACAAGAAGGATTACCGGCAATTCCAGAATTAAGAGATGATATGTAAAAGGGGAGGGATATATGAAACGATTTTACCATGTGGTAGCTATTGACATTCGTATTGTGTTAAACACTTTTGGAGATCACAACGAACATGGGAAAATATATATCTTAAAAGAAAATGTCGATAAAGTGAGAAAAGCGGTCGAGAAAAACCCGTTTACACCTGTCGATCTAGTTGAGCCACTCTGCATTCGAGCAAATAAAGGGGATACAATCGAAATTTTGTTTGAAAATCAAATCAAAACCTCGGCTGGAATGCATTTTCAAGAAGTAGACTATGATGTATTAGATTCAGATGGAGCAAATGTCGGATTTAATCCAAATACACTTGTGAAACCTGGGGAGAAGATTCTCTACCGTTTACGGGCAAATCATGAAGGAATCGCTTTCTTTTCTGACTTAGGAGACCCAGATAGTAGTGATGATGGTACAAATATTAACGGTTTGTTTGGAGCCTTATTCATTGAAAAAAGGGGATCAACATGGACAGATCCTGTGACAGGTGGCCCTTTAAAGAGCGGGCCTATTGCTGATGTTCACAATCCTTTCGCTCCGTCATTTCGAGAGTTTGGCTTTATTTTTCATGATGAAATGCCAACGCAAGATATTACAGGAAACAGACCTCTTGATCCTGTCACAAATCAAGAAAGAGAATCCACTCACGCGATTAACTATCGTTATGAACCTCTACAAAACCGTAAAAAACTAATTGAAGAAGGGGTTGTATGTCCAGATTGTGAGGGAGAGGAAGTTCACCATGATTCATGGGTATTTGGAGATCCTGCAACTCCTATTTATCGAGGATACAAGGGAGATCCTGTGAAATTTAGACTTGTGCATGGTGGTGTAAAAGAAACACATGTTTTTCATTACCATGTTCATACATGGTTTCGGGATCCGTTAAATACGGATTCTGCTATATTTGATGCTCAAGCTATTAGTCCGCAAAATTGGTATACAGTTGACGTTCTTTATGGATTAGGGTCTCTTCAAGAGGCAATTGGAGATGCTATTATTCACTGTCATTTGTATCCCCACTTTGGAGTTGGCATGTGGGCCCTCAATCGGATTTTTGATACTATGCAAGACGGAAGTCAATGTTATCCAAATGGAATTCCGATTAAACCGCTTCAACCTTTACCAGATCGTCCTGCTCCACCCCGGCCAACCAAAGAAAGACCAGGATTCCCTAATTTTATTCCTGGAAAAGTGGGATGTAAAGCACCAAGACCGCCACTTGGTATTGTGGGAGGGCGCGGTTTAACAGAACTTGAAAGAAATGCAGCTGTTCCTACCGCAAGACCTGGAGCTGTTTTTGCAGATCCTTGTATTATTGAAGAAAATCCTGTTGTGCAGGAATTCAATGTTTCTCTTATTGAACTGCCTCTTGTCTATAACCGAGAAGGATGGAATGATCCGAAAGGAAGAATTTACGTTCTTGATGAAGATCTAGACGACATTTTAGCAGGACGGAAAGAGCCAGAGCCTCTTGTTATTCATATGAATGCGGGAACGTGTATCTCTGTTAACTTTACAAATCGTCTTAACGAAGTAGCAGGGGGGGATGCCTTTCAACTTGTGACCCGAACGTACGAAGTAGGGTTTCACGTTCATTTTGTTAAATTTGATGTTCTAGTTAGTGATGCAGCGAATGTTGGGTGGAATTATGATTCGAGCGTTCTTCCTGGTGAAACGATTCGCTATGAATTTTTTGCAGACACGGAACTCAAAGCATGGTTTCTACACGATCATCTTTTTCCCAACTATCATCAGCAACATGGGGTATTTGGCTCAGGGAATGTTCATGCCAGATTTTCAAAAGTGTTAGATTCGAAAACAGGAGAAGAAGTGCAGTCAGGCACACAAGTTACTGTCACACATCCTTTAATTCCAGACTACCGAGATTTTGCTCTATTCGTCCAAGATTTCACTCTTTTATTTGATAAA
Source organism: Priestia sp. TRM10 (assembly GCF_057808375.1). Taxonomy (NCBI): domain Bacteria; kingdom Bacillati; phylum Bacillota; class Bacilli; order Caryophanales; family Bacillaceae; genus Priestia; species Priestia sp. TRM10. The sequence goes on from NZ_JBJZOT010000002.1 coordinate 348,132, forward strand.
AACGGCTGTCCACTTGAACCGCCCGAGTTTCCTGGATCTGAGGACGACCCGGGGTTGTTTGCTGTAAATTATAAAAATGAACCGCTTCAGTTCCGTTTAGGAAAAGATTGTGACCCGGCGTATTCCTTTAGTTCGTTTGTAAATGGAGACCCTGTCACACCTATTTTGAACTGCTATGAAGGAGACCCTATTAGAATCCGCGTACTGCAAGGATCTCAAGAAGAATCCCACAGTTTTAATATGCATGGTTTACGATGGAAAGCAGAGCGTCCAGATAGTGAAACATCCTTTGTTTGTCAAGAACATATTGGAATATCGGAGTCCTTTACATTCGAATTGGCTGTGCCAAATTCCGGAGATTATCTTTGGACGTTTGAAACAGAAGAAGATTTGTGGAACGGCTGCTGGGGGCTAGTGCGTGCATTTGACGAGGAAGTAGATTTTCTTATTCCTCTTCCAGATAGGCCTGATCCGCCAAAACGAACAAAGGATTTACCTGTTTGCACAGGAAAACCGCCGGAAAAAGCAAAACGTGTTGAAGTAGATGCTCCACCTAATGCTCCTGTGAAGCGCTTTGATATTGTTGCATTTCATGTTCCGATTCCTTACAGCAAATGGGGCGAAAAAGACCCGTTTGGTATCGTCTTTGCACTTAGAAAAGATGTAAAAGCTATTTTAGCTGGAAAGAAAAAAATTCAGCCGCTTATTATCCGTGCAAATCAAGGTGACGTGGTGGAAATTAATTTAGAAAGCCGACTAGAATTCGATGAATTCCCATTTCCTGATGGAATTTGGCCATATCCTCCTGTAAAGGAGCAGGCATTTTATCCACCATCTGTCCGGATTTCGTTGCATCCACAGCTCATTCAATATGATGTGAAATCTTCGGCAGGAGAAACGGTTGGCTTTAATCCAGACCAGACCGTTGGACCTGGTGAGAAGATTACGTATCGCTGGTATGTTGATCTTCCCGTTGGGGCATGCGGAATGTGGGATATGGCGGATATCCGCAATCATCGCTCATTAGGGACGTTCGGGATGTTTATTGCGGAACCAAGAGGAGCGCAAACTTTAAGCCAGAAAACGTTAAAACCTGTTATTACAACAGATCGAGCTATTATAAAGCATCCTTTTTTACCGACTACACGGGAATTTGCGCTTATTATGTACGATGGAGCTAGATTAGTGGATAAAAACGGAAAGTTAATTATTGATCCTGTTGACGGTATATTAGGTGGCGTAGATCCAGAGGAGTTAGGTGATCTTGTTGATACGTATGATAATGGGTCAAGAGGGTTTAACTACCGGACAGAACGATTAATTAATCGACTTAACCAGGTTCCTGTATTAAAAGACTTATTTAGTTCGAAAGTACATGGAGATCCGTCTACACCAATTCTTGAAGCTTATCCTGGAGATCCTATTACAATTCGCTTTGCAAATCCGTCTGAACGAAGACGTGCCCACGGATTTCATGTGCATGGTCACTATTGGAATACAGATGATAAGGATATTTTCTCACAAGTAAAGTCCATCCGAGATCATATCGTATTAGGAGATGCCTTTGATATTCAGCTGCATTACGGGGCAGGAAGCTTTTTTAACTTCCCTGGTGATTATATGTACCGCTCTGGGAATATTCGTTGGGACATTGAACAAGGCATGTGGGGAATTATGCGCGTGCATAAAAAACAACAAAAAAACCTTCCGTCTCTAAAAATGCTAAAGAAAAAGCATTAGCTTCTTAATTAGATAAGAGAAGGTGGATATCATGACAAAAAAGCATCGATTGTTCATTTTACTAAGCATATGTGTGGTTGCTTTTGTGCTTGTTTATTGGCTTTGGCCAAAGAATGAAAAACTCCCCGTATTAGATGGCATAAAAAGTGTAGCACTACAAAATGTCCATGGTGGAGAGTATGATTTTAAGAGCGGAAAAGTTAAGCTTGTCACTTTTTTTTATACAAATTGCCCAGATATTTGTCCGTTAACAATGGCTGATTTTAAAGATTTACAAGCAGAGCTCAAGAAGGAGAAGATCTTTGCTTCAAAAGTAGAACTTGTAGCTATTTCACTTGATCCAGAACAAGACACACCATCTGTTGTAAAGAAATATGCAGAATCTTTTGGTGCAGATTCCTCCGGTTGGAAATGGTTAAGAGGTTCCTTAAAGGAAACGAAAGGCGTTACAGATGATTTAAAAATGCAGTACAAAAAAGGAGAAGGTAATTTTCTTTCTCATTCGACAACGATGTATTTAATCGATGAAAATAACAAAATTAGAGCGCTTTACGATATGGCTTACTCGAAGAATCCAATTGATAAGAAGAAAATATTAAGTGATATCCGGTATTTAGTAAACAAATAAAAAAGGGCTTCAATCTTTTATTATGAAGAAATGAAAATCCCCCTTCTTCATCTTTTTACAGATAAGAAGGGGGATAAAGAATGGAGCTAGCGAGAATCGAACTCGCATTACTTGACTGCCAGTCAAGCGTAATCCCATTATACCATAGCCCCACTTTAGAGATATTTAGCGAATATTCTTTCATTATAAAGGAAAATGTCACACAGTACAATAAAAAAGAGAAGGGGAAGAGAGAAAATCTCATTTTCAGCCAACTTAAATGAGATTTTTATTCACAAAAGTGTATGATCAGAGAGAGAGTGGAGGTTGTTCATCGCCGTATATGACTTCGCTTAATAAGGAAATATCTTCTGAAATTTCTTTTTTTAATGAAGGTTTTTCACAATTCCTATAGTCGTCCAGCAACCGGGCCAGCTCTTTTCGAAAAAAGAGCACTTCTTGATTGTCAATCATCGTAAAAACCCCTTTTTTAAGATCAACTTCACTAAGAATCTAACATTACCATATACTTATTAAAGTTGCCCATAAATTTTGTTTTCAAACCCCATTGGAATTATTAAGAAAGTTTCGAAAGCAAGGAAAGCCGAAACTAGGCGCTTTTTACTATATGAAAATAGAAAAAAAGAGTGCTTATCTGATTTTTAACTTTAACACGTTAAATCGATAAGGGGTTCGTTTGAACTAATTTGTTTGAGTAAACGAAGAGACGGGTAGAAGTATATGGAATGGAAAACTTGAAGATGGAAGATAAATGAGGAGGTTTAAATCATGAAAAAAGCGAAAATGATCGCTGCTACAGCTTTAATTGGAGCATCTTTTGTAGGCGGAATTGGCGCAACTGTTCATGCAGAGAGCCCAACAATAAAAAAAACAACAAATATTAAAGATGAGCAAAAACAAATGGCGCTAAATACTCTGCTAGGCTTATATAGTAAAGCACAAGAAGGAAAAGTATATGGAGGATTTAGCGATCAGTTCGTTGTGGGAGAAACAACGCGTACAGAGGTATATAACAGCATTGGTAAGCCTTATTCAGTAGAAGGAAACTTTGAACATTATTCAGGTTCAATGGGGCAAGCTTCTTATGACTTCTCCTATGATAAAAAAGGAGTGTTAAAAGAAGTGCGCTACTTTGGTACAAATGTGGAACGTCAAACAAATCTTGGTGGCATTACACCTGACATGATGATAAAGCATTTAGGGAAAGAAGACCGCACACACATTATCACAGGCACAAATGAAACAAATCATATTTATGATTTAGGAGACTATGCGCTTGAATTTGTGGAAAGTGCTGACCATACGATAAGTCACGTGAACTTAGTCGCGCAATAAAAAAGAGAGAATCCCCTCTCTTTTTTATTATGTGTTTATAGGTACTATACAACTAGATAAACTAAAACCGCGAGGATGTTTGGAATGGCAATCGATATAAATCTCTTCGATTCCTCCACACGTCCGATTTTGCGTTTTTTTCGACGAGAAGACATTGTACCTTTATTTCCTAGAATGATACTGTCAAGGAAGTAGGCTAGTGCTAAAACGAGATTAATAAATGCAGCTCCCCCGCACACATAATAAACATACTTCCATTCTCCAATAAAATAGGAAGTGATGAAAACAACAAGTAAGATAAGCATGCCTGATATTAACCCTTTTTTTACAATTAGTATCACTCCTTTTTGAGTTTTTATACATATTTTACCACATTTTTTGTTTTTATAGGAATATTAAGGAAAACCTTCTTGAGTAGGCAAAAAGAAGAGAAGCGTTATTAATAACGGAGTAAGTGTTCTTACAGACTTTAGGAGGAGAAGAGGTATGAGTATGATGAATCATCGGGAATTTCATTTCCATATAGGCTATTATAAAAGTGGTTATGAAGCAGTCACTCATAAACGAAAAAATGAATAATTTGTATTCTGTTCAAAAGTAAGATTAGTTCTTTTATGTTATAATTTGGATGTGAAATGAAAAAACACAATTCGGTTGGTAGTCCGGATGCATGAAGAAGACTTCATGTCAGTAGCCTTCCCCTCCTCGGGATGTCCATCATTTTATAGTATTTTATAGAGGAGGGAATCGTTATGAGATTAACGATTTACCATGATGGTCAGTTTTGGGTTGGAACAATTGAAGTGGTTAGTGACGGCCATTTAAAAGCATTTCGTCACGTTTTTGGAGGAGAACCAAAAGATTCAGAAGTGTTAACTTTTATCTATCATGAACTTTCAACTCTTATTCATAATTCACATCAATCAGGTGTCAATGTAAAACAAAACGACCTCAAACGCATCAACCCTAAGCGTTTACAGCGCAGGGTAGCAAAAGAGATGAGAAGAACTGGAGTCTCAACAAAAGCCCAAGAAGCAGTTAGGCAAGAATATGAAGAACGAAAAAAGCAACGTAAGCACATCACAAAGCAGCACCGTGAAGAAGAAAAGCAGCGAAAATATCACCTCAAAAAGAAAAAAGCAAAAGCGAAGCATAAAGGAAGATAGAAAAAAAGATCCCTCATAAATGGGGGATCTTTTTAGTTTATTTAATGTCATTTCACGCTTTCACTAAGTGCTTGACGTTTAAAAGAAAAAATTTCGTCTACAGCTTTCTTATAGCCACCTGCATTTTTGAAAGAGGTGCTAATTTTTGTAGCGTTCTCTTTGTAAGAAGATTCACATAAGAGGGTATGAGCTGTTTCTTTTAATTTCTCTGCGGTAATACTGGTGAGATCAAGATGAATCCCTGCTCCTAACTCTGCAATGCGCTTTGCAACAATAGGTTGATCAACACTTACAGGCAGTACAGCTAATGGAATATTAAAATATAATCCTTCACTTGAACTGTTCATTCCTCCATGTGTAAAGAACACATCTGTATGTTGCAGCACTTCTAGCTGAGGAACATAGTTTTTCACAATAAAGTTTGTAGGGATATCACCAAGCTCATCTATTTTTAATTTTTTACCGATGGACATCACAACGGTTCCTTCAAAATCTGCAAAAGCTTTTAAGCATGTTTGATAAAAATCAATGTTCTCATTGAATATTGTTCCAAGAGAAATAAAGATTACAGAATCGTTTTCTAGTTTTTCTAATGGGAATTCGATATTATGCTGTCTTTTGGCAATAGAGGGTCCAACAAATTTAAACGTATCATCAAGCTCTTCACGATGCATTTGGTAATGTTCAGAAGTATAGACAATCGTTAGGTCACCAGAGTTCGGCATAATGGAACCTTTATTACGGATAAAGGTTAAGTCTACATTGTATTTCTGTTCAATCTCCGTTAATATTTTTTCACTTTCTTCATCAAAACCTTCTATATCTTCTGTTACATTTAGATGCTTTTTCATGTCTTCTAACATGTTTTTTGTAAAAGCAAACGTTGTGCAATTGCAGATTTTAGGGATGTTTAGCATTTTCGCTAAAATAACGCCGGCTAGACAAATTTCATCGTAAATAATATAGTCATATGTTTCATCTTGAATGTCAGCCACAATTTTGTCTAATAGAAAACTGTTCGCTTCTAAGATTTTTGACATGCTAGGAAGAGTATTGGCATTCATCGTTTCTGAAAAATCTTCGTATGTTCGGACAACGGCACCAACGTTTTCGAGGCGCTCTCTAAAACGTTCTGCACAATAATATGTAATCGTTTCGCCTCTCTCAACTAATTCTTTGACTAATCCCACAGTTGGATTGACATGTCCTTCGGCTGGTAAGTTAATAAATAATACATTAGACATGAAACAGCCTCCTTTTAGGTAAATATTCATATTTAGATATAATTTTGAATTTTATTTACTTAAACAATCTGAATGTGGAGATTATATCACTTTATCATAAAGTAATTCTAGTGAATTTGTTGGATCAGGAGGATGAACCTATTTTAGTGAGATAGAATGTCTTACATAGTTTAGGCCAATAGTAACCTACTACAATATGTTTCTTTTACTTTAGAGGGATGTTTTACTTTAAATCTAAAAAGTATACGGTGATTCATCTACATGCTTTTAGATGTAGTTTATTATTAAGGTTCACCTCTTTTTATAGAATAAAAAAGTGCGAGAATGATGGACAGAGGCATAAGCAAAAAGAGTTCCATATCTAGTATGGAACTCTTTTTGCTGTTAATAAACAGCATATACTTTTACTTCAAAATCTTCGGTAGCACCTTCTGGATTAGCGATTTTAAGAGCTGGGGAAAAAGCTAGAGTGGAAGAAAGATCTGTCTTAATCCCATTCGAGACATTGTGAAAAAGTGGAACATCCATAAAAGGTGTTAGCCCTCTGTACACATCAAACGTTACGCCTTCTGGTGCTACCCATTTAAGTGCATAGATACCTTTTGGGGGGGAGGCTAGCAAGATAGTATCTGATGAATGTAGTTGTCCTGGCATACCTTCATAAGACGGTGGTCTATTAGTTGGAGAACTAATAACCGTGCCAACAAGTTTTAAGCGCTCTTCTTGTTGCGCTATGTTACCTTCTTGTTCAGAAGTGGAAGTTTGGGCAAAAGTAGAAACTTCACCTGTAGATAAAACAAAAGGTACGGCAAGTGACGCGATTAGAAGCTTTGTTTTCTTTTTCATCATATTCTCTCCTTAAATATAAGTAGTGGGTAGCTACTTAATATTAAGAATTAGCTAAAGAAATGAAGAATCCTTTAAAATTTCTTTATTTTTACATTTTTATCTATAAAATCCTTTTATTATTCATATGAAATTCAAAAAATTAGAGTATCGAAAAAAGAATCACTGCTATCATCGTTTGCACACATGACACAATGCCTAACCTTTTTAATGAGCTTTCTTTTTTCGTAAGAAAGGTGTCACATAAAAGATTAAGCATAAAGAAAATAATTAGGGCAAAAAGCGTTTCAACAATGATCATATCGTTCTTTTCACATCCATAAAAACTGATTAATTCTCTTCCTATTTATATAAGAGAATTAATCAGTTTTTATGGAAATTTATTGAATTAACCTTTCGTTTGATGTAATCTATATGTAACAATAAGTAATATATAGATTGCATTACATTAAGAAGGTGTTAATCTGAAAAACAAAGTGAAATTAGCGCGCGTTGAAAAGTCGATGACTCAGCAAGACTTAGCTAAGAAAGTTAATGTGACACGACAAACGATTGGATTAATTGAAAAAGGAGAATATAATCCGTCGCTAAAGCTTTGTCTTAATATTGCTCATGCTTTAGGAAAAACGTTAGATGACCTATTTTGGAAAGGGGAATGAAGATGAAGAAATCGTGGCTATCGCTCTTTTTATCAGAAGATGAGTATAAAGAAAAAAGGATTTTATACTTTTTAGGGGAAGCCGCCATTTTAGGGGTATGTGTTAGTCTTTTATTTCTAATTGCAAGCTATACGTATCCACTTCATATAATAGAAACGAACATGTTTTTTAGTTTTGTCGTAGTTGGACAGGTTATCTACATCTTTTTAAGATATATTTTCTCTGGAATGGAATATATGGATACGTTTAGCAGCAACGATTATAAAAGAGAAATGAAAAAAATCTTTTTTCAATCTCTTACATTTATGTTTGTATTTTTTACGCTCTATGTATTGGTTAGCGGTCTTCCACAAAAACAGCCCGAGTGGAGAGACATGATAGGCTTGCCAATTCTTAGCGGGTTTTTAATGTTTTTAATTAACTTCATTTCTCTTAAATCATCGTATAGAAAAAATAATGGATAGATCCATGGGATAGGAGAAAGCAAAATAAAGAAAATAGGATTTCTTGTCCTATCATTGTTTGTTATTTCTTTATTACTTGCAGTGACAAAATAATAACAAGCAAGCCAGATAAGTCAACCGTGAAAGAAGAAAAAATAACGAAAAAGATAAGAATGGAGGAGATTGGTTCTATGTTTTGGGAAGGACAAGATATTCGTTCTTTATTTTGATTGTTGAAGTAAATGGTGAAATGAAGAAGGGTATAGTATCAGCGGAAGGAGAGGAAGAAAGATTAGAGATGCAACAAAAAAACATAGGGGGTTAACCTCCTATGTTTTTTTTGCTATAATGCACCTATTAGAACATTATAAACATTATACGATTGAATTTTGTTCAACATCTTCTTTAAGAAGAAAATAATGTTGCGGAAGCTCTGCAACTGTAAATAAAATAGCTGTAAAGACTGCGCCAGGAAAAAGGACGTATGCATTTTCAAATCCGTACGGCAAAATATAGGTAATAAAGAACGCCGTGAAGAAGTCGATAATGAGCGTAATAATTTTAGTATGAGAACGAAGCAAAATGCGTTCCACATACCTTGTGACAAGAGCAATCGCCACACCAATGACAATTGGTTGCCAGTAGGAAGAATAAAAGATACCGGGGAAAATAAAGGCCGCAAATGTTGCTAAAACAGGGGTTAAAATCAGTTTGATAAGTAAAATAGTCATTGTGCGTCTCCTTTTTATAAGTTAACGCTAGTATGTGTAATAAAAAAGAATTCACGCATACTACAACAAAAAAAGGCTCCTAGATGGAGAAGCCTTTTTCCTTTTATGCCGAAGGTTTATAATTTGATGCGGGTTTTTTTGCGGGTTTTGGTCTTAAATTTTTAAGCTGTTTTTTCAAGTATTCCTTTAAAAGTCGCTTCTTTCGGATACTTTTATCTCGATTTTTCATTTCACATCACCACCTCTATTGTACTCAAAAGGGAGGCATTTCGTGCTAGATAAAAGACACAAAGATACTATCGACCTTGCAAGTTTGTCAATTTAGACAGCATGCGCTCGCCGCTTTTCATTGAGGAACCACATAAAGGGCAGCTTGGCTTTTCATCGAACGAGAAGTTTTTTCTCATCCATCCTACGCATTCCGTTGATTCACATTCCCATACAGCAACTTCTTCTTGTACTTCTTCTTCGGTATTTCGTTTACTCCAATGCATAACACCACTCCTCTTTTTTGACAGAGTACGTTCACGTTTGTCACGCTTTGTAAGGAGAACGAATCTGTTTGTTTGCTTAATTTATATTGCCATTAGATGAAAGCAATTCAGCCTGTCTAAGCATTACAAATAAAAAATTCACATATCTCCTTGTATTCGCTAAGATGGTACTTTTATGAATACTGTTAACATGTGAAGGAAATCTGTTATAATTTTTCTAACTAATCTTAATTATACGCTTATTATTCATCCTTTTCAATGTATATTTATTACAGAGAAGGAGTCATATAAAGATAAATGCGTCATATATGCTCTATAATGTTTAATACGAATATCTTTAACATCTTGTGTAAGACAAGTGGAGGGGAAGTTGTGAAACAAAGATTTGATGCAACAAATATTGCATATACATCTATTATTACATACAGCATTACCGTTTGGTTTATCCAGTCCGAATGGCTTTTATTGCTGCTTTTACTTGCGGTTATTAGCTTTAGTTGGCCACACCGCCATATGTTAAAAAAGCTCCGTTTTTACGAACTAGCTCTTTTATTAGTTGGTTTTGTTGTGCTTGTTACCATTGGTTCAGTGCTTGTATGGGGAAGTGATGCGCTCATTTCACGAGAAATTACGATTGGAGATAATGGGAAAATTGGCGTTCAGTTCTTGTTGATTTTAATGGTGTTGTTCGGTCTAGGGTACTTATTTAAACGTCTGTTCAAAAAAATGTTCGGAAAAAGAGTAAATAATAATAAAAAATAGAGAATTTTCATTTACTTATTCATTTTTTCGATGTAGTCTTATAGAAATAAAGCAATTTTAAAAACATAATGAAAAAGTGGGGAACGCAGAATGATTAAAGCTGTTTTTTTCGATCTTGATGATACGCTGCTTTGGGACAAAAAAAGCGTAAAGGAAGCCTTTGTGGCAACGTGTACATATGCAAGTCAGAAACGTAATGTAGATGTAGAAAAATTAGAAGAAGCGGTAAGAGAAAAAGCCCGTGAACTTTACTCTTCTTATGAAACGTATGAGTTTACTCAAATGATTGGAATCAATCCTTTTGAAGGACTATGGGGAAACTTTTTAGATGATGATGATAACTTTCGCAAAATGAAAGATATTGTACCAGCTTATCGAAAAGAAGCGTGGACACAAGGATTAAAGGAGCTTGGCATCGATGATGAAGCATTTGGAGCAGAGCTTGCAGAACGCTTTCCACTTGAACGTCGTAAGCATCCGTTTGTATATGAAGAAAGCTTTCGTACGTTAGATAAGCTAAAAGAGAATTACCGTCTTCTTTTATTAACAAACGGTTCTCCAGATCTTCAAAATACAAAGCTTGAGATCACACCTGAGATTGCTCCTTATTTTGACGAGATTATTATTTCAGGAGCATTTGGTCGTGGTAAGCCTGATCCAACCATTTTTGAACACGCTCTTGAAAAAATGGGATTAGAAAAAGACGATGCGATTATGGTAGGAGATAACTTAATGACAGATATTTTGGGCGCCTCACGCATTGGAATGAAATCAGTGTGGATTAACCGTGAAAATAAAGAACGTAATGAAGTTACTCCAACGTACGAAATTACTCATTTAGAAGAACTATATCCACTGTTAGAAGAGTTAAATAGATAAAAAAAGCCTCCGCAACGACGGAGGCTTTTTTTTACTTCAGTAGGTCAATTGTCTTTTCAAGCCAGACAATATATCCTTTTTCTCTTTCAATGGCTCTCGTTAAGACGAGGTAGTGACCAAATTGAGGAGAAGAGAACGTAATCGATATTTCCTCTTCTTCTAGTAAAGATAGCGTCTTTTGAAGCTTTGAAAGATTTTCTTTCCTCTTAACAAGCTGATCGTTAAAAAGGTCATATGCTTCTTCTTTCTCCATAGCTGAAATAAAGTATGTTTTTAGCATAAATTCATCTTTGTTTACACTTGAATCTCGCTCCACTTTTTCAAGCCACTCTGAAAGCTCTTTTTCTCCAAGCGAAGTAATTTCATATACTTTTTTTTCAAGTTTTGTTCCTTGAACAACGACTTCATATTGAATAAATCCTTCATCTGTCAGCTTTCGTAATTCAGGATAAATTTGACTGTGTTTTGCTGTCCAAAACTGTCCAAGTGGTCCTTTAAATTTGCTTGTAATATCGTACCCTGTTAATTTCTCGTTGTAGAGAAGTCCTAGTATCGCATATTTTAAAATCCGCATGCTTTGCCTCCAGCTCTATTATTTGACACTATTATATCATAGTGTTAACATAAACATGTAAATAGTTACATGATTTCTTCTTGCTTAGAAGAAGAAGGAGGAAAAACTATTATGAATAAGCCGTCATTGAAAAAAGTGGCTTCTGCAGAAATTGAAGTTGCCGCACCAATAGTTGTTGGCCACACAAAGCTTGGAAGACGACAATTTATTCCAATCAAAGGTGGGAAAATAACCGGAGAGATAAATGGCAACATTATAGACGGTGGAGCCGACTCGCAAATCATTCGTGCTAACGGACGAACAGATTTATCTGCTCGTTACGTTATCGAAACAAACGATGGTGAACTTATTTATATCGAAAACAACGGTATACGCCAAGTGATCGAGCATTTTAGAGATCGCGCCTCAAGAGGGGAAATTATCGATCCTGAGCACGTTTATTTCCGCACTGTTCCGACGTTTGAAACAAGCAGTGAGAAATACGAATGGCTTGAAAATTCCCTGTTTGTTGGGGCGGCTCTTCGTACAGAGACAAAGGTAGTATTAGATATTTACAAGGTACTTTAATCAAGAAGGAGAGAGAAATATGGAAAACTTTATTGGAAATCACATGATTTATACGTATGAAAACGGTTGGGAATATGAAATGTATATTAAAAATGACCATACAATCGATTATCGTATTCATAGCGGAATGGTTGGCGGACGCTGGGTGCGTGATCAAGAAGTTGATATTGTAAAATTGACAAAAGGCGTTTATAAAGTATCATGGACAGAGCCAACAGGAACAGATGTATCTCTCAACTTTATGCCTGAAGAAAAACGCATGCACGGCATTATTTTCTTCCCAAAATGGGTTCATGAACATCCAGAGATTACGGTTTGTTACCAAAACGACCATCTTGATTTAATGAAAGAGTCAAGAGAAAAATACGAAACATATCCAAAATATGTTGTACCTGAATTTGCAGACATTACGTATCTTAAAAACGTTGGAAAAGATAACGAAAACATCATTTCAAAAGCTCCATATGAAGGAATGACAGACGATATTCGTGCTGGAAAACTTCAATAAGTATGAAAAAAGCCAAGTATATATACTTGGCTTTTTTCATGTGTTTTATTTTCAGAATAGTTTTATTATAATGAGAGGAGAAAAACTGCAGAATTTGTCATCTTTTTTGTGCAAACTCTAAAAGAGAAAAGAGGGATGTTCATGAAAATTGTTCAGTTTGAAGTCTGGAGAGAACGAAGAAAGAGGCGCCGACGGATAAAGGCTGCTGAAATTGGAGTCATTTTTCTTCTTTTATTGGCCGAGCTCTTGCTTGTATGGAACGGAGATTTTATGATGCACGAGGCATTTGAAAGAGGAAACGCACTTTATTATACCCTTATTCTTCTTTCGCCTTTTTGTCCCATTTTGCTGCTTTTTCTATTTTTAAGAGTTTTTAAGCAAAAAGAGAGACGTTTATCGTGAAAATAATCCATGTTATCCAAGAACGAAAAAAGCCCTAACTAAAAATCAGGGCTTTTTTGTATTATATACCAAGCAATGAAAGAACATATGTCCATAAGCTAATAAGTACGAGTAAAAATAAACTATATTTAAGCGTCATTGTAAGCAGTTTAGATTCTTGCCCTGTTTCTTTAACAGAAGCTGTCGCAATCGCAATAGATTGTGGTGAAATAAGCTTAGCCATAACGCCTCCGCTTGTATTAGCTGCAAGAAGAAGCGATGAACTTGTGCCAATTTGAGCGCCTGTTACAACTTGTAAGTTACCAAATAGCGCATTGTTGCTAACAACAGAGCCTGTAATAAAAACGCCAATCCAGCCTAGTACAGGAGAAAGAAGGGGAAAGATATCACCTGTTTTAGCTAGCGCAAGACCAATAGAAGAAGAAAGACCAGCGAAATTGGCGAGATTTGCAAAGCCCATAATCAAGCAAATTGTCACAATCGGAAGCCAGAGCTCTTTTACGGTCTCACCAAGTCCTTCCCACGTTTTTTTTCTATTCATATTACGACTTAAAAGAGCTGTTAACAATACGGCAATAAAGATAGCTGTACCTGTTGCCGCTAAAATATCAAATTTAAATATAGCCTCAAGCGGCATTTTTTCAGCTGAGATAGGTGGGATTTTCATAACCGCTCCATCTAAGCTAGGAATGTGAACCATCAGCGTTGTTTTCGCTAGAGGACCACCTTCTGCAAAAAGAGCTTTAAAAGCAGGTAGGCTCCATAGCATAATCATGATTGTTAAAATATAAAAAGGGGACCATGCAAGCACAATATCTTTAAATGAAAAAGGAGGTTGGGTGCTGACTTTTTCTTCTTTGTTTTCTCGATAAATATGCTTTGGCTGCCATTTTCTAAGGAAAATAGCTAGAGCTGCCATGCTGAGAAGAGCAGGAATGATGTCGGCAAGTTCTGGACCTAAAACGAACATTGTTAATATTTGAAAGATTGAAAAAACTAAACTTACAACAAGAAGTGCTGGGAGCGTTTCTTTAATTCCTCTCCACTTGTCTAAGATGAAGACAAGTAAAAAGGGGATGATAAAAGAAATGAAAGGGAGAATGAATATAAGCGTATGCGATAAGTCCAATGTTCTTAGATTTCCCATTTGTGCTCCTACAATGACGGGAATGCCAATAGCTCCAAACGCTCCAGAAGCAGCATTTGCAATTAAACAAAGCATAGCAGCTTTCAATGGACGAAAACCAAGTTCTGTGAGCAGAGCTGCACAAATAGCAATTGGAACGCCAAAGCCTGCTGCTCCTTCTAAAAAGGCGTTAAAGCTAAATCCGATTAATAGCACTTGCAGGCGTTGATCTCTTGAAATATTGGCGATACTGCCTCGTATAATCGCAAACTTTCCAGACTTCACGGCAATTTTATATAACCAAACAGCCATAATAATGATGTAGCCAATTGGCCAAAGTCCGTTCGCGATACCTTGTACAATCGCTGCTAATGCCTTTGTGATTGGCATATGAAAGCCAATTACAGAAACACAAGCACTAATAAGTAAGGTAAGAAGGGCGGCTATGACGCCCTTCATTTTAAATAAGGTGAGTGAGAGCAAAAAGAATAGTACAGGTAGAGCTGCAAGTAGTGCTGATAAATAAACATTATCTAAAGGATTATAGTTTTGAATCCACATGATGACCCACTCTTTCTTTTACATTATTTTGTTACTTCTTCAAAGTGTGGAGCTAAAATCTCTTTTAATACATGTGCACTATGAGCAAATTTTTCTTCTTCTTCCTTATTTAAATCAAGTTCTACAATTTCTCGAATTCCATCTCGATTAATAACGGCTGGAACCCCAATATAGACGTTTTCTTCGTTATATTCACCTTCTAAGAGGGCAGATACAGTTAATATGCTGTTTTCATTGCGCAAAATCGCTTTTGTAATGCGCACAAGTCCCATCGCAATGCCATAGAAGGTAGCACCTTTACTTTCAATGATTTGATAAGCAGCATCACGTACGTTTATAAATAGGTCATCTAAATCTTCTAGTTTGTATTCTTCATTTCGTTCAATCATTTTAAGAACAGGGATGCTGCCAACATCAGCAGAGCTGTAAACAGGAAGCTCGCTATCACCGTGTTCTCCAATAATATAAGCATGTACATTTTTAGGAGCAACATTGAAATATTCACCAAGAAGGAAGCGGAAGCGAGCTGTATCTAAAATTGTGCCAGAGCCGATTACGCGTTCTTTTGGTAAGCCACTAAATTTCCAAGTTGCATAGCTTAAAATATCTACTGGGTTTGTTGCGACAAGAAAGATGCCGTCAAATCCGCTAGCCATTACGTTATCAACAATATTTTTAAAGATTTTTAAGTTTTTTTCAACAAGATCAAGGCGAGTTTCGCCAGGTTTTTGGTTAGCACCTGCACAAATCACGACAAGGTCTACATTTTTACAATCTTCATAATTACCAAATCGAACGTGAGTCGGATGAGGGGCGAAAGCTTTTCCGTGATTAAGGTCCATCACATCTCCCATTGCTTTCTTTTCATTCAAGTCAATCATAATTAGTTCATCTGCGATACCTTGGTTTACAAGAGCAAAAGCATAGCTTGATCCTACAAATCCTGTTCCAATTAATGCGACGCGGTTTACTTTTTCCATGAATAACTCATCCTTTCTGACGTTAAGAAAATGTATAAATTTGTTTGTGAATCATTTCACAATTAAATCATACATCATATTTTTATAAGTGACAACAAATAAATTCCAATTATTTTGTCTAATTTGTGAAAAATATCACAAATAATAATATTATATTTTCCTCGAAAAACAAAAAAACAAACATTAATCAGTTTAAAAGAGGAACAATCTGATAAAAAGAACAGTAATTCAAAAAAACTATGTTCTAAAAGATACTAAATAAAAAAGCTCAAAGAAAATTCTTTGAGCAAAATTTAACGACTTGAAAATAATAAACTAATACCAAGTAGTCCAAAAACCATTCCTTTTGTATATTTTAAGACATGCTGAAAACGTAAGCTTTGAATGAACTTTTGGCCAAGCTTGGAAGCAAAAAAGGCAATAATACTAAAAATGATTAATGTTTCGATAATAAAAATAAAACCAAATAAAAGCATCTGTAAATTCACATGTCCAAGCTCTGGACGTACAAATTGAGGAAGGAACGTCAAGAAAAATAGGGCACATTTTGGATTCGATAAATTCATAATCATGCCTTTTCGAAAATAGTGTCCTTGTTTTTTATGAGGAAGCACCATTGATGGATTCTTTTCTCGGAAAGCTTGAAAAGCTAAGTAGAGAAGATAAATGACTCCAACGATTTTTAAAATGTTAAAAGCAAGAAGCGAGCTTGCGAAAACAACGGAAAGACCAAAAGAAGCAAGCAGCGTATGAAAAACTGTTCCTGTAATGGATCCCGCAACAGTTTGTAGTCCTGCTTTTTGTCCAGAAGATATGCTTTGGGTAAGAACAAAAAGCATATCTTGACCTGGGATAAGGACGATTGTGACAGATACAAGTATGTAGGGTAAAAGCCATGAAAATTCCATATTTTTTTCTCCTTTCTTTTTATGCAGCTTTATTCTAAGTTCTTTTGAACATCTTCTCAAGAGTGTCAGATAATGAATTAATATAGCAGTCTGGTGAAGGATTAAAGGGAACTTTGTCACATATTGTTTTAAACGAAAGAGCAAGCATGATAAAATGAAAAAATAACCATAAAATAAGAAGTGAAAGTAGAGGATACAGCGATGAAAAGAGAACCATCTTTTGCAACAGGCTGCTTTTATGGAGTCCTAATGTCGATTCCACTTTGGTTAATCATTTTATGGGGTGTAAAGAAATGGATTCTATCATAAACATCAATATAGAATGCTCAGAAAGAATCCTGCTTCTTGTTTTATAGCAGGATTCTTTTTAGAAGAAAAAGGGAAGAAGTAAGAGAAAATATAGGTTGAAGGGTGTAAAACAGGATGGAATCAATTATAAAAAGACGCAATATTATTAAATTTATGAATGGAAAGACAATAAATATAGAAGATTCTGTTGTTACAGAATTTCCAGTTACCATCAAAGTGAACGAAAAAGAATTTGTGACAATGGTATGCACACCTCAGTATATAGAGGATATGGTAATTGGCTATTTAGCTTCTGAAAGAGTAATTCAGTCCTACAAAGATATTAAAAATTTATGGATACAAGAAAAAGAAGGATTTGTTCATGTTGAAATTGAAAACCTTCATACATATTATGAAACCTTTCAAAACAAGCGCTATATTACATCATGTTGCGGAGGAAGCCGGCAAGGTTTCGTTTTTACAACAGATGCGCTTGCGGCTAAGGAGATAAATTCCAATCATGTAAGTGTTACCCCTAAGGAATGTATTCACTTTATGAATAAGCTCCAAAACAGTGCAGATACGTTCAAACATACAGGAGGTGTTCACAATGCCGCTCTTTATGACCGAAATGGTTTCTCTCTAGAAAGAATGGATATTGGAAGGCACAATGCCCTAGATAAAATCTACGGCTATTGCTTAAAGAATAACATTGAATTACATGGAAAAGTTGTGGCTTTTAGCGGTCGAATTTCTTCTGAAATTTTACTTAAAGCAAATAAGATAGGCTGTGAGGTTTTACTATCTAAATCTGCCCCAACCGAGCTAGCGCTAGAACTTGCAGAAGAGCTTGGAATGACAACTGTTGGCTTCATTCGGGGAGAGGGCTTTAATGTTTATACAGGAAGTGAACGTATTATTTTTCCTTCCTAAAAAGAGACCTTTTCCAGATAAGGATAGCCTTGTAAAGCCTATTTTAATTTGAGAGAAAAAAATATAATAGCACTAGAATAGTTCAGTAAGTGAACTATTCTTTGAAAAAGAGGAGAATTTGAAATTTAAGAGAAAAGGGGAGAAAAGATGGAAAAAACGGTTGCAGTTACAATTAACGGGGAACAACATAAAGTTCAACAAGGCACAAGGCTCTTAGATTATCTACTAGCTCAAAATACCCCACATCCTCATGTTTGCTATTCTGAAACGTTAGGTCCTATTCAAACATGTGATACATGTATGTGTGAAATTAATGGCGATATTATGCGAGCTTGTTCTACTGAAATCCAAGAAGGAATGGAGATTTTAACCTCATCTGAACGTGCCCAATCTTCTCAGAAAGAAGCAATGGACCGCCTGTTGGAAAATCATTTATTATATTGCACAGTTTGTGATAATAATAATGGAAATTGCCGTGTACATAATACAGCAGAACAGCTTGAGATTGAACATCAAACACGCCCATTTCGTGAAAAAGGATATGAAAAGGATCATTCTCATCCTTTTTACCGCTATGATCCAGATCAGTGCATTTTATGTGGGAGATGTGTAGAAGTTTGTCAGGACGTTCAAGTAAACGAAACGCTCACAATTGACTGGGATCGTAAAATGCCACGCGTGCTGTGGGACAACGGAAAAAGTATTAACGAGTCTTCTTGCGTATCCTGTGGCCAATGTGTCACTGTTTGTCCATGTAATGCCCTAATGGAAAAATCGATGATTGGAGAAGCTGGGTTTTTAACAGGGATGTCAGAAAAGCTATTAGATCCAATGATTGATCTTGTGAAAGAAGTAGAGCCAGACTACAAGACTGTCTTTGCCCTCTCAGAAGTAGAAGCCGCAGCCCGAGAAAAACGAACTAAGAAAACCAAAACAGTGTGTACTTTCTGTGGTGTTGGGTGTTCGTTTGAAGTATGGACAAAAGGCCGAGAAATTTTAAAGATTGAACCAACAGAACAGGCTCCTGTTAACAGTATTTCAACTTGTATTAAAGGGAAATTCGGCTGGGATTTTGTAAATAGTGATGAACGTTTAACAACCCCTCTAATCCGAAAAGGTGATCAGTTTGTTCAAGCCTCCTGGAATGAAGCTCTTACGCTCATTGGAGAAAAGTTCGGGTTTATAAAAGAAACGTACGGTGGAAATGCTCTTGGGTTTGTAAGTTCTTCTAAAACAACAAATGAAGAAGCCTATTTAATGCAGAAGCTTGCGCGTCAAGTTTTTGAGACAAACAACGTTGACAACTGCTCCCGCTACTGTCAATCCCCTGCCACAAATGGATTGCTTGCAACTGTTGGCTATGGAGGAGACTCTGGCACAATTCAAGACATTGAGAATGCTGGTCTTGTAATCACGATCGGCGCAAACCCAACGGAAGGACATCCTGTATTAGCAACCCGTGTTAAAAGCGCTCGTAAACTTCGCGGCCAAAAGCTCATTGTAGCTGATCTTAGAAAACACGAATTAGCAGAACGCTCAGATTTATTTCTTCGACCAAAACAAGGAACAGACTATGTATGGTTAACAGCTCTTGCAAAATATATGATTGACAAAGGATGGAATGATGAAAAGTTCATCCGAGAGCGCATTGACAATTATGAGGAATATGTAAAGCTCTTAGACAAATATACGCTTGATTATGCCTCGGAAGTGACAGGTCTCTCTAAAGAAATCCTTCACAATACAGCAAAAATGATTTATGAAGCGGACGGAACTTGTATTCTTTGGGGAATGGGCGTGACGCAAAATATCGCTGGGTCCCACACGTCAGGCGCGATTGTGAACCTTTTGCTTGTAACTGGTAATTTTGGACGAACAGGAACGGGCGCTTATCCGCTTCGGGGGCACAATAATGTACAAGGGTCCTGTGATATGGGGGCACTTCCACAGTCGCTTCCTGGAAATGAACCTCTTACAGATGATGAAGCAAGACAAAGATTTGAAGAGGCTTATGGAGTGTCTATTTCAAAAGAAAGTGGCTTAAAGAACGTAAATATGTTAGTAGGAGCGAAAGCGGGAAGTTTAAAAGGCATTTATTTAATAGGAGAAGATATGGCCTTAGTTGATGCAAATGCAGATCATGTTCAGGATGCACTGAGTAAGTTAGATTTCTTCGTTGTGCAAGATTTGTTTTTTACGAAAACGGCTCAGTTTGCAGATGTGATTTTGCCAGCTTCACCGTCCTTTGAAAAAGATGGAACCTTCACAAATACAGAGCGAAGAATTCAACGTCTTTACCAAGCGATCCCACCATTAGAAGATTCTAAACCAGACTGGTGGATTATTCAAGAAATAGCAAACAGATGCGGGGCTCAGTGGAATTATCATCATCCAAGCGATATTATGGATGAAATTGCTCGCCTTTGCCCAAACTTTGCCGGTGTTTCATATGAGAGATTAGAAGGATGGAAGAGTCTTGTATGGCCTGTTCAACACAGTGGAAAAGACGAGCCGCTTCTCTATACAAAACGATTCAATTTTCCAGATGGAAAGGCACGGTTCTCACTCAAAGAATATGTACCTCCACTTCAGTTTTCAAAAGAGTATGATTTAACGTTAAATAATGGCCGACTTTTAGAACAATTTCACGTTGGGAATATGACAAACAAATCAAAAGGCATTCAGTACAAGCTTCCTAAAGTATTTGTAGAAGTTTCCCCACATCTGGCAGCAGAGAGAGGCATAAAGGATGGTTCGCTCGTTCGCCTCCGTTCCCCATATGGAGCGATTAAACTTCATGCCCTTATCACAGATCGTGTTGAAGGAAATGAACTTTATGTACCGATGCACTCTGTTCAGCATGAAAATGCCGTCAACCTTTTAACCGGAACGGCAGGAGATCTTCAAACCCAAACTCCTGCTTATAAGCAAACAAAAGTAAAGATGGATGTTTTAGCAGAAAGCGGAGAAAATCCGCTTCCATCTTACAATCACCGTTATACCAAACGTTATCCTCAGCTTGGGGTTGAAGTTGAGCGAAAATGGAAGCGCGATGATTATGAACCGATTGCAGATCAAAACCAACCTGTAAGAAAATAAACAAACGTAAGGTAAGGGGGAGTATAATGGCGAAACCTATTACAAAAATTGAAAAACCAGTATTAACAGAAGAGGAAGAGCAAGAAAGAACCCTTCAAGAAGTGCTTCACGAGCTTTCTAAAAATGTGGGTGGCGTGAAAGACACGATGACATTACTTCAAGAGCTTCATAAGAGTGGAATATTAGGAGCAGTTAATCATCTTGTAGAAGCCAAAGAAGACGTGACGAAAATTGCTGTTGAACAGATGCTTCGTCCTCCTGTGACAAATGCTATTAATAACGCTATGGCAGCAGCAGGAGTGCTAACAGATGTTAATCCTCAAACAACGGAGAAGCTTGCAAGCGGGTTTGCCAAAGGATTGCAAAAGGCGGAAGAAGGATTAAAAGAGGAGAAAAAAATGAGTATGTTTGAACTTGCTCGGTCATTGAAAGATCCAGATGTTAATCGGGCCATTAAATTCTCTTTAAACTTGTTAAAAGGCGTAGGGGAAGGATTAAAAGAGAAATAAAAAATTCACAAACAAAGGATGCTAATTTGTATTAGCGTCCTTTTGTTTGTAAGGAAAAAGAAAGTCCATTTACATAAATATCTTATTTTGAAATACGAAAAGGGGTATTTTTTAGCTAAACGTGTTCTAAATGCGTTTAGCTCTCTATCTAATGAGGAATGTGGTAGAGGAAAGGAGCTGATGGTATGCGGTTGAGATATATTTTTCTTGTGAAAGAGGTTTTTGAGTACATACAAAAGAAAACAACTCGTTATTAACAGATTGTCGGGAACATTTTCTTCGTTCACCTTTCTTTTCAACAAAAAGAACAAACAACTGGAAAATATAGTATAATAAAATAGAGAGATAGAAAATAAAGAGAAGATGGATTTGAAAGCATGTTGGATACACTTTAACTTATATGATAGAGAAAAGCTGCTATGTTGAATCTAGCTCTCTTATATTGCCTGTGAAAGGAGAAAGTCATTGATGGATGATAATTTTCTCGAATTTCTTGCAAATCTTCTTCCTCCCACCTGGAGTAGAAAACCTCTGACAACAGAAGAGAAAATCAATGAAAACATAAAAGAACTTCGAAATGTTCCATGGTTTCAATCATTGTTCGCTTCTCATATGGACATTTTTATCATGAATGATTATGTTCGGTTTTCCATCGGTTTACAAAATGTAGAGAACTTATTAAAAAGTGAGCGAAAACAGAAAATATTTAAAGAAGATTTAGTTCATACTCTACAAAAAATTAGAAGGTCACAGCAACGGAAGAAAAAACTGTAATCATTTAAGGATATACGCACTTTTATCTTTTGGGTGCTGGAATACTACGTGCGAAGTGGAAGTGAACATAAAAAAGTAAGGTGTGTGAATATGGAACTTATACCTATAATGGAAGTGCGAAATATTACCAAGCACTATAAAAATAAAGTAGTCTTAGAAAATGTTTCTTTCTCAATCTATGCAAATCAAATCATTGCACTTGTTGGAAAAAATGGGTCTGGTAAAAGTACTTTACTAAAAATTATAGGAGGATTAATCAAGTCAGACAGCGGGGAGTTGTACAAACCCGCATCTTCTTTAAAAATGGGGTATGTTCCTGAAATCACCCCTTCTCATATTCCGTTCACTATAGAAGAATATCTTACTCATATGGGAAAGATTAGAGGGATAAATAAACAACGCTTAAGACAGCGAATAGATGGTTTACTAAAAACGTTTCATTTACAAGAAGACCGCCGAACAGCAATTGCCGCGTTATCTAAAGGAATGAAACAAAAGGTGATTATTATGCAGTCGATGATTGAGGAGACAGGTTTTCTCCTATTAGACGAGCCCTTATCTGGACTGGATCCGAAGGCGCAAAATGATGTAGAAACGATTCTCTTGACTTTGAAACAAAGAGGAGTAAGTATTATTCTTACATGTCATGAAACAAAATTACTAGAAAACCTAGTAGATAGACTCCTATGGATTAAGAATCACCAAATTGTTCAGAATAGTAGTCCTCTTCATACTATCATCGGAGGAAACAAACTTGTTTTTCAAATCCTCGCGCAAACATCATTAAGAGAAGTACTTCCCCTTATGAAAATTCAACAACAGCGTTATTTGAGTTCTAATGCGAACGAGATAGAGGCCATTGTCAAGCCGGAAGATACAGACAAACTCTTAAGAGAACTTTTACAAAGAGGGGCCTCAATTAAGGAGCTGCTCCTTATAAATGAAAATAACAAGAATGTGTATAGCTATTTTGAGAGGGGGTAGGATCGAAGAGAATGAAGGGTTTATTATACTATCACTTACACAACTACTTAAGATCTCATCGATACATTCCTCCTCTTTCCCTTTACATCTTGTCTCTTGTCATAAATTATACATATACACCAAATCCGATATTAGACAGTTATTCATTTACGTCTTTACTTCTTTTCTTTATCATGGGATGGTTTACAGTCACCATATTTCATGCCGAAGATGAAGGACAAAAAAGGATCACAATGCTCCATTGCAAAAATCCAAGAAAATATTATCGATCTTTATTTACAATGGGCATCCTTATTGGGCTTTGTCTCAGTCTTATTTCAGTAGTTTATCCAATTGTTTTTAACGCGTTTGGTGTAGAAACGAGAGGACTACATCTTATAATGGGTTTTTTGTCTCATTTTAGTTTATCCCTCTTATCCCTTTCCCTTTCCGCTCTCTTTACAAGGGAACTTATCCAAAATCAAAGCAATACATGGTGGGGAGTTCTTGGTATTCTCGTTATATCTGTTTCCATCTCCACTTTGAAAGATACGATAGACGGATTTATCTGGTTGTTTCCACCTCTTCATTTCTCATTAGAAATCATGAGTTCAGAAGATAATATAAAGTCTATACCTGGCTTATTTTTGGGGCAGTTCAGTTGGATCTTTCTTTATACTTTTCTATTAATAGGGCTCTTTTTTTGGATAATGAAGCGTAAACATCCCTTGTGAAAAAACTAGGAGAAAGCAAGATGCTTTCTCCTCAGAGGTTTAAAGCGGACCTATTTCATTAAATGGCCAAAAGCGAAATACGGCTTGGCCTTGAATGCTTTTCATAGAAAGTAAACCGAAAATCCGGCTATCTTTGCTTATCGGACGATTATCGCCAAGAACAAATACATATCCTTCAGGCACTACTTTCTTACCTGTTTTTTCTTCTAAAGTAAAGTCTTCTGTCCAATGTTGGCTGATCGATTCTTGTTTCGCTACAGAATTTAAATAGTCTTCTGAATAGGCTTTTCCATTCACATATAGGGTATCATTTTTCATTTCTACCGTATCTCCAGGAAGGCCAATTACGCGTTTAATATAACGATCATCAGAGTCTGGAGCATCAAAGACGATGGTATCAAATCGATCTATATCACTCAGTTTACTCACAATCACACGATTATCATTTTGAATAGTTGGCATCATAGATTCCCCATGAACCGTGTATGGAGAGAAAATGAAGTTGCGTGCAATTAACGCAATCACAATAGCAAAGCCAAACACTTTAATCCAAGAGAAGATTTCTTTACGTTT
This sequence comes from Priestia sp. TRM10, assembly GCF_057808375.1. Lineage (NCBI taxonomy): Bacteria > Bacillati > Bacillota > Bacilli > Caryophanales > Bacillaceae > Priestia > Priestia sp. TRM10. The sequence continues at coordinate 372,558 of NZ_JBJZOT010000002.1, forward strand.
TTCCACTAATTTCACATCCTTAAAGCAACAGATTCTTTATTATGTTACCACAAATTCCATAGATAGGAAATGGAGAGATAGGATGAAAGAACTAAATTTTGTATTAATGACAGAAGAGGAGTTTCATATTTTTATAGAGAGAGAAGTTTCCCGCTACGCAGAAAGTCTCCGTGAATATAAAAGATTGCAAAGAGGAGAAGCATTGAAAAAAGCTCATCTTGAAATACAACGTCTTCTTCCTCATGGAGTAAACACGCCCTTTCATACGTTTTATCGTTGTCGTAATGGGACTGAAGACGTTGGGACGCTTTGGATATATGCTGATAAGAAAAAGAAGCAGGCTTTTATTTATCAAATTACGATTTTTAGATGTTATCAAGGAAAAGGGTACGGGAAAGCTACATTAAAGGAAATAGAAAAGATTCTTAGAAAACAAAAAATCGACACCATCTCGCTGAACGTCTTTTATGAAAACCAGCGGGCTTACCGCCTTTATAAAGAAATGGGATTTAAAACAGTCAGTATGACGATGAAGAAACAATTATGAAATAAAGGATGAAAACAGGATAGAAAAGGGTATAAGAATAATAAGAAATGTGTAAAGGAGAGACTTTAAAATGGATATCAAACAAAACGAAGAATCTTTTTATATTGGTGAGGAAGAAGGAAAAAAAGCAGAACTACATTTTACAATAGAGGGAGACACCATTGTGGTAGACCACACTTTTGTGTCAGATGAGCTAAGAGGTCAAGGAGTGGCAGGAAAACTGCTTCATCAAGTTGTGGAAATGGCTCGAGAGCAAAATAAAAAAATTACACCAACGTGTTCTTATGCTAAGCAAAAGCTGCAAGATACAAAAGAGTATCATGATGTCCTGTCATAAAAAAAGGGGGAAATAAGATGAAATATGTGATTATCGGTGGAGATGCAGCGGGAATGAGTGCTGCGATGCAAATTGTCCGCAACGATCAAGAGGCAGAGGTCATTACCTTTGAAAAAGGTGAGATTTACTCCTACGGTCAATGTGGTCTTCCTTATGTGATTGGTGGGAAAGTTCCCTCAACAAATGACTTGATTGTACGCAGTGCTGAGACGTTTCGAGAGAAATATGGCATTAACGCTTATACACATACAGAAGTCAAAAAGGTAGATGAAAAAGAGAAAAAGGTTTATGGCATACATACAAAAACAGGAGAAGGGTTTTCCCACTCTTACGATAAACTGCTCATTGCGACAGGAGCCAGTCCAAATCAACCCGATTGGCCTGGTGTAGAGCTAGGGCATGTTCATCTGCTAAAAACGATTCCAGATACCAAAAAGATTCAAGAAAGCCTTCAAGATGAGATTCAAAACGTCACCATTGTAGGTGGAGGTTATATTGGGCTGGAAATGGCTGAAAACTTTCTCGAACTAGGAAAAAAAGTACGCATTATCCAACGAGGAGGACAGCTTGCCTCTCTGTTTGATGAAGAGATGGCTGCACATATCCATGAAGAGGCAAAGCGAAAAGGGATAGAGCTTTGCTTAAAAGAAGATGTAGAAGCACTGATTGGGGAAGAGAACGTGCGGGAGATTCACACCAATAAGGGTACGTATGAAACAGATCTTGTGCTGCTCGCAACAGGGGTTCATCCTAATACGCGCTTTCTAGAAGGAAGCGGTATAAAGGTGGGAATAAAGGGAGCCATCGAAGTGAATGCCTATATGGAAACGAACGTAAAAGATATTTATGCAGCAGGCGACTGTGCTCTTCACTATCATCGTATTAAACAGAAAAATGACTATGTTCCGCTTGGCACAACAGCAAATAAACAAGGAAGAATAGCAGGACTAAATATGCTAGAGAAAGGGGTTCCTTTTCAAGGGGTTGTAGGTTCTTCGATCATTCAATTTCTCGAGCTCACGCTTGGGAGAACCGGTTTAACCGAAAAGGAAGCAAAAGAGCTTCACTTCCCATATGAGGTGATTTCTTTCCAAACTAAAAACCATGCAGGGTACTACCCACAAGCAGAGGATCTTTATCTCAAACTTCTTTATCGAAAAGATAGCGGCCTGCTTTTAGGAGGACAAATCATCGGAAAGCAAGGGGTAGATAAACGGGTAGATGTGCTCGCTACCGCTCTTTATCATAAAATGACTGTTCATGAACTTGAAGATTTAGATTTAAGCTATTCTCCGCCTTACAATAGCGTATGGGATCCGATTCAACAGGCAGTAAAAAGGCGATCACCGAAATAGATAGGGAGTAAAAGACCATAAAAAAAGGAAGAGACCCGTATTGTCTCTTCCTTTTTTGGCTTAACTTGCAAGTATGCCTACATATTCTTTCAGTGCTTTATATGTTGCAGTAATCATCGTAGGAGAAAACTGATTTGGATATACTTCTGTTTTCTGATTTGATGAATAGTCTGTCGGATATGGTTCTACTGTAAGGCCAACGTTATGAAAATGTTTAACAGCACGCGGCATATGATAAGCAGATGTGACGAGAATCGGTTTTTGAAAATGCTCTTTCTTTAATAACTCTTTTGTATATTTCGCATTTTCTTCTGTGTTGCGACTTTTCGTTTCTACGAAAATGGCATCTTGTTCAATCCCTAAACTGATTAGCTGACGTTTCGCAATATCTGCTTCACTGCCGTTATCAGGATAAACGGTGCCTCCAGAAACAACAATAGGCAATCCTGTTTGATTATGTAGTCGAGCCGCTGTTAATAAGCGGTTTGCTGCACTTCCGTAGAGATGACCTTTGCCATCAACATCAGGAGTATCAAAGGTTGCCCCGCCTCCAAGCATGACAATTACATCTCCTGACACTTCTTTTGGAGGAGTATATTGTTTCTCTAGCGCGTGAATCAAAAAGTGACCTGTAAAAGGAATAAAGAAAAGATAGAGCAAGAAAGATAACAAAAGGAAGCAACGAGCTAGCACTTTATCCCGTCGATACGCAAATAAACCAAGTAAAAGCGTTCCTGTAACAAATAAACCAGGAGGAAGCACAAATCCATATAAAAATTTAATAATATAAATCATTCCACTATCCGCCTTTATTTCAAAAGTCTTGATGCCGCTTCTATTATAGCGCATTTTTTCTTTTAGATTTGGGTCATTTGAAATCTTAACAAACCTTTTACGAAATCTCCTATCAAAAGAAGCATAGGGCCCAAGAAAAACGTTTTTATAATTTCTATTAAACATGAGAATAAGAAAAAATTGACATATTTAATACTAGGTACTAATATTAAGTAATAAAATCTAGTCCTATTATAGGGGGAATTAAAACATGAAATCGACCGCAAAAATCACAGCCATTGGGCACTATTTACCACAACGTATTTTATCAAATGAAGATTTAGAAAAAATGATGGACACAAGTGATGAATGGATTGTTCAGCGAACAGGGATGAAAGAAAGACATATTGCAGGAGAAGAAGAATTCTCTTCTGATTTAGCAATTAAGGCCATTGAAAATTTGATGGATCAATATGATAAAACAGTGGAAGATGTAGATTTGATTATCGTTGCGACCACAACTGCAGACTATGCTTTTCCGAGTGTAGCATGCCGCATTCAACACTATTTTGATATTAAAGAGACCGGTGCTTTTGATTTGAACGCGACGTGTGCTGGTTTTACTTATGGACTTCATCTTGCCAACAGTCTTATCACATCAGGACTTCATAAAAAGATACTTGTTGTGGCTTCTGAAACGCTGTCTAAAGTAACGAACTATGAAGATCGTTCAACAGCTGTTTTATTCGGTGATGGGGCAGCAGCTTTCCTTGTGGAATATAATGAAGAAAACCCAAGCTTTATCAGTGTACATATGGGCACAAGAGGAGAAGGAGGCATACATCTTTATCGTAAAACATTAGCTGATAAAATTGATGGAGCTTCCCTTGATCCAAGCGGAAAAATGGTCCAAAACGGTCGAGAAGTGTACAAATGGGCTACACGTACAGTGCCAAAAGGAATGGAAACGTTACTAGAAAAAGGGGAAATGACAAAACAAGACTTAGACTGGTTTATTCCGCATAGTGCCAATCTGCGAATGATTGAGTCTATCTGTGAGAAAGCGGACTTTCCTGTTGAAAAAACGCTAACAAGTGTAGAGACATGTGGAAATACCTCATCTGTTTCTATTCCACTTGCCATTCATCTTGGTGTTCAAGAAGGAAAAGTGAAAAAAGGAGATCATATGCTTCTGTATGGATTCGGAGGAGGATTAACAAATCTCGGTCTTTTGATTCAATGGGGCATTTAAACATTATTCTGTTTTTTAAAGGCTTGTTGTTTATAAGATATAGGGATTTCCTTCCTTTTTTATGCTAATATTCAAAAGGTGGATCTTTTGACCAAATGAGCAGAGTGCTTAAAAGGATGATAGCTAAAGGGGGGAATGTAAAATGAAACAAAATGCATGTACCAAAGAAGCGATTAAAAGATGGGAGGCATTTGCAGATACCTATTCAAAAAATCATACGGAACAAGGAGACCTTCATAAAGAGGTCTTTTTAAACCCAACTTTATTTTCACTTATGGGGAATGTGAAAAACAAAAAAGTTTTAGATGCAGGGTGTGGAGAAGGGTATTTAAGCAGAATTTTATCCAAGTCTGGTGCCACTGTAACAGCAGTAGATTATACTCCACGAATGATAGAAATTGCGAAAGAAAGAACGCCACATGATTTGGTAATTGATTATAAACTAGGTAATTGCGAAGACTTAAATACTCTAGGAGATAAAAGTTTCAATTTAATAGTGTCCAATATGGTTATTCAAGACCTTGCGAATTATGAAAAAGCATTTCAAGAAATGTATCGGTTATTAATAGATGGAGGCCATTTTATTTTTTCGATATTACATCCTTGTTTCGTTACTCCTGAATGTGGTTGGGAAAAAACAGAAAGCGGAGAAAAGTTGCATTGGAACGTAGATCAATACTTTTATGAAGGTGTGTATGAACAAGGGTTAGGGGATAAAGAAAAAATGCTGTTCTTTCATAGAACATTGACAAGTTATATCAATACTTTAATCAAAACGGGTTTTGTTTTAGAAAGTATTGTAGAACCTATCCCGTCAAAAGAAATGCTAAAAAAATACCCTTCATTTGAAGAAGATTTTAGATGTGCTGACTTTATAGTGTTTAAATTAAAAAAGTAAACCAATGACCCTATAAATCGTTCCACGAGCGGGTCACTTTAGCTCAATCACGATTGTAGCCATTTTCTTGTTGGATATGGCTTTTTTATATTTCTCGTAAGAACTTCACCGTTATAAAAAAGGAGTCGAAATAGACTCCTTTTTAATGACTTTTTCGTTGAACCATCCATAACATCATAAATGAAATGATGATAATCGTTCCTACCCAACACCAGGCAAGCGTCATGTTACCAGAATCTAACGCAACATAAATAGCCGTGGGAATCGTTTGTGTCACTCCCGGAATATTCCCTGCAAACATAAGGGTTGCTCCAAACTCTCCAAGAGCCCGGCAAAAACTTAAAATCCCTCCGGAAATCAATGCGTTTTTAGCAAGAGGAAGGGTAATATAGAGAAAGACTTTCCACTCCGATGCTCCGTCCATGCGAGCTGCTTCCTCAATAGAAGCCTCAATACTTGCAAACCCAACTTTTGCAGACTGATACATAAGAGGAAAAGCGACAACGGCAGAAGCGATAACAGCTGCCCATGGAGTAAAAATTAACGATTGACCAAACAATGACTGAATGGCTTCTCCTATGAAACTATGCTTACCAAAGATGATGATTAAAAGAAATCCAACAACGGTTGGAGGCAAAACAAGGGGAAGCATTAAGACTGTTTCCACAAGTGCTTTTCCACGAAAGGACCTTCGTGCAAGTCCTCGCCCTGCAAGTACTCCGGCCACTAATACAACGATCCATGCAACAATGGCTATTTCTAGAGAAAGAGAAATAGGGGTCCAAAATTCAGAGAATGTAAGGTTACTTAGCCGTGAATCCATATTCTTTTAACACATTCATAGCTTCTTTCCCTTGAAGATAGTCATAAAAATCATGAGCTTCCTTCTCGTGATTGGAATCCTTAATGACTCCAAGGGGATAAACGATTGGATCATGGGACGTTTCTTTCGCTGTATCGATAATTTTTACTTTATCAGATACAAGAGCATCTGTTTTATAAACAATTCCTGCTTCAACATTTCCTGTTTCTACATAGGAAAGCACTTGGCGCACATCTTTTGCGTAAACGACTTTTGATTCAACATCTTTCCATAGTGATAACTTTTCAAGTGTTTGCTTTCCATATTCTCCAGCTGGCACCGTTTCAGGCGTTCCGAGCGCAATCTTTTCTATCTTTTGGTTATGTAAGTCTTCAAAACTAGTAAGAGAGGAACTCTTTGGTGCAATAAGAACAAGACTGTTTTGGATAAGGTCTGTACCATCTTCTTTATTAATCTCTCCTTCTTTCACAAGTTCATCAAATTTGTCTTCTGCTGCTGAGAAAAAGAGATCAACAGGGGCCCCTTGAGAAATTTGTTGCTGCAGCGTTCCAGAGCCGCCAAAGTTAAATTTAAGATCAACATGAGGATGTTCTTTTTCATATTTTTTCTCAATCTCCCCTAGGGCGTCTTTTAAGCTTGCTGCCGCTGATACGGTTAGCGTTATATCTTCTTGCTTATTTTCACTGTCTCCGGATGCTTTTTGTTCTGAATTCCCACACGCACTCATGAGGAGTGTGCCGCATAATACAACAGATAGGGCCATTGCCTTCTTTTTCATTTCATCTGTCCCCTTTGTTTTATTGTTAGTTATAATTAGTTATAACTAATTATAACTGATTATAATATATAAAGGTCTTTGCATTCATCCTTTTTTTACAAGAAAGAGAAGATTATACTATAGAAGAGGTGATATGATGAGCACGACTTCTTACACAATCGAAGAACTCGCATCGATTTTAAAAGTGTCAAAGTTGACCGTTTATGACTTAATAAAAAAAGGAACTCTTCCGGCTTACCGTGTTGGACGACAAATGCGCGTAGACGAAGAAGATTTAACAGACTATAAAAACCAAACCAAAAATGTTGTTACATCTCAAAAGCAAGAGGAAAAACAAAAGACACGCCCTGTTGTCATTAGTGGACAAGACGTTTCACTTGATCTGTTAAGTAAAAATTTAGAAGGGGAACTAAGTCAAACACCGCTTCGTCTTTATAATGGCAGTTTAAACAGTTTAATAGATTTATATCATGGAAAATGTGATATTGTGAGTCTTCATTTATATGATGGGGAAAGCGATACATATAATCTTCCATATGTGAAGCGTCTTCTTGTTAGTGATGCTTATGTTGTAATTCATCTTGTGAAACGAACAGCAGGATTGTATGTGCAAAAAGGCAATCCTCATCATATCCAATGTTTCAAAGATATAGCTGAAAAAGATATTAAGATGGTAAACCGAGAACGAGGGGCAGGGGCACGTGTCCTATTAGACGAAAAGTTAAAACAACTAGGGCTTTCAGCGTCTCACATTAGTGGGTATCATAACATTGTTACTACTCATCTTGCCGCGGCCTCCGCTGTCTCAAGCGGAAAAGCAGATGTTGGAATTGGGATTGAAAATGTGGCACGAATGAGTGATGTCGAGTTTATTCCCCTAATTGAGGAACAATATGACTTAGTGTTGTTAAAAAATGAGCGAACCGAAGAGATCATTGCGTCTATTAAAAAAGTACTCTCTTCAGAATCCTTTCAACAGCAGCTTCTTTCTCTTAATGGATATAAGACAGATCAGACAGGGGAAGTCTTGTATGAATCAATATTGTAAAATTTTCACATGTGACAACCTCTCCTTTACATATCGTGTAAAGAGACGAGGTGAGGAAGATGCGAGCGAAGGCGAATCAGATTGTGATTTATACGATAGAAGCTTCTACAATTAAAAAGATTGTTGTGGTAGATCTTTTCTTTGGTACAGGGATTTACTATGCGGCGAAAATTATTTCTGCAAGCGTTATGATTGGGATGATTAGTAGTATAGCGGGAACAGAAGGGGTCAAAAGATTTCAAAAAAGAAAAAATAGAGAGAGAACATTAGTCAAATAAAAAACCAAGACGGGAATCTTCCCGTCTTGGTTTTCGTTTTAAATAACTTCATCAATCACCCCATAGGTTTTCGCTTCTTCTGCGCTTAGGAAGTAATCACGGTCCGTATCTTGCACAACTTTATCATAAGGCTGTCCTGTGCGGTCTGCAATAATACGATTAATGTGTTCTTTTAGTTTGAGGATCCGCTTTGCTGAAATCTCAATTTCAGTGGCTTGACCGCGTGCCCCTCCAAGCGGCTGATGAAGCATTATTTCACTATTTGGCAGAGCAAATCGTTTTCCTTTCGCTCCTCCGAGTAGTAACAGAGCTCCAAACGAAGCGGCCATTCCTGTACAAATGGTACGAACATCTGGTTGAATATGCTGCATTGTATCAAAAATGGCAAATCCCGCTGAGACCGATCCACCTGGACTGTTAATATAAAGAGAAATATCTTTTTCGGCATCATCCGCTGTTAAAAAGAGCAGTTGTGCCACAATGCTGTTAGCCATTGAATCATTAATTTCGTTGCTCACCATAATAATGCGATCTTTTAAAAGACGTGAATAAATGTCATATGAACGTTCACCAGATGCTGATTGTTCAATTACATATGGAATATGATTCATGCTTAACCCTCCTTTTTCTTATGACGCGATGTTGAGAGAACTGTAAGAGCGGAATACCATATGAGCCATTGGTTCGAATGCCTTTTTTTGTTTTAGGAAAGAAAGTAAAGGTGCAGGATCTTCCCCTTGAATACTCTTTGAAATAGCATCTACAAGTTCTTGATTGTTGATTTTTTCTTCTTCGTTTTCTCTGCGAAGTTTTGTTCGTGCCCGTTTTAAAAGGGCTTTAACCCCAGGTTCTGTCATGTCAAGAATGGAGGAGATCTCACTGATTTTATATTGAAAAGCTTCTTTTAAAGTGAGTATTACTGCTTGTTTCGGCGTGAGTGAATGTAAAAGAGCCTCAACTTCTTCCTGCCGGCTTTCTTTCGTTAAGGTATGGTGATCTGTTTCACCAACTGTTTCTCGACTTCTTTTACGCTTTTCATCTATCCATTTATGATAGGCTATTTTCTTTAATAAAGCAGGGGTAAGAGACCCGTAATTTTGCATCGCTTTTAACATCGTTTCTTGTGCTAAATCTTCTCCATCCCATTTATCTCCTGAAAGGAAACAACAGTAAGGAAGAAGGCCTTTATAAAGCTTTTGGACCTCAATTTCTTCCTCGTTTCTTTTGTTTGGCTCTAACATGGATTTTAATCCTCCTTTTAAGTTCTCTCTCTTTTAAAACGAATGAAACGGTGAAAAAGATATGGGGACTTCATTTATATATAAAATCATTTTGTTCTTTATCTTATCAAAAACAGGGAATTTGAGGTATAATGAAGAAGGTACAAAGGTGACAATCCTTCATTATAGTAGATTTTTGTCATCTTTAAGCGTATAATACATATCGATTTAAAGTTGAAAGCGAGTGTTCATAATGGGACGTAAATGGAACAATATTAAAGAAAAGAAAGCATCAAAAGACGCGAAAACAAGTCGAGTTTATGCTAAATTTGGTCGCGAAATCTACGTGGCAGCGAAAAGCGGAGAGCCTGATCCAGAGGCAAACCAAACGCTAAAATTTGTGCTTGAGCGCGCTAAAACATATAATGTGCCAAAAGCGATTATTGATCGTGCAATCGAAAAAGCAAAAGGCGGCGGTGAAGAAAACTATGACCAACTTCGCTATGAAGGCTTTGGTGTAAACGGATCAATGGTGATCGTTGATGCGTTAACAAACAACGTCAATCGTACTGCTTCTGACGTACGCGCGGCATTCGGGAAAAACGGGGGAAACATGGGTGTGAGCGGTTCTGTTGCTTACATGTTTGACCCAACAGGCGTAATTGGTCTTGAAGGCAAAAATGAAGAAGAAGTGCTTGAAATTTTAATGGAAGCAGATGTTGACGCACGCGACATTCTAGAAGAAGACGAAGCCGTGATCATTTATACAGAACCAGATGAGTTTCAAGCTGCTCAAGAAGCTCTTCGCACTGCAGGCGTAGAAGACTTTACAGTGGCAGAGCTTACAATGCTTCCTCAAACTGAAGTGACTCTTTCTGAAGAAGACCAAGCTTTATTTGAAAAAATGGTGGATGCACTAGAAGATTTAGAAGACGTACAACAAGTGTATCACAATGTGGATCTAGGTGAATAATCTAGGATAAGTTATGGGACTAAGCCTCACTTCTTGTATGAGAAATGCACTTATACAAGAAGTGAGGCTTTTATTTCGAGAAGATGGATAAGTTCATACAAAAATCTTCATTCCTTCCTGTTATCATAAATCATTTGTCATTGAATATATTGCGTTTAGAGTGATCCTCTTGTCCTTTTGCAAAAGAATTCATGTGGTAGGAGTATTGGTTTGACTCTTGTAAGTGTTATTCATTTACTTAACAATATTCTCTAAAGCAAGGAGAAGAACATGAAAAAACTCATTAGTATGAAGATGGCAAGTTATATCATTCTTGCCATTAATACAATGGCTCTATTCATGCATGGGCTCATATTACTAAACATTTTGCCATATGGCTTTGTATGGGGAGGACGATTAAAGAGACAGGAAGACGTTATCCTCTTCGAAATGATATCCATTCTAATCCAAATCGTATTTATTTCAATTGTTGCGGTAAAAGCAGGGTATATTTTAAAAGGAAAATTTAAAAGAACGTCAAACATCGGTATATGGGCTATATTTGCAGTGATGATTCTGAACTCCCTAGGCAATTTAGCTTCACACTCTTTCTTAGAAACAGTAGTCATGACCCCGATTACTATTTTACTTGCTCTTTTAGTATTCAGATTGGCAATTGAAAAGTAATCGTATATAAAGTCTTGAAAATCTAACAAAAAACCCATATCTTATAGAAAAGCAAGAGGAGAACAAAATGAGTGATGTATATAAAAATTATCAAGCTTTAACATTCGACAAAGTAGAAGGCATCCATTATCAAGTGCGATATCAAGATCACCAATCATTTCTTTGTCTTTCCGCTCCTCATGGAGGTGGAATTGAAGCAGGCACAACGGAGTTGGTTGAAGCCATTTCCATGAGTCGACCCGCGTGGTCTTGGTATGTTTTTGAAGGATTACAGTCTTCAGGGAATCGTGATTTACATATTACCTCAACCAACTTTGACGAACCTCGCCAACTTCGTCTGTTAGAAAACGTTCACTGGCATATTACGTTTCATGGCATGTGTGGGACAAAGGCTGAAACGTATATTGGAGGACGGGATGTGGAGTTAAAAGAAGCGATTCGACAGAAGCTTACGGAAAAAGGTTTTATCGTAAAAGACGCAAGAAAAGGATTTGCAGGAATGGAAGCCCGGAATATTACAAATGCAACCGTACAGGGCAAGGGCGTGCAGCTCGAACTGACCGCAGAGCAAAGAAAACAATTTTTCCAGCATCACAATTGGGCAAAATCAAACCGGCGACATCCTTCGAACTGGACAAAGTCTTTGCACAATTACAAAAAGGCGCTGATTGAAGCGATTGAGGAACATATGAGTTGAAGACCTTCTTAGTGAATAAGGAGGTCTTTTTACCATTTTGCACCTGATCTAGCATAGCTCACCTATAGTTTTGTGTTTTTTTTTAGCTTTTCATAGTTTTTGTCGTTCTTTCGCTTTTTTTCGAAAAGACTCCTTGACAAAAATTACATAAAAGGGATAAAATGATAAAAATTAAAAACTGAGCGTTGATGAGAAGAGTACGTAGAAAATGAAAAGCACAGAGAGCCCTGAATTGCTGAGAAAGGGTGTTTTCAATTCTACCGAAGCAAGCCTCTGAGCTTCACAGGGGAACCTTTTCGTGAGGGGATATTGTGACAGGAGCTCCTGTTATTGAGCTAGGGTATACTTGTACCTGATGAGGCTTTCTATGGCAACATAGAAGGCGAACTGGGGTGGCACCGCGAAAACATCTCGCCCCCAAGATGAAGAATCTTGGGGGTGGGATGTTTTTTTGTTGTGTAAGTTGTGTAAATAGAGGGGAGGAGCCTAGGATGAAAAAAGAATGGAGCACGCTGAATCTTTTACTTGTTAACCTTGGCATTACAGGAGTAGGAAGCTGGGTTTATTTTATAGCCTTAAATCTTATCGTACTTAAACAAACAAACTCTGCTTTTGCCGTTACCGTGCTGTATCTTTTAAAAGCAAGTGCCGCTCTTTTGGCGAATATTGGGGCTGGAAGCCTTGTGGATCGTGCTCGCACAAAGCAGCTTATGATTGTTCTTCAACTTATTCAAGCAGGACTCATGGTGCTTCTTCCTTTATTAGATACCTTGCTTATCCTTTATGTTTTTGTATTTTTCATTAATATCGCAAGCGCTATGTATCATCCTACGGTACTGTCGTATACAACAAAGCTGGTCGCTATAGAGCATCGTAAAACATTTAATTCGTATAAAAGCTTGCTTGACTCCGGAGCATTTATCACAGGGCCTGCGCTTGCTGGTTTATTTATGATGAAAGAGGCGGGAGATCTCGCTATTTATTTAAACGGAGCGGCTCTTTTACTGGCAGCTTTGCTCACCTTATTATTACCAGACCTAGAAGAAGAGAGAGAAAAACAAGATTCTTTATCATTTGCCATGTTAAAAAAAGATGTGGTTCTTGTTGGTCGATTTTCATCTACATTCCCGTATGTCGCGCTTATTTCGCTTCTTTTTCATTTGATGACGGTTTTCATGACTGCTACAGATTCACTAGAAGCTGCCTTTGCTACAACGGTTATTAAGCTAACAGAAGGAGAATATGGAGTGATTGTAAGTGGGGCAGGTGGAGGAATTTTAGTTGGGTCTTTCGTTAATGCATGGCTTATTCATCAACTTTCTCTCTTACGATTAATGAATGTAGGAGCCATCATTACTTCGCTTGGCTATTTACTTTTTGCCTTTTCGAACACGTTTGTTCCTGCTTTTATTGGATGTTTTACCCTTTCTTTTGCCCTTGCATTTTTGAATACTGGATTTTTAACCTTTTATCAAAACAACGTTCCTGTTCATTTGATTGGACGAATAAGCAGTATGCTTACTTTCATTGAATCACTGCTTGTTCTTTTCTTTACCATTTGTTTCGGATGGTTAGCCGAAATGTTCTCTATTCGGATGATGGTGGTCATTGGAGCATGTAGCATGGCGCTTCTCGCTATCGTTTTTGGAGGGGTGAATTTTCAAACGGTTCGTGCTCATTTCTACTCAGATAGGGAGCGTAAAGAAAAAAATTCCGCTTCAAAACCGCTCTAATTCTCCTAATATCTGATACTATAGAAAGGAACTGCTTTTTAAAATCGAACGATTGGAGTTTTTTTATGCTAGACCGTCTAAATTACTATATTGGAAAGTGGATGCCATTAATCACACCGCTCAGCGTTGCTTTGGGAGTGTTAGCTTACACAAACTTACACTCACTTTCTTTTCTAGTGCCGTGGCTTTTCGCTTTCATGACGTTTGTGGGGAGTTTAAAATCAAACTTTAAATCTCTCCAAAATACAGTACTACATCCGTTTCCGCTTCTTTTAACGCTCGTTGTTCTTCATCTCATTACCCCTCTTTGGGCATTTGCAATTGGTCATTTATTTTTTCCAAATGATCCGTTTACAGTCACAGGAATGACGCTCGCTCTTGTTGTTCCAACGGGGATTACAAGCATGATTTGGGTGTCCATGTATAAAGGGAATATTCCGCTGACGCTGTCGATTATTTTAATTGATACCCTGCTTTCTCCTTTTATTGTTCCGTTCAGCATGTCTATGTTAGCAGGGGAAACGGTTGAGATGCAAACGGTCGAAATGATGAAAGGTTTATTTTTTATGGTGGTGCTCCCATCCCTTCTAGCAATGCTTGTGAACCAATTTAGTGCTCGAGCACGCATTGAGAAAATGAGTCGGATGCTATCTCCGTTTTCCAAGCTCACGCTACCTGCTGTTATTATGATTAATAGCTCTGCGATTGCGCCACACTTGCGCCATATTGATGCAAAGCTTTTAGGAATTTTAGGGACGATTTTATTTATCGTTCTAGCGGGATATCTCTTTTCTTGGGGATTAGCCGCTTTATTCAAGCAAACGCGTGAAAATGTAGTGGCCATTATCTATACAGGAGGCATGCGTAACATTAGCGCTGGTACGGTCATTGCGGTTACCTTTTTCCCAGCGCAAGTGGCTGTTCCCGTCGTGTTCTGTATGTTGTTTCAACAAGTGCTCGCTGCTTTCCACGGCTATCTTTTGACAGCCTTTTACAACCGACGCACAATCCTTGCTAAAAAAGTAAATCAATAAACTAAAAAAGGGGCCTTGTTCCAGAACAAGGCCCCTTTTTTAGTTTAAGTAGTTCGAATAACGTGGAGGAACAATAAAAAATCGAGTACAAAACGCAGAGGTTTTATACTTGACTTTTTATTGTTAGATTAAGATTTGTTAAGTTTTAATCATTAAAATAGCAGCTCAATCAGCATCACTATCGGCATTCATAAATGTAAGATGCGATTTTGGATATCATGTGAGGTTTTAAAAACAGGCATTAGAAGGAGTAGGAAAACTCATCTTAAAATAGATGTAAAAATGTGCGGGATTATAGAATAAATGAAAAGAGGGATAAATGATGAGTAAGTATGAATGGAGAAAACAATTGAAGGAACTCTATTTACCCAAAAAACAACCTACTAAAATTGAAGTTCCAGAAATGAAATTTTTCACAATAGAAGGTAGTGGAAATCCAAACAGTGAACGATTTAAAGATAATATTGAAATCCTTTACGCTTTGTCATATGCCATAAGAATGATGCCTAAAAAAGGAATAACTCCAGAAGGTTATTTTGAATACGCAGTTTTCCCCTTAGAAGGACATTGGGATTTAGATGAAGAAGGGAGGAAATTAGACTATTTAAATAAGGACCATTTCGTATACAAGTTAATGATAAGGCAACCTGATTTTGTGACAGAACATTTATTTCAATATGCAGTAAATCGTGTCAAACAAAAAAAGACAAATCTTAATTTCGATAATGTACAATTTGAATTAATAACAGAAGGGCTATGTGTCCAATCAATGCACGTTGGAAGTTATGAAGATGAACCAAAAACATTTGAAGTTTCTGTATTCCGCTATCGGGTGTTTAAACGGGAAAAGATAGCAATAAAATCAGAAACGCTCAGAGCATAAAAAAACTGAGCGTTTCTGTGTGCTACTATGTGATTTCACCTGACAATTACAGGTTTGTGGAGTATGATATGTGAGATTTTCTCCACCATAAGGGAACTACTTATTTTTCGTTCTCTTCTCTATTTCACATCTTGATCTTCCATATTCATTTCAACGCTTTCTACTTTATCATCCTTTTTGACTTCTAAACGAACCACTTTATCTTTTAAATCTTGATTGCTGTCATCATCATGTTCAAAATCAGCTGTTTTTTCATATGTTTTTTCACCGCTTTTTACTTTAACAGTAAGACTTTTGTCATCTTCTTTCACAAATGTTCCAATAACGTTATATTCGCCGTTCTTCTCTTTATCGTACACTCCGTTGTCATCTGCTTTTGCTTGTGGCATAAGCTCTAAACTTTCGGCTTCCTCACCTTTGGCATTTACTTCTACTTTCACAAGTTTCCCTTTCACTTCTGTGTTGGCCGGTTCATCCGTTTTAAAAGAAGCGGCTTTCTTTACGGTCACTTTTTCATTATCAATCATCATTACAAGCTCGTTGTCTTTTTCACTTTCTAACGTTCCGACAAGATCAAAATCATCTTCCGTGCCATCATCTTGCTCGTTGTCATCACGAGCGTACTGTTTTAAATCATTTGACGTATCGGCTTCGTTTGTAGCCGCGTTGTTATTTGTTTCAGAAGTTGAATTGGTATCGCTTCCATTTTGAGCTGCATTTTCTTCATTAGTGCCGCATCCTGCAAGTGTACCGATCGTTAACATCCCAATAAGAGGGAAGGTAAGAAACGTTTTTTTCATCTTCCATACTCTCCTTTATCTGTTTTTCATCTTTATAGCCGTTTTCTTTCATTTTTAAACAAAAAAAGAGAGAAGAAATCTTCTTCTCTCTTAGTTCGCCGACGCATCTACTTTTTCGGCTTGAAAATAATAGTCACTAAATACATCTGTTAACGCAGAAACGGTATTTGCTAGTTCATCCATGTTGTTGTCAACGCCGCCAACTTCAATTAAAATCGCCCGAGGGGAAATATCCTGATTGTAGACGCCATTTCCGCTTGCGCCTGTTTTCCCGATAACTCCTCGACTTAGACCAGGATATTTCTTTTCAAGAGCATGGTGAAGATCTTGGGCAAATTTGACGTTTTGTTCATAGTTTGGCTGTTCTTTTCCAATCACAAACGCGACTTTTGCGTAGCCTTTTTCTTTAATTTTAATGGTTGTATGATCGCCTCTTAGTGAATCACGATGAAGATCAATAAAATAAGAGAGATCATCACTTTGACTTTTTGCCGCTTCTACGACTTCACGCGAAGCTCGGTAGGCTTGAACCGTTCCCCATCCTTTTGTATTCAGCTTTTGAGTCATATTGGTTGTATCCACAATCGAGCCGATGTTGTTTTTTTCTAAACTGTTGCCAAGCATTTTTCCAACAAGCGTAATGTTTGTTCGATTGTCTACCGCTTTATCAGCATCAGGATCATCCGTTAACCCAAGAATCGGAAGGTAAGATTCCCAGCTGTGCGTATGATAAATATACACCTTTTTCACTTTAATACCCCCATTCGGCGGTTGCTGAGGCTCTTCTGGCTGCTCTGGTTCTTCTGCTCCTGAATTGTTATTTTGGTCTTTTTCTAAAATGGTATCGAGCGATGGAGAAGACTCTACAGGCGTATTCGTATAGTTTGTCCCTTGTCCAGGTGTGATAATTTCAGAATGATAGGAAAAGAAACCAGGTAAACTATCGCCAAGAAGGGTTATTGCGCTGTTTAATTTAATATTTGTTGTCGCCTGCAATCCAAGAGAAGAAAGAGATAAAGGCTCACGCTTCTCAGAAGCAAAGGCAGGCGTTTCGGTTTCAAGCATGGTTAAAAAAATGCTGTCTGAACTATTATTTAACGTATGGCTAATATAAGAAGGAAATCTGAGCTGAAGTTTAAAAGTAGTTGTCGTAAGGGCCGTGACCAAAAACGTAAACACAATGACAATTGCAATGAGCGCTGATAGAGGAAGAAAGGAAATCTTTCCATGCTCGTATTTCCATTTTTTCATAGTTTAATCCCTCATTTAAAATTGAAGTATAATAGTATCTATGCAAAAAAATAGTAGGTTATGATAGAATATACGAATTTTACTAGAGTTAAGGAAAAAACTTTAGTTTACCATAACTAAATTCATGTAAACTAGACCGATGGGAACATTATACATATTTTACTTAGGGAATGGACATGCTAATGAAAGCTCATAAAAGGGAGGAAAATACCTATGTTTCATGAGGGAAAAATACCTGAGTTTTCAACATCGTATTGGCGAGAATCAACAGATGTTCCTTCGTTTTCACCGTTAAAGGAAAACATTGATGTAGACGTAGCCGTAATTGGAGGGGGAATTGCTGGGGTCACAACGGCTTATCTGCTTACGCTTGAAGGCAAAAGCGTGGCGCTTTTAGAAGCAGACAAGCTTTTTGACGGCACAACAAGTCACACCACAGCGAAAATGACCACTCAGCACGGATTGATTTATGACAAGATTATTGGATATGTAGGTGAAGCAGAAGCGGCTCTTTATTACGAAGGAAATAATGAAGCGCTTAAGTTTTTACAACATACAATTACATCTCAAAATATCTCATGTGATTATACAGTTGAGGATGCTTACGTATATGCGACAACAGATACATATGTCAAAAAAGTCGAAAAAGAATATGAGGCGTATAAAAAGCTTGGAATTGAAGGAGAGCAGCTCACTTCGCTTCCGCTTGATCTAAGTGAAAAAGCGGCGGTAATGATTCCAGGTCAAGGGCAGTTTCATCCCTTAAAGTATCTTGTTCACCTTGTGAAAGAGATGACAGCGAAAGGAGCTCAAATTTTTGAAACAACCCAAGCTATCGATATTAAAGAAGGCAAAACGCAAACGGTTGTTACAAAAGAAGGGCATCGTGTGAATTGTAAAGATGTGGCCTGCTGTACTCATTTTCCCTTCTATGATGGAAAAGGCTTTTACTTTTCACGTATGTACGCGTCACGCTCTTACGTTCTCGGGATTACAAGTGAGAAAGCATATCCAGGAGGCATGTATTTAAGTGCTGAGCCTTCGTCTGATTCCCTTCGTTATACAACAGTAGATAATCAGAAACTGCTCCTTGTCGGCGGGCAAGAGCATACAACAGGACGAAGTGAGGAAACGATTAAGCATTATGAAGCGATCTATTCATTTGCTCATCATTCCGTTGGTGTAAAAGAATGCTTGTACAGATGGTCAGCTCAAGATTTGATCTCGCTTGATGAAACGCCTTATATTGGACGCATTTCAGAAAATTCTCCGCATGTTTACGTTGCTACAGGATTCCGTAAATGGGGGATGACCCATGGTACGCTTTCAGGGATGATGATTCGCGATGCCATTCTAGAGAAAGAAAAGCGCTATGCTTCCTTCTTCACACCATCTCGGTTCCGCCCAAATCCGAGTGTGAAAAATTTTGTCACGCAAAACATGGAGGTTGCAGCAGAGCTTACAAAAGGAAAGCTCGATTTCACAAGAGGAAATGCCTATAATTTGAAAAAAGATGAAGGGGCCGTTGTGAGTGTGGACGGAAAACGAGCGGGAGCTTACCGGGACAGAGAAGGCTGTCTTCATCTTGTGGATACAACGTGTACGCATATGGGTTGTGAAGTGGAATGGAACAGTGGTGAACGAACATGGGACTGCCCTTGTCATGGTTCGCGTTTTTCATATGACGGTGAAGTTGTCGAAGGACCTGCTCAAAAGCCGCTTGCTTCATTAGAAGATGAGAATATTGAGAAATAAAAAAAAGCTTCTCTAACTACGTTAGGGAAGCTTTTTTGCAGTGTAAAAAAGTCACGTATTTCAAACAAAAAGTAAAAAATAATTTACTTTTTGTTTGAAATATTTTACTATGTAAGAGTGAGGTGGAAAATATATGAAAAAAGATGAAGGGGTCTTACATAATAAGCTTCATGTGTTACGAGCAGAGCGAAAATGGACGCAAAAAGAAGTCGCTGAAAGAGTTCAGGTTAGTCGGCAAACGATCGTGTCCATTGAAGCGAATAAGTATAATCCCTCGTTAATTCTCTCTTTTAAATTAGCACAGCTTTTTAACGTAAGGATTGAAGACATTTTTCAATACCAGGAAAGGATGAGTGAAAATGAGTAACTTTTCAGATTTAATAATGATGCAGCTCCCTTTGTTACTAGCTATTTCGGTTTTAATTCCAGGTGTGTACCTTTCTTTTTTCTCCAAACAGCAAAATGATGAACGAGGAAATAAAATTGTAACGGTTTCTTTTCGTTATACCTACTTGTTTGTGATGACAGGCATTTTATGTTTGTTTTTATGTCAGCGACTTTTTCAACTTTCTTTCGAAGAATTTAAAAATTACTTATTTGTGTTAGTTGTATTAGCTAACTTTTGTTTAGGAAGTTCTGTTTTTGTTCTTAACCGAAAATATTAATCAAAGCCGTTAGCATCCTGCTAGCGGCTTTTGTATGATGGCGTTTGTTCGCAAAATGCGCGCGCCATCGCCTCGTATCCTTTGTCATTTGGATGAACGCCGTCTCGGGATAGCCATTCTTTTTCTCTTCCTTTAAAAAGAGAATACAAGTCGACAATATGAAGGTGTGGATAATGATTGAGCTTTTTAATGGAAGCATTCACTTTTTGAATCCAAGCGTACGCTTCTTGGCTCTCTGGAAACGGATTATAGAGAGTGGCAACGAGAATAAAATAAGGCGTGCAGCTTTTTTTCTTGAGCGTTAAAAGAGATTGGATAAATCCATTAAAATCGCGCTGAGCTTCTTTTAATTGATCCTGAAGTGAAGATACACTTTTTCCTTTCATCACTTTTTCATAAGCATCAATCAAATTGTTTCCACCTGCTGTAATGGTGATGACTTCCGCGTCCGCTAGGTTTTGGAGGGAACGGGGATGAGAAGAGAGTGTAGCAATTTCTTCGACCGTCAATCCGCTTCTTGCAATGGTGTAAAGCTCTACCCGTTCTTCCCATACACACTCTATTTTCCTTCGGTAACGCTGGGGGAATGTGGGAGAAAACAAGGAAGTGCCAACACCTGCTGTTAAAGAATCGCCTAGGGCCACATACGAAATTTTTTCGTTCTTAAAGGGAAACATATTTTCCTTCCTTTCCTCTTTCCTACACTATTTTATTATTGATGTATTCTGCTCAGAGGAGAATGGCTTGTGTGTTACATGAAAATGGGCTAGAAAACGAGATTTTATAAAAATCTGAAAATTCAATCACACCTCTCTCTGTTGCATCCAGGTGAATAAGGATGCGAGAGATGAAAGATAACTGCAAAACTAGAAATCTCCTAATTTTTGAGAAATAATCTTCCTTTCTTGCCTTTTTTTGCACGATCTAGTATCCTATTGCGTGTAAGATATATTACACGCAATAATATGAAAGAAAATGTAAGGAGTTTTGAAGAATGAAAGAGACGAAGATTGACACTCTGTATGAAGAAGAATTAGATGTGTTTGATTTATATATGGAAGACTTAGGGTACTCTTTTTCGACCCTTCGTCACTATGGACATGACGTGCGCCTTTATTTACACTATATAGTGGACAAACACGAGGGAAAGAAAGAAATTGAAGATACGTCCAAGCGAGATGTGAGCGGGTTTTTACGCATGCTGAGAAAACGCAGTAACACATCGATTCGTCAAGATCATTCCTCCGCAAGCCGAAACCGAAGGCTGATGGCACTTCGATTGTTTTATAAAGCGATGATCAAACATGATCTAACAGATGAAAATCCAGCCTTAGAGATTGAAACCGCTAAATCGAAAAAAACGCACATTCCATCTTATTTAAATGAAGAAGAATTACGCGCGTTTTTTGAGAGTGTGCCACATGATGCGTTTTACCGCCGGAATAGGCTGATTTTAAAACTCATGGCCTTTGCTGGGCTTCGTGTCATTGAAGTGCATCATTTAAACGTCACAGATATTGATCGTTCTCGTCCTGGAATTACAGTGTTTGGAAAGGGAAGCAAATCACGCTATATTCCACTTCCGTCCTTTTTATACGACGAGTTAAGAGTCTATGAAAAAGAGCGAGGAACGCCACACGCGGAACATGAGGACGCCTTCTTTTTAACGCGGCACGGCAAACGCATCTCACGCCGAATGATTCAGCATGTGACAACAAAAACGCTTGAGAACTTAAAAGAAAAAAAGGGATTTGAATATCTTGCAACTAAATCTCTTTCCAGTCATAAACTTCGTCATTCGTTTGGCACGTATTTAGTCAAAAACGGAGCGGATTTGCGCACAGTGCAAGAACTGCTTGGACATGAAAACATTAGTACAACCCAAGTGTATACTCATATTTCAAATGAACAAAAAGAAAAGGCTATGGAATTGTTTCATAACAAGAACTGGCAATAACGAAAGGAAGACAATGAATGTTACATGAATTCACAGTACATATCCCTTATAAAAAAGCAGAAGAAATGGTCGAGAACTTAAATCTAGTTGGCCTTTATAATACGTACTACGAGGCACCCATTGAAGTGGAAACAACATCAAACGGGTATGATTATGAAGAAAAAGAAGACGAAACAATCCCTTTTCAGGTCTACATTGGGGAGGAGGAAATCGATGTTAAAGCAGTCTTACACGAGCAGTTCTCTTTTCCGGAAGAGGAGATTCACTACCGCTTTCTAACAGAAGAAGACTTACTTGGGCAAGCGCCATCATTTGAAGACATTGATCTTGAAAACGGATGGGTGATTGCGTTTCCAGATTTCAAAACTTCTTATGAAGGTAAACGTCGTCTTTTATTAGATCCTCAAGGGGGTTTCGGGACAGGACTTCACGGAACAACTCAAGACTGCGTTCGATTTATCGTTTCACAGAATCTGAACGGACAGAGCGTATTAGATCTTGGGACAGGGTCTGGCATTTTAAGCATCGCCGCTTCCCTTGTTGGCGCCAGAATGGTAGAAGCGGTCGATATTGAACCTGTTGAACGTGAAGTGCTCTATAATGCAGGGTTAAACGAGGTATCGAATATTACCGTTCATCAGCTGGATATCATGCATACAGAGGGAGTGATCACAGCTCAATATGACTGGATCTTTGTCAATATCGGTGGAGATGAAGCCGTTACGATTATAAACGCGCAGCAGCTTCTTTCTAAAACATCCCATATCCTCATCTCTGGCATGGTAGACTGGAACACCCTTGTTGTGGAAGAGCTTTTACACGACCATGGATTTCAACCGATTCATCGTGTTCAAACAGAAGAATGGGTCACAATGGCTTTTCAAAAGATGAAATAACCAACATACATCCTTCACCATACGAATAAAGTAAAAGAGGTGTACAAGTTCTATTGAAGGAGGAACCGTGTGGTGAGTTTATGGATTAGTTCATTTCTGTTAGGATTGTCTCTTGCCGCTCCTGTGGGACCCATTACAGCCGCACAGCTTGATAAAGGGATGAGGTACGGGTTTATGCATGCGTGGGTGTTTGGACTTGGTTCTTTTGTAGCCGACGTCATCTATATGATGCTCATCTTTTTTGGAGTTGTGCATTTTTTAGAAGCTCCGCTCGTCAAAACGTTCCTATGGTGTTTCGGCTTTTTTGTGCTTCTTTATACAGGGATTGAAATTTTGTGGAACGCGCGCTCAACGGATCTTTCAACGCGTTCTCGTCAAGATAAAACGCTCTGGAGTTCCTCGTTTTCAGGCTTCTTAATGTCGCTGTCTAATCCATTAACACTTCTGTTTTGGATTGGGATTTACGGCTCGGTTTTGGCTCAAACGGCGGATCAGTATGGGACAAGTCAAATGTTGTTAAGTAGCCTTGCGATGTTTGCGGGGATTATGCTATGGGATATAGGAATGGCTTTTATGGGAAGTAGCGCTCGTCGGTTTTTAACACCCGGCTTGTTCTTTATAATTTCATGCTGCTCTGCGCTTTTTATGATCGGATTTGCGTGTTACTTCGGGTTAAAAGCATTTGATACGTTGTTTTAAATCGTGGACAGTCACCCTTTCCTCTTTCGGGTAATAAATTGTACCAGAGGAGGAATCAAGAATGACAACCCTATATACAAAAGAAATACTAGAAGAAAATCCAACCTTATTAGAACCTTGGGAGCGGAAGGTGTTTACTCATTTTAGCGAAAAACTCTCTGACAAAAAAGCACCTTTCCCTTGTATTCCAGCTACGCAAGGATTTTCATTAAACCAGTTACGGTATGGATTTTTACGTGATATTCGGACAAAAGAATCAGCTCAAGATTTAAAAGAGCTATTATCCCGCTATACAACGATTTCTCGTTCAACAGGGAAATACGCTTCTTTAATTATATTTGCCGAAACTCCAGAAGAAGTAGTTGAAGAGTATGAAGTTGAAGACTACTACCAATGGTTTTGGAATACGTTAAATACGCTTGCTCGGGAAGACGAAAAAGAGTGGCCAACACACATTCCAAAAGATGCAAACGATTCAGCATGGGAGTTTTGTTTTCACGGTGAGCGGTATTTTATGTATTGCGCAACTCCAGCCCACAAAAGACGCCAAAGTCGTTCCTTTCCGTGTGTAATGTTGGCTATTACACCAAGATGGGTATTAGAGACGTTTAATGCGTCAAAGCAAAAAAGTCAACGTGTACAAGAATCCATCAGAAAGCGCATTGTTGTCTATGATAGCATTGGACCTCACCTAGATTTGAACGTGTACGGTACAGAAAATAACTATGAGTGGAAGCAGTATTTCCTTACAGATGATGAAACGTCTCATACAAAATGTCCGTTCGAACATCTCTGGAAAGAAAAACACGTTAAATAGCATGAAAAAGAGCCGAAAAAGGAGAGGAAATCTCTTTTTTTCGACTCTTTTTAATTTGTTTTACTCAATATGCGTCTCATCTGCTCTGAGGACAGACGGAAGGAGACCAGGAAAAAGGGCTTCTAAATCTTCCATTCGAAGAGAATAGAAATGTTGCGTTCCTTCAATACGAACTTTAATCACACCCGCTTCCCTTAGCACTTTAAAATGGTGGGAAAGCGTGGATTTTGCGACGTTTAAATGTAAATAAGGGCTGCAATATTGCTCTGTTGTTTCTGAAAGTCCTTTCACAATCTTCAAACGAAGCGGATCGCTCAGCGCATGTAAAACAGACGGTAATTTAATATCTTGTCTTGATGGTTGATATGGTGTTCTCATAATTTTACTGTATCATACTTACTGAGCTAGAGCTACTTCTTCCTCTTCTCAACATGTCCCAAGTCAAAATGATTGCAGTCTTAATTCCTTTATGATAAAGTTTCATTGTTCGATGCTTATAGAACAAATAACAAACAAACGTGTAATCTCATCTCTCTTTGGGAAAAAGAAGAGGAGAAGAATAGCTTTAAAATTCGATGAAAGTCGAACAAACTAAAGGAGGATATCTTATATGATCGGAATCGAAGCAAAAATGGTAGTAAGAGAAGACAAGCGCGAAGAGTTTTTACAAGAAGCAAAAGCGTTAATTGCAGGAACACGCAATGAAGAAGGAAACATCAGCTATACGCTATTTGAAAGCACAGAAAACAAAAATGAATTT
The DNA here is from genome assembly GCF_057808375.1 of Priestia sp. TRM10. Taxonomy (NCBI): domain Bacteria; kingdom Bacillati; phylum Bacillota; class Bacilli; order Caryophanales; family Bacillaceae; genus Priestia; species Priestia sp. TRM10. The sequence continues at coordinate 397,454 of NZ_JBJZOT010000002.1, forward strand.
TTAATGCTAGAAGAATGGAAAGACGAAGAAGCTGTAGCTTCTCATAATGGAGCCCCTCATTTTGTAGCATTTGTAGGCAAAGCAAAAGAACTTCTTGCAGGTCCTTTACAAGCTAAAAAATTCGAAAAGAATGCCTAATGTTTCAAAAGAAAGGGAGATGATCATTATGAATTCGGTACTTGAAACCTTAAACGATCATCGTTCTATTCGTCAGTATACGAATGAACCGGTGTCAGAAGAGCAACTCACAGCGATCATTGATGCTGTACAAGCTGCGCCATCTTCTATTAATGGGCAACAAGTTACAGTGATTACAGTGCAAAATCCTGAAACAAAGAAAAAAGTAGCAGAGCTTACAGGAGGTCAAATGTGGATTGAGCAAGCTCCTGTATTCCTTTTATTTTGCGCAGATTTTAACCGTGCAAAAATCGCAACAGAGCTAACAGGCACAGAGCTAGAAGTAACAGACGGAGCAGAAGCGGTGCTTGTTGGCGCGACAGATGTAGGCATTGCCGTTGGAACGGCAACAGCAGCGGCTGAGTCCATGGGGCTTGGTACAGTGCCAATCGGGGCAGTTCGCGGCCGTGCGGATGAGATGATTGAGCTGTTTGATATTCCAAAATACGTATTCCCTGTATGTGGTCTTGTAGTTGGTCATCCCGCAGACCGCTCAGCGAAAAAACCGCGCTTCCCGCAAAAAGCAGTGCGTCATGCTGAAAAATACAACAATAATCTTAAAGGATTCGTTCAACAATACGATGAACAAATCTCAGCTTATATGACAAAGCGTACAAATGGAAAAGAAACGCGTACATGGTCAGAAACCATTGCTTCTCTTTATACGCGCGTTTACTATCCACATATTAAAGAAATGCTAAACAAACAGGGCTTCGGCTTAAAAAAATAGATTCAAAAAAACGAGGGGACAGCATCTGTCTCCTCGTTTTTTTATGATTTGTCCCACCTTATAAGCTTAATGATAATAAAAACCGCTTGCAAAATGGCTAAAAACACCGCGATACAAAGAACAGCAATCAGCCCCATTATGAGGTTTGCACTTAATAAATTTGGAAAAAATACGTTTATGAAAAAGACTACAACGCTTGCTGAGATTAATGCAAGGGTAATATAAGCAGAAATCCATTTATTCCACATAAACTCGCTCCTTTTTCTTCCTTTATTGTTGATATGTCCTGAGCCCCTCGTTTTTATGCATGCTAGGTTTTCCTTTTTGGGAGGCGGGGAATAATCCTTTATACGGAATGAAAAAGGAGAGATAGAATGAAAAAAATAGATGCAGTGATTATCGGTGGAGGCCCCTATGGATTAGGTCTTGGCGTTCTTGCTGAAGAAATAGAGAATTTAGAGGTACTTGTATTTGAGCGAGAAGATTCCCTTGAGTGGCATCCAGGGATGTTACTTGATGGTACAACGCTACAAGACGCTTTTTTAGCTGATTTAGTCACACTATTAAACCCAAAAAGTCCTTATACATACTTAAACTACCTTTATGAACACGATCGTCTTCATACCTTTTTCTTTTTTGAAGACTTTGAAGTGCCACGAAAAGAGTTTAGTTCATATTTGAAGTGGGCCGGAAGTCAGCTCCCAACGCTTCGTTTGCGTCATGAAGTCACAGATGTATTAGAAACAAGGGATGGATACATGGTGAAAGTGCAAAACCATGAAAATGGGGAAGATGAAACCTACGAAACACGCCACGTTGTACTTGGGACAGGTCATGAACCAAATGTTCCGGAATTTGTGCATTCTTTACCTTCATATGATATATTTCACACAAGCAGCTATCTGTATCGAAAAGATGAAATTAAAGAAGGGGAGACCGTCACAATTATCGGCTCAGGTCAAAGCGCGGCTGAAATTTATTACGACCTTCTACAGCGGAAGCGAGACGAATCGTTTACTTTAAATTGGTATACACGCTCTGGCGGTTTTTTTCAAATGGAATCTGCTAAAATGGCTCAGCAGCTATTTTCACCAGACTATATCCGCTATTTCCGAACACTTCCTGTCAACAAGCGAAAAGGAACATTAGATGACTTATCAAAGCTACGGCACGGGGTGAAAGGATCTTTGCTAGAGTCCATTTATAAAGAGCTTTATCATCAATCAATTGATGGAGAACCCCTTACTACAACGATTATGCAAACAACGTCTCTTGAAGATATCGAAGAAAAAGAAGAAGGCTACACGCTTACGCTTCATCATACAGAGAAAGACGAAACTTTTCAAATTCACTCTAATAAAGTTATTTTGGCTACAGGCTATAAACCACGGATTCCTGACTGGTTAGAACGATTTGAAAACAAAATTGTATGGGAAGATGAACACGTATTTAAAGTAGATGATCATTACCGAATTGTAAGAAAAGAAGAAAGCAAGGGACATCTTTACACGCTTACAAACTTAGAATACTCGCACGGCTCTGGAGCAACGAATTTAAGCTTATCTCCATACCGAAATGCGACTATTTTACACAATATGACGGGAAAGGAACATTTTCGCATTCCGAAAAACTCGGTATTTCAAACTTTTTTCCCAAAGGAAGAAGAGCTATAATATAAGAAAGCCACACAGAACAGGCTGTGTGGCTTTCTTATTCACCAATGAATTTAGGACTTGTGATGAGAGCGGTGTTCTTTTTCTTGTATTCCTGCTAGTTCGTTTCGAAATGGACGAAACGGGCGTTGTACAACATTTGAAGTTAAAAACCACAGCGTTGCCAAAAAACCAATTCCAATAAAAGCGATTCCCGCGAGAATTCCATAGAGCCATAGGGAATGATCGAACAGGAAAGAAAGAATCACTGACCCAACACCTCCTTCACTATTATTGTAAATGACAAATATTTCATCGACAAGTTAATCTTTTATTACATTTTATTTATTATATGAGGAAAATGTTTTTTTTATAAAACCCCGTATATTTTGGCATTTTGCCCATATTATCATATATTACAATAATAAAATTGGGAGGAAAGAGAGAAATAGGAGGAAAAAACGTATGCTTGTGACCAAAAGACTTCGTTTACGACCGATGTTGCTTGGGGATGCTTCGTCTCTTTTTAACGTGTGGTCTGATGAAGAAACAACGAAATACATGGACATTGAGCCCTTAACATCACTCCAGCAAGCAGAAGAGATGATTTCGTTTTTTATCGTGTTAACACAGCGAGGAAAAGGCCATCATTTTACGCTTGTTACAGAAGAGAGTAAAGATATTATTGGTACGTGTGGGTTTCATGAATGGAATCATGATCATCGCCGAGCCGAAATTGGCTATGAATTAAGGAGAGACCAATGGGGCCATGGCTATATGAAAGAAGCGCTTCTTGTTCTGCTTCATACAGGATTTCATCAATATGGATTGCGTCGTATTGAAGCGAAAATTGACCCTCATAATCATCGGTCACGTTACTTACTAGAGAGCCTTGGATTTCAAAAAGAAGGCGTACTTCGTTCATATGAAGAACTGAAAGGACGCCGAGTAAATCTTGAGCTTTATTCACTTCTTAAAGAAGAATTTACATTTTCATTGAAAAAAGATTCTTAATATTGTGTTTTATTCTATTTCTCAACACGAGAGGATCAAGGGATTTTAAAGAAGACACCGTTTTTTCGACATGCGGAAGCAGCAAAGGAGACGTCTCGCAGCCAGCAAAACGTTCTTCAAAAGGCCATGGACCGTCCGTCTCAAGAAGAAGCTGCGAAAGCGGCAGACGCTTCACTAACTCTTGATCTCGTTTCCGATAGCACACTTCAGGCGTTACCGAGACATAATAACCTGCATTTATAATGTGTTGTGTTGTCTGTTCATCGCCTTTAAACCAGTGAAAATGCGCTTTCTTAATCTTATGTGCTTGAAGATGGTGGTAAACAAGCGGAGCGCCCGTATGAACAGCATGCAAAAGAAGAGGAAGGTGATACATTTTAGCCGTTTGGACCATCTCTAAAAATAGCGCTTCGTATTGCTCTTTAACATACGGATGAAAGGCATCTTCACGGTATTGTGGCATCCCAACTTCACCTATAGCTGAGAAATGAGACGTTTCATGATTAATTAAATCATGCCACTCATGAAGATCACGAGAAGATGGAAGTGGATGCTCTGGATGAAAGCCAGCGGCTGCAATAATGAAGTTCGGATAGCGGCTTTTTAATTCTAATGTACGATAACTCGAAGCTAAATCTGTTGAAACAGCTACAACGCCCGTAATTCCATAATCTTGCCAGCGTTTAATTCGTTCTAGAATATTGGAATATTCAGTAAGGTGCAGGTGCGCATCAATCATCTAAAATCATCCTTTATGTAAGAGTTATCATTTATTATAAAGAAATCATATGCCTTCGAAAAGAATTCTTGTTTAGAAACGATAACACCGTATGCAATGATGATTCATCGAAAATATAAAGAATTCTTATTTATGATTGATTCTGTGCGTAAACTCACAATGAATGATATGAAAGTCAGTCATCTAAAATCGCATGAAATTCATAAGCATTTTATTTTCTTTCATCTCAAAACGTTAAGTTAACTTAGTATATGAGACTAAAAATCGCTCTTTTACTCAACTTCCTATAATATATATTATGTAAACTAGAAAATTGAAGAAAGAGAAGAGTCTTTATTTCTCCATCCCCTGTGCTCACGTTTCTCAGAGAAGTTTTTCTTTTGGGTTTTTAGATGTAAGCTCCAACTCTTTATGCTGACATCGTCATTTATTTTAAACTTTCACGCCGCTTTTAACAAATCTTAATTCATATTGACTCTTAAATCTTCATGTTTGGTTGCCATTAAATGTACAGAAAAACAGATGTTATAGTGACTATGAATGAATTAAGCGCGTTTCAATCATTTTTACATTTCATTCGAACTTTGTTGCTTGATAAGCTTCCGGAACGTTTATACTCCGCTGGTTCATTAAAATTCTAGGATTAGCTTAAAAATGATTAAATTGCAAATCTCATTTGTCTCAGAATATTAAATTTGCTTTGTATATATATAAGAATGAGCAAATTTAAGTATTAAGAAATCCCGCTTCTCTAAAAGAAGTTATCTGATGTTTGAATTCATAGGAACAAATTGACTTAGAGCTGCAAATGATTTTGGTGTTAGAAAAAGATGAAAAAGAGCGCCTCTTCCCCCTTTATCCGCTCGTTATGGAGCTTTTATGGAGAATGCGTACCATTCAAGAATTGCGTCTTTCTTTAAAATGCCACTAACTTTGTTCTAGATGTTAATCAACTAGATTCGATTATTTTCTATATAATTTAAATATTGAAAAATATATTACGTGAGGTATAATTTATTGATATGAAAATTACTTAAAGGGGATTAATTAAAATGTTATGGTTTCTAGCTGCTTTGGGAACGGCTCTATGCTTCGGGGTGAATAATACTTTATTTAAATGGGGTGCTCAACAGCATTTAAATAAAGTTTGCATTCAACTTTTCTTTTATTGGATGTCTTTTGTTCTTATCTTGTCATTTACGTTTATTGCAGGCAATTTCAAGTTTCATCTGTTACCTATTTTAACAGGTGCTCTAATCGGGATTTTAAATGCTAATGGGAATATCCAAATGTCAAAAGCATTTGAAAAAGGACCTGCTAGTATTACTTCTACCATTATTGCTATGAATACAGTAATTGTGGTCATAGCTACATCTATTTTATTTCCTCAATCCATACCTTTAACAAACTGGATTGGAATCTTCGTTATTATATTTGCTGCTATTATTATTCAGTACCAACCCAAAAAAGTCACTATGGTGGACTATAAAATATGGATTTTAAGTTGTTGTTTAGCTCTTATATCTATAGGTACGGTTGGCGTAATTATGAAATATGGTACATACGAGCACTATAGTTTTATGGAAATGCTTGTCTCAATGTATGGAGGCGGAGCTGTTTATTTAAGTTTCTTAGCTCGCAAAGAGTTAAAGAAATCACTTACCCATAAGATTGAAATGAAAATCGGGATATTAGTTGGTGTATTAAGTACTATCGGATATAGTTGTTATTTGTTTGCTTTGAAAGAAGGTCCATCTAGTGTAGTTTATCCGATCATTAGTTTAAATTGTGTTGTTGTATTAATTGGAAGCTTAATTATTTTTAAAGAAAAACTTAAAAGGTATCAATTAGTCGGGATTATTCTCACTCTATGCGGAGTTATATTAACAAAAATATAAGGGATTATATACTGAAAAGCCTCTATCTAATTAAGAGGCTCTCTTTATATCTATAAAGTTAACTGAAGCTCAGTGGATCTAAACTTTAATTAATAGAATTTTAAGGGTAAAAATATATTTTTACCCCCTCTTCTCTACTTTAAATTATCTTCACTTTATTTTCCATCATTTCTTTATAATAACCTTGATTAGTTCTGATTATTATTATGTACAGCAAAATAAAACTGAAATATATACTTATCGCTTTTCATTTTTAAGGAATACCATTCCCCTGAAGGCGCTCTACATATGTTGGATCTATAGGGTTATTTCCTCCCCACTGTACATATCCACTACCATGTTCTTGTGTATTAAAATATAGAAATACAGTTATTGTTAAGCTTGTGATACCTAGTAAAGGAATTACAAATTTCTTCATACCTTTCTCCTTTGTAAATATGATCATCAGTTATTAAACTATTCTTTCATAATATCGTATAAATTGCCAAGGTTTGTGTGCACAAAAGAAGATCCCGCTTATTCCACATCTAAAAGAGCAATCTCCGTTCTATGATAGCATGGAGATGGTAAGGATCAAACCTAAATTGAGCACCAGCATTGGTGACATACAAATACTCCTTTAATTATTACTAAGAATTTTGGCCTTATCATAAGATTATTACCCTATACCTTCTCCTGTTTGAACTATCTCTATAAAGTATCTATAAGCTAGTCATTGCCTTCAGATTCCTTGAACAGCAAAAAAACAATCCCTTTATTTACCGCTGAGTAAAAAATGAAGTTGGTTTTTGATTTTTACTTATTTTATTTAATTATATTTTTTAGAATAGTTAACTTTTAGAACACTGTATTATCAAAAAGTAGATTATAATACACTACGTTACTTAGCCTAAGACCTAATCAAAGCGGTATTTATTTTGAATTAACTATATATCACAATCCGCTTGTCAAGGCTACTGATTTTGGGATACAGGAAATAAACTGACTGATAAATTCATCAATTTCTGCTTTTGTAATGATATAAGGAGGAAGTAAACGAATAGTATCTCCGTTTGTAACGTCCACTAGCATCCCCTTATTCAGTAATTCTAGTTGCAATTTTGTTGCGTTTTTATGAGTGTTGTTAATACTAATCCCAAACATCATGCCACAATAGCGTACTTCCCTAATAAAAGAAGAATGTTCATCTTGGATTTTTTGAAGTTTTTCATTCAAATATAAGGACATTTCATAAGATTTTTGCATTAAACCATCATCAATTAATGTTTTTAATACCGCTAATCCTAAAGACGTACCAAGTGGAGAATGTGCGAATGTTGTTCCATGGTCACCTGGTGAGAATATATCATAAAGTCGTGATCCTACTATTATCCCGCCTAATGGTGTACCGCCACCCGCCGCTTTACCAAATTGAATAATATCAGGAGTAATATCAAAATGTTGATAAGCAAACAATTTTCCAGTTCTTCCTATACCACTTTGCACCTCGTCAACAATAAATAACATGTTATACTGTCTACAAAGCGCTTCGACCCCTTTTAAATACTCCTCTGACAAAGGATATATCCCACCACTTCCTAATACCGGCTCGAGCATAAGAGCAAGCGGCTTTTGTTTGAGTATCGTTCTTTCTAGTTCCTTTAAATTCTCTCGTTCTACTTCGTATACAGGAATCGTTGTATGCGGAAAATTCTGATATACATTTTCTTGTCTTGTAAAGTGAAGAGCACCTAATGTACGTCCATGAAAACTTTCTTTGAGTACAACCACTCCACCCTGTTGTTGATTTGTTAGATGTCTATACTTGTGGATTAGTTTTAAGGTTGCCTCGGTAGCTTCCGCGCCAGAGTTTGTGTAATAGACTTTCCCATCTTTTAAAGAATAATCAACTAATTTTTTAGCATATTCAATAGCAACTGGGTTTGAAAAATGAAAAGGAAGATGTAAACACTTTTCAACTTGTTCAAAGGTGGCTTTTATAATATTAGGATGATTGTAGCCTAATATATTCACTCCTACACCTGAGAATAAATCAAGATATTCTTTACCGTTGACATCATAAAGCTTACAACCTTTTCCCTTTTCTATAGCAATTGGCATACGGAGATACGTAGACATTAAATATTCTTTATCTAATTGAAACCAATTGGTCATAAATGATCCCCCTTAGGTGCCGTCATATTCATATAAATACACAATTTTAGGACAACTTTTTGGATTGACAGCACCCTCATCTTCTATAATTTTAGCTTATTAGTACTTTTAATCTTCTACGGAAACATGAGTGCATGTAATATGTTGTTAGAAACCTTCGCTTCTCCTAACTTGCAAGGAGGTGTCAATAATGATATCCAATAGCTTGTTATAGTGAATTCCTGCCGCATGAGCACTTTTAGGAAGTAAACTATTTTTGGTCATTCCAGGCAATGTATTTACTTCCATAACATATGGAATTCCATCTTTGATAATCATATCAACTCTAGCATAAACACTACATTTCAATGCTTTATAGCAAGCCATTGCAGCTTCAGCTACGCGATCATGGATTGTAGGTGGAAGTTCTATAACCTCCTCAATCGTAGCACTATCATGATACTTCGTATGATAATCAAAAAACTCAACTGTATGTTGAATTGAAATGATGGGTAAGAGCTTTCCGTCCAAAATAGAACATGTAATTTCTTCGCCTTTTATATATTTTTCAATTACTACTTCAAAATCCCATTTGAATACTTCTTCAAGAGAGGAAAGTAAAGAACTCTGATCGTTTACGATTTTTACTCCTATACTGGAACCGCCTAAATTTGGTTTTACCACTAATGGATATCCCATTTTATCTATTTCATCTAATTGAAGATTTTTTATATCGGAAAGATGAATCCAATCTGGTGTTTGAATACTCTCATAACGAATCATTTTTTTCGCTATATGTTTATCCATACAAATTCCGCTGGATAACATCCCACTTCCGGTATATGGGACGTCAAGGATTTCTAGAGTACCTTGAACCATGCCGTCCTCTCCATATTTACCATGAAGGGCTAATAGGGCGATATCAAGGTCTTTTATATTTTCAATAAGATCTTTTTTGTTATTTAATTCAATAGGTACAACTTCGTATTTACTCTTATCCAAATGTGCAATCATTTCTTCCCCTGTCATGAGGGACACTTGTTTTTCAGAAGACACTCCTCCCATAATAACGCCAACTCTCATTTTTCCAACTCCCTATTTTTATTTTTCAATGTATCACCAATTATCCTAATTCCCTGGATAATATCTTCTTCGTTCAACCTAGAAAATCCCAATCGAAACGTATTACTTCCTCTTCCATCCGTGTAAAAAACATCTCCAGGAGAAAAAACTACTCCCTTTTCATAGCATTTTTTCAAAAGGGTCCGCGCATTAATTTCTTTTTCTAACTCTATAAAAAGGTGAAGTCCCCCATCCCCAGTTATTCTTTTTAATGGGATGTATTGATTACAAGCACGGAGAGCTAGTTCGTATTTTCTCTTATAAACAGATTTGGCCTTTTTTAAATACTTCTCAAAATAGCCATCATGCAAATATTGAAAAAGCACTGCTTGATCTAGTGTGGAGGTGTGAATAGTCCTTGCTCTTTTCATACTTTCCAGCCAGTGAATTAATTCTTTATCTGCTAAAACCCAACCGACACGTAAGCCAGGAAAAAGAATTTTTGAAAAGCTACTGATATAAATAACGTTGTTTCCAGATCCAGCGAAAGTCAGTAAAGGCGCTAGATGGGAACCTGAGTAACGTAACTCCTCATTAAAACCATCTTCTATAATAGGAATTTGATACTTTGAAAAGAGTTTCATGATTTCGGTTCTTTTTTCAGAGGAGGTCACAATCCCGGTCGGATTATGATAGGACGGAATTAAATATGCAAAATCAAAATCCGCTTGAGATAATCTTTTCTCAACTTGATCAATATCAATACCATCATCCTTCATATCTATCCCGTGGACCTCAAGTCCATGCAATCGAAAAAGCTTTAATGCGGTATGATGAGTAGGATTTTCACATATAATACGTCCTGATTTTTTAGTTAAGGAAGACAATAAGATATCCAGCCCCTCAGTGAAGCCATTTGTAATAAGAATATCCTTATTGGAAATATCTATCCCTTTCATTTCCATATAGTGTAGAAGGTAATTTATTAGGGGTTTATAACCTTTTGCATATCCATAGTTCAAAACAATATCTCCTTCAATTGACATCCGAGTGAGAAAAGCCCTTTTAAAGTTTTCAACATCAAAAAGCTTTTCGTCTGGGGCAATGCTATTGAATGAAATCATGCCTTTTTCCCAGCGAACACCATGTTTCATTAAATCCAATTTATCCGCTAGCAAGGTAGCGGTATTGAGCTTTTCTTTCCAGTCTAGTTTGATAGATGGTGTTTTGGATACATCGACTTTCCCTACAAAATTTCCTTTTCCCTTTATTGCATAGATGAGGCCTTCTTGTTCTAGGTCCGCGTAAGCAGTGAGAACAGTATTTCTACTGATTGATAATAATTTACTAAGTTCTCGGGTAGATGGAAGCTTCTGGTCCTCCAATAGATGTCCTTTCATAATCATTTTTTTAAAGTAATCCTTTAATTGAATATAAACCGGACGATTATCCGTAAGCTTAAAATCATTAAACACTTCCTTTTCCCCCTTGCTATCATTTTTACATAAGTAACCACTACCTCAAAAGGTCCACCACATATGTATTTTCTTTAACTAGCGGTATGGTTTTATTACCCATTCATATCCTTCAAATATGGATAATATTAGGGTTTCAAATTCACTTCATCTTACTCATTTTCTTCTAGCGGTATTTCGCGTTATAAAGTTTCCTGTTTCCACACTTCTTTATGCAACCAAAAATACTATGGACAAGCTCACGATTTTAGGTAGAGATCGTATTTGCACGTAAACTAGCAGTGTGGAATCCCCATAAACAAAAAGGATACTGTTAATCAGCATCCCTTTTGTTTATGTTAGGTTATAGTACCCTCTTGATACCCCTCTATCTTTTTGAGAAAAAAGTCTATGCAAAAAGAAAGATTTTCAAAGCGGCTTTAAAGTATTTCTAATTGCCCATTTTCAAAAGCAATCTGCGGTGTATAACTATCCTTTGGAAATATAAAGGTCCAAGGCATGCTCACTTGAGGTGGAATAGTAAGCGCAGGTATAATGAACACCTTGTCTGCGATAACTTCTCCCTCTATGCTGTAAAGTAACCTTTCGTTCGTAAAAGTTAAAAGACGATCCGTACGATTATGGACCAATACAGTCACTAGTAGAGCTTCCTTATGGTTAATTGCTTCTCGTATCGGAGAGCAAAGAATGTCGGAGTCTTTTAGATGTTTTGTTTCATTAAAGAGCCTTTCAATATTTCGTCGGTCCTGATCAGCTAATGCTTTATCCCAAGACGCTTCAAATTGTAATTGTTGCATAATTAAAACCACCTTTTAAAGGTTAAGTGTAACATAAATGGAAAAAAGACTGAATTAAACTAATTTGTCTCGTTAGTTGTAAAATTCCTCGTTTTAACTCCTTATTTACCTCTATATTATAATTTTACTATATTGACGAGTAATATCGATTTATTTTTATGGAATGATGAAAACTTCTCCACCGATAATGTGGTAAAGAACAAAAAAAGCTTAAAAATTATTTAAGCTTTTCCATATGAACCTTAAAGATTCACAAAACACTCTTCATTAAATTTATCTTTCTCCCTTTTGTATGGATAAGGGTTTTCATTACTTAAATATGATCTTTTTAATTGTTTTTGCTTTAGAATACTTAACTTTTAGAACATTGTATTAACAAAAATTGGTGATAAAATAAACATCATTATACGGGAGTTATAATTTAACTATTTTCGTTTCCACCCCAAAATGGTCAGATACAACTAATTTGTTCTTATTATTAAAAATCACATTTGAATAGGCTACCTGAACAGGCTTATTTGTTAGAATTAAATCAATTCTTAAGTCTTCCTTGTTGTCGCTCCAACCCATAATTTTACCTTTCACTGTAATTCCTTCATCCTTCTTCTCTGCAAGATGGTATGTGTCATAAAGACCGTGAGTTAGTAAATATTCATAGCCTTCTCCTTTAAGAAAAGCATTGTTGTTAAAGTCTCCCATTAGAAAGAATGTTTCATCCTTATTTACATGTTGAAGAAGGTGATCTGCTTGACTTTTAAATGGTTCCTCTTCATCATGCCACCACCCCATATGACACGAGTAAAAGGAAATAGGTTTGGTATTGTATGTAATTGTAGTACCGACAATTTTTCGTGTTTTCCAATAGTTAACTACGTCTGTTCCCTTAGAAACAAAAAATGAATGTTTCTCTATCATGGGATGCTTCGTTAGGATAGCCACTCCTTCTTCGTATGTTTCATAAGCCATATGAGCAAGATCCCAAACAAACGAGTATTCAGTACTACCTAACGTTTTAAGTTCCTGTAACAATACGAGTGCAAAATTGTTTTCTCTAATATTGTCGTATATATATGGCTTATCAATAGATTGACTTACCTCTTGTAGGGAAATAACATCATATGATTTTTCGTGAATGATTTGAGCTAAATACTTTATTTTCTCTATTTGATTTTCCTCCTGCCAAGAATGACAGTTTAAAGTTAAGATTTTCATTTATTTTATACCTCCGATTGACTTTAGGTATTCGATTAAAGCGCGCGTTAAATGAAAAGGATCTCCTCTTGTAGCAATTAAAAAGGAGGAGTTTCTCCCCCTTTTTTAAAAGATTTACACCCTATCTATTAAAACAAAATGTATTTGATATTTGGTTTTTAGCCATTTGACTATTTAGAATAAGTTATTTTAAATTACACTTTAAAATTAACTCTTGTCGTGACACCTCTGAAGTAGAGACTTGTTCCATATCATCTAATTTTTCCGAGGTATTTGTAATAATAATAGGAGTAACAATCTCTTTATTTTTACTTTCTAAGAAATGAATATCAAAGGTTGATAATACATCGCCTACTTTTACAGATTGTCCTTCTTTTACAAATGTTTCAAACCCTTCTCCCTTAAGGTCAACAGTCTCTAATCCAACGTGAATTAGAATTTCTACCCCTCTTGCAGACTTAATCCCTATCGCATGTTTAGTAGGGAAAACTTGAACGATTTCACCCTCAACTGGGGACACAAGCTTTCCTTCCTTTGGGATAATCGCTATCCCATCTCCCATCATTTTATTTGAGAAAACAGGATCAGGCACTTCCGCTAATGAAATAACTTCTCCAGTAAGAGGCGAATAGATTTCTTCTGTTTGAGTTTTTACTTTCTTTTGAAATAAATTTTTAAACATTTATGTCAGCTCCTATGTTTTAGAATAGTTCTTTGATACATGTAGTGAAAGACGATTCATTCGTTCCAAAAAATATATGTATAGTACTTAAATAATGATAATCACTATATAGAAAATAGATTGTAATTTGAAAAGTCATACTCCTTATCATATAGAATAGGAATACTTCTTTTTGTTATAGCTTATTAGGATTCTTCATTTTGCGACACTTCAATATGTTGTCGATACTCAACATACTTTCGAAACAATGTTTCCCCAACAATAAAAAGGGTAGAAAAGGTCGGAACTGTAGTGCCATCACTTAACTTAGTTTCTGAGCAATTAGCATATAAGTTATAAGGAGTCATTCTGGCTAACACGTTATTTCTTAAATTTGTTATAGAAATGAAGGGAATTCCTTTTGAAACGATCGATCGCACTGTAGGAACCATTATTGGTGTATCACCTGATAAGGAGATAATAATGATAACATCTCGAACCGTTACATCTCGGATGATCATCTCAAACTCTGAATGAACTCGTATAACATGTAAATAGCGCTGCATAGCACGAAACATTCTTTGCAGTTCATATGCGCAATTTAACTGTAAATCCCCAGTACCATAAACAAAGATTCGCTCAGATTGCTCTATTAGCTCACATATCTCATGAAAATTTTTGGTTTTCGTATATTTTAGAGTTTCTTGTATATCTGTGCTCAATACTTCCGTACTGCTTACTTGCTCACTCGGTCCTTCTTGGTCTTCCCATTTTAAAAAAACCCGAAATTCACTATAACCACTAAAACCTAGTTTTTGGGCTAAGCGGAGAATGGATGAACGAGAAACATTGCATTTATCTGCTAAACTGTTGATTCCTAACTCATAGCATGAACTTTTATGATTTAGAACGTATTTTAAGATATGAAAATCATTTTCATGTAATTGATTATAATATTTGTTAATTAACTCTTCTAACTTCATTATTTTTATGCCCTCCCCAGTTTTTTATATTCTATCACATTCTTTAATACGTAAAGGAGAGGACGCAAAACCAAAAGAACGAGAAGTTTTTGTGATTTTTATATCTTTCTATTTATCTATATTCATTAATGGAAACAGGAATAGAATCTTTGTTTTATAAGGACTTCACCCCTTGTAATAATCATTAAAGTTTTCTTCATATGTCTTTTGTTCAATATTGTTTCCGCTTACATTATCTTTATAGCATATGTGAAAAACAGCAACAATAAATCACAAGCATTATGGTCCTAATCACAGTTTTTGTTCTTTTTCTCATCTCTTAGGAATTTTCCCACCAACAATAGATTTACTGAGTGAACTCTAAAATTCGAAAGACATCAAAAGACCATTCATAGTTAATTGAATTATAAAATCAACTGCGTATATTATCGATTTAAAATACTTAGCAGAATGAGAGTTTTTCCTTCTTAACGTCTTTCTCCATACTACTTCTCTACATTCATTTGTGAACAAGAGAAAATTCCCATCCTCTGTGAAAAATCACAATAATAGTGATTGTGACCAATTTGCTTTCGAATTATTGCTGAAAGGAAAATATCTGTGTGAAAATAAGGAAAACGTTCCCTACTATGGAGGAGGAAATCATATGTGATCAAAATATCATTGAGAAAGCAAGACCTTGCCTGTTTCCTATGATTTTTTAAGTATCAAGGAATTATTTTCGTTATATAAATGAGGAGGTTTTATTTTATGATGAAAGCGGTTCAACGCTTCGGCGGAGCAATGTATGTACCCGTTATGCTTTTTTCGTTTGCAGGTATAGTAGTAGGGCTAACTATTTTACTTCAAAACCCTCAGATAATGGGTAATCTTGCAGATCCTGATGGTCTTTTGTATAAATTTAGTTATATCATTCAAGAAGGTGGATGGACAGTATTTAGACAAATGCCAATTTTATTTGCAATCGGAATTCCAATTGCCTTAGCAAAAACAGCTCAAGCCAGAGCCTGCATGGAATCACTTGTTGTATATTTAACATTTAATTATTTTGTAAGCGCTATCTTAACTCTTTGGGGAAACAAATTCCGTGTGGATATGAATGCTGATATTGGCGGTGTAAGTGGACTAACGGAAATAGCCGGTATTAAAACATTAGATACAAGTATTATAGGATCCATTTTAGTCAGTTGTATTGTTGTTTATATTCATAATCGTTATTTTGATAAAAAACTACCCGATTTTCTAGGGATTTTTCAAGGTTCGACTTATGTTTTTTTTATCTCATTTTTTGTCATGCTTCCGCTTGCATTTATTGTTACGTTTATTTGGCCTATTATTCAGGGAGGCATCGCATCCTTACAAGGTATTCTCGTTTCTTCAGGCGTTTTTGGAGTAGGCTTGTACACGTTCTTGGAGCGAGCTTTAATTCCAACTGGCTTACATCACTTTGTGTATACTCCATTTATTTATGGACCGGCTATAGTAAACGGTGGGATTAACACGTATTGGATCGAACATCTAAATCAATATGCTTCTAGTGCGTTATCATTGAAAGAACTTTTCCCTCAAGGAGGATTCGCTCTTCATGGAAATTCAAAAATATTTGGTGTTTTGGGAATTGCGTTGGCTATCTATGCAACTGCAAAACGAGAGAAAAAGAAGGTAGTCGCTGGATTACTAATACCAGCTACCTTAACGGCTGTTGTTGCTGGTATAACAGAACCTATTGAATTTACTTTCCTCTTCATTTCTCCACTTTTATTTATTGTACATGCTCTTTTAGCGGGGATAATGGCAGCGACTATGTACGCCTTTGGTATTGTTGGAAACATGGGCGGGGGAATGATCGAAATGGCAACTCAAAATTGGATACCACTCTTTCATAATCATTGGACGACCTATGTAAAACAATGGATGATTGGTCTTTCCTTTACCGCTATTTACTTCTTTATTTTCCGTTACTTAATTGTAAAGCTGAATGTGGCAACACCAGGTCGTGAAAAAGAAAATGGAACCGATGCCAAGCTCTATACGAAGAAAGATTATAAAGCCCAAAAACAGCATGGTTCAAATAAGGATGCAGCCCCTACAGATGCTTATTCTAATCAAGCTTTGCTTGTACTCGAGGCGCTAGGTGGAGCGGATAATATTTTAGATGTGTCAAATTGTGCAACCCGCTTGCGTGTTAGCGTTATTGATGAAACAAAAGTACAAACAGACGCTGATTTTCGCGCCAGTGGTGCCCATGGTGTTGTTCGAAAAGGAACCGCTATTCAAGTCATTATAGGCCTTTCTGTTCCCCAAGTAAGAGAGAGAGTTGAGCGATTTATTACCAAAGCTAATGCTCAATAAGTTTTTCTATATTTATACTATATTTATAAACGTGAAAAAAGCCGTACCACTTTTGATACGGCTTTTTTGCTTATGCTTTAAATTACGATTATTTAAAGCGTTCATGTATATTATTTTGTTTGTACGTTCCCCCTTCACTAAACTCCATTAATTCCATTGAAAGAGCTAAGTATCTCTTTTTAAACAAACAAGAGAAATGCTCCTTCATCACTTCAAAAAGTTCATTACATACTTTATCTTTCTCCACTGGAGAACGCCCAGCTCCAATCTTTAAAGTAGCATGTACAAATGCATCATCTTCTTTTCCATCAGCTATACGATAATGTCTAAGTTCCACTGCTCTTGAACGAATTCCTCCTACAGGAAAGGTACCGTTTTGCGCTATGAGCGTGCTATTCACTTTCTCAAGTAATGTTAGAATATCTATTTCTTCGTTTATATTATCTGTGTACTCCACAATAAAATGAGGCATTTTTTCCCTCCTCTAAATAAACCACTATCAGTTATGATTTACAGTACTTTCTGTAACATTTATTTTACTCTTTCTATTAAATTTAGAATCACCAACAATCACATTTTCTAATCTTCCAAGTCCCTCAATTTCTGTCACTACTTTATCTCCTGCTTTAACTCCTTTAAGGCCTTCCGGGGTACCTGTTAAGATAATATCTCCCTTATCTAAAGTCATAAAGCTGCTTAAGTATTCAATCAATGCCGGAATGTCAAAAATCATATCTTTCGTTGTTCCTTCTTGGGTAAGTTGATCGTTGATATAAGTACGTATTTGTAGATTCATTGGATCTTTGATATCTTCCTTATCAGTCAGCCATGGTCCAATAGGCGTACATGTATCGCGATTTTTCACCCGTAAGTTCGGACGATAATAGTTTTCAAGATAATCGCGAATCGCATAATCGTTAGCAATAGTGTACCCTTCCACGTAATCATAGGCATCGTCACGCTTTACATTTCTAGTTCTTCGACCGATTACGACTGCAAGTTCACATTCGTAATGCATATAGTCAACATCGTCCGGACGATGTGTTTCCGCTTTATGTCCTACAAATGTGTTAGGACCTTTTAAAAAGACAAGCGGTTCCTCTGGAGCATTAAACGCAAGTTCCTTGGCATGGTCCGCATAATTGAGACCTAAAGCAAAAACGGTTCGAGGTTGAACAGGTGGCAACCAAATAACCTCGTCTTCTGACAAGAGCCGTCCATCATTTAGACGTAGTAAACCGTGTTCTTCAACAGCATCATGTATCCCGCCACTATAAGCTATACGAGCTCTCTTCATACTTTCCCTCCTAACTTCACTTCATCCTCAGCAACAATTTGATTTTCTAAAAAACCTACTTGATCAATTTCAATTCGAACATGGTCCCCTTTTTTAGCTATTGGGGCGTTTTCAGGAATCCCTACAAGAAGGACATCACCTTTAGCTAATGTCATAAATTCGGTTACATCCGCTATTAACTTTTGGATTGGACGAATGAGATTACTTGTTGTATTTTCTTGTTTTAATTCACCATTAATATATACTCTTATCCCTAAATTATCTGGGTTTTCAACTTCACACTTCTCCACAATCCAAGGACCAACAGGACAAAAACCGTCGCGAGCTTTTTGCTTTATTGCTGGTCTGTATACACTTTCATGAGGAACACTCACATCGTTTACAATTGTAAATCCTTCTACATAATTTAAAGCTTCGTTCATTGAGACCTTTGTTGCCTGTTTTCCTATGACAATTCCAAGTGATGCGCCCATTTCTAGTTCATCTATGTCTACGGGGCATGGAATAGGCATGCAGTGTCCACTCACTGTATTAGCGGGTTTAATATACATTATCGGAGCTTTTGGAGGTTCTTTATAAGGAGCCTCATGTATAGCGTCCCCTAATGAGTTTAGGGCACCTTTATAATTTAATAATGTTCCATAAATTGTGCCACTTATGGGAGCATCAAGAACTAATTCTTTTGTTTTATGAAATATAGCACTAGTTCCTGTATAGCTTGGATCTATTGCTGTTTCTTCCTTATACAAAATTCCATGTCTTTTCATCTGTACATTACTCATCTTGTCACTCCTCACATAAAGTATCTTATAGCTTGTTTCTAATGATCATTTACGCCTTTCACATCATTTCCTGTATTTGATTTCACTAGAATTTCATCAAAATCCCCTGTTTCCCGTCTTGTAGAAAGTACGGTACCTAGGTAAGAGCCTAAGAACCCAAGTGGAATAGATACAATTCCTGGAGAGGTTAAGGGAAATAAAGGTTCTCCAACAAATAGAGCAGCTCCTTTTATTGGACTCCATATACTTGGGCTTAATGAAACAAAAAGAAGTGTGCCTATCAATCCAACAAGAATTCCGGTGAGTGCACCAGTTATATTGAAGCGCTTCCAATATACTGTAAACAAAATAACAGGCAAATTAGAGCTAGCTCCTACTGTTAAAGCAAGCGAAGCTAAAAAAGCCACATTCATATTTTGAACAAATAAAGCTAGGATAATAGAAAGAACGGTAATGACAACAGAAGCAATACGAGCCATCTTCATTTGTTGACCTTGTGTTGCCTTTCCATTTTTTAAAATTTCATTATAAAAATCATGTGAAAAAGCGGTGGCTCCCGTAATAACAATACCTGCCACTACTGCTAATATCGTCGCAAATGCAACAGCCGAGATGATAGCAAATAACGTTTCTCCTCCAAGCATTTCTGCTAATAAAGGAGCTGCCATATTTCCAGCTGAGTTTGCTGCCATAATTGTATCAACTCCTACAAATCTAGCAGCGGCAAATCCTAAGAAGATAACCATAATATAAAAGAGACCTATAATCCAAATAGAATAGACAACAGACTTTCTAGCCACTTTTGCATCTGGAACAGTCAAAAATCTGCTTAATACATGAGGTAAACCAGCTGTTCCAAGAACTAACCCAAGCGTTAGTGAAATAGCATCAAGCCCATTTGTATACTTTGCCCCAGGATTTAAATAGGCTTCTTTAAGTGGTGTGGCCGTTTTCATTTCTTGGAATACACGAATAAAATTAAAGTCAAACTTACTCATGACAAGAATAAAGATAAAAATCGTCCCGCCCAAAAGAAGAAAAGCTTTGATAATTTGCACCCAACTTGTAGCGGTCATACCTCCGAAGAGAACAAAGGTAAGCATAACAATCCCGACGATAATGACAGAAAGTTCATAGTTGATATCTAATAAAAGTTTAAACAACGCTCCAGCCGCTACTAGCTGAGCTAACATATAGAAGATAGATATAGTCAGTGCATTAAAAGCGGTGACTGCTCTTATTTTTTTAGAGCGAAAGCGCTCTGCAATCATGTCAGCTAGTGTATACTTTCCTAAATTGCGCAGCGGTTCTGCAACAAGCAACAATACAACAAGATAAGAAACAAGAGCTCCGTACATCAGAAAAAGGCCGTCATAACCAAAAAGAGCAATGGCTCCAATTAAACCTAGAAAAGAAGAAGCAGACATAAAGTCTCCTGCAATGGCAAAACCATTTTGCCACCCTTTTAATCCCCCTCCAGCTGTATAAAAAGAACGAGCATCTTTCGTCTTTCGAGCTGTGTAAAAGGTAATTAAGAGCGTGATGAAAACAACTAAGAGAAAAAGTGCGATAACTTTACTGTCCATCTCGCCCCATCTCCTTCTCTTCGGTTTCTAGCACATCTTTTGCGATTTGGTCGAATTCGGCTGCTTTCTTCATATATAAATGACAAACTCCCCATGTCATGAAAAACTGGGCAAAGGCAAAAGCCCAGCCCCATGAGAAAGGATCAATGAGCGGTTTTGTTAGAATATCAGAGTAAAAAGCTAATACTGGAAGTAGTAACGAGAATACTAAGAAAAAGAGGGTAGTGAACAACGTAAATCTCTTTTTAGATTTTATTAATTTTTGAAAAGGAGATGAAACTACCATTCTTTTATAATTAAGCGAAACAGGGGTTTCAGCTGTTTCTTTCTTCAATTCCATCTTAACTTCCTCCCTTAATCTACTTTCCATTTTCATCAACTAGTCTTGATTAAAAATAACGAGCTTTAATTCCAGCATTTCTTCCATTGCATATTTTATTCCTTCTCTTCCCGTACCGCTTTCTTTCACTCCTCCGTAAGGCATATGGTCCACACGAAATGTAGGGATATCATTAATAAGAACGCCCCCAACATGAAGGTTATCAGCCATCTTTAAAGCTGTATGAATGTTCTCTGTATAAACCCCAGCCTGTAAACCGTATTTAGAGTGGTTGACTTCTCCTGCTGCTTCTTCCATTGAAGCTACCTTATTGATCACAACAATTGGTGCAAAGACTTCTTCACAAGAAACTTTTAAAGATGATTTGGCATTTAAAATAATCGTTGGGAGTAAGGCATTTCCTTTAGTTTTCCCCCCAAATCTGATTTCTGCACCTTGTTCCTTAGCCTCTTTTAACCAGGTTAATGTACGTTTTATATCCCTCTTAGAAATAAGGGCTGAGACATCTGTTTCTTCATCTAAGGGATTTCCAACCTTTAACTTTTCTGTTTCTTTTACGAATTCTTCAACAAACTCTTCATAAATGTTCTCATGAACGTAGATGCGTTGAAGCGAAATACAAACTTGTCCTTGAAAAGAAAAGGCACCTTTGACACAACGAGAGACCGCTTTTTTAATTGGGATCCCTTGATCAATAATAACGGCCGAATTTGAACCTAGTTCAAGCGTCACACGCTTTAGGCCTGCCTTATTGCGGATACCAAGTCCAACGCTAGGACTTCCTGTAAAAGTTAGAGCAGCAATCCGCTGATCCTCTACTAATTGATCACCAACTGTTTTACCGCTACCTGTTATAATGTTTAGAGCGCCTGCTGGGAGACCTGCTTCATGAAACAAATCTGCTAAGAAATAGGAGGAAAGAGGAGTCTGTGATGCAGGCTTGAGCACAACCGTATTTCCAGTAGCAATTGCGGGTCCTACCTTATGAGCTACTAAGTTCATCGGAAAGTTAAAAGGGGTAATAGCTCCAATAATGCCGATAGGCTTCTTTACCGTATAGGCAGTTCGATTCTGTCCTCCTGGAGCTGCGTCAAGGGGTAGGGTTTCCCCGTAAATCCGTTTTGCTTCCTCAGCTGCAAATTTATACGTATGGATGGTTCTCTTTACTTCTTCCCGTGCTGCCGTAATCGGTTTTGCTGCTTCATTTGCAATAATTGTTGCCGCTTCTTCTTGGCGTTCTTTAAGCAACTGAACGAATTTTTCTAGAATATCTGCTCGTTCATATGCTGGCATTGCCGCCATTTTCTCTCTTGCACGATGGGCAGCTTCTATTGCCATCTCAATTTCCTTTTCGCTTGCTACAGGAATTTCAGCAATTACTTCATCAGAATAAGGAGATGTTAAAAGCCTATATTCCTCTGCTTTTTGCCAGACTCCGTTAATATATAAATCTCTTTTTAGTTTAGTTTGCGTTGCCACGTCTAAGCCCCTTTCTTAAGGTTGTTTTGGATTAAATAACAAGCTCATCCCTTTGTATATATTCGTTCATATCATTCCATTTGTTTGGCTCTCCTTTTATAAAATCAAGCCAACTTATGGTTACGGATTTAAAATTCTCTTTGCCATCACATTTTTTCATTTGAATTAATAAAGAAGCTCCGTTTTTGTTTATAAACATTTGATGGCAGACTCCTTCATAAGATGAACCATTAACTTCTACTTTCAATTTATATACCCCTGGCTTAGGCAGTCTGTACTCTCTATCAATATGAATTTCCATGAAAATGTTATTTTGTCCAACATGAGAATAGTAGATAGGTGTTCCTTGAACTTGGTAAGGACGCCCAAGGTAGCTTGGTATATCGCTCACATGTCCGTGTGCAAGCAACCCTCTAATAGCTGTTGAACTAATTTTTTCATAGTGATGCTTCACTTTTGAAATCACGGTCACCTCAAATTCACCTTCGCCATGCTCTGCCATTGTTTCCATATTTCCTTTTCCTTTAGCTCCATAGCAGTAATCAAATCCTGCTACAACATGCTTACATTTAAAATTACATATATATTGCTCTACAAATTCTTTAGGAGAGAGAGCAGAAAAGTCTGGAGTAAACTCGACAATAAATAACTTCTCCACTCCTAATTCTTTAAAACCTTCTTCTTTTGCTTTTAGTGGCGTTAAATATTTCATTGGCTTCTTTTCTGGAAACAAAATGTCTTTTGGATGGGGGAAAAAGGTCATAACGCCAAATTTCAATCTCTTTTGCTTTGCTATCTGTTTGGCCTTCTCTAAAATGGCTCGGTGACCGACATGTATCCCGTCAAAGAAACCAAGTGCTAACACACAAGATTCCCGATTATAAACCGTTGATTTTTCCATTGGGTAGCGAAGATGAATGGTTTCCATTCTGCTCTCTCTCCTTTTTAAGTTAGCTGTAGGGTCGCTAGTCTACTATACTTCCCTTCATAAAAAGCAAGTGGTTTTCCATCACGCAAGATAACATCCTCAACTTCTCCGATAAATAGTGTATGATCGCCTGCTACTTGGCTTCCATATACCGTACAAATAATGTTTGCTAAAGACTCTTTTATAACCGAATTTCCATTTCTCTTCTCAAAGGAAACGTTCTCTTTATCACTTGATTGGCCTGCGAACAACATGGACACTTCCTGCTGTTCTTCAGATAGAATGTTCACGGAAAAACGCCCTGACGTTTTAATTTTGGAGAGCATTTTTGCTTTTTCATCTATCGAAATCAAAATGAGAGGTGGGTTAAGCGAAACAGACATAAAGGCATTTGCTGTCATCCCATGAACTTCTCCATCTATATCGGTTGTAATAACTGTAACGCCTGTAGCAAATTTCCCCATCGCATTTCGAAATGTACGATTATCCATTACAAATCCTCCCTCTTAGATCACAAACTCTGGTTTTCGTTGTGCTAGGTTTGGTTGTTTTGTTGAGATTTCTTCATTTGTTTCAATATCTAGAAAAGGTGACGTTTCATTAAACCAGCTATCTGGTGCTTTTGCTCCCCAGAATGTTTGGCGTCTAGGATCATTTAAATCCCAACGCACAGGTTCAAAGTCGTTATCGCTTGTCAAATAGTCTCCATTGTAGAGTTCAATACGATAGCCGTCTGGGTCTCTTAAGTAAAGGAAGAATGCATTGGATAAACCATGACGTGCTGGTCCTCTTTCGATATTTTCTGCATATCCTAGTGAAGCAAGAACATCACAACAATGAATCAAAGCTAGCGGATCTGGAAGCCAATAAGCAAAGTGATGAAGTCTTGGACCTTCTCCATTCATAAATGCCTGATCGTGCACAGTTTGCTTACGATGTAACCAAGCCGCCCAAATGCGATTTTCTTCTGTTGTTGTGTATTCTGAACAAGCAAAGCCCAGTTCGTTTATGAAGAAATCATACGCTTTCTCAACATCTGGAACGGCGCAGTTTACATGATCAATACGCTGTATACGAGCACCACTGTATAAATCATAGCGCTGGATTAATCGTTCCGCTTTTTCAATTTCGCAAAAGAATTCAAGTGGAATTCCTGAAACATCATGCACATGTAATGCTCTTCCAAGGGCATGTTGTTTCCCTTTTTCTACCCATTTTGTTTTTAAACCTTTTGATTTAAAGAGCTCTTCAATACGCTCTAAATCTTCCTCTTTCTCGACCTTATATCCAAGTGCTTGTACCCCTAGCTTTTCAGATTTCTTCAACACTAAACTGTGATGAGTATGTTCTTCAAGCCCTCTCAAATATACACAATCATCTTTCATTTCTGTTTCAATCATCCCTAGAGCTTTCACATAGAAATCTTTAGAACGATTTAAATCTTTCACGTTAAGTACAGTTCTTGCAATTCGAATAATATTAAAGTTCATCTCCTTCATCCCCCTCTTCCCCTTATTTACTTTCCACAACTTCTTCTGAGCGATTTAGAAATTCTTTTACACGATCTACATACTCTTGCTTGTCATATCCGTTATAAAGGGCACTTGCCATTCGAACGGGATCACCAAAGAAGAAACGCTCGTAAAGTGTTTGACGTGAACCAAATGCGCTTATACATATATCCCATGCAAGACGATACAATTTCACTCGGTTGTAAGCGTCTCCATTTGCGGATTGAAGATATTTATCAAGATCTGAGCGAATAGGGGAATGAAAATCTGCTTCATTCGGAATGGCCATTAAACCGCTCGCTCCCATTAACTGCATAATTTCAGTAAAGCGAGGATACAATTTTGGGAAATAGTGACGCGCGACATTTAAAGGTGCAAACTCTGGTGTCATTGTGCCCCATTGATCCATTTTGGCATTAGCTTCTGAAGCTGTTACATATGATTTCATTGTCTCGAGTCCAATAATCACTTCTGAAATTTTTTCTTGAATATGCTGATACTGTCCAATATTGATTGTTTCTGCCATAAGTTGAAGAGTGCCAAGAATAAACTCTGTTTTCGCAATATTTTTAGAGACAACTTGGTGGGTCATATGAACAACAGCATTGCTGGCATTATAAGCTTCATTACACGTTTCTACGTCTCCTAAAGAAAATACGCGATCCCAAGGTACGACTACATCATCAAACACAACAATCGTATCCATTTCTTCAAAACGCGAACCTAATGGATGATCAAAATTTGATTTACCGTAATCAAAAGATTCACGACAAATGAATTTTAACCCAGGTATATTATTAGGAATGGAAAAGGCATAGGCATAGGGATTTTCTTCTTCTGATTGTTTCAATAATGTAGAAGGGAAAACCATAATTTCATCAGTAATTCCACCTTGGGTAGCCAGTAAACGAGCTCCTTTAATTATGACCCCTTCTGACGTTTTTTCTTTAATTCGCGCTGCAATGAACGGATCAGGAAGTTGAGCAGTGTTCACTCCTCTATTCACTTGAGGATTAATTAAAGTATGTGTTAGAGATAAATCATGTTCCCGGCAATATTCAAGGTAATTTTCCATGTTTCTCGCATACATTTCGTCTTGTTTTCCAAACATAGCGGCAGCGGCTCCATAGGCCATCATGCCAACATTAATGTAGTCTGGAGAACGTCCCATCATTCCATTATTGTATCTCGCCCATTCTTGCATCATTTTACGTCGTATTTCTAAATCTTCTTTTGTTTTTGGCTGCATAAACGAAGTTCCAATTCGATTTCCTGTCGTTGGTGAAATATACGTCATATAGTCTTTTTTATCCTGATCATGCTGCATATCATACAGCGCCGCCTGTGTTTTCATCACCCCTTTAAAAGCTGGATGCTCAGATACATTTCCTGTTACTTGTTCTCCATCAATCCATACGTTTGCTTTTGCCTTATCAACACGTTCGATATATTGTTTTCCGGTTTTAGCTGGCATCTCTTTTTCCCCTTTCACTCATCTTTGTTAGTTCCCTTTATCATGTTAATGTTTATCACTTTCCAAATTGAGGGATATGATGATTACCAATAGCTACATGAATAACTTTTGGTTCAGTATAAAATTCAAAAATAGCGTAATGTCCTCCCTCGCGACCAATCCCACTATCTTTCGTTCCTCCAAATGGAATACGAAGATCACGAACATTTTGGGCATTAATCCAAAGCATGCCTGCTTCAACTGCTTGTGCAACTCTGTGCGCTCTTTTAATATCGTTTGTCCATACGTATCCAGCTAGACCGTATCTTGTGTCGTTGGCTAGAGAAACGACTTCTTCCTCTGTTTCGAATTCAATAACAGCCATAACAGGTCCGAAAATCTCATCCTGACATACTTTCATATCATTTGTTGCATTTAATAGAAGGGTTGGTGGAACAAAGTTACCTTCTTTTACTTCTTCTGGTACAGTTCCTTGAACAACTTCACAACCTTCCTCTTTCGCAATCTCAATATAGCGTTTTACTTTATTGAAGTGATTTTTTTCAATTAAAGGTCCAAGTTGTGTAGAAGGATCCATCGGGTCGCCAATTTTAATATTTACTACACGTTCTTTTAAGGCTTTCACAAATTTATCTTTTATATTTTTGTGAAGAAATACGCGTGAATTCGCTGTGCAACGTTCACCGTTAAAAGAAAAGATTCCCCAAACAGCTGCATCAAGTGCCTGCTCAAAGTTTGCATCATCAAATACAATCAGAGGAGACTTACCTCCAAGTTCCATGGATGTTTTCTTTAATGTATCCGCTGAATTTCTTATAATGGTTGAACCTGTTGTCGTTTCTCCTGTAAACGATATAGCTTTTATATCCTGATGAGCAACAAGAGCAGCGCCAGCACTCTCCCCAAATCCATGTACGACGTTAAAAACGCCTTCTGGTAACCCGGCTTTATGAATGATTTTGGCTAACTTATCTGCTGTTAGCGGAGATAACTCTGCAGGTTTTAGAATAACGGTGTTTCCTGTTGCGAGAGCTGGTGCTACTTTCCAAGTTTCGAGCATAAATGGAGCATTCCATGGTGTAATCAGTCCAACAGGTCCAAGCGGTTTATATAATGTATAATTAATAAACTCGTCATCTACCGGGTATGATTCTCCATGTAATTTTGTTTGAACTAAGCGGGCATAGAAGCGAAAATTTTCTGCAGCACGAGCTGTCATTTTCTTTGTTTGACTAATAGGAAGACCTGTGTCCATAGATTCTAAGAAAGCAATCTCTTCAATATCTTCATCAATTAAATCTGCAATTCTATTAATATACTCCATTCGATTTTGGACTTTCATCTTTCCCCATGAACCTTCAAAGGCTTCTTTAGCCGCTGCTACCGCTTTATTTATATCTTCTTCTTGGCCGGATGAAACAGTGTTAATAACTTGATTTGTAAATGGATTTGTATTCTCAAATGTTTCTTTAGAGCTTGTTTCTACGAATTCACCATTAATATAGAGTTTGATACGCTCAACATGTACATCTTTCATTCCTGTCGTAGTAATAGCTGTCTCGTTTCTCATCTTTTCACATCCTTTATATCATTTCATTGTTTCCTTTCAATTCATTTATTTTACTTCGCTGTGACTTTATCAAGTTCAACATAGTGCTGTAGGACTTCGCGAATCTCATCTTGAAGTTCCTGTGTAGGCAAATCCATTGGTAAGCGAAGGATAGGTTTAATACGGCCCATCATCCCTAGCGCTGCTTTTAGTGGAGCTGGGTTCGTATCTTTAAAAAGAACATCATTTAATGGCATTAACTCATAGTGGAGGTTTGCAGCTCGTTCTACATCGCCTTCTTTCCATGCATCATAAACTTCTGCCACTTTTTTAGGTTCAACATTTGCTGTAGCACTGATATAACCAGCTCCGCCAATTGCAAGCATTGGATAGCAAAGTAATTCAATACCTGAGTAAAGAAGAAAATCTCTTCCGCACTCTAATAACACACGGTTAACATGCTCAAAATCTTTGTTTGATTCTTTAACGCCAATAATATTAGGGCAATCTTCATTTAATTTGGCTAGTGTCTTTACTTCCAAATTCACTGAGGTTCTTCCCGGAATGTTGTAGACGATAATCGGAAGGTTCGGTACTGTATCTGCCACTTTTTTAAAATGCTTGTAAAGAGCATGTTGAGATGGTTTGTTGTAATAAGGAACAATAATAAGTACCCCGTCTACTCCCTCAATCTCACTTGCTCTTTTTGTTAAATAAAGCGTTTCTTCATGATTTGTAGATCCTGTTCCAGGTACAAAAGGAACCCGCCCATTAATAGCTTTAGCAGCTCGTTCTATCACTTGAATTCGTTCCTCGATTGTTAAAGAGCTAGGTTCTCCTGTCGTTCCAGTCACAGAAATACCATGGCTTCCACTTTCAATATGCCAATTGATAAGAGATTCTAGCGTCTCAAAATCAACGGAACCATCTTCATTAAATGGAGTAATAATAGGAGCAATTGATCCTCTTAATTTTTGTTTTGATTGTTCGAATTTTGACATCAGTTTTTCTCCTTCTTTCCTGAATTTTTTAAGCAATTACTCTTACACTTATAAAATAACTAAAAATTAAAAATATTTAGAATTTTATATTGGTATCGCTTACAAAAATAATGTATCATAATGTCAGATATATGAAAATTACTTAAAAAATTGGTTTTCTATACGAAAAAAGTATACCGTAACAGGGAGGATAAGCTTATGGACTTAAGACAGCTCCGCTACTTTACTGCTATTGCTGAGGAAAAACAAATCACAAGGGCCGCCAAGAAACTACATATGGCGCAGCCCCCTCTTAGTCATCAGTTAAAATTGCTTGAACAAGAATTAGGTGTTTTACTATTAGAACGTAACGGAAAAGAAATGGAGCTTACAGAAGCCGGAAAAACATTGTATAAACGCGGCAAAGATCTTATTGAAAAACTAGAAGAAATCAATGTAGAAGTTCAAGAAACAGGAGAAGGACTTAGAGGGATATTGGCTTTTGGGACTGTAAAGACCTGCTTTTCTTATTTATCAGAAAGAATCCGTCTATTTAGAGAGCAATATCCTTTAGTAACATATAGAGTCCTTGAAGGAGATTCCTATGAACTTACCAAATACCTGCAAGAAAGAAAGATTGAATTTGCAGTTGTTCGCTTACCGGTAGATATGGAGAATTTTTCTTTTCTGCCTTTACCAACAGAAAATTTTGTAGCCATTGTTCCCGAAGATTTAGAGGTTCATTCATCCATTTCATTAAAAGAGATTGCCAAAATGCCGCTTATGTTATTACACCGTATAGATGGAACAGGGTTATATGAACTTGTAATTGAGGCCTTTATGAAGAACAATTTAAAACCTAATATTGTATGTGAATGTGCAGATGCTGCTATCCTTTTATCCCTTGTAAAATCAGGATCCGGCATTACCTTACTTCCTGAATCAACCTTATCTTCTTTTCCTTTAAACGGGTTGAAAATCATTAAAGTTAACGACTGTGTCATTGAATCAAAAGCAGCTGTGATTTGGCTAAAAGATCGTTACATCTCTAAAAGTGCCAAACGTCTCATTGAAACGTTTAATGTTTAGTGGCAAAGAACCTTAAATCCATCAAAAAGCACTGGGATTACCTATTAGCCCCAGTGCTTTTACCATTGTAACTTTACATTATACTCGAGATAA
Organism: Priestia sp. TRM10; assembly: GCF_057808375.1. Taxonomy (NCBI): domain Bacteria; kingdom Bacillati; phylum Bacillota; class Bacilli; order Caryophanales; family Bacillaceae; genus Priestia; species Priestia sp. TRM10. The sequence continues at coordinate 427,447 of NZ_JBJZOT010000002.1, forward strand.
ATTTTCAAACTTCCAAAATGGAGATTGGACCTCTATTACTTGTTGGATAGCTTGCTTTTGGTGAGGTGCTAAAATATTTGTAGGAAGTCCTTTTATTGTTTCATAATACGGATCTTCTTTTACTTTACTTTGTAACCCACTTATCCCTTCTATAATCTTTAGCGTGCAAATTGGCACATATGCTGCACTATATCCTCCTTCATGACATAGAACTAAACGTCCCTCACAAAGGCGCTTGGCTAATTCTTTTATGGCAACAGCCATATCTTTAAAGCCCTCTGCTGTTACCATCATTTGGGCTAGAGGATCAAAGGCGCTTGCATCTTGACCAGCGGCTACAAGGATAATCTCCGGTTTAAATTGTTCTGCTATCGGACTGATAATCTTCTCTATAGCATACAAATATCCCGCATTTCCTGTTCCAGCAGGTAGGGGAATATTAACATTAAAACCTGATCCGCTATCTTCCCCAACATGCTCAGCATAACCTCTATTAGACGGAAAATTATATTCTTGATGAAGGGAGATTGTTAATACGTCTGGATCATTATAAAATGAACTCTCCGTCCCATTCCCATGATGAACATCCCAATCTATAATTAAAACTCTCTTCAAATTATATTCTTTTTTCGCATAATGTGCGGCAATTGCTACATTATTAAAAAGACAAAATCCAATCCCTTTATCCCTTTCAGCGTGGTGTCCTGGTGGTCTTGTGAGAGCATATACATTTTGAACTTCACCTTTCATTACTGCATCAACCCCTGAAATAATGCCTCCAGCAGATAATAGTGCTATCTCATAAGAACCTCTCCCTACAATTGCTAATTCTCCTGCATCCCCTCCCTCAGTACGACTTAAGTATTCTACTCGATCAATATAAGAACGAGCATGATTCCATTCTACTTCTTTCCTCGTAGCGGCACGAGGCTTTAAAACATGCAGTTCTTCTATAAATCTACTTTTCTCTAAAAGATTCTTCACTCTCCGCTTACTTTTCGGGCTTTCCCCGTGTTCATCAGCCTCAATCCATCCACCTGGTGGCAAAAAAAGCGCTCCATTTCCTGTATCATGCCAGAAATAGCTTTCATCACAAATAAAACCTGTTTTTTTCTCCATTCTTATTCCTCCTATATCTCTTAAAGAAGTGGTATACACTCACTTCTCCGTTCGTATTTTTTAACTTTAATTTAGATCTATCATATATAACGTAAGATGAAGTTGTTTTTTCACCCTTTTCCCTCCCTTATTACAAGTAAAGGGAAGCTTAGAAATTCTAGCTTCCCCCTGATGCTGTGTTTATTCAGAAACTCAAATTTGTTCTTCAAATCTTTTAAGCGCTTGATCCATTCTGCTAATGATTTTTTCCACCTGTTCACTCGTAATAATAAGCGGTGGTGCAAGAGCTACTGTGTTTGTCCCTTTCCAATCAAAATAACGTAGCTGTAATCCTAGATCCATACAAATATCTGTGTATTGGGCTGCCGCGTGTTGAGATGGGTCAAATGGAATACCACTCTCAGGGTCTCTAAATAGCTCTAGCCCTGCTAAAAGGCCAAGCCCTCTTACCTTTGTTACATGTTTATGATTTCTTTCTAAATATTGAAGTCCTCTTAATAACTCCTCCCCACGCATTCGACTATTTTCCACAATGTTGTCCCTATCAATCATTTCAATCGTTTTTAATCCGACTGCACAAGCAACAGGATGACCGCTATATGTGAATCCGTGAAACATCATCTCATCAGATTGCACAAACGCTTCCCTAACATGCTCTCTCATAATTACGGCTCCAAGATGAGCATATCCACTTGAAATCCCTTTTGCTACACAAAGAAAATCTGGTACTACGTTCCAATGATCTACACCAAACATTTTTCCAGTACGTCCAAATCCGCAGATTACTTCGTCGGCAATCATTAAGATACCATGTTCATCACAAAGTTTACGTACTGCTTGAATATATCCTTTAGGAGGAAATCTTACTCCTCCTGCTCCTTGAATTGGTTCAATAATCACAGCAGCAATGGTATCTGCTCCCTCTGCTTCTATCGTTCCTCTAATAGAGCGTGTATAGTTTGGATCCGTCTTATCTCCAAGTTCGGCTTCTACTGCATGAGCTGCAGCTTTAAGAAAGTTTGGAGCATTGGAAGTTGTAAACTTTTGAAATCCTTCGATCCCAGTAGCACTTGTAGCGCCTACTGTAACTCCGTGGAATGATTGATCTAGAGAAATAATCTTTGTACGCTCTGGCTGTCCTTTCACTTTCCAATAGAAACGAGCTAACTTAAAAGCTGTATCATTAGATTCTGATCCTCCTGATGTAAAAAAACAAACATTCAAGTCCCCAGGCGCCATTGAAGCCACTTTTTGAGCTAAAAGAATGGCTGGTTCGTTTGATTGTCCACTAAATGAAGAGCTATAAGAAAGTTTTAGCATCTGTTGTTTAGCCGCTTCAGCTAACTCCTCATTTCCATATCCTAAATTTACATTCCAAAGCATAGACACACCATCGATTCGTTCTTTACCTTGTAAATCTTTAAGATATACTCCATGCCCCTCCGAAAAAATAGTAGGGGGACCTGATAGATAATGTGCTTTTGGGGGAGTTGTTGGGTGCAAATAATGTTTCTTATCAATCTCTGCTAATTCGGCATGTGTAAAAGTAGAACCTTTAGATAATTTTTGCATACGTATTCCTCCTAAATTATATTAATCATAAAAAATTTTCTCTATCACTTATAATTTCCGTTAAGTGTTTCTTCCTCTTTATTAGATAAGAATTCTTTAAATTCTTTTGAGGATGAGGAACGAATAATAAGATAAATAAAACCTAGACCTAACCACAAAAGGCCTACTGTTTTTCCAGCTGTCGAAAGGCCCCATAAAATATAGAAACACACGATGGTTCCTAGTGATGGAATGATTAAATATTTCACTACATTTCTTTGCTTATTTTTTATATAGTAATGGTTAATCACACATATATTGACAAAGGCAAAACCTAATAATCCACCAAATGCGACAAGATCTGAGACCAATTGCATATTTAGCGATAGAGCTCCTATGATGCCAGCTATAGACATTAAAAGAATGTTATTAACCGGTGTTTTGTATTTTGGATGGATATACCCAAAAAACTTCTTTGGCATGACATTATCACGCCCCATTCCTAAAAGTAAGCGACTTGAAGCTGATTGACTCGCCAATGCACTCGCTACGCCAGAAGCTATAATCATTGCTGTAATAAAGGTCTGAAGAAATAGACTACCAATAGTATCGAGTATATTGAAAAAGGCTGTATCCGGGTTTTTAATCACTGTATAATGCCCTACTATAATCACAGCTAAATAGGTTACTGAAACATAAAATATAGTTTGAATAACGCATGTGAACATGATAGCTAGCCCAATTTTATTCCCGCCTACATTTGTTTCTTCTGCTAATGTTGTAATCGCATCAAATCCAAGATAAGCAACGATCACGATAGCAGATCCGCTAATAATAGCACCAATAGAGAAATGACTAGGATCATAGATCGCCTCAAACTGAATAAGAGATATGTTTCCTGTTACAATATAATGCCCTGCACTTATAGCAAAAACTAAAACAGCTAAAATCATCAAGAGGACTAATACTGTATTTACTTTAGCAGCAACTTCAATACCAATTATATTTACTACTGTAATAGGAACAGCAAAGATAAGGACCCATGCCCACACCGCAATACTTGGTACAAGAGCATGTGCAAAATTAGAACTAATAAGAAAGGTAAGCATCGGAATTAAAAGATAATCAAGTAGCATTCCCCATCCTGCAATAAAACCTATTTTAGGATGAAGCGCATGCTGTGCATACGTATAAGTAGAACCAGCTACAGGATATGCCTCTACCATCTTTCCAAAACTGTAGGCTGTAAATAACATAGCAACAAATCCAATGATATAAGAAAGCACTGAATGCCCTTCGGAAACGACTGTTATAATTCCAAATAAGGACATCGCTGCTACTGGAGCCATGAACCCTAGCCCGAAGATTACTAAATCTCTTAACTTTAGTGTTCGCTTAAGTTCAATTTTATTTGGACGAAAGGCTATGTCATGTACTGATTTCTCTGTCTCCAATCTTCTCCCCCTTTCCAAATAGCCAATAAAAAAATCGAGTTCTCACTACATCTCTTTTTCTAACAATATAAAACTTCCGTCATTCTTTCCTAATAGAGTTAGGGGAAGAATGAAGTGTTCATGTAGACATTTAGCCACCATACCAGTTCATTGCTCGCTCATTTAAATCCACCCAAACATGTTTTGTCTGAGTATACATTTCTAGAGCTTGTACCCCTAATTCGCGTCCAAATCCACTTTGTTTTGTTCCGCCAAATGGGGCTCCACTATCCAGAAAGCTATACGCATTCACCCAAACTGTCCCGGCTTTAATTCCGCGTGCCATGCGATGTGCACGTTTTAAGTCATTTGTCCAAACTCCAGATGCTAATCCATAAATGGTTTCATTTGCTTTTTGAAGGGCATCTGCTTCGTCACTAAATCGGATAATGGAAGCTACTGGTCCAAAAATCTCTTCTTTAGCAATCGTCATTTGGTTCGTAACATTTTCGAAAACAGTTGGTGTGAAGTAGTATCCATCTCCAGCTCTTGTAAAGCGTTCTCCCCCCGTTACTAGATTGGCGCCTTCTTCTATTCCTATTGATACATACTTTTCAATTTGTTCCAGCTGTTTATTTGAAACTTGAGGACCCATTTGGGTTGTTGTATCAAGTTGATTTCCAACACGTATAGATTGGGCTTTTTTTGCGAAGCGTTCTATAAACTCATCATAAATTGAATTTTGGACAAAGATTCTAGATCCAGCTGCACATACTTGTCCTTGGCCGAAATAGATTCCGAAAGAAGCCATATTTATCGCATCTTCTAGGTTTGCATCATCGAATATAATATTCGGTGATTTTCCACCAAGCTCTAGTGAAACAGGTTTTAAATGTTTACTTGCTGATTGCATAATAAGTTGGCCTGTATGAGTCGAACCTGTAAAAGCAATCTTATCAATTCCAGGATGAGAAACTAGAGAATTACCTGCTGTATGACCAAATCCTGGCACTACATTAATAACTCCATCTGGAAGACCTTCCTCTTGGAATATCTTCACTAACTCCAAAATGCTAACTGGCGTTTGCTCTGCCGGTTTTATGACAATTGTATTACCCGCTGCAAGAGCAGGAGCGACTTTCCACATTGTAAGCATGAGCGGGAAATTCCATGGAACGATTGCTCCGATCACTCCTAAAGGTTCTCTTAATGTATAATTAAATCGGTTCATTGGAGAGGCCAATGTTTCTCCACTTAGCTTATTCGTCATACCCGCATAAAACTCTAAAACATCAATTGTCGCTGGTATCTCAATCAATTTAGTTTCATTAATTGGTAACCCATTATCTGCTGATTCTACTTCAGCAAGAAACTCTGCTTTTTCCCTCATTTTTAAGGCAACTTTATATAATAAGCGTCCCCGTTCACTTGGGTCCATTCGTGCCCAAGGCCCATTTTCAAATGCTTGCCGAGCTGATTTAACAGCATATTCTACATCTTCTGTTCCTGCCTCTGCTACAAGAGCATGCACTTCCCCAGTCCCAGGATTAATAGATTCAAAGCTTCTGCCTGAGACGGAATCAACCCATTTTCCATCAATAAACATCTTATAATGTTTCATATCCCAATATCCTTTCTACTGTAGTCTATAGAGTAACTCTCTGCTAACCTTGCTCTAAGCAATTCCTTATCCATGTGGTTTAGCTTATAAGTCCCTTCCAGTAATTAAAGATTATCAAGACACAGCCTAAATTTATTGGATAAATCGGAACAATCAGAATATTTTTGATAATAATATAAAAAAAGCATTCTTTATAAGCAAAGAATGCTTTTTTGCATAACTCTATTTATCAGAATCAGACTCCTTCTTATCTCTTTCTAGTAAGCTTATATGGGGTTATATATCCAAAATCCCTAAATTCATTAATGAGATGGGACTGATCATAATATCCATTCTCGTAAATAACATCATTTACTGTGTAATGGTGATTATTCAACAGCATATTTAATGAACATTGAAACCTGATAATTTTACTAAACAGTTTTGGAGAAATACCAATGTGAGTTTCAAATTGTTTACGTAAATATCTCGTTGAATAGCCTACTTCATTCGCTAATTGATTCATAGATATATTGCCCCTCGTCGAGTAAAGAAAATGTATAGCTTGTTCCACAGGGGACGATGTATGAAAATCAAGCAAGATATTTCTCAACGTTTTATTAAATATATCTATCCTCTTTATAAAATAATCTTCTTTTACAATTCTTTCTACAATTGTATTATCCATTGAAATAAGCTCAATTAAAGGAAGTTCTTGATCATGCAGTTCCTTTAAAGTATAGTCCATTTTTTGAATATGATAGAGATATGGAATTCTAATACCGAAGTAAGTCGTATTTGGGATCAGATTTATACACTTACTTTTACTAACATTTCCACAAACTTTTGCACCTGGTAAGCGTTCATCACAGCTAATTAAAATATCAATACATCCATCTGGCACAACCGTAACTTTCTCTTTTATATCTCTCACTTTAAATTGATAGAAAATGAGAATAGGCTCATTTTTTAAACCTTTTTCCCTATGTTCCACATAATACTCTGTGTAAGATTTAAATTCAGGTTGGGACGGTAAATAGCTATTATTTTTTACGTTAGGTAAACAAATCACCATGTATATCTCCTTTAAATATTTAATGGGATATTAATCATAAATGTTTATGTAACTTCTTATATCTTCATAATATACAGTTCATTCCTTAATCCTTGATAAACATCAACCACTCCAAAGAAAACGCTTACATTAAAACGCCTATTATTTCAACTCTAGAATGAATCTCATATAAAATTGAAATAACAATGTTGTATATGTATCTCTTATACCTATCTCCAACTTTGTTGTATCTATTATATATATTCTGCTAAATAGACTCAAGAATTTGTCAGAATATTCTTTCTTATAAGTCCGTATCTTACCTATGCTACATAACCAATGCTTTTCCCTTCGTAATGGTGTCCATTAGCTTTCTTGGACTGTAATAGCTAAATTTTTTATATTCATTAATTAAATGCGCTTGATCATAATATCCACTTTCCTCAATTATATCCCATATTGAATAATTGTTATCGTTCATAAGCATAGACAGAGAGCATTGAAAACGAGCAATTTGTGAAAATAACTTAGGAGAAATTCCGATATCTTGTTCAAGTTGTTTACGTACATATCTTGTTGAGAATCCTAACCTCTGAGCTAAATCGTTCATTGTGATATTTCCTTTACTTAAATGTATGTTATATAAGGCATTCATCACAATTGGAGAATAACGATCTTCATTTAAAAATAAGGTACCTATTGTTTCTTGAAATCGCTGTATTCTCCCTTCAAATGAAGGGAGAATAGCTAATTGATGTGCAGGATCGTCTAATGACAATATATCCTTTATTGGCATTTCACACTCAACTATATCTTTCATAGAACAATTCCATTTTAAAGATTCTCTTCCTAGAGGAAATCTCACGCCGAAATATTCTGCCCCTGGAGTAAGTTGGATTTCCTTACTTCTAAGAACACTTCCGCAAATTTTTCCATAAGGGGTTTGAGGAATACAAGTAAACAGAATATCTATACTTCCATCAGGAATTACTATCATTGAGCTAGAAATAGAATGGCATTTGAATTGATAATACAAAATTGATAATACAAATAAGACTTGTTTCTTTTTTGATCAAACTCTCTCTTTTCTATATAATAAGCTGTCTTCATTTTAAACTCGGGTTGTAAAGGAATCTGAAAACACCATTTTTTCCTGTTACTCATATTACACCCCCTCTTTCTCTGTTCCTCATCTATCTTAGAGCTATAGTAGATAGTAACATTATGAGAGCAAGTAGGGTTTAAATCTTCTTTTTTGTTAACTTACTTTACACGATATATTTTAATCATGTACTAAATATGATTGATATATCATTTGTGCGTTTTTTCCAAATCATGTGGTCACTTCCATCCCCCCAGTAATCCTTCAACAAATAATGGGGTTCTCCTAGTTTTTTCTTCCATATTTTCTGTGCATTGACGTATCCGCTATCCAAACAAAATTCTTTAATTTCCCGATTCTGCAAAGTAAGAATCATTACATTGAAGAGTAGGGTTCCTATACCCATTCCTTGATAATTAGGATGAACAAATACCGTTCCTATCTCATTCAATTCTTTTAATTCACCATTTGTACAACGATTAATCAGATCACTAGCAGGACCATATTCAATAGTACCAATAACTTGATTATGCTTTTTATCTAGAGCTATTAAAAAATATCGGTCCTTTCCACAGCTATCAAAATCACATTTTAAATATCTTTTCTTGTCTTTAATTTCATTTTCCATATCCTCAAGTAACGCTGATAAACCTTCTTTGGCAAATGTATCTTGAATGACGGTTTTAAAAAAATGATGAATTTCCTCATTTTCTTCCATTCGTGGTCTCCTAATTTCAACCTTATTCACTTAAAATCACTCCTTACGATTCTAAAATCCCCTTTTCAATTCAACCGTCATACTTTTTATTTGGTCAGTCCCATAACAGCTACATAGTTAGCTATGCTCTTTACGATTTTACTGTTCTAGCAGCCTATAAATACAATATATCGAAAAAAACTTTCTTTGTTTATGGCCTCTTGCTTAGAAATAATGAAAAAGCTCAAAAAATAATTTGAGCTTTCTTCAGGTTGATTGATTATTCTTCTTCGAAAAGTGCTACAGGACTAAATGCTTCATAATGAATATTTTCTTTTGATACACCCCATTTTACTAATATGTTCAGAATAGATTCCATAAATGGAATGGATCCACACAAGTAAAATAAGGATTCTTTCGAAGGAACAGTAGATGTTAATACTTCTAAATCAATGATTCCTTCTTTATCAAAATCATGACCCATCCGGTCCTCTTCATTAGGAGAGCTATAACAAATAAATGATGTGACGTTTTCTTGATTATCAGCTAATTCCGCTACATGTTCTTTAAAGGCATGTGTTTTACTATTCATGGTTCCATGAATAAAAGTCACTTGACGTGTAGATTGTGTTTCAACTAAAGTATTCAACATGCTGAGTACAGGCGTAATCCCAATCCCTCCACTTATCAACACAATGGGTAATTTACTATGATCAAGAACAAAATCTCCTGCTGGAGCGGAAAATTCTAATTGTTCACCAACCTTTACTTGATTATGTAAATAGTTTGAGACAATACCGTCTGGACTATCATCATGAGCATCTTCGCGTTTTACACTGATTCGATAATACGGTTTTCCTGGAGATTCTGAAAGACTGTAGTGACGAATATGAGTATACTTTTCACCTGGTATCGTTGCTTTTAACGTCAAATACTGTCCAGCTTTATAAGAAGCAATCGCTTTTCCATCAGCGGGTTTTAAATAAAATGATGTGATACTATCGCTTTCTTCAACTTTCTTATCTACGTAAAAACTTCGATATCCATTCCATCCACCAGGCTGACTCTTTGTTTCTTCTTCAAGATTCTTCTCAAGGTTAATGAAGGCATCCGCAATATATCCATACGCCTTTCCCCATGCTTCAATAATGTCATCAGAAGCAGCAGCTCCTAAAACATCCTTTACTGCTTGAAGTAAAGTCTCACCCACAACGGGATACTGCTCTTCTTTCACCCCTATAGCACGGTGTTTTTGAGAAATTCTTTCGATTACAGGTTTGATAGCATCTAAGTTTGTAATGTGTTCCCCTGCAGCATAAACCGCATATCCTAACGCTTCCTGTTGAATTCCACGTTTCTGATTTGTTTGATTAAACATATTGTACAGATCAGGCGCTTTTGCAAATAGTAACTCGTAAAATCTTTTGCCAATTTCTTTACTATGTTCTTTTAAAACCGGTACTGTTGATTGCACAATCTCAATTGTTTTAGGGTCAAGCATCTCGTTTCATCCACCTTTTATAATTTATTGAGATAAACTATAGCGTTTATACGATGTAAGTTGGACATATGTACCAATTGATATTATGTACAAGAACTGTTATACATATCCATACTAAAAGGACATTCTGCCTCTTTATATCCAGATTATGGTAGTGAATTAAATAGATAATAGGCAACTCTTTACGCTCTCTTACTTTAATAACCGGTTGTCACTGTCATATAACTTAAATAGCCTTCTATCATCCAAATGACAGAAGGCTATTTAAAGTGAGATAACTTGTTCACCCGCATATTTATTATTTATCAGACTTTTAACAAGTCCACTATTATATATTTAAAAATTTGCGATAATAAAAAGAATCGAGTTATTATAAAAGGCTTATTTAGCTGTGTATCCACCGTCAACAAGAAGTGTTGTCCCTGTTACAAAGTCATTTTCAGCTAAGAAAATAACAGCATGTGCAATTTCTTTTGGTTCACCTAGTCGACCAATAGGATGTTTGGCTACTAGACCGTCATAGTACTCACCCATTGCTTCTTTGTTCACTAGTCCAGATTCGATAAATCCAGGAGCTACAGCATTAACTCGAATATTACGATCTGCATATTCTAATGCAACAGACTTTGTTATTAAATTAACAGCGCCTTTACTTGCAGCATATGGAATAGAAGTTGGTTCACCAACTGTCCCCAAAATAGAAGAAGTGTTAATAATAGAACCGCCACCCGTTTTAAGCATTTCACGAAGAGCATATTTAATCCCGTAAAAGACACCATCTTGGTTCACAGAAATCACTCTCTTGTATTCTTCATCCGTTAATTCGTGAGTAGGTGTTTGAACACCAACCCCAGCGTTGTTAAAGATAATGTCTAACCCTCCAAAATGTTTGACGGTTTCAGAAACAAGATTTTCAACTGATTGCTCATCAGCCACATTAACTGTGATAAATAAAACATCCTTATATGTTTTTTTTAACCCTTTTTCGACGCTTACTCCAGCTTCATTATTGTAATCTCCAATAACGACTTTTGCTCCTTTTTCTAGAAAAGCTTTAGCAGTAGCTAATCCGATACCAGAAGCACCACCTGTTACAATTGCAACTTTGCCATCTAAGTTTGTCATAATCTAATTCCCCCTTGAAGTAATAAAAAGGATTAACACGCTCTTCGTATTTTTTCTTATCTTCTCATTTTTATACTCCTACCCTGAGAACCAAAACAAAATAGATGATATAACCTCTGCTACCATTTTTGAAAAGCGCTAGAGAAGCTACATAATCACTTTCCCCACCGCTTCTGGTGCCAATTTTCACTTTATTACCACAATCAAATTAGTTGATTTGTCTAGTCTTTGATCCCTTACTTTTATTTAACATATAAAAGTAAACATTGAAGAATTAGATAATGAGAATCTAAGAAAGTTAGGTTCCATTGCTTTTCCGAGAAAAATACTAAAAATATAATAAATATAAAAAGCTCCCTGTTAGTAAACAGAGAGCTTTTTATATTTAAGTTATTCATTTAAGTGAATGTAAAGCTTTTTAATAAAACCTTGATCTATATCGACCGTGTAAAAAGTACCTAAATTATGATACAGCTTTTCTACCACTTTCAAGGCGTTATGATAAGCTGTTTTCAATTCACACTCTCTTAGTTTTGCAGTTATTGAAGCATAGTCATGATAAGATTCAACACTTATATCCATTTCCAAGTTTTTGGTGCTATTTAACCAACGTTCTACCGTTTTTTCCTTTACTCTTATGAGTTGTAATATATATTTTTGCACTTGTGTTAAAATCTCTAAAGAACGTGCTAACTCTCTTCTTTTCATTACATTTAGACCCATCAGCCAAGCGTTTACAACGTTATTAAAAGCAAAACTTACGTTTTTATCTGTCATTCTTTCTGGACCAGATCCACCTAATCCTTCAAGCAAAGGCCGTAATTGTTCTGTAGAATCGTAAATATACATCGACTCAGGGTTTGGGAAAACTCCAGTAGATTTAAAACTTTTGATTATTTCCATTTTTGATTCAGGGAGAAAATGAAATTCTCCCCGAATCATATTTGAAAATATGACTACCTCTGTTCCATACTCATTGTAAAATATCAAATCAGCAGCATTTACTTCAGAGATCCAATGTCTTGAGTTAAAATGATTTATATCATGATTTCCAATAAATATATAAAACTCAATATCTGAATACTGATCTCCTTCCCCTTTAGTAAAAGACCCATACATCATACAAGCTGAGACTGATTCATCTTCGATACATTTATTTTTAACGTTTTGAATGATTTTCTTTTGAATTAGCAAATTCAACACTCCCTATCTTATATTTTCATTTTTAGATAAGGAAGTTATCAAATACTGGACAGCATGAGCAACACATATAACGTGCTCCTTCCGTTTTTAATTAATAGAAGTATAACATACCTTGTAAGTGACTCCGTTATTACACGAGTAAGAGATATGTTTCATCTTATTCAAAAAATGCTTGAGAATATTGAACAACCCCCTGTGTGTTTTTAAGAGCATCCTTAGTTAACTCCATGGCCATAAAGACTTCGTCCGGGACTTCGAATGGTGATTTTATATTCCATAAACTTGCTGGTTTGAATCCGAATTTTGGATAATAATCTTGATGACCTAATACAATAACAGACTGATAACCAAGCTCTTTTGCTTTTCTTAATGTATGAGTAATTAATGAACTTCCGATTCCCTTTTTCTGATGATTTGGGGATACAGAAACTGGGGCAAGAGCCAGAGAATCTACAGCCCTATCATCATTTACGATTTTAATTTTAGATAACATAATATGTCCTACAATTTCGTTATCTACTGCCACTAATGAAAGTTCAGGAATAAATGCATCAGATGCTCTCATCCGATGTACAAGTTCATGTTCTTTCTGATCGCTAAACTCCGCATTTGAAAATGCTTGTTTTACAAGTTCTTCTGTTTTTTGATACTCTTCCTGACTTTCTTGTCTAATCATTATCGCCATTTCATCTCACCCTTTACGTTTTCTTATCTCTTTTTGAATTTTACGAAGCGCCTTTTTGGAACCACGTTCTATATCATGCTGCGTTTTTCGGGTAGTATAATCAATAAACAATGTCTCTAAATCATAGCCATCTGGATATAGTTCTTTTGCTGATATCTCTAGGGAAATCCGTTTAACATTTACTTCCATAAATTCTTTATCGTAGAACACTACAACATTATAGAAATTATCCATTTCTTTATAGATAATCCCAAAGTCATTATAGTCTAATAATTTTACACGATCACCTTTTTTATATTCATTCTTTTCTTCCGTCTTTTCTTTACTAATCTTAGGTTTTCTTATTTTATTATCGTCTACCCGTTCTAAATGGTACCCTTTGTTCTCCATATAGTACTTTGCTCTTTGTAGCACATTTTCTCGTACATTCATTTTCCTAGAAATCCAAAGTGCATTACTTTCTCCTGATTTTCCTATTAATAATTGATACATTGGTTCTAATGTATCGCTATTAAATTGCATGGCTGCATTCATAAAATCGCTGTGCATTTCGGAGAAACGTTTGATTTCGCCATAATGAGTTGTCGCTACTGTGATACATCCCATTTGGTAAAATTCCTCTAAAATTGAAATCGCGAGTGCAGCTCCTTCATTCGGCTCTGTACCACTTCCTATTTCATCAAATAGTAAAAGGGTATTATTGTTGGCTGCTCTCATAATCTCTGATACATTTTTCATATGAGATGAAAATGTACTTAGCGCATTTTCCATACTTTGATTGTCTCCAATATCAACAAAGATGTTTTCAAATACGGCTATTTCCGTTTCCTTGTTTGAAATAATGTGAAAGCCTGACATAGCTGCTAATGTGACTAATCCTATGGTTTTTAGCACAATGGTTTTCCCGCCAGCATTAGGACCCGTAATAATCAAGCTACGATAATCTTTCCCTATCTCAAAATGAAGTGGCACAGCTTCTCTTGTTAAAAGGGGATGTTTACAATCAACTAATTTGATATATCCATAATCATTTAACTTCGGTTCTATCCCTCCGACATGCTTACTGAACTTTGCCTTCGCAAACACCATATCATATTGACTAATAAGCTCCATATTGATCTTAATTTCATGAATGTTCTCTAAAAGCATTCCTGATAACGTAGCTAATATTTGATACTCTTCTATTGCCTCTTCAGCTTTTAGACTTGAGAGTTCTCCATTTAACTTTGTAATAGTATTTGGCTCGATAAAGACAGTAGAACCTTTAGAAGAAACCTCGATTACTGTTCCTGGAATCTGATTTTTATAGGAAGCTTTAATAGGAATTGTATACCGATCATCTTTTTTACTAATAAAGAACTCTTGAATATACTTTTTATATGAACTGCTATTGAGAAATTTATTTAAGCGTTCCTTTATTTTTTCTTCAGCCGCTGCCATGTTATTGCGTATTCGTTTTAGCTCTTTACTTGCAGCTGAATCTACACGATTTCCCTTAATTGAAAAATTAATTTCTTCCTCAATACTTTTATATTCAGTCATTGAATTGGCGTAAGATGTTAATAGGGGCGCGAAAAACTCTTTATTCATCATAAATTTTTTCATTTTTCTACACCCTCTTAAAAAGTCTGATACACTTACCAACTCACTTGGATCAAGCATCATCCCTTTTTCAAGATTTTGGATTGTATGATCGATATTAGATATACCTAAAAACGGCACGTGCCCCTCTGCATCTAAAATTGCTCGTGCTTCTGTTGTTTCATTTAAGCGATTTTTAACTACTTTTATATTTGTACTCGGCTTTAATTTATCCAGTAATTGTTTACCTAATCCACTTACACAATAAGATCTAACAATCTGTTTTAATTCGTTATATTGTAACTTTTCATAAGTCGTGTGATTCATTTTTCATTCTCCTCACTGTGATTTATTCATTTCACAAGCGAAGATACCTACTCATTAGATTTCAATGAGGTTTCAAACATAAAAGAATATTATTTACTACTTATCTAAACACAAAAAAGCTGCGGGGATACCGCAGCTTTTTACATTACAAGGCAAGTGTAATATACATAAGGAAATAAGCCATTAAAATAGAGCTATTCCCTTACTATTACATGCTTTATAAAGTACTGTAGGTATCTTCATAGGTTTTGAAATAAATCCATAGCAAAATACAGGCACATTTTGTACCTCATTCACTTCTGCTATCGTATTTATTTCATTTAACTTTTCCTATTTAGAACCTACCGCACTCACAAAAAGCACCTCTCATTAATTTATTGGAATTTTCATTGAAATCTAATTTAGTATTTTTATCATACTATGGATGGTTAAAAAAGTAAAGTTGAAATAAATTTTTGTTCTTAGAAATTACTCTTTATTTTTCTTATAGTAATCCCCTATTTTATCTATACGGTTGGTCCATATGCCCCCTGAATAATCGTTTGGAAGCCTTTTTAAATCTTGGATAAAATCAAAACCAGTTGAAAATTCACTTCCATTTCCACCAACAATAATGGTACGAGTATTTACGTCATCCATTCGATTTAAAAAGCGGTTTGGCCATCCCCAGAGGATGGGAGCAATTTTTTCTGGTATATGTAATTCTGTATTTTCACAGGCATTTGGTACATTCCCTGTCCATCCTGTTGCTATATATGGAATAAGACAAGCTTTCATCGTTGCTTTGGACATAACTTTTAAATTTGGCATTTCCTTTTTCAATGAATCAATCGGTTCGTCTCCCCCATAAACCGTTATATTTTCCAAGCGCTTCTTAGAAAATTGGGATAAATACTGGGCTAGTTTTCTTCCTTCCTCTGGATCATTACTTTTTACATGAATAAGAAACGCTTGATGAGGAAAATGTTCCATTACTTCATTCAGGGAAGGCATAAGGTTAACTCCTTGACCTCGAAAAGGATATGTTTTTCCTCCATCAGCCGTATATCCGTATCCAATATCTAATTTTTTCAACTCAGCCATTGTATAATCTCTTGTAACGCCCCTTCCATTTGTTCGGCAATCTAGTGTCCAATCATGAAATACGGCAAATTGATTGTCTTTTGTGATATGCACGTCAAGTTCAACCATATCAGCTCCATCCTCAAAAGCGGCTTCCATAGATGGAATGGTATTTTCTAAAAATTGGTGTTCCGGTTTGTAAATCCTTTCGGCTGTACATGTATCATTTTGAATATCTTTCATAGTAAATGTTTGTGCAACACCTCGATGAGCAAGTAAAAAGGGTTGACTCTCTCTTTTCTGAGCTAGTAAAGAACTATTATTAAAGTAAATAAAAGCTATGATCACCCCGAAAATAAGCCATGTAGTTCTACGTTTAAAAGCTTTTTTTAAAAACTTCATAGTCTCCTCCAATTAGTCAATATACCTTGTTATCCATTCAGAATCATATAAAAGAACATGATTAAATTCAATAATTCAAGGATTATAATTTCCTATTAAAATAATTATGAATGCTTCATCATATTAGGAATTATCGGTAGTAAAAGATACCTCGCCTTTTTTATATGAACACCAAGAGATAAGGAGTTATTTTCCCTTATTCTTGTAATCATTCGTTTTCACGAGATCTGTTAAGAACCTCGCTTTAGCTTCTCTATACTCTTCCATACTTTCACCGTTAAATTCTTGTTTAATTTGATCGTATTGTTGTCTCAAATTTTCATTTTCCCTTAAAACCTCGGTGATTTTCCAACATATATCGAGAGATGAGTTTCTTACTGTTAATTGGATACCTAAAGGAGGGTTTCTGGTGTCATCCTTAAACGAAATAAATGTATCAGATGACACACTTCCCTCATTGATATTATAGTGTTTTACTAGAACCTCTTTTGATGAATTAAAATGCTCTTGATTCACTATTACTTGAATATCTACATCCCCTTTAGTAAGACTTCCGGGTACGGATGTACTTCCTACATGATAAATCTCCGCATGGGGAAATAATGACTGTAACTTTGTTTTTTCTTCTAAGAATAACGGTTCAACTGCTTGACGAAATACATGTTCTGCTTGAAAGTAAACTTTCTCTTCCATAATAAACCCCTTTGACTAGAAGTATAGTGAATTTTTGTTTCTAAAGAACTTTACGAACCTAATTGAATGTTGCCTAATGAATGCTGTTTCTCAACTTCATACTTCAGGTTAATATTCATCACCCCTCGAATTGTAAGCGTTTTCTTATTGTTGGTAAATTTACATAGACCATTCTAGGGAAGTGAATAAGCCATAGACTCTTTATTAATAAAGAGTCTATGGCTTTTTTCTCTTTTATTCATTTTAATTTTAGATCATGTTTTTATATATGTGATTATTTGTAATGTTAGTAAAGCATCTCTTAATGCATTACTAACCCACCATCGACATTTAAGCATTGACCCGTAATAAAAGAGGCCAAATCAGAAGCTAAAAATAATACGCTTCCAGCAATATCTTTAGGCTGGGCCAAGCGGTGCAAAGGTGTCAATTGAATAATTTTGTTTCTGATATCTTCCTTTGTTTCATGGCTTGAATCAGTTGGATAAGTCAGACCTGGCGCAACGGCATTAACAGTAATACCAAAACTGCCTAATTCCTTGGCGAGGTTTCGGGTATAACCAAGCAATGACATCTTCGCTGTTGTATAGTCGTGATAAGGAACAATTGGAAAATGAATTAAATTACTAACCATATTAATCATTCTTCCTGACATTTGATTTTTCATATGAGGCATTACAGCCTTACATATATTATAAGCGCCATGTACGCTTCCTTCCCATTGTTTGTTGTAATCTTCCCATTCCATCTCCCACGCTGTTTTTCTCGTTTTAGGGTTAAAGGTATAGTGACTTAATGCATTGTTTACAACTACATCAATGGCACCAAAGGAATCAACAATGGATTCGATCATTTCATTTACTTGATTGCTATCTGTCACATCTGCCCTAATCGCAACGGATTGACCGCCCATTTCCTCAATTTCCCTAACAACTTTACCCGCTAGGTTCTCATTGTTCAAATAATTAATAACAACAATTGATCCTGCGGCACCAAACTGTCTGGCCATCTCAGCTCCAATCCCCCTGCTTGCTCCTGTAATTAATACTATTTTCTGCTTTAAATTCATTGTTACTCCACCTTCTATTCAACATCTGGATCAAAACGTTCTAAGTGCTCTTCTACATTCCGTTCAATATCTGTCATTCTTACAAGATCAAGGAGATTAAATCCTCCATCATGGTGCCAACCTGGCTTTGCTTGATTCATTTCTCCAACTGGAGTAATCCTATTTACCCCTAATTCTCCTAGGCGGCCGGCTAGTTGGAATAACCTCGACGGAGCTACTGCAAGCCCACATGACTGTAGATATTGTTGATACGGCTTAATAATATGAACTGCCTGTTCAATTGATTCTACTACCGAGTATACGTGAATAGAGCGATTCAAGGGAGAACCTTCAAATCCGAGTTCTTTATGATAAATAACAGTCCAAGATGTACCCCTTTCGCTTGAAAGAACTGTTACATTATCTTGTTGCAGGGACTCTAGCTCAAAGCGGCTTCTTAACCGTTGAATAGACATGGCCTCTTCATCTGTTAGCTTCGCTCGCGGTCTTTTTTTATGATAACGTTCAAGTTCTGCACCTAACATTTGAGCGAATTGTTTTGCACTGATTCCTCCTCCTTCTTCCACAAAAACGGTTTGTGGAGATAGACAGCTTTGTTGGTCATAGACACTGATGTCCTCCGCTACTTTTTGAATGGTTTGATAGTACAAATCGGGAGTCAAAGCTTCTTTGCCAATTAAAGAGAAGCTAATTTTATGCCCATAGCTTAAGAACTTCTTATGAGGGGGAACCTTGCTTCTCAATTTTTCAACAGTATTATTCGTTCCGTAGACAACCACAGCGTCGCTAGTTTCAATGGTCGTCACTTCTAATTCGTTTGTTCCCCCTTTCCACGGGAGTATTGCAATCGTTTCGGCAAGTCTTTCATCAACCTCCGCTAATGACTCTGTAAATAAAACAGGGAACAGAGGTTCAGCCATTGAGACTTTTCCGATCGCACTTGATTTCACCATAAGCCCCATAATTAAACTCCAAATTTGAACTCCTGGAACATTCCCAGAGAAAACATGAAAAATAGTACGTGGTCCAAAAGCTTTGCTCATACTGCCAGATTTTCGAGGGCGAAATTCATCTAACATTGCAGGCTGATCGAACTCCTCATCAAGAAAGCGCAGTAATTCTTTTTTTCGAAAGGTACGCATATATCTTTTTAATTGCAACCGAACCATCTCTTGATCATAACCCGTTATAAGGGGAATGACTCTTTCTGCTAACTTACGAAGCGGATAGTCTGGATTCAGCCATTTTTGAACGGCCATATCAATTTTGTTGACAATATCAGTAATAGGCATAGCAGCTAAATACTGGTCACGATTGAGTTGCACTTGATGAATGATTCGCTCTAACACATCCACTGTAATAACAGGAATTTTTAATGTGAAAGTAATGTCACTACTTTCAATTGTTTTCAACTGGAATTCGTTTAATTTAATGGAATTAGGTACACGAAATGCATTCAATTCTTTTATATTTTTCACTACCTTACCGCACCACCTGAATTTGACTGTATTAACTGATCAACGGCAATAGAACAGCCTCTTGCCTCTGAATCTTTTATTCTTCCAAGAAGAACGAAGCCATTTTCCGTTTGATACCCCAAATCTTCTGTTAAAAGGGCTAGACACGAATTCCAATTAGCAAGATCGTAATGTGCAATAACCCCTTTCTCTCCCTGTTGGACAGGTTCTAGCGTTTCCGTATTTAAAATAACGGTTTTTATCCAGGGAGCTGCCGCTTTGTCATGGATAACAGACCTATTTAAATAGCTACTTAGAATTGTTTGATCATAGATTTGAGAACTAAGCTCTGTCATTCCATACATATTGATGCATTTATCACGACCAATTTGAAAATACGTCTGAAACTCAGTGTACAACTGCTCCATATCCACTTCCCGTGACTGGCCTTTAAAGCCTCCTGTATCAAAGATTCGGCTTTTTTCTGGTAACCGGAACTGAATTTGCTTTTCCTTTAAGTAATCAAGTATATGAACATAAGCAAAGCTTGCTCCCATTAGCATTACAGGCTCTCTTTGCTCCTCGCATCTTTTTAATTGGGAAACGAGCCTTTCGAAATTAAGTCCCTCTTCACTGAAAAAGAATTCACTATTCTCGGTTCCAAAATAGGACACAGCATTTGATAAGTATCTTGATAATGAAGAATTTTGGTTAAGATCTTCTGCTGGTGAAAGGACAAAAATAGTCATTTTCTCATAATCTGGCATAACAAACTGCTTAAACGGTCCTTTCATAGAAGCATCCCACATAGTAAGATCAGGATGATAATTCTTCCCTTTTG
Organism: Priestia sp. TRM10; assembly: GCF_057808375.1. Lineage (NCBI taxonomy): Bacteria > Bacillati > Bacillota > Bacilli > Caryophanales > Bacillaceae > Priestia > Priestia sp. TRM10. The sequence continues at coordinate 447,949 of NZ_JBJZOT010000002.1, forward strand.
CCTCAGGATTCGTTGTCCCGCTTGTCATAAAAACAGCTTCTGCTTCCTCAATTGGTTCACAAGATAACGTTAATTCCTTATACCCCTGAATCGGCATTGGGGGAATATCTATCCATCTCTTCACTGTTAGGGGCGTTCTTTTTCTCGCCTGACAAAATTTCTTATAAGCCTTATTATGCTTAAACTGATATTGAAACAATTTTAGTGCCAGCTCGTTATATGTCGCTTCAGCAATATCAGGATTCGTTTGCTTTTCCTGCGTATTACTTTCAATGAACTGTAAGATTTCATAAGTAATCATTTGTGAATCTTCTCTCATTCTAAATGCCCTCTTTTCAGTCTATTAGGTATAGTGATAAGTATTAGTTGTAAAAAGATAGTAGTGAATGCTCCAATTAATAAACTATTAGAAAGCATTGTACCTAAGATTCCATCCATATTACCGGAATAGTGAGGTAATGAAAGTGCAAGCACTATGGATAACCCGATGATAAGATAATTTTTGTCCGTATTTTCTGCCTTAGTAAGAATAGAAATCCCCGTAGACACAAGGGTAGCGGCAGCAGGCAAAAAGATTCCTCCTACAACAGGAGAGGGTGTTAAAGCAAGTAATGCCCCGATTTTTGGAAAGAATCCAAACAGTAGGAAAATACACCCTGCCACCATAACCGGATATCTCGAACTTACTCCTGTCAATCTTAGCAATCCGACATTTTGAGCATACGCAGTAGTAGGAAATCCTCCGATAAGAGAAGATAGGAATGAACCAGCCGCTTCGCCTGCAAATCCATTGCGAATTCTTTTTTTGTTAATTTCAGTATTCAGCATTTCACCTGAAGCCTGGTATACCCCCATTGCTTCAATAATGGCTACAATATATACGACAAAAAAAGTTAAAAAGGGTTCCCATTGAAACGTTAAATGTCCATATGGAAGGAACTGTGGAATTCCAAACCATGGTTTACTTTCAATCAGAGAGAAATCAGCTTTTCCAAGCATAACGGCAAGGATGTCTCCAACAACTAATGCAATTAAAAAGGAAAAAGATTTCCATAATCCTTTGCCAAAAAGAGATAAACTTAACACAATGAGGGACGTTGTGATTGATAATGTTAATGTTGATGGACTTGCAAATGATTCATCCCCAGGCGCCCCTCCCAAGAATTCAGATAGAGTGAACTCTGCTAAAGATATTCCAACAAGAAAAATGACCGTACCTGAAATAACAGGGGTAAATAGTGACTTTAAACGGCCGATAATGCCTGTAATAGATAAAATAAACACAATAATTGCACTTAGAAAAATACCGCCGCTCGCAGCAGCTAGGCCGTTCGCTTTACCAGCCGCAATCATAACCGAATCAAAAGCAGCAGATGGACCTTGAACAATAGGTAATCTTACTAGCTTAGTAGCCTGAATGAATGTCACTAAACCAGCTACAATGAATATAGCACTTACGATATTTGCCGATTGTGAAAGGGGTAAACCAATCATTGCAGCAACAAAGATTGGGTCTAGCCAAACGTTTGAAACACAAACATGCTGCAATCCATAGAGAAATGTTTTTGAAGACGACAATTTCTCATCCAATGCTAGCTTTTCTTCATAATGATTAGTAGTATCTTTTGCTTCTTCCTTCATAGTTGTCTCCTTACGCCATAGTGTTTACAATTCTGATCTAGGATGCCATAAAAACGAATATTTTGTTTTATTACATAAATTCCCCCTTCTGCTTTATTTCAGTTAATCTGTTCAAGTGCCTATTTTTTTAGGATTTTTAAAATGGGTTGGTTCTAAAAGCACTCCAAACGAAAATAGAGCATAATAAAAACCAGGCCCACTTTTGGACCTGGTATAGTATAGTAATAAAGAATAATGTTTATCTTAGCTACTTTCCTACGCTGGTATAATCCAGATCAGGTCCAAAGGGTTAAAAAACATCAGTTTTTCTCTCAGCCCCGTTTCGGGCACCCCTAGTAGAATTGTATATTTATTTATCGACTCTAATGATAACTTTAAAATCTAGATAAGTAAAGACTGATATAATGGTGGAAAACTTTACATTCTAATAAATTAGCCTCTATTCTTTTGATAAATAATGATAGACAGTTTCAGTCACAGGAACTCCTTCTTTCAGTCTCATTTCCTCTTTTACTTGCTCAGGCTCTCCTGGTACCATGACCTTTGAAAATCCTTCAGCAGGTGTTATTTCATGAAGTTCTTTTATCATTTGATCCATATTGGCTAGAAATGTATCATGATCCGTGAAAATAGTCGGGTTAATGGCACATAAGAAATGTCCAAGTTTGCGTTTCTTTGAGTAGTCACCATACATTGCAGTAATATGAGGGCCAAATGCTGCTCCAGCAAGTAGTCCTGAAAGCACGTCCACTACCATAGCAAGTCCATAACCTTTAGGACCAGCAAATGGCAACAAGGCTTTGACTTCGTTTGGATCTGTAGTCGACTTTCCTTTCCCGTCCACTCCCCAATCAGAAGGAATAGAGGTACCAGCTTCGCGCGCATGAAGGACTTTTCCAAAGGCGACATTGCTTGTAGCCATGTCAAGAATCACTGGTTTATGTTCAAGCGCAGGAAACCCAAACGCGATTGGGTTTGTACCAAAAAAAGGCTTAGCTCCACCAAATGGCACTACTACTTTATCTGTATGAGTCATAACCATACCAATCATTTTATGTTGGGTAGCTTGCTGTACAAAATAAGACAATGCCCCGCAGTGACTGCTGTTAATGGCTGTTACCATCCCAATTCCGTTTTTATTTGCTAATTTCATAGCATGATTCATTGCTTCCTTAGCAACTACATGTCCCATTCCGTCATCACCATCAAAAACAGCAGCAGATGGAGCTGTATCTTTTATAGAAAATTGAGGATTAGGGTTTAGTCCTCCTTCGGTTAAGCGCTTAACATAATGTTCTGTTCTTAATACACCATGAGAACTAACTCCTCTTAAGTCTGCGTGAACCAAAATATCTGCTACTATAGCCGCATGATCTTGGCGAAGACCAGCCTTTGTTAACTTCTTTCCAACAAGTTCTTTTAATTGATAATCAGCAACAATTATATCCGTCATTTGGCTAAACTCCCCTTTTTAGCATTTTTGTCTTCTTTTTTAATCTTCATGACCTTTTTGAATTTTCCTTCTTAAATTAGCTTTTTCAAAGGAATGGGAGGGATAACTAGCGGTAAATATGCAAAAATTCCCCGTTTAGAGAATTAGATGAAAATAGACAAAACACGTCTATATAGGACTACGCAAGAAAGGGTAATGAAAGAGCAGATCATCTTATTACTAAATAAAAAAGAACCCATTTTGAAAATATATCATTCAAAATAGATTCCCACGTTTAAATTTATTATTAATAATTCCAAACTCCCTACTTTATAGAAAAGGATAATCATGCTATTCTCTTAGGCGATTCAATTGGTACTTTGAACAGGATCTTTTATAGATATATTCTATTTATTGTTTATCCAGGGAATACTCTACGGCAAGCTATATGTGCTGCATGTATTCCTCCTCCTGCATTTATGGCTGCGCCAAGCGGACCACCAACAAACGCTCCATAAGCAGCCGCTCCTACAGTTACCATAGCCACACATTCATCAAAATCTGCTTCAGGATGGGAGTTTCTAAACATTACGGCTAAACCATCAGCATTTTCGCTAATCTTTCCTCGAATATCATCCGTAATTCCGTTTAAAATATTTTCACTTTCCTCGAAAGTGTGACTCAATCCGTTTTCAAAACCATTTACAGCATTATTTACAGCGTCATTGACTGTACGACCTGCACTTCTAAGCTTATCTTCAAAAGACATATGATTGCTCCTCCTAAGGACTTGATTTATCAAATTCTTATATATCTTCTTCACTTATAAGAAATTATATTCGATTCTTAAAAATGGTTCTTGGCTATTTAAGTATCCTTCGATCTTTTGAATTTTTATAATAAAGAGCGGTATCAAAACCATTCGCTTTGATACCGCTTCTTATCTCATTCTATCCTTCTACTCATAAAACGAAGCACAGTCTCATTAAACTTTTCCACTTCATCTACAAATAATGCATGGCTGCTGTTTTCAAAGAAAACGGTCTTGGCGTTTGGGATATGCTCCCCCACCCATGCAGGACCTCTCCAATCAAATACACTATCTTTTTGAGCTACTAATACTAAAGATGGTAGGTTAATGTGAGGTAAAAAGTCTCGCCAATCATACCGGGTATGATCAGCCATAATAGCCACTCGAGCAGATATTGGCGTTTTTGCCATTTCAGTAAGCATCAATTCCTTTTCCTCTTTTGAAATCTCTGTCGAAATAATAGTGTTAATTTGATTTTGATCAAAATGAGCGGTATCTAATTGAACCTGTGCTTTCATGTATTGAAAGGAAGCATCATCATAGCAGATAGCATGAGCGTACTTCCAGTCAAGATCATAATACTGTCTTGGTGTTTGCTGAACAAATATCGCTTGTCTCAGCCGTTCGTTCCCGAATAACTCAAGGTAGCTCCAGATGACTGGACATCCAAGCGACCAGCCTAGCACTGTTACATCCTGAAGATTGAGCTGAACGAGAACATCGTAAAGGTCCCTCGCCAACCTTGGTACGTGATATCCGTGATCTGGCTTATCTGAATTGCCGTGTCCTCGAAGATCAATTGTGATAACGCGGACGTTCTTTGCTAAACATTCCATATTTCGTTGGAAAAAGTGTCCGGAAAATCCCCATCCGTGAATCATCACTAGGGGACGCCCTTCTCCGTGCTCCTCATAATATATGTTTGTTCCATCATTTGTTTGAACAGTGGGCATGATTATTCACTCTCCTTTTGGCCGCTTTTTAAAACTTATAGATACTAATAAAAACCTGTTCCAAAAGAAGATTTCCCTTGATATATTCTCATAAACATAGAATAACCGACTAACCTTATTTATTGAATTGAGTTTCACTAGGATGAGAGGTGTCCTTGCGTAATGTGTTAAATATATATCCGCCTACTCCTCCTAGAAGGGACGGAATCAACCAGCCTAATCCTATATCGTACATTGGAAAAAACTCAGTGAAAAGATGATGAATTACTTTGATTTGTATTCCAGCGGCATTTAAGCCGTCAAATAAACTCACAATAAAGGTAAAAATTAAACTTCCTTGATAGACTTCTCCTCTACCTTTAAATAATGGATGGAGAAAAGTTAAAAAGATTAAAGAAATAGCAAGTGGATACATTGTCATTAATACTGGCGTTGAGACTTGAATAAGCTGTGTTAAACCTATATTAGCGACAAGCGTACTAAAGATAGATAAACTTCTGCGTTATAAGTGTTTTTCACCATGTTCCAATCCGGAGCGTCCATAGCATTATTGGTGATAAGCAGGTTCTGCAATTCGTATCGATTCATCGCCGTCTTGCTAGTATCTTGTGCTAGTTCGAGATGTTGAATCTGATTTTTCATCTCTTTCATTTCTAAGTCCTGTACGCGAATATACTGTTCTAATTGTTTTATTCTATCCCTTAATTGTTGCTCCCCTTCATTTTCTACACCTGTAGAAAATGCTTTATTTGCCACAAACGCTTCCCATTCTTGTTGTAAAACCATACGAAATTTCCCTTGTTTAATAGATGGGAGCGTTTTTTTATCAATCCACCGATAAACGGTTTTAATATGACTTGCAAGATGATGTTTCTGTGCGCTTTCAAAGACTTGTTGAATCGTTAACATGTTTTGCTCCATCTTCTTTTCTCCTCGGAGGGTTAACTTTATTTTCATTATACTTTATAAAAAAAGAACAGCGATAAATTTAGATTTATCGCTGTTCTTTTTCCTTTTATTTAGATCTTTTATGCTGTAAAAAGATCCAAGCCGATTCATCATCCATTAGCTTCTATCTTCTCCTCCAATATACTCAAACGAGTAAATATGGGTTTTTGTTAAATCGATGACTTCTTTAATGAATTCCTCTTGGGTTTCTTTAAAGTTATTGTGAATCCAATTATGAAGGAGGCCGTAAAACCCATAAGCTGTATAACGTTTGAAATAATCCATATTAACTGGAATATTATTAATGGTTTCAAAAACGAATTGTTCTTTATAAATTTTTAAGATCGTCTGGGGAAAGCGAGTATGTAATCCTGGTAACGTATCCTCATAGTTAATTAATTCAAAGAAATTTCGGTTTTTATAAATATAAGAAACAATATTAAAAGATGGTTCATTTAGTTTAGTTGTATACACTTTCCGTCCGGGTATATGCGGGCTCCCTACTGAAGCTTCCAACCCTTGAAGCATAGAAAGTAGTAGATCTTCAGCTAATTCCAATTTGTCTAGGTAATGAATATAAAAGGTACTGCGGTTATAAGCGGCATAATCAACAATATTTTTAACGGTAACGGAATGATATCCCTTTTCTTTAATAAGCTCAATTAAAGCTTGCTTCAAATGTGTCTTTGTTCGATTTTGCCGTTGAGATGGTGCATTTTGCTCATAATTCACGAAAAAACCTCCCTCAAAATAGACAGATTCATGATAAGTGTCTAACTGCTAGACACTTAATGATATCTTAATGATTGTTAAATGTGAACAAAGGAGTACAATTAAATTGTGAACAAAACAGCACAGATATAAAATATATCTAGCTATTTCCCTTAAATTATGATAAAGGGAATTTATATTAGGAGGAATTAAGATGGGAAAATTACAAGATAAAGTAGCTGTCATCACTGGGGGAGCATCTGGAATTGGAGCAGCAACAGCACGTTTATTTGTTTCAGAAGGAGCAAAAGTAGTCCTTGTGGATTTAAATGACGAAAAAGGAAAAGCTTTTGAAGAGGAGTTGAAAGCGCTTAACGCCGAAGCTCTTTTTATAAAAACAGATATTACGAGCGAAGAAGAGGTTGCAAATCTCTTTAAGAAAACGGTTGAAACATTCGGTAAAGTAGATATCGTTTTCAACAATGCAGGGATAGGTCGTGTTCAACCTTCACATGAGTTAGAGTACTCAGAATGGCGAAAAACGGTCAATGTTGACTTAGATGGGGTCTTCTTAGTAGCTCGCGGGGCAATTCGTGAAATGTTAAAAACAGGCGGGGGGGCAATTGTTAATACAGCTTCTATGTATGGTTGGGTTGGATCACCTGGTTCAGCAGCTTATAATGCAGCAAAAGGTGGCGTAATTAACTTAACTCGTTCACTTGCGCTTGAATATGCAGAAAAAAATATTCGTGTCAACGCATTATGCCCTGGTTTTATTGATACACCAATTATACCAGAAGAAGATAAGCAAGCTTTAGCTGCAACAACACCGTTAAAACGTCTTGGTAAATCAGAAGAAATGGCGAAAGCCGTATTATTTATGGCTTCTGATGATTCTTCATTTATGACAGGTAACAGTTTAACTGTTGATGGTGGGTATACCGCTCAATAATAAAGATTTACGATTATGTTTTGCTTTACACTTAAAATTTAGAAACTAAAAATACTTTTGATTAAAAATGTTTAGGCTATATAAGAGTTCAGTGTAGAAAACTAGAATCTATCGGGGTGAGTGATTAAAATGACATTTCCAGTATTAGAAGGTAAAGTAGCTATTATAACAGGTGCAGCAATGGGGATGGGACTTGCGACTGCAAAACTTTTTGCTGAAGCAAAAGCAAAAGTAGTTATAGCAGATTTTAACGAAGAAAAAGGAAAAGCAGCCGTTTCTGAGATCGAAGCTAACGGAGGAACAGCTTATTTTGTAAAAGTTGATATTTCTAAATCTGATCAAGTGCAAGATATGGTGGCTAAAACAGTTGAGAAATATGGACGCCTTGATGTGGCTATTAACAATGCGGCCCTAACACCAGATAACGCTCCTGCCTCTGAGTTTGATGAGGATTATTGGAATAAACTAATTTCCATTGATCTTACGGGAACAGCCTTATGTATGAAATATGAATTACAACAAATGATTAAACAAGGCCAAGGCGGAAGTATTGTTAATATATCATCTGTAAGTGGTTTCCGTCCTCAGCCAAATAATATTGCTTATGTGGCGGCTAAACATGGAGTTGTAGGCATGACTAAAGTTGCTGCATTGGAAAACGGTGATAAAAATATTCGAGTGAACTCAGTAGCTCCAGGAGCGATTGATACACCTATGTTAAGAGGAGCATTAGAAGAAACTGGACAAACTGAAGAAGAATTTGCTCCTCAACTTAGTCTATTAGGTAGATTTGGTCAACCTAGAGAAATTGCACAAGCAAGCCTATGGTTAGCTTCAGATTTATCTTCTTATGTAACAGGTACAACGATTCACGTTGATGCTGGTTATACTAGCCGCTAAAGAATATAAATGAAAAAGCAATCTAAGCCTTTTTATTATTACAGTCTTCAGCTATGTATTGAGGAGTAGAAAGGGTGTGTAGTTTTTAATACTACACACCTTTTTTATTACGCAGAATGATAATTATATAAAACTTAAATCCTTCGTTCCATTATCAAGAACAATTCCTTTTACAATCTTTAGAACTCCTTCGGCATCATTTAAATTCACTAATTCTACTGGAGAGTGAGAATACCTACGTGGTGTCGAGACGATGCCTACAGGTACCCCTTTATTTGTTAAAGCTAAACTAGCAGCATCTGTTGTATAGAAATCTCCGAGTAATGTAAGAGTTTGTAATGAAATATTCGCTTTTTCTGCTTGCTTTTCAATCATTTCTCTTACTTTTGGATGGATATGGTTAAATATCATTGTTCCGCTAACACTATCTGCAATGGGACAAGCAGGACCTTTTCCGAGATAAACAGGAAGTGATCTTTCCGTATCGATATCTGGAGTATCACCTGCTGGTATTGTATCTAAAACAATCGCGTAATCAGGATTTATCACATTTCCAGCCGTAACCGCTCCCCTAAGCCCGACTTCCTCTTGGACGGTTATTACGCCATATAAAGTCCCTTCAAACTCTAACCCTTCTATTTCCTTAAATAATTCAATTAAAATTGCGCAGTGAATGCGATTATCTATGGATTTTGTTGAAATAAGATTTTTATCTGCCATTTCCATGAAATCACTTTGAAAAACAATAGGATCTCCAACCCTAATCCCTAGATGTTCTACTTCTTGTCTAGATGAAAGACCTACATCAATATAGCATTCACGAGTTGTTTTAACTTTTCTACTTTCTTCAGGTGTTTGCATGTGTCCAGCTTTTATCCCAATAATTCCCGGTATTTTCTTTGTTGTTATCCAAACTTTTCTCCCTAATAATAGCTGATCAGAAACTCCTCCTACTTTATCAAATATAATAAAGCCGTTTGGCAGAATATTTTTAACGCAGAAACCTACTTCATCAGAATGAGCAGAAATCATAAGTTTTGGTCCTTGTGCAACTCCATATTTAATAGCGATCACATTTCCATTGTGATCGACTTCTACTTTATCTGCATATGGGGTCAACTTTTCTTTTAAATATTTCACTACTTCTTGTTCTGTACCAGAAACTCCAACGATGCTTGTTAAATCCCGTAATGTTTCCTTGATTCTTTCTTTTAAATTTAGAGCGCTCCCTACCACTTTTTCCATTACTCAACATCTCCTTATAGTTTATAAACCTACTTCTTTTTGGAGTTCAGGGGTTACCAAGCCGTCTGATATATAATTCAAACATGCTGAAACAAATAATTGACCAATCATTAAAATAGCTCGTTCATCAACGTCAAACTTTGGATGATGATGGGGATAGGCCTTATCCCCTTTCTCATCTCTTCCCCCTACCCAGAAAAAGGTTCCTGGCACTTTTTGTAGATAGTAGGAGAAATCCTCCATCCCCATATGAGGCGGTTCATGCCCGACTTTTTCATCTCCAAAAAGTTTTTTTGCCAATTGTTCAATTCTTTTGGTTTCTTCTGGATGATTCCAAACAGATGGGTAACCTCTTTCATATTTATATTGAAATGAAGCTCCCGCACTTTCACAGGCAGCTGCTGTTATTTGTCCAATTGATTTCTCGATTAAATCTTGAACATCTTTATCAAAAGTTCGAACAGTTCCTTTCATTTTAGCTGTATCTGGGATAACATTATAAGCTTCTCCACCATTAAACGAACCAACTGTCACAACTGCAGGCTTTAGAGGATCAACTCGTCTGCTGACAATTTGCTGTAAATTCAATAAGATTTGACTTCCTACTACAAGTGGATCTACCGTTAAATGTGGCGTAGCTCCGTGCCCTCCTGCCCCATATATGTCTATTTCAAATGTATCCCCAGCAGCCATTAGATACCCTTCACCTACGCCAACAGTTCCAAACGGAAGGTGGGAAGCAACATGTGCTCCATAAACTACATCTACTCCACTAAGGCAGCCATCTTCAATCATTGCCTTCGCTCCGCCTGGGATCACCTCTTCAGCAAATTGGTGAATAAAAATAACATTTCCTTCAAGCTCATCCTTTACTTCACTTAACACTTTGGCTACCCCAAGTAATGCTGCTGTATGAATATCATGGCCACATGCATGCATAACTCCAGGAATGCGAGATTTGTAATCTACTCTTTTTTCATCTTGAATGGGTAGAGCATCGAAATCGGCACGAAATGCCACCGTTTTCCCAGGCTTTCCTCCTCTTAACCTCCCCACAACTCCCCTGCCCCCCACTTCTGTCCTAACTTCTAATCCTAACTGAGTTAGAAAATCAGCTACTTTTCTAGGTGTTTCCTTTTCTTGAAAGGAAAGTTCAGGATACATATGGAGGTCTCTGCGAAATGTTACTAACTCTGGATATATTTCTTGGAGTCTTGCAAACAATTTTTCCATCATCATAAATATTCTCCTTAGTATAGATTTAGTTATATAGCACACGAAATCAATTAGTTGAAAGTCTACTTAAGTTCATATATCTTTCTTCTCATAGCTTAGTTGACTGAGAATCCTTCATATTCAGAGGTGAGACTAGATTTTTAGTAAGCAAACTTACAATCACCATAAAGAAAACGTTTATAAGTAAAGCGACAACCCCAACGTTCAAATCTTTTAGCACGTGTGGTAATGAAGGAAATAAAGTACCGATGGTAGACTCAGTGATCGTCATATAAGCGACGGTAATTACACCGACAATCATCCCTGCAGATGCTCCTTGTTTTGTGATCATACTACGTTTTGACAGACTAAAAACAACAGCTGGGAACAGCTGAGTTATAAAGCTATAAGCCATTAAAAGCAAGGTCACAATAGAATTGCCTCCGTTAAACGTAAAGTAAACACAGATAAGAGATATAACAGGCACTAAAGCTCTTGCAAGGTTTGCAATTTGCTTTTCTGTAGCTGAAGGCGTAAACACCTTATATACATTCTTGGATAACGTTGTTGATGCTGCCATTAATAGCATGGAACCTGGAACTAAAGCTGTCAGTAAACCAGCGGCTCCAATCATTCCCACAAACCAAGGGTCAAAAGTTTGAATGGAAAGGCGCAGCAAAGCTAAATCGCTATCAGCTCCCGTTAATCCGGGTACTTGTTTAATAGCGGCAAAACCAACAAAAAAGATAAACAGTAACATAATGGTATAAAGCGGCGTAATAATAGCATTTTTACGAATAGCTTTTGCACTTGATGCTGAATACGTAGCCACAAATAAATGCGGCCACATTAAACCGCCCAAACAGTTCATAATAACAGTAGAAATAAACCATGAAGTGCTCAGCCCTTGATCAGGTAGCGTAAGAAAGTTAGGATTTGTTGCTTGAATCTCTTTAAACATTGGTTCTATGCCGCCATAGTAGTGAAAGGGAATATAAATGCCGATAAAAAGAACAATAACAAAAATCATAATATCCTTAATAACAGCTGTCCAAGCAGAGCCGTGTATACCGGAAATCATGACATAGGCCGTAACAGCAACAACCCCAATCCAAATGGCAACAGTAGGAGAAATCAAGCCGTAAGAAGCCTCAGAAACAATAATCCCTAATCCCTTTAACTGAAGAACAATATAAGGAATCATCGAAATAACACCAATTACAGCTGCAAGAACACCTAAATATGGACTTTTATACTTACTTGTAAAAAAGTCAGACTGTGATACTAACTTGTGCTCCTTCGCGTATTTCCATATGTTCGGATAAAACCAATAAAACAAGCAATAGAGTAGACTTAAATAACCAATGATGTAAAGAGCTGGTCCCCCTTTTCCATATGCCCATGAGCTTGCGCCAAGAAAGGTAAACGTTGTATAAGATTCTCCCGCCATTAAAAGAAACACAAAGATTGTCCCAAATCCCCGTCCACCAACTGACCATTGCTCGAGATCCATATCCTTTCCCTTTTTAGCTCGAATTCCTAAGTAGATTGCTAGTAGTAAAAAGCCAAGTATGACGAAAAGGGACGCATTCATTCCGTATCCTCCTTATTGGCTGGATCGAATCTAAAAACAATGGCCATCGTTACAGAAGTTAACATCGCCCATAACACTACCCAAAACATAATAAATGGCATTCCAAGTACATACGGCTCTACTCGATTTACTAGGGGTAAAAAGCCAAGCATACCGATAAAAGGTAGCATAGATAAAAAGTGAATCCCTTTCATTACACATCACCTCTTCATCATTTTTTTATCTTTACAAGGAGCGAATTTTAAAAGAAAGGTTCTCTCTAGTTCACTTGAATATTATTTTAAAAATTCTGAATATTAATTGCAATGTAGGTTTCTACCTATTAAAATTTAATTAAATGTAGGTTTTTACATAGGAGTTGTGGTAATGATGACAAATACCGGATTAATGCTCTCTTATTTAGAGAGAAATTCAAAAAATATTCCTTATCAAGTTTGGGTTCGGAAGCCACAGGGAGAAAATCAGTATGTGGCAAATGACATAAACATAAACAGCAAAGTTCCCCCTCCTTCCATCCCTAGAAATCCAACTTTTACAACGTTTCGGCAAAATCAGCATGTTTATCTTTCTTTTGGTTACTTGGAAGACTATGAGGTAATAATTGCTATTCCGGAAAAGTTCTATGTGATGAAAGTTGAAGAGTTGGAGTATTTAAATCTTCTTTACAAGCTTTCGTATCAACAAGAAATTGTCCAAAAAAAGGATCTAGAATTGGAAAACCTTATTGAAGGAATTCGTTCGATTACTTCATCTCTTGATTTGGATGAAGTATTAAAAAAGATTGTGACAAATACTTTAAAAGTGATTCCTGCTGCAGATAGAGGGTTTCTGCAATTATATGACCCTGTTATCGACAGACTTATCCCTAAAGCATTTGTGGGGTTTAACGACCGTCTCCAGCTGTTTAAAGTTAAAGTTGGAGAATCTATTACAGGAAAAGTATTTGAAGATGGCAAACCAAGAATCTATTATTCAGAAGAAGAAGTTTATGCTGCGATGGACAAGTATCATATATCAAAAAAGAATAATGATCATATTCTCTCTTCTACCTCTCCTTTCAATAGTATAAAATCCGCTATGTGTGTACCTGTTTCTATCGGAGAAAATCGATTAGGAGTCATGATTGTGCACCAACGATCTAGAGAAAAGAAATTAACAGATCATCATCTGAATTTATTAAATGGGTTTGCTTCTCAAGCTGCTGTCGCTATTCAAAATGCTCAGCTTTATTCAGAGGTCAAAATAAGATTAGAGGAAGTAACAGAGTTAAGTGAAAAACTAAAGGAAAAAAATCAGTTACTTTCAAAGAGAAATGAAGTCCACGGGACGTTAACAAAGCTGTCCCTACAAAATAAAGGAGCGGAAACCATTATTTTAGAATTAAACCGGATGATCGGTAAATCCCTTTCCTATTTTAATGCAACGGAAAATATATGGTATCCAAACCAAGCAAACCGTGTACCTGTGTTTAGCTCCGATGAAATTGAAAAAATCTTTTTAAAAAGACGAACGCCGGTTTATGTTGACGTCTTTACTCAAAAGAAAGAAAGTTATTATTTATATCCTATTGTTAATGGAGCTATTTTTTTAGGTTGTTTCGTTGTATCAGTTTCCGAACCATTTTCACCACTTGATCAAATTACAGTTGAACAAGGGAGTGCTGTTCTAGCTTTAGAACTAGTAAAAAAATTAACAATGACAGAGCTTTACTATACAAAGACACATGAGTTTTTCAATGAATTATTACAAAATAAGAATCGAGAAACATGTTTAGAGAAAGGAAAAGAATTTAATTTAAATTTGAATTCTTTTTTGTTCGTGGCGATATTTGAAGTTACTATATATAATGACCTACAAGTGTTAGAAATGAATATTCATCGTTTAGTCTCAAGAATTAAAGAAAAATTACAACCCTTTAGTATCCTTATTTATGGTTTTCATAACAAGGTTGTTCTGCTTGTTTCCCTATCTAACCAAAGCTCTTTATCAGCGGTTACTAAACAGTTTGATGTCACGATGAAAGAATGGAGAGCAAACAGCGGTGCCCCTTTGCGTGTAGGAGTAGGCACTCTATATAAGGGGATAGAGAATGTAGTGAAAAGTTATGAAGAAGCAAATCTGTCACTCTCTTATTTAAAAAGTCGTAATAAATCAGAACTTTTCTTTTATGAAGACATAGGGGTAAATCGTTTATTTTTACAACAACCCTCCGATGATATTGAGAGATTTTTGAATGAAGTATTTGTTCCATTACAGACTGAACACGGAGAACATAACGATTTAGAAAAAACTCTCCTCTCTTATATTAAAAATAATAAATCAGCAATTAACACCGCAAAACAACTCCACATTCATATTAATACTCTTTATCAGCGGTTAAAAAAGATTGAAAAACAATTAAATTTGAGTTTTGATAATCCAGAAGACGCTTTAAAAATCCAGTTAGCTTGTCATCTTAGAGAAACATTTTTTTATTCGCAAATTTAGAGATGTACTTTCTATATAAAGGGATAAAAGATCAACTTTCTTAAAAATTAGGGATTCTACTGGTTCTCCTTTTTCAGACAGACTCCCCCTTCTCCAGACAGGTTTCCTTTTTGGTGTACATGTTGATAAATTCGAAGAAACCACCTTATGTAAGGTGGTTTCTTCGAATTCCATCTTTAAACGAGATTTTGAGATACAGTAAGTCACAGCCCCTTCTTACCCTCAATAAATAGCATAGTCTTGCTGATTAAATAATCGATTTTAATGTGACTTCATGTGACCATTCTGAGCGATCAGAGTAAGCAAATACTGCATTCGTCACAACCCAGCATCATAAAAGAAGGCATAACGTACAAAATAAACAAGTGTCACCTAGTCTTGATCAAGAGCACAAATTTACATCAACTATATTCTCACTTCTATTATGTTTCTTCTTTTTTCTTCAGTGTACATTGGTAAATATGCATTGCCTCTTCATATGGAATGTGATGGAGGGAAACTTTCACTTTTTCTTTTCCTGAAGTTACAGCCATATTGATGGATGCCAGATGTTTTCTTTCTTGCAGCCATGTTTGGCGTAGCGCTATCCATTGAATACGTCCTCGTTTAATAATGGCCGTATTGCGAAAAAAAACACCGTATTGCAAAGTTAGAAAACGTTCGCTTTGATTCCAACCCGTAGTGCGGTATTCTCTCCACCCTAACCATAAACTTATGATTGGGATAATGAGAGAAAAATAGTGATATGGCTCTGGTATATACATCCACGATGGAATTAAAAGAAGACAACCTATTAGAAAAAGTGGTCCTACGTAAGAAATTCTAGCTTTCTTTGGCGGAGTGTGCAGATTGTTGCTCCTTTCATATCCAGTAAAAATCTCAATTAAAGATTGTACTCTGTCCTTTTTAACAAAAGGAATCAAAGAGATTGTTTTTTTCACTTGTTCATCTTGACTATTCTGAATAACAACAGCTTCGATTGAGGCATATCCTAGCAGGCGCTGTAATGGTCTTTCGGTGATAAAAATGGCCTGTATGCGGTGTTGTGCAATTGTTCGATGCTTCTTTTCGAATAGTCCTTGTTGAATTTCAATTTCTCCTCGTTCATTTTTATCTAATTTAAAATGATAATCACTAACATAGGTTAGGAACAAGGAAAGAGCAAAGGAGAGAAGAATCATGAGAGTAACAGTAGTGAAGATCCAGTTAGAACCAAACCAACTGGCTAAGTACGTAAATAAGGTATCCCTATCGCCTCCTTTTGTTATATCCCAATATTTCAGTAATCCGAGACATAAAAAGGTAAATACAATGCCAAACTTCGGAGAAAGCAAGCTATGGACTATTAAATCTTTGTTAGATAATTGAAGGCCGGATTCTTCGCCACTCTCTCCTAGCTTATCTTTGTTATATTCGTATAAAACTTGGCGGATCCGCTGCTCTTCTTCCTTGGAAATGCAGCTAAGGATGATACTAGATTCCTTTCCACCTGCAAGTTCAATCGTTAAAGTTCGGGTAGAAAATAAATGATCATACACACGTACTGTAGAGTCTAACGATTGAATACGGTCAGATGTTACCCATCTTTTTTTCGTTACAAATACACCTGTTTCAATATATATTCCTTTTTCTTGAATTTGATAAGTAAAGGCTTGCCATTTCAACCCCGCTACAACTAAAAATAAAAGAATAATTAAACTACCTGCGGTTACGTTGATTATTAAAGTAGAAATTTGATCTCCTATTTTTTCATGAACAAATAAAACGATAAGTGGAAAAACCCATATAAAAGATAGAGATTCTTTAATAGCAGCAACCATAAAATAAAGAATGGAAATAGGGTGAAGCCGGTGAATGGTTAATTTGTCAGACTTGTTCATCGTCTAACCTCGCATACATCTCAATTTCCCTACGAATCTCATCAGCTGTTTCTTCGGATACTCCAGGAATCTCATGGCTACCTGCTGCTGTGGATAAGACAATGGTATAAAGACGATACTTTTTCAAGATAGGACCTTGTTTTGCATCAACATGTTGAACTTTTACCATGGGAATTAATATTTTACGCTTAAACAGGAATCCTTTTATAATTTCAATACTTGTCTCACTTATACGGTATCTCCATATCCGATATTCCCACTTCGGCAGAAAATAAAGATGAAACGGTATAGATAATAGAGATAAGCATACGGTCACACCTATAATCCATTTTGGCCATTCCCATTTTGACGTACAATAGAACAATAAAAGAATAATGATTGCATATGCACATAAAGAAAGGATGCCTTCTATCATTTTTGCATGTACACTTTTTTCATTTAATCGTCTAAACCCCGTGTTACTCACTAAATCCTCTCCTAATATATATTCTCTTGTTGTATGATAAAAGATGCTTGCAAGGTAGACTCTAGATTTAAAAAATAAATTCTCTTTCCGGTTATAACCAATCTCTCACATAAGCTACTAACCCTAAAAAGTCGCCAAGAGAAGCTCCTATGAATAAGCTGTGAACAGATTTCCATTCCATTTGCTTTGTGTCATTCTTTTCTTCAATACTAACCCCTCCTACCTTCCTATTTTAAAATGGTTTTTCCTCTTTCTCTGTTAACTCTACGAGAAAAGGGAAAAAGAGAATGAACAGGATAGCAACGGTTGCACTTATATACCCTAGTCCAATTAAAGGACTGGTATTTTTAAAGGAGATAAACTGCTTTGTCCTACAGACAGGACATTCTCTTCCTTCTTTCGAAAACCCTAGTTGCCATACTCTTCTTTTTTTCCATTTATGATTACAATTTGTACAATGTGCCATAAGTTCACCTTCCTCTTTTCTTATACGTAACCTCATTGTTTTTGTTTCAATATTTTTGCATGTTTTCTACGGATAGCTCCAATCATAAAAAAGAGCGAGATCCTCTTACGCCTCTCTTGTTAGTTAAGAAAAGCCCTTATTTTAACTTTTCTTAGATTAATATGTTACTAAAATATTCGTTACAGCTGTAGTAAGAAACTTTTAAATCCTTGCTTTTTGTTACAGTTACAAGTGAATAAAACATAATTTGTTTAGATTCTTTATATTTCAAACAAACACCTTGTTTTCTTTTCGATAAAAAAACACTCAGTATGTACTAAGCAGATTATTAAACAAAACCTCGACATTATATTAAAATATAATAACTGAGATAAAAGAAATCCATTTTATTTCCTAACTGCACATAAAAGGTAAATCTACTGTATACATTAAAAATTGTATGAAGAAAGGACACACTCCTATGTCAAATATTAATATCCCTGTTTCGGTTTTAAACTTAGCTCCTATTCGAGAAGGCCAAGATGGGAAAGAAGCGATTGACGCTGTTGCCAATCTTGCTCAATCTACGGAGAAGATGGGCTATAAACGATATTGGATTGCAGAGCATCACAATACCCCTACACTTGTAAGTTCTGCAACTTCTATTTTAATGAAACATACGCTAGAAAACACAAATAGCATCCGCGTTGGCTCTGGAGGAATTATGCTTCCTAACCATGCTCCATTAGTCGTTGCAGAACAATTTGGGACGATGGCAACAATCTATCCTGACCGCGTTGATTTAGGTCTTGGGCGTGCACCTGGCACAGATATGATGACAGCAAGTGCTCTGCGTCGCTCAAAAAGTGATTCTGTTCATACTTTTCCAGAGGACGTAAAAGAATTATTAACGTATTTTGGTTCAGAAGAAACGCAAGGGTATGTAAAAGCCTATCCTGGCGTAGGGACAAATGTGCCCATTTATATTCTTGGCTCTTCCACTGATTCAGCTTATTTAGCTGCAGAACTTGGATTGCCATATGTATTTGCATCTCACTTTGCTCCTGCACAGATGGAAGAAGCGATTTCTATTTATCGTAGACGTTTTAAACCTTCTCCATATTTGGATAAACCATATATGACGGTAGGGTTAAATGTTATTGGAGCTGAGACTGATGAAGAAGCTGACTTTCTAGCTTCAACAATGCATTTCTTCTTCCTTAATGTTATTCGCGGTACAAAAATGCCGATGAAACCACCTGTAGAAAACATGCAGGCTCATATGAATCCGATGGAAGAAAACATGATTTCATCTATGACAAGCGTAACCTTTAAAGGAAGTAAAGAGACGATTCGTAAACAGCTAACAGGTTTCCAAAACAACTATAATGTAGATGAAATTATGGCTGTTTCATATATTTATGATCGTGAAAAACAAAAGCGGTCATATGAAATCTTAAAGGAAGTAGTAGACGAAAAATAAGGTGGAGAAATGCGAATATAAAAAGGGTTCCTAATTAGGAACCCTTTTTTTGTGTTTTTTTCTATTGAATCATGGCTTCATCATCTTTTTGATCATGAGTTCGTACACGCTTGTCTATTCTGAAAGCATAATAACTAATCACAACAACAGCAAGGAAACCAATTCCTACAATAAGGGATATTCTTGTTTCTTCATTAATCCACATACCAATAAGGACCATTAGTAAGAACGCAATGGTGATATAGTTTGTGAAAGGAGCAAAAGGCATTTTGAATGGATGGTGATCCATTTTTACCCTATTTCTTTTCCTGAATTGAATTTGACTAATAAGAATAACAAACCATGGAATCATACCTGGAAGAACGCTTGCACTATATACATGTACAAATAAGTTTTCTGGTGCAATATAACTTAAAACAACGCCAATGGCTAGCCCAATTAAAACACCAAATGTACCAAATAGCGGAACCCCACCAAGAGAGACTTTCGCAAAGAATTTAGGGGCTTGTCCATTTATACCTAACGTATAAAGCATGCGTCCTGCACTATAAATCCCACTATTGCATCCAGACATCGCAGCTGTGATGACAACAAAGTTAATAAATCCAGCGGCAGCTGTAATCCCAACTTTTGCGAAAGTGGCTACAAATGGACTCCCAATTGCATTCAGTTGATCCCATGGATAAACAGTGACAATAACGAAAATAGCGCCAATATAAAAGATTAAAATTCGCCAAATTGTACTTTGAATAGCTTTTGTTAACGTTTTTTTCGGATCTTTTGCTTCACCAGCTGTAATTCCAACAAGTTCTACACCTTGATAGGCGGCAACAACGAGAGATAAGGCAAAGAAAAATCCTTTCCATCCGCCTGTAAATAAGCCACCATGCTCCCATAAATTCGATAATCCGATGGCTTTCCCTCCACTTCCAAAACCAAAGAAAATGAGTCCAATTCCTGCTACAATCATTAAAATAATCGTTACAATTTTAATGAGCGCAAACCAAAATTCAATTTCGCCAAAAGATTTAACAGAAATTAAGTTAGCTGCTCCAAGAATAATCATGGCAATAAAACCTGGAATCCAAGCAGGAAGATCAGGGAACCAATACTGCATATACGTTCCAACCGCAATAATTTCCGCCATCCCAACAATTACCCACTGAAACCAGTTACTCCACGCTGTCATATACCCTGCTAATGGATGAATATACTTATAGCCAAATGTCGCAAATGAACCTGTACTTGGTTCTACATACAACATTTCTCCCATTGCCCGCATAATGAGAAATATAAAAACACCGGAAATTGCATAAGCTAACATAACAGACGGCCCTGTCCATTGAATTGTGCTCGCTGATCCCATAAATAAGCCAACGCCAATCGTACCACCTAACGCGATCATCTGAATATGACGACTTTTCAAATCCCTATTCAAATCTTTGTTTGCCATCCTATTTCCCCCTACACTACTCATAGTCAAAGTTTGATGAAACTAATGCTCCTGTTTTAAAGTTTTCTTCACGCCTAAAGAAAGCGCTTACTTTTAAAACAATATTAAGAGTGCATAACGTACTGATCTTTCATTCTCTTTGAATACTACATACAGTACTTCAAATAATAGGCTGATCTAGGCAGTAACTGAAATTGATTTTAATCTTAGCTTTGATAATATATCTTTCGTCATTTTTTCTAAATTATATTCTGGATTAAATCCCCATTCTTCTATTGCACAAGTTGAATCTATTCGATTAGGCCAGCTGTCGGCAATAGATTGTCTTACAGGATCAACTTTATAATTTAGGACAAACTCTGGAACATGCTTTTGGATTTCAGCGGCGATTTCCGCTGGATCAAAGCTCATAGCAGATACATTAAATGAATTTCGGTGTTTTAATTTGGAAGCATCAGCCTCCATCAATGTAATAATAGCTGTTAATGCATCAGGCATGTACATCATATCCATATACGTCCCCTCAGCAATATAAGATGTATATCTTTTATGTTTAATTGCTTCATAGTAGATTTCAACTGCGTAGTCCGTTGTTCCCCCACCAGGAGGTGTCATATATGAAATGAGCCCAGGGAACCGAAGCCCCCTCGTGTCTACTCCAAATTTGGAGTAATAGTAATCACATAGTAATTCTCCAGATACTTTATTGACCCCATACATCGTTGTTGGTCGTTGAATAATATCTTGCGGAGTCAGATTTTTAGGAGTTGTTGGACCGAAAGCGCCAATAGAACTAGGCGTGAAGAGTTGACAATTTAGTTCTCTTGCTGCTTCCAACGCATTTACTAATCCACCCATATTTAAATGCCAAGCTAAAAGCGGCTTCTTTTCAGCTGTTGCTGACAGTAAAGCAGCTAAATGAATAATTGTATCCACTTCATATTTTTTAGCGATGTTGAACATTGCTTTTTCTTCTGTCACATCTAAAATTTCAAATGGTCCTGATTGAACAACATCACTTTCCGTTCTTCTAATATCTGTTGCGATGATATTATCATGTCCGTAAATCTCTCTCATTTTTAACGTTAACTCTGAGCCAATTTGACCTAAAGCACCTGTTACTAAGATCTTTTTCATGAAAAAAACCTCCCCTTTTTTACTTACGATCCTGCAAGTATTGCTCTTAAATAAGTTCCATCTCTTTTCCTACTTTTTCATAAATAGCCAAAGCATGGTCTAGCATTTCTTTTGTATGCGCAGCTGTTGGCATATTTCTTACTCGCCCTGTGCCTTTTGGAACGGTAGGAAAAACGATAGATTTTGCATACACGCCCTCTTCATTCAGTCGCTTACTAAACTCTTGTGTTTTTGCTTCATCTCCGATTACACAAGGGGTGATCGGTGTTTCGCTTGCTCCAATATCAAATCCTAATGCTTTCAGCCCTTCTTTTAAATAATTGCTGTTTTCCCGTAGCTTATTTTGAAGATCTGAGCTATCCATTAAAATATCAATAGCTTCTATACAAGCAGCAACTGCTCCAGGTGTGACCGCTGTGGAAAATAAGAATGGACGACTTCTTACTTTTAACCAATCTATTAAATCTCTCTTTCCTGCTACATAGCCTCCTACAACCCCGATAGCTTTAGATAACGTTCCTATTTGAAAGTCTACTCGATCTGATAACCCAAAATGTTTCACTGTTCCTGCGC
This sequence comes from Priestia sp. TRM10, assembly GCF_057808375.1. NCBI lineage: Bacteria > Bacillati > Bacillota > Bacilli > Caryophanales > Bacillaceae > Priestia > Priestia sp. TRM10. The sequence continues at coordinate 470,275 of NZ_JBJZOT010000002.1, forward strand.
CATTTCCTAATACACCTGATCCATGGGCATCATCAACATATGTCATTACATCAAACTCTTCAGCAATCTCCACAATCTCTGGAAGCTTGGCAATATCTCCATCCATCGAGAATACTCCATCTGTGATAATCATGATTTTGTTGTATAATCCTGACTCTTTTGCTTGGCGTGTTTTCGTTCGTAGATCTTCCATATCAGAATGGTTATAGCGGATAATCTTTGCCTTTGATAATCGACATCCATCAATAATAGAAGCATGATTAAGTTCATCTGAAAGAATAGCATCATGTTTATCCATCACTGCTGAAATGGCTGCCATATTACAATTAAATCCTGATTGATAGGCAATGGCTGCTTCTGTATGCTTAAATTGGGCGAGTCTCTCTTCTAATTTGACGTGAATATCTAGCGTTCCATTAATTGTGCGAACAGCTCCAGCTCCAACGCCATAGGTTTTCGTTGCTTCTAAACAAGCGTCTATTAATCTCTGATCTGTTGCCAAACCTAAATAGTTATTAGATGACAAATTAATTAACTCTCTTCCTGCAATTGTAATGATTGGCCCATTTGGCCCTTCTACAGGATCAATCACATTATAAAGTCCTTTGTTTTTTAACTCATCCAAGTTTTCTTTTAAAAATTCATGTAATGTTTTACTGGACATTTCATGTACCCCCTTATTGTTTGTAGAAATAAACGTAAAATCTTTAATGATTTATCCCTATTTCAACGCTGACTTTTAAGAACACTACGCTTATTTCTCTTTTTAAAAAACACATGTGTCCTCCCCAAAAAGACACAAACAACCACTAAAAAGCTTTTATGATAGCGTTTACAAAACTTATAGTAATAGAAAAAATTAATTTTGTCCACCTTTCATGGACAAAAAATCAGAATTTTATTTACAAATAATTCTTTAGTCCTTAAGGATCCCCATTTCATAAACATGCTCAAATTCAATTCAATTCTTTTGATTAGTCTGTTGGAGCGATAATAAAATACTAACCAAGCGCAGTATAGTCGATATTCTATAACTACAGAGGTAAAGAAGGAATCTTCTAACTCCTATTGAAGTAATGTAGCCATAAGATAAATTTAAGGGAGAGGAATATGGGATGAAAAAGAAGCTGAACAAGTTATAACCTCTTTTTATTTTGCTGTTTTCACATCACCCACGCCCTCCTCCATGGCTAAGTTAAAACAAACTAAATATTTCAAGTCTCAAGGAGGGATATGGAATGAGAACTGAACAAGAAATGATGAATACAATCATGAACATTGCCCAAAATGACGATCGGATTCGAGCGGTATACATGAATGGCTCACGAACAAATCCTCATGTTCCGAAAGATATTTTCCAAGATTATGATATCGTTTATGTAGTGACAGAAACTTTACCTTTTATAAAAGACAAAAAATGGCTAAATCTGTTTGGTGACGTACTTCTCATGCAGGAACCAGATAAAAACGATCATTCTCAAAATAGTGCTATAGCTTCCCCTTGTTCATATAGATATCTTATGCTTTTTACAGACGGTACTCGAATAGATCTTCATATTGAAAAAAAGGAATATATGCAGGAGCATTATGGTCATGAAAAACTAACTCTTCCACTATTTGATAAAGATCATATTTTATCGCCTATCCCCTCTCCTATAGATGCGGATTATCATGTAGAAAAACCATCAGAGTTTATGTTCACCGAGTGCTGTAATGATTTTTGGTGGAACCTTCAAAACGTAGCAAAAGGCATTTGGCGTGATGAACTTCCATATGCTAAAGGAATGTTTGAATGTGTTATTAGATCAAGGCTAGATGAAATGGTATCATGGTGGATTGGCAGTCAGCACAACTTCGAAATTTCAGTAGGTAAAATGGGGAAATATTTCAAAAATCACCTTCCTAAAGAGTACTGGGAAATGTACAAAAAATCATATGGGGACGATAACTATGATACCTTTTGGAATGCAATATTTGTTACCTGTGAACTGTTTAGACATTTAGGAAAAGATGTGGCTAGAAACTTATTGTTCACTTACCACATTGAGGAAGATCAGAATATGGTGAGCTACCTTACACATGTGAGACATTTACCTTCTGATGCTGAGAGTATTTATTAAAGAAAAATCTTTAGCTCCTATACGAAAGAGCACGTTTTAATGAAAATAAAACGTGCTTTTTCTTCTTTAAATAGGCAGAAAATACACCATATATGGAGAGTTTATGCTTCGCTCGACTCTTTTGAAGACAATTTCTTGTTACATGGGAAGCATATCAACTGACCATTTCGGATAATAATTCCATCTAAAAATCCATCCAAACAATAAATGTCTCTCTTGCATTCAATGCATACTCCAACGGGCTCTTTCACTCTTCTCCCTCCCTCAGATGTTCTCATTCATAATAAAACATTTAAATGGGTTATTTTTCATCCCTTTGTTTTTTATATGGATTAACTAGAGGAAAAGCGATTTCCTACAATAAAACAAAATATTGTAAGGAATGTAATAAATAAATAGTAAAAAACGTTCAACATCTTGATAAAAGCCTAGTAATGCTTTAACCTTTTCATCAGGGAGTGAAAATTATGAGGGAAAATATTTCCGATATTGACTATAAACAAGTAATGGAATATGCATTAGATCCACTTATCATCCATTCAAATCATAAAATTATATATGTGAATCACGCAGCTGAAGAGTTTTTTAGAGGTACAAAAGAAGAGATTATTGGTGCAAGTCCATTAGATATCTTTCAAGAAACTTCTAAAGAAGCTATAAGAACAAGAATTCAATCTGCTTATGAACGTCCAGCAGAGCTCATTGAGGAAACGATATACAGATTGGATGGGACAACAGTTAACGTTGAATTATACTGTCACCCTATATTAATGGGAAATACAAAAGTAATCCAAACTTATGTCAGAGATATAACAACAAGAAAAGAACATGAGAAAAAACAAAAAGAAATCGTACAGCAAATAAACGAACTGTCTGCAACCCTTGTTCCTCTTTTAGATGGAATTGCAATCCTCCCATTAGTAGGCTCTATAGATGAGGAAAGAGCACATCAACTTTTAACAGATGTCCCCATAAAGGTACAGACTCAAAAAGTAAATTGTTTAATTATCGACTTTTCAGGTATTTATAAATTAGATTCAATTGTAACAGAGCACCTTTTTAAAATTAATCATGTAATGTCATTACTTGGCGTTCATTGTATTTTAACAGGATTAAGACCAGAGCTAGCTTTATCTGCTGTACAACTAGGTATTAATCTTGAAGGGACTTTAAAAATGGCTACTGTAAAAGACGCCCTGCACTCTTTAGGTATCATTTTCACTAGTGATTCCTCAAAATAAATAATGTGAAGTGAAACAAACGTGTTTTATGGATATTTTATTCATATCATGTAATTTAAAGGAAAAAAAGGCTTGAGTTGAAATAAACTCAAGCCTTTTTACTTGTTACGTAAAAGTACATTTGTTTTTACAAGTTTTTTAAATAATGCCAATCCAGATTTTAAGAGCAGTAGCCAAAATGAATAGAGCTAATAGCCATTGTAAAAACTTTGCCTTCATTCTTTGTCCTAGATGAGCTCCTAGCGGAGATGCTAGTAGACTAGCAATAATCAGAATGGAAGCAGGTACAAAGAGAACTTGACCTGTACTAACTTTTCCAATAACTGTTCCCATAGAAGAGATAAAGGTAATAGCTAGAGAAGAAGCAATCGTTGTTCTTGTTGAAATGTTCAATACACCAAGCATAATAGGAACCAATATGAAGGCTCCTCCCGCTCCTAAAACCCCAGATATTCCTCCAATGATAAAAGCTAAAGAGGAAGCTAACCATTTATTAAAAGTCACTTTTCTATTTGCCACGTCTTCTCTCTTTGTTTTAGCAGTAAACATGAAAATAACAGCTATAAGAGCTAATACTCCATATATACAATTCATTCCTTTTTCAGATAGTAAATGAGAAAAGTAACTCCCTGCTATGCTGCTGATAAAAATGCTGATTCCCATATATATAATTAACTTTTTGTGTAAAAATCCGCTTTTTCGATAGGCCCAAACCCCACTGATTGTAGAAAAAAACACTTGGATAGCCCCGATTCCCGCAACTTCATGTGCTGTTAATGACATTACCCCTACTAACGGAGGAAAATACAATAACATAGGATAGTTGATAACAGATCCTCCAATGCCTATCATCCCGGATATAAAAGAACCTATAACCCCAATGATAAAAAGAGTTATAACAAATGTAATATCCATTAGGGTTTCCTCCCTTTCAAGATGAAGAGGTATCCTTTCATTCGATCTCCTTCCATCTTGATTGTTCCTTATCCTTTTTTAATCCAAAATGTTAATACATTGTCCTCTTCCACTTGTTTTAAAAGTTCATGGCCACTTGAATTAGTCCAAGCGGTAAAGTCATTTTTAGCTCCCTTGTCTGTTACATGGATTTCTAAAATTTCACCTTGTTGTAACTCATTGATTGCTTTCTTTGTTTTAATAATGGGCATAGGACATGCTAATTTTTTTGCATCTAATACTTTATCTGATTTCATATTTACAGCTCCTCTGTTATCGTCTTATCAACCTTTTCATATTTTCTATTTATCGAATAGCACAGCGATTTGGTCCAATTTCCATTTCACGTTGCTTTTCTTCATCAGGATTTCTTTTCCCCATATTTGTTTCACGAATTTCTTGATATGCATGTGGTTGAGGCGGTAGATAATCTGTCACTAAGTGTTTAAATTCTCTCTCATCCTCAATATTTAAACCATGATTTTTAGCAAACAACGTATTTAGTGTTTTGGCTACACTTCCATCTTCATTTAACTCGTTAATCAACATAAAGTGAGCTGGTAGGACAATTAATTCATCCCATAACTCTTTGTATCGCTTGTAGAGCGTTTCTCTTAAATCGCTTATCCAATCTTCCGCCATACCGGCTAGATCTGGTCTACCAATCGAGTCAATGAACAGAATATCGCCTGAAAGAAGATACTGTTTATCGATGATAAAAGAAGTCGAACCAATCGTATGACCTGGAGAGTAAAGAGCTTGAATAGAAACGTCTGTATTTCCAATAGTAATAACCGTTTCTTCTAATGGTTCATAATCAAACTCAACTTCTTTAGCATCTTTTTCTGGTAACCAGTAAGTTGCTTTTGTTGCTTCTGCAAGTGATCTTCCACCTGAAATATGATCTGCATGGAGATGTGTATCAAATACATGAGTAATGGTTGCTCCGATTTCCTTTGAAAAATCCACATAAATATCTGTCATACGTGTAGCATCTATCACAACTGCTTCTTTATTTGCTATAACCATGTATGAGAGACACCCTTTACCGATTCGAACAAATTGATATATCTCTCCACCACCTTTTAGATCTTCTACTTTTACAGGCTCCACATGTTCACTCCATGCTCTCATCCCCCCTTTCAGATATGCCACAGTAAGACCAGCTTCTGAAAGCATATCAGCTACCATAATTGAAGAACCTTCTTTAGCACAAACAACTAAAATCTCTTTATTAGGAGGCATTTTTTCTAAAATCTCCTCTACTCCATCTAGAAGATCAAAGTAAGGTACATTGAGATATTCAAAATAATGGCCTTCAATCTTCCAATCCTTAAAATCATGTTCATTACGAACATCTAAAATAAATAAGGGTTCTTTATTAAATATTTTTTGGGTGATCTCTTTTGCGGTAAGAGTATATACAGACACTTAAAATACCCCCAGTAGTATATTTTGTAGTAAAAAAATTTCATAAAGATTAGAATATAAATCATGCTTTTTTTCTCTCGAAATAGTTCAAAGTTGCTCTGTTTTACCTCTCCAATCACACATCCCTGGCACAACATTAATCACCTTTTTAAAACCTTGTTTTCTCATAGTTTGAGCTGCGATTTCACTTCTTTTTCCAGAATGACAAATAACATAGATTTCCTCATCTTTGTTTAACTCATTTGAACGCTTTTCAACTTCACTAAGAGGAATATGAATCACTCCTGGAATATGAGCTTGTTTATATTCCTCTATTTCACGAACATCTAAAATACAAGTCTGTTTATTACTTTCAACTTTCTTTCTGAATACTTCTAGTGAAATAGTAGGAATAGCAAATCTCTCCTCTGAGAGATGATCGCCATCTTTACAAAGAAAATGATGAAGTATATTTCCTTCTATTTTCGTTTCTAAATATTTGTGACCTGTCTTTTTTGCCCAAGCTTGTAAATCTGCTGTCGAGCCTTTATCTGTTGCTTGCACTTCTAATACTTGTCCAGCCTTTAACTCATCCATTTTCTTTTTTGTTCTTACGATAGGCATTGGACATGCTAATCCTTTTGCATCTAACACAACATCTGCTTTTATCATTCTTATTCCTCCTTATTCTATATAGGGAGCGGGGTATATTAGAGTTTAAAAATTATTTTTCTTACGCTCAATACCTCTATCATTTTCTAAGATAATTTTTGTTTCTATGTTATGAGAAATCTCTATATCCAAGTATTCATTCCACCTTTTATATTCGTTACTCTTTTAAACCCAAGCTTTGTTAACAATCGACTTCCTTTAGCGCTTCTCATACCGCTTTGACAAATTACAAAAACTTCTCTCTCCTTTGAAAGATGATGAGACTGTTGACGGAGTTCTGCAAGAGGAATATTCTGAAATCCTTTAATATGTTTTGTGCGGAACTCGGAAGGTGTACGAACATCTATAAACTGTTTCTTTTTGTCTTCCAACTCCCTTTTTAACTCTGTTGTTGTAATTTGTTTCATTCCTTTTCTAGTAATAAAACGTTGAAATACAAACAATAAAATGAACCCAAAGATAAGTATGTTAATGAAAATACTCTCGTTCATCGTCTTTATTACACTCCTTTTGTTCTGTGAGGCTTTTTAACTTATTAGATGAATAAATTCACATTTCCCTCTTCTGCATCTGCTAAGTAAGCTGCTACACCTGCATATTCGATATCATTCAGCAATTCTTCTTTCTGTAACCCAAGAAGATCCATCGTCATTGTGCAAGCTACTAGGTTCACATCTTGTTCCTGTGCCATTTCAATCAGCTGTGTTAATGTTAGAGCATTATGTTTCTTCATAACGTGCTTAATCATTTTAGGCCCTATCCCACCGAAATGCATTTTTGACAATCCCATTTTATCTGCGCCACGAGGCATCATTTTAGCAAACATCTTTTCTAACAGTCCTTTACTAACAGGAGCTGCTGTTTCCTGACGCAAAGCATTTAATCCCCAAAATGTATGAAAAATAGTTACTTTATGATCATAAGCTGCTGCTCCGTTGGCAATAATATAAGCTGCCATTGCTTTATCGTAATCTCCACTAAATAATACAATGGTTGTTCGTTTCTTTTGTTCGGTCATAATAATTCTCCTTCTCTTCGTCCAAATACCTATAGGGGTATAATAGCAAAAAAAAATTATAAATTTCAAGTTTAAGCATTACTTACGATGATTAATTACATATACCCGTATAGGTATATAAATGTGTGTAATAAAGTACGTCAACCTTTAATCAATAAGGTTGATGAACTTTATTATCTGCTTTTGACTAATAATTCGACAGCTTCTCTTACTAGATTTTCTGTACTTTCCCCTTTTTCAATGCTTTCACGCACACACTGCTCTAAATTTTCGCTTACAATAACGCCCATAGTTCGATCTATAGCGCTTCTGGCAGCTGATAATTGAGTTACGATATCTCTACAATCTTTATTTTGTTCCATCATACTTAGCACACCTTTAATCTGCCCTTCAATTCGGCGCAAACGATTTTTCACTTTTTGATTATATTCCAAAATTCAACACTCCTTTCTTTTCTATTTAGGATAAGTGGTTCTAAAAAACGATATTCCTAGCTTCTCAACCTAAAAGTATTCCTTCGTTTACAAGAAGAACAATGAAGATTACAGCACTAATACTATACACCCCAAGGTATAAAGTCAAGTTTGAAAATTATCTACATACATTAAAAATTCATCTCCGTATGGAGGATAAGTAACCTCAAAAGCTTCTTTTACCAACAAAAAAATCACTTTCTACAATAAGACCTATAATAAAATTAAAGCATTAAAAGATATTTCCTTTCAATTAAAATATGGAAAATGGTAGCTATTATGTAGATGAGCGATTTAGGAAAAAGCACATCGCTAAATATCTTAAGAGCTCTTAATAAACTAATAATAAATAAGCAAAAGAGGATCTATATTAGTAGATCCTCTCTGTTATTTCTCTATTACTTTTCCCCTCTTTTTATAATGCTTAGGATGATAAAAAGAAGAATGTCCCTAACATAAAAGCCTAGAAACTCTATCGTGTTAAAACTCTTTGCGGCTATAAATCACTCTGCAAATGAAGTATGAAATCGTAAAGCATAGTACTGAGACTATAAGGTGTATAATCGCAAAGATTTCATCACTATTTTGCCCCTCTAAAGAAAACAAACCACCTAATAAAAACCACAGTCCAAATGAAAAACCTATACTGCTTCCCATTACTATTTCTGACTTTTTGGTTCCTAAAATATATGTTAAAGGATATGCTAAAGCCCCTATACATAATGCTAGCGATACTCCTTTAGCTACAAGAGCGAAAGAAGAAGTAGTAAACTGAAACCAATCTAAAAAATTAGCAATTAGCATCCCTAAAGATGTAACTGTAATCCCAAGGATAACGAGAAGTAAAAACGTAAAGTACTTACTACTAATAATATGAGCTCTTTTGACAGGAAGGGTAATTTCGTATTTGTTCCACCCTGATTCATTATCATGTTTTAACGTTTCCAAAGAAGTTATGGCTAATAGAAAAAAAGGAGCTAAGAATGCCATTCTCAATACTGGACCTTGATCGGCGGCCATTAACACAAATGGAATCGCTACAATAGCGAAAAGCATACATACTTTAATGCTTTTTTCAATCGAATATAAATTACTTAATAAGAGTCCCTTCACGTTTCATGTCCCCTTTCATTAATAGCAATGTAATATCATCAATTGTAAAGTCTTTGTTTTGATATTGCAGAGGAAGTTCTTTGCTGTAAGGTAAGAGAATATCAAACATACCATTGTCACGCTTACGTATGCTAATGCTCTCCTCTGCAATTGCCTCTACATCATGAGCTTTACATTGAACAATAGTGTAATTGTTTAATAATTCCTCTGTGCTAACCCTTAACACAATCTCTCCTTTCTTGATAAATACGAGTTGATCTGCTATTTTCTCAATATCACTCGTAATATGAGAAGATAGAAAAATTGACCGCTTTTGGTCTTTTACAAACTCTGAAAACACGTCCAATACGTCTTCTCGTGCAACAGGATCAAGCCCTGCTGTTGCCTCGTCTAATATTAAAATTTTCGCATCATGGGAAAGAGCCACCGCAAGCGAGACTTTCATTGACATGCCTTTTGAAAAACTCTTTATCGTCTGTTTTTTAGGGAGAGAAAACACATCAATATAATGTGAATACGTCTCACTGTTCCAGTTTTTGTAGACATGTTTCATTACTTTTCCTAGCTTTGTTACGTCCAAATTACCAGGGAAATTCATGCTGTCATACACAACACCAATATGTTCTTTTAACTCATTTTTTTCATCGCTCATTTCTTCGCCAAATGCTCTTATGTAGCCGCTATCCTTTCTTAATGTTCCAAGTATCGTACCCATGGTGCTTGTTTTCCCTGCTCCATTTTCTCCAATAAATCCGACAATAGAGCCATAAGGTACAGAAAAAGATATGTCTTTTAGAGAAAAACCCGATTTTGAAAATGACTTTTGTAGATTTTCTACTTCTAATGCATGTTCCACTATTAATCCTCCTCGTTAAAAAGAAAAGAATGTTATAATAATCATTCTTTTCTGAATTTATTACATTTAATGATAGATTAGTTCGTTGTATAATATGGTTATTTTGTTACAAAAAAGGATTATATTAATCTTTCTCTTTTTAGCTAACAAATAGAAATACACAAAATAAGTTTGGGTAAGGTTGCTTAGCTTTCTAATAGAAAGCTTTCATTTAATTGTTTTTGTACAAATTTATTTATATGTTGCAAAGCTTGATTAGCTAACAATTTATTATAATGACTTGAGAAAGGATTCATAAACCCATGAGATCCTTCAAACCTTTTTATCTCTAAGAATGAATCTCTTTTTTCCTCTAACAGATCTACTAGTTTAGGAACATCAAATGATTTTTCTTTATTTGCAAATATAAGTAATGTAGGACAAACAGGCTTAACATCTACATAATGGCGGATGCGCGATCCGTAACAACCTATTATAAAATCACATATGTTATTTCTTCCACATAACCATGATATTGTTGCTCCAACACTAAACCCCATAACTCCAACCTTCCTATACTGTTGCTTCAGGTTAAGGATGACTCGATTGATTTGGAGCACTCCGTTTTCAAACCCTATGTTTTGTATAAAATTCTTATAAGCATGTTCTTCTTCCGCATCTGAATAAGAAATATCATTATGTAATAAATTAGGACATATTACATCTATCCCTAACTTTGATAACCTCTTCTTCATATATTGCATATGTTCATTAACTCCATATATTTCATGAACTAGTATAATTGCCATATTATACTTCTCCACTACACCCCTCCTATTCTTTTACTTTTTATTTCTGGTTCACATGAGATTTCTTCTTAATACTAAAAGAGGGCTTAAAAAATGAAGAAGCCTTTTCAATCACATTGATTATTATACCTAACTTGGAAATTAGTTACAATAAAAATATAAGGATAACAGACTATTATCCTGTTACCCTCTTTTTTATAAAGCGAATGAAAATGAAGCTCTTTAAAAGTTTGCATAATTAGATTTTTAAAGAGCTTTTGTTTTAAGAAAATTTTAGATAACTATAAGTCTCTAACTTACAATGATAGACAATACTAAGCCAAAATTGCTTTTCTGAAAGTATAAGAATCTTAGTTATTTTACCGGAACACAAATTTCACAATAATCCTGATTAATCAGTTCACCGCTATATCTTTCAAAAATGGGTTTATCATCAATTTGATAATCGCTGTTTCGCAATTCAGTGAAAATTCCATCCCATGCTTGTTGGATGTCTTCTGCTGTATGTTTTACTTTATAGATCGCATATTTCCCACCAGATAGCTCACCTTCACTCACAGCCTCATCAATCTCATAATCATTTGAAATGACAAGACAAGCATCATAGCGGCATTTTTCAGGAGGAGTTGTGTCAGGATGATCCTGCGCAATTCCAAGTATTATCGCCTTCTCATGGAGTAGATTATTGTCTTTAGCCCAGTTTTTTAAGTTCTCCATTGTTTGACTATTATGAGGGCCATATGGACCAACTTGTCTTACATATGCAATGCGATAGTTTGGTAAATTTTCAATCTTAATCTTCATAGATCATTTCTCCTTTTCGTTGATATTTCCTACATTGTCAAAATTATCATGTTATAAAAAAATAAACACTTAAATTTTTAAAATTTTTATTGTATAAAAAATCAAAGAACTTCATTCATATAAAAAAGCTATCCACATTTATGGATAGCTTTTTCTGTGCTTTGTTAGCCTTTCTGAAGTTGTTGATCTTTTCGCTTTAGCGTTAGCGCCAATATGAAAGCAAGAGCTGCAAAACCTAAAGCTGTATAATATACGGTATGCACACCTTCTGTCATCCCTTGTACTTCAAGAAGAGATTGTTCCCCTCCCTCTGCACGTTCTATAAATCGTTGTGACGCCATTGTCATAATGCTTGTATAAAGAGCCGGCCCAATCGCACCTGAAACTTGGTTAATCGTATTTGAAATCGCTGAACCATGCGCATGCAGTTCTTTTGGAACTTGATTGAGAGCAAGCGTCATTGCAGGCCCTACGCTTAGACCTACACCGATCGTAAAGAAAGCATATAAAATCGTTGCTTCAGTTGTTGTTGTATCACTCGAAATTCTTGTAAATAAGCTTAGCATGATGATAAGAAGAATAAGACCTACAACAAGAAGAGGCTTGAAACCTATTTTATCGAATAATCTTCCTCCAATCATGGCTGTAAAAGCAAGCGTAATTCCACCTGGCAGCATAAGAAAGCCTGTTTGGAGTGGAGACAATGATGCTGCTGTTTGGAAATAAAGAGGTAAAATAAGCATCATAGAAAACTGAATCATCATAACGAGAAACATTAAAAGAATGCCTCTTGAGAAAATAGATGATGTAAAGGGTGTCATGCTAATCATTGGTGAGGTCATTTTTGTTTGTTTTCTCACAAAGATAGCAAGAGCAATAATGCCAATTGCAAGTGTAATCCATACCGATGGATTCCCCCACCCAGAACCTTCACCAGCTACACTAAAGCCATAAACAACTCCGCCAAAACCTAGCGTTGAAAGCACCACAGATGGAATATGAATCTTTGGTCTTGAGGTTTCTAACACGTTTTTTAATTTAAAAGCGGCAAATAATAAAATAAGAACCGCTGCAACCAGAAGACCTAGAAAGATAATTCGCCACGAATAATACTGAATGGCAATCCCTGAAAGGACAGGTCCAATAGCGGGAGCAAATAAAATAGCAACTTGGAAAACGCCCATTACTGTCCCTCGTTTATGTACAGGCACAAGCGTTAACATCGTACTCATCACTAATGGTAAAACAAGACCTGTGCCTAAGGCTTGAATCATTCTTCCCATTAACAATATAGAAAAAAGCGGTGTCATAAAGGCCATCAATGACCCTACTACATATAAGCTCATCGCTGTTATAAATAACTGTCTAAGTGTAAATCGTTGAATTAAAAAGGCAGATACAGGGACAGATACGCCAATAATGAGCATATATCCGGTTGTGAGCCACTGAGCAGAACTTGTAGGAACATGAAACTCTGAAATAATCATTGGTAAAGCCACATTCATGACGGTTTCACTAATTAAACATAAAAAGTTTCCTAGAATTAAGATGAAGAGAATAAGCTTACTTTGTCCACTCATCTTTTCGTTGTTTGTCATTTCATTCTTCCCCCTTTAGTATTTTATTTTCTAGTTGTAAGGATATCATAATGAAATATGTAGCTCTAGACATATGAATATTGAAAGAATTAGATGTTTTTCACGATTTAAGAACGAGAATTTGATTTCTTTCTACTCTTTTTCTTATATGTAAAAAGCACAGAAAATAAAAGACCCCCACCAATTGTAAGAGGCAGAAATATTATAACAAAATAGGTATTTATAGGAATTTATAGGAATATAAAATACATATGGTAAATAATTTAGGAGAAATAGGTATATAAATAAGGTCGTAATTTCCAATAAGGTTTTCACTCTAATCCCCTTTACATTGGATATCTATTCTGTGCTTTTGTCCATCTCATTCTACTACCTTTCCTTTTGTTCATAATCGCAACCTAAAACTCTTGACCTGGGGTGTACTCTAGGTTATATATTGTTCTCATAATATAAAAATCTCAATAAGAGGAGAAAAAAGATGTCTAAAAATTATACAATGAAAGAACTTGTTGAACAATGTGAGGTAAGTGAAGATACTCTGCGTTATTATGAAAAAATGGAACTTTTACCTCCTGTTGGCCGAAAAGCAAACGGACATCGAGTATACAAGGAAGTTCATAAAGAAACTCTTAAAATGATTAAATGCCTTAAGAAAACTGGCATGTCCCTTCAGCAATTAAAACCCATTCTGCTCCTTCAGCAAGAGCAAAACAAGGAAATACCATACGATTGGCATGAAATGTTGACTGCTTACCAATTGAAAATAAAACAGCAGCAGAAAGAGCTACAAGAAGCATGGGAAATGATTGAGGAGAAAAAGCTAAAAGAGGAGAAGTTTGGCCACTACCCTTCATTGTCCCTCCAATCAAAAAAATCGTCCGAATAATTAATTCTTGCTTGACCTTGTGTAAACACCAGGTTGTATGGTTGGAACTAAAGTTTCCTTATATAAAAGGATGCTTTAGTAATTTGAAGAGGAGAAAAAAGATGAAGAATGTAGAGAATAAAGTTTGTATTGGTAAAACAGGATTGCAAAGTTCTAAAATGGGATTCGGTGCAGGCGTTGTTGGCAATGCAATGATGTATCCCAAAATGGATGACCATAAAAGTGAAGAATTGCTGTATTCCGCTCTAAGTCACGATATCGGGATGATTGATACAGCATATCTTTACGGGATGGGACGATCTGAAGAATTAATTGGGGAAGTCATTCGTAAACAAGGAGTACGCGATCAGTTAATTCTTTCTACAAAAGCGTCTTCAAATCCGCAGTTTGGAGAAGATGGGTTGAAGGTGGACAATAGTCCTTCAGCATTACGTGAGGCTGTTAATGATAGTTTAAAAAGACTTAAAACAGATTATATTGATATTTTCTACCTTCATTTCCCAAACAGCTCTACTCCTTTACTTGAATCAGCTTTTACACTTGCACAATTGAAAAAAGAAGGGAAAATCAGAGCTGTTGGTGCTTCTAATCTCAGTTTCGAGCAGCTTCAAGAGTTTAATAAAGAAGGCTATTTAGATGTTCTTCAAGCAGAATATTCCCTGTTAGTCCGAACGGTAGAAAAAGATATTATTCCTTATTGTTTAAAAAACAATATATCCCTTATTCCTTTCTTTCCATTAGCTTCAGGTTTACTTGCTGGTGCGTATAAGGAAGACGACGTGTTCACGGATACGTCTCGCTCGAATAACCCCTTATTTCAAAAAGATGCTTTCCTTGCAAATTTAAAACGAGTAGATCAATTAAAAGAATTTGCAAAAAGAAAAGAAGTACAACCTGCTCAAATTGCACTTGCTTGGCTATTAACGCGTCCATCTGTAGATGTGATTATTCCCGGAGCAACGAGACCTGATCAAATAAACTCAAATCTTCAAGCGCTAAACATACAATTAACGGAGAACGAACTTTATAAGCTTGATCATATCTTTGACCAAAATAATGAATAAGAATCAAACTTTCTTTTTGCTCAGAGAATTGAACAATATAAACGTATAGGACATCATGACTTCCTATATGTAGAAAACGTTACAAAAGAGCCTTTATTAATAAAGGCTCTTTTGCATTGAATTTCTTCTTAAAAATGAGTGCTCTCTCTACAAAAAACGATAGGAAATACTTTATATCTCTTACACTTTCTTTTTCTATTTTCATATATTAATTATTATGATATATAGGGAGGATCCTTATGAGCGAATTTGAGCAGTTTCAATTGTTTCTCAACCAAACTAGGAAGCGATATAAATACTGTCTAAGACGCTTTGGCTATTCTTCTCCTATTACTGAAAAAGCAGCTCAGCGGCTCGTTATCCTACTAAGAGTTGAAGAGGCGTACCTTAACAAATCAGGACTTTTCAAATGAAATGTACGGAAGCTGTTTTTCACTCTTATTCGTTGGACAATCTTTATTCCGCTACTCCCTCTATAGAGTTTAACTTTAAATTTATAAAGCTTCACCATAACTAAGAGAACGGGTTATGCCAAAAATAAACGAGCAATCAAAGTAAACATTCTGAAATAGATGAACAAGAAAACCACCTTTTGAGGGTAATCTCTCAAAAGGTGGTTTTTATTATCTTTACTTTCCTATATTCAATACTGTTTCTTTAAAACTTTCATAAACATATGACCATAAAACAGATTCATTCATATAACGCTTTTGTAAAGATTTTATCACTTCTTCCTGCTTTTCTGAGAAAGAAGGATCTTCTTTTGGTGGAAGAGCTGAGCGCACTTCGTTGACGAGTTCTTGCACTTTTGGCGCGCGCGGTCCCCATTTTCCAATTAGCTCCCCTTCATTATTAAGAATGAGCACTATTGGAATAGCACGTCCTCCACTTGTAAGATGGCGGTCAATTAAATCCGTATCTTTATCGCGTAAAGCAACGCGAACTTCTACATCCGCTGCTTCCGCTATCTTTCGAATCACGGGATTAATCATCATTGCGTCTCCACACCAATCTTCTGTAATAATCAAGAAATGAAGATTTTGTGTTTTTAACTGCTCTGCAAACTCATCTTGAGGAAGCTGAAACGCGTTATACACAGAAAAGCTTTCTTCTTTTAATGTACTCATTTCCTCCATATATGTTTGAAGTGTTTTTCCTTCTTCAAAATACTGTTGTTCTGTTTTCATACTACTACCTCTTTTACTATAATATTGATAACTATACCATACTAAATTTTTAACTTTTTCTCGACTATTATGCCCTATTTATCTCATTTCACAGATAAAAACATCCTCAAAATTACTTTGTTCTTATGAACTGTTGCCTTAAAGTTCACTTTAAGGTCTATAATGAAAAGAATAAAGGAAATCATGGAGGATACAATGGGACTTTATATAAAAGAAGCAGCCGAAAAAGTCGGATTACCAACACATACACTACGCTATTACGAACAAGAAGGACTTCTTCCTTTTTTAAAACGGGATGAAAATGGAAATCGTATTTTTGAGGAAAGCGACTTATCTTGGTTAGAACTGATTATCTGTTTACGAAAAACAGATATTGCTCTTTCTAAGCTGCGTGAGATTGTGGAATTAACAACAGAAGGTGATTGGACAATTCCACAGCGAAAGAAAATTCTCGAAGAGCACAAAGAGAAAATGTTTGAAAAACAAAGGGAGTTAGATCGAGCTTTTGCTAAAATTGATCATAAGCTCCACTATTATGATGAGTTAGAAGAGAACGCTAAAAATAAATCATAAAAAACGCCGTAGGCATCTAGTCTACGGCATTTTTTATGATTATATTTTGAGATACTATAATGTTGCCACATCAATGACAAAGCGGTAGCGAACATCACTTTTTAAAACGCGCTCATATGCTTCGTCCACTTGACTTGCATTGATAACTTCAATTTGAGGAGCAATCCTATGCTCTGCTGCAAAATCAAGCATCTCTTGCGTTTCTTTAATACCACCAACAAGAGAACCTGCAATACTGCGACGTCCCATAATTAAAGAGAACACGCTATATTGATCAGGCTCAGCTGGAGCCCCTACATTTACAAGCGTACCATCAATGCGAAGAAGAGATAAATAAGCATCAACCTCAAGGTTCGCTGATACAGTATTTAAAATTACGTCAAAGCGACCTGCTAATTCTTTAAACGTCTCTTCATTGCTTGTTGCGAAATAGTGGTCGGCTCCAAAGCTTAACGCTTCACTTTCTTTGTTCATAGAGCGGCTTAATACCGTTACTTCTGCTCCCATTGCATGAGCAAATTGAATGGCTACATGACCAAGACCACCCATACCAACGATTGCTACTTTCTTACCAGGTCCTACATTCCAATGTTTTAGAGGAGAGTATGTTGTAATACCTGCACATAGTAGTGGGCTCGCTACGTCCATTTCTAAAGCGTCTGGAATACGAACAACAAATCTTTCTTTTACAACGATTTTTTGGCTGTAACCGCCGTATGTTTGTTCCCCATCATAATCTAATGAATTGTACGTTTGCACAACGCCTTTTTTACAATATTGCTCATCACCAGCTAAGCAGTATTCACACTCTCCGCATGAATCTACGAAACAACCAACTCCAACGCGGTCTCCTACTGCATATTTTGTTACGTTTCGGCCAACAGCTTCGACAACTCCCGCAATTTCATGTCCAGGTACCATTGGGAACATGCCTCCTCCCCATTCATCAAAAGCACTATGAATATCAGAGTGACAAATTCCACTGAACTTAATATCAATTAACACATCGTCTGGACGTAATGCTCTTCTTTCTATTGTTGTTGTTTCAAATGGGGCTTTCGCATTTGAAACACTTAATACACGTGTTGGCGTTGTGTTTGTATGTTGATTACACATAAGGAATAACACAATCCTTTCTCAATAATTTGTTATGCTGTAAAGCTACAAAACTAGCATAATCCTTAAAGTACACTTTAAGGCAAGAGATTTTCCTCAAATATTTTAAAACTATGGAAAAGAACCTTCTTTTTCTCTGTTTTCTTTACAGAAAGCTATTAGAGAGAAAATCTAATAAAGTTTCTTTCAAAGTAAGGTGCTCATTTTATAGATAGATTGTTTTTTCTCTACTATATTCTCTCTTCTAGGCATAAAAATAATATAAATTGTTACTATTTAGAGGGGGCGTTTTTAACTTTGAATAAAAAGGCAAATAAATATCATCAAAATCTTGTTGATCAACCAGGATATGTTAATCATATGCCTGCTTCTCATTCTCCTATTTATCCGATTGCAGGAGTTCCGCAACCTAACCAATATGTAACAGGATTAGATCCTGTATTTGTGCAACATCTAAGTAGACATCAAGGTCAAAAAATTGCGGTGATGACAACAGGAGGTAGAATTGAAGGAATAAATGCTGGAGTTGCTGTAGATCATATTCAAATTAATTTGGAAGATCGTTCTACCCATATCCGAATCTCACAAATCATTTATTTTGAAGGTCCTTTGGCTTCTTACAGAAAATGAATAAGTGATAATAACATCTTGACTTCCTTTCATAAAAAACAACTACCTTTTCTCATTTCAAGAAAAGGTAGTTGTCTCCTTTTCATTCTATTTAAAAATGAAAAGGAGATAGTTAGTATAGTTCTTGGAAGGTTCCCTCTTTCTTCATATTACTTAACCCTATGAAAGGTAACCGTTAGTTAAAATACAGTATAGTACTCCTACTACTAATCAATAATCGTTATCTTTTCTACAATATCTTCACGCGGCTGAGCCTCTGGAACGTTATCGAATTTACCAATCATTAATATACCGACAATCTTTTCGTTTTCTCCTACTCCTACGGATTGTTGGAAAGATGAACTGTGAATTAATTTTCCAGTTTTCCATAGAACACCGATTTTGTTTTCCCAAGCTAACAGAAGGAAATTTTGAATTAAAGCAGATACAGCACTAAGGTCTTCTTCTTGTTTTAAAGGGTCTGTATTTTCAGGCATGATTACCACAATATTAGCCTGAGCTTGAGTGAATTTTTCTATTTTTTTAGAAGGAATATTATCGGATGATTGAAGTAAAATATCCCTAAGTTTTTCTTTGCCATCTCCATGAAACAATACAAAACGCCAAGGTTCACGTAACTTATGATTTGGAGCCCATGTTGCGTCTCTTAGCATGTCAACTATGGTATCTAAAGAGATAACCTCATTATTAAAATTTCTAATTGTTCGTCTCTGTTTAATAACTTCCCTTATTGATGTAGTCATATTGTTCTCTCCTCATATTATGTAATAACCATTTCTCTGTAACGTTTTTTAAAGCTAAAATCGACAATCAAAGTTTAA
This sequence comes from Priestia sp. TRM10, assembly GCF_057808375.1. Classification (NCBI taxonomy): domain Bacteria; kingdom Bacillati; phylum Bacillota; class Bacilli; order Caryophanales; family Bacillaceae; genus Priestia; species Priestia sp. TRM10. The sequence continues at coordinate 489,599 of NZ_JBJZOT010000002.1, forward strand.
ACTTAAGAGGTTTTACCCGTGTTATTCTTTATAAAAAAGCGAATAGCTTGCGATATATCCATCTTATGTTTTGAACAAAAGTTCAGTAAAGCATCATACGTATTTTCATCTAATCTCACATGAATAGAGTGGTTAAGGTTCCCCTTCTCTTCTTTTAGAAAATGTTTCTTTCCTCCATGTTTATGTGTCCCTCTTTTTCGGTGAAAAGAGATAGTAACAGAACCCTGTTCCTCAATAGCCTTGTCACCTTCATTTTCTATCCAAACCTCTTGTATGTGGTGTTCATAGTTTTTAAGGTGGTTGTTTAGCTCTTCTCCTTCTATTCCTTTTCTTTTCGCTTTATGAACAAATTTTCGTTTCATAAATTCTTCATACTGGGTATAACTCTTAAATGTTATGGTTCTCATTTCACTTCACCATTTCTATTCTTGGTATACGTAGGTACATCTAATTGATAACCATTATTCCGTGTAACGATAATGGTTATCAATTATGTTGAATAAATCATAATCTAGATTTTATTAATTGTCAATTCATAATAGAAAAAACTACTGATTATGAACTGCACCCCGATTGTTAGATACAATCTAACAATTGGAGGTGCAGTTTTTTCTATTCGTTTCCTCTACTACGATAAATTGCTTTTTTAATCCATAAAATCATTTACTTTGTATTTGCTCTATATGCTTCTTCATAAATCTTCTCAATTTCTTTAACCGTTAACCATCTTGGATTATTGTTGAGCAAACGATCAATTTTACTTGCTTCTTCTGCGAGGTTTGGAATATCTTCTGCTGTAACCCCTACATCTTTTAAACTAGAAGGAATTCCTATATCTTGAGCTAATTGAGTTAATGCATAAACCGTACAATTCGCTGCTTCCCTCAACGAAAGACCTTCTATATTTTCCCCTAATGCTTTAGCAACTTCTGCAAATTTTTCTAAATCAGCCACCACATTATATTTCATTACAAAAGGAAGAAGAAGAGAATTTGCGACTCCATGAGGAACTTTAAATTTCCCGCCAAGTGGATAAGCAAGTGCATGAACTGCACCAACGCCCGCATTCCCTAGTGAAATACCTGCAAGCAAACTGCCCATTGCCATATCTTCACGTGCTTTTACGTCTTTTCCATTGTACACAGCTTTATGTAACGAACGAGAAATTAGTTTAATCGCTTGTAAAGCAATTCCATCCGTTAATTCTCCAGCGCGAATAGCTGTATAAGATTCAACAGCATGAACAAGAGCATCCATCCCTGTTGCTGCAGTTACTGATGGAGGAACCGTTAACGTTAATGCTGGATCTACAATTGCTACTTTAGGAAGAAGGTAAGGACTAACAATCCCTTTTTTCACCTTATCCCTCACATCTGTGAAAATAGCGTTGTATGTAACTTCAGAACCTGTTCCAGCAGTAGTAGGCACTAGAATTGTAGGAATTCCTGCATTTTGGACCTTTTCAATTCCTACCAAGTCTCGTACATTCTCTTGATTAGTTAACATAATAGAAAGAACTTTGGTGGCATCGAGCACGCTCCCTCCCCCTACACCAATAAGAAGATCATACTCTTTTCCTTCGAGTTGAATCATCATTTGTTCCAAGTTTTCAAATGGAGGCTCAGGCATTACTTCATCCATAATGTCTACGGCTAAATCAATCTCTTCTAAAGGGGAAATAACTCTAGATAGGAGGCCAGTCTGTTGAATAACCTTATCTGTTATAATCATAGCTTTTTTTGAGCCTAACTTTTTAGCTTCTTCTCCTATTTTAGAGATAGAATCCCTTCCTGTAATCAAAGTTTGAGCTGTCCGAAAATAAGAAATGGTCATAATACTTCCTCCCTATAGTGAGTTGATGCTCTTTAATTTGAGCTCAGATGTACTTTGTTTCTTAACTTAACGCTGAATTTTCTTTTAAAAAGATTACTATCAAAAGAAATTCTCGTTTTCTCTTTGAAGACCTTTAAAATTGGCATAATTGTCGAAAAAGGTCTTTATAAATTACTTGAATCAAAACAAAAGAATTAGGAGGAAATGATTCTACTTTACTAACTGTGAAAGAAATTTCTTAAAGAACCAATAAAGCTATGAAAAAGTAATCATAGCAAAAGCCATTCAGATATCTTTGTATATGGAATTCAAATCATTTAGGATATAATAATGTGAAGAGAAATGATTTCTGGACATGCAAAAGGCCCCTATCCAATGGATAAGGGCTTAATTTGTGTTATCATCCAACTTTTGTTGAATGAACAACAGAACTATGTGTTTTTATTGTTCACTTTAATTGTCTATTTTATTCTTAATTTAACCAATTCGAAGTGGTTTTACTTAAAGGAGCTCCTACTGTCATCTTCCCAACGCACACAATCAACTTCCCATATGTAATTAGATATAATTTATTACAAATTGGAATGAAAGGAACAAAAAATCTCCTATTCAGTTTAAGCTTCAATTTTATAAAAAAGGTTGTTCATTTTCTACCTATTTTGTTCTAGAATTGCACCCTTTAGCTTAATAACAAAAGTGTTTCACAAAATTACTTTTTACTTAATTTAGCGTAAATATTTCGAACGATATCCGTGATTTTCTCATCGTACTTAGGATATTTATAATCTAATGTTATTCCATATTTTCTTGTCTATTTTCTAAAATTATTTTTAAAACAATTAAACAAATAATTAACCATGTCCCGCCTACTGCGAAACCAGCCAGAACATCACTTGGATAATGAACACCGAGATATATTCTACTAACGCCAATGAGTAACACAAGAAGAGAGAAGAAAAGGATAGTTATGATTTTGACGAACCTCTTTACATAAAAGAGAACTAGGAAATAAGTTATCATTCCGTAAAGTACAAATGAAACCATAGAATGGCCACTTGGGAAACTATAACCGGTTTCTGTTATAAGTGGATGGATGGATGGATGGTCTTGTTCTTTGAAAAATAAACTTAAGCAATAAGTTAAAAAGAGAAGAACCTAATACTGCCACTACGAAAAATAAGGTTTCCCACCATTTTTTATTAAATAACATTAAGATAATGATAAGAATCGAGATGGCTATTACTGCTTTTGCAGAACCTAAGAAAGTTAATGTCTCAAGGGTTTTAGTTAATTTATCGGATATAAAGGACTGTACCCAATCAATGATCGTTATATCAAAAGTGTGTAATTCCGCCTCTACAAGCGTATCTGCAAATTTCCAAAAGATAAAAATTGAAAAAAACAACATACAAAAGGCATACATAATAAATCTTTGTGTGGATGAAGTAAATTGTTTTAGCATCATCTTTACACCTCTTTAGATACTTTTTTTCAAAAAGATTCTATACAGTAATTCTCGAAATCGTTTGTCACCACAAAAGTACGAACCATATGTATCTATCGCCTTTACTATTTAAACAAACGCTATTCTCTGCAATATTTTGCATCCAATACAAAATACTATTCCATATGAGTGTTGGAACAGAGTAAATCCTCCAACCCTAAAGAAAAGAAATAATTAATCGAAACTCCTTAGTTAGCTCAATAAGCCTTACTTAATTAAATGGCCCGATTGTTGAGCAAGAAGTAAAAGGGTGATGCATAGTCATGACTAATATGCATCACCCTTTATTTTTTATGACTTTTTACGATTTAGGTCTTGATAAGATTTTATCAGGTAGATTCGCATACTTATAAATTTTATTTAAAGCAAGGTTTGCATACTTATCTTCTACATTATCTATAATACGTTCAAGACCTCCACAATTAAATACATGCTGACTAATAATCATAGCATAAAGATCATAAAGGTCTGATAAAAGAACCCCTTCTCATATGAAAAGGGGTTTCCTTTCTATTAAATAAAAAAGCATCAATTCAAAATAAGAAGGTTATAACGAGGTATACTTTGATCTATTCTCCACCTTATAATGGACTACCTAGGTCCCATATCTTTCCTGACTAGGTCCTCTTTTCCCGCTGTATAGTCAACCTCTATTAGTTGTTAATATAATAGAAAGAATATATACTGGGCTATGTCCCTAGAAAGAATTTCACTGAACAAGATATTAAAGATAAGGAGGATGTTACAATGCACAGAAATAATAAACTATATCATTTTTTATTGGAACGAACTCACTTATTAACAGAACAATGGTATGAGTCTTTAGATAAAAAGAATTCATCCGGTATATATGCTTCAAATGACCCTGAAGTAATTGAAATGCTCAAGAAACAAAATTATGAGTTTCATCTATGTTTTTGTAAAGTATTTGATGAGTCCTGCTCTGAAGCTGAGTTTTTATCTGCCTTTGATCAATGGATTTATGCCGCTTCTGAGAAGGAAGAATACCAACGTACACCGATTCACCTTATAATACGAGAATTTTTCAACAATCAAGAACAATATCTAGATTATGTACAAGAATTTGTGGAAACAAGTGACGAAACCTACTCTCTAGAAACCATTAATAAATGGAACCGTAAGATTATTGAGAACTTTAATTATGTAATTGCAGCTTTCACAAAGCAAAGTTATGAATACGCTGAAGAACGTTTAACTGCTCAAAAAGATATGATTTATGAGTTAAGTTCCCCTATCATTTCCCTTAGTGAGGATTTAGCTGTTCTTCCTCTTGTTGGTGACATTGATACAGAACGAGCTAAGAGAATGATTGACAGTACCTTATATCAATGCGCCGAACTAAGAGTGAAACGCCTCTTCATTGACTTATCTGGGGTGCTTATTATTGATACCATGGTGGCTCATCAAATTTTCCAATTAATTCAAGCTTTAAAATTGGTAGGTGTAAAGTGTACCCTGTCAGGGATGCGACCTGAAATTGCTCAAACTGCCGTCCAAATTGGTATAGATTTTGAGGACCTTTCTGTGGTTTCAGATCTCAGAACAGCCTTAGCCTCTTCTAAAACCGTTTAAAACTCTAAATAAGAGTTACCTTTTAAATTAAAGATTTTGTAATTTTAAACAAGTTACTTTTTATATTATATAAAATAAAAAAGCAGGCGTAAAAAGTTTATTTCACCTCCAGGATTTATAACTTTTTTACTGCCTTTCTCTTTATAGTAAAAAAGGCTCTTATCCGCTATGGATAAGGGCTTCCTTTTTATAATATCCAACCGTGGATGAACAAACGGAATAGGTTCATCCATGCACGTTTTATTTCTTGCAAATTCCTAGTTAATCTACAATTTGCACATTTAGATAAATATTGATCATTCCCTACTTTCATGCTGAAACGTGCATTTCTACAGTTATCACACCGATCAGAAATTTTATCTGGTAAACCTGCATACTCATAGGTTTTATTTAAATCCAGATTTGCATATTTATCTTCTTAATTATCTATACTATTGACGACCACCAATATCAAACTGTTGACAATCACACAACGAAAGTCGAACTCAAAAAGCCCCTTACTCGTGACAGCAGGGGCTTTTTTATCTAATAGATAAGGAATAAAAAAGAAATATTTAATTGAATAAAAGAAGATAAAACAGAAAAGATATAAAAAGCGCACTAAATTTTAACAAGGAAGGAGTAATACAAAAATGAAAGAATGGTTATTAAAATCATTAGGAGGGCTATTTGCTATCACGCTAATTACAGGTTGTACAGCAAATGATAATCAAGATTCGCCTCAAGAAGATGAGCAACAAAATGAAGAACAAGCTCCAAATGACGAAGGTGGAAATGACACAAACAATGATAATAATCAGGATGCAGACGATATGAACTTTGAAAATAATGGGGATAGAAATGGGAATGCTCCTGGTGTCGATGAAAATGATACCCTAAATAAAGATGATGAAAAAGACCAAAATCCAGATCGGGAAGATCCAATAGAAGATCCAGAAGATATGCGTGATAAAGATAATAGAGATAATTAATCCAAAAGGTTGGTTCTATTCAAAGGAACCAGCCTCTTTTACTTTTTCTTAAGAAAGTAGCTCTTCTATAAATGATCTACTATTCCCCTTTTATCGTTTGTTTCTCTTAGAAAAAATGTGATCCCATTTCATCCCTCTTAAAGAAGATAGCCTTCAATCTTTATATGAGGGATTCCTCAACATCTCATCATAATAACGTTGAAGCTGATAAAAAACAAACAAAAAGTTGGAGGCATGTTGTAGATGAAACTTGGTCAGATTTTAAATAAGTTTACAGACAACTATTGGATTATCATTTCTGCTGTTATTTTATTTTTTTTGGCTAAAGCCTTGATAGGTTACTTAACGTTTAAACATTATAATCGAAAGCTTAAAAATATTGAGGATAAAATTGAAGAAATTTTACGAAAGGAACAAAAATTCAATTCGTCTAAGCCATATGATAAATAAGGATAAGTTGATTTTAATTCTCCATCCTTGGAAGAATCTAAATAAAATAAAAAAGAGAAAAGAACAGAAGATAGGAGAGAGATTTTAAAACATCATAAAGAAGGAGATGATAAATCATGAAAAAGAACATCCAAGTGTTACCTATTGTTGCTTCTATTGGTATCGGAGCTACTGCTTACACTATGATGACAGGACGTGGAGGACAGCTTCAAAATATGCTCCCACAAATGTCTAATATGAACAATCAAGGAAGCAGTCAAACGATGGATCAACAAACTAATCAACAACAAAACCAATAGTCGCTTCGTTTTTAATCCTCCTCCAAATATTGAAATCTTATTTCGCTCTTCACTTCTGAACAAAAGAAAAAATCCCCCATTCACCATGAGAGGGGCGCAATAAGGGTTAGGAAAAACTAAGTTATAACAAGGTAGATCTCTTGCTTTATTGTGTAAGAGGACAAAAATAGTTGTGTAAATGTGTAGATAAAATAGACATATGAATCATAATACAAGCATGGGTCTCCTTCAGAACCAACTGATTCGTCTTCTTTAAATAACCCTAAAAAAGCCCCTACTCCACTGAGTAAGGGGTTTTTCCATTCTCTTGGATATACAAAACGAAAATAAAAAACCTCTTGCGATGAAAAGAGGATAGGAATAGAGTCGGGAAAAACATAGTGCGTTAAGAAGGTATATCCCCTTGCCATAGTATATAAGTGGACAAAAATTAGTGTGTTATCGTGTGTATAAAATAGGTGTATGACTTACAATATAAATAAGGATCTGCCAAGTAGCTGACTGCTTTTCCTTTTTTCCGACAATCACAAAAATCCCCCTGCCAACTGAGCAAGGGGATTCTTTTATTTATTGCCGAAAAGAAATGACGAGCTTAGCCAGCTGTTATGCGTAAAACAAGGCGTGTTAGAGTCTGTTCTCTGTATTATATAAAACTCTACAACAAGTGTGCCGATTTTGTATGAATATTGGATATATGCCTTATATTATTAATGAACGGGCTAACTTTTTTCATAATTACCTCCAATGAGTAAAATTTCAATTCACTACTGCTACTCCTCATAGTAAAAATGAAAAATCCCCCCCACTCGCAAGAGTCGGGGTTTCTTGTTCTCTTCCCTGCAACAAGTTAGATTCCTACCTATCTCAACACATTCTATATTTAAAAAGTTACAAAAAACGAATAGAAACTTTTCTTTCGAATATACTATAAATACTTTCTCAAACGCGCCGATACGTTTGCCTATTACGTTTATATTTAAATGCCTATTTATTAAGAGTAGGGGTCTTCTTTGCTAGTGGTAACGCCCCTTACATGCCAATAATCATTAGATCAAGAAGGGGCAGCAAGATAGAACTCCTTATTATTTAAATTATAGATCGCTATTTAGGAAATTGTACAGAGGGTGAATAAAAAATCGATTTTCATTTTATATTATAAACAAGGACCTTCAGTAACAATTGTTTTTCCTCTCCAAGGTATTCAATCAAAAAAGCCCCCTACTCACAATGGAGCAGGAGGCTTTTTGTTGATCCTTTTATATAATATTTATAATCAATGTTTATTCTACTTTTTCAATATATAATCACGCTTTAAACGATGACTAAAATAGCATCCAAGAAAGCAACTTCCCCAACTGTAATGGACTTATCTGCTACTTTCTTCTCCCAACGCTCATCTTTGAGCAATTTATCTTGTCTTGCTTCTCGATAAATCGTTTCTAACTGATTCATTTGATAATCTCCAACACATTCACACATTTTCATAGCATATGCTTCCTTTAAACTTTCTTCTTTTTTAGATACAGCTGGTTTTTCTTGTGACTGTTGTGCTGCTTTATAGACTTGATCCAACTTATCTAATGTGAGTGGGCTAGCGATGCCATCCACACTTAATCCATATTGTCCATCAATTCCATACTTGCCGATGTTAAAACCTAATGATTGAAGCTTTCCTTGAAGCCCTTTTACATAAGTTTCTGCATCTCCACGTTTTAATAAAGTAGGAGCTGTTGGTGAAGGTGCTGGTCCTGATTGAGTCACAGGTGTTTCGCCTTGCAAAGCATTCAATTCACTTTGAATACGTTGTACAATCTCATTCCATCGTCCTTCTTGTAACACACGATGAGGACAATACTTACCGCTCCATTCTTGATGACGTTTAACACGATTAACGCCCCACTCATATTCATGTAGGAACTGAGCAATAAACTTAATTCCTAATGCTTCTGCTTTCTTATAACGCTCTCCACCGCTTTTGCTGTAGCAGATTTCTACACCAATAGATGTACGATTACCTGAATTCGCTCCTGATCCATCCACTTATGTTCGATGTAGTTCGCAAGGCTACATCCGTTCTTTTCTAAGAACTGCTTATAGTTTCCTATAAGGCCAGACTATATCTTCATCCTTTTGAAAAAAGGAGCTCCCCATTTCCGCTATCATTAGCTTATAGCGTACGCCTTTCGGCTAGTCGTTGAACCTTACCTATCAACAAACTCCCATTTGTAACCGTGTGCGGTAAAACCTTGACCATTACAAACTTTAGATATAGTCGAATAATCTTTACCAATACTTCTCTCTACTATCCCAAGGGACTGCAATTCCTCATACGCAGCAACAACTGTACTTCAGTTTACTTCAAGCTCAGCAGCTAGAGTGCGTTCTGAGGGTAATAGACTATCTGCTGGGAATGTGCCTGAAGAAATGCCTTCTTCAATATAATATGCAATTTGTTTATAAATCAGTTTTTTATCTGTTCGATTTGGTTTCCAGTTCATATAAAATGCTCTCCTTGCTCATTAGCTTGTATCGTTCTCAAAAAGAGAAGACGATTAACCCAATTTATCTATTTACCTCAATTAAAAAATCTTCTTCACAACAATCTCCTGCAGAAGTAAGAAAACGCTCCATCCTCCAATGCCCAACATTACAGATACTATTAAAGGGAAAGAAGATTTGAGTGAGATAGCTACGATGATGAGAAGAACGGCTGTTGCTGGAAAACCCCAGATGACTCCTAAAGCAAATTTACTGAGTGCTGTTGTAGTTTCTCCCTGAATAGAAAGCCAAACTAAGCTTAATAAACTTACTAATGGTAAAGCCGCTATCATTCCGCCATACTTAGGCGAAATTTGAGCAATTCCTGAGATAATTCCAATAATGAGTGCTGAAACCAATACTTTAAGAATTAAAAACATTTTTTCGCTTCCTCACTAAGAAGCGAAAAGGCTTTTTCAATAGCTTTAACTTCAGACGCTTCCATACTTTCTAATAGTTTCTTTAATTTATCTGTATCTAATCGAGTATGTCTATGTAGAACATTCGTTCCTTTCTCTGTTAACACGACAAGTACTTTTCTTTCATCTTTTGGACTTCTTTGTTTAGAAACAAGTTCTTTTGCAATAAGTCTTTTAATATGTTCAGAAGCGGTATTGTGAGAGACCTGCAAATATGCGGCTAAATCCCCTATCATTGTTTCAGATTTCTTTTCGATGCGTTGAAGAATACGTATTGCTTGATGGGAGATATTCTCTTGATGAACATAGTGTAAATGATGATAAATATCTGTCCAATTCTCATTTATATGAGTGATAGATTTTTCAATAGTCATAAGTTCAGTTTTTCTCCTTTTTATTTATATCTTAACATACGATATAATCGTTTCAAAAGATAATTTTTAATAATATAAAATAATGTTCTTGTATACTAGATGTTCCTTAATTATAGAAAAAACAGCCTCTTTGAAAAGGCTGTTTTTTTTATAGCAATCTATAAAGTTTTATTTCTCTTTTAATTGCTGATATGAAGTAAATAAGCTTGGATAAATAAGAAAACTAAGCATAACACATGTCAGCGTAGCAGAAGCCATCATCGTAAATATGATTAACAACTGAAAACGGACAGCTTGGACAGGATCAGCTCCAGCGAGAATTTGTCCTGTCATCATGCCTGGTAGTTGAACAAGGCCAATGGTTTTTTGGCTTTCCAAAGTCGGAATCATACTTGCTTTCATACTTGCTTTTAAAATGTGAGAAATTGCTTGTCTTGTTGATCCGCCAAGCGATAAAATAAGCAAAACTTCCTCTTTCCGAATTTCTACTTCTGAAGATAGACGGTTTAGAAATAAGCTAGCGAGAACCATAGAGTTTCCGATAATCATTCCACTGATTGGAATCATGTACTTTGGTGTTGGAGGAATAATGCCTAATAAAAGAAGCAAACCTTGTGTTATGCCTTCTACAACAATAAGTGTAAGCAGAACTTTCCAAAACACGCCTTGCTTCTTCTCCTTTTTTTTCACTACATTTTGAGCCGCTACTAATATCATGCACAAAATCATAATGATCGTAAAAAAAGGATTATTTAGGTTGAAAATGAATGTTAGGAGATACCCAATAAAAAGTAGCTGAATGCTTGCTCGAATTGTCGCGATAATAATGTCTTTTTCAATGCCGATTTTAAATGATTTTGATAGAAATAGAGCAATAAATACAAAAACAATCGTAAATAAAAGTACTATAAAGTCCATGCTGCTTCTCCCATTAAAAATTGCTTTGTTCGTTCATGTGTAGGAGCGGCGAAAAAATCTTGAACAGAAGCTCTTTCAACTAAACGTCCATCTTCAATCAACCAAACTAAATCTCCTACTCTTTTTGCTTGCTCAAGGTCATGAGTAACCCAAACAACCGTTTTGTTTTCTTCTTTATTCAGACGCAACACAAGATCCTCTACTTCATGTGTTGAAAGAGGATCAAGAGCAGCTGTGATTTCATCTAAAAGAAGGACTGAACTATTATTAGCAAGCGTTCGTGCTAACGACAATTTTTGCTTCTGCCCTCCTGATAGACTTCTAGCCTCTTGTTGTAAAAGAGTTTTAGGAAGACCTGTAAAAGCTATCAATTGTTCAACACTGTATGTCTGTTTCTTATGAAGTTTATATGTAAGCAAAAGATTATCCTCGACAGTACCATCTAAAACAGGCGCATTTTGAAATGCAATGCCTACATGCTGTCGCAACTTACTTATGTTCCACTCCCGCACCTCCTTCCCTTCTATGACAATTTCTCCTTCATTAGGAGAAATGAGAAGATTACAAAGAGAAAGAAGCGTACTTTTTCCTGATCCAGATGGACCAACAAAAACAACAACGGAATTTCGCTGAATGGCACCAGAAATGCCGTGAAGCACAGGCTTCGTTTCCCCATTTTGGATAAAATGTTTACTAACAGATTTAAATTCAATAACAGGTGACTGAATCATGAGTTTTACACCTTTCTTCTCTTTTTATATGTATGTTTTTCATACTTTACTTTTCGTATGAATCCTAGTAAATTTTATCATTTATTAAACCTTATGGATAACCCAAAATATAAGAAAGTTCATTAAAAAAAGATGCTAGTACAATTTTCCCGTCACTAAGGGTTAACTAAATGTAAAAGAGGCCTTTATCATTAAGGCCTCTTTTACATTTAGCTTCTGTTTTTATTACATATTTATTTTGATAAACATCATATGTCTAACGATTATTTCTTGCGTACAAAAGAGGCAATACTAGGGTGAATTTTCAACTACACGCCCATCTTTATAAATATGATACCATCCAATTGTACCTGTTCCACCTTCATCTATCCAGTCCTTGTTGGCTGCTTTAAATCTATAATAAGACTGTTTTTTAGAGTCTTTTAGTAGTCTACCAGTGCCTCCAAATATAATATTGCTCCCTAATTCCTTCTGCCCTAATGCGATGGCATCATCGACGGTAAACTGCTGTCTTTCCACCTTATTCTGATCTAAAGCAGCCCATGTTGCAGGTCCTACAATTCCATCTGAAGATAGATTATGATCCGCTTGAAACTGTTTTACTATACTTTGAGTTTTCGGACCAAAAATCCCATCAATTCCTGTATTATACTTCACATCTGTAAGACTTTGTTGCAGGATTCGTACATAACTAGAGTGAGAACCAAGACGCAAAGTCGGTCGTGTTTCAGCTTTTGTTGCAATTTTTTGAGAATCAGCTTTAACTACTGCATGATTAGGCAATACTCCCATTGTTAAAGGTGTTGTGACAAGCATGAAAGTTGGAATAACAGCTAGCAATTTCTTCTTCATAATAACTAACCTCCATGTCTAATAATATGGTCCATTCATTTTTCTGGTGTTCTAAACAAATCAACTTCATCAGTTATTTAGAACGTGATAAAAAACAGCTAAACAAACTACCCTTCCCCTGCCAGTAGTAAATCATTTGTCAATTAACTTACCTATATATAAATCTAACTATAAATTTCCTTCATTTAAAAGCCAGTAAAGGAAATTTATATAATAATTACAACGTTTATACTACAACTATTACATAAATAAAACAACAGTTTTTTCGAAAAATTAAAATTTTACATTTTTTTAAAATTACTCTTCAATATATTCTCTCTATCCTATATGGGTTATTTCCCATAAGAGTGCTCTTTCCTGACGTTGTTTAAATAACTTCTTTGTGACTTCGATCTACCTCATTGATCTAAAATTTATCTTTTTTAGGAAAAGTTACGCAATGCATACACCTAATCAAAAGGAGAATAATAAGCTAGAGGTTAACTTTATGACAAAAGATTTTATCCCAGAACCTACTAAATGCTGGTCCTGCTAATCACTGTTGGTTACGTTGATTAGTACGTTGCTGCGTTGAATGTCTAATCTACGCTCTAAAACAGATTACGATTCTTTAGAATAGCGTCTCAGTGTCATTGTTTTTGGTCTTAAATTTAAACCCATAAGAAAATCTTCATTTATTTAACTTGAAGATAACAAGTATTGTTAGGTGTGAAACAGATGTATAAAAAATTATTAGGGTTCTTTGGATTGATGTTATCTATTACAGTAATGTTGTTAGAAAAAGATATTTTGTTAGACATGATAAAAGAAGGCACAATGATGTCTATAATCCTCAGTATTTTATTTATAGCTATTGTTTCTCACTTCCCCATTATTCCTTTCTTTCTAACTGTTGGTATTATGGGTGCCATCTTCGGCCTTCTGAAAGGAACTTTAATTTCGTTAATAGGCGTTATGATAGGTGTCTTGGCTGTTTTCTTTCTTACAAGATACAGCTTTCGAGATTTGATAAGCAAAAAAGTAAAGAATTCTCCTACAACACGCAAATATGAAGACTATTTTGCTAAAAATGCTTTTACATCCATCCTGTTTTTCGGAGGGATACTCCCTCTTCTTCCTTCATTACTCACAAGTAGTTTATGTGGTTTGAGTAGTGTACGATGGACTGTTTTTTTTCTTGCCTCACTAGTCGGTCAAATTCCAAGAGTTTTCGTTATCACAACAGCAGGTGTTTATTTTCCTACTAACAAGCTAATGTCATTAAGTATATATATAGGCTATATTGCCGTTACTTTATTGATGAGCTTTCGAAAGTTTCCAAATTTATTTAGAATAACAAAGGGAACAGATAGAGGAATAATGAAGATGATAAATAAACGTATCAAATAAACCAAGAATGTATACGAACTCATCCTTGGTTTATTTTCACCAACTATTTGTCCTCTTATTTAAACACGCTGTCTTAACTTCAATATGAATTTCGTGAACCAATAAGCAAGAAATACGATAACGAGATCTATAACATAAAAGTGAAAAGGTGTAATTCCTTTTTTTAATTCAATTATATTCAGTGCTCCTTCAATAGGAGCAAGAATAAATGCGAATAGAGCGCTTAAAACCAATGTATAGAGAATAAAGCTTTTCTTGTGATTTGTACAATACTGATAGAGAAGTAAAAATCCTATTGGGAGAACAGACGCCGTAATATTTATAGAGCGAGGTAACAAAGGAGTTAAATAATAACCTCTAATAACATAGCCGCTATTTGTTAACGCAAGCTCCGTATATGTCCATATTATATGTACTGTATAACCGAAGAAAAACACTTCAAAAATCCGTTTTCGATCAACCGTAAAGTACAATAAAATAAGAGGAATAATTAAAGAAGCAAGAACTAACCAAAAATGCCAGTCTCCAAAATCTGTATACTTTCCCCAATAAGAAGAGAATAAAGAAGACATCTCTTGTCCTTTACTATAGATTTTCTCCAAGTGCTGCTCACGATCCATAAAAGAACCTCCTAGTGAAACGTTCTTTTTAGTCTTGTTACAACACTTCTTTTTTATACATAGTCTATCTTCTACTCCTTATGTAATAAACCTATGAAGCAAAATAAATTTTTTCATACGTATTCTATAACTTCTGTAAGAACCGAATAAACTTTTTCACACTTTGAGATCTTTGCTTTCCTTTCTTCACCACAAATTGAATTTGAACATCTTCTGAAAGCTCCTCAAACTGTACAATCTCCCTACTCAGACGAGAATGTGCTATATCTGCTGGAATAATGCTCATTCCGAGTCCATTAGAAATCCCTTGCAAGATCGATTCTAATGAATCAAATTCCATTAAAACTGGTTTATCGAAATTATGGTTTTGAGAGAACTCTACTATTTTCTTTCTATATATACAATTTGGGTCACTATTTACGAGTAATGTTGGGGATGATTCCCTTTTATCATGTCCTTCACAAGACAGAAGAACAACTTTTTCACGATCACAATAAACTTCTTCAAATCGATCTTCATCGTTATCTCCACTGAAAAAAAGTCCATCAATTTCTCCATATAAAAGTTGCTCTTGCAGTATTTGCTTTGTATCTGTTTTAACTTTTACAGATTTTTAAATCTTGGCTTTCCAAAGGTAAACTCACTCCTTTGATATCATTTAAAATGATACTAGTCTTATTATTAACTATTATATCTTCTTTACATAATAAAGTTATAATAAATTACGATAAAGAGAAAGGAAGGATAAAACATGAGCGATTTTGAAAACAAAGTATATATTATCACTGGCGGGGGCACTGGTGTGGGGAGAGCAATTTCATTAAAATTAGCAGAAAGAGGCGCAAAAGTTGTTATCAATTATCGTAAATCAAAAAAAGAAGCAATAGAAGTAACTGAGAAAATTACAGCGTACGGAAGGATCGCTCTATCCTTTAAAGCAGACGTTGCGATAGAAAAGGAAGTCCGTGAAATGATTTCACACACTATAAAGGAGTTTGGGCGAATAGACGGATTAGTAAATAATGCTAGTATTACTGCTCAAATTGCTATGAATGATTTAGAAACTGCCACAGACGAAATATGGGATTCCTTGTACGATGTAAATGTAAAAGGTATGTTTCATTGTATAAAAGCTGTTGTGCCTTTTATGAAGAAACAAGGCTCAGGCGCTATAGTAAATTTAGGAAGCGTAGCTGGAATAACCGGAATTGGCTCTTCTATCCCCTATGCAGCAACAAAAGCAGCTATTCATAACATGACAAGATCTCTTGCAATTGCTCTTTCTCCTCATATTCGAGTAAACTGCATATCTCCAGGTGCTGTAGACACAAGATGGTGGTCTGGCAATAAAGATAAGATGTATGAGCTTGTTGGGAATCTACCGCTTCAACGTATTTCATCACCAGACGATATTGCAGATGCTGTCCTTTTTCAACTTACGCAGGCGTCTGTTACAGGGCAAGTATTTACTATTAATAATGGTCAAACTCTTTAGTTTTAAATAGGAGTTATTTCTATATTTTTTATCTTTTATTTCTTTTAGAACAACGTTTATTTAGATAATGTTTTTGCTTTATAACCTATTTTCCTATATAAAAACAAGGAGAGATTTTAATAACTCTCCTTGTTTTCGTCCGTTTGTTATCCATTAATTCCCTCTTATTCATGACCACATAATTTTTTTATTCCTTCTGCCCTCGCCCCTCCACATTGCTAAAATGAATATAGACCAAAAAGAAAAGACAATGCTAATGCTTATAATGCCTGTCCAATATATCTCCATTCCCCTTTTGCTAATTTTTCTCTTTCTCATAAAACTGTAGACTTATCCATACTACAAGTGTAAAAAGTTATTCGGAGTAACACGATTTTTTCTACTGTCCACTAAAGTAATACAGTGAGCCAATCGCTCTACCCCTAGTTTAATTTTACTCTCGTTTACTTGAGAGATACTTAATCGAATAAGATTTTCCTTTTTATATTGTGGTAAAAAAAATCTAAAGGCATCATCAACATATACATGCTGTTCGTTTAGCATATGAACTATCTGTTTTGCTGTCACCTTTTCAGGCAAACTGATGGATAGATAGAATCCTGAAGAGGGTTTAGAAAAATGAGTATTAGCCGGTAGCAATAATTCACATGCTTCTTGCAAGATCTTCATCTTCGTACAATATATCTCTTTTACTTTTTTTAGATGACTATTAAACATCCCACTTTTTAAATAAATTTCAAGAGCCCCTTGAGAAAGTGCTGGACTATTAAAATCTGAACTAAATTTATATCGTAAAAAATGGTTATTCATTAATGGAGGAAGAACGACAGTAGCAATCCTTAATCCCGGGAGAAAAATTTTCGAAAAACTTTTAATATAAATCACTCTTCCATAAGGATTAAATGAAAATAAAGGATCTGATTTCGCATTTGGATCAAGGTCTCCTAAAAAATCATCTTCCACTATATATACATCGTATTTTTCAGCTAACTCAACGATTTTTTTCTTTTCACTATTCGTGTAACAATGTCCAAGAGGATTGTGGAATCTCGGGATAATATAGAAAAATTTTATATCATTATTTCGGAAAATGTATTCCAGACGATCAAGATCGATCCCTTCCCTCGATAACTCAATTCCAAAGGTAGTCGCTTGGTGAAGAGTGACAGACTCAATAAACCCAAAATAAGTAGGTTGTTCAATAAGAATATTGTTTTTTCCATTTGGAAAGGGCATAGAAACTAGTAAATTAAGGGCTTGTTGCGAACCGGATACAACTACTAATCTTTCAGGTTGAGTGAACACCTGTAAATTCTGCAAATATTTCACTATCTGTACTCGTAATGAGTAAAACCCTTGCTGGTCAGAGTAGGTAAAAAGCTCTTCTTTATATTGTTCAATTGCTTGATTCATACAGTGCTGAAATTCAAGATAAGGCATCACGTTTTTATCTGGACCCGCAGACAAGAAATCAATGGTCTCATGTTCGTTCGTTGCATCTTGAAATTCATTCACAACATAGTAGCCGCTTTTAGGAACGGAATAAATTAAATGCTCTTTTTCTAGCTCGGCATATGCTTTAATAACCGTATTTTTGCTACATGAAAAATCTTCGGATAATTGCCGAACAGAAGGGAGTTTACTACCTGCAATGAGTGATCTTTCCCTTAGTCGAAGCTTTATTTCATCCATTATCTCTACATACTTCGAGCTCATATCTTCATTCCCCCTTTTAACTGTACCAGTACAGATAGATGAAAAAAGGATTTATTTTACTGTATGTACCCTATTATTATGTTAATTATATCAGAACTGTTTTTTAGAAAAGTAGAAAATAGGACAGATATAGCACAAAATGAAAGGATAGGGGTAAAATATGATACAGAGAAAAACAAAGGAAAAACTTGGACTGTTGTTAGGATTAGTAGGTGTTGTTTGTTTTAGTTTAACGCTCCCTTCCACACGTGTTGCAGTAGAGTATTTTGGGACTACAATTGTCGGTTTAGGAAGAACAGTTTTTGCCGCTATTTTAGTAGCTGTCGTATTAATCGTTCGAAAAGAAAAATTACCTTCTCTTCTGCAATTCAAAAGTCTATTTATTGTTGCTTTTGGTGCAGTTCTAGGATTTCCTCTCCTCACTTCTTGGGCAATGGAATCTTTGCCTGTTTCTCATGGTGCTGTGGAAGTAGCTCTGTTACCATTAGCAACAGCTGGATTTGCTATGTTTAGAGGAGGTGAAATCCCTTCACTCAAATTTTGGATTTCAAGTATAATTGGCTCTTTAGCTGTTATTATATATGCTCTTCATCTTGGATTCGGCGGATTACAATTTGCCGATTTAGCTATACTAGCATCTGTGCTTATACTTGGACTTAGTTACGCAGAAGGTGGGAGATTAGCGAAAGAATTAGGTAGCTGGCAAGTTATTGCTTGGGCAATTATGATCGGTGCTCCATTTTTCATTGTTCCAGTTGGGCTAAACCTGACAACTGAAATGATTCATGCCCCCATACATGCGTGGGTTAGTTTTATTTACCTTGCAGTGGTCAGTCAATTTCTAGCATATGTTGCTTGGTATAGCGGAATGTCTATGGGCGGAATAGCAAGAGTTAGTCAGATTCAATATTTACAACCATTTTTAATGATCCTATTTGCAACCGTATTTCTAGATGAATCCATCACATTTTTCACTCTTGTAATAGCAGTAATTGTTGTCTTTTCCGTAATATTAGGTAAAAATGCTCCTGTATCCAAAAAAAGATCCCTATTAGAGAAAAACTAACTGTATGTTCAAAAATTGTGAAGAAATCCACTTAAACTAAGAGATACATTTATTTCTAAAAACATAACAATATTAGTCACATATACTCTGGAATGTCCCTTAATTTATATATTTCTTTTGAAATTAGGTAATAGTAAAAATTCAAGTTTAGATAGACCATAAATACAAAAAAGGTTGGGATTCCTTTGGATCCCTAACCTCTTTTGTATATAACAAGATAACTTTTTGTTTTTCAGTACCATCTATTCGGGAAACTTTACTTATTTATATTCTTCTTAGAGAATTTATTTATATCTCTAGGCAAAAACAGGTTTTTGACGCATAGTACTCATCCAATCTTCACTTTAACAATTTCATATGATATTACATATAGAGTCGAGGAGGTGAAGATATCTATGTATGAATACGAATACGAGTATGATAGAAAAGACTATTATGAAGATAAACATGACAAACATGATAAAGATAAAAAAATGAAATGTTACTATGAAGAGTTAGAGGAACACCCTGAGTATGATGAGTATTATGGTAAATATGATCGTAAGCTTGACAAGCATTACAAACATGATAGATATACAAGGCTAAAATGTTACTGGGAAAAACCAGATAATGAGTATGATGATAAATATGATGACCAAAAGGATTACGAAGAATGTGACTGTAAAAAAAGATATTACTAAATTGATTCTACTTTAAAACATCTCCCAATGATAAAAAAGGCTAATCCAAGAGTTCAGTTTTAACTCTCTCTGGGACTAGCCTCTTTCTCTTCATTTTCTTTATAAAAACCCCTAAGTTGCATAATAATAAAAAATGAGGTTAGATTTGCTAATAATAAAACTCCTCCCCTTCATCAAGCTTCACTCCCTTCACTTTCCCTTAATGTGTAATTCAAAATGCTTTCTACAGCGTCATAATCAAATGAATGAATGGTAACAAGCCTCCTTTTAAAAAGGACAGATTGTTTTAGCTGTTTAAATACACATTAAAACGAAGTTCGAATACGCTAGGTACTAATACAAATAATACTTAAGCTTAGAATGAGGGATAATATGATACAAATATTGGGGATGCCTTTTCAACAAACTGACATGTGGCCGTCTGGTAGTATTGAAAGTGTGATCGTTCGACGAATGAATGCAGACCAAATCGTTTATTCGTATCAATCCATTGATGAATTATTGTTTGAACTCAAGTTGCGAAAAAATATCATAGCAAGTGCAAGAGCTATGAATCAAGGTCATGCAGAGTTTGAAATCTTTGAAAACTCTCGCTGTAATCCTCAGTACTGGAATTTAACGCGTTCTGGCGGATTCCAACTGAAGCGTAGTGTAAGGCCATCTGATGCAATTCAAGACATTTACAAGAACAGTTCACTATATGCTTTTGAATGTGCTACGGCAAAAGTGATTATCTATTACCATGCCGTTCTAAACAGTATTGGTGAACATTTATTTAATCGATTGTTCCGCCCTCTCTATTTATACAGCTGGCATTTTGATCCTGATCTTGGAATACACGCTATTAAGACGAGGAATTTCTTACCTGGGGATATTGTCTATTTTAATAATCCGGATTTTGATCCAGAAGCCTCTTGGTGGAGAGGTGAAAATGCCGTTGTTCTCGAAGATGACACTTATTTTGGTCATGGGGTAGGAATTGGAACTGCTGAACAAATCATTGACGCTCTGAATCAAAAAAGAAAGCCAGAAGGTAATCAATCAGCCTATCTGACAAATTCAGTCGCAAGACCATCTTTTAAACATCTAGCGAACATTTCGATGCTACCTCAAGGTTATCGGGATTATAAAGTTCAATATATTAAAGTACATCATAACGAAATTTCGATTTCATGTGATCGACATCTATTCTATTTAAATGAAGTATACAACAGGATAACGTATTCAAACCCATTTTCATAATGAAAATGGGTTTAGTAATTTTAGAAATCAAATCATTTATGAAAACTCGTAAACTGAGGGCTTATAAAATGGATCTTCAGGTACATATAATCATTCAAAGTGGATAGTCCAAGAGAGCAGGTTACCTGCCCTTATTCCGCTAACATGACAGTTCAGCAGAACGACCTTTTTGTTAAGAGCATAAGAAAAGAACACCGTAATTCCTTTCGCACTTAAAAAATTCAAGTGTGAAAAAAAATCAGTATTCTCTCTTTATAAACAATGTTAAGATTTTCTTTACAAGTAATCCTGTAAACACCCCTGGGATTACAAATAACATCGGTAAAAAAATAGGTCCCAACAGTAACCCGAAAATTTTAATTTTAGTAGAAAACATCAAACCTACAGTCACAAAATATGCAGAAAAAACAAATGGCAAAAATAAAAGAGTCGAATTTTCTCTCTCTTCATCCGCGTCTTTTACAGCATCCCACATCGAAAAAAAATATAAACATGGGTAAAACATAAGCCACTGGAAATCAATTACTTCAATAGAATGATGAATATTTCCAACAAAGCTTGAAATTATTGCAGTGTTAAAGTTGGATTGAATATTAACAAAAAGCTCTAAGAAGATAAACAAAATCCCTTTAACATATTGACAATTTAAAAGTTGTCCAAAACCGGGGAAAGCAATAGACCATAACAATCTTTCAAACATAGCCTTATTCACATTTTTAGCATCCTACTTTCTTTTATCAAAATAATAAATAAAGAAGTTATTTCAACTAAATACTTTAGCTTTGATTTTCTCCTGAAGATTTTGAAAGTCCTTTTCTGTCAGGAGCTGTATACGGTTCCTCAAACCAACCATGTTCAATCATTATATTTAAGCCATCATTATTAAATTTTCCAATTAGTGAAATTAACTTTATAAACTCAGCTGCTAAGTCATGCCTTAACATTTGAGAAAGCGCAGCACCAAAGTTTTGTATAGCTATATTTCCTGCTAATGACGCATGGTACATCATAAGTTTATCTGAAAAAGGAGAAGTAGTGGAATCTGTTATATGGGCATCCATTAGCTTAGGAGCAGGGAGATCCTGATTCATTAGATGGTCAGAAAAGTTCTTTATTTGATTGCCTGATAATTCAGCTCCTTTTTGAAAATATTTTCTGATTTTATTCGAGGATGCAACCTGACTAAAACCTAACATTAATGATTTACCAAGAATATTAGTATTAATATTATATTGTAAATGCTTGATCTTATTAGCTGTAAGTGGTCGATCTCTACCTGTAATAATGGATATAAAGCTTTTCTTCTCTACAAAATCAACTTTTTTAGCATAAGGAATAGTTGGGAAACCTAAATAAAGAATCGCCCATATAATTACTAAACAAATTAGCCAATTCAGCTGAAGTTAACTGTTTATTTTGTTGATGTTCTTCTATTTCCTTTTCAGTCAATGAATCTTTATCCATTTTCCCCCTCCATTCGTCTATATTCATATTATCTGTATAATAAAGGGAAAATATTTAAAGAAATGAAAGAAGATAGAAAAAACGGTTATCAAAATTTATTACAATTAGCATTAATTTTGATAGGGAGAAGCACTCTTTTCATTGGGTATTTGTCACAAAATGAAACGTCTCTCATACTATACGTTAGATTAAATATTAGGCGAAGTGGAGATGGGAGTACGTGTCAACGTCTTATATGGATTATACAAATGCTAATGTTCAATATTTCTCTGATGTAAACAAGAATAGATTAAATACTAGAGATCCTAAAAATTTTATTAATCGATTAGGTCGGGATGTTTTAAATACGCTTGGAAACGTTTCGTTACTTGATATTTATTTAAGTGAAGATCGAGTTGTAGAGCCACATTACCATCAAAATGCGGCTGAACTCGTTTATTGTATTTCAGGGGCTGCTGTTGTTTCTTTAATCAATCCGTTTAACAATAAAGTAATTAACATTTCAATCCGTCCTGGGCAAGTTGCCAATATTCCTCAAGGGTGGTGGCATTGGGAAGTTGCTTCCGAAAACAATACTCACTTACTAGCTATTTTTGATGCTCCGTATCCAGAGTATATTTTTGGGTCAGATATTCTTACAAAAACACCGATAGAAGTTCTTGCTCATACGTATTGTTTGGATGCTGAAAAATTAAAAGAAACGTTGGCTCCTTTGAAAAACGAAACAATTGTAATCGGACCGACTAATGAGTGCGTCTCAAATAAATCTAAAAAGAAAAGCAAACATGACCGCTTTACCTATCCATCTATCCCAAGTTACCATCAGCCGATGCAAGTACACCATTGGTATCCTTACTACTATTAGTAAAGAGCAAACCTTTGTTGCTTAAGTTTCGATGTGAAAATCTTTTCTCAATTTAAAGCTTTATAGAAGCCTTACACTATAAAGCTGCATTGCTTTTAGCATTCCTTTTATCTCTAAAATTTCATTTGTAATTAAATGACGCAGTCGCTATTCATAATAATCACTGTGATAATCAGGAATATGACCCAAAAGCTCACCAATCACTCGTGCCGAGGGAAGGAAATCTCTGTTCTGTTGTTCTTTATGTAAAGAGAGGCATGTATTAAGAATATAATGATCATAATAGTAATCTACAATACTATGTATGCGATTGTTTTCCTATATTCTTAATACTTCTTCTGTTTGAGAGAGCGTTCTCCATTCCTTCTCAAGCTGACCTCGTTTTTGTGATGAAAGAAAAGTTACCCCCTCTTCACTTCTATACATTTCTTCCAATTTTTCATGTTTAATTGTCCTGTACCATTGATTATGTGCTATATAAGAGGCCTAAAGAAGTATTGCTTCTTTAGGTCTCTTATAAGTTTAGAGTAGTTTAATCCCTGCCCCCTTTTTTTCTATCATAAGCTTTTTTCCAAAAAGCTAAATAAATGCTGATTCAATCAACTTTATAACTTCTTGTTTTGTCTCGCTCAAGTATTCATTTGTCCTGGTTGAAATAAGGGTCCCTATAAGCAAATTTGGTTGAAATTCATTGACATTAAAAACGATATGATCTTGTTTTAGAGACGTTCCTTTAGGAATAATTCCTATTGAATCTTCGAACAGCATGTCGGGAATGAGATGAAGGGCACTGCAATTATAGACTCGTTTGAATGCTAGATTGTTCTCTGCCAAGAAGGCACGAACAGATTGAGTGTAATAACAGCTGTTTTCTCCCATTAGGACAGGGTAATCGACAATATCCGAAATTCTAACATTCTCCCTTTTCAAAATCGGATGTTTAGAAGAGTTAACAATGAACTGAACTTCTTCTTTCCATAGAGGATTAAATGTTACGTTAGACATGGTTTGATTATAGCCACAGACCGCAAAATCAATTTTATTTTGATTTAATAGCTGTGATAAAAGAGCGGTGTTTCCTACTACAAAATGACAGTGAATATATGGTTTCTTTTTGTTTAAATAGGCTAATATTAACGATACTAGCTTTGTAGAAAGCGATTCTACAATGCCAATTTTTATTGTTCCTTTTTCTTCATTGCTAATCCGCTGTGCTTGAGAAATAGAATAGTCCCAATGAGCTAATAAGCTTTCTACTTCTTCTGCAAATAAAATCCCTTCATTTGTTAACCGTGCATCCCATCCTCGTTCAAATAATAAAAAACCAAGTTCATTCTCCAATTTTTTGATATGGGTTGTTACAGTAGATTGTGCATAGTTCAATTTTTGAGCGGCACGTGAAAATGTTCCTTCTTCTACAATTTTTTTAAACGTATGTAATTCTTTTATTTCCATTTGCTCTCCTCTTCATCGGTTTTTTTGATAATTATTTAATATATTTTCAATTATACAAATAGAAAAGAGCGCAGTAAAATAAATTCATACCGAAAGGAAGTGTTCAGATGCCATTTATTCATGTTTATCATCCAAAGTCACAGTGGGAAGAAAAAGAACTGCAGAAAGTGAGTGAGGAAATCCACAAATCTTTAATCACCCATTTTAACATTCCAGCAGAAGATTATTTTCAGCTCTTTTCTCCTTATGCGTTAGGGCAATTTTATTATCATTCTAATTATCTTTTAGAACATGAGGCAAAGAGAACAGCTAGAATGATACTTGTTTCAATTACTTGTGCTCCAGGAAGAACTGCCAAGCAGAAAACAAGCTTATACCAAGCTATTGCTGATGCTTTTAATGAACATTTAAATATTCCTATTGAAAATATTTTTATCATCCTAAATGAAACACATCGTGAAAATTGGTCGTTTGGTCAAGGAAAAGCACAGATGATTTCTATTAAGGAGGAAAAAGAAAAATGAATCACCCTATTGAATCCAAAACGTCAAAAGAGATGAAAGAACTAGCCCCTATTTTTGTCGCTTACGGAGAAAAAATATTATTTGAAGAAGTATGACAAGATTCGACATTAACATCAAAAGAAAGAAGCTTAGTGACACTTGCCGCTCTCATTAGCATGGGTAATACAGAACAGCTACCATTTCATCTTCAATTAGCTGAAAAACATAGGATAAATGAAAAAGAAATTATTGCTTTAGTTACACATATCGCTTTTTATTCAGGATGGCCTAAGGCAGCTGGTGCTTTAAATATTCTATTAAATAAAAAGAAAAAACCTCTAGAGTCATAACTCTAGAGGTTTTCATTTTCATTGTATTCTTCTATTCCAAATTACTATGTTGCTGAAATGCATCACTATGGCTAACTTGATTCAACTGTCCATATTCTAAACAAATCGTATCAAACACAACATGGGCACATTGATCAAAAAGTGAGCCTAATGGTTGAATGGATGGTGCTTCATTTTCATTTCGATATTTAGTTGCCGCAGGAATATGAACAACCTCTGTTGCATGTTCACTTAAAGATGAAGCAGGATTTGTTGTAACTGCAATAACAGAGCAACCTAATTGTTTTGATTTTTGTGCGACAGTAACAACTTGCTGTGTCTTGCCTGAACCAGACACGGCTATTAATAAATCATTTTTAGTAATAGACGGCGTGATTGTCTCGCCTACAACAAAAACGGTTGCTCCTAAGTGCATAAGTCTCATTGCAAAGGATTTTGCCATTAGCCCTGAACGCCCTTCACCAATGACGAAAATACGCTTTGACTTATGAAGGGAAAAAGCAATATCATCAAGATGTTGTTGGTCGATTTTATTAATGACTTCTTCTATCTCTTTTAGAACATTGTTTAATTTTCTCATTTTACTACCCCTTTATCTTCTATTTTATTTTTAAATGCTGCCGCTGCTTTTTCAATATCTTTTGCTTTTGTAATAGAGGATCCGATAATGATAACATCTGGCGTTAATAAGGAGAGAGATGACATTGTTTCTAGATTCACGCCTCCTGCAACAGCGACTTTGGACCCTTCAAAAAAAGGCGCTCGCAAGTTTGTATAAGAGGGAGTTGACTTCCCTCCTATTTCTTGTTCATCTTTACTTAAATGATGACAAAAAACGGCTTTGTTATAGATTGCTAGTTTTTGCTGCGTTTCCTGTGCTGTATTCAACAAATCAATCATCATCATTTTGTCCCACTTTTGTGTAACGTCATAGCACGTATGGAGTGTTGCTTGAGGTGAAACACCCATTACGGTCGCAATGTCCGCTCCTGCTTGATAACATATCTCAAATTCATATTTTGCATTATCAATTGTTTTAATATCAGCGACAACGGACTTGTGTGGAAAAGCGTTTTTGATTTCATAAATACTTTCCATTCCAAATTCTTTAATAAGAGAAGTTCCTACTTCAATCCAATCAATGAATGCTTCTGCCTTTTTAGCAATGTTTATTGCTTCTTGAATTGTTAAGCGATCTAAAGCTAGCTGTATTTTCATATTAAACTCCCCTTATCTCCTGTTTGGTAAACCGGTTTAGTAATAGTATAAAACAAATGTAAGCGCTTCTCAATCCTTAAAATAAAAAAGTGAGCCTTTATAACTCACTTTTTTGTTTAATGAGGCTTTGGACCCGTTGTTTCGCGAATTATTAGCGTGCATTGATACTCATTTTGTTCACTTGGTGTTGGCTCTTTTTGAATTTGACGAATGAGTAAGCTTGCTGCTTTTTTTCCCATTTCAAAGGCTGGATGTGAAACAGTTGTAACAGAAGGTGTAGATACCTCTGCATGCGGAATATTATCATACACAATTAATGATAAATCGTTTGGAATCGATAACTTCTTACGTTTAATATATTTTTGCACTTCAATAAAAACTAAGTCATTTCCAGCAAGCAAAGCTGTTGGAGGTTCAGAATAAGAAAAAAGCTCGTCTAACTTCTCTTGCATGCACGTTTTTTCACAGTTAATAATAAATTTTTCATCTACAGCAACATCTCGTTCTCGTAAAGCTTGTTTATACCCTTCTACACGTTCGATACGCGGAGAAATTGTAAGAGGTTCTGTTATAATCGCTATTTTCTCATGACCAAGATCTAATAAATGAGAAATAGCTTCGCAAGTTGCTTCACGGTTATTAACAAAAATAGATGGAACTTTCCCTGTGAGTTCCTCTACTTTTCGGTCCATCACAACAATGGGGTATTCTTCTCTTACCATTTGTTCATAGAGCTCGGTGTTTTCCCCTGTTGGAAATAAAACAAGTCCATCCACTTGTTTAGCTTTTAACATTTCAATATATTTCTTCTCTTTTTCCGGGTTATCATCTGCATTGCAAATGATGGCATGAATATCATACTTATGACAGTAATCTTCAATCGCACGAATCACTTCAGTCGAAAGATGATGCATAATATTTGCAATAATAATACCAATCATGGATGTACGTTTTTGCTTTAAACTTCGCGCTAAATAGTTTGGCTGATAACCTAAGGTCTCAATTGCTTGTTGAATTCTTTTTTTCGTGTCTTCTCCCATATATTGATATCTTTTATTAATATATTGAGATACTGTACTCTTGGATACATTTGCTGCTTTTGCAACGTCAAGCATCGTTACTTTCTGCATATCATCCGTCCTTTTTCTATTTCTATACTATGGTTGGTGTTGTCTATTAATAGTTTAAACAAAACGAACAGAAAAAGAAAAGCTTTCAGCACCGGAAATTCACGAGGCTTTCCAACTTTTCTTTCTCCTTAAAAGAACAATCAGAGGAATTCCCCTCTGATTGAATGATTTAAGCCATTTTTTCAACGTGTTTTACAGCTTCTTTCTTGCCTGGCTTTTTTGTTGCAACAATCGTCAGGATGGCTGCAAGGAATAAAGAACCAGCCATAAATACATAAGAAGCACCGAATCCACCTGTTAATCCGTTCAAATATCCAACAATGTAAGAGCCAAGAAAAGAACCGAGTGCTCCCATACTATTGATTAAGGCCATTGCTCCTCCTGCTACATTTCGAGGTAGAATTTCAGGAATAATCGCAAAGAACGGCCCGTATGGTGCATACATTGTTCCCCCTGCAATAACTAGCAATGTAAATGAAAGCCAAAAGTTACTCGTCCCAATAAGGTATGATCCAGCAAAAGCAAGCGCTCCAACTAATAAGAATGGCCATACAAAAGCACTCCTGTTTAGAAACTTATCAGAAAGATATGAAACTGCTAACATTAATACAACAGCTAAAACGTATGGAATAGCAGAAAGCCAGCCTGTTTTCACTATGTCCATGTTTGGTGCTGCTTTAATAATGGACGGTAACCACATTACAAATCCGTATACTCCAATGCTCCATAGGGCATATTGAATACTTAATAAAATAACAGTTCGATTTTTAAAAGCTTCCTTATAATCTTTAACGGGTTTGATGCCTCTTTGTTCTTTTTCTAACTCTTCTTGTAGATCTCTCTTTTCTTCAGATGATAACCATTTTGCATCTTTTGGTTCATCATTTACTAGCTTCCACCATAGAAATGCCCAAATAACAGCAGGAAAGCCTTCTAAAATAAACATCCATCTCCAACCAAAGGATTCTAATAGATAACCAGATACAATTGACATCCACAAAACAGTAGCAGGATTCCCTAAAATCAGAAACGTGTTTGCACGGGAACGTTCAGCTTTTGTAAACCAGTGGCTTAAGAAAACAAGCATCGCTGGCATAACAGCGCTTTCAACAACGCCTAGCGCAAAACGAATTACAAATAAGAAGCCAATATGACTAACTAAACCTGTTGCAGTGGCAAGTCCTCCCCATAAAATAAGTGACCAGAAAATGAGTTTTTTTGCACTTTTCTTTTCAGCATAGTGTGCGCCAGGAATTTGGAAGAAGAAGTATCCTAGGAAAAATAAGGAACCGAGCAAGGACGAAATCGCTGGTGTAATATGCAAATCTTCTGCTAATCCAGAAGCAGCTCCAAACCCATAATTCGCTCTATCTAAGTATGCTAAACTATACGTAATAAATACGACTGGAATTAATCGTAGCCATCTTTGTTTTGCAAGCTGTTTTTTCATCTTTACTTCACTCCTTGTGCATGAGATTGTAAATAAGATTGTAGTTCTTTCTCTGTTGGGTATCCATCGTTATCTCCTGTTGTACCAACAGCAAGTGCCCCAATTGCATTTCCTCTTCGGATGGAATCCGAAATTGATTTTCCTTTTACTAACCCACTAAGCAAGCCGCATGCAAAGCCATCTCCTGCTCCAACCGTATCAACAACGTGTGGAACTTCAAATCCTGCAACAGTTCCTTCTTCGTAAGAAGTTTTAAAATATGCCCCTTGTTCACCTAGTTTAATTACAACTACTTCAACCCCGCTATCTAAATAGTATGACGCAATATCTTCGGGCTGTTTGTATCCTGTAAGCAGCTCTCCTTCATGAATGCCAGGTAAAACATAGTTTGCTTGTTTAGCTGTTTCATTTGTCACTTTAATCATTTCCTCCTGAGATGACCAAAGCGATGGGCGTAAGTTGGGATCAAAAGAAACCGTTTTTTGCGCTTTTTTCATAAAGCTTAAAGCATATTGAGCAAATTCACGCGTTTCTTGAGAAAGTGCAAGCGGAATTCCTGTCATATGCAAATGAGCTGCTGAGTTAAAATACGTGTGATGAAAATCGCCTATATTTAAATGACTCGCAGCCGAGTTCTTTCGGAAATAAAAAACATCTGGATCTCCTTCTGTTACTTTTGATTTCATTTGGAAGCCTGTTGAATGATGTTCATCATATAATACTCCATCAATATTAACATTCTCTTTTTGAAGTCTATTCATAATAAATGTTCCAAATGGATCACGTCCGACTTTGCTTACCCACGCTGATTGAACATCTAAGCGAGCCAACCCAATCGCAACATTTGTTTCTGCTCCTGCTAACTCTTTTGTAAATGCATTAATCTCATGCAACGGTCCTTGTTCATTTGCCATAAACATGGCCATTGCTTCTCCGAATGTAATCACATCTAACTTTTTCATACGAGTTCCTCACTTTCGGTTACTGAGTTAATATGTTTTGCTAGTGAATCAATGTGGTGAATGGACTCAATAGGAAATTCCAGAGCTTTTACTGTTGGCTGTGGAAACGCTAACAAAATATCTTTCCACTTTTCGTATAAATCATCTAAAATTGACACAGTGACTAACTTCCCGTTTAAGGAGTACACGTGCTTTAAATGAATGTACTGAACATAAGAGCCTAATTTTTTAATAGCTTCTAAGAGAGATTGATTGGTATAGAACCAGTTCCCACTATCAAACGTCATAGCTACTTTCACACTAGATTTAGAAGCCTCTTCAAAGAATTTTTGCAATCGCTTAATATTACCTCCATAAGAAGTTTGATCGTTTTCAACAAACAGTTGAAGATCCGGATAATCATTTAAAAAGTGCCGCAACTCCTCTAAGCTTGATTTCCCTTTTTGATAAAAACCTAGCGAAACTTTAATCCACTGTGCGTGAAGCTCTTCCCCTTCTTCAAAAATCATTCTTAGTTCGTGTTGATTTAAAAAACCATCTTCTAACCATAATTGAATTGGTGCAGAGTACACAATAAATAAGGAAGTTTCTTCAAGCCTTTTTTTAGTCTGAATCCTATCGTTCTCTTTGTCTCTAAATAATTCTCGTCTAATTTCAACCCCGTACACGCCCTTTTCGTATAACGGTTTAATAAATGAATGTTGACCGTTTTCTTCAAGCTCATTTTGTGGAAATGCGTTTAAAGGAATAATTAATTTTTCCATAGATATGCTCCTTACATTATACAATACTCTTTAGAAAACCGGTTTAGTAAAACGGTTTAGTTAGATTATAAAACTTTTGTAAGCGCTTTTCAATAGGTTTTTAAGAAAAGTTTGATATTGATGAATTCCCCTATTTCTATCCTCTTTTTTAAACTAACCGCACTCTCTTATTTCAAACAAGAGACTTATAAAATGATAGATACTAAAAAGAGCGCGAAGTCCTTCAAAAAAGGTTTTCGCGCTCTTTTTATTTTAATGAACACTTATAAAGAAATAGCACCTGTTATTAAGGCAACAATAATCATAACTGTACACGTTCCTAAAGCCCACTTTATTATAAATTTTTGATGATCTCCAAAATCAACCTTTGCCATTCCGACTAGTAGATGAGTAGAAGCAATTAAAGGACTCATGGCGTGTATTGGTTGCCCGAGGATGGAAGCTCGCGCAATTTCAACTGAATCTATCCCATAAGCTTCTGCGGTTTGTGCAATAATCGGGACTACGCCAAAATAATATGGGTCATTTGCCATTACGTAAGTGAGCGGAAGACTCGTAATTGCTGTAATAAGAGCAAAATAGCCTCCTAACTCTTCTGGAATAACGGAAATCAAACTGTTGGCCATCTCATCTACCATATGTGTTCCTGAAAGAATTCCAGTGAACACACCAGAAGCAAAGATTAAAGCGACAACGATTACAACGCTGTCTGCATGAGCACCTAGTACTTTCTTTTGAATATCTAGATTAGGATAATTAATTAATAAAGCTAAAGAAAAAGCGATTACAAACAACACTGGTAAAGGAAGTATCCCTAAAACTAATGCTACAATTAGCCCAATCGTTAATAGTGCATTGAACCATGTAAGATGAGGTCGTCTTAAGTTCGACTCTAGCGCTGCCGCTTGTTGATGCTGAGATAAGTCTCTAGATAAATCTATATTCATGACGCCTAGTCGTTTTCGTTCTTTTTTACCAAGAATATAGGCTGTGAATAATACCCATACAATACCTCCTAGCATAACAGGAACGAGAGGAAGAAACACGTCGTTTACATCAAGCTTTAATGCACTTGCAGCTCTAGCCGTTGGCCCTCCCCATGGAAGCATATTCATGACGCCAAACGACATCATGGATACACAGGTTAGAATAAGAGGGTTCATTCCTAAACGATGATATAGTGGTAACAATGCAGAAACTGTAATAATGTAGGTTGTAGTTCCGTCACCGTCTAAGGCAACAAGACCTGCAAGAATCGCCGTTCCAAATACAACTTTTAAAGGATCTCCTTTAACAATAGATAAAATCTTAGAAATGAGTGGATCAAACAAACCGGCTTCAATCATAATCCCAAAATACAGAACGGCAAACATTAGCATAATCCCTGTAGGGGCAACGCTGCTTAACCCTTCTAATATCATTGGTCCTAAATCTTTAGCAAACCCTCCAATAAGCGCAAAAACTAATGGAACAACGATTAGTGCAAGTAAAGCTGACATTTTCCTTGTTACAATTAAAAAGATAAAGCAGGCCATCATTGTAAATCCCAATAAAGAAATCATCTTATCCCCCCTATTTGAATACGCTTACAAAAAGAATCACTATAAATCTCAAAAGTCTTTTTATAACAATAGTGAGAATAAGAATTCAAGACGAATCTTTATTCTTGAATTCTTATTTCACTTTTCGTCCTTTTAACTAAGATGCTACTCTAACATTGTCTTTTAAACTATTATTGAATCATTTTTTAGTGAGATGTCTGCGTTTATTTATCATTTGACGTAAGACGGTTTGCATAATTCCACCGTTATGATAATAATCAACGTCTACCGCATTATCCAAACGTACGATCACATTAAATTCAAAAGAAGTATAATCTTGACGAATAGCTTTAACTTTTATTTTTTGCTTTGGTTGAATCTTGTTGCATAGCCCTATTGTTTCAAATGTCTCATCACCAACAATCCCAAGTGTTGACGCATCCTCTCCTTCTATAAACTGAAGAGGAAGCACTCCCATTCCAACTAAGTTGCTGCGATGAATTCTTTCAAAGCTTTGTGCTATTACAGCTTTTATCCCTAGTAGATATGTTCCTTTTGCTGCCCAGTCACGAGAGCTTCCTGTTCCGTATTCTTTACCAGCAATAACCACAAGAGGCGTTTTATCTTCTCTGTATGCTATAGCTGCATCGTAAATAGACATAATCTCTCCTGTTGGTAAATACTTGGTTATCCCTCCTTCATAACCTGGCACCATTCTATTGCGTATGCGAATATTGGCTAAAGCACCTCGAATCATAACTTCATGATTCCCCCTTCGCGAAGGATAAGAGTTAAAATCTTTTGGACTGACTCCTTGCTGTTGGAGATATATTCCTGCCGGGCTATTAGACTTTATGGCTCCTGATGGAGAAAGATGGTCAGTTGTGACAGAATCACCAAGTAAAGCAAGAGAACGGGCCCCTTTAATATCTTCAATGTTTCTAAGTTGCTCAGGTACATCTTTTAAAAACGGCGGTTCTTGAATATAGGTAGAAGATGATTCCCATTCATATAAATCTCCTTCTGGGATATGGATTGAATTCCAGCTTTCATTCGCTGTATATATATCTTGGTAACGTTTACGAAAAAGCTCGGGCCGAACTGCATTTCCCATCCATTCTTGCACTTCTTCGGAAGATGGCCAAATATCTTTTAAGTAAACAGGCTCTTTGTTTTGATCATAGCCAATTGGATCACTAGTCATATTAATATCCACTGTCCCTGCTAGAGCATAAGCAACAACAAGTGGAGGAGATGCTAAGTAATTAGCCTGAATTTGAGGATGTACACGGCCTTCAAAATTTCGATTTCCTGATAAAATGCCTGCTACAGCTAAATTGTGATCACTAATAGCTTTACTTACTTCATCAGAAAGCGGACCTGAGTTTCCAATACAGGTTGCACATCCGTATCCCGCAATATGAAAGCCTAGCTCCTCCAAATAGCTTAGCAATCCAGACTCTCTTAAATAATCTGTCACG
Organism: Priestia sp. TRM10; assembly: GCF_057808375.1. NCBI lineage: Bacteria > Bacillati > Bacillota > Bacilli > Caryophanales > Bacillaceae > Priestia > Priestia sp. TRM10. The sequence continues at coordinate 523,472 of NZ_JBJZOT010000002.1, forward strand.
ACACGTGAACCAGGTGTTAACGAACTTTTTACATAAGGAGCTTTATGAAGACCTTTTTCGATTGCTTTTTTGGCAACTAATCCCGCTGTAATAAGAACGTTTGGATTTGAGGTATTTGTACAACTTGTAATTGCAGCAAGAACAACAGAACCATTTTTAATAATGGACTCTTCTCCATTCTCATGCTTTACGACCACTTCTTTTGCTAAATCGCTCTCACTAAGACCATATCCGCCCTTTTCAACCTTTTCACGCATTACATTATGGTATTGTTTTTTCATCTGAGTTAATTCGATTCGATCTTGCGGCCGTTTTGGGCCAGCAAGACATGAAACAACAGTAGATAGATCAAGCTCAATTAAATCTGAATAAATCGCTTCAGGACTATTTTCATCTAAAAACATTCCTTGAGCTTTGTAATACGCTTCCACAAGCTTTATTTGTTCCTCACTACGCCCAATGAGTTTTAAGTAGTTTAGTGTTTCTTGATCTACAGGAAAGAAACCCATTGTTGCCCCATACTCAGGTGCCATATTGGCTATCGTTGCTCGGTCTGCAGTGCTCATCTTCCCTACACCAGGACCGAAAAATTCAATAAACTTACCAACAACACCCTTTTTCCGCAGCAAATTTGTTACTGTTAATGCTAGGTCTGTTGCTGTTGTTCCTTCAGGAAGAGACCCTGTTAGTTTAAACCCAACAACTTCAGGAATAACAAAATATAAAGGTTGCCCTAGCATTGCTGCTTCTGCTTCAATTCCCCCTACTCCCCAAGCTACTACTCCTAGTCCATTAATCATTGTTGTATGAGAATCTGTTCCAACAAGAGAATCAGGATAAATTTCAATATCGCCGTCCCTTTCTTTTGTAACTGCAACTGATGATAAATATTCCATATTAATTTGATGCATAATACCTGTTGCGGGTGGAACGACTAGAAGGTTGTTAAAAGAGTTTTGAGCCCACTTGAAAAAGCGAAATCGCTCCTTGTTACGTTCAAAATTAATCTTTTCATTTAATTCCATTGCATCAGGTCTTCCGAAGTAGTCCACTGTTACAGAATGATCGACTACAAGATCAACAGGAATTAATGGATTGACTTTTGAAACATCTTCCCCAATCCGTTTTACCGTCTCTCTCATTGCAGCTAAATCAACAATGGCAGGAAGACCTGTTGTGTCATGCAGAAGAATACGTGAAGGTTTAAAAGGAACTTCTTGGTTGGAATCACGTTCAACAGCCCAATTGGCTAACCTTTCCACATGCTCTTTCGTAATATTAATTCCGTCGTATTCCCTTAGGACAGATTCGAGCAGTACTTTTATTGAATAAGGCAACCGAGAGATGTTTCCTATCCCCTTTTCCTCTAATGAATTTATTTTGTAATAGCTATAAACTTTTTTACCTACTTTAAGAGTGGAGTGTGTCTTAAAAACATCTCTTTTCTCATCCATACTTTTCAACCCCTTAGGTCTTTCTCTATTTTCCATAAGTTTATTGTATTGTAAATAATGAAGTCATAAAAATATCAATATTTCATAGTTATGTATGCAACTTTTTCATGACAAAGGTTTGGCCTTCTTCTTTTTTAACGGGGCTTTGTGTGCTATTGTTCTAATAAGCTATCCCTAAAATAGCTGCCATAAGGACCGTTAAGCAAAGGAGGAACATCGCGTGGATAATCGTGATTGGCTTATTTTACATACGTTATTTCATGAGAAAAACATCACAAAGACGGGAAAAATTCTGTATATTGCTCAACCAACGTTAACAAAGCGTTTAAAACAAATTGAAACGGAGTTAGGAGTGAAAATTGTTGACAGAGGGATAAAAGGAGTTCAGTTTACGCCTCAAGGAGAATACATTGCAAAACGCGCTGAAGAAGTGCTTCATATCTTTCGTGAGATAAAGGAAGATATTGACAACTTTAATCATAGTGTTTCAGGGACGTTAAGATTAGGTGTATCAAACTTTATTAGCAAATACAAACTTCCCATTCTATTAAAGCTGTTTAAGAAGCAATACCCTGACGTCGAGTTTCAAGTAGACACAGGTTACAGCAAGGATATTTTTAATTTAGTTTACACTCAATCTTCACATATTGGGTTTATTCGCGGAGAATACAGCTGGCCAGATCAAAAGCACTTATTATTTGAAGAAGAGTTATGTATAGCATCTAAACATCCCATTCAACTTGACGAGCTTCCTCATTTACCGAGGATTGACTACCGAACAGATCAGCTATACAAACAGTTAGTGGAAAATTGGTGGACAGAACACTATTCCGAGCCACCGTACATTGCGATGTCTGTTGACCAAGGAGATACATGCAAGGAGATGGTGTTAAACGGATTAGGTTATGCCATTATGCCCTCCCTCTTCCTGCGTGACGTAGAGGATATTCATAAAATTCATCTAAAAGATAAAGAAGGAAAAAAGATAACTCAAAAGACGTGGATGTTTTATTATAACGAATCAACAGAGTTAAACGTCGTCAGAGCCTTTGTGGATTTTATAAAGGAATTAGATGTCTATCACCTTTAATCCCATTAAAAAATAATAAAAGGGACAAGCTAAAGATCAGTCATTCAGTCGTTGTTGAATACAACTCTCTTTCTGTACTAGTCCGTCCCTTTTTTTAATATCTTTCATTTTCACCCTTTCTTTTACTTTGAAAGAAAGTGATCTAGATATTTTATAACTTCTTCCCTATCCCCAGAAACCTTCTCTTCTCTTTTTATATCTAATGCTAATTTATCTAAAGATTTATCAAGAACTTCTTGTTCCATTGCTTGGGGAACTACTACGACCCCATCCCTATCACCAATAATAAAATCACCAGGAGAAATGGTAGCCCCTCCACAAGAAATAGGCACATTTAATTCACCATTCCCTGCTTTTCCACTCGCTGCTACTGTTGTTCCTTTACAAAAAACCGGAAAGTCTAGTCTTTTAATTCCTTCAAGATCACGGATAACTCCATCGACAACAATTCCTTTAATTCCTAATGTTTTGGCCATGCCTACTATAAAGTCACCGGCAATCGCCCGATATGTATCCCCTTTTGCATCAACAACTAATACATCTCCTGGTTTAGCTTCTCTAATTGCTCGCAAAAAAATAAGATTGTCGCCTACAGGCATTTTAACGGTAAACGCTCTTCCCGCAACTTTATACTTATCTTGTAATGGCTTGATCGATGAATCTAAATTATTAAGACCTTCCATAGCATCAGAAATACAGGTAGTTGGAACCTCTTGAAATTTATTCTCTATATCCATCTGTTATCTCTCCTCTTTCCTCAATAAATACGTTATCTTTGTGAAAACTAAATGTTCTATCAAATATCTTTTTCTAGCTATATTTCTTTATATTCAGGTTAAGAGATGTTGAATTTATTTTAACTTAGAATTGTATAGTGAAAAAATCGAAACAATTCATACCTAGATATGAATTTTAGGAATGCTAGTTTACTTTTAATGTTGGACACGAACGCTATAATGACAGCTGTCAAACGTGAAAATATCGTTAACTAAACCATCGCATCGAGTAAATGCAGTAGTTAAAGTTTGAAATGTGAACAAGAAAAGGATCCTCCATACTTTGGACCCTTTCATTAAACGATTATAAGTCTGTTCTTGTTAGATCATCGGGTTGAAGATAACACTTAAACAGGTATTTTGATTTTAGGTGGGGAAGATCAGCTTTATTTAAAGCGGAAAAATGGGAAAATGACGTTTAAAAGATTCTCATGTAAGAATTGAAAATTAATATAAGGGCAACATAATAATTATTAATTGAACACAGACTTAGACAAAAAAGATATCGAGGATTATTCCGAATAAATAAAGAGTTGAAAATTTCCTTGTTCTAATCTGTGATTTTCTAGAAGGTATTGAGGTGTTGAAATGTGGACACTCCTAATTGCGATTTTTCCCCAATGAAACAGCAATTGGCAGAAGGAATACAGCAAATTACGAATGAACTTCAATATAGTTTAGGTGTACTCGACAATGAAAGCTATTGTCTTTTAGGGAAACTAGAGGGTATTAAAGAAAAGTTTATTAATATTGAATCTGTCGCTGCTTCTTTTTACTTAAACTGCTATTTAGCAGCTTTTACAGACAAATATGCGGAGCTGTCTCTTTGTGTTCAGCGACTATCCGACCGACGTCATGGTGCATTAATCGTTGTAGAACGTCGTGATACCCTTGACTCTTTCATCCAAAAAGGAACCGATGTAGGAGCCACTTTAACTCCTGCATTGTTAGAAGCTATCTTTTACCCTGGGAACCCTCTCCATGATGGTGCTGTACTAATCCGTTCTAACCAAATCGTTTCAGCAGCAAATGTTCTTCCTCTTACAGCTACCGTTATAAGTGGAAAAAAACTAGGTACCCGCCATCGTGCTGCACTAGGCTTAACAGAGCAAAGTGACGCGCTTGTCCTTGTTGTATCTGAAGAGACAGGAAGAGTTTCCTTTGCGCTTAACGGAAAACTCTATCCTATTATTACGACTGCCTCGTTATAAAAAAGAAGGATTATCGTAACAATATAAATCTCCCCTTTAACATCATGTACTTCACAAAAATCAAGAAGGCACAAATCATTTGAACAATAAGAGATTTGTGCCTTCTATTTTTATGTACATTGTTGATATATAAGAAAGTGAATTTCTCTAATTTTTATTGAGCATAAAAATCATACTTTTTGATTAATAAAAACCGCTTCTTCTCCTTTTCCTTTTCAAATTTATATTAAGGTTATTAAAAAAATGTTCTCCCCCTTAATGAAATATATATTTCGTGTTATAATTCAAAAAGAAATATTTATTTAAATAAAAGGTGGAGATTATTTTGATGACAGGTCAGGAAAATGGATTGTTATCCGAAAACACTCAAACATCAGCAACTCTATTTAAAAAAGCATGTAAAGTAATTCCTGGAGGAGTGACAGCGAATATTAAATATTTTAATCCTCATCCACTAATGATGGAAAAAGGAAAAGGAAGTAAACTCTTTGATGTAGATGGAAATGAATATATTGATTACTTATTATGCTATGGTGCTCTTATTTTAGGCCATGGTCATCCTAAAATATTTGAAGCTGTAACAAAGCAAATGATGGAATCTGGTACAACTATCTTCGGTACACCACACAAAATGGAAACAACAATGGCCGAAAAATTAATTGAATTATATCCTGGTATTGAAATGGTTCGCTATACAAACTCAGGCTTAGAAGCAACACTTTTAGCTATTCGTACGGCTGTTGCCTACACAGGTAAACAGAAAATCGCAAAATTTGAAGGGCACTACCATGGTGGATATGATCAAGTGCTTATAAGTGTTAATCCCGATATGGATAGAGCTGGAGAAGCATCAGCTCCTAAAGCAGTAGGAGAATCAAGAGGATTACCAGATTACTATCTTCAAAACACAGTTATTCTCCCCTTTAATGATTTAGAAGCAACAGAGAAGATTCTAAGAGATCATGCACATGAATTAGCAGGTGTTATTCTAGAACCAATTCAAGGTGGTTTTATCCCTGCTAATCAAGATTTTATGACAGGTCTTCGCAAAATTACAGAAGAGCTGAACATTGTATTAATCTTCGACGAAGTAAAAACTGGATTTAGATTATCACTTGGTGGTGCACAAGAAATTTACGGAATCAAACCAGATATTACAGCTTTAGGAAAAGTTCTTGGTGGTGGTTTCCCTATAGGAGCTATTGGTGGGAAGAAAGAGATGATGATGATTAGTTCTGCCAGAGATGGTCGCGATATTTTAACAGCAGGTGCAGAAAACATTGATAAACAAGATCCTCTATATCATAGTGGAACATACAATGGTCACCCAACTATACTCGCAGCAGGATTAGCAACGATTAATGTACTAGAACGAGAAGGTACAATGAACAAATTATTTGCAAGAACTCAATTATTAAGAAAACAGTTAGAGGAAGTCTATAAATCTTATGGATTAACGATGCAAACACTTGGCATGGGGAGTATTTTTAATATTATCCTTGGTGAAGGAAATATAAAAAATTATCGTGATATGAGTCAATCTAATACAAAATTACGAAAACAAATTGATTATGAATTGTTGAAGTTAGGTGTTTATACAAAACCACTTAATCGCTACTCCATGTCGGTGGTGCATACTGAAGAAGATATACATCGTACAGTAGCAGCACATGATGAAGCCATTAAACGTGTTTTAAATAAATAAGCGCTCTTCATTAAAAAAGGAAAAGGAGAGCTATAACAGGTGTTTATCCTTACACTTCTTTATAGCTCTATTTTCTATTCAATGAGTACAATAGTCTCTTTTTTTATTAATAACTATTGAATTAAGTAAATAAATTGTTACCAACATGGTTTAGAAAAACTTAAAGGATATATACTATAAGATAATCCTAAAATATGACTTCCCTTTAAAATAAGGGAAGAATTAGCTCCTGAGGATAACATTTTAAAATCTCTAATTCACATTATTCCTTATACAGGTTTGCTACGCATTTAGAATGATATACAATCTATATAAGATGATTTTTTAAATTTATAGTCACAACTATATCCTTCAAACTAAAGTTTTAATATATTTAATAACGTTCATAAAATAAGGAGATTATCTAAACATATGGAAAATATATATATACATATCGCAGAGCAGATGCCTAGTATGAGTAAGGCAAATATGAAAATAGCTAAATATATTTTAGAAAACTCTAATACAGTTCCTTTTTTAACCGCGGATAAATTAGCAAAAATCACAAAAGTTAGCCATGCCACTGTTGTACGGTTTGCTACTTTTTTAGGTTGTTCTGGTTATCCAGAGTTACAACAATATATGCAAAATTCTGCGCAACAACAGTTAACAACAACCGATAGATTAAAAATTTCTAAAGAGGTTTACAATGCTGAAGACCAAGGAATATATGATATCTTTTTAGATGATATTTCAAACATAAAATCAACTTTTGAGAAATTGGACGTTGGTATGTTTAAGCAAGCAGTAGACAGGCTTATCCAGGCTAAAAGAGTGTATATTGTAGCAAATCGAAGTGCTACATCCTTAGGCGTATTTTTACAATACTACTTTCAATTTCTCTTAGATAAAGTGGAGCTGATACACTCGATAGAAACAATGTCAGAGCGTTTGTATGATTTGAATAAGGATGATGTAGTTATTGGCATTAGCTTTGCGAGATATACGAAAAGCACAATACAAGTTCTAGAGTACGCAAAAGAAAGAGAAGCTTCTACTATAGCAATAACAGATAATCTTTTATCACCTCTTATCCCATACGCAGACATGCCATTAACAGCATCAAGTCAGATGCCTACTTTTATCGATTCATTTGTGGCACCCCTTAGTTTGATAAATGCTCTTATTATATCAGTAGGGAGAGAAAGAGAAGAAAAGTTCCAAAATAAATTAGAATCTCTAGAAGAAATATGGGAGAAATTCGATATTTTCTATAAAAAATAATCTTTAAAGATCTTACAATTACATAGTGAATAAGACAAAGCAGCTTCATTAAGTATTCAATAAACCTTAGAAGATGGTACTGTATTTAAAGAAACGATACGTTAAAGGTTAAATAAAACAGGATGTTGAGTTTCTCAACATCCTGTTTTATTTACAAGATTTCATACCTGTAGTCGTTTAAGTGTTGCAATGGCTTCATTTACTTACTTATTAGTGCTGTGCTGTTTATTAGGTAATTTACGATTTGCATGGGCCTTTCCTTGATGCTTTTCGTTCTGCTCCGCCTTAGCCTGTTTTTCATGTAATTTTTCTACAAACTCATGTGTGTCATCCATAAGAAACCCTCCTTATCTAGAACTCATTGTTACTTTATCCTCAGTCAAAGAATTCATACATGTAATTAATTGGTCGACTAATTAGTCTGAGATCATTTAAGAAACAGAAGCAAAGCAATTTGGAAAAGATCATAAAAAATTAGTGGCGAATTCTGAAACAGAAGAAGTTAGCGAATAATACTTTTTTGTGTATTATGTAAGATGACAGTATTAAACTAACACCTCACTTAGAAACACAACGGCGTTCCGTATCATAAATTAAAATAGGTGAAGATGAATAAGTAAATGTTTTATAGCAATTCCCTATTTTAGACAAAGATATAAGCACTATTGGTTTATAATTATAGTCGTGTTAATGGGGTATGTTATAAGTGAACTTATAGTAGATACACCCAATTATATTTCTGGAATCATCTGCGTTATGAGTGGTTTAGTGATAGGCGAAACGTTTATGTATATGAAATGGTCTCGACAAAAATAACAAAACTGATATATAAAATCATTTTGTTTATACAGCAAGAAAAAGAGCAAACTAGTTGTCACTAAACAAGTCTGCTCTTATTTCACTTCTGATAATGCGTGTTATGTTAACTAAAAACTATGTATTATAAAGCAGAACCGAACTTTCCTTAGGTGAGAGCTCGGTTCTTAAAGATATTACTATTTACCAGAAAGAATAAACCAACAATAAGAGTGGTTAAAAGTCATAGTTTTATTAAGAACTATTTACCTTTTTTCATTTGTTCTAAGATATAAAAGATATTTTCAGCTTGTTCCGTATTATCCATTAACCCGGAGAACATTTCTTTTCCAGGACCGTATCCATAAACATCTACTTCCTCACCGGTATGGCCAGTAGTAGTCCATCCTGTGTAGGAACGCTTGTTGAAGATGTCCTCAATAGCATTATCAATCTTTACTTCATCCTTGGTTTGAGCAGCTTTCTTAACCGCCTCAATTTCCTCTGGTTTTAACTTTAGTTTAATGTTTTGTTTTAAAGTCTTTTCTACGTCTGCACCATTTATAATCTGCTTAGCCATAAAGTCAGGCGTCTTTTTCGCTGCTTTAATTGGTGCTGTTGACCAATTATAGATTCCCTCGCCGTTTTCATCATTAGATCCTAATGATAATCCACCTGTTGAATGGTCAGCTGTGGCAATCACTAGAGTATGCTTGTCCTTTTTCGCAAAGTCCATGGCTGCCTTAAATGACTTTTCAAAATCGTCCATTTCGCTCATAGCAGCGACCACATCATTATCATGGCCCGCCCAGTCAATTTGACTTCCTTCTACCATCAAAAAGAACCCATTCTCATTTTGATTTAAGCGTTTGATAGCAGATTTCGTCATTTCTTCGGCTGAAGGGATGTTAGAACTGCGATCAATGGCTTTATCAAGACCGCCATCAGCAAATAGACCTAAAACTTGTTCATCTTTATTTTTTAATAACTCTTTTTTATTCGTTACATATCCATAACCGTCTTTCTTAAATTCTTTCGTTAGGTCTCGATTATCCCGAATAAAGTGTTTCTTTCCTCCACCAAGTAAAACATCTATTTTGTGTTCACCGTTAATCATTTCGTCATAATAATCATTCGCAATCTCATCCATGTTATCGCGGTGGTGATCATGTGCACCGAACGATGCTGGAGTTGCATGGGTGATTTCTGATGTGGCAACTAATCCTGTTGACATGCCATTTTCTTTGGCTTGCTCTAAGACCGTTTTAATTTCTGATTTATCATTATCTACCGCAATAGCATTGTTATAGGTCTTCTCTCCACCTGACATAGCTGTTGCAGCAGCAGCAGAGTCTGTAATATTTTCTTTATCATCCTCTGGATAGGTAGTTTGTACTCCAATAAAATGTTCGTCAAATAGGGTAAGTTCACGTTGTGGTGTTTTAAGGTTATCTTTCATATATCGGTGAGCTGTCATATAAGAAGTTCCCATTCCATCTCCAATCAAAAAGATGACGTTTTTAATATCTGGGTTTTCTTTCTTAATTTGTTCTACAGCTTCAGCATGCATAGCGTTTTGAGTTTGTTTTTTGGTTTGTACTTGAGTCTGTTGTTCGGCTTCTACTTTATCAGAGCTATTATAAGCTGTTACTCCAATTAGACTACCTAGTGCAATTGTAGTTACTGTAGCAAATGGCACAAATTTTTTCGTGAAAACTTTCTTAAACACAACAAATCTCCCCTTTTCCTTCTAAGATGTATACCATCAATAGTTCAAAGGTAAAGGAGAAATATAAAGTTAGTATAAATAGGATGTTAAGATATTGTTAAGTACTGCTAGTAGATTATTCATTACACTTGGCGTGATAATCATTTACCATACTTATCTACAAATTATCCGCTTATCACCATTAAGATTAGTCTTAAACTTCTGGCGTTGGAGTTGGCTCTGCATAACCACTTTTATAGATCTCATCAATCGATTGACGGATTTCTTTAATAGATTTACCTGCTTTTAAGTCAGAAACGGATTGAGCAGCAATCTCTAGACAAACCCCACATTTTGTTCCGTGGTCATCCCATACTACCTTTCCATCTATTTTATTTTCATGGACGAAGCAATCATAGTTATTTTTATGCCCAGCTGATTCTCCACAGCCACAATAACATGGAATTTGCTCTAACAGTTCTTTACTTTGAGCAGCATCGGCATAAATAACTTTCATATCATCCGGCTTATCTTTTAGAAAATTAGGTAGTACGCTGTTACCTGCTGTCTCCTCTCTAATATCCCCACTAGCACTTTCTGAATGCTGTGCATGTTCATTTTTTGTTTGACTTGTTTTTTCTTCGTTACTCTTTTCTTCACTTGTACTGGAACAAGCTACAGAAACTATACTGAGGAGTACCATTATGACTACCAATAAAGCTTTTTGACGCAATTAAAACACCCTTTCCTTCTATATATTAGTAACCTAATTTTATAGTAATTAAGGGACGCTTAATCTACAAGGTATATCTGTTCATATTCATATTTTTGAAACAACTACGGGTTCGTCTTTCTTAATGGTTATGAAATAGGGATAGGGAATACTGATAAATGTAGATAATGAGTACTCCTAATCCTATTAAGAGCCATACATGTAGACGCCTGAAGTGAGTTGTGGCCTTTGCCTATTATCTCATGAAAGATAACAAAGGAAAGAGTTCCAATGGCTCCTCCAGTTGATAAAGCTTGTAGTTGCAGTGAGGAAGCTTGTACGCTTTCTCCAATCCATAAGCTGCCACCTAAGGTTAGGGATAAGAGGACTATAATTAACAGAAAGAATAATTGAGGTATTTTTGCTATGGATAGGACCGTCATGATTGCCATGCCTTCTGGGACCTGATGTAAAACTGTAGCTATGAGTACAGAGGTTGATTGGTGTATATCTGTTATACCAAATGTAAGGCCTGTAATAATATTATGAAAGAATATAGCGACTGTTAATAAGATAAGTGATTGTAAGGGTGAAACCTCAATGTTCTGTCTATGTAAAAAGATATCCACACATAGCATCACCATATATCCTACAACAATCCCTAATAAAACGCCTTTTAAGTCATATACATGCCAAGTAGACGGAAGGATGTCAAAGAATAATAACCCTAATAAAATCCCTCCACATATTGCGTACATGAATTGAATTTTCCCCTGAACAATATGACTGACTAATTTAAGAAGGCCTCCACCTATTAATAACCCTAACAAGGAACCTAAAGTGAATAACATATTCATTTCTATATGCATAGCTTTCACTTCCTTCCAATTATATTGTCATTTGAAATTAATCTATTCGAGGGAACCATAACCATACCTATTTTTACCAATTACGTGGCACGATAACTCAACTAAGCTGCGTAAAATCTATAGTGAAGTATTTAATATGGAACGTTAAAAGAATATAAGAAGTTATTCCATTATAGGGCGCTTTAATTAAATAAGAATCATAGAAATGATCGAACTTTATTCTAAATCAACAATAAAAAGAGCAAACTCGCTGTTACTGAGCAGGTTTGTGCTTTTTACTTCCTGGAACTTACATTATGTAGACTAAGTTTGTAGATCATATACAGAGTAAAAATGAAGAATTCATATAGATTATTGTTAAAGGAAATAAAGTCGGATTATATCATTTCTTTTCCTTTATAACCTTTGAAACACCCAAAGCTAAGTTATTCCAAAGAATCTGTTCTACCATCTCTACCTGCCTACCATCACAATCAACAATAATAATAATCTCACCGTGTTTCCCACGTAAGAGACGCTTCTTTTTTTTAATGAATTTAAATATAAAGAGCTTAATTAAAAATCCTAGGATAAATCCAATAATAGCGCTGATAATCCCCCAGTAAATAGGTCCCCACTCTAGCTTGAATCCAATACTGGCACCTACAACTGAAAAAGCTGTAGCTAGAGCCATCCCTAAATCAATAAGGGATACACCATCTGCTCGGTGAAGACTATCAAACATTTTACGATCTTCTGTTCGATTATCGAGGGGCACTATAAATATATTTTCCCTTCTTATTTCTTTTTTTTCAAGTTCTGAAATGGCTAATTCTAAATAGGTAGAGTATTCAAATGTGGCAAAAATCTGCATATCATCTTGTCACCTTTTTTCTTTTTCAATATAAAAGTCTGGATTTTGATAGGTTTTTTTCAAGAAATTCTTTTGTTCTCTTTCCACCAGTTTATTATTTTCAACTGTATTAATATAAGCATCATAGATGGCGAAACCGTAAAGAGAAGGGAAAAATAATAACCATTCTGAATCTAAGGTCTTGGTAGCTTTCTGGATGTCGCCCAAAAATAGAAGAGAAATAGCTTCAAGAAGATGAGAATAGTAAAAGAAAATAACGGTCCAAATCACAATAAAAAAGGCACCGACTATTCTATGAATATAAAGCTGTCCTAAACCTGGCATGAATAGAGACCACACAATAGATAAAATAGGATTCCTCTTATCTAAATAGTTAATTTCCATAGCCCCTATACTAAAGGAATTAAAGGTGTGATTTTCTCTTTCAGCCAAAACATATATTTTATTTAGATCAACTGTCGTTCGATAGCTATCCCATATGGCAAAAATATAAACAGGAATGTAAATGAGAAGCCATCTTGTATGAAGGTCCTCTTTGGCCATTCCTATATCTCCTTGAAAAGAATGAATCATAGCTACATTTAAATTAGAATTCAGATTAATAACAATTTCCCATATAAATAAAACAAACCCTCGAAGGTATTTAGATAAAAGTAAGTGTCCAAAGCCTGGAAAGGCTGCTGACCACCAAGCTATAATATAAGGATTTCTTAAGTGAATTTGAGTGGTTCCAAATAGACTAACATGGGCTATATAGCGTCTGGCTGTATTATCATTCATATAGTTATTCATAGATGTTCTCCTATGGCATTATTAAGTAGCTAAGCCAGCAGATTGGTTACATCTGTCATTCATAGTTCCTATTATATAAATTAATCTTGTATAGGCTCTACATGCCTAATTATCTTGAATGTTCTTTACCTTATTCCCTTATTTTCTGTTTTTCCGATATTATCCTTAGAATTCCCATAAAGGATCTTGTTATTAATGATTTAAAGATAATACTGATAAATGTGTGATACCAATTCCATCCCTTTTTCCATTTAATTAAATGAGTTTTTTTCACAGCCCAAACTTCAATCAGAAAAGCAGGAGTGGTGAGAAAAAGGAGCTTATAAAAGATAGCAAATGGTTTGTCCTTTACAGTTGCTTGATTATAAAGAATTGTAAAGGTGGGATAAAGCAGAAAGTCAAACAATATATGGGTGTTAAACACTTTTGGAACAAAGCGAATTGGATATTTAACGATGTGGTATGAAGTAAGAAACTTATCTATTATCCCGTTGGTAACGGCATTAAATAAATACACCACTACCCAATCTTTTATCGGGGGTTTCCTGAGTATAATGGGGATTAAAAAAACTAAGTTTAAAATGCAGAGAACACGTAAAAAACGCTTATCAGATTTATTACCTTTCATAAGGAAGCTCCTTTCATGGTTAGGATGCTTCATTAAAGAGAATAGTATTACATATTTCAATTTCTTTTACGTATTAGACTATTTTTTGAAGACAATCAGTCCTATATATGGTTCTCGCACAATGAAATATTTTCCCTCTTGTATTCCATAGAGAGTAAGTGCATGAAAGGATTTTACCTTAATTTACCTTTATATATATTTAAATGTAATTGAAGTGATATACAGTCCGTAAAAGTATACTTTTACGGACTGTTCGATTATTTAATATCTACATTTAAACTTCAATGGTTAACATAAAACTGATTTAGCTTTAAGTTTATAAAAAGGGGCATTCATTACTGCTTAGGAATTCAATCAATAACGAATGACAAATTATAGTGATTAATGATTAATGGGTAACTCCACACTAAAAGTCGTTCCTTCTTTTTCTGTGCTATTTACATAAATATCACCTTCATGTAATTTGACAATGGTCCAGACAATCGATAGACCAAGTCCAGTCCCTTCCACGGTTTGTGTACGTGAGGTATCTACTCGATAAAAGCGATCGAATATCCTTTCTATTTCTGAATCTTTCAATCCTATTCCTGTATCTTTAAAGCAGACCATTATGGATTTTTCTCTTTCTTCAATTGATATTTCAATACTGCCCTCAGGTTTATTATATTTAATGGCATTTGTTAACAAATTATCCCAAACTGTATTGAGTAATGATGGGTCGCCGATAATTTCTATATCTGGCAAGGTGTAGCTAAGCATAATCTCATTTTCACTTACTTGCCATTGATAATTTCGTACTAATTTCTTAATTTGTTGACCAACATTGAATGTTCTTTTTTTCAAAATATTATCATTACGGTCTAATGAGGCTAGAAGTAATAATTGTTTCGTTAAAGTAGATAGTCTTCGAATTTCACCATTAATAATTGAAATATAATGACCTCTTTCCTCCACACTTAGTGATTCCGCTTCCAATAGGTTTGTATATCCTTTTATATTTGATAAAGGGGATTGGATATCATGAGAAATGTTCGAAATGAATTCCTTCCTCATATCATCCATTTGTTCTAACTTTCTTGCCATTTGTAAAAAATTATGGGAGAGTTCACCTAATTCGTCATAACGAGTAACATTAAGTTCAACATTAAAATTACCTCTAGAGAGTGATTTAGTAGCTATGGTTAATTTTGAAATAGGCTTTACTAAATATTTGGTACTCACAACTACCATGACAATGCTCAGTATAATCGTTAATGCAAGCAGCCACGCAAATAAAAAATGCATCTCGTTAAAAAGGAGTTTAATATCTGGTCTAAGGAAGAGAGCATATTTCCGTCCTTGATGTTTTAGTGGAACACCAATTGTATTTTTTAATTCATTTGCAAAGAAGCCCGTTACAAACGTTTGTCGTGGAAAATGAAGAATACCATGGTAAGTCTCGCCGTTTAATACTTGTTCTTTAACAGAAACAGAAAGACTATTTTCCCGAAAAGGTGCACCAAAAAAAGACTCTTCTCCAGCATTATCTACAAGATAAATTTGATATCCTATTGAAGAAACATTCTCTAAGTACTCTTTTAAATTAACATTTGAATGCTCGTCAGCAAATGTTACAATTGATCGTGCCATTTTTGTAATTTTTTGATCATTACAAGGTTTTAATTTTTGCTGATAATACGTATTCGATATAAAAAAAGCCAGAATACTACTTAGAATCATAATTCCAATTGTAATGACAACAAATTTCACATAAAGGGTTCTCATCCATTGATTACCTCCAGTGCATATCCAACTCCTCTCACGGTTTTAATTTGAAAATCATCGGTTAATTTAGAAAAACGTTCTCTTAATCTTTTCACATGAACATCCACTGTTCGTTCATTTCCTTCATACTCTAACCCCCAAATATGTTCAATTAGGTTACTTCTAGAAAATACTTGCATAGGTCTTGATGCTAGAAAATATAAAAGTTCAAATTCTTTTAAGGGTAAAAGAATCATTCGATCTCCAATTTGTACTTCATAGCTTTTTGTATTGATCGTTGTATTCCCTATACGAACAACAGCCTCATTTGAATCATGATTATATCGCCGTAATAAAGCTTGTATACGAAAGCTTAATTCTCTTGGTTCGAACGGTTTAACCAGATAATCATCGGTTCCTGATTGAAACCCTTGTTCCTTATCCTCAATTTGATTTTTAGCTGTCAAAAGAATAACGGGGATATCAGATTGCTTTCGAAGTTCTTTAGTTAATGTATAGCCATCCATAAAAGGCATCATGACATCAATAACAGCTAAATGACATGTTTCCTTATTAAGGATTTTCAAGGCTTCCAATCCATCTTTTGCTTTGAATACGCGATAACCTAGTTTAGATAAATGGATATTTACAAGTTTCAAAATATTAATATCATCATCAACAATTAAGATGTTCGTCATACTATTTACTCCTATAATATAAAAATTTAATCCAATCACTTTGTATTAATAAAACTGAAAAAATAGTCCTGCACCATGAAGCAGGACTATTTAATACATATAAAGAAGTGTAACTTCGATCCTTCCTCTTAGAGCTTAGGGTGTTAAATCTTCATTATGCAAAATTACACCGTCACTCATTTTAATAATATGATCTGCATAAGAAAGCATTTCTTCATCATGTGTAACCATTAGAGTCGTAATGTTCAAGGTCTTCGTCAAATCTCGTATGAGTGACATAATATCTTTAGATCTTTTTGAGTCTAGACTTGCCGTTGGTTCATCAGCGAACAGCACTTTAGGCTTATGAATAATTGCACGAGCAATGGCAATCCTCTGTTTCTCTCCACCAGATAATGAAGACGGGTAGGCATATTTCCGCCGATTCATCCCCACCAATCTTAGAATTCGATTAATTTCTTTCTTCCGTTCAAAGTTCTTTAATTTTAATTCCGAAATATCCAGCATTAGCAATAACTGTTCTTCTACTGTGAGAAATGGAACAAGATGGGCAAATTGAAAAACAAAGCCGAACTTATGGGCTCGTATTTTTCGAATTTGTTTCGGGTTCATATTATTTATATTTTCCCCCTCAAATATTATATTACCACCTGATGCAGATTGAAGTCCTGCTGCTATGGTTAGCAAAGTACTTTTACCAGATCCTGAAGCTCCTACTAATGCCGTTATCTCCCCTCTTTGAAGGGAAAGATCGATTCCTTTTAATATTTCTTCCTTTAATTCTCCATTCATAAATGCTTTTTTGACTTTATTCATTGTAAAAAAACTCATATTAAATTTCTCCTTGTTGAATTGCTTGTAATGGTTCGATTTTTTTGATTTGTATCCCTGAAAGGGTAGCCCCAATAAAACCGATAATGAGAAAGACGATTGACAACTGCATTGTTGTGACTAAGGTTAAACTAAAAGGCATTCCTGCAGGCGCCATCATATTAAAAACTTGACTGAGTGTAATAGATAGGATAAGTGCAATTACTGTAATAAACAACATTTGGGTCCACATCATTTTAAACAATGCGCTTGTTTTTACACCAATGGCTTTCAAAATACCGTATAAACCCATTTTTTGAACGTTCATCATGTAGAAGAAGATAGCAAACAACATTCCACTGATGACCACTAGAAACCAAACAATCATATTTAAAGACATCTGTTCTGCGCTATAACTCGCAATAGTGTTGAGAAAGGCTTTTTTTGAAAATGATTGCAATCCATCTATTTCCTGCGTTTTGTCCTTTCCAGGTATGAAAATCAATTGCATTTCATTCACTCTGTACATTTCTTTGTAGTTCTCTATATTAATAAAAGCAACGGGGGCATGACTGAATTTTTTTTGATCCACAAAACCTTTTACAACAAATTCACCACTAAATTGATTATTTGTTAAAACATCTCCAACTTTAATTCCTTTATCTTTCATCGAACGATCGAGTATGACGTCCCCATTCTTGACGTTCTTAAAAAGCTTTGAATCAGTCGAGGTGACAAAAGCCACACTTTGTTGTTTGTTATTTTTATCATTTAAAAAGCCCATTTGAATGGACAGTGCTATAGCATCATTGTGTTGGTTTGAAATTTTATCTTGTATGCTGCTATCTATTTTGGATAAATTATAGGTTTCCTCTGCATCCTTATTCATATAAAATTGTCCATTGGGTAAATCTTTAATTAATGCGGCATTGTCTTGTGATAGCCCATTTGCTAAACCAGAAATAATAAAAGTTAATAGGCTAATGAGAAAAACAATGGACCCTAAAATTAAAAATCTTAATTTATTTTTTTTAATCTCTTTCCATGCAAGGTTCATAATGAACTCCTCCAAATTCTTTTTTACATCCATAGCATATACCTACTATGTGAACGGAGTGTGAATAAACCTTTACATTTAATATGGAATTGTTCTCTACAGCTATCACAATCACTATTGTCGTCCCTTTAAAAAAGGGTCAATTCTAAAACATATATGTATATAAATCTATAACATCAGACAAGATATTAACATATTCCCTGATATGTAAAGAACCCTTTGCTCATGCTGAGCAAAGGGTTCTTCTTTATGAAAAGTAATTCAACAATGATTAGTTACCATAATGTTGATTATCATTACTACAATGAAACAACCATAGAGTAAATGACTCTATGGTTGTTTCATTAATTATTATTCAAACAGAATACACTTTATTTATATTAACCATTGTGTAAACAATAGTTGAACTTAATACTATTTTCTTTTGACCTTATAAAGCAGTTTCTCATCATTCTGATAAAGATTAATTTTTATTTAACTTTCGCTTCATTGGAAAGTAATATAAAATCGCAGGGACAGTTAACCCGACTAGCCAAGCAACATCTGCTCCTCCAAAGGCTTTTGCTATAGAACCCACATAGAATGATGTATTAATAAAAGGTATTTCTACAATAACTGCGATAATAAACGCTATACATGTAACCTGATTTATTTTCCCATATTGACCATTCATATCAAAAATATCTTTTACATTATATTTGCCATGACGCAATAAATAGTAGTCTACAAGATTAATAGACGTCCAAGGAATTAGAAAATAACTAATAAAAAAAATAAAATTTAAGAAAAAGGACAGAAAATTGTTTTGTCCTAAAAAGCACAAGATAGTACCTGCTAAAGTCACACCAAATATCATTCCTATCCGAACTTTTTGTGTGACTTTTATTTTCCAGAAAGGTTCTATAGTTGTAATAGTAGACATGAAAGCACCGTATAGATTAAAAACATTAATAGCGATTTGACCAAAAATAATAATTAGGTACATAACAATAGAAAACCTACCAAATAAGTGAGCTAAATTTCCTCCTGCATGATCAAGAAAATTGGGAATAGCAATAGTCAAAGTTGCTCCTAAAATCATCATCCATACAGTTCCAACAAACGTCCCTATATAGCTATACCAAAATGTTTGAGAAGTTGATGTATTGGCTGGCATATAACGGGAATAGTCTGCTACATATGGTGCGTATGCTAATTGCCATGTTGCTACAACGCTGATTGATAACAAAAATACGGGCCAGTCTAAGCTAACTAATGACAAGCTTCCAGCCGGAAGTGGCAACTGAAATATAATAATAGTTACTACTAGGTAAACTATAAAAGAGGACCATGATAACAGTTTTTGCATTTTATGAATTAAGTCATGACCAAAAATAGTAACAACAAAACAGATGATGCTTAAAATTATTAGGCTCCAGCTCTCATTGATTGGAATTAAACTACTTAACGTTTGAGCTGCAAGCACACTACTACTTGCAAAGAATCCTAAATAAACGAACATTACAAGAAATAATGGAAAGATGGCTCCAATCACTCCAAACTGCGCTCTACTCTGGAGCATTTGAGGGATCCCAAGTTTAGGTCCCTGAGCAGAGTGGGAAGCCATAAAAATGGCACCTAATAGGGTTCCAATAATGATAGCAGCAAAACTCCAAAATAGATTAAGACCTAAACTAATGGGTAGTGCACCTGTTACAAGGGTTGTAACATGCATATTTGCTCCAAACCATATAGGGAATAAATCATGAGCCTTACCATGCCGTTCTTCTAGTGGAACAAATTCAATACTACGTGTTTCAACTTTCACTGGACAAGTCTCCTCGTAATTTAATTGTCGGAAGTATTTGTATACATAAATATATATAATTAAATGAGACTATCTGAATAAACAATAAATCTGTATACATGCCCTCCTTACAAAACAGCTCCAACTATAAGATTCTTATTCATATACATACTTACGTTTCATTTCGGAATAAAAATATCCAAAAAATAATGAAATTGAAACTTTGAATATTTCTCCTTTAGTCTCGTAAATATTATATAGTAGAATTTGTTTCATCCCAGAGGAATAATGCCTACTGTCGTCAATCCAATGAGAACGCTTATCCAGTAAAGTTATCTACTTTTAAAGGAAACGGAATCTGTATTTCACTGAAATAACTCATTATATAGCAAAGGAATAGTCAATTTAATTGGGATAATACTTGGTTTACTTTTTTTCTTAATATAGAAAGAACATTGGTGATTCTCTGCTGTTCTTCTGTTAAAAATTGTTTTAAAATCACACTTAATTTTTCTTCATATTTTTTATCATTTATATATCGTTGTGTACGATGTATAAATAACTATAAGAGCTATGAGGAAAAGATATAAGATAGTCCTTACTTTATTAAAAAAATAAAATTGCTTTTTATATTATCCCATACGGTATAGTAACAGAAAGAATCTTGGTAAACAACCCTCATGTAATAAACTATATATTTATAATAATGAAACTAAAGAGCACTATATGTAACGTATATATCTTTAGTTAACACAACACCCCTTATCGGAATCATCTTTTATTATTTAATCAAGCCTCATTATTGTTATAATGGGGCTTGATATGGTTAAGACTTATATCTCCTAAAAATATGAAATTAGGATGAGATTAGTTAATGATTCGTGATTGGTTTAGTGACCTTCTATTTGGAGTGGCAGGAGTCAATACAGGCAGTTTGGATACAAAGAAAATTAACAATAATATTGAGTTATTAAGGAAACAAGGCTGGTTTAAGGAAAACTATGATGATGAGAGATATCATGGACTCTTTATTGGAAATAAACACATTAAATCCTATTTACAAAGTCAGAATCGTGTTAAAAAGATAATAAATAATAAAAGCGTACAAAAAAAGTTTTTACTATTACTCGACAAACAATTAGAAATATAGTTTCTCTAAAGGTTCTTTTATAACTATATATATCACTCTACAAAATTGTTCATAATATTAACCTATTCCCCCATATGTAAAAACCCTTTGCTAGCGCTGAGCAAAGGGTTTCTTTTATTAAAGATAACTTAAGCTGAATCAGTTTTGATTATTGGTAAATAGGCTATCGAACAAATATCTGAATGCTTAGTTATCAATAATTTGTGATTCCTGAACATCCAAAACTTCAATACTATTACAGTAAAAGTCAATATCTTCATTCTCTCTGTCTCGTACTTGGAATTTAATATTTTCCCAACTTCTATCACGGATATCTATTATTTCTAAGATAGATAACTGTATAGCTCCACCATTCGCAAACAGTTCAAAATTTTCTACTCCATAAAAGTTCATACTGACTTCATAAAACTTATTATTCCCATCAGGTTGAAAAAGGAAAGTTATATGTACATTAGTATTGTTTTCTTCATTAAATAAGAACCTGTTATTATACTCGATAAAATACCTTATTTCTATAATGTATTTCATATCTAAAAATGAAAAATGGGGTGAAAGACTATTTAACAAATGAAAGTTCTTAATACTTACCATTTTAATGCGCTCCTTTATAATGAAGAATTTCTGTAATTTACTTATATAATAAACTACTTATGTTACCATAGTGATTATGATTGAAATAAAAAAAGCCCTACAAAGGCTCTTTTTTTATGGATTTATAAGTAATTCAGGTTTAAACAAGGGCTTGAATATGGCCTTTTAGCTTTGATTCTTTAATATTATTTCCTTTCACCCATTCTTCAAAATTTATAGTTAGATCGTTGTTTCCTTGAGCTACATTTGTAGTAAGAGTTTTCTCTTTAAATGAATAAGCAAAGGTATGTAGGGTGCCAAAAAGATTATTGTAATCTGTAAAAAATAATGGTGAGTTTTTATCACTAAATTTATGAAATGTCTCTTCCATACTTAAATTCTGATTCTTTAAGCTATTAATGTACTCATTACGTTTTAAAGACCCTTCAATATGTGCTCTATTTTTCTTCTTCATATCATCATTTTGAAAGTGATTTACACATGAGATGAAGCTAGGGTCTTTACGAACTAACACTTTTTCTGGGCTTACTTCTACGGCTGCATAATTTCTATAAGAGTCGCCAAGGGAAAAGTTATAACAAGCAGTATGAGGAATATCTTTGAGTAAATCAATGGCTTCCTCTACGGATGTACAAGAATCTAGTACCATCCTAACACTAGTCCAAGCAGCTACACCTTCCTGGTATTCCTGGTTGTTTACAAAATGAAGTCCAATAGCTAATCCACTTTCATTTACCCCATCATGTCTTCCAATAATTTGTAAACTATAACCACAAGAGGCTAAAACATCTTTAGAGTCTAACAATAATAAGAGACCATCATAAATATCTGGTGAGAAATCGTAATTCCTCACATAATATTGATCATCCACAAACGCTGAACATCCCATATTAGCTAATTTAGGTACATCATAGCCACTAAACAACGCAGCCACTTTCTCATACGGAAGTTGTAAACCTTCAGATAAACCTTGCAATTCTTCAAGCAAATTAGGGGATAAAGAGGAAAATACGTGATGAAAGTGATTCATGTTAATTTCGGGTTTAGTTAACTTATTGAATACATTAATTAAATGCTTATCCTTTAAATATTTTCCAAGATGGAAACCTATTTCGTAAGGAGTAGTTCTGAATTGAAGAATCTCAATCTCAAAATTAGACAACCTTTTCACCCTTCCTGTTCGCTCTAATATCCTACACTTTGAAATTTTAACATAAAAAGGATGATCTTTTATTTTGTAGACTCTATGCAAAGTCAGTTTACATAAAATATATTATTAGCAGTAAAAAAGCGTAAAACCATTGACTGACAAGGGTTTTACGCTTTTTCTTTTCCTATAAGTATACTTTTAAGGACATGGTGTTTTATGAACAGTTATTTAATGTAGAGGAAGTTTTAATTTACATAGAAAAGTATAAATAGAAATAGAGATCATACACAAAGTCATTATTTAAATAATGACTTTGTGTATGATGAGAACCCTCTAGTATCTGTATAAAATTAATATATTTAGGCATCCGGAATAATAGTAAGGGCAATGGTACGAACTGGAGTATCTTTTGTGCTCTTATTAAGCGCCATATCATAATATTTGTTCATCAAGGTATTTAACTCGTTTTGAAAATTAATAAAGTTTTCCTCCTCTATTTTCAATTCTACTAGAGAAAAAGTAGCACCATCCTCCTGTATATTCTGTTCTTCCAATTTCTTAAGATAATTTTGGTATTGTGTCATAAGCAATACTTGGTAGTAAGAAACATAGTTTAATTTCTCTTTGCCAGTGGCTTTTTTCCACTCTTCTCCGTTAAGTAATGCTTCTTCTTCATTTAAAGCGTAATATTTCTCAGAAACAGATTTTACTTTCTTCTCTTTGATAACACGTAGGATGCCTGAATCAACCATAACCTGTATATGTCTATATAGAGTTGCTCTAGGAACATCCTCAATAACTTCTACCATTTCTAATGGTGTCAATCCATTTTCCTTATTCCTCATTAAGGCTTGACAAATCTTCATTCTTACTGGGTGCATTAAAACTTCTACTTTA
Source organism: Priestia sp. TRM10 (assembly GCF_057808375.1). Classification (NCBI taxonomy): domain Bacteria; kingdom Bacillati; phylum Bacillota; class Bacilli; order Caryophanales; family Bacillaceae; genus Priestia; species Priestia sp. TRM10. Next base: position 547,210 of record NZ_JBJZOT010000002.1, read on the forward strand.
TTTTTCATCTTATCACCTAATTAATCAAAATTGTTATTCTCATTATAAATAATGAGAATAACAATTGCAATTAGCTACCTTTATCTGTTATCATTATCAATAATGAGATTGAAATTAGGAAGGAGTATTAAAAGTGAAGCTACACTATGGACTAGATGATTTTAAACACATTAATTTTATGGCTATTTTACCTATTATCTTACCCATTATCATAATAGGTACCATTTTAGTTTTAATTGCCTTCTTAGATTTATACAGATACAGGAAAACCAGAGAAAATGTTCAGATTTGGGTATTAATCATTCTCTTTGTTAATACATTGGGACCTATTCTGTACTTTGCTATAGGGAGAAAGGATCGTGAGAAGTTTGAAACTAGAGATTAGACATGTTACAAAATCATTTAGAGAAAGAGTTGCTGTAAGTAATTTCTCCATGGAACTAAAATCGGGGGATTGTGTAGGCTTAATTGGACCAAATGGAGCCGGAAAATCAACTTTAATCAAAATCATTGCCGATATTATAAATTCAAATGAAGGAGAAGTTTTACTAAATGGGAAGAACGTATCGAAAATGAAGAGAGAAATTGGTTATCTGCCACAATATCCTAATTTTTTTTCTTGGATGACAGCAAAAGAAACGCTTATGTTTATGGGGCAGCTTTCTGGGCTAAAAAAAGGAGAGTTAACGAAGTCAATCTCAAATATTTTAATAAAAGTTGGACTTCACGGTACGGAAGACTTAAAAGTTAGTACATTTTCTGGCGGAATGAAACAAAGACTTGGTATTGCACAGGCTCTTCTACATAAGCCTTCACTTATTATTATGGATGAACCTGCATCTGCATTAGATCCAATTGGTCGAAGAGAAGTATTAAACCTGATTGAGGATATAAAGAAAGATACTACCGTATTATTATCAACCCACATACTGAGTGATGCAGAGGAAATATGTGATCGGTTTGTAATTATAAAAGATGGAATAAAAATTGAAGACACAACGATTAGAGAACTATTAAAACGTAATAGTAAAAGTAAATTAAGCTTAGAAATTACATCAAAGGATTTCGAATGGGTTAATGTGATCAAGAACTTATCTTATGTGAAAGATGTAGAGATAACTGGAACTAAAGTCAAATTCGAAGTTGATAACCTAGAAAAAAACAAAAGCCTATTACTTAAACATGCCCTTGATTATAATGTAGACATTATAAAACTTGAAACGTGTACTGATACGCTAGAAGACATATTTTTAAAAATGGTGGTAGAGAAATGAATAGTCTAATTATCTTATTAAAAAAAGAATTTGTTCAAATGGCACGTGATTTTAAAGTGATTTGGCTACCCATTGTTTTTATCTTTCTAGGAATGACTCAACCTGTGATAACGTATTACCTACCACACATTTTAGAAGCATTAGGTGGTAGTCAAAAGATTACAATCAGTCCAAGTATGACAGATCAAAAAGGTGGAGAAGTATTAGCAAGCACGTTAGGTTCTCAATTTGATCAGCTTGGAATCATTATTATTGTCATTTCAATAATGAGTATTATCCAAATGGATAAAGCAAATGGGATGCTGTCTTTCATTCTAACAAGACCTGTTACGAGTACTTCGTATATAGGGGCGAAAATCATCGCAAATTATTTAATAGTTGCATTTAGCATAGCTATTGGATTTTTTGCTTCTGCTCTTTATGTTTATTATCTATTTATCACTGTTCCATTGTGGTACCAAGTTATTGCACTACTATTTTACCTAATATGGGTTCTGTTCATCGTTTCTTTCGTCATGATGATTAGCACTATTTTTTACAGTCAAGGAGTTATCGCTCTAATCTCAATTGTTTTCCTTATAGGCTGTAGAATCATAGTGGGCTTGAGTCCTATAACAGATTTAATAAATCCAGCCAGCATGAGTAAACAGGCAATGGAAATATTAATAACAGAATCTATGAACCTACATACAACTGGTAATATGCTATTCACACTCGTATGGATTATAGTGGTCCTGCTAATAACAAGCTATTGGATCTCTCATAAAAAGTTTAATTATAAGGCGATTAATTAACTCATAATTTAGAAATAAAATTACAATTATAGGGTACCCATGAGTAATATCATCCAAATCAGAAATTAATATTTTTCCTAGTTCACATAGCACGTATTATCGGTACTAAAAAAGGATCTTCCAGTGAAGATCCTTTTTGCTGCTTATTAAACAATCGTAGCCGTTAGTTCAATCTTTAGTTGCTACTTTGGAAGGCCTCAATTATGTTTTTTTAAAATATTGCACGTGTTCAGAGACCCACTGAGTGAAGGTTTGTGCGGGCCGCCCAGTAATCTCTTCGACAGTTTGAGTCAATGTATAAGCCGATTTAGGCGGATTAAGGTGCCAACGAATTACGTAATCAATAGCGTCCTCCTGAACTCCCATCCTCCTCATCTGCTCACGTTCTTCTTCTTCAGAACTCTCAACAAATCGAATATCAAGTCCGATGACCTCACGAATAATCCGAACTTTATCTTGAATGGATAAACTCTCAGGCCCTGTTAATGTATATACTTTACCTGCATGACCATCCTCAGTCAGTGCGACTGCTGCGACTCTTCCAATATCCGCTTCATGAACAGGAGCAATTCGTGCTCCTCCAAACAGATCTCGAACTACCCTCTCAAAGCGTATGGAATCTGCCCATTTTCGCGCATTTGCCATAAACTCAAAGGCTTGAAGTTGGGTCCACTCCAGATTGCTTGCTTCAACTGCCCTCTCGAAAGGGCCCTTCTCGCCGTTCCATAAAACAGTAACTCTGCGTACTCCAGCCTTCACAGCAAGTTCTACGATTTCCGGTCCCGTTTCCAATGGGGTATATTCTGCGCCTGTGGTAATCAAATGCATGCCGCTTACGCCAACCAATGCAGAAACTAGCGTACTCGGATCACTTAAATCTCCCATGACAACTTCCACATCAGCAGGAAGATTGGCTTGCAGTGGATTACGTGTCAAGGCTCGTACCTTTTGCCCCTTTCGAATCAGTTGGTCCACAACATGCCGGCCTACTGTCCCCGTTGCTCCCGTTACTAAAATTGTCATTGTTCATCCTCCTCTACAGGTACCTACTTATCCCGTTTTTTTTCCTTAGGTTGATTTGTTTTTCCAAACGAACTTGCGCCTCATCCAATGTTTTTTTGCCGTATCACTTCATTCAACTTGGTTTCATATATTTGCAGCAATTCTTCACAATACTCATCTTTTTTGTCGTATTCTTGATCTCAAGACAGTGCAGAATATCTTTAATCTGGTCGGTTGTTAGACCTAAATTAAGATATAGTTTGATTGTATTAATAGCTTCGATAATCGAATCTACAAATTCGCGATAATTATTGTCAAGATGAGAAACAGTTATCAACCCTTTTTTCTCGTAATGCCGTAGGGATCGAGAACTAATCCCGGTCATTTTAGCTATTTGACTTATTTCAAAACTTCACCTCCCTTCTTTTAAAATTACTAATTTCATCATAAAGTATGACACTAGTGTTAAAGTCACGTTTTTTTAGATATTAAAATACCATTTGGTAATAAAGGTATTACCTGCGTATCCGTTAAATCATTATGAATTGGTCGTCGGAAAAGATTGTAATATTTAAGTCACGTCTTGGCATAACTGCACTAGTTATTGAAGAAAATCTAAAGGATCGAATGAATACTCTATACAAATTTAGTTAACATCATGTTTATTACCGGAAATTGATAATAAAAAACGCTTAAAGTATTAACTCTAAACGTAGCAATCTATATTCAATTAAAGATTATAAGTTAGATTAAATTTAGTTAGTACAATATTTATATTTGATGTTCCACAATGGTGCCCTTTTCATGAAGACTTGGTTTCAAGGTAATATTAATAACGATTTTCTACAACAGTCCCCTTTACTTTAAGTAAAATTCGCTGAAATTTTTGGGATATACTAAGTGTTTTTTTGTAAATAATAAGATTGTTAAACAATAAATTGAGGAGGACTTGTATGCAACAGAATAAACAAGCTAAAGAGAATTTGAATTCTATTATGAAGCCAGAATTTTCCGGAACTGATGTACAAAAAGTAAAACAAGAAATTCAAAAAGATGTAAGTGAAGGACAAGGAGCAATGACTTCCCGAGAAGCAGGGGCAATGCGTGATTAAAAAAACATTCTGAGTGGTTTTGTTCTGTTTTAAGATTAAACCATCCCTCGTTTGGATTTGATTGAGATACTGCAATTTAATAATTAAGCACGGTTGGTTTAAAAGACCACCTCAAGCGATTGGCCGTAAATATCTAACTAAAGAAAAAACGATTTGTACCATTTTTATAAAGGAGTTACTCAACAATCTGGCTTGATTGTTGAAAAAGAAGTAAAAGGTGATACATATTAAATATGACTATATGTATCACCTTTTAGTTAAAATACTAAATCTTATCAGCAGCATAAAACCTTTGTTACTTAATGGTTTTATGCTTTTTACTTTCCCCTTAGTTATACTTTTTCGGGTGGTTAGAAGCTCAATTAATTAGTGAAAATTGAGGACTTTTATTTGTTAAACAAATGAGGCTTACGATTTGAATGATGAAGGAAAACAAGAAAAAGCTGCCAACAAAGCTAGGCAGCTCTTCCTTAAACCTTCTCAACTATTCCCTCTATTATAACTGTAGAGGAGCTTTACTTATTTCTTTTTCTTGTTTGTTAAATTCTTATTATTGTTCTCTTTTTCAGAAGCAGTAATATCCGTATCTTTAACTTGACTTTCTATTTTTTGATTATTTACTGAGTCTGCAACCTCTCCAAGCTCTTCGATAACAGGGGAAGTTTTCACTTTAAGTTGGGCTTCTCGTTTCTTGTTGTTAGTTGAAAGTGTAACCTTTTCCTCTTTTGGAGCCTTAGGAGCAAGTGCAGTAGCAGCTTCTTGATGACTTTGGTCTACGGAATTATCCATGTTTTTATAGATTTCAGAGTCAGAAAGTTCGGGAACCGCAGGAGCTTCTGATTGTTCAACTCGTGCTTCTTCCTTACGGATAGTATCCTTCATCTCTTTAATCTCTTGAATTTTACGCTTGCCGATAATCACTTCTTCCACAACTACAGGTCTTTTGGTTACTTCAATTCGTTCCTCCATAATAGGAATACGAATGATCTCATTCTCTGTCAATGGGCTGTCATCACACTGACCATCTAAGACTGGGCGACGTTCTACGTAGGCTTCCTCACGGACAACCGGAACCTGGATAGTTCGTACTTCTTCTACGATTTCCTTACGAAGTTGTACTCCCCCAGTCTGAACACGTTCTTTCCTTACATCGAGTTGTTCTTCGCGAAGTTGCACTGCCCTATGCTCCTCTGTCTCATATGGAGCTTCCCTAATTGTAGAATATGAAGGAATTGTGTGAGTTTCATCCACATCAATTAGGACAAGGATTTTCCCTTGATTTACATCCGTTTCACACTGTTTCGCAGTAAAATCTTGAATGCCCATTCTAACAAGTTTTGAAGTTAGACCACCAGCTTGTTTAGTAGTAGTCATTCCACCTGTCATCATGGTAAGAAAGTTGTCCATCATGACCCCTGCCAACGAACTTACAGCTGGTGTGCCAGCCTCTATCATTACATCAGTCTCGGCTCTTAACCGTAGAGTATTACTTCTATCCTTTGCTACTACTATTATATCTGTCTCACGATGCCCCTGACGTTTTAACCCTTCAATTGCGTGTATCGCTTCTTGCTCCGAATAAAAAGTTCCCACAACTCGTTTTCTTATGCCCATTTTTCCATCCCCTTAAAATTTAATTTAAACGCAAACTATCACTTACATTTAATTCCACTTTCGTTATGTATATTATGTACCCAACAGTTTTCTAGTTAAAACGTGGTACGAGTGATTGTGTAAGTAAATAATATGTAAATAATATGTAAATTCTAAAATATAGAAAGATGAGGTATTATGGAAATATTTCAAATTATATAAGTATCCTTACCACCTATTTATTATCAGTAAGAATAAATAAGTTTTTGATTTTACATATAAGATTCAAAAGCTGATGATTGACTTTCAATAAATTATAACTTTTACAAACTTTTGGTAAATCTAATAAAATATAAGTCTCATGTTTGAAGTGGTTCATAGATTATCTCCTCAACTTTTATATTTTAATGAGTTTTTTAACATAAAATACCATAAATTACCTTAATTTCACTAAGAGATTATATTTGCCTTCAATATATAGTTACCATAATGTTGCTTATAGGAATTAAAAAAGTTAAGGACTAAATCCTTAACTTAAATTCTCTATAAAGTTATAAAATAAATGTACTTAAAAACCATCAAAGATTTTGTAATTCAATTCGATCTAATTCTTTTTGTCTTTTCTTTTTAAAACGTTCTCTTCCCGAAATCCATGTGCTTAGCAGTCCACATAAAGCAACGATTAGTATGACCCATGTAGAAGAATGATCATTATTATCCATTAATCTATTAAAAAAGAGGCTAATAACGCCTATGTATACAATTGGAAGGATCCCGCCTAAATAAGGATTCTTTCGTGTTGGTAAATATTCTTGAGTAAGCAAAATAAGAATGACTACTAGTATTTTCACTATATGATCCATAATTAAACATCCTTTTCTGTTTTATATTTTTCAATAATGATTTTAGCCACATCGAGGCTCAAACGTTCGTCAATAACAAAACCCTTAATCATATTTACAAATTCTACATCTTCTTCTTGACTATGCATTTCAATCTTTTTTATTAAACGATCTAGTTTTGCTCGTACAGTTGGATAAGAAACATCATAGAGACTAGACATGTTTTTTAACGACCCTGAATTCAAAATAAATTTTCTAATAAATTCTAAAGACTCTTTATCTAATGCAAGGACCCATGAAGGAATTTCTTCTCTTTCCATAAATAACCACCACCTATGTAAATAATATTAAACTAAATATTAACTTTATTCAAGTTTAAAATAAAAATATTTAAATTTATTTCAATTATGTTATAAACTTTGGTTGGTATTGTTGATAAAAGACATGGTGTATATGATATACATTTCTAGTTTGCATAAAACATCTTCCGTGAAGGGATAAAAGCTCAAACTCGTTGTCATTCAACAAGTTTGAGCTTTTTCTTTCCCTTTAATTTGAATATGATTATCGTTTTTCCACGTTATATTGTAAAGTTCTTTTCCATTACTTGCCCACTTATTAGCTATGTATGCCGTTTCTATTCGTGCTGTTTCATCATACTTATTTTTAAAATAAATTTCTATCTTATCAGGACTAGCAATAAGCGCATTTCCAATTTGTATAAGTTCTACTTTATTTAGATGATGGGGAGATGACAATTTTAAAAATGTGGTTTTCTTAAACCTACCCCAATAGATATAATAAGCACAGCAAGAGGTCAGTATTATGACGAGTATTAAAAAAACTATAATAAGTTTTTTTCTGTTATAAACTTTCATTTTTTGATGATTTATTGTAATGGGAATAACACTCCAATCTTCAAGGGGATATCTTCCAAAAATTATATCTTAGATACGGGGGGAGTGAAAGAGGATACTAATCTTATAGGGGTAGCGTCAGGAAAATCAGGGTTTACAACGTTAAGGAAATTTCAATATTAAAAAGCCTAATTTTTCAATTTGATGCGAAGAAATTAGGCTTTTTCATTTCTCCATTAAAGTGCCCTTTAGTGGAAAATGGGTACAATAATCAGTATTGGTACTGAACAGAAAATCAGAGAAACACTGTTAGTCTCTTGTATTGTCTTACTACTATTTCCAATCCTATAAATTAGGCACAAAATGACCAAAAAGACGAAGCAGTTTCCATTAAAAAATGCGATTTAGAAGTTTTATTTAAAGCTTTACTTCTACCTCAGTTCCATCCTTCAATCTCGTTTCAACAAGGATAACTCCCCTGTGCTTAGAAAATCCCTGCAGCAACAGCTTCAAATCTTTTCTTTCAATTTCTGGAAAGATGAATTTGCTGTCATCCTTTTCAATTGCTTTATTTATTAAGCGATTAATCCTTTTTGATGTAACAATCAAACTAACCAAATTTAAAACCGCATAGGGAACGGGAATGGAAAATCGTTTATCCTTTACTTTCACCTTGACTTTTAACATAATCTATTCAATCACCACGAAGACTTTATCACCATTGGCTGAGGTGATGTCAACAATCTGTCCGTCCAGTTCATTTTCAATTGCTTCAATGAGCAGGTCAATGTTAATATCTTTTACATATTTTTCTGCCTCAGGTATTTTTTCAGCAATATTTGTACCTACTTTTAAAACAGCCTTTACCAGATTAATCGGTAAATTCACATTTACATTATCTCCTTCTTCGGAGGTCACACGAATCTTTAACATTTTATTTCCATATGGAACTTCTTTATTTATTGTCACTAGCTCTGGCTGATCTTTGCCTTGTAAAATATTAATTAATTCACTTGCTTTTTCCTTATCAATCTTTCCTTCCTCCACCAGCGTTAAGACTCTCGAAATTTCGTCCTTCATTATACTTCCCCCTCTTTTAATAACTGAATGGCTTTCTCTGCCGTAATTTCTCCTTTTTCCAATAACGATACAATTTTTTTCTTATCTACTTCGGGTTTCTTCTGAGAGGAATATCCGAGAGTAGAGATAATTTCATCTAATTTTCCTCTGACAGTCGGATAGGAAATTCCGAGCTCCTTCTCGACTTCTTTGATATTTCCACGACATTTAAGAAAAATCTCAATAAAATGCAGCTGTTCCTGACCAAGAGCAGCCAGTCTTGAAACTTCAAATTCATTTTCTACCGTTGTCTGGCAATGGTTACACTGTAGCTTAGTAATTTTAAGCGCCTCCATGCAAACCGGACAATTAGTGAGTAAAGGATACGCCATACTGTTCTCCTTTCTTTCATTTAATCATATCATACATCATATCTTTTAATTTTAAAATAATTATTTAATATCGTTTATAAAATTTTATATTTTTATTAAAAAAATTAACTTTAATATTAAATATATTAATTTATTGGTCACTTAAGTTAAAGTGAAAAACAGACTCATTGGAGAGTCTGTCTGATTGTCAAGAACGAGATAAGAGCCTATTTGACACTTAAAGAAAAGTTCTTCGATAAGCTAGTTCTTTAATTTAATGTCCCTTTAAATGTAGAAAGCGTCCAGAAATGTATAAGATATATACTTTTAGTTCACATAAAATATGTTACACATCACATAGTAAAAAAGCACAAACTCGTTGATTCCCAGCGAGTTTGTGCTTTTTCTTTTCTGCTTAGACATATTTCTACGGACGAGTTTAACTTATCTGTATTTTCTTTCTCTCTACTCTTTTAAAGAAAATTGTCAAATATCGAAAGTACGAACATAGAATTAGAGTATAATTGCGTTAGAATAGATAAGAAAAAAATAAAAATGAGTGAGCCTGTGTTAGAAATTTAATCATTAATATTATTTATTATGAGTTGCCCAAATAATAGCCGGAATAAGTACTAATGAAAGAATAGCACCAATAATGGAAAGAGCTGCATAACTAGAATGGGCTACTACCATTCCGGACACGCCTCCTCCTAATGCTCCTGATAAAGCCACTAAAACATCTACAGAACCTTGCGTTTTAGCTCGTGTAGAAGATGAAGTTGCGTCCACAATGATTGCTGTGCCACTAATTAACCCAAAGTTCCAACCCAATCCTAGTAATACCAGCGCTGTAATGAGTACCCCCATTGAATCAGCAGGTCCCATAGCAGCTAGAAGCCCCGAAGCTAATAGTGTAATTCCTGAAGTAATGGCCATAGTAGTACGTCCAATCTTATCAACAAGAAAACCAGTTACTAAAGAGGGAAGATACATAGCAGCTACGTGAAAGCCGATGACAAGCCCTACCTCATTCAGTCCATGGCCATGGTGTCCCATATGTATGGGTGTCATCGTCATAATGGCAATCATAACGAATTGAGTAAGGACCATAACTGCAGACCCAGCAAAAATACCTTTTTTATTCGTTGATAACGAATGAGAACTTGATTCTGAAGGTGTATTATCGGTTGTATTTTGAACCTCTAATATTGCATTAGCAACAACGAGTGGATCAGGGCGAAGGAAAATGAATAGAACTAAACCAGCAAGTATATAGGCCACTGCAGCTAATATAAATGGTCCAGCTAAAGCAGGCACTCCAATGGATATAGCAAACTCTCCCATCACATCTACAAGGTTTGGGCCTGCAACAGCACCAAATGTAGTGGAAACCATGGCCATACTAATTGCCTTCGCTCTTTGTGTTGAATTTGCCAAGTCTGTTCCTGCGTAACGTGCCTGTAGGTTTGTAGCCGTTCCAGCTCCGTAAATCAGCAGTGAAGCAAATAAAAGACCAATGCTATTTGTTAATGCTGAAATAACGACGCCAATGGCACCAATACCACCAGTCAAAAAACCACCGGCAAGTCCAGAACGACGCCCAAACCGCTGAGAAAGTCGTCCTACAAGTAGAGCAGCTCCTGCTGATCCTAAAGTAAATAATGCAGTTGGAATACCTGTGACACTATCTGTACCTAACATATCTTGAGCTATGAGTGCTCCTACGGTGATTCCTGCTGCGAGCCCTGCGCCTCCAAAAATTTGGGATAGAACAACAACAATTAGTGTTCTCTTATATAATTGTTGTTGTTTTTTAGGAGAACGAATATAGCTTTGTAATCGAGATGACGGAGCGTCTAACTTTTTTACATCACCTGTTTGTAGCATAGCCTAACCTACCTTTCTAGGAAATTAATATATTTCCCATCTTCTTTTAATCGGATTTGAATCATCATAACACGCACAAAAAAAGCCATACAATATAATAATTGTATGGCGAACAATATTAAGTAATCGTTTTTAGTAAACGTTCAAGGATAACCAATCCTCTCTCAAGCTCTTCAATGGACTCTGGTGCACAGACAGAAACCCTCACAGCCCGTTCCGGACAACTATTTCCAACTACAAAACGTTCAGCTGCGTATACTTGAACTCCCTGATTGGCAGCCAACTTTTCGAATTCGCCTCCCTTGATTTTACCAGGTAAGAGCAACCAACGGAAAATGCCTGTTTCATCACCCAAACATGTATAGTCTGCTAAATATCGATTCACAACTTGGTTTCTCTTAATAGTTTGTTCTTGATGACTCTTAATTAGAATTTCAAACTGATTAGATACAATAATACGTGCTGTTAATTCTGCTAATAATGGAGAAACGGATATATTTAAATTATAAAGCGCCCTTGAAAGGGACTCCTTGTATTGATTTGGTACAGTCACGTAGGCTAACCGTAACCCTGGTGCAATTGACTTTGATAGACTCGCAATATAAATGACCTGTTCTGGTGCAAATGATGCGAGTGCTGGAAGTGGTTTTTCGTTAAGGAGATGATATGATGCATCTTCAATAATAAACTGATTGTATTTTTTGGAAGTGGCTGCAATTGCTTTTCGATTCTCAATAGACATGGAGCGAGTTGTGGGATTATGATAATCTGGGATTAGATAAAGACCTTTAATATTGTCATTTTTACAAGCATACTCAAAAGCAGGTGGACTCATTCCATTGTTCCCTGATTTTATGGGTACGATTTGCACATTAAGCATCGCTGCAACCGTTTTTAAACCTGGATAAGTATGCTGATCCACACCAATACGATCTCCGGGCTGACAAAGGCTTGCCAGTGTGGCCGCAATCGCATTTTGACCACCATTTGCAAATAAAATGTGATCAACAGTTGTTTCAAATCCACCTCTTCTAATCAGCTTTACAGCTGCATCCTTTTGCCAAAGGCTTTCGCCTGCTCGACCGTAACCAAACCATTTCTCATAGTCTGTCTCCTGTAACATGCTTTTCAGTTGGAGTAGTAAGGGTTCGTAAGAAGCATCATCTGGGAGTGTTGCTCCCATTTCAATTAAATGATTCGGCTTTGTATCTTCGAGCAAATACGCATTTGATACTGCATCATATGATACAAATGTGCCACTTCCTACTGTTGCACTTAACAACCCCTTTAACTCACACACTTTAAAGGCTTTTGAAATGGTACTAACATTTAAATCTAAATAATCAGCCAGTTCTCGTTGTGGAGGAAGTTTTGTTCCAGGTAATAGAATTCCATTTAAGATGTCTTGTTGTAACTGACTTGCAAGTACTTGATAAATGGGTTTTCTGGTTTTATCAATTGATGGCTTCCAGCTCATCGGATAATTTTCAAAAGAATTAATTGGCATGATATGCATCCTTTTTTCCTATCATTATATTATTGTATTGTGTAGAAAGCTATTATAATGTAAGTTTTCGAAAATAGGTCATAGATTGATGACTTTATAGATTATTTCTTGTACTATTCTCTATTCATTTTTAGTTTACATAAGCTAAATTATCAGCAGAAAAAAGCGTAAACCTATTGAATGATAATAGATTCACGCTTTTTTCTTTATATTGTTTAGATTGTTAACCATTGAGATCCATAGCGTGTATATTGAACAAGAATTTCGATGTCCGCACCTAATTCTTCTGCAGCTGAACGTGCCCAGAATAGATTTTTTAAGATTTCTCGTCCAATAAATACTAAGTCTACGCGATCGTTTCTTAAGATTTCTTCTGCTTGTCTACCTGTTTTAATCAATCCTACTGCTCCAGTTGCAACATTTACTTCTTTATGAATTTTCTCTGTAGCTGAAACTTGATATAAAGAAGGCCTTCTTTACTTACTTTTTATGATTGAGCGGGAAGTAGTGAAAGGATGTTATGAAATTCCTGAATGATATAGGATAAAAGTTAATGATCTTTTGGAGAGAATCCAAAAAACACCTGAAACTATGAGGTATTTATTCCATCTCACTATTTTGTTTAGAGATTAAACATTAATTGAACTCTTGACGATCATCTGCCTGCGGTAACTCTTCTATCCATCCTTTGTCAATTAGGATTTTTCCAAACGATGCAATAGTCTTCAAATCCCTTAAAATAGATGCATCACAATGTCCAACTACATCTATTCTCATGCTTGTTATCATAGCTGTCGCATAATAGGTAGTAGCTAAATGAAACAAAAATCCAGTATGGAACACCATTAATTTATCTGAAAAAGGAGCTACATTAGAAACTGTAATTTCTTCATCTAACAAACGTGGAGAATGCAAATTTTCTTCCTTGAGTACAGAAGAAAAAACGTCTATGTTTTTATTAACGGTATTTCGACAATGCTCCATAAATTTATGTATGGTTTTATCCTTGATGACTTGTTTAAATCCGTCAATTAGAGTCTTCGTTATAATACTCTTCTTTAAATTAAAATAAATATTTCCTGCCTCCATTGAATTCAATGGTCTTTTATTTCCGAATAAATCCATTACATATGAAAACTTTGTAATAGATTGACTTTTCTTCTCTGTAGAAAAATAAGGGGATCTTTGATAAATTCCTTTGGATAACAGAATCTCAATGGATTCATTATACAGGTCCATCGTGTCAATATTACATTGATAGTAATGATTTCTTATATCTTTTCTAGCAGATACGCTGAAAGACATTGAATATCCAGCTAAACCATGTAATGTCATATCATGGATATAGTTTAACCAAAATATATCGGTAAACAAAGGAGGCGCATTTAGATTTACATCTTTGTCTGTAAATCCTTTAGGCACTTCAATTTTTTCATTTTCGAAAATGTCTTCGATCATTTTTAAATGCTTTTTAGCTAGGCTTAAAGTAAGTTCGAAAAGAGAAAAAATTTCAGGATCCTTTACATTGGCTAACACATATTTACTAATACAAATAGCCATTGTTTCTTGAAGATATTGCGTCCATAATGCTGTGATTTCCGATGATGTTAATCTACTTTTGGGATTGCTCAAGATTTCTTCCTCCAATGCTATATATGCTCATAGTATTATTCCCAAAAGGATTATAATTAACATAAATTCCATAGTGATAACAAAGACTAACCCTTACTTATAGGATATAAGACAATCTTAAGTATAATGGTTTACTAAATTCTTCATGCAGGCCTTCTGTAAAAGGTAAAACAAATGATTTTGTAACTGCCTATATCGACATATAGGGTACCGGGTGAAATGCTGCAGTTGAAGCTACATTAACTACTGTTCCTTCATTGTGACCTTTCTTCAATTTCTCCTCTAAAAACAGATAACATAAATCCATTACACTAACAAAGTTAAGCATTATTTATTCGTGCTGCTTTTTAAAACCTGTATCTGTTAATTTTCCATTCGTTGCATAACCTGTAAAATGATAAAACCAATCTCCATCCTCATCACTGATATAGGCATTTTTCATGTACTTAGTACGCCAAATTGTATGTACATCACAGTTAGTCATGAATCCCCTAATCTCTTCCTACTTTGTATTGTATATCATTGGTTTAGAGAAATTTATTCGATTATCACTACCTTAAGTTATTGATTAATAAAGTATATCCTAAGTAAGATTAGTTACTATAACAAGGACTATCGTACGTAAAAAGCCGTTGAAAACTATACTTTCAACGGCTTTTATTTTTTATTCTGACCATGGTGAATGTAAAATACAATGACAGAAATTTTTATTTTTATATTCCGGTCTAAAATATTTAATAACATCTTCTTTCATATTGCCAAAAGTAGTTTCTGGCTTATGTTTAAAGCCCTCATAAAACGCTGGGATAATTTCCTTTTTGAAATGGTTACGTGGGAAGAATTTTATAATTTCTGCACGCAAGTCGGCAGGAAATTGTTCAAAGCCATCTCCCATCACATCTAAACCAACACCTGAAAAGAGTAGGGCCACTTCAGATTCTTTATGCTCTGCAACGCCAGGTGTCGTATGCAATGCAATCGCATCCCATACAAGACGAATTGACTCATCTGGAATTTGATACTGCTGCAAAAAACTTCTTGCTGCGTTTGCACCGTCTACTTCAAACCGTAAATCAGGACTACTATACTTTTTGGTTAAGCCTAAATCATGGAATAAAGCACTGACATAGAGCAGCTCTATATCATAATTCTGTTTTGCTTTTTTTCCATTAACTGCCCCAAATAAAAACACACGATTTGAATGATTCCATAATAAATCGTTCCCATGCTCACGTAAAATATCTGCTGCATCTTTCGCCAAGCGAGAATCCGGAATTTTAATACCTGCTACTTCTTGAAGCATAATTGAAAGTCCCCTTTACAATTTAATAGTTCCATTTTTATGAACCTATCTTGATTGTAAAGAGAAACTTATCATTGTTCTATACAATTAATTCTATGATAATGATAGATAAAAACTATAATATAGAATTTTGTAAAGAAGTAATCGAATCTTTCCCTATGTGAAAACCAAGCTTTTCAATTTCTCGTACTAATAACTGAATATATTTACGAGCTGCATAATTAACAAAACAATTCTTTTTCATCACGAGATAAACGGCTCTAGTCAAAGATGGACTTTCAATATGTTGGAAAACTATATCCTCTGTGTCATAAAATTCATATAATGTACGCGAAACAACACTACGACCAATACCATTTCGAACTAAATTCAAGATAGATTCGATACTAGATGTTTCAACAATAGGCTCTAATTGCTTGCCAACCTCATTGCTCGTTTTATCAAGTATTTTTCTACATTGATGCCTACTTGGAAATAAAATAAGAGGACTCTCTAAAACAGCGGAAAACGAAACCATCTCCTCACCATTACTTTGATTACTAATTAGATAAAACTCTTCATCATACAACTTCGTCACTTGCAACGTATCATATTGATTAAGATGAAAACCAATGCCAAAATCAGCTTGATTTTCTAGGACAGCCTTTTCCACCTGGTCAGTAGTTTGAATAAACACCTTAATGTTCGGATATAAACGGTTAAATTGAATACATAAAGTAGATACTAAATCTGTTATTTCCCCAGGTAACACAGCAATTTTCAATTCCCCGATTTCTACTTTCGTAAATGCTGCAATTTGGGCGGACATACTTTGTATGGAACCTTGAATATTCAATGCTTCTCGTTGTACAATTTCTCCTACCTTAGTAAGCTCAATTTTCTTGCCAATACGGTTAAAAAGTGAATACCCTACCTCTTGTTCAAGCATTTTAATTTGATGACTTAAAGTGGGTTGTGAGATGCCTAACTTTTCAGCTGCTTTTGTAAAATGTAATTCTTTACTAACCATTAAAAAATATTCTAAATGTCGTAATTCGATGCTATTTCAATCCCTTCTAATGAAATATCTATCTCTATTTACATACTTCTTTAACTAAATAATCTAATCTATTTAAAGGAATTATTCCACCAAAGAAAAGTATTTGGCTATTTCTGTTCCCCACTATCTGTTCTTGTTCATAACATTCACCCCTTACCTATTCTATACTAAAGACAAAACTATTTACGTAACACTAATTATCGAAAGAAAAGCCGTTGGATTTACACATCCAACAGCTTTTCTTTACGTTAAATATAAGAATAAATCAACCTATAATCGTTAATTGGTAGCACATCAACAAAGCATTTTTCTTAATAAAATTACTTAATGTTTTAAATTTCTGCTATCTTACTAATTGCAAATTTAAACTTTATCTTGTGTTCTTTTTGCATTTTACTTTGTACAATGATTAATACCCTGTCAAGCTAACTAAGATTTCTTATATCTTCCTCTTTTTTTGTACAGTCTCCTTTTTCCCCCATTTGAAGAAAAACTTACTGATCCTCTGATTCTACCTCAAGGCTTTCCACTTTATTATCTTTTTTAACTTCTAAACGCACTACCTTACCTTGAATATCTTGAGATTTATTGTCAACATCTTTTTCAAAATCATTTGCTTTCGTATAAGTCTTTTTACCATTATGTACTTCTATCATTACTTCATTACTTGTTTCGCTAATTAGCTTTCCAATTACGTTGTAATCTCCATCTGATTCTTTTTCGTAAACACCCTCATCATTAGCTTTAGCTTGCGGGGTTAATTCTAAGCTTTCAGCATTTTGCTCTTTTGTGTTCACCTCAACTTTCACCAATTTGCCTTTTATGTCTCCATTTATTTCATCCTCTTTTTCAAAGGTATTTCTTTTTGGTATTTTGACTTTTTCATTATCAATGATAAGAGTTAATTCGTCTTGCGTTTCCTTATCCAGCGTTCCTACTAAATCAAACTCTTCATCTTGATTGCCATTCTTTTCGGGATACTTAGTGTATTTCTGTAGATTTGTTTGTTTTTGAGAGGTACCAGTGTTAACTGTAGGAGATTTTTCTTCACTAGAACATCCAGAAATACTGCCCATAGTGAGAGCACCCACTATTGAAACACCGAGCACAACGATTTTCTTATTCATATAAACTTTTCCTCCTTCGTCTACTTATGATTATATTGCCTGTCTGGATAGTAAATAAACAAAAAGAGTTTAAAATCAATAAATATGTCTAACTAGTGACTAACAAAAGTGCAACGAATCTCTAAAGCTCTTATATCTTCAGTACATTGGTTTATTGAAAACAAAATTCATAATCTATGGGGAAGGCTGTTCAATTTAAAAATTCTAGAAGAGAATATTTTTTTATTGATGAATTTTGAAAAGATGTTTTACGTGAAATATATTCCATAAAAAGTTAAAAAGAAACAATGTATTTAATACTAAATACATTGTTTCTTACCTCTACATTATTAGGAATGTAAGAAAAGATAGTAAGATAGAAGTGATAAACATAGCAATCAGTGGCTTAAAGGCTTTTGTTCGAAGATCGTTTAAACTTACGTTTAATCCTAATCCCACCATAGCCATAGTTAAAATGAAAGTGGTCAGACCTGAAATGTCATTCATAATATTCTTAGATATAATAATGTATTCTCCCAGAACATAGCTTCCAAAAATACTCATCATAATGAATCCTATTAAAAACCAGGGAAATTCAATTTTTGTGTCTTCTTGAACTTTTCCACTACGTTTCATCCAATACATTAAGATAAAACTTAATGGAACAAGTAGGAAGACCCGACCTAATTTTGCTAATAGGCCCATTGCTAAAGCATCGGGTCCACCAGGAGCTGCGGCTAAAGCTACATGTGCAATTTCATGTAGTCCAACACCTGCCCAAATGCCGTATTGAACATCTGTCAATCCGATATAAGGTCTTAAAAGTGTATATCCAATAGCAAATATTGTCCCTACTAAAGCAATTATACCGGCCCCTATGGCCGTATCTTTTTCTTTTGCTTTCAAAATCGGAGAAACGGCTGCGATAGCAGCTGCTCCACAAACACCTGTTCCAATTCCTAAAAGAAGAGATAAAGAAGCATCTGCCTTTAGCCATTTAGCAATTAAAACCGTTAAGAAAATTGAAAAAACAATGGTTCCTACATCTCGAACTAGTAGACCTAATCCCTGATGAATAACTACATCAATATTTAACTTTAAACCAAATAAAATAATAGCAAAACGTAATAATCTTTTTGAAGAAAATTCAATTCCTGAGCGTATTCTTTCAGGATATCTCCACATCTGACGGTAAATCACAGCAATCACAATAGCACAGGCAAGTTGCCCAACGTGATCAAAACCAGGCACTTTAGCCAATCCATACCCCATTAATGCAATAATAAAAGTAAACCCAATTCCCACAAACCATAAGGCAAAAGAAGAAAGTTTATTAACTTCTGTGCGTAATAACATTGTATTTTTTTCTTTAGCTGTCATATTCTTATCTCCAATACTAATTATTTAGTTTTAAACTAAATAATTTATTTATACTTTTACTATAAAAGGAGATATAACATTAGTGAAATACAGATAAATTATCTTAGTGATTAATAATATTAATCATTAAGATTTGGGAGATGAAAATAAAATGGACATCAATTATACTGATTTCTATGCATATGAACAGTTTCTTGGTCCTCAGATGCCTTCAACGCCGCCTAGGCCACCAGGAGGATCCCCTACATTAAATTCACAACAGGCTCCAACAGCCCCTCCACCATCATTTACACCAACTCAGCAAACTGCTACCTCTTTTGCTGTAGATCCAAGGTCTATTTCATTATGTTTGTTCTGAAAGATATTTATATGGCTTAGGAATGGGTCTAGCTTCTGGTTTTTCCTGTATTTATAGTTCCTGCTTCAGATGGACTAGGAGATTCTGGACCTTTTTTGGTATTGATACAAGACAAATTATTTCTTTTTCTATTTATACACTCGATATATATTTCCAGTTTACATAATAATCGAAATTAGCAATCAAAAAGTCCTTAGAATGAATAGAATCTGAGGACTTTTTAACAAAATATAATAATATGTTTATTTTATATAGACTAACATGTTTAATTACAATGTATTCAGAAAGTATGCAAGATCTCAATATTTTTTAATCATAAATAATATTCATTGGAGGTATATGGATATGGACTGGCAAAGTATTGCATTGACAGCCGCTGGGGCCATCGGTGGTGGCACGGCGGTGATTCATGGAATGCTAATGCAACGGCTGATAATCAGGCCGATCGAGGCGGTTTTTGTGACGGATGAACGGATATCTGCTCCATTACAAAGACTCGTGCTGTTGCTTCTGCATTTCACCACACTTAACTGGTTACTTAGTGGGCTTACCTTAATCGCCGCCGCAATCTGGTTCGAGCAGAATGTAAAGCTCGCGACGGGCCTACTTGCTGGCAGCTCTTTTCTGTATGCTGCCAGCATTTCTCTTTGGGTAATGCGCCGTCTTCATCCTAGTTGGATCTTAATGACCATTGCGTTCATACTAATCGTCTTGGGACTAATGCCTGTCTAACGATCATTTTTTCTTTGTCCTCATGGTTAATAGTTGACTCAAAAACGGAGCGTTAAACTGGTGCTCTATTATGGTTTCGTCCACAGCATTTAGGGTTAATACCTCTTGATTTTATCTATAATCTTGGACCATCAAACTAACGTGCACACTTTATTTAACAATCCAAATTTACACTTCTACATATAAAAAGTTAATTCTATATTTCCTGTACACATCATAATTTCTTAGTTCACATAACACATCTTCAAGAAAGTAATGAAAGCTCAAACACGTTGAATGACAACGAGTTTGAGCTTTTTCTTTTCCATTAAATATACTTTTACAGACGCCTGGGAGCTCAATTGATATTTATCTCTTTTAAGTGTTAGAGAGTTAGATCATTTTTATGTTTTAGATAAAAAAGTTTTTAAAAAATGATTCATCATGAATCACTTCTGCAAAAGATTCTCCTATTTTACCTTTATTCAGAGAACAAACTTCCTCGTATAAAACCAGATATTAAACTGGATAGACTGGGTGCTTACGCTCAGAAAAGATTACATACTTCGAGGAGTATGCTTCAAAGCGTTTAGTTAACTCATCGCGCAGTGAGTTTGCCGGAATGACTCCGTCAATAACCATTTCTGAAGCAAGCCGGTAAATATCAATATCTTCTTTATATTCCGCACGCTTTTCAGTGATAAATGCAGCCCTCTCTTCGTCAGGTAATGCAGCAATTTTGTTAGCATATACAGCATTAACAGCTGCTTCTGGGCCCATTACGGCAATCGAAGCGGAAGGTAAAGCCAGACAAGCATCTGGGTCAAACGCCGGGCCGGCCATGGCATATAGACCTGCACCATAAGCTTTTCGAACAATAACAGAAATCTTAGGCACACTTGCCTCCGCCATCGCAGAAATCATTTTTGCACCATGTCGAATGATTCCTGCCCGTTCTACCTTTGTACCAATCATAAATCCAGGCACATCAACTAGGAACAATAACGGAATATGGTATGCATCGCAAAGATTAATAAATTTCGCAGCTTTGTCAGCGCTATCATGGAACAGCACGCCACCCTTTACACGAGGCTGATTGGCTATGATGCCGACAGGTTTTCCGTCTATACGGGCAAGACCTGTAATAAGCTCGGTAGCAAATAGTTTCTTAATCTCAAAGAAAGAACCTTCATCAATAATTCCATTAATAAGATCATGCATATTAAAGGAAGAGTTTTGATTTGCCGGAATCAGCTCTTCCAATGATTTCTTCATTTGTTTTGGTGCTGCTGCCTCATGAACCGGCGGCTTTTCTGAAAAATTTGCCGGAAAGTAAGAAAGATAATTGCGGGCAATGGAAATAGCTTCCTCTTCATTTTTAGCGAGTACATCACCGCATCCTGATACTGAACAATGCATGCGAGCGCCGCCCATTTCTTCCAATGTAACTTTTTCCCCGATAACCATTTCGGCCATCCGTGGTGAGCCAAGGTACATGGATGCATTTTTATCTACCATGATAACAATGTCGCAAAACGCCGGGATATAAGCCCCACCTGCAGCAGATGGACCAAACAGAAGACAAATTTGCGGTACTTTTCCAGATAGTTTCACTTGATTGTAAAAGATTCTGCCTGCCCCGCGACGTCCAGGAAACATTTCTACCTGATCTGTAATCCTTGCTCCAGCTGAATCTACTAAATAAATTAATGGTACACGAAGTTTCTCAGCTGTTTCTTGAATTCGAATGATTTTTTCAACCGTACGTGATCCCCAGGAACCCGCTTTAATAGTTGAATCATTAGCCATCACACAAACAACCTGGCCATTAATCTTCCCCATTCCTGTCACAACACCATCGGCAGGAAGTTCCCCCGCCATACAGTTTGCAAATAGCGCATCCTCCAGTTCAAAGCCAGGATCGAATAACTGTTTTAAACGGTCCCGAACAAAAAGTTTTCCTTGATCAGTGTTTTTTTCATGATACTTAAGAGCGCCCCCCTTTTTAATTCTTTCTACTCTTTCTTCAAGTGTTTGTTGTAGAGGTTTCATATCCATTGTCTTTCCTCCTCTATTAATCTGGTTTTCTTATTCTCCAACATATATGGGGGTTCTTTTTTCCTTAAAGGCCTGTAATCCTTCTAAACGATCCTTCGATGGAATTGTCACTTCATAGGCACTTTGCTCAATGGCAAGACCGGTGTTCATATCAACATCATAGCCTTTATCAATGGCGAACTTTGCTTGCGCGATGGCAATTGGACCATTTCGGGCAATTTGCCCTGCGATTTCCAAAGCTTTTTTAATCAAATGATTTGAAGATGCCGTATACTCTACTAACCCAATTTCTAAGGCTTCTGCTGCATCAATACGTCTCGCTGTAAAAATAAGTTCCTTAGCCCGTCCCTTTCCTACTAATCTCGGTAAACGCTGCGTCCCGCCTGCGCCTGGAATAATTCCCAGTGAGGTTTCCGTTAGACCTAGCTTCGCTGTTTCAGAGGCAATACGGATATCACAAGCCAGTGCAAGTTCTGTTCCCCCACCAAACGCAACACCATTCACAGCCGCAATAATTGGCTGCGGTAATGCTTCTAAATCATTGATATTCCCACGGATCAAGGAAAGCGTCTTCCGTACCTGAACCTGTTCCATATCTGCGCGTTCTTTTAAATCAGCACCCGCACAAAAGGCCTTTTCTCCAGCCCCTGTAATGACTACACAACGGATCGTCCGGTCATATTTACATAATAGAATCGCTTCTTGGAGTTCCTTTAACATTTGAAGAGATAAAGCATTGGCCGCTTTAGGGCGATTTAATGTAATCATCACGATTCCGTTTTCCAGCCTGTTAACTAATATCGTTTTATCCATATTTTCACCTTCCTCACACGGTATGGATGTCTATTGGGAGGTTAAAGCTTGAAGACTTTTACTAGGTAAAGGTCTCCCAATCTTCTTCTGAATAAATTGGGATGCAGATAAAAGCTTTTCCTGATCCACCCCAGTATGGATTCCCATTCCTTGAAGCATATAAAGTAAATCATCAGTTGCCACATTACCTGATGCTCCAGGCGCATAAGGGCATCCTCCTAATCCCCCAATGGAAGAATCAAAAGTGGTAATACCCATTTCTAACGATACTAAGACGTTAGCTAAGGCTGTTCCCCTTGTATCATGAAAGTGCATCGCTAATTTATTTGCCGGAAATCTTTTTAAGAAAACTTCCAATAACTCTTGGACTTGCTTTGGATTCGCAACACCAATCGTATCTCCAAGCGACAGTTCGTTAATCCCCATCTCAAATAAGGTTTCCAAAACTCTTATAACCATATCTATATCAATAGGCCCTTCATATGGGCATCCAAAAACAGTAGAAACATAACCTCTGCTGAGTTTCCCTGCTGCAAGGGTTTTTTGGACCAGGTTTCTTAAGATAGGGAATGTATCGCTAATCGATTTATTAATATTTTTTAGATTATGAGTTTCGCTGGCTGACATAAATACAGCCGCTTCATCAACGTTCGCTTCAAACGCCCGCTCCAAACCTTTTTGGTTTGGAACGAGAGCCGTATAGGTTACACCTGGCATTCTTGTAATGCCTGTGGCAACTAAAGTGGCATCTGAAAGAGCAGGAATCCATTTCGGATTGACGAAGGAGGTAATCTCAATCGCTTTTAGTCCACTAGCGGACAATTGATTAATCAAGGAAATTTTATCCTCTGTTGAAATAAAACCCTTTTCGTTTTGTAATCCATCCCGTGGACCAACCTCTTTAATAGTTATATTTGGGGGCCATTTCATTGCTTTATCACCTTTCCTCCGATGATTTTAGGGCTTATTCAACTTCTACAATGATGTCTCCTTCATTCACAAATTCGCCCTCGTTCACTTTTACTTCTTTAACAATCCCATCAGATTCGGCTGCAATCGGAATTTCCATTTTCATTGATTCTAAAATCACTACATCCTGGCCTTCTTCTACTTGATCTCCAACTTTAACAAGTACCTTCCACACATTTCCTGCCATGCTTGCTACGATTTCACTCATCATTATTCCTCCCCTATTTCGCGTTATTTGTTTTTTTAGTTTTTAAATACTTTCCAACAAAGTCCGTTGTCGTATCACCTGAACGAAATGCCGGGTGGGAAATGACCTCTTCCAGCATTGGTATATTTGTTTTAATTCCTTCAATATGATAATCCACTAATGCATCGTGCAGACGGTTTATTGCATCGTCACGATCACTTCCTTTTACAATGAGCTTCGCAATCATTGGATCATAAAAAGGGGTAACTACAGATTGATCATGAATCGCTAATTCATGCCGAATTCCAGGTCCGTTCGGCAATTCTAATTTGGTGATTTTCCCTGGAGAAGGAAAAAATGTTTTTGGATCTTCTGCGTAGATTCTGACTTCAATCGCATGACCTTCACGTTTTACCTCTCCCTGAGAAAAATCCAGTGCTTCATCCCCTGCGATTTTCAATTGTTTTTCCACTAAGTCCAAACCTGTAATTTCTTCTGTAACTGGATGTTCCACTTGCAAACGGGTGTTCATTTCAAGAAAATAAAAATTTTGCTCTTCATCTACTAAAAACTCAATTGTTCCTGCATTTTTATATCCAATTGATTTTGCCGCTTTTACTGCTGCCTCCCCCATTTTGCTGCGGGTAGTTTCAGAAAGAAAGGATGATGGAGCTTCCTCAACGACTTTTTGATGGCGACGCTGGATCGAACATTCACGTTCCCATAGATAAACGGTATTGCCAAATCCGTCTGCCAGGATTTGAATTTCAATATGCCTAGGGTTTTCCACAAATTTTTCAACATACATGGTACCATCGCCAAAGAAATCATTAGCCCGTTTTTGGTTCCCCGCAAACGCTTTGCGGATTTCATCTCCGCTATGGACAACCTGCATTCCGATTCCGCCTCCTCCAGCGGAAGCTTTTAGCATCACAGGATAACCAATACGGTCAGCCGCTTCTACCGCTTCCTCTGCATCAGCAAGAGGGTAGGTAATCCCAGGGACTACAGGGACTCCTGCTTCTTCCATCGCTTTTCGTGATTCAATTTTGCTGCCCATTTTGGAGATAACCTCTGGAGAAGGTCCAATGAATATCAGCCCTTCCTTCCCACAGCGCCGGGCAAATTCGGCATTCTCGGAAAGCAGACCGTATCCAGGGTGAATAGCCTCTGCTTTTGTTAAACGGGCGACTTCTAAAATTTTATCAATGTTTAAATAACTTTCTGCTACACGCGAACCTCCAATTAAATAGGCCTCATTCGCCATTTTTACATGGGGAGCGTCCGCATCAGCTTCTGAATGTACAGCAACTGTAATAATCCCTAGGGCCTTGCATGTCCGGATTACCCGAACAGCAATTTCACCACGATTAGCAATCAAAACCTTTTTGAACATACTTTCCGCCCTTTCTATCTTTTATTTAATGGGATCTTTGTTTATCATCATGAAGCTTAAATTTTTATATTATAGAGATATGTGCATCTATCTATAGTTTCATCTTTAACTGCCAATCTAGCGATTACAAAGAGAAAAATTAAATAGAACAAGGTATTTATCAAGCATTTTATGAACAAATGACTGACCCGAATAAAACATTATATAGCTGATAATTTACTAGCAACGATCTTCTGTATTTCTACAACAGTTGATGGATCTTCAAGTCCTGTAATGTCACCAGCTACCTTTCCTGTCGCCACTATTTCCTTTAATAAACGCCGCATAATTTTTCCACTTACTGTTTTCGGTAACATATTAGTCATAATTATGGATTTTGGACTGGCAATCTTACCAATTTGTTGGATGATACTCCTATTTATCCGTTCTATCATCTCTTCGTTACCTTCAAAACCATCAGCTAGACGGGCAAATACTAAAGGAACTTCCCCTTTTATTTCATCAGGAATCCCAATGACAGCGCATTCAAAAACACCTTTGCATTCAAGTACAGCACTTTCCATTTCCAACGTACTTAACCGATGCCCTGCCACATTGAGTGCGTCATCAGAACGGCCAACTACCCATATATATCCATCTTCATCTATCAAGGCAAGATCGCTGGCATAATAACTTCCTTCTACTTGGCTAAAATAGGATGCGTAATATCGCTCCGGTTCTTTCCAAAGTGTACGGCACAGCATAGGAAATGGTTTTCTAATTACTAAGTTTCCTAACTGACCAGGTTTAACTGGATTGCCTTCTTCATTAACAACATCAAAAACTGCCCCTAAAAACTGAGTCCCTGCGGAACCAGGTTTCATTGGCATCAGCCAGGCTGCTCCTGCGATAGGAGATCCCGCTGTTTCCGTTTGACCCCAAGTATTATTGATATATACCTTTTTCTTTCCTAAAACTTCATATGTCCAATGCCATGTTTCAGTATCAAAAGGTTCTCCCACAAGAGAAATGACATCAAGACAAGATAAATCAAATTGTTCTAATGGTTTTTCTCCCATACTTTTTAACATTCTCAATGCAGTTGGAGCGGTAAATAACTTATTCACCCGGTATTTTTCAATAATTTGATAAAAGCGATTTTTTTCCGGATAATCAACTGCTCCCTCATAGACAACGGTTGTTACACCATTCGCTAAAGCACCAGTAATACCCCAAATATGCATCGTTAACCACCCAATATCAGCAGTACACCAGAAAACATCATCATTGTGGTGATCCATATGATACTTGGCATATGTGTAATTTTGAATAACAAAAGCCATTCCAGAATGGACGACACCTTTAGGTTTTCCTGTCGTACCACTTGTATAGAACACAATCCCACTCTCATTCGCTTCTATTCTCTCAGGTTCACAAACGATGCTTGCTGTTTTTGTAAGCTCGTGCCACCAGTAATCACGCCCTTCTTTCATTTGAACCTCTAAACCTAAGCGGTTGACAACAATGACTGCTTCAACAGATGGAATAGTTGGTACAACTTGATCAACTTTTTCTTTTAATCGAAGGGCTTTGCCCCGACGTTCTGTTGCATCCGCAGTTACCACTACTTTTGGGCCAAAGCTGATAAGACGGTCTTTCAATGACTTTTCGGAATAACCTGAGAAAATAGTATTGTAAATAGCACCAATACGAAAACACGCTAATACGGCAATAAATGCTTCTGCCAGATTTGGAAGAAAAATAGCTACACAATCACCTTTTTTCACCCCAAATGAACGAAGAACATTCGCAAATCGATTCACTTCCGCAAGAAGCATATTGTAGGTATAAAATTTTGTCTCTCCGTTTTCACCCTCCCAAATGAGAGCTGTCCGGTTACCTGCTCCATTAACTATATGCCGGTCAAGTAAATTGATACTTGGGTTGCTAATGCCGTCGACAAAAAAACGAAAATCAGGGAGTTGTCCACTAATGGTTTCTTTCCAAGGTTCATACCACACAAGGTCACGGGCTGTGCTATCCCAAAAGGCAGCAGGATCTTCTTGGGATTGTCGAAGAAGTTCTTGAAAAGCTTCTATGCTTCCAATGGAGGTAGAGCGTACCTTTTCTTTATTAGGAAACATAAGTTTACTGTTTGCAACTACTTGTGAAATTCCATTGATATCCATGGAGTTACTCCTTTA
The DNA here is from genome assembly GCF_057808375.1 of Priestia sp. TRM10. NCBI lineage: Bacteria > Bacillati > Bacillota > Bacilli > Caryophanales > Bacillaceae > Priestia > Priestia sp. TRM10. The sequence goes on from NZ_JBJZOT010000002.1 coordinate 574,643, forward strand.
TCATTTTTTGAAAGTCATTACAAAAATGGATTTAGCATCCTAGTTGTTTTGCGATTACCATACGCTGAATTTCAGATGTTCCTTCCCCAATTTCCAGAAGCTTCGCATCACGGAAGAACCGCTCAACTTGATATTCTTTCATGTATCCATAACCGCCATGAATTTGAACAGCTTGATCACATGCGCGCATGCATATTTCGGAAGCAAATAATTTTGCGTATGCTGCCTCTTTTTTAAAGATTCGGCCTTGCTCCTTCAACCAGGCTGCTTTGTAAACCATATTCCGGGCAATTTCAATATTCATTGCCATATCGGCCAATTTAAATTGGATTGCCTGAAAGTTCGATAGACTTTTTCCAAACTGTTTCCTTTCCTTTGCATACTGAAGTGATTTTTCATAAGCGCCCTGTGCAAGTCCAACGGCCATTGCCCCGATTCCAATTCTTCCGCCATCAAGGGTTGCTAAAAATTGCTTGAAACCCTCTCCTTCTGTTCCCAGCAGATTATATTTGGGAACCCTTACATTTTCCAAGATTAATTCTGTTGTATTTGAAGATTGAAGACCCATTTTTTCGTAATTATTGATAACAGTAAATCCTGGTGCGTTCGTTGGAACGATAAATGCGCTAATTCCATTAATTCCTTTTGAGCGATTTGTTACGGCCGTAACGGCAAGATGTTTGGCATAGCTTGCATTAGTAATAAAACATTTTGATCCATTAATGACCCACTCATCCCCATCAAGAACTGCGGTTGTTTGTGTTCCCCCAGCATCAGAGCCTGCATTTGGTTCAGTCAAACCAAATGCTCCAAATGACTCTCCTGTACAAATTGGCGTTAAGTATTTCTCTTTTTGCTCATGGGTACCAAACAAATTAAGAGGTTCTCCCCCTAATGAAATATGAGCTGAATATGTGATTCCTGCTGATGCACAAACACGGCTTAACTCTTCAACGACAATGGCAAAGCTGATCGTGTCAGCATCACCACCACCGTATTGTTCTGGGAATGGAAGACCCATGATTCCTAACTCTGCTAATTTTGAAAACATTTCATAAGGAAATGCTCCCGTCCGATCTCGTTCATCTGCTCCAGGAGCAACTTCTGCTTCCGAAAAATCCCGAATTAACTTACGTATCATCTCTTGTTCTTTCGTTAAATCAAAATTCATTTTTCAACGACCTCCATTTATTGTCGTAACATTCCGGTTATTATTGATGAATTTTTTCGCCTTCAAAAATATACATAATCGACTTTCTATTTTAATAACTATCAAAATAACAACAAAACTTTATGCACCGACCTCCTTTCGTTATTTTTTAATATTTATAATTATCAATATTAAAAAAATATAAATCTATGTATACTTCTATGAAAAAATTGTGTGTTTTACACCAATAAACATAAATATAATAAGTTCTAAAAGTAAGAATAATAAATGAGGCAAGATACATGAACTCACCGGAAGCTAAAATTCCTCACTAGATATTGATACGAGCTTTGATTCTATCAATAAATGAAACGATTTCTACCATAGAAGTTGCAGGCAGGAAGGTCTATTTAGATATTCGACAAAAATCAAAATTGATGAATTATGAAGTCAGCTTAATGATTATTTTATCCATATATTTTTAAATCTATTAAACTACATAGTAGTGAATCAATGACTAGCATGACTTTTACTGCAAAAAATGTCTTATTTTTTGGGATGAGAAGGAAATAAAACAGCCCTAGATACGTTAACTTTATATAATAGAGCCTTATTAGACAGATCAATATCAAATAACTTTCATTTTACATCTGTCATTTCTTCACCCCTTTTACAAAAGAGAAAATATGAATAAATTTTAAATATTTTATATTTTTTATCTACACGTATATCCATGTTACGATCATGTACGAGCCTATTTATATTGATAAATGGGTATTGTACAAAAAAGGAGGAAATATGAAATGAATGATGTGATAAAACCAGCGGGATTTTGGATACGCTTTTTAGGCAACCTATTAGATGGTGTAATTGTCAGTATTCCTTTAACCCTTATTGTTTTTTTACTTACAGGAGAATTCAATGAAAATGACCCTGTTATCTCAATTTTAGGGGTTATCTATACCGTTGCTGTACCTATTTTATGGTCAGGGTATACAATTGGAAAACGAATCGTTGGTGTTAGAATCGTAAAAGTAAATGGAAAGAAGCTTGGAATTGGAGCGATGCTATTACGAGTTCTTGTAGCCGGAATTGTTTATAGTCTTACCTTAGGTATTGCTTTAATTGTGAGTCTTTTTATGGTTGTTTTCCGTCAAGATAAGAGAAGTCTGCATGATTTGATGGCAGGTACCTATGTTACATATGCACAACCTGACGAAATGGAAGATAAACATACAGCTGCAAGTTAAGCAGGTACCAATTCTAAGGATCACAAAATGGAGGTTTTTACCTTACTTAATCTGTACAATTCTGATGCGGAATTTCACAATAAGAACACCAAAAAAATAAGACTCCCTCACAAACAAGGGGCAGTCTTATTTTTTTGATGGCATATATTATGAAGTTTTATTTCCAACATCCTTTAGGCGCTCAAGGGAATTCATCTTTATACACATAGATAAAAAGTGACTTAATTCCTTAATATGACTGCTTCCTTTACTAAGCGAGATTATATGAACTAAGAAATTTAAAAAACAAAAATCACTTTATACTGCTAGATATAAACATTGAAGCATCTTGATTCATAAAGATACGATTACCGTGATAGAATGTCTTAATTTTAATTGATTTAAATCCAACTTCGGATAACATTTTTTTCAGTTCTTCATGTAAAAAACCGTTGTGAACTTTCGGATGATTTATCTTATGATTTTTATCAAAATCAATAATGATTAGCTTGCCCTCATCATTTAAAACGTTAAACAATTCTTGTAAAATTTTTTTAGTATCTGGAATATGAAGAAGGACTAGTGACATTAAAACTATATCTGCTTTGAGGTCAGGAGTTCCTTGAGTAAAATCTGAATAAAGTACTTTTGAGTTAGTAATTTCTTTTTGAGAAATTTTAGCTTTCGCAACCTCCAACATTTGTTTTGATGAATCAACCAACAAAATAGAATCTACTAAATCTGATAATTCTAAACCAATTAGACCAGTACCACTCCCATAGTCTATTAAAGACTTTGATTTACTATTTGGTAATTCTGTTCTTACTTCCTTAACTATAATTTTAGCTAATTCAATTCTTTTTTCTGTATCATATCTTTTTGCCATCTGTTCAAAAACATTATTTTCCATACCTCACTCTACTTTCCTCTTTATTAAAGAATAAGATCTACATAGTGGTCATTATAGCAAAAAACAAAAACCTTAAAAATCACAAAACAGTTAAAAGAATATAAGGTAATCTAATTGTTTTTCTGTAAAGTAGCTATTGTATCATATACATTAGATCAAATTATTCAAGGGGCCACATAGTATCATTGGACTCCTATTTTAGTGAATAGAAAAACCTACTAAATATAGGAGTAGGTTTTCCTGTTCATGAATGTATACGATACCCAAAGTTAGTTGTTAAATATTGCTTAATTATTCTTTATTGGTAATAGTTTAAGCAAAAATATAGTATGGACCTACATTTTACGGAAAATTAAAAGAATCTATTTTGAGAAAATTTTATTAAGTCTTTAGTTAATTGGAAGTAAACTATCAACCTGAATAATATTGATTACATTGATATATGCTAACGCGCTTGCTTTCATAATATCCGTGTCTGTTGCCTTGGCAGTATATTTCTCCCCTTTATATTCTACCTGAATTTTTACTTTCCCTAATGCTTCTTTACCTCTTGATACACTGCTAATATTATATTCAATCAATTTAATATCTAAATCACTAATTTCTGTAATAGCAGAATATAAGGCATCAATAGGACCAGAACCAACCGCACTACTTTTCAGTATTTGATTAGCCTTTTTAATTTTCACACTTGCAGACGGAAAAATTGGATTGCTAATCACTTGTATATCCATTAGTTCATAGAAATTATCACTATACTGTACCATACCTTGATTGTGAATATTGTGTCTGGTGTAATAGTTCTCAACTAAGACATATAAATCATGATTATACACTTCTTTTTTTGTGTCCGCTAATTCAAGAAAAGCTTCAAATATTCCTTCAAATTGTGTTTCGGTCAACTGATTAAAACCTAATTTCTTGAGTGCATTTTTTACTGCATGGCGACCAGAACGAGCCGTTAAAATTAGTTCCATATTATCTAACCCCACTTCACATGGAGATATGATTTCATAGGCATCCCTAGATTTCAATAAACCATCTTGATGTATACCCGAAGAATGTGCAAAAGCATTATCTCCTGTAATTGCTTTATTTACTTGCACATCAAGACCCATAAAGCTACTTACCAATCTAGACGTATTCATAATCTCTTTTGTATTTATATTTGTAAATGCCTTATAGACTGATGAGCGTGTATTGACCGCCATCACAACTTCTTCTAGGGCCGCATTACCTGCACGTTCACCAATCCCATTAATCGTACATTCAACTTTATCCGCACCATTTTTAATTGCAGCTAACGTATTGGCAGTCGCCATACCAAGATCATTATGACAATGGACGCTTAACAGTACTTTATCATTCAAATTTTTCAAGCGATCATTTAGTTTAAAGATTAATTCACCAAACTCTTCTGGCTCTGCATATCCTACTGTATCCGGTACATTAATAATAGTCGCTCCTGCTTTTACAACGGCTTCAATCGTCGACCATAAGTATTCAAAGTCAGAGCGAGACGCATCTTCTGTTGAATATTGAACATCTGGTAGTAATGTTTTGGCGTATTTTACTGCATCAACACCAATATCCAATATTTCACTTTTCGATTTCCCAAACTTCTTTTCTACATGAATATCTGAAGTACCTAAAACAATGTGAATTAAGGGATTTTCAGCATATTTCACACTATTATAAACAGCATCAATATCAGATTTTACTGCCCTAGCTAAAGCTGTGATCATCATTTCGTCTGTATTTCCTACTTTCATAGCAATCTCTTTCACAGCATTAAAATCACCAGTGGAGGATGAAGGAAAACCGGCTTCAATAATATCGACTTGTAGCCTCTTTAGTTGCTGTGCTACCTCAAGTTTCTCATATAGATTTAACTTTGCTCCTGGAACTTGTTCTCCATCCCTTAAAGTCGTGTCAAACACCAAAATTTTCTTCATCATTTCAGAAACACTCCTTTATTATATTAATTAATAAAAAAAGCCTCGTCTCTATAAAAATATAGAGACGAGGCTTTGCTCGCGGTACCACTCTAATTGACTAATTGATTAATCCACTCTTTTTCGGCAGCTATCACCACCTATCCTTGTAACGGTAGAAAACCGACGTCCCCTACTTGTTATGTTCAGGGAGTAGCTCTTGGATGAGTTCAAAGGGAATAACTACCGGTTCTCACCAACCACCGGCTCTCTGAAAGTTTATAAACCTTCTACTATTTCCAATCTTTGCTTGCTAGTATTTGATTGAGGATAATAATATACAGAAAATTCATATTTGTCAATAATTAATTTCGTTTTCAATATGGTTAATCACATCATTTTTTATAAAGAAATAAAATCCTGTTTAAATTTCCACTTAACTATATAAGCATTTATTTAAAATATTATTACTACAAAAAATTATAGTGTTTACATAATGTTGATTATAAGTAAAAAAACCTTATTAGTATCAATAAGTTTAAAGCGTCGTAACTTATTTTCAAACGACACAACTTTTTATAAACATAACGACTTTATTTTAAATCTACAGTAGATGATTAAATGTTACAGTAAATAGTCCTTTAAAGATTGCTGTAGTGTTCCTTTTGTTATTGCCTTTTGATTGAAATTAATGTCAAGATGAATCATCTCTCTCACCAGTTCCGGTCTCAATCCGGTAATAACCGCCTTACATCCCATCATATTAATTCCATCCAGTACCTTATGAAAATGATCGATAACAACCACTTCCATATCAGTAATACCTGATAAATCCATAATTAATGTATTAATACGAGTTCTTGCAATATCAGTTAATACCTTTTCTTCAATCGTGTCCATTCGATAAGAATCAATGGTTCCTATTAAAGGGAGAATTGCAACGGTAGGACTAATTGGAATAATAGGTACAGATAGATGTTCAACATTTTTTCTTTGCCTATGGATTAATTGGTCTTTAAAATCCGAATAGCTTAGGAAAAATGTATTTAGAAACTGATCAATATTATTATTAATTCGTTTCTCTAACTCAAAAAAATCTTCCCTAATGCTAGGTAAATTTAATTCAGATTGGTATTCATATATTGTTTGCCATAATGATCTTCTTATTGCCTGAACCCACTCAAGTTTAAAAGCTAAAGTAAGCGAATGTTGCGCCCAAGCAACACCTTCCTGTCTAGCGAATGCAACAATATCTTGATCGTTGTTTTCTAAGATATAAACAACTAGTTTTTCAGCATTCTTTAAGAGATCAATATTACCTTGCTTTAGAATATCGTTAATAACCTCTGCAACATTTACTGCTTCTGATAACAACTTCTGTTGAAAAACTTCTCTCTTATCCTTAACATAGTGAATCATCTCTTGAATATCATTATTGCTATTCTCCATTAAATGTAACCCCTTTCAGAATAACCTTATAATATCCCTCTAATTCGGTATTATAACTCGAGTATACAAGATACTGCTAATTCTAACCTGCTCCTATAGTAGAAAAAATCCTGATAAACATAATTTTTAATCAAACATTATTAAAAGTTATTATTCTTTCTACATGGAAAACAGCCTCACACTTACCTCAGCTACCCTTGTCATACTTTTAACAATGATTCAACTATATAAATCATTTCTTTTTATCGCAGGAATTTCACCAGTGATTAGTTACCATATTGGAAGAAGGGCTGTTTTTTGTTAATTTAGACATAATCCCAACATAAATACAAGGTGAAATGCAGTTATAAAATCAGATAGGAACAAAATCCAAGAAAAATATAGAAGAATCATGAAGAAAAAAAGAGTAGAAGAAGATAACAAAAATCACTACAAGACCGCAATATTAGTCATATGGTTTTAAAATAAATATTAAGGAATAAGGGAGGATTCCATGAGGGAGTTCTTATCTAGCTTTTTACTTATAACAAGTTGGCTTATATTTGCTATAAGTGGATATCTGCTGTTTTGGACAATATTAGCCCCATATTATATGTTCATTCCATTTGCCATAATGTTGAGCACGGGATTACTATGCCGTTATCTATCAGAGAAACTCAATTCAAACCCAAAAACCACCTGATGTTTAAGTGTATACGAGATACGAAGTCATTCTACATAAAATCTATTGTCATCACTAAAATCAAAGAAGAACCCTCTATTATCACGGGTTCTCCTTTGTTTTTAAAGATATTTCCAATATAACAAACTATGTTATATAACTATAGTTAATTTGAAATTTCTACAAAAGCTCTAACTGGAAAAGTTCCAAAGTCCTTGATTTTTGGGGAAACAGCATAAAATAAAAAGTTTTCAGTTGAAATTTGTTTTAAGTTGCATAAGTGTTCAACGATGAGAATTTCTTGCCCTAATAAAGTGGTATGTACAGGACGATCTTTACCTGACGTATCATCTATATTTACAGAATCAATCCCAACTAAAGCAGCTCTTTTATCCACTAAATATTGTGCAGCTGTCTCCGTTAAATATGGATGATTTTCAAAGTATTGATCTGTATTCCAATATTGATCCCAGCCTGTGTGAATAAGGACGGCTTTTCCTTCGATATCAAAATCATAAAACACATCTTCATTAATCTCTTTTTTATTTTCATCAATATGAACGATAATTCCTTCTAGACCAGCCATCTTATCAATTGGTATTTCCGATAGATCTTTTCCATTAGCATACCTATGAAATGGAACATCAATATAAGTTCCTGTATTAGACACCATTTCTATTTTTCCAATTTGAAATTCTGTTCCTTCTCCGTAATGTTTTCGAGATTCTTCTCGACTTAAATAATCACAAATGATTGGAGCAGGAAGCCCCTTATAAGTTATAATTCCATCTTGAATCGTATGGCTCAAATCAATATATTTTTTCCTCTTCATATTATAATCACACTCTCCTTTTATATTAATAAAAGTGATTTACATATGGAAATTTTATCATATTTTTTTCTTTTTAGAATGTATACTATATATAAACCTAATCTACATAAATCTTTTTAAGGAAGTAATAAAAGCACAAACCCGTGATTAACAACGAGTTTGTGCTTTTTCTTTTCCTTAAGGTAAATTTTTATGGACGGTAATTAAATTAAAAAGTCTTAATATGCTTTTTGAGATTCTGTACATAAAGATATATTAGAAAAGAAAATTACTATCTCCTCTCCTTCATTTTAGTGTGAGAGATTTTTTAGGTGTTTAATGGCAAGAGACAGAAATTCTTCCCCTCCAAAACTACCTGATTTCAAAACTATTAACATATGGCGTCCTATGGCAAGTCCTGATGGTAAACCTGTTTCAATCTCTTTCAACACATAGTTTCCCTTGATGTCCAACTTTCTACTGACTGTTCCAGCAGTATCTCCACCTGCTACAATGAGTCTTTTTAAATCAACTTGATCTACAATAATCTTTGTGACATTTGAGATTGCGGCAGATACCATCTTGCTAATTGAAAGAGGATCAATTCCTAATTTTTTGCCCATCTCCTTAGTCTCTAAGATAATGTCTTTGTTGTTGTCGGCCATGATTAAAACATCTTCTCCTTGAATTAACAGCTTTTGAGCTTCTAAGGAAACACGCATAACTTCTTTATCATATTCAACAGGTGAAAATACTTTTCTAGAGTCGAAAACTTTACAAGGGACTCCAGAAGAAATAAGGTGTGCTGTTTGCGCTCTTGTTTGAGGAGTTAAACTTCCTGAAACAACAAGTACTCCATTTTGATCTTCAATGTTTAAATCGGTCACTAAGTTATTTGTAAATCTTTTTCCTAAAAATTTAGGCAACTCTTCGGCGATAGCTGAACTTCCACCTAAAATTTTGTAATCATGGATTGCTTCAGCTACAATAGTTAAATCTGATTGAGTTTCACTATCAATAATACAATAATTAAAATGCTTTCTTATTTCTTCAATTGTCCGTCGTAAAACTGTTGCTCCTTGTCTTACAATAGATAAATCTACATATGTTACTTTTCTAAGGGTTTGCTTTTGTAAAATGGATACTAAATCTGATTCCTTCATAGGATGCACAGGATCATTAGCAAATGCTGAACATTCTAATGGCTGTCCATAAACAGTATGCATTCCTCCTATTGTTGTTCTCCCATTCTTCGGGAATGCTAAGCTGATAATAGCAAATTCCTCACCGAGCGCATCTAACATAGCATCAAACTCTTTGCCAATATTCCCACGGAAAACTGAGCACGTCTTCTTGAAAAACATAGAACACCCAGTCTCTTGTAATTTCTCTGTAGCTCCATACACTTTTTGATAACTTAAATTATCCGAATCTAATCGACTATCTGTATCTACAATAATGACATCAGCATCCCCTTTAATATTCATTTCTTCTTCAAATATTTGAACTTTAGCTGTGTATCCCTTATTACTAAACATAATTCCTATATCGTTTGCTCCGGTGGTATCATCAGCTACCACTCCTATTATTTGTCCCATTACTATCCCTCTTTTCTATCTTTCGTCTGTCAACAACATAGGCAGTATCTAATTTAAAACTTATTGGTACTGATGGATATAAAATCCTCAATAGATTACGTAAAAGGGTTTTTGATAACGCAATAAAGACATCTAAAACAGTTTCTTTAGTAACCGTCTTCTTTTGCCCCATTTTTCAGCTAGACTCAATGGGGTTATTCAGTTTCTTTCTCGGTTTATAAAATGAATCATTTAAAAAACTTTGTACTGTTTTCTGTGGAATCAAGCTAAGTTTAATCCCTGATTCTTTTGCTTTTAAAATCATACGACATGCCATCTCTAAAGTTTGTAGTCTCATTTGAGCTTCTAATAATGAATCATCCAATACTGCTACTCCATGATTTCTCATGATAATTATATTAGAATGAGATGATTGAGTAGTTACGGCCTCAGCTAACTCTTGTGAACCAGGATGGAAATAGTTTATATAGGAAATATCCTCTAAATAATACATTGTTTCCACGAATAATTCAGAAAGTATTCCTTCATTACTACATGCAAACAGAGTTGTATAGAATGGCGAAGAATGTAAGATAGCTTTTATGTCTTCACGCTTCTGATAAATTCCCAGATGCATGGGGGTTTCTTTGGAAGCTTTCCTCTCACTGTAATTCTGACCTGTAGAAATATTAAACTTTACAAAATCATTTTCCGATAGATTAGCCATATACGTGCCAGAAGCCGTGATAAGCATTTCGTCAGAATCAGTCCTAACACTTATATTTCCTGATGTACCCCATGCTAGCTGATTTGAAATAAGATACTGTCCTGTATTCATTAATTGCTGTTTGTAATGCATAAAAAAACTCCTTTAATGAAATAAATTTTTAGATTGAACACTTTCAGCAATATATTCATTGTTTAATTTTGAAGTCATACTACTGATTGTGCAGATGACATATTTATTATGACGCAATTGAAATAGCTCCTGTAATTAAGGCAAACACGATTAACATGAGGGATAAAATAATAACTGGAATCAGCGCATAACGTTGAAATGCTCCTAAATCTCTCCTGACAAGCTCTAGTAATACCCATAATGGGGCAGAAGTTGGACCCATAGAATGTAAAGGCTGCCCAATCACTCCTGCCCTTGCTATTTCTATAGGATTTATTCCATATTCAGAAGCTGATTGAGCCAGAACAGGCAAGGCGCCAAAAAAGAATGCATCATTTGACATAAGAAAGCTTAATGGCAGACTAATTAATCCAACAATAATGGTGAAGAAAGGTCCTAAGGATTCTGGAACAATTCGGAGTAAATCAGATGCCATTGAATCTACCATTTTTGTTTCAGATAATATACCTGTGAAAATTCCAGCTCCTAACACTAACATGACGACTGGCACAGCATGACTAGCATTTTCTTTAATCACGCTTTTTTGTTCTGTAAGATTAGGGTGATTAACAGAAAGGGCTATTACAAAGCCTATAATAAATAAAATAGGAAGAGGTGCTAGACCTAAGATTAGGGCTAGCATAAGAGCAAGCGTTAATAAAAAGTTAAACCAAATTAACTTGAAATTCTTAGGAAGATTGTCTGCAACAGTTGCGGCCATTTCATTGTTGCTCTCCATACTTTTATTGATTCTCTCTAAATGTATAATTCCAATCCTTTTTCTCTCCATTCTCCCCATTACATATGCGGTCAGAATAATCCAGGCTGAACCACATAGAATGGCAGGAATTAACGGTGTAAAGTACTCTGTAGAATCCAGTCCTAAGACACTTATTGCCCTTGTTGCAGCTCCTCCCCACGGTGTCATCCCTGAAACAGTACCTAAAGCCATAACAGATATCGTAGCTAATACTAGTGGATTAATACCTATTTTTTTATAAATTGGTAACAAGGCGGAGCAGATAATCATGTAGCTAGTGGTTCCATCCCCATCTAAAGCCACTAATAATGCTAAAATAGCGGTTCCTATTACAATTTTTACTGGGTCACCTTTAGCTAGTTGTAATATCTTTCTAGAAATCGGATCAAATAAACCTGCATTCATCATAATTCCAAAATATAAAACGGCAAATAAGAGAAGGATAGCTGTAGGTGCTACAAGCTGGATTCCTTCTAGCATCATGGAACCTAGATTTTTACCAAATCCTCCTATTGTAGCAAATATGATAGGAGAGACAATAATCGCAATAAATGCGGACATACGGTTTGTCATCACTAAAAACATAAAAAGTATAATAGTAGAAAATCCTAATATAGATAACATGATTAACCTCTCTTTTAATTAATTTTTGTAAATTACTCCTAAACTTTGAGTCTCTACTAAAAAATAAAGAGCTAATCTATAAAATATATGGTTATATTCTCTTTTATCTACATAAACTGTTATCTATTTCTGCTATCTTTGTAAGGATAAATAGCTCAATATTATTTTCTTGACATTTTGTAAACGTATTCAAAGAGGTCCATAAAGATTTTATACACTATTTGAAATCCCCTTAAAATAAACAAAAGGGGGATTGTTCATCTAAGGGGGAAATCAAATTATGGTTTCTATGTTTTTATTAATCAAGTCAGTAATAAAAGATATTATTAGAAATTCAAATCGCAGTCCATCCACCATCAACACGAATTGTTTCTCCAGTGATAAAGTTGGCCATATCGGATGCTAAAAACAATACAGCACCTGTTACATCACTAGGTTTAGCGAGTTCCCCTAATGGAATTCGGCTTAGTACATCTTTGTAGAAGTCTTTATTGTCAAACATTTGTTTTGTGAAATCTGTTTCTATAAAGGTTGGAGCCACAGCGTTCACTTTAATTTGTTTATCAGCCCATTCAATGGCTAGTGCTTTTGTTAATTGCACAGCGCCTCCTTTACTTGAACAATAGGCTGCACGTTTAACGTAACCAACAAAAGCCATTTGGGACACAATATTAATTATTTTTCCTACTACTCCTTTCTCAATCATATATTTCCCTGCTCGTTGAGAACAAAAAAAAGTGCCTTTTAAATTTGTATCTAATACTTGATCCCAATCTTCTTCGGTAACTTCAAGCGCTGGTCTGGGAATATTAACTCCTGCATTGTTAATAAGAATATCAATTCTTCCTAAACGTTCATATGCCTGATCGACCATAGTGTAAATTTGTTCAACGTTTTGGATATCAGCTATCAGATAAGAACATTTAGAATTGAATATGTTAAGTTCATCCTTCGTTCCCCTTAAATTCTCTTCATTTCTGCCAGTAATAATCACCTCTGCGCCTAGTTGAACGAAAGCAAGTGCTACGTCTTTTCCAATCCCTTTACTTCCACCTACTATGAGGACTTTTTTTCCTTCAAGTTCAGAAAAATAGTTCATTTCCTTACCTCCCCTTTTGATAGACTGAGAATTTAAGGTGTATTGTTATGTTGTGGCTAAGGATGGAGATTCTACTGTTCCATATGCTTCCTCATAGATGTTCTTAATTTCTTTAACTGTTAACCATCTAGGATTATTATAAAGCAGTCGGTCAATTTTGCTGGCTTCTTCTGCTAGATTTGAGATGTCTTCAGCTGTAACTCCTACATCTTTGAGGCTTGTTGGAATCCCTACATCCTGAGCTAACTTAGCCATTGCTTGAACAGCACAATCCGCAGCTTCACGTAAAGAAAGTCCCTCTATATTTTCACCCATCGCTTTAGCCACTTCTGAAAATTTTCCCAAATCAGCAACAGCATTATATTTCATTACAAACGGAAGTAAAAGAGAGTTTGCAACTCCATGCGGTACTTTAAATTTCCCACCCAGTGGGTAGGCAAGGGCATGAACGGCACCTACGCCAGCATTTCCGAGCGAAATACCTGCAAGCAAACTTCCCATTGCCATGTCTTCACGTGCTTTCAAGTCCTTACCATTGTACACAGCTTTACGTAAAGAACGAGAAATGAGTTTAATAGCATGTAGGGCAATTCCATCTGTTAGTTCTCCAGCACGGATAGCTGTATAAGATTCGACGGCATGAACAAGAGCATCCATTCCCGTTGCAGCTGTTACGGATGGTGGGACAGTTAACGTCAGTTCTGGATCTACGATAGCCACTTTAGGAAGTAAATAGGCACTTACAATTCCTTTTTTAACTTGATCCCGAAGATCTGTGAAAATAGCATTGTATGTTACTTCAGATCCTGTTCCAGACGTGGTAGGTACTAAAATGGTAGGCACTCCTTCATTTTGGACCTTTTCAATTCCTACGAAGTCTCGTACATTTTCTTCATTGGTTAACATAATAGAAAGGACCTTCGTAATGTCGAGGGCACTTCCTCCTCCTACACCCACGAGGAGGTCATAATCTTTTCCTTGGAGTCCGGTAATCATTTGTTCTAAGTTTTCAAAAGGAGGTTCTGGTACTACATCATCCATGATATCTGTGACCAAACCAGCCTTTTCTAAAGGGTTTATTACTTTAGAAAGCAATCCTGTCTGACGAATGACCTTGTCCGTTACCACCATTACCTTTGTTGCCTTTAATTTTTTAGCTTCTTCTCCTATCTTTGAAATAGAACCTGTTCCCGTAACTAACGTTTGGGCTGTACGAAAATAAGAAACCGTCATGATACTTCCTCCTTAGCCTAATTTAATTCCAACAAATTTGATTTCAGTCATATCTTCAATCGCATACTTTACGCCCTCTTTTCCAATGCCACTTAGTTTTACACCACCGTATGGATAATTATCTTGTCGATACGTAGATGTTTCATTAATCCATACGCCACCTGTCTCCATTTCTTCCGCTACTCTCATCGCGCGATTAATATCTGACGTAAATACGCCTGCTTGTAAACCAAATTTTGAATCATTAGCCATTGCAATGACTTCTTCTTCCGTATCAAATGGAATAACGGAAACAATGGGTGCGAACGTTTCCTCACATACTACTTTCATATCTTGATTTACATTTACAAGGATTGTCGGTTCAAGCAATGTTCCTTTGCGATTCCCTCCTGTCACAATATTTGCTCCTGCTTTTACTGCTTGTTCAATCCATTCATGTGCTCTGATTGCTTCTGCTTCGCTAATCATAGGACCTATATCTGTCGTCTCTTCTACTGGATTACCAATGACTAACTTTTCGACTAGGGGAACATATTGTTCTAAGAAATCCTGATAAACGTCCCTTTGTACATAAATCCGTTGTGCAGAAATACAGACTTGGCCAGAAAACGCAAATGCCCCCCGTACTAATCCTACTGCTGCTGCCTTCACATCCCCATCATTAAAAATAATATTTGGAGAGTTTGATCCAAGTTCTAATGTTACCTTTTTCAGTTCGGCTTTCCTACGCAAGTCAATTCCTACAGAAGGACTTCCTGTAAATGTTATTTTACTAATACGTGAATCCGTTACTAAAACATCGCCTACTTCTGATCCATTTCCAATAACTAGATTTAAAGCTCCTTGGGGAAGTCCAGCTTCCTCAAAAAGTTTAACCAGCATGTATGCGGAGAGTGGTGTTTTTCCAGCTGGCTTTAAAACCACTGTATTTCCTGCAGCAAAGGCCGGAGCCAACTTATGTAGTGCTAGGTTCAACGGAAAATTAAAAGGAGTTATCGCTGATATCACGCCAATAGGATGACGACGAACTATACCAAGTCGATTCTCTCCTCCAATTGCCGCGTCCATCGGAACCATTTCTCCTTCAATTTTTTTTGCTTCATCTGCTGCAAAACGGATAACCTGAACTGCACGCCCTACTTCACCTCTACCGTCGCGAATAGGCTTTCCAGCTTCTAATACAAGAACTTTTGCAAACTCTTCTGTTCTTTCTTCTAATAAATCAGCAGCTTTACTAAGAATCTCTGCACGGCGGTAAGCCGGCATTTTTTTCATTGTTTTATGGAAAACCTGATGTGCTGATTCAATCGCCTTTTTAGCATTTCCTTTTGAAGCTAAACTTACTTTTCCTACTGCCTCCCCGTTAAAAGGGTTGATAACTTCCATTGTTTTTTCTTGTTCCTGGGTAACGGATTTTCCCTCTATAAGTGAAGTAACTCTCATTAATTCAGTATTTATCATAAAGCTATCTCCCTTTTTGATATTTCATTGACAATCGCTTTTACACTTATTTGTGGACTTGTTAGGATAGGGGGTGTCATCCTATCTATACTTTTCAAAGCTCTTGCCATACTAAATTGAGCAAAAAGAATAACGTCACAATCTCCACTCAGCTCTTTTACCTTTTCATGGATTAGTTCATCATGCTTGATAGGGTTTCGATCCTGTAAGGCCTGGAATGCTTGTGGGATAACCTCTGTTTTGACAGAAATTTCTTTTCTCTTTTCAAAAGATATCTTTTCTAATAATTTTGTTGTGGTTGGGCCAGCTGCCTCTACGGTAGCAATAACCCCTATTCGATGTCCTATCTCTATTGCACTCTCTAACATACTTAAATCTGCACTTAGTACGGGTACGTCAAATAAATGGCTAATTTCCTCCACGGCAGGAGTAAAAGATGAGCACGTTAGTAAAACACCATCTACGTCACTTTGTACCGCTTTTTCTACCAAATTTAATAACCGTCTTTTCATATCTTTTGTGACAATGCCTGTTTCGTTTAATTCCACAATAAGACTTTCATCCATAAAGTTTATTAATCTAACTTGGGGTTCATAAACTTCAAAAGCCTTTAAGATAGGCTGAACTGAGTTCATTGTTGCATGGACAAGCCCAATTTTATAATCTTTACTTGCCAACTTATTACCTCCTAATCAATTATTGAATTCGCTTTCAAAAGGTTTCCAAGAAAATAAAGTTTATAAACTTTTTCTGAATACAACTGAAAATAAAAGTTGTAGTAGTGATAAAACAAATGTATTACAATGATAGAAATTAATAAAATATTAAATTTCTATAAAAATCAATCGAAAAAATTAATTACAGAAAAGAGGGTTACTCATGGATAAAAAGGATTGGCGGATTTTAGAGGCCGTTTATGCAGAGAAAAACATTACAAAAGCTGCTGAGCGTCTCTATATTTCTCAGCCTACTCTCACATACCGTTTGCAACAAATTGAAAAAGAATTTGATATTAAACTTTTCTATCGAGGAAGAAGAGGAGTTGATTTTACGGATCAAGGAGAAATGTTAGTGAACTATGCTAAAGATATGCTAAAGCAAAGACAAAAAATAGAAGAATTACTTTGGAACTCAGGTAACGAAATACGTGGAACTTTACGATTAAGCGTTTCAAGAACATTCGCCTTCTATCGGTTACCGCAAATCTTAAAAGCTTTTAATGAGAAGTTTCCTAAAGTTGAATTCAATGTTAATACGGGGGTAAATATTGAGGTCCTTCACTCTATATACCAACAAGATTCACATATTGGGATTGTAAGAGGCGAGCATAGTTGGCCAGGTAAAGCTGTGACATTAATGCAAGAGAACATCGCCATTTTATCTTCAAAAAAGGTTAATTTAGAAGACCTTCCGTCTATGCGTAGAATTAGCTACAAAACGGATCCCACCTTAGAAATGGTCATTGATAATTGGTGGAAAGATAATTTTTCTACTCCGCCTATTAGTCATATGAATGTTGACAATGTAGAAATAGCTAAAAGAATGGTTTTTAATGGATTAGGTTATTGTATTGCTCCAAGTATTGTACTAGAGGACCATGATGAGCTACACAAAATTCCCCTTAAAGATGCGAAGGAATCCCCAATAATATGGAATACACGTATCTTATATAGGGAAGAACTTCTAGAATTAGAGATGGTAAAAGAGTTTGTTCGCTTTCTTCAAGAGTACCATCAATATTAAATTCCTATCTAAGTTTATTTTATGTAGAGGATGATTACTAGTTTAAGTTCATTGTAGTGTTTGGTATATACTTCATACTTTGAAATATAGAGAGCCTGCTTTCTTATTAACTTAGTTTATAAAATTCTAAATATCCCCCTGTTTATTTTTAGGTTCACCTACGTAACTAATATGATGTTTATTTTTTAATACCCTATATTTTTCATTAAAGTCCTCCCTTCAAAATTAGAGATTAAAAATTTCTATTTATAAACATAAAAAAATAATATTTTATTAATTTCTATATTCATATTACATTAATAGTATAAAGTTCAAGTTATTACAGGACTATTAAATTACCCTACTATATAGTGAAAGGATTGTTAAAAAATGACCACTTATCGTTTGGGAGTACTAGCTGGAGATGGAATTGGCCCTGAAATTGTAAGCGCTACAGTTGAGGCGTTTAAAACAGCCGCAGATAAGGTTGGAGTAAATATTGATTGGATTGATTTACCGATGGGATGGGAAGGAATAAAACAATATAATAATCCCCTTCCAGAATTCACTACAAATGCTTTGAAGGATACTCATGGATGGATACTTGGTCCTCATGATTCCGCTGCTTATCCACTAGAACATAAAGTGAAACTTAATCCAAGTGGGGCCCTTCGTCATACGCTAGATTTATTTGCCAACATCCGCCCTGCTAAAACAATGCCAGGGATTAAAAGCGTAGTAGGAGAAGCGGATTTAGTTATCTTCCGTGAAAATACAGAAGGTTTTTATGCCGATCGAAATATGTTTGCAGGACATGGGGAATGGCAAATTACAGAAGACGTTGTGGTGACTTCAGGTGTCTTCACAAGAAAAGCTGTGGAACGAATTGCTCATGCTGCCTTTAAAATGGCGATGAAACGTCGTAAAAGAGTAACCATCGTTCATAAAGCCAATGTTCTTCGATTAAGTACAGGGTTATTTTTAAACGTTTGTCGTGAGGTCGCAAAACAGTATCCTGAAGTCACTGTAGATGATTACCATATCGATGCAATGGCCGCTCATTTAGTACGTCGAGCGAAAGACTTTGATGTAATTGTGACAGAAAATATGTATGGAGATATTCTTTCAGACCTAGCAGGTGAACTTGTTGGAAGTCTCGGATTAGCTCCTTCCATTAATGCAAATGCAACTGTAGCTATGGCACAAGCAGCCCACGGTTCTGCCCCAGATATTGCAGGTTTAAATATTGGAAATCCAACAGGTATGATGCTTTCAACTGTCATGTTAATGGAGTGGCTCGCTGAACGGCATAATGATAACAATCTTGAAGAAATAGGTAAATTGGTTGAGCAAAGTCTTTATCAATCACTTAAAGACGGAATTAAAACGAAAGATTTAGGAGGCAATGCTTCAACTTCAGAATTTGCAAAGGCTATCTCAGAAAGAATTAACCAAATCTTTGTAAATTAATATAATCCCTGTCTGATTCACAAGTTAACTTTTAAATCAGACAGGGATTACTATTTATTATGTATTACTACTGAGGGGTTCTGATTTATATTTTTGTCCCCTATTTTTTAATTACTATAGTGGTCGTTATCAATATTAAAAAACTAATTCTTAGTTTGAATCTGATTTAATTAAAGCTTCTGTTATTTTTTAATACTGATTTAACACTTCTAGAGAGAAATTTATGATTAACATAATACCTGAATCAAAAAAAATTCAACAAGCAAGATGATAAAACCTATAATAAAGGGTAAAAGAGAAAATTCTTCATCCTCTTCGTCTATAGCAGTTTTGTTCTGAGATATCTGCTCTTCTTTAACCAATTCATCTGGTGTAATAGCATAGATTTTACTCAGTTTAATCAAATTATCCATATCAGGATAATTCTTATTTGTTTCCCATCTGTAAATGGCTCGCCTAGATACATTCATTTGTTGAGCAAGGTTCTCTTGAGACATATTTTTCACTTCTCTTAACTTTTTTAACCGCTTACCCAAAGCCACTTTAATCACCTACCTTTCCCTATTACTCTATAACAGATAAGTGAAATTATCTATAAACCCTTTGTAATAGGCATAAATCTTTAGTTAACAAGGAAAATGTTAGATATCAAAGATGTATTTTTTAGTTTATAGAGAAACAATTCAAGGAAGTTAAGAAAATTTAATGTATTCCCCTATCCTTAATAAATAAGAAAATTCTTTGCAATTTATGGGCAAAGGATTCTTTTTTATTAAGGGCTAGTCATTATAAGTAAGTTACCAAGAACCCTAATCATTTACAAAGCAATAACATATAATAAATGTTATTGCTTTATACGATAGAGAGGACCTAAATCTTTATTTATGTATCTATATCTTTATTAGTTCATCGTTAGAAAAACTTTTCTTGATTCAGTGAGAGCTCTATGAACGTTTGCTAACGAAAAGGATTGAGAAATTTGGCTAAGTTGTAGAGTGTCATCTCGAATCATTTGTATAAGTTGATGAAAAGTAGCGTGCCATTCTTTTACAGAGATATTTTTATTCCAATGACGAAGATGAAAGATTTGTGCTTGTGTTTGTGTACGTTCCATAATTTCTCGATAATTCAGAGGAACTCCTGACAGCAACCCTATACTTAAAAGGATTCCTTTCGGTTGTAAGCAGAAGGCTAGATGAGTTCCTTCTATTCCTCCAATAGAATCAATAGCAGCTGTAGCTCCTCTTCCCCGTGTTAAATCCATAACAGCTTCCTTTAGAGTTGTCTCTTCTGTGTTAATAACATAGGAAGCTCCTAGCTCTAACAAGGAGTCTGTGTGTTTATCATTTCGAGTAATAGCAATAAGCCGGAATCCTATAATCTGAGAGAATTGGGCAAATATACGCCCTATAGAGGATCCACACGCATTGACAAGGAGGATATCATCTGGTTTAAGTTTTAACACTTGATTACAAATGACCCACGCTGTAATTGGATTAATATATAACTGTGCAGCTATATGATTATGAATATCTTCAGGCAATACAATCGCTAATTCTGCTGGCGATGTCACAAATTCCTGCCAAGTCCCTTGTCCTCTCAAGGGAAGAACTCGTTTGCCAATAAACCACTTCGAAACGGAAGGTCCGATATCCTCCACAATTCCTACTCCTTCATAACCAGGTATGCTTGGCACCGTGATTCGGTTAGCGTATGCACCTGTAATCGGAATAATATCTGATGGATTGATAGGACTCATCTCCATTTTCACTAATAACTCTCCCTCTTTAGGGAAAGGAACGTTTACTTCCTCTATTCGCAAAACATCTGAGGGGTTTCCAAACTCATAATACTTAATACATATACCTTTTAAAGACATCATGTCCCTCCTTGTTAAAGTTCTCTATTGAATTGAAAATACTTATCTTAGATTAAGAATATGATATCTTTACTCCAAAGACAAAAATTTAAAGAGAGAAATAATAATATGAGGGAATGTTGAACTAATATATAGAACTAGTTAACATAAAACTATTATCAGTAGTAAATGAAAGTTGTTTACTTCATTATATATTCAAACTTAGTTGATGAAATAGGAAGCATAATTGATGATATTTGGGATTACAAAACTACCGATAGCAAATAATAATAATATAATGATTATAAGTGCGAGAACATATTTTTCCATAACTAATTCCCCTCCCCAGTACTACTATTAAGTTTTTACTAAATGTCTAAAATTCTTTTTTATATCCTATACACTCATAGTTAACATAACTTTATTATTGGAAACAAAAAGATGTAAACCTATTGTATAACAACACGTTTACGCCTTTCCTTTATGTGTATTTTATCGAACCCACTAAGTCGTAATTACTACTTTTCTTTCTATGCCTTTTTCATCCTCGAAATTTAATTTGAATAAAAAGCAATTAATTGCTTTTATCGAATAGCATTCAATATATTTAAAGAGTATCATCGTTTATTCTTCGAATATAACGTGAATTTCCCACCATGATAGCAATAGTAATTTTCAGCTTTAAGATTTTTAATCTTTATCAGAGACTGTTCAGCTTTCTCAACATTTAAACAAAACTTTGGATTAGCAATGACTAATTCATGATTCTCTTTAACAGCTGCATCACCTGTAATTATACTTTTTAACCTTGGAAAATATAATGAAATATGCCCTGAAGTATGCCCTGGTGTTGCTACTACTCTACATTCATTATCTAAAATCATATCTCCATCATGTACCTTTTTATTAATTAAAACAGGCTTCAAATTCTTTAGTTGTTGTATAAACCATTTACCAAATTCCATATCTTCATTTGACATATTTTCTAGCAGTTCTTCAGCTTGAACCAATCTTTCTGCCTTCAATTCACCACTAATGTATTTTGATTCAATTTCACTAGCTATAATAGTAATCCAAGGATACTTTTCTTTAAATTCATATAAGGAACCTATATGATCATCATCATAGTGAGTAATAATTATATTTTTTAAATCCTTCATTCCATATCCATTTTTTAGAATTTCATTTTCGATTAAAGTTAAAAAATTGGTATAGCCTGTATCGACCAAGGTTAGTTCCTTATTCACTATAATTAAGCTAGGATAAATACAATTTTTTTGTCTATTAAATTCATATTTAATTGGTAATTCTATTATCTTCATTTTTCTTCCTCCATTCATTTCTTACTTAATTTTACTATTCACTTTAATAGAATTTTTACATAATCTCATTACTTCACTATGTATAGATTATTCATTTTCAGTTCACATATGTTCGCTATAGTTATCAGATAGTCCTGTAATAATCAACTTTACCAAAAACGGAATGTCTATCAAATAGACATCCCGTTTTTCAGGCACATGCTCTCACTTATTCATTTCTTCCCATTCACTAAAGGAAAGTTTGTTAGTTATATGTCTTAAATGTTCAGGTACTTCTACGTAACACATTAACTCTAAACTGTTTCCATCTGGATCATTAAAGTAAACTGTACCGTTACCTTGATTTGGACGTATAAAAGGATCTATCGGTTGATTTGGATTAACAGGTCCAGCTTTAATTCCGAGAGTATTTAACCATTCTACTGAGGTCTTTAAATCCTCATATGTTACTTCAAAAGCAATATGACGCAATGCAGGATGATAAGGAGTCTTATATTCATCCCCTTCCCATAAACCAAGCCAACTTCGTCCTTTATCAATCCAAAAGAAAGCTGTAGATTCATCGCGCCAAGCAAGTTCCAAACCTAACCTTCTATAGAAATTTATTGAATTCTCCAAGTCTTTAACAGGTAAATGTGCCTCATATATTCCTTTTATCAAATTACATCACCCTTATTTTTAATGATATACCGTTAAATTCATAAAATGGTAGATTACACACAGATTTTTACTGGGTAACTATGCTTACCTTAAATTGCATACCATATACAAGTTTAGTTTATATAAAGGATGTTCAAGGAAGTAAAAAAGCGCCACTCGTTATCGATTAATGAGTTTGCGCTTTTCCTTTAGCTATATCTTTAACGAACTTTTTTGTCAGATGAAAATAAAGCATGATTAAAAAGGTTCAACATCCCCATATTTTACAACATAAAAAATTGATTATTTCACCTTGAATTAAAGCTATTTCTATCAACATTTAAATCCAGACGTCATTTTCTGCCGTTTGCTCTGTTCTTTCTTGCCCAGTATTTACAACACCTTTAGGTTCTACAAGCATAATTTCACACTCTTCTTCTGCATAAGGTTTATGTTCAATATTTTTTGGAATAACAAACATTTCCCCCTCATTTAATGTCACTTTTCCATCACGAAATTCAATGATTAAATTACCTTTAAGGACAATAAAGACTTCATCTGTATGTTCATGCTTGTGCCAAACAAAATCGCCTTGTACTTTAACCAATTTAAATTGATAATCATTCATTTCAGCAATTACTTTTGGAGACCATTGATCTTGGAATTTAGATAATTTCTCTTGTAAATTAATCGTTTTATACTCCATTCTCTTTCCTCTCCCTTTTTTATTGATAAATGAAGTCACATGCACTACGAGTGAATTTAAATAATTATTATTAGGGGCTTATACTCTCCTATAAGCTTTCATTCCAAATATACATGAAATCATGATGATTAGCACCATCCAACCAATTGACACCCACAAATCATTTCCAGCAGTTTGGGAATTTAATAGATTCCTGATTGTTTGAATAATTGGTGTCATCGGTTGATTTTCTGCGAAGAGGCCAACTATCTTAGGCATTCCATTGACAGGAACAAATGCGGAACTGACAAAAAGCATCATCAAGAGGATATAAGAGAAGGAACCAGCTCCTTCAATACTTCCAGCAGCCAACGCAAAAGGTACTGAAAGCCACGTTAATGCAAGAGAAAATAGAATAATCATAACCCCCACAAGAAGCCATTCTGAAAATGTTGCATTACTTCTAAATCCAGCTAGAAACCCTACTAGCAAAACGGCAATAATAGAAACTAACATAAAGACAACTGACGCTAAAACATGACCGCCCAGTACGGATGACTTTGATATCGGCATTGACTTAAATCTGTCAAACATCCCTGAAGTTTTGTCCAAGTTTATCCGCAATGAAGTATAAGCTGAGCCAGTGGCAATCGTCATTAATAAGATTCCTGGAAGCACATAATTTATATAATCCTCTTGAGACACCCCTGGAATTTGAATGGCTCCTCCAAATATATAAACCATCCCTAATAACATCATAACAGGCATAGCAATAACAGTAATAAGCGTATCGATACTTCGCAAATTGTGTTTAATAATTCTATTGGCAAGTGCTAGTGTATCACCCACATTTTGTCTTATTTTCATTATTTTCTTCCTCTCGTAAGTGTCATAAATACATCATCAAGGGTTGGGGTAATCATTTTGAAAGTCTTGAGCTCAATATTTTCAGTTGTTAGAGCATTCAACACGTTTAAAGTCGTTGTGATGTCCTCTGTTAAATCAATAGAAAGCTCACAATTGTCTTTTTTTTCAGGGGAATAGGATTCTAAGAGTTTTAAAGCTATGTCGATGTCTTCATTACGATTAAATACAAGAAGTAATTTATCTGCTCCAGCAATACGTTTCATTTCATCAGGGGTTCCACTGGCAACAATTTTTCCTTCACGTAAAAAGCCTATCTGATCAGCTAAATAATCTGCTTCCTCTAAATATTGGGTCGTTAAAAAGATTGTTTTCCCTTGTGACTTCATTTCTTTAATCGTCTCCCAAAGATCCTGCCTACTTTTAGGGTCCAATCCAGTGGTAGGTTCGTCTAGAAAAATGATTTCTGGATTCCCAACTAAACTCATAGCTAAGTCAAGACGCCGTCGCATTCCTCCTGAGTAATTTGAAACAGCTTTATCTTTGGCTTCAGTCAGATTAAACTTTTCTAACAAACTTTCGGCAACTTTTCTCGGATTGCGTTCATGTCGCAATTTTGCAATCAAATGAAGGTTTTCATATCCAGTCAGTATACTGTCAACGGTGGAATTCTGAGAACTAAAACTAAAAAGCTTTTGTGCTGCCACAGGATTGTCAGCAATATTAATATCTTGAATTGTTACCTTTCCATCATCGCTATTAAGTAACCCAGTAACAATTTTTAACAGGGTACTTTTCCCAGCCCCGTTCGCCCCTAATAAGGCATAAACAAAACCATGCTTTAAAGTGATATTGACATCTTTTAAGACCTCATTCCCTTTAAAGCTCTTTTTTACATTTTTGATTTCAAGAACAGTTGAGTTCATGGCTCGCTCCTTTATTTAATAGAATTTCTTAATTTATTTCTTAGTTTGTCAATCCATGTTTCTTCAGGAAACTCAGCTAGGAATGAGTCGGCAAATTCTGCAATATCATTTCCTACTACTTCTCGTATACTTAAACCATCACTGGCACTGCTCTCGAACATCTCTAAAATATTGGTTAAAACCTCAAACATACCTGATCCCTTAGCAAAGCTCCACATATAATTTTCAATTGCTTTCATTGCCTTTCTGTATTCTTCAGGTAATTCATTCACTCTTTTTTTATATGCACGATATTCTCGTTTTTCTTGAATCATCTTTTTAAACATCTCTTTTCTCCTTTATTCCATTCATTTTTTCAGCCAAAAATGACCATCTTATCCAGAAATCGTTTAATTCTTGTTCTCCTTTGGCATTCAGTGTATAGAATTTTCTCGCAGGGCCAAGCTCAGATTTTTTCTTCTCAATCTCCACGAGTCCTTTTTTCTCTATTCGAACAAGAATGGTATAGACTGTTCCTTCCACAATATCATCAAAACCTAACTCATTTAGATACTTAGTAATTTCATAACCATAGGTTTCTCCTGTTTGAATTTTTTGGAGCACCACACCTTCAAGAACTCCCTTAAGCATTTCCGTTAAATCTTTCATATGTCCTCCTTACAAGCTACTCAGCATTACTTAGTACCACTATATAGTATTACGAAGTAGCGCGATGTGTCAAACAATTTTATTCATATTATTTATTTGGGCAGCTTTACTCTTGCTAAGTCTAAGCATTTAAGGCAGATTTTATGAATAATAAAAAACCGATTTCTCAATACAGGAGAAATCGATTTTCTCAAATCTTAGAATTTGCTTGATATAAATTTTCAAAAGCATGATTTAGTTCAGTATAAAGCCCATCCCTGTAAATATTATCACTCCAAAGTTCAATAACTTGATCTCTTAATGAAATAGCCTAACTGTCGATTTTAGACATCTTTATTACCTCTCAACAGGCATAAGATTAAATCTCCTCTTCATATATTAAGTGAGAGTGAAAATGGTATATAAAACGTGCATTCTAAAGGGAGTACAGTGTTGAAACTATTTATTTTTATCCTTATTATCGGTGTAATTGTGTGTTCTACTATAAGTTTACCTATAATACTACAACAGAAAGACAACAATCATGTTCAACCAATTAAAAAGAAAACAGGTAAAAATAAAAAAGAAACCCATAAATTATGGGAAATAGTGTGGCATGAAGATTTTCAAATGTTTGATTCGTCAAAATGGACTAAACTTCAACGTAAGGGAAATATCGATGAATTGCAATTTTATCTACAAGAAAATGCATCATATAGAGATGGAAAGCTTTATATAATGGCAAAACAAAAAAAGCACTATGGTCAACAATACACCTCATCCAGAATTACAACAAAAGGAAAATTCGAAGTTAGATATGGAAAAATTGAAATTATAGCTAAAATTCCAGAAGGTAAAGGATTATTCCCTGCTTTTTGGATGCTTCCATCAAGTGGAGATGAATTGCCGGAAATCGATATTTTAGAAGCTATAGGAAGTAATCCATATAAGGTGTATTATGTTAACCACTGGGAAGAAAAAACAAGGTATCGGTCTTATGCTACATTTGAAATTGATAATGTCGCCACTTTTCATAAGTACTCCATTATATGGACTAAGAATTCAATTCATTGGTATGTTGATGGTAAACATATTTTCACTTCTAAACAAGGTATTCCACAAGAACCAATGTTTTTTATTTTAAATTTGGCAGTTGGAGGTACATGGCCAGGAAATCCAAATAAATATACTAAATTCCCTAGTTACTTTATTATTGAAGATTTAAAAGTTTATAAACAGATTAAAAGTAGGGGTTAAACAAGTGAATCTAAATGTATATCATATGCATTTAGATTCACTCAACATAAGGTATCTTCAAGAAATTTAGTAAGCCAAGGTCTCCTTATTAATAAAGGACTCCTTGGCTTCTTTCTTATTTATGTAAATTTTATATATTATCGATATATATAGCTTCAAAAAAATCAGGACCTGTCCATTCACCGTTGGTTTTGTATCCCATAGTTTCGATTGCCCGTGTATCACGCTAAGCTGCAGCCTCGCTTAAATTAAGGTCAAGAGCTTGTAACAGCAGTCTATTACTTTTAAGCTTTATATTTGGTTCCCCTTTCTTTTAGATAGGAATTCAACGTAAAGTTTCATAGATAGGAAATAATAAAACGTGCCTACTGTTTCTCATATAAATGTTATAACTGTCAATGTAGTAATGAATTATAAATGGAATAATCTACTTCACCTGAAATATTTCCCAGTCCATTTTCACACAACTCCATAGCCATTAAATTCTCCACAGAAGATGGAAGATTTTTCAGGGATGCATAGATACCGAATTCAGTTGATGTTCTAAATCCAAAGTGTTGATAGTATCGATAATCTCCTTCAACAATAATTCCCTTATACCCCATTTTAGTAGCTAATTTAATACCTTCCTGCAACATATACTTACCAATCCCTTGGCGTTGTTTATTAATTGCCACTGAAACGGGTGATAACATTAATATTTCATTTTCAAACTTATTACTAATCGGGAATTTTGAAAGTATAAAGTGTCCTATAATAACTCCTTCTTCCTCAACAACTAAATCAAGCTCAGGAATATAAAAGTGTTTTTCTCTAATTTCTCTCACCAAAGCTTTTTCAGCTACTCCATTAGAATAGTTGGTATTTTTGAATATTTCATATACAAAGTCATCAATAAAACTATATTCTTCTTTTTTCACGACTCTTATCTCCATTAATACACCTCCAATGCCCAATCATTTTTTCATTTCATCACATTTTTAAATATCCTTATATCAATATAAAACTTTAATCATACCTTATTTTAAATAATTGAAATGTTCATTATAAGAACCTATTCTTCTACCAAAGCATGAAGAATATGAAGCTCCTCTCTTAAGTTACTTTTTTCATCTATTGTTATTATCTCTTTACTTTTCAAAAAATCTTTTAGTTGTAAATAACTGCTTAATGGGAATTCGTGCATACCCCATAAATTGCGGTAACCTAAGATGCCATTAGTAATTAGTAATTGATCAGCTTCCCTTACTACTTCCTTAATAAAATCTATAAAAAGACAATCGATATCTATCAAGGCTTCTCCCTTTTGCTTACTCCTGTCATAAGCATCTTCAACTTCTTCATATATAGTGATTTTGATAGATAACGTATCATTGTTTTTACGAACAAAAGTCCATTCCACTCCGCGTGGTTCTTCATCCCAAATAAACGTTTCTAATTCCTCTTCATGTGTTAGTAAGGAAACGAGACTGCGTAATACATCTCCAAAAGCATCTGTTACATAACTTGGACTAAACTCAAACCTTTTAGAGTTAATTTCAATAAACCCATTGGCCCAACCATGACCACTTAAATCATAATTAAATTTCATACGCTCTCCCTTTTTCTTTCATATATCATTTCACTATTCTCTTTAATAATTAAGAATTGGATGATTTCAAAACATCAATGAATTTTATCTTTATAATACACAGATCCAGTTAACTTTTACTTGTATTATTTACTATACTACCTCCACTGGGATTTTATAGGTTCATTTTTATAACTTTACGAACTTTTTTCAATCCCTATCCGTCTAACTTATATAAAATTTTTCTTTCTAATATTCATTGGGAAAGGAGGAATAAAATATTTTTGATTTCTTATCTATAATAAGCCTAATCGTAGGATGGATGATGGTAAATTTCATTGTAATCAAGGTTTCTTTGAAGGATCAAAAAAGATGGATAGTCTCAGGTGGTGTAGTGGTATCCTTACTATGGGCTCCTATAGCCACTACAATGAGTATTCTTATTATTGTGTATTACACTAACAATCCTTTTGGTGCTGGTGCAGCAGGGGTCGCTTATGGCCTCCTTCTTTTTGTGAACGGCATCGTCTTTCTTATCACGGCCCTCTTTTCTAATACAAAAGGGAAGTAGCGTTTAACTCCCCATTTTTAATACATAAAATAGGCATCTTCCGTTCATATAATCTACTTTATGCGAAGAAAAAAGGATTCCCAGTTGGAAATCCTTTTTATCATTTATTCCTGACCATCAAAAAGTCTTTGCCTTCGTTTAAACACGAAGGCTTTGGAATATAACATAGAGGTTATTATGTTCCATTTGATTTTAATCGATCTTTCTTCTTGAAACGGTTACGAATTAGGGTAACAAGCAGCATTAGCAATGGAATAATAACATGGAAATAAACAATAATATAACGGGTGAAATAGATACCTTCCTCTGTGTGTTCTGAATAACTGGAGGCCATAGCCATTGACAAAAAGATGATAATAAAAGCAACGGGTAAAATAATCTGCTGATGATTTTTTAATTTGAACAAATCTACGATTCCAATTAGGGCACCATAGAAGAAGATGGATGCTTTGAAAAACACCGTAATCAACAAAGTAAATACAACAATCACATCTAGGCGTTGGATAAATTCAAGAAGATTAATCTTTCCAACGGTTAACAACAAAGGAAAAGTAGATTTCTTTACTTCTTCAACACCAATGATAGCGATATTTAAACTTGCTGTCCAAGATAAGATAAGCCCGCCTGAAATCAAGGCAGACAACCATACTTTTTTTATTAATCTAGGGCGATTTAAATAAGGAAGTAACGTCATAAAGACAATCAATTGATTAAAAGGAAAATTGCTAGTCTCCAGAAGGGCCGTCGTTAAGATGGGTGTCCAGCCGTTTTCCAGAAAAGGCTGGACTTTATCTAAGTCAATATCGCCTGAAATAAGAGCAAGAAAATTTCCAGTTACCCCAAATAAAACTAATATGACAATAAATACTTCCGCTGTTCTCCCTACTACTTCAATCCCTAGATAAAGTACATAACACATGGTGAGAACGAATAGGATAATGATGGCTAGTAATGGGGTTTGCGGTAATATCGATGAAAGCAGCAAATCCCCGAAACTACGGATATTATCGGCAGCATTATACAAAAAGTAGAGAACGTATAACAAGCCAACAATCCACCCTAGGTATTTACCGAATATTTTTCTAGTATGTCCAGTAAGAGGTAAGTTGGGATATTGTCGAAATAAAAAGTAATAAACGAAAAAAAAGACTATTCCTACAAACATTCCTAAAAGAATGGCCAGCCAGACATCTTTTTTCGCATTTATTCCATAACTTGTGACAACTGCAGTCCCCATCTCAAATATAAACATCAAGGCAAATAGCTGAATAACGCTAATTTTGGCTTTCTCCACTGCCTAGGAACTCCCCCCTTTACCCAATGATTTAACCTGCACGCTTGTATATCTTATCTAGTCATTCATCTATCTTCTCCTACTTTCCTATTTTCAATACTTTTACGGACGTGTTGTAATGTGAAATAATCAAATAATGAAAGGATTTCATAAAGATCAAGAAGACTTTTTCATCGATCAACTAGATACCTTTAGATGATTTAGAACAGAAAAATAATTTATTGAGAAACTAATGGAAGAACAAAATCTTGAGAAAAACTTTGTGTTTCAAGCTTTGTACCATTTTAAATTTTATAAATCACACCAAATATCAAAAGGAAGAACTTGATACTTCTTATAATTTTCTTGAGGAGTGAGATAAATGAATGAACATATACAGCTTATGATTGATTGGATTGAAGACAAATTAAAAAATGAATTTTCGCTAGATGAATTATCTCATTATATCGGTTATTCTCCTTAATTATTGTTCTTTTAAGTTCCATCAAGTCACAGGTATAAGTATTAGACGTTATATTCTTCTTAGAAGATTGTATTTATCTATAGTAGATTTGGTAAAGGATAGAAAGATCATTGATATTGCCTTTGATTATGATTATTCTTCACAAGAAGCATATAGTAGGGCTTTTAAAACCGTTTTTGGTGTAAATCCAAGAGAATTTCAAGTTAACAAGATGCCTGTTCAATCATTTGTTAAACTTACTATAAATAAAGACAAGGAAAGGTGTAAAATGAATATTTCTAGAAAAATGGAGATTGAACAATTACAAAATGAGAAGAGTGAGTTTTTTGACAAAGATGTACTCAACATATTGAATGGGCAGGTTATGTATGAAGAGTTTAAAGATAAAAAACTAATGGGAGATGCTGATTACGTTCCATTTAATGAAGCGATGTGTGTAAACGCGACTACTAAACATGTTTTTAATGAAGAGTTTATAAAAAACACGAGCATCGGGACATCATGAACTAGTAGAAAAGTATATTAAAAAGGTTATCAACCCATTAGACAATCTTTTTAATAAAGAGTATACATGTATTGTTTTATGGTTTGGTGAAGACATGTTTTGTCAAATGAACCCACTTACATTACTTTCCTATCTTGAACAATCCGGGTATGATGGCAAAGTGTTCTTAAATAGCTTTAGAGAAGATGAATTTAAAGTAAGCCAAACTGAACTTGAACTAGGTAATTATTATTCTGTATACAACGAAGTATTGGTAAATCATAAAAAACCATCAAATGAACTACTTCCAGTCATGTATCAGGCAATAGATATATATTTAGATATGCTGAAAGAAAATAATGCAGTAGCAAAGTATATTTCTAAAAATAAAGATTTACCAACACCAGAATTAATAAATAGGTTATTTAATCTTTTCCCAACAATAGGATATGGAGATTCACAATACATAGAGCTTATTAATAAAACGAAATAAAAAGAACAACCCCTTTACACATACCTAAGATGAAATGGGGTTGTTCTTTTTATCTAATCTATCTTAATATACATCACGCTGATAACGTTTTTCTTTTTTCATAGCTGCTAGCTGTTCTTCGGCTTCTTCACGACTCATGTTTCCTTCTTTTTCGATAATGGAAATCAATGCTTCGTGAACGTCTTTTGCCATATATTCCTTATCTCCACAAACATAGAAATAAGCTCCATCTTGTAGCCATTGATACAATTCCTTGCTGTTTTCAAGCATTTTATGCTGTACATATACCTTTTGTTCTGTATCACGCGAGAACGCCGTGTCTAACTTTGTAAGTACGCCCTCTTCTTGATACTTCTCTAACTCGTCTTGATAAAGGAAATCTGTTGCTGAATACTGATCACCAAAGAATAACCACGACTTCCCATTACCTTTATTTACTGCACGTTCCTCAATAAATGAACGGAATGGTGCAATCCCAGTTCCTGGACCAACCATAATAATATTTGTTTCTTCTGATTCCGGCAGATGAAAATGTTTATTTGGTTGAATAAAGATTGGAAGTGTATCACCTGCTTCTGCACGTTCTGCGCATTGAACCGAACAAACTCCTTTTCGGTCCCTGTCATAAGATGTATAACGTACAACACCAATTGTTAAATGTACTTCATCCGGATTTGCAGCTAAACTGCTTGCAATTGAATAAAGGCGTGGTGGAATTTTTCTTAAAAGAGATACGATTTCTTGGGCAGAAGCCTTCCACGGACCAAAGTCACGTAACATATCAAGTAAATCGCGTCCATAAATATATTCCTTTACTTTACTTACATCTTCAGCATCTAAAAGCGTTTTTAGCTCTTCGCTTTCTGTAAACTGTGCTGCTTGTTGTAAAATCTTCTTTGTTAGTAACGTAATTTCGAAATAAGTTGTCAACGCTTCCTTCAGTGGAAGTGTATCACCTTTCTTATTAATTGTTACAACTTGCTCTCCATCCCATTGCATTTCTGTCAGAAGTTCAGCTACTAATTCTTGATCATTTTCAGGTACAATACCTAAAGCATCACCTGGAACGTAAGAAAATCCTGAATCTTTTAAAGATAATTCAATATGTCTTGTTTCTTTATTAGATCCCTCATGATTTAAATTAATATTTTTGAGCACCTTTGCTTGAAATGGATTTGTTCTTGAATATACTGGCACTTTTTTTTCTCCCTTTGTTTGATCTGTAGTAAGTTTCATATTGTTCACCTCACTAAGTTTATCACATAATTATACCATTGAAATAATTCCCTATGTGAAAATAAAATCTAAGTTTCTTAATTTTTTTCTGATAAATTGAATAAAGCTCTTACTCCAAAACTCTTAAAGTAAAGCGGCAGAAGCTCGTTCATTGAAGAGTAATTATATTAAAGGATCAGTTATGTAAAATCTTTGCTCAGCATGAGCAAAGGCTTTCTTTATGAGTGTAAAATAACAATAAACCGGTTGATAGTCAACCGATTTATTGTTATTCAAACATTTTCTTCTTAAAAAAATCCATAAATACAGACTCTGATTTTCCTTTTAGATATATAAAATCAATACTAATATTAGTCTTTATATCTGGAGCCATTTCTACTCTGAATAATTTATTATGTTCGATCTCTTTTTGCACACAATGCGCAGGCAAGAAACTAATACCTAATCCTTGTAGTACTAGATTTTTGGCAGTTTCCATATTATCTACTTCTAAATATATATTAGGATTTATTCCTTTGCTTAAGAATAATCTATGAATAAAAAGCCAATCCATAGAGCCGTAATCAAATAAGATAAGGGGGTGATCTCCTACGTCTTCTATTGTTACTTTTTCTTTTTTTAAAAATGGATGATTCGGTGGAACAAAAAGGCCTATGGGGTCATTATAAAGACGAATAGATTCAATTTGAGAATGAGCCTCCGTTCTTATAATTCCGAAGTCAACTTCTTTGTTAATGACCTTACGTAGAATATCTTTAGAATGCCCTGTTAAGAGTTTTATTCTAACATCCTTAAATTCAGATTTGAAAGCTGGTAGGATATTTGGCAATACATTGTTTGAAATTGATAAGGCACTCCCAATCACTAACTCATAAGGAATAAAGACTTGTTGCAACCCATATGTTGCTTCTTGATAAGATTGAAGAATTTTCTGAGCATGAGGTAAGAAATACTCCCCTTTTTCCGTTAATGATGTTTTATTTCCGGCTCTATTAAAAAGTTTTATATTCATCTCCCGTTCTAATGACTGGATACGAGCTGTAACAGAAGGCTGAGTTAAATAAAGAGCTTCTGCTGCTTTGTTGAAACTACCTAGTTGACAAACATATAGGAAAGCTTCAATGTTTTCAATATTCATTTTCTAAGTGCTCCTTATTTATACATAATGGGTGGATCTATTTTATTATAATGAATGTCTATTCCTAATATTAACCTCCATCAACACTTTATCAGATCATTGGCATTTTTGATTACAACTCGAGCTAAAATCTCTGTTGGATCAATAACTACAAAAGCTGAAGATGATTTAAGAACTAAAGGAATTTCCGTGCATCCTGCTATAATTGCTTCTGCTCCTTCTTCAATTAAGCTTCTCGCAACTTTTGAAAGGTAAGAACTACC
Source organism: Priestia sp. TRM10 (assembly GCF_057808375.1). NCBI lineage: Bacteria > Bacillati > Bacillota > Bacilli > Caryophanales > Bacillaceae > Priestia > Priestia sp. TRM10. The sequence goes on from NZ_JBJZOT010000002.1 coordinate 609,321, forward strand.
CTGTTCTAAATTTCCTCTTTTAATGGCATAGATCCCCTCCATTACTTCCCTTTGCCTTCGTATAGTTGGTTCAATAACTTCTATTTTATAATGATAGCAACTATGTTGGTACAGTTTTGTATTGATGGTTCCATCCGTAGCTAATAATCCTACTTTTTTAAAATGACGTTTCTTTAAAAACTTAGCCGTCTCTAATGGCATATGCAAAATAGGGATACTAACAGCATTTTCTACTGATTTAACAAAGAAATGAGCTGTGTTGCACGCTACTACAAGAAAGTCTGCTCCTGCAGATTCTAAACGGTGTGCAGACTCAATCATAAAAGGAATTGGATCTGTTCCTTTTCCTAAAATAGCTGTTGTTCGATCTGGTATTTGAGGGAAATTATCCGTTATAAGGTGGAGATGATCTTGGTCTTTCTCAGCAGGGGTAAGCGAGATTATTTTTTGCATTAAGTCAACCGTTGCTAATGGACCCATTCCACCCATAATTCCTACTACTTTCTTCACTATATTCACCACTTTTATGTTATTTTGAACCTTGTATTTCTAATAAGTGAAACTATTTTCTTTATTATAGTTTTAGTTTCAAGGTGTGAATTATAGAAATAATCTATATAGTAATAGAAACTGTATATTGATAGAATTTTTAAAATATGCTAAGAATAAAAAATTACCAATATGTGCTGATAACATCAATTTACATAACGTGAATTTCAGGAAGTGAAAAGGATAAATCTCAAATAACGATAGGTTTTGAGTTAGTCCATATATTAACTGTTTGGTAGGAAACTTGTTCAGTCGTTAAAAAATCGCTGTTCACCTTTTATAAAATATAAAGCAGATTTATAGACATGAACAAGGTGGATCTATTATATTTCAAGTCAGATACATTCTAATTCTAAGGAGGAATTGGATGAAAGAAGTGACAGAATTAATTTCATTGGATTCAATAGGTACTTTTATAAATAATCACAAGTTAAGTTTCTTATATATCTCAAAACCGGAATGCGTAGTATGTCACGCTGTTCTACCACAACTAAGAGTATTGTTAGAACAGTTTCCAAGTATCAAATTGGGTTATATAAACGCTAACAATGTAGAAGAGATTGCTGGCAAATTTTCAGTTTTTACCGTTCCAGTACTTCTTTTGTTTATTGAAGGAACTGAATTTATAAGAGAAGCTCGTTTCGTTCATTTTGAACAGTTGGAACAAAAATTAAAAAGAATCTATCAGTTATACAAAGATTAATTTATGAATTTTGCGTATGGATCTCTTTACATAAAAATAGCGCCCAATTAATTGGGCGCTATTTTTATGTAAAAAGTCATTTTAACTATTTAAACAGTCGTTTCGATCCTAATAGCACTCAATCTTTATTTGAATAATGGAATAAACCACCTTTATTCAAATAAAAAAGGACATTCCTTATATGTCCTGTTCCCTTGTATCAGCCCCACCTACGCTAAATACTGTGACAGCCACTCATGCCATCCTGCCTACTCTCAGCATAACTGAAAGCGGTTACAAAGTAAAGAGTTATTTAAATGTTATATTTTTGAAATGTATATCCTATTCCTTCTTAATCAACATTAGTAACCTAAAAGAAAACTCCTCACTATCTAGGATGTAGGGAATTTTCCTTTAGATGAATAGATTTATCACTATGTGATTATACATCCCTTAATTATGTAAAAAGGATTTTTATTGAATTGTAATTCTTATTAAAGATCATCTACGAATCGGGAAAATGGGGGATATGGTTTATCCTATCCTTTTGGCTTTATCCCTCTGTATTGAAAACTAATCTCTTATTCTACTTCCTACTTAGCGTTTTATAACCAGTGTTGAGGATATTGTCGTTTGGAAAATAGATTATTGTAAAATATTGAAATGAAAATCAATAGTAGAACTCCTAAGAAAATAGGAACTAGAAATCCCCACCCTGTTTGATTGTTCACTACAACAAGTGCGCTAGCTGCTGCAGGAGGATGAAGAGTGTTAGTAAGAGCCATTAAGATTAACACAATAGCTAATACTATGCCTATAGAGAACAAACTTTTACCTAGTAAACTCCAAATAATAAGGGCAGAAGTAGTAGAAAGTAAGTGTCCTCCTATCACATTTCGTGGTTGAGACCATGCACCTTTATGAGCCTCAAATATGAGTATACAGCTGGCTCCTAAAGGTGCTATTGCCATAGGGTAGCCTAAATGAAGAGTCATAAAACTAATGATAATAATAGCGATAAGTACACCTGTAGCTGAAACAATAGAATCCCTATAGTTAATTTTAATTTTTCCTCTACCCTCTCCCTTCATTTTTCTTAAGTATGTGTTTACCCCTATACTTACCCCATTACTTACATTCTTTTCAAGTTTCTTTTCCATCATAATCTCCTGCTGTCCTTTCTACCTCTTTTATAAATACTATGTTAGATTTTCTGTCATTTAGAGTTATTCTATATGAAAACTCTGAGTATTTAAAGATATATTCTAAATAAATCTTTTGCAAACTTAAAAAATTAGGTTGAGTAAGGGTTTTTTTTAGAGGAAACAGCGAGACTTTTAGCAAAAGTGATAAGTTATTGAGTAATTTTGGTCGATTTCAATAACCTTTACCCTCATTCTCTTTTAGCTGATACATATACTATATCTCTGTTCTAAAATACTAAACAATCTAATCTCTTCTGAGAGTGGTGCATTCATCGCAATTAGAAATGATTTGCAGAGCTCTCCAACGGTCTATTCTCCATGTATCTTTACCATAGACAAACGATAGATGAATTTGTGAGACCGCTTTTGTAATCTAAAGCGATATATTGATGCAAATTTTTCTGTAACAAAGCTCCATATTGTGATGCGCCTTCCTGTTGACATAAAATAAATTATTGGCAAAAAAACGCTTGAATCAAATGATTCAAGCGTCTTAAAACATTAACCATAGATTACTTAACATTAGTAATACCTTTATTTCTCAAATTCTTTCCTATGTAAAAAGAATTAACTATAAATATAAATGTTCCTAGAAACCAGCCTACAATAGGAGAATACTCAAACACATTTTGTAAGGCCATGCCTAAAGAAATAGAGGCTAACCCTAACATTAACAAAAGTATAGTAATACCTTGTTTTTTTTGCATACACGACACCTCTTTCTAACTAAATTTTACCACAAAGTAACGTTTTACAATATAAGTAACTGCTTTACATAATGTGAATGATCGGAAATCACGTAAAAAGAAGCCTTCTTTCTAAAAGAGTTCTTTTTAATATTTTTTATCTATTAAGGGTTTCCTTTTTACGAAAAATCGTATAAAATTCTAGAATCTATAGCTCACATCGCAAAAAGATATTTTCTTTTTTTTACATAGTGCCCAATGATTAGATTCTTGATGGAAAGTATAATTACTTCAATTGTCCCTTTGCAGCATAAGGATAAAATTTTTTATGATAAACAAAAAATAGCTTGAAAATTGGAGGTCATGATGAGAAATATTCCTGTAAACTTATTATGGTTTATTTGTTCCATTATGTTAAATGCTTTAGGAAATAGCTTTATGATCATTTCCAACCTAGGCAGCTCCCCATGGGCAGCTGCCGGGCAAAACCTTGCATTCATATTACCGTTATCCACTGGTGCTTGCATTATTATTTTAAATTTCTTTTCGTTTATACTTAGTTATTTAATAAAAACAAAATTCACCCTTGTTAGGATTATTAAAAGCATGGCCCTCACCTTCGTCTTTGGAATGTTTATTGATTTGTTTGTGTACGTACATCACATTATATACGTACCGGAGAATCTATGGATCCGTGGTTTATATTCATTAATAGGACTCAACCTTATGGCAGTCGCTGTATGCATTTATTTTCAATCAGGCTCAATATACTTACCGTCTGACTATTTGTTAAAAGCATTTGGAAAGCGAATGAACAACTATACAGTCGGAACAATGATTTGTACGTCGATACCATTATCTATTAGCATTCTGATTATTCTTTTTCAACATCATATAACTGGTTTGGGTATAAGCACCTTCCTATTTATGTTCGGAATAGGATTTTTAATTGATCTTTATAATCGCTGGATTGTGATCAATAAAGTTCCCCAACAAAATATGTACTCAGCATAAAAGATATGCAAACTAATTAGATAGTGTAATAACTATCAAGATAGTACAAAATCCTTCCTATAACGATGTTATTATAAATATTCCCTTCAAAAAAGCATGTATAAGATATTCTATATTCAAACAAGTAAAAGAGCCTAAACGCATTGAGAAACAATGCGTTTGGGCTTTTCTTTTCGATATCCTTTTACAAATAGCTCAACTTCCCTATCCTTTCTCTCTACGTACTAAAAAAACTCTTATAAATTTTATAAGGATCCCTAAACTTACCATCACTTGTTATACCCGGTCTTTTGCATAATCAAGTAATCTTAATGTGAATTCAGCCAATTCTTAAATTCATTTTATCGATTGTGATAAAACAATAAGACGAACGTAGATACTGTGTTTTCCCCTACATTCTTGTAGGTATGATATACATCTCCAGGAAAAACTACGGCTTCTCCACCAGAAGCTTTGTAGACTTTATCTTCTATTTCAATTTCTATATTTCCAGTAGAAACAAAAACATACTCTTTAATCCCTTTAGAATGCGGGTTAGACCTATGTATGCCCCCAGGTTTTAAATCCATTTTATAAACCTCAAATTTTGTTTCTTCATCAAAAGGTATAAATGGACAAGTCATATACTTTCCATCATCTTCAATTAAATAGGGAGAGTTGTCTACTTTCATTATTTGTACAGATGGCTGTGGTTCCATCATTAGCAAAGAGAGAGAGACGTTTAGACCGTTAGCTATTTTCCAAAGGGTAGTTACGGTAGGCGTTTTTTTCCCTTTTTCAATTTGAGCAAGCATGCTCTTACTTACTCCAGTAAGTTGAGCTATTTGAGCAAGAGAATACCCCTTCTCCTTACGTATTTTCCCTAAATTATTGCCAATTATGTTAATTAGATTATCCATAAACCCTCCACAACTATTGTTCACCATAGAGATATATTGTATACTAAAGTGCACAAATTAGTCTTTAAAACTTTTTTCATATTATAAATTTTATCATAAACAACCATCCTCAAATATTAAATGAAGGAGAGATTAGCTGAGAGAGGTGGTAGAGATATCTATCCTTTAAAGGAAAGGATGGGCACTTTTGCTTTAACAATGGTTGGATTAAGTTCCATTATTGATTCAGGTTAGCTATTTGATACATGGATAACTACTCAAATGGCTGATCTATTGCTATGATTTCATGCATTATGAGTAGAGCATGGTTATCATCCATTTTTTTTAAAAATAGAATCTAACCATTAAACTAATTAAATGTGAGGATAAAAACATGCAAATTCGTGAAATGAAAGAAAAGGATAATCAAAGAATGGAGCAAATCATTAAACGTTCTTTGGAATCATTTGACTTGAACATCCCAGGAACAGCCTATTTTGATCCCCAGCTGAGCAGTTTATCACAATATTATCAGAAACAACCAAATGCGAAATATTGGGTTGCAGTGAATGATCAAGATGAAGTGATAGGTGGTGTTGGAATTGCACCATTTGGACAAAAAAAAGGGATCTGTGAGCTGCAAAAGCTCTATATTTCACCCGAAGCTCAAGGAAAAGGTCTGTCGAAAGAATTGATGAAAGTAGCGCTCGTCTTCGCAAAGGAACACTATACATGCTGTTACCTAGAGACATTTAAGGAACTCCAAGCAGCTAATTTCCTTTATATTAAATTTGATTTCCGACAACTCGAAAAACCACTAGAGGAATCAGAACATAATGCCTGCGACGCTTGGTATATAAAAGAATTATCATAAAGCTCCTGAGTATGATACTAATTAGCTATAAAAGTTCAGGGATTCTATATATGTAGGGCAATCTAAGACACTTGACAAACTATTAACGTATTCCCCTATAATCATATATTCAAAAAACCTTTGCTCATCCTTAGCAAAGGTTTTTTACTACAAGAAATTTAACATTAATTAGTTACCATAAAATCCATTCTCGGTAGTTATTCTAATTAAGTAATTATTACTTCATATATTTTCTATTACTCTAGCAACACGATAACTGTTAAGTTTTAATGTTTTAGCTTCACAGCGATTAATAATTTCATCATTAGTAGTTTGGACTTCATCACGCCCTGAAGCTTGAAATGAATTAGACCAAGCTTCTTCCGATATCCACTGGGCATAGTTAATAACTCGCTTACCGTCTTCACTAGCATGGAAACTTGATGAAATAAACCCATCGTAATCCTTAAAATATGTTTCAATTTGATTTGTAAGACCATTAATTAAGTCTTGCTGATATTTTGGATTAACTTCCCATTCAATAATTACCGTAAACAACTGATTTTCTTCAATTTTTGGCATATGAACTCTCCTTTATTAATTCCGATATTTATAGTGTATTTCAATAAAGTTATTCTAGCGTCAATAATATGAATCCTTCTATAACTTTAGTACAGTTAAAAATGTGTACAATTATATACTAAGCAATTAATTAACTAATACAGAAGATATAAGTGTGGGGATTAATAAAAGTAATTCCTTATGAATTCAAGATTTATAAAACATGATTTTCCCGATACAACCTTTTTAATCAATAAATATCTTAGTTCCTACAACCTTGATTATGAGACACAAAACCACTCAGGAGAACTTTTTAAACTATATATGTATATGAATCTATAAATTTGGACAAACTATTCATGTATTCCCCTATTCGTATAAATAAGAGAACCCTTCACTAACGATAAGCAAAGGATTCTCTTATTAAAAGTAATTCCCGATAAATTAGTTAACATAAACAATCTTTTTCACATAACTACTTTGTTACGTTTACCCTGTTTTTTACGGACACTCTCACGGTTAAAAAAGATCTCACTTAAACCGTAGATGAAGCAAGATAAGGACTATTAAAATAGATAACCTCGGTAAGAATCTTATTTCCTTCGATGTCTTTAAAAGCTTCCCTTGCTTCCTTCTCTGTGTTAAATTCAAACATTTTCGTGTTCTTCCTTGAATGAACCGTAATCACCCACATGAACTATTCCTCCCCCATTAAAAATGGTCCCTCGTACATGTCCTCACTCATGTACAAGGAACACTCAAAGACATTATGAACAATATCATACAAAATGAAAACCCTTTCTACAAAAAATATCAAAATATTACAAAAAAATAATCACCTCATAGGAACTGGTTAACATAAAACAAATCCTCGGAACAAAGAAAGAATTAAATAAAAAGTATTATTCATCTTCAAAAGAAAACTTGTAGAACAAAACTAGTTATCTAAAAGAATACCAAGCCACCCTATATAATCGTGAGGCTTGGTATTTTATAATATTCCTGTAAAGTCTATATCCTTTGTTACTTGTAGAGCAGCGTAGATAACAAAGCTCATTAAGATTAACTCTAATGTTATTATGATTATTTCTAAATCAAAGCACTTGTTAGATCAAAAGTTTTAAACTTCAAAATCTTTAATTTTAGCATCTGGGCTTAACACTTTTTCTTGATCAAACTCTACTAATGGCTCCCCCTTTTTGACTCTATTAACCCAATCATGATTAGCAAGAGCTCCTTTACCTAAGGTAATCAAATCGGCTTCCTCTTTTTCAACAATTTCTCTCGCCTTAACAGGATCCTCTAAATGCCCGTTGGCTATCACAGAAACTCCCCCATACTTTTTTGCAAGAGCCGCAAGCGATGCCCCGCCGTTGTCCAAGGCTGAATTAGCTGCACTGATGGATTCGTCTGTTGGAAATGCAGGTTGCCATGCTTCGTACTCCGTAACATGAATAAAGTCAAGACCTGCGCGCCCTAACTGACCAAAGATGATTTCAGCATCTCTTTCTTTTCCTTTCCACTTGTGGTTATAATCATTCACCTTTCCTTGTGAAATCCGAATACCAATAGTAAAATCTTGGCCAACAGCCTCTCGAACCGCCTTCGAAACTTCAACTAATAACCGGACTCGGTTTTCAGTAGAACCACCGTATTCATCTGAACGTTTATTGCTATAATCAGTAAGAAACTGATCAAGTATGTAACCATTGGCCCCATGAATTTCAACTCCATCAAACCCAGCAGTTTTTGCACGTTTAGCCGTGTTAACAAACCCGTTGATCACTTCTGTGATTTCTTCTTTTGTTGCTTCTCTTGGAGTTGGGTACAGGCCTTTCCCTATATAGGCTTCCATTTGTTTTCCTTTTGGCTGAACGGCGGAAGGACCAATTGTTTCTTGAACAAAACGATTTCCTTGCGAAAGGGCTCCCGCATGCATTATTTGGGCAAACATTTTAGCACCTGCTTGATGGACAGAATCTACTACTTTCTTCCACGCTTGTGTTTGTTCCTCATCAATGAGACCTGGCTTATTAAAATACCCTTGACTATACTTGTCATCAGTATACATTCCTTCCGTAATAATGAGTCCAAATCCTCCACGAGCAAATGATGTGTAATAGGATACCATCTGCTCGGTTGCCACTCCTTCAAAACTTGCACTTATACGCGCCATTGGGGCAACCCCTATCCGGTTATCTAATGTTATATTGCCTAATGTAACAGTTTCAAATAACGATTTTGTATTAGTCACTGTGAAGACTCCTTTCTTTTTTAAACAAAAAAACCTGTATAAAAACTTCATTTATACAGGTTTAGGTTACTTTAAAATACAATTTCAGTGGACCTTATTGAAATGATGCAGCCCTTATTTCAATAAAGTATTTAATTTAGCTGCGCAAAAAACTTTTCATATATTACTTGTTATCAGCAACTTGTGTTGAGATTTGCCAAGTTACACCGAATTTGTCTGTTACTTGTCCATATGATGGACTCCAAAAAGTTTCTTGAAGTGGCATATTTACCTGACCACCCTCTTTTAGTTTTCCGAACACTTCTTCTGATTTCTCTACATTGTCTATTGTAATGGATACTGTCACTTGTGATCCAATTTGGTATGGTTGACCTGGGAATGTATCAGAAAGCATCAAATCATTATTTCCAATTTTCAAATGCGCATTCAATACACGATCTTTTGCTTCAGCAGGAACAGAAAATTCAGGGTTTTCAGGCATGTCTCCGAAAGTTTGAACTCCAACAACTTTTGCACCCAGTGCATTCTCATAAAATTTAACAGCTTCTTGTCCATTACCGTTCATAACTAAATAAGGATAAATTCCTAAAATCATAAAAAACACCCCTTTTAAAGTTTTGTTTAACAAACTAAAAGTTATAATTAATCACAAAAAGAACATACGTTCTTTTTTATACTAACATGCACTATATATCTATACAACAACTTATTAAACTATCCTGCTGCATAATTGATTTTCAGGTACTTATAGATAAAAAAAGAAGAACATCTAATTAAATGTTCTTCTTTTTTTATAAAATTAACCTATATTACCTTAAAACTGTGTTTTTTTATAGGAACGAATAGAGAAAAAGAGTCCTTATCTATCAAGAACTCTTTGCAATGTAGTTAAATTATTCTTCTCTTTCTTCACAAGATTTTAAGTTACCTCTCAATATAGCTGGCCCCATCTTTTGAGTTTTGGAATTAGAAAGCCGTACTTCTACATTAACATTTCGCATTTCTGCTGTAATTAAATCAAATCTTCCAGCCCAAGTAGGACTGTCTTCTTCAGCCGTGGGATAAAGTTTAAAACGCCAACTAATTTCATTAGGTATTGAAGAAAAACCTTCGTAGCCATCATAATTACCAAAAGAAGAAGGATTAGGAAGGTGCACAGCTAAGATACTTATATTAGTTCGAGCAAAACTCGGTGGATTCAATTGAACTTTATAAACTAATCCTACTCCTTTAGCGTTTTTTAAATTTTCATCTACAGGTTCTAGAATTAAACTACACGGCATTTTACTAGCATTTGTTTCAGCTGGATAAGCAATTACAAGAATGGATAAGAAGATAACTAAAATAATTTTTTTCATCACATGTCCTCACAGTTTTTAGTTACTATCCCCCATTGATTGCTAAATTATTATAGTTACTTAAAATTAACCAGTAATTTATACTTCCTACATATATAATTATCATAATGTTGATTATCTACAGCTTTTATATAGAAGTTTTAATCATTCACCTGTTGAAAGTGATAAAGTATAGAAAGTAAAAAATAATTCTTAAGAAAAGGAGCCGGGGAGAAATGGCAACTTCAGAAAAAAAATTAAAAATTTGCAGCAAAGGACATAAATATTATAAAAGTAGCGACTGTCCAACTTGTCCGACTTGTGAGCAAGAACGTAAACCTGCCGATGGATTTCTTTCCCAACTATCAGCCCCAGCAAGAAGAGCATTGGAAAACAACGGGATAACTACTTTACAACAGCTATCAAAATTTAGTGAAAAAGAGATTTTGCAATTCCACGGGATAGGACCATCTTCTTTACCTAAACTGAAGGCCGCTTTAAAAGAAGAAGGGTTATCCTTTAAAAAATTGACTAACGAGAAGTAGTATAGTTACAGAATTATATTTTAAGCTAAGTCCATTAATACATGAAAAATCTCTACTTCTTGATCACAAGTAGAGATTTTTCATGTGTGAATTTATTAAAGTATTCCAAAGAACCATAAATACTATATTCACGTAAAGTTCACAGAATCAATATTATCGCCAGAAAAAACTTACTCCATCTTGGAGTAAAGCTCCCTTTCGTTTATATAAATTATTCTAAAAATATAAAAAAGCTTACTCAAAGAGTAAGCTTAAGTTCCGCTATAAACACTATCACATGTTCCAGGTTTTGGTTCATAATAACAATGATTTTTAAATTGACCAGCTAAAGGTTGACCGTACCATGTTGGAGGGCATGGAGCATAGGGGTTAAAATACCAAAGAGCATATTTCCCCGGGTGTTCCCTCCAATAATCCAAGTTCTTTTTTGCTAATCTTTTTTCAACAGGTCTCGCTCGTTGATAAAATTCATTACCTTTTTGAACTGCTTCAAAAGAATAATTTCCTCCTTGGACTTGGAAAATGACTTGTCGAATTGTTCTTAAGTCTTTAAAGTCTAAACAATTTGCTTTAAGACGATTAACAATTACATTTCCGACATATAACATTCCTTGTTTTCCTTCACCTACAGCTTCTGCTCTCATCATCCTTGCCATTAAATTAACGTCTGCATCTCGGTAACTTACTCTTGGCATTTTCTCACCTCAAAATATAGTATGAAAAAAAGCCTATATTGATGTTAGCGTTTATAAAATAAGTGTCTAACCAAATCATTACCACAATAAAGAGAAAAATCAGTTCGCCTAACACGGACTAGAAGAATTCAATACGAAAAGGGAGACTAATACACTTCTTTAATCATTCTAAAAGCACTATTTAGAAGCTCATGGATTAAGAAAACTTCTTACAGCACCTAAAAAGGCTGGTAAATTCCCTGCGTGCACATCATGCCCAACATCCTCTATCGTCACCAATTGACAATTTGGAACAATCTCTGATACTTCCCTCAATTTATCTTGAGGAATATGACTAGATCCCCCTCCTATGATAAGGGTAGGTGCCACGATATCTGTAAGATTTGCCCACCATTGAGGATTAGGGTTATTTAATTGTCTTAGAATTGAAGGTACAACCTTCCAATCAAAAGATAGAGGACCAGGAGGTTTAGAAGGAACTTCGAACTGCTTCCCCGAAAAAGGAGGAGGTGTATCTTCAACAATCAAGCGTTCTATCCTTGAGGGGAATGTTTCGGAAAAAAGATAAGATACCGTTCCTCCCATAGAGTGCCCTATTAACGTAAAATGTTCCAAATTCATAGCATTTACAAACTGAAGCAAGTCATCACACATTAATTCGAACGTATAAGTGCCAGTTCTCGCGCTCCCACCGTGACCTCGTTGATCTAAAGCTAGAACCCGATATTTTTCTCCTAATACAGCTGCTACTTCGTCCCAGGATTCTGCATTCATTCCCAAAGCATGAAGTGCAACAATTGTCGGTGCTGAAGCTTCCCCAGTTTCGCGATATTGAAAAGTTAAACCGTTTAATTCTATTTGATTCATTCGTATTTCCAAATAAAATCATCTCCCCGTTTAGATTTTATTCATTGAAATCTAAATTATTTAAGGTTCATGTATATATTAGACAAGAAGTGAAAATCCCCTTTACATATGCCAAATCCTCCTTAGATCTGTTGCAGCATATATCATTACATCCATATATATTTTATAGATAAGAGAAGTCCTTCTTCTGCCAAGATGTCACTATAGATTTAAGCTCAATATTTACTATTCTTGAAGGTTCTCTTAAAGCTGCTGTAATTTCATCACTAGAATAATACTAAACCTAACTTGATCGTATAATCTACGACTTTATGTTGTGTCAATAAAAAAACAACCATCTGAAATGGTTGCTCATATAACATATATTAAAAACTAAGCAATATCTTTTACCTCTTTTGTTTTGTTAAGTACTAGCTTTTCTTTAAGGGGAGGAATAATCATACCATCTATACCATATCTTCCTGCATTCATAGCAGACACAAGAATAAACAGGGATAATAAAACAAGTTGTGGATTTATGCTTATAGCACCACTAAACATATAAGAAAAGTTCATTGTGATTCCAAAAAACACGGCTGTTTTTGTAAAACAACCTACTAAGAGACCTAGACCTACTAATAGCTCTCCCCAAGGTACTAGGAAGTTAAATAACTCTATATTAGGAACAGCTATATTTTCTAGAAATACCCCCCACCATTCTTGAACAGCCGGCTGTTCTCCTGTTGTTTTTGCCAAAGCCCCCTGTATAAACCCTGAAGTATCAAATGATCCACCTGTGATTTTTCCTAAGCCAGCCACAAACCACGTATATCCGAGATATACACGTAACACAGCTAAAAGTATGGAAACTCTTTTATCCCGTCTTAAAACATCAATAAACATACTTCTCCTCCTAATCAAAATAAGAATTATTAGAAATATAATAGCATAGTTGATAATGATTTTTATTATCAATTATGTAACAAATATGTAAAGAATTCGGATTACACGCAAAACTAATGTACATAAACTTGATTCTAAGTAATAAAATCAACAAAATTAATGAACATTTATATGTAATAAATATCTTTGAGAAAAATATTTTTATTTAAGAACTAGGAAAGAAAAAACGTGAATAATAAGAATGGGTCTATATTTGGTATTGGACTTCTCGCCCTATTATGAACAACCATTTATACAGCAATACTTTCATCACAGCTAGTGGCTACTAAACATAGAAAAAAATAAAAACTAGTTCTGCTGAGAGCTAATTATTATATTTTTTTCTTAAAGGAATTTTAATATTTGATTCACAAGATTACAGAGCTTTTTTCTGGCTAAACTTTTAATATTTAAACAAACTACTCAACAAACCTTAGGATGAATCTAAAGAAAAAGCTATTGTTGAAATCAATAGCTTTTTCTTCTTTAAATTTATATACTCGGTGAAAATCTATTAAAGTAATAACACTTTAAGAAATTAACTTTAACCCTACAGCTGCTCCCAAAATCATCGCAATAAAGAGAATTCTTTTCCAATCTTTTGATTCTCCGTAGAAAATCATCGATAATAAAGCTCCTCCTGAAGCTCCAATACCAGTCCAAACTGCATAAGCAGTACCCATAGGTAGTGTCTTCATTGCATAGGCAAGGAAGATGAAACTTGCACCAAATCCAATAATTAAAAGAACAAGTGCTTGCCATGTGCGTTCTTTATTGACTTTATTGATCATCATGACACCTAACATTTCACATATCCCGGCCAATACTAAGGAAATCCACGCCATTATGCCTTCCTCCCTTCTTTAGACTTATCTTTGGTAACGAGCTTTAATCCAACTACACCCATTAATAACAATAGAATTAAGAAAATTTTAGATACTTTAAATGCTTCTCCGAAGAAGAAAATTTCACATAACACAGTACCCGTTGTACCCAGTCCTACAAAAACAGCATAAACAGTACCTACCGGAAGCTTTCGTCCTGCTGTTATCATCAAATAAAAACTGATGAAAATAGCGATTGCTGTTCCAGACCATGTCCAGAAATCAAAAGCATGTTTTAGTCCAACAACCCAACCTACTTCAAATATTGCTGCTACAATGACTTTAATCCAATTTTTGTCCATGTCAATAAACCTCCCCTTTTTAATAAAATAAAAAAGCCTGAGAGACAACTGATACACAGTTTCTCCCAGGCTTTTATCCTTCCGTGGCATAGTTTAATCAACTATGAGTTTTCTCTCGGACCAGGCTAACGTATTCGTTACGGAACCCTAGAAAACATGTTTCTTATTTAATTATCTTATAGTATACACACATAAAAAAATTATTCAAGGATATCGTGTTTTTCTGATTCATACAATACATGTTAATGGGCGTAATATATATGTTTACCAAGTATTGTTTCTATACTCAACTAAGAAACAAAGAATATGAATCTATGTTGAGTATAGATAGTTAACATAACTCGGATATGGATACTGTACTGGAACTGGAAAAGGACCTTCAAATGAAGATTCTTTTATACTAGTTGTTTTAATAAACAAATATGAATTAACGAATACTAGCCTTGCGAAATCCATCAAATACACTAATTGCCGCTGAAATCATAAAGAAGAAAACCCCACCGCTAATTATCCATGTTTTAAATTCATTACCCGTAATAGTAAATAAATCCGTTATATAAGCAATAAAACCTTGGTTGAGTAAATTTGAATTTATTAATATGACAATAAACACAATGGTGCCAATTATCTGAAGGATAGTATTGGAAATTGCTATTCTTTTCGTCCACTGTCCTTTTATTAATTTATAAAGGGATAATGCTATTTCGAACACAATGACAATAACAACGACTGGCCAATACCCCATTAATACTTCTTGATTTAAGGCTGGCGTTACAAATTCAAGTCCGTTTCCACTGTCTCTATATACCCCTACAAGATGATTCGCATAAAAATAAAGGGTTGCCCAGACCGTGGTCCACATTAAACTTCCAAATACTTCGAACTTTGAAATAGCCTTTTTCTTAGGGATATAAGGGATGTTTTTTAAATCATCAGGAGTCCATTTTTGTAGGCTTGCTGTTAATAGCTGCTCACCTTTTCCTTTATCCGTTCGTTCCAAAATGGAAAAAACGATTGTTAGCCAAAAGAACACTTGGATACCTACTTCAATGATTCTCCATATACCGAAACCAACAATATCTAAGACTACATTTATTACAGCTTCCTCGCCCCCATACCCTACAAAGTATTGGGAAATCATTGAAATCAATGAAATGACAGCAGCAATCGGTAAAATCATTTTTAGCAATGTGACATATATATCAAAATAGCGGGGGCCAATTAAGTGCATTGGACGATCTCCATAACCACTAGCTAATGTGGCTGGATTCCCCAATTTTTTAAGAACTACCTTTACATCTTTTTCACTGTAATCATCAGGTAACATATCCTCAATAATCGACTGCAACTCAAGTGCAATATCCTCACGATTTTTTTCAGGCAGCCTCCGAGTCACTTCATGAATATAAATTTCAATTAAATTCATCCTCTTCATCCCCTTTTAATAAGTCACAAAGCCCTTTAGAATGATTGATCCATTCCTTCTTCAAGTGTAAGAAAATCTCTAAGCCATATTCACTTAAAACATAATACTTACGGGGTCTACTCTCAGATTTATCCCAGCTACTTGTTACCAATTCTTGTTTTTCTAAACGACGAAGCAACGGATATAAAGTACTTTGATCAATAACAATTCCTGATTTCTCGAGTAATTGAACAAGTGAATACCCATACTGAGGTGTTCGTAATTGACTTAAAACAGCTAAGGTCAATGTCCCTCTCCTAACCTCTGTCATTAATGAATTTAATAAAGTGTTCATTTATCCACCTCATTTCCACTTATACTATATGTCATACAGTATATGAGTTATACTATGTATCATACACTATAATTGTTACAAAAATCATTAATTCATAGTTCGGATAAAATACCTTATAGAAAATAAGGTGAGAATTTTTTGAAAAGGAAATAGTCCTCTGTTAGAGAAAGGAATATAGGAGTAATTTTCATTTCTCTAATATAAAAAAAGGTGGGAAACCCTTAATGAATGAACAAATACTAAAAATGGACAAAGTGGAGATTTGTACTGAAAGTTTTGGAAACCCTGAAAAACCTGCTGTACTTTTAATTATGGGAGCGATGTCCTCGTTAGACTGGTGGGATGAAGACTTTTGCATCCGCCTTGCTGAACATGGAAGATTTGTAATTCGTTACGATCATCGTGATTTAGGTCGATCTACAACTTATACGCCTGGTACTTCAAACTATACAATAACAGACCTTGCGGATGATGCCATTGGAGTCCTAGATGCTTATTCTATAGAACAGGCCCACATTGTGGGAATGTCTCTTGGAGGAATGATAGGCCAGATTCTTGCTCTTAGATATCCAGAACGCATATGCTCCCTTACTTTAATCGCTTCAAGTGTATTTGGAACTGAGATGGAAAAGTTGCCTCCTATGGATCAGTGTATACTCGATTACCACTCAAAGAGTGCCTCCATAGACTGGTCAAATCGTGAGGAAGTAGTTCACTATCTTGCAGGTGGATGGAAAACGTTAAGTGGCGCAAAACCTTATGAGAAGGAAAGAGTATATAAACTAGCAGAAAGAGAAGCCGATCGTGCAAAACAACTACCAAGTAGATTTAACCATGCTTTGCTTCAAGGTGGAGACCAATACTATGATAGATCGAATGAAATTAGTATACCTGCCCTTATAATTCATGGAACAGAGGATCCAGCACTATCTTACGAACATGGGCTTGCTCTTGCAAAGGCCATTCCCCATGCTAAATTAATAACTCTTGAGGGCACAGGACATGAAATTCATAGTGAAGATTGGGAACAAATGATCAAATCAATTGTAGAGATTAGCTCGTAATAAAGAATAACTAGTTCATGTTTTAGAATTCAAAAGAGTTGAACACTTTATAAGAATTAACTGTTTTCAGAAAGTAGTCTTAAACCTGCTTTTTCATCTTATAGAAAGGTGTATTATGATACTTTTTGAGTGTTATACCGAAAGTAGATTACTTATCTAATAATTAGGGGAGGTCTATGCAAATGGAGGTAACATTTACAGTAGACAAATGGGATGAAAAGCCAATTGATAACACTAGACAAGAATTCCCTATTAATATTGCTCATGTTGAATATGATATTGATGGTGAATTAAAAGGAAAAGCTTTTGTTGAATATTTACTATATTATTTAGACTCAAATGTAGATGATGGTCACTTGGCCACGTCCAAAATCTCTGGCTTTTTGCATTTCGAGGGAGCTTACAAGGGAAAACGAGGAACATTTACAGCTATAGAGCAAGGAATATTTGATAAAGGTAATTTAGATTCTCCAGCAACAATTATCAAAGCTACTGGTGATTTAGAAGGTCTAAAAGGGACCTATAATTATAGATTTGCAGGTCAAACTAGTAAAATGATTCTAAACTTTGAGTTCTAGCAAAACACTCTATAGTTTAGTAAAAGGAACCTTCCCTATAATATTAAAAATATCTTTTCCATCGAAAGAGCTCATTCAACTTTCCTATTATGTTAATTACACACAATCGTAGATAACCAATGAACACTTTATATAAATCTAGTTACCATAATATTGGTTCAAGAAAGAAATAAAAGAGCAAACCCATTAAGTAACAATAAGTTTGCTCCCTTTCTCTTAGGTATACTTTTATGGATAGGTTTCCAGTCTATGTTTCTGTAAAAACTTCTTAAAAAAGAGAACGAAAAGAACTCATGTTATGAAGACTAAAAGTCCAACAGTTGTGGTCACTATCACTTGTTGTATGATAAAGACTAATTATAAGGCAAGGAATCCTATATAATATGTTGCCCTTTATCTACCTTAAAATGTCTCCTCTACCTTTAAACAAGTGATGATATTCCTTAGATAAATAAAGAGTGAGAGATTGGCAGCTGCATTAGGTTTTATGGCGCTATCTCCTATTTTAGTTGTGCCTCCTTCCCGCTGATTGTATAATTAATTCTTGTTCCATTTTAATATCAACAACGTTAGGACGACATTTCATAGTAACCATATCTTTGAATTTCTTACACCGCCCCCATAATTACTGTTCTTTTGAAATATTATTATTTCTTTTTACTAAGAGCACGATAGCAATGACAAAAGCAATTACACTATATATCCAGGTAAACATAAAAGCTAATCCTAATCCGATATTGGCATCCACATAATGATTGTTCATATCATCTATGGCTAGATAGAGAAGTGGTGCGCCTCCAATAATCAGCAAGGGTATTAAGAGAATATTCTTTTTTGTCTTTCTTGTTGTGAGAAAAATGATCAGGAAAGACGCCAAAAGAAAAAATTCCGAAGCTATTGTCAAAATTAACAGTTTGTTCATACTAAATTTTCTCCTTTTCAATAGACTTTTTTATAAAAAACATATGAAATGACCCAAACTTATTTAAAAGACAGACAAATGAATGATCCCCCTTTATAGGCATTAGACGATGAAACCGTTAAATAGGTTTTTCTCTTTTGGAATATATTTTTCAAAAATGCAAATGACATTGCAAAATGAGTTAACATAAAACATGCTCTAGGAATTTAAAAATTGGTTTCTTTCATTAGCAGTTAATTATGACTTAAAGATTTCATATAATATACATTATGAGCAGGAAAAGCCCTTGGATTCTCATGGAATCTAAGGGCTTTTTCCTATAACTACTTTGTTATATTCCCTCTTTTCTTTACAAACAAAAAGACCTCACTTAAACCATAGGCAAAGCAAGATAAGGATTATTAAAATAGACAACCAAAGATACTTATATTAAGAGAAATAAAGAATCCTTAATAATTAGTTTATATAAAATCGATAGTAGTCTTTAAACAGTAAAAAAACAAGCAGCACTTTTATCGCACTGCTTGTTTTAGAGAAAATTACTGGTGAATCTTATAGTTTTACTTTCTGCGTAACACTCTTTCGTATATTCATTGTTCTATTTCTAAGTATTGCTTTTGAAACATACACATTCTTATTGCATTATGATAGCTGCCGTCAACGAAAAATTCATCTTCTAACTCCCCTTCAACTGAAAAACCAACCTTTTTGTAAATGTGAATAGCCTTAGCATTTTCTTTATCTACAATTAAATATAGTTTATGCATATTTAATACAGAAAAGGCATATTTCATAGCTAATTTAGTGGCAATCATTGCATAACCATAGCCTTGATGCTTAGGATCAATGATAATTTGAAACTCTGATCTCCGATGAATATAATCAATTTCTACTAATTCAACTAGCCCGAGCATTTCACCATCTTTTTCGAATATAAAACGACGCTCACCTTGATCATGAATATGCTTATCATATAAATCCTGTAACTCTACAAAAGCTTCATAAGGCTCCTCAAACCAATAAGACATGATATTTGCATCATTATTAAGTTCATGCACAAATTTTAAATCTTCGCGTTCCAAAGGACGTAATTTAAGATCCTTACTCATTTTTTATTTAACCTCCATAAATTTGTGGTAGCTATAGTTTTTTGAATTGTACCTTTCACTTCTGCTCTCCTTTTCCGGTTCTAACTTTATAAATTCATAGTTATGAAGTCACTCCAAGACCAATAACTCCTATTAAAATAAAAAGCAATGATAAATACTGAAAAATGTTCAATTTCTCTTTAAACCATAACATCCCAACTAGCGCTATTCCAATACTTCCAATCCCTGTCCATACTGCATAAGCAACCCCAGCCGGGATAACTTGCATAGCCTTTGATAGACATAAAAAGGATAAAATAAAACCAATTGACATTGTAAGTATGGCCCATTTTTTTCTTTTTCCATTTATATATTTCATCGCAATTGTAGCGACAATCTCTTCAAGTCCAGCCAATAATAATAATCCCCAAACCATTACTTTTCACCTCTAGCTTCATATGTCTCTTTTCCTGTGAATACTTTCATTCCTATTATCCCAACTAATAAAATAGCTAAAAAAACAAGTTGTTTGATTGAGAAAGAATCTCCTAAAATAATTCCTACAAGATATGTTCCAACTGTACCCATCCCAACAAACACAGTATAAGCAGCTGCAATAGGAAGTGATTTATACGAATAAATCAGAAGTATAAAGCTTACTAGAATGAGGATAAAAGTCCCACCCCATTGAAATCCTGTTTCAGCATGTTTCAATCCTGAGGCCCATACTACCTCTAAAAGTCCTGCGATAAATACAAATAACCAATTCATATTCTTTCAACTCCTCTTAAAAATGAATGAACGTCATTCATTTTTCGGGAATAAAAATTACTGGGTATTCCCAATAATTTTCATTCCTCAACTAGTGATCTTTTAATAAAATTAAACAACTCTGCCTTGTACTTTTCTAGAGATTGATCTTGTTCTTGGCCTATGTAATATCTTTCAGCTGCATTTTCAATAAGATTAATAATCGTCTTGGAAGTCCATTTGACGTTTGTTGTACTTCTAATCTCATTTTGTTTAACAGCCTTCTCCATTACATTTCCAAGCCAGCTGTAATAAGGTTCGTATACTAACTCCCATTTGTCTAAAGAATGATTAAAAGCAAGCCCAGAATAAACAAGCACAATGATATCCTTATGCTTTTCGGTAATCTTAAAAGTATCAGCAATTAGGACTTTCAAAGTATCCCAGAAGCTCTCTCTTTCCTTTACCTCTTCTTGAACGCTTTTCAAAGTGAGAGTCAAAAGGTAATCTGCAATAGCAGGTATCAAGTCATGTTTTGATTTAAAGTATAAATAGAAAGTTCCTTGTGCAATTCCAGCTTTTTTAGCAATCTCTGATATAGATGCTTTATGAAGACCTTTCTCAGATATAACCTCTATAGAAGCTTGCAAAATTCTTTTGTATTTATCATCTGATTTCTTTTGCATAAGGCATCTCCCTTTTTAAATGAATGACGTTCATTCATTCTAACACATTTTTTATAGAATTTCTAGGTAGTAATGATACAGAAAAATTTAGAGTTATTACATAACATGAATGAAAATCATTTTCATTACTAATAATATAAATCATAAAAGGTAACCAGACTTCTGGTTACCTTTTAAAAAATTAATGCTGTGGTTTAAATGTTTTACAGTCTGTTTCTTCACTATTTGATGCTTCTTCACCCTTATGACTTACTACATAAATCGCGTCTGCTTGACACTTGTTTCCAGAACCCCAATACGTACAATTGCTGACTTCACAAAGAACATCTTGAGCCATCGTTCACACCTCCTTTTTTGTTATTATTAACAGATATAATATAGTCAATACTATTTGTGTATCTTATACAAATCTAATTACCATAATGGGATGTATTAGAAGTATCCCTTTGGAAGTAATTATTACAAAGGATTTTGGATTAAAAATGGTCAATAAATTTTTTCTTATAATTGTGCTAGTTATTGAAGAACAAAACGATTGTAGCTAACTCATACGATGTCGATCAGTAAAAATATTTTATTGGATAATTAATAACCATTTGAAGCACAATTTAATTATAGAAATGGAGGTAGAGTATTGTGAAAAATAAAAATCCCATAAGTGCATCAGAGATCGGTACCCTTTGGCTTACATATCAAGAAAAAACCATGATCTTAAGAATATTAGAGTATTTCATTGAAAAATCTGATGATCAACAAGCTAACAATATAATGGGAGGCTTATGGCAAGAACTAAGTTACTATGTATCAAAGATAAAGAACATTTTTCAAGAGCAAGGTATAACTATACCTATTGGATTTACTGAAGCAGATGTTAATTTAGAAGCCCCCAAGTTATATGACAATGGATTTGATATTATGTTCGTACGTATTTTAAAAGAAATTAGTATGGGCATGTACACCCTTAATATGAATATGTCCTATCAAGATGAGGTTATGGAAATTTATGAAGGTTTGACTTCTACCACCCAAAAAATTTATAAATCATCTACTATTTATTTACTCGAAAAAGAGATTCTTACCCGTCCACCTAAAGTGACAATGCCTAAGTCCTCTGAGTTTGTTGAAAGTAAAAACTATTTAAATGGATTTAATCCCTTTAATAAAAAAAGAGCTTTGAATGACATTGAACTAGGTTATCTTCATCATGGAATCGAGACAAATAATATTGGAATGCAATTGATTACTGGATTCGCACAATGTGCAACAAATAAAGAAGTTAAACAATATTTTGTGAAAGGAAAAGAACTGGCTAAAAAACAGATAAAAGTATTTGAAGACATTCTTCTTCAAAATGATGTTCAGTTTTCTGCAACTTCTGGAAGTACTGTAACAACTTCTAAAGAGGCTCCATTTTCACAAAAACTTATGATGTTTTGCATTTACCTTTTAAATGGTTTTGGCCTTGTAGGAAGTAGTTTTGGAACTATTTTCAGTCTGAGAAAAGATGTATCGATGAAAACGGTATTAATTGCAAAGGATATCTACTTCTATGCTGATGATGGAGTTAAAATTATGATTGAAAACGGTTGGTTAGAGGAACCACCACAAATGGAAGATCGAACAAAATTAATGAAGGATTAATCATAACAAAATTAAATCACATATGAATTGAGCACTCTAGAAAAATAAAAAATAGAAGTGAAGAAAATGACCAAAAAGGGATTAGAAAGTATTTTTTGGAGCATAGCATTACCAGGTTTTCCTCAACTAATGAATGGAAAACTTATAAAAGGAATTCTATTTATTGGATTAGAAATATTAATCAATGTTCAGGCTAATTTTAATACAGTTATCATATTAAGCTTTCAAGGAGAAATTGAAAAGGCAATTGAGCAAACCAATTACCAATGGTTAATGTTTTATCCCTGTCTTTACTTTTTTGCGATGTGGGATGCTTATAGAGATGTCGAGGATGAGCGTTCTCCTTTTATGTTTATTCCATTCGTATTCTCTGCCTATTTTGTTACAGTTGGAGTCATTTACTCCTCTACGTTTACCATAAAGAATCTATTATTAGGACCAATATGGCTATCCTTTCTTTGTCTACCAATTGGCTTACTAGTTGGAATGATTATAAAGAAAATAATTCTTTGGAAAATAGAACACTCCAGCTCATAAAAAAACTCTTTTTCACAAAAAAGAACAGACAGTGAAAAATTCTGTCTGTTTCTCAAATTCTAGCATTTGTATTAAAACTAAAAGGTGGACTTCTTCTTTGTATGATAGTCTATTGAACATAATCAAGAATTTTTCGCGTTCTTACTTACATTGCTACCCTATCCGTTATTGGATGTATTAGCTATCTTTTTACCATTAGAAGATGGAGAAGCTTTTGATGATGCAACAATATTATCTGTCCACTCAAACAGCTCATCTAAGTCATAATCTCCGCCGTGTGATTGGTCCCAAGGCATAGAGAAATCAACATTGAAGCCGCTGTTTTCCAATTTTGCTGATAAAAGAGTTGGAACGGCGAGAGAAGTATCATTATCTACTGTCCCCTGACGGATACGCCAATACGAAGAAGTAGTAGTTCCCTTTGTTCCGATATAGTATAGCGGGTTCATCATTTTTATTAGGGAAGCGTCCGCAAGTGTACTGCTCACTGTGCTATTTTTTAAGCCATACTGAGTAAAGTGCTGGGCCTTCGTAGTTGACGTACCAAACAGCTCGTTCTCAGCATTGGTTAAATCCAATCCATCAAACGCAGACGGAGTCTTCATTCTGCCGACATATTGGACGTATTGATCAAAATCAAGATCAGTCACTTTTCCATCTTTAATTGTAATCCATGTAAGAGAAGATAAATCGGTACCGCTGTCTAGTGCTTTTTGCGCGGAATCCATGACAAAGGATTTAACGTACTCTTTAAACGTACCGTTCCCGTTCTTATTTAATGTTAATGGTGTGCCATTAGAGTCGGTAAGCTTTAGACTATTCAAATAGTTAGGGAACAGAGCACTTAGTTCGTTTGAGACTTGAATTTGATCTTCAGTCAACGTTCCTTCCACCATTTCTCTTTGAATGTGATAGTCAGTATCGCTAGAAATGACAAGCTTCTTATAATCATTAATACCATTAAACAGCCACTCATAGGCCATATCAGCATGATCTAAATCTGTGATTGCAGCGTAGGAAGATACGGCAAAGATGTCGTCGCGCTCATTTGCTGCTCCAAGTTTCTTTAAATAAGAGTTGTAATCCTTACTATTCCCAGTAGCACCAAGCAAAGCAGAGAGTGCACCACCTGCGCTTGTCCCATTTGAAATAATTTTCTCAGCATCACCAGGCATAATTTTATCGTTATAACGTAAATAACGAACCGCAGCTTTTAAGTCCACAATAGCCGCAGGAGCTTTACCCGTGTATTCTCCACTTTCATTTTGTGTTGTTCGACCGCGTGCACCAGGCTCTGCTACCACATATCCTTTTGAGAGTGCTACAAGTGCCGCATTTGGTTCCCCACTTCGTTCATCTAGACTAGGACTTCCAGGCTCTGCAGGCATATAACCCCCAACTGTATTTGGAAAGAAGATAGGCGCGGTATCTGCATTGTAGCTACCAATGGATGTTCCCTCATAATACTCTTCAGGCACATAAATATTCATAATTTCATACTTCGTGTCAACAGGATTCTTAACATAAACGATTTTTTCGTAAGCACGATAGGTAATCGTTTTTCCGTCTACTGTTGCCGTCTCTTCTGTGTAGTTATTCGAGTTAAATTTTAAACTGTACTTTGTAGTTGTATTAGTATCTGAATTAGCAGCAGAAACATTCATCAATGGTGTGCTTAGGAACCCACACACTAAAACAGAAGTAAGTATTTTTTTAGCTTTCATTTTTTAATCTCCTTCTAAAAAACTATACTTTTTCCTTTTAAATGGGCTTCCTATATTAAAGGTGTATAGTACATCATCTTTGTACCCTCTAATATAGATAGCTTATGTCAAATTTCTCTCCCATCATTACTTGTACTAATAAAAATATTGAATTTAAATGGAACTAAACAAAAACTCAACTCCCTTCTTTCATGTGAAACAACACCTCTAAATTTAAAATTTATTGATTACACGTATTATTGCGAATAAACCTTAAGAAAACCTTAAGATTTTTCTTTTAAAAATTGAAAGCAAAATAAAAAAATCACGCTCTGCGTGATTTTTTTATCGAACTTTTTGTTTTCGCATCCACTGAGTAGCAACCCATTTTTCTCCTTTAACGACAGGCGCTCCACCGTGAAGGGTGAGTTCATTAAGTTCAGTATTTTCATAAAAATATTCAAAATACAAGGCCATTCCTTTTTTTGGAGATACGGAGAAACCTAGCTTAGGAAAATAAGTTTCCCCTCCCTCTTCAACATCGTTTAAGTACATAATTAATGTACTAATGCGATTGTTTTTAGATGCTTTGCTGGTAGAAGCAAAATAATCATGATGTGCTTTATATTCTTGATCAGGTAAGTATTTTAAAATTTGGAGGCCTTCAGCATGCTCAATAGATGGGCCCATGATATCGGAACTTCTCATTTCAATTGCATGTACAAGTTCGTTTTCGCTTTCTTCAAAAAACATTCCGCTACTTGTTCTCATATTATTTACTTCACGTGCAGCACCAATTCTTGAACGTTGCATTTTATCTTTCGATAGTTGTATGAGTTCATCACATTCTTCATTACTTAGGACATTCCCTAACACTAGAACAAGAGGCTCTTCTAAACGAGTGATAATATCAATCTCTCTATCTTTTAATTTAATTTTGCTCCCCGCATGGTTAAAAATTGTTTGTTCTTTAGTTATTAAAGATGTATGATCTAGCTTCATCTTTCACCGGCTCCTCAAAAGAATTATTTTCCTGAATCTTCACCTAACTATATGTAACCGCTTACCTATATGGATTATATCATAAAAGACAAGTGAATTCTGCTAGTAAAGTAAATAAAAAGACCGCTCTCATTTTAGAAAGCAGCCTACAGTCTATTCATTCATTTTTCTTTAAAAAGTTTCTTAGAAAGCGATTAACTTCTTCCGGTTTCTCATGTTGAGGTGCATGTCCTACACCCTCTAAGCGGTGAATGGTTACATCACGCACATACTCGTTTATCCCATCTAAATTGCTATTTTCAAAAGCCGAATCCGCATCTCCCCAAATAATAAGCGTTGGAGATTCAAACATTGTATGTGGAAGATTAGGCGGAGTTTTTGTACTTGCCTTAAAAGGATAAAGGGAACTAGCACGATAGTAATGAAGCATAGATTTCATTGCTTCAGGCTGTGTCCAAGCCTCCACGTATTTTTTCTCATCTTCCTTTGTTAAATACCCTTTTTTTATCCCTGGCTTAGTTAGTAATTGTTTCATGTTCTCACAATTATTAGCTAAAAAGTATTCATGAGAATGAGGTTTCTGGAAGAATTCCATATAGCTACTTGCTTTTCGCTGAGCTGGGTTTTCTGCTAGTTCTCTCTTAAATGTATAAGGATGAGGCGCGTCAAACATAATTAATCTTTTTACATATTCAGGATACGTGTAAGAAAGGGCCCATGCAACCGCTCCGCCCCAGTCATGTGCAACTAAAATACATTCTTTTTCTCCAAATGCTTTAATTAATCCTTTCACATCTTCTAGTAAAATATCTATTTCGTAAGATGAAACTTCTTCTGGTTTATCAGATAAGTTGTACCCTCTCATATCAACAGCTACTACACGATAATCTTCGGCAAATTCTTTTAATTGGTGATGCCAGTTGTACCAAAAGTAAGGGAATCCATGTAAAAATAACATGAGTTCACCTTCTCCTTCTGTTACGTAATGAAGATTTATTTCATTCACTTTCATATATCCATCTCTTAACATTCCATTCATCCTTCCCATCTAAACTTTTAATAGTTAGTCATTTTACCCCTACTAGTTTATTTTGACAATTAAGTAGATTTACAAACTTAATAATTAAGGAAAAAGCCTTATAGAATAAAGACGTGAAGTATTGATGGGAAATGAAAGACGAGATAGAACATATTTTTGGAACTATAAATATTACAACATTCCATTATTTTTATATTCTAGTACAGACCTTTATCATCTTATTCACCTACACCAAACCAAAAATTATCCCATATATTCTGTATTCTTGATTCCATCTTTTCAGTACCATAATAGGAAAATTCAATAAATATTCCGTCAATTAAACATAAATAAGACATAATTAGGTTGTCAATATTTCCTGGACGTATTTCTTTCTTTTCAATACCTTCTAAAAAAATAGCATGTAAAATAGACGAAAAAGAAACTTCAGACGAGAGAAATTTTTCATTTAGAATATGTTTTAGATGCTTTGGCGGAAAAATCATCGCTCTTTTCAAAAAAGTTGATTTATTTTCATGGTGTTTATAATATTTACATGTATCAAGAAGAATGTACTTTAATTTCTCTTTAGGAGCTAATTCATGGATCTCTTTTATAAGTTGATTTATTTTAGAGATATGCTCTTCAAGAATAGATTCAAAAAGGCATAAATAAAGATCTTCTTTACTCTTAAAATGATTATATATTGATGGCTTCTGGATCCCTACTATCCTCGCAATTTCTGATAAGGTCGTTCCATCATATCCATACTCAGTAAAAAGTTTTAAGGAAACGGCTTTAATTTTATCCTTTGTCATTGTTACCCTCCATAAATTCTAATGTCACTATATAAAATTATAAACACGTTTCCCTTCTAAATCTAATTCTTTTCATATTCTCGCTCATTATAGAGAGCGATCATACATCATCTCATTACGAAGATGGTTTAGAAATCGAGACTTCTTTATTTTCGTAAACAATATTTCCATCCTTTATTGTAAGTTGCACTTTAGTCTTAAGAATCTCATGTGTTGGCACTTCAAAAAGATTCCGATCCAAAACGATAATATCAGCAAGTTTTCCTACCTCAATTGTGCCTAACTCATGTTCCCTAAAACATCCATATGCTGGTCCTGCTGTGTAGGCTTTTAGTGCCTCACCAATCGTCAACTTTTGTTCAGGAAGCCATGTATGATGTGGCTCCCCACTATTATCAATTCGGGTAACTGCCGTATATATTTGTCTCATAGGATTTAGTGATATAGAAATGGGATAGTCTGTTCCCAAACATAAATGAGCTCCAGATCTTAGAAGATTTTTTGCCTGAAAGATATTTCTCTCCCTTTTAGGACCGATAATAGCAGAATACACATCTCTTGATGAAGCGGCCATATGGTCTGGTTGCATGGAAGCCATAACCCCTAACTTTGAGAAACGTTCCGTATCCATAGGATCAAGGACTTCGATATGTTCTATTGTATGCCTAGAATCTCTTTTCCCATTCTTTTCGATAGCCTCTTCAAAGGCATCTAAAGCTAAACGAATTGCAGCATCTCCAATAGCATGAAACCTTATTCTAAAACCGAGTTTGTCTGCCTCGATAACTCTATTAACTAAAATTTCCGCATCTAGAGCTGGGTGTCCATAAGAATCTGGTTGATCAGAATAAGGTTCTAGAAAATAAGCTGTATGTCCTGTTACTGTTCCATCCACAAATTGCTTTAGACCTGAGAATTGAAGGCTTTTTGATTGATATTTATCACGGAGAACCTTTGCTTTCTCTAAGTCACCATCTAATTCAGGTGTAATATGAAATCGAGTTGTTAATTTTCCTTGTTGGTCAAGTTTTTCATAGAGGCTGTAATCTTGAATAAAATCATCTATTGGAGCGTATAGGTCGTTAACAGAGGTAATGCCATATTGAGCAGTCATTTCTAAAAATTTTTTTAGTAACGTTTCTTTTTTGCTTTGCGTTAATTTTAATGCTTCTTTTAGAACTACCTGTTGAGCTTGTTCATATAAAACCCCTGTGAGTAAACCGTTTTCATCTCTTTCAAAGCGACCAAAGCTTGGATCATCTATATCTTCGTTAATTTCTGCTAAACTCATAGCCTTACTGTTTACCCATGTATAATGACCTTCAGCATGAAAGAGAACAACAGGTTGATTTGGAATCATAGAATCAAGGATTTTGTAATGTGGTTCTTGTTTATCATCCCAATAACCAGCATCCCATTGCATCCCTATAATCCATTCACCTTCATCACATTCTTTTGAGAATTCCCAAACCTTTTTAGCTACATCCTCAGCTGACATAGCGTCGGATAGATTAACACTATTTATACTTAATGAACCAAACATAATGTGAAGGTGAAAATCATGAAATCCAGGCATAATGAGCTGATTTCCATAATTTAATATTTTAGTCTCATTTCCAATAAGATGTTCAATTTCAGTTTTTGGCCCTACCCCTATAATTTTATTATCTAAAACCGCAATTGAGCCTGAAGTTGGTTTCTCCGTAAGTCCTGTAAATAGAGCATCACTTGAAATCACCATATCTGCTTTTTTCATACCCATATAAATTACCTCTTTCCTTATAAGATGATGAATAAATGTCTATATATAGGCTCTACATAGAGCTTATATTTTTGTTTTGCAAATCAAATTCTGGAGGACCCTTTTGAAACATTTTGGTTAAATATAGTAAATAAACAAAGCCAACCAGTAACCAAATCCCTCCTAATAATAGAGAGTACATATTTAACTTCGTTATAAACAGCAAAATAATAACAGCACCTATTAGAGGAATGAGTAAATTAAATATGCCACTTCTCAGAGTCCTTTGCTTTCCTCTTATAAAATAGTGAACAATTACAGCGATATTCACAAACATAAAAGAGAATAGAGCTCCAAAGTTAATGAGAGAGGTAGCTGTTTCTATACTTAGAAATATGGCACTTAATGCAATACAAGCAATTATTAATAAGTTATAGATTGGTGTTTTAAAGGTTAAAGAAATATAACCAAACACTTTTTTAGGAAGAACATTATCCCTCCCCATCGCATACAATATCCTCGCTCCACTAGTACCTGAGGCTATGGCAGATGAGATTGAAGAAGTTAATACAACAGAAACAAACAGACTATTCAGAAAATTACCTCCAACATATTTTATGACATCTACTATAGCTGTATCAGGATTTTGAAACGTACTAAACTTTGGAAATATAGCCTGTGCAAAATAAGTTGCGATGACGAAGAGTAGCCCTCCTATTAATGTAATAGCGAAAATAGCCTTTGGAAGTGCTTTTTTAGGATTTTTAGTCTCTTCAGCCAACGTAGTAACCGCATCAAATCCAAGAAAACTAAAACATAGGAGAGGAACAACAGGTAGAATATTATTCCAATCAACACTTGAACTATAAAAAGGTTCTCTCGTAAATAGTTCCCCTGCCCCCTTTCCTGCCATCAATCCCTGTATACAAAAGAAACTAAAAATGAGAATGAAAGAGATTTGGAAAAAGACAAGAAAGGTATTTACATTTGTGGCAATTTTAATTCCCAAAATGTTAACTACCGTCACAACTATCACAAAAAATACAATGCAAAGTTCAATTGGAACTTTTGGAAAATACGCATTCAGCATAGTTCCAAAAAGTAAGGAACTAATCATAGGGCTAAACATATAATCTAGCAAGATGACCCACCCTACTAGAAAACCAAGATGTGAATTGATCCCTTTCTGAACAAAAGCATAAGCAGAACCAGTCGCAGGATAAACTTTAACCATTTTGGCGTAACTATAAGCCGTGAATAAGATGACCGTTAAAGCAATAATATAAGCTGTTGGCACCATCCCTTTCGTTTGATTAATAGCGATGCCATATGTGCTAAAAACAGTAATAGGAGCCATAAAAGACAGACCAAATAAAACGATATGCCTTGTATTCAACAAAGGTTTCAGCTCAGATGTTTCTTTTGTCATAACACTCTCCTCCTTCATACGGTAATGTCTTTAAATCTATATAAATCTCTTTTTATGTAAAGACTAAAATGACATCCCCATGATTATCAAAACGATGATAATTATTTATATACTACGAAAAAAATGAGAGTTTTTTAATAAGGAAGCTAGAATATGCTTGTTTTTACAGGATAAGATTTTATAAGTAGGTGTATAGGCGTAGATCATCATTTATTTTTGTTCTAGACATAACACCCTACCTCATATTAACTACCGTTAGTTAGTATAGGCAGGATGTTGATTTATGACTAATCACTTAATTGAGTGTATTTAATTAAGAAATACTATTGTAAGGCATTTAAAGAGAAATACAGCTGGTTGTTTTGCTGTCTTCCATTCTAAGAATAGCATATAGGGATATTTTATGTTGAAATTTGTCATCTTGCCTTACATAGATAAGATGACAAATTAACTTTTAATATGGTTTTTATTTAATAATTTTTCTGAAACATAGATGCAGGTTGTTGTTGTGTAATACAATGAATATTTCCTCCAGCTATCGGAAGCTCACGTGTATCTATTAAGATGACTTTTCGATCTGGATAAATTTCTTCAAATTTCTTTCGAGCTTTATCATCACTTGGATCATCAAATGAAGGAACAATTACAGCTCCGTTGCATAGATAGCAATTAATATATGTGGCGACAAAAGGCATGCCTTCTTCACGTTTATAACTAGATGATGCAAAATCGATATTCTCACTTGCTTCTTTTGAGAGAATGAGTTCATTAGGTAATTCAATTTTATGAATGGTTAAAGATCTGCCCTTTGCATCTGTAGCTTCTTTTAGTATTTTATATGCTTCCTGATGAACATGGTATTGAGGATGATTAACATCTTCTGTCCAGCCGATAGCAACTTCTCCTGGACGAACAAAAAAAGCCAAGTCATCTACATGTCCATCTGTTTCATCTCCTATCAGTCCATCTTTAAGCCATATTACTTTTTCAATGTTTAAATACTCCTTTAATTTATCTTCAATTTCACTTTTAGAAAGATGTGGGTTGCGATTTTTGTTTAATAGACATTGCTCTGTTGTAATTAAAGTTCCTTCTCCGTCTACAGTAATAGATCCACCTTCTAAGATAAATTCTGTACATTCATAACAGTCTTTATTTTCGATTTCAAGAACTTTCTTTTTTACCATTAAATCAAGATCCCATGGAAAGTATAACCCTCCTTGAAGTCCTCCCCAAGCATTAAATCCCCAGTTTATTCCTCTTACTACTCCCTCTTCATTCTTTACAAATGTAGGACCAATATCTCTCATCCAAGCATCATTTGAAGAGATTTCTACAACTCGAACATGATGAGGAAGCATAGCTCTTGCATTTTCGTACTGTTCCGCGTTCACACCTACAGTAACAGGTTCAAACTCAGAGATAGTACTTACTACTTTAGCGAAAACTTGTTGTGCAGGTTTTGCTCCATTGCGCCAAGTGTCTGTTCTGACAGGCCATAACATCCATGTACCTGCATGTTGTTCAAACTCTCCAGGCATTCTAAACCCGTCCTTTTTAGGTGTACTATTTGTAATTGATAAACTCACTGTAAATTCCTCCTTAAACCTTTCAGTTTGTGACAGTTATTTATAATGCAAGTTTTGTGCCAATTCATTTTCAATTTAATATTTAGAGATTAGTAAATAAAAAGTTATGAAATATCATATTTTTTCATTCGACGTACAACAGCAGACTGAGTCAAGCCAAGCTTTTCTGCCATTTTACGAGTAGATTTATATTTAGAATAAGCTTTTAAAATCATCTTACGCTCTATACTATCTAAATACTCAGAAAGGCTTTTTCCTTGTAACTCCTCTTCCTCTGCTCCTAATGAAGCTGGTTCATCGTTAGTTTTTAGCATGTGGTATGGCAAGTCATTTTCTAAGATTTTTTCTTGCCTTACTGTAATAACAAGTCTTTCAATAAGATTTTCTAGTTCACGGATATTTCCGGGCCAGTTATAACGATAGAAAAAAGGTTGAACTTCTTTTGATAGTACGACATTTCTTTGATATTTATAGTTATAAGTTTGAAGAAAGTGATGCGCAAGTGGGAGAATATCTTCTCTTCGTTCTTTAAGGGAAAGAATCTCTATAGGAATGACATTTAACCGATAATACAGATCTTCTCTAAAACGTTTTTCTTTTACAAGCTGTAGTAAATCCTGGTTTGTTGCTGTAATTATCCTTGTATCAGAGTGCTGTAAAACTGTAGAACCAATCGGAAGAAACGACTTGTCTTGAAGAAATTGAAGCAGTTTAGGCTGTAGTTCTAGGGGGAATTCACCAATTTCATCTAAAAATAAGGTTCCACCAGATGCTTCTTCTATTAAACCTGTTTTTCCTCTGCTGTTAGCCCCTGTAAAAGCTCCTTTCTTATAACCAAACAATTCTGACTCAATTAAATTAGCTGGAAGAGCTCCACAGTTTACTTGAACAAATGGCTGATTTCTTCGGTCACTTAGAACATGGACTTCTTTTGCGAACACGCTTTTTCCGACTCCTGTTTCTCCTTGTAATAGAATAGTAGCGTCAAAATTAGCGACTCTTCTTAGAAGATCCATTACTTCATTATGAGCGTCACTTGTTCCAATAAGTCTCTTTTCTCCTGTTTTATCTCTTTTCTCACTTTTCATTTTCTGTATTTCATTCCAGTATTGACTCATAAGAGTTTCTGCTTTTTTAAGTTTAAAAGCATTTTTAACCATCTCAGAAATATCTTTAACATGCACAATTACGTATTCTTCTCCTGTTTCCTCTAATTCAATTAAACTACCTGTAGCTAAATATTGAATTCCTTTTGAAGTTTGAGCTTTCGATATTGTTTTTCTTTTCTTTAGTACAATTTTTGTTACGGAAGGAGTAAATAAATTTCGTGCTTCTAGTTCATCAGCTGTTTTCCCAATAATATCTTTTCGCTTCACACCTAGTTGTTTTTCACTTGTTTGATTAATCCATAATGTTACTCCATTTTTGTTAGCTATATAAATACCATCTTTTAATTGATCAAGCATCATTTTTATTTCTGAGCTTAAAAAGACAGGGCTCATAGCTTTCCCTCCAATCCCATCTGAGTCGATATCGATTTGTATTTGAATCAGTATCGATTCATTTTAAAGTATTATTTTGAAAATTTCAATTAATCCTTAACTTTTTATGTTGGCACGATACTTGCATCTAATTACAGTACGGAGGTGATTTAACAAATATGAATGGTTTAAATATTAATCAACAAAGACTGCTCCAGTCTATAAAAGAAAGTTCAGCAATTGGAGCAACTCCTAATGGAGGCCTACATCGTTTAGCTTTATCAATAGACGATAAGCAAATGAGGAATCTACTAATCAATTGGTTTAAAGAAGAAGGATTATCTATTAGAGTAGATGATTTTGGCAATATGTATGGTAGACGTGAGGGAAAATCTCATCATCAAATGCCTATTGTCATTGGATCACATCTCGATACTCAGCCTTGTGGAGGGCGTTTTGATGGGATTTTAGGTGTATTAGCAGCTTTGGAGGTTGTTCGTTCTCTGAATGAGGCAAATGTACAAACAGATCATCCAATTGAGATTATTAATTTTACGAATGAAGAAGGAGCAAGATTTGAACCACCAATGCTAGGATCTGGTGGAGTATGTGGTGTATTTGAGAAAGATTTCATTTATTCTCGCCAAGATAAAGACGGAATAAAGTTTCATGATGCACTTTCAGGTATTGGTTATAAAGGACTAAAAGAGAATAGGTTACAAAAAGCGGAATACTTTATAGAACTACATATTGAACAAGGTCCTATTCTTGAAGAAGAACAATTAGAAATTGGAGTTGTCGAAGGAATCCAAGGAATTAGTTGGATTAGTATTACAGTGGAAGGTGAGATGAATCACGCTGGTCCAACACCAATGGAAAACCGTAAAGATGCAGTTGTAGCAGCAGCTAAGATGATAGAAAGCATAGATAAATTAGCACAGGAATATGAAGGTTTAAAAACTACAGTTGGACAATTAAATGTCTATCCTAACGTACCTAATGTTATTTCAGGAAAAGCTGAATTTATTGTTGATATTCGCCATGAAGAAGATGAACAGAGAGAAAGAGCTCTTGAAGTAATGAAACAGCAATTGAGTACAATCTCAGGTTTATGCAATGTAGAACTCACTTTTCATACCTCATGGGAAAATGATAGCGTTACTTTTTCTGAAAAAGTGATTGAAACAATTAGCAAATGTGCAGAGAAGAGAAATTTATCTACTAAAAGAATGTTTAGCGGCCCTGGGCATGATGCCAAGTATATGGCTGAAATAGCTAAAACAGGGATGATATTTGTTCCAAGCCATCGCGGCATTAGTCACAATGAAGAGGAATTTACGAGAGATGACGACTTAGTAAATGGCGCTAATCTTTTGCTAGATGTTGTGTGTCAGTTATCTGGGGCAAAAATCCCAAAAACTATTTAATGAATAGGAGCGATATCAATGAAAAATCAAACTGTTTATACACTAGCTGAATTAGATAAACAACATATTTTACATCCTTCTACGTCCCCTGCCTTTAATCGAAATAATGGACCTACGATTATTTTTGAGCGAGGTGAAGGACTTCATATCTTTGATATGGATAACAACAAATATATTGATGGTGTGTCTATGCTATGGAATGTAAACGTAGGACACGGTAATAAAGAGTTAGCACTAGTTAGCTTCGATCAAATGCAAAAGCTAGCTTACAGCTCAATGTTTTATGGATATTCAAATGAACCGGCCGTGAAACTTGCCGAGAAAATTACTTCGATGACACCAGGTGACTTAGACAGCGTATTCTACACCTCCGGGGGTTCTGAATCTAATGATACAGCTTTTAAATTGGCTCGTTTTTATTGGGAAAGAAAAGGATTAGCAAACAAAAAGAAAATTATTTCATTAAAAAGAGGCTATCATGGTGTAACAGTTGCTGCTCAAAGAGCTACAGGTATTGAAGTATATCGTGCATTTTCAGGCTCGGGAGATCCCGACATCATAAATGCAGAACCCCATTTAACTTCTTGTGAACTTGGTGATATTAATCATCCTTCTTATCAAAATAGTATTCGTGGCACTATTGAGCGAGAAGGCGCTAATCATGTAGCAGCTGTTATTATAGAACCTATTCAAGGTGCTGGTGGCGTCCACGTCCCTCCAGAAGATTATTTACAGGCTGTCCGTAAATTGTGTGATGAGAAAAATATTCTCCTTATTGCTGATGAAGTCATTTGTGGATTTGGTCGTACTGGTCGTTCCTTCGGTGTAAATCATTGGGACATTGTTCCTGACTTCATGTCTGTAGCAAAAGGAATTACAAGTGGATATGCTCAACTTGGAGCGGTTGTAATGCGCACCCCTATTATGGATGCTATATGTGAAGTACCAGATATGCTTGCCCACGGATTTACCTATAGTGGTCATCCTACAGCATGCGCAGTTGGCTTGAAAAATCTTGAAATTATTGAAAGGGAAAATCTCATTGATCAAGCTGATCAAATGGGGAAACTTCTTTTAAAAGGATTTGATTATCTCAGTGATAAATATCACTTCTTTCATAATGGTCGAGGACGAGGGTTGTTAACAGGATTTGATTTAATGAAAGATCCTGAGCAAAACATCACCTTTACACCAGAGGAAGCTGCCGCAATGAGTATTGTGGAAGAATGTAAAAAACGTGGATTGCTTATTAGAGGATTTGATTTCGAACCTGGGATGAACATTGTAGCTATTGCTCCCCCTCTTATCTCACAACAAGAGGATATCGAGACAATTATCTCAATTGTAGATGAATCACTCTCTGCTTATTCAAAACGACTTGGTCTATAAGGAGGAAACACTCGTGTTGAACATAACAAAAGAAGTATTAGATTTCTTAGAAGAACCTAAAACACTTTTTATTAATGGGGAATGGTATTCTTCCCCTATGACTGGTACTTTTGAAACATTTAATCCAGCTACCGGAGAACTTCTCGCTCGGGTTGCTGAGGCAACGGAAGAAGATGTAGATCGAGCTGTTTATGCAGCTCGATCTGCATTCGAAAACGGAGAATGGGCTCGGATGGATGGTTCAATTCGTGGTCAATATTTATATAAGTTAGCAAACTTAATGGAAAGAGATATTCGTATTTTAGCAGAAATCGATACATTAGATAATGGGAAACCTATTGCAGAAATGCTA
The DNA here is from genome assembly GCF_057808375.1 of Priestia sp. TRM10. NCBI lineage: Bacteria > Bacillati > Bacillota > Bacilli > Caryophanales > Bacillaceae > Priestia > Priestia sp. TRM10. The sequence goes on from NZ_JBJZOT010000002.1 coordinate 646,529, forward strand.
GGTAATGACTTACCAAACGCTATTGAGCAGCTTCGTTATTATGCAGGATGGACAACAAAATGGGGTGGACAAACGATTCCTATGTCTCCTCAATATTTCACTTATACACAGCATGAACCAGTCGGCGTTGTCGGACAAATTATCCCTTGGAACTTTCCTATTATGATGGCTATTTGGAAGATTGCACCTGCTTTAGCTACTGGATGTACGGTCATATTGAAGCCTGCAGAGCAGACTCCCCTTTCAGCTTTATATCTTGCTAAATTAATTGAAGAAGCTGGTTTTCCAAAGGGAGTTGTAAACATTATAAATGGAAAGGGTTCTATCACAGGTGAAGCACTTGTACAGCACCCTGATGTCGATAAGATTGCTTTTACAGGCTCTACCGCTGTCGGGAAAGCAATTATGCAGAAGGCCGCACAAACACTAAAGCGCGTAACATTAGAATTAGGAGGAAAGTCTCCTAACATTATCTTACCTGATGCAGACTTAACAAAAGCTATACCTGGTGTATTTTCTGGAATTATGGCTAACCAAGGGCAAGTTTGTTGTGCCGGGTCTAGAGTCTATGTTCAAAAAGATTCTTATGACCTCGTTGTTCAAGAGTTAAAACATTATGCTGAAAATGTGAAATTAGGAAATGGTTTAGAAGAAGATACGGAGATGGGCCCCTTAGTATCGAAAAAACAACAAGATACAGTTCTTTCCTACATCGAGAAAGGAGTTAATGAAGGCGCAACACTATTAGCTGGTGGCCAAAAGTTAGCCAAAGGTTGCTTTATTACTCCTACTGTTTTTACTGACGTAGATGATGAAATGACGATTGCGAAAGAAGAGATATTTGGTCCTGTTGTTGTCGTTATCCCTTATGATACACTAGAAGATGTTGTGTCTAAAGCTAATAACTCAATTTACGGATTAGCAGCTGGAATATGGACAGAAAATGTAAAAAACGCCCACCAATTAGCAAGTAAATTAAAGGCCGGAACCGTATGGGTCAACTGTTATAATCTTACGAATGCAGCTGTTCCTTTTGGAGGTTACAAACAATCAGGATATGGAAGAGAAATGGGATCGTATGCATTAGAAAATTATACAGAAGTTAAAAGTGTTTGGGTAAATTTAGATTAGAGAGGTTATCCTTGGATGAATAATTCAACTAAACAAGTAGCTCCGGATCGTCAATTGAGGATGAAACATGTAGTAGCAATCGGTTTTGCTTATATGGCTCCTTTTGCCGTATTTGATACTTTTGGTATTGTCTCACATGTTACAACTGGACTTGTTCCCCTTGCTTATTTTATTGTGTTTATCTCCATTTTATTTACAGCTCTTAGTTATCGGAAACTTGTGCAAAAGTATCCAATAGCAGGTTCTGTGTATTTATATACAAAGAGAATTATTCACCCTTATGCCGCAATCTTGGTTGGATGGGTATCCTTTATCGCTTATTTAGCCTTACCTATGATTAATGCTTTACTAGCTAGCGTTTATTTATCATCAGGGTTTCCAAATGTTCCAAAGTGGGTGTGGATCATTTCATTAATTACTTTTATTACTTTAATGAACTGTGTAGGAATCAAAATAGCGACAACCCTAAATACTTGGCTTGTTATCCTACAATTCATTGTTGTAATAGTTTTTATAGGTCTTTGTCTCAAAGATTTATTAAATACATCAGCTCAATTTATGCCTATTCATGATTTATTGCCAACACCTAATGAATTTCCTACTCTACTTCCTGGAGCAGCTCTCCTTACGTTATCTTTTGTAGGCTTTGATGCCATCACAAATCTATGTGATGAAACAATCCGGCCAGAAAAAACGATTCCAAAAGCTATTATCTTACTAGCAATAGGTGGACTAGTCTTTTTCGTTACTGTTACCTATCTTATGCAATCTCTTTTTCCGAATGCTAGTCAGTTTAATAATTATGAAGCAGCTTCTCCCGAAATTGCCGTTCATTTAGGTGGGAACTTGTTTCTTGCTTTCTTTTTAGGAGCAGCTTTATTATCTTGCATTGCTTCTGGATTAGCATCACAGTTAGTCGCATCAAGATTTTTATATGCGATGGGACGAGATGGGGCATTGCCTAAGAGAGTATTCTCTTATTTGCACCCTCGTTCTAAAACACCCCTTTTTAATATTCTAATAGTGGGATTACTAGCAGCAACTGCGCTTTTTTTAGATTTAGAAAAGGCAACAGCACTCGTTAATTTTGGAGCTTTCTCGGCTTTCACTTTTGTTAACATCTGTGTTTTATATGCATATTTTAAGAGGAAAAAGAAACCCGCTTTTTTGGAGAATTTCCTATTCCCTTTCCTTGGCCTAGTTTTTACTGGTTTTCTCTGGATAAGTCTTAACCCTTTTTCTTTACTTATCGGAGGCATTTGGACTTTGTTAGGGGTAGTTTATCTAACTAGTACAACGCGTTTCTTTAAGAAAGCACCTGTTGAGCTTCACTATGATGAACTAAGTGGCATGTAGGATCAATATGTATACATTCTTTAAAACGGGTTTCACATTTAGCTAATGGTGGAGATTCTAAATCACTTGTTATCCAACATTAACAGGTCACTGAAGAACAGCAAAGGGCTTCTGGTGTAAGACCCCGCCTATCCACTGGTACAGAAGCTAGTGATGATCTCTTATACTTGATTTAAATCAATCGTTAGAACAGCATAAGTAGAGAATACTTCAAAATAGAATGATTGCTTTATTAACTTACGGTGTAAAAAGCAGGCAGTATCTCTAGGAAACTGCCTGCTTTTTCTAATTTATACTGAGGAAGCTTATCAGTTTCCTATTGTGTAGGACCTATATTGTTTCACTGTCTTACCCTAGAATTGTAGTCATAACTTGTTTAAGTATTAAGTTAGGATTCACTATTCCCTCTTCTGTACGCCATGCTACAAAACCATCTGGTCTTATTAATACAGCCCCTTGAGAGGAAACATTGTACACTGCTTCCCAATTCCCCTCATACTCAACCAAATCACTCTCTGAACCAATGCCATAAACATCAATACAAATACCTAGGTGAGAAGCTACATTCTCAGCAGCAGTGCGCCAACATTTATTATCTTCGCCCGTTAATAGAACAAAATTTTCACCTATTAAATCTAAGGTAGATATATACTTATCTCCATACTTCAACCACATATGAGGAGCACGTGTACCTGGTTGTCCTTTTAGCTCTAATCGATCCATTCTATGTGGATTGAGTTTTTCCTCACTGATGGCTCCTGAGCTATATTTATATCCTACTGTAATTGCAAGATGATCCATATTATTAAGATTGCTTACCCCTTTATTCACAGCACTAAATAACAAATCACTGGCATATTTCGTTGTTTCTTTTACAACATGATATCTTTCATCATGATAAGTTTGGAGCAATCTTGGATGTGCTTGTTTTTGGATGACTGCTGCCAGTTTCCAAGCTAAGTTATGAGCATCTTGAATCCCTGTATTTGAACCAAACCCTCCGGTAGGCGGCATAAGGTGCGCTGCATCTCCAACTAGAAAGACTCGCTTATCCTGAAAACGAGTAGCTGTCCTTTCTACAGCTGCCCAAGGTAAAATACTTAAAATAACAATATCAAGATTTGAAACTCCTATAGCTTTTGTTATAATCTTATAGCACTCATCTTCGGAAAAATCCTCTGGGCACTGTCCCTTTGAAGGATCATAAGCTACATGGTAAATCCATTCATCGCCATTATTAACTGTAATTAGCGCACCAAATACTTCTGGATTTAGAATTTGATAGAAACCAAACTGGCTACCTTTCAGAAAATGACTGAGATTCGCCTGAAAATGGATATTCATATAATGGCCGCCTATTACTCCTCTTCCCGTTGTTGGAATGTTCGTATGTTTACGAATTGAGCTTTTAGCACCATCTGCCGCTACTAAATAATCACTTCGAATTACTTCTTCTTTTCCTGTCTCTCGATCCCTTATAATCGCGGTAACCCCTAAATCATCCTGTTGGTATTTTATAAGTTCAGTATTAAAGCGTATATGCCCTTTTCTTTGTTCAATAGCTTGAAGAAGGATAGGCTCTATCTCTGTTTGATAACACGATGCTGCCTTTGAAGGACTAATTTTTTCAATACTTTTAGCTACTCTTTCGTCAGTTGCCTTTTGTACACTCTCTACCTTTTTCAACTCCGCTAGGTCTATATTTTGGAGTGTTTCCACAGCAATCCTTCCACGAATATGATCTAACGGTTTACTAGCAGTACGAATAGCTGACTCTAATCCAAGTTGTCGAAATAACTCCATCGTACGAAACGTAATTCCTCCAGCTTTTGGATGTATAGCCGTACTAGAATGCTTTTCAATGAGTAAATAATCAATGTTATAACGTGCTAAAAAAAGAGCAGAAGTGAGCCCACTGAGGCCTCCCCCCACTATTAAAACAGGAGTATGCTTGTGTGTCATAGACAAATTCCTTTCAATCTTATATTTACCCATGGGTACCACTGAATTCAGTAATCAAACTATAATATAAAAAAATATAGAATTGTAGACTTTTATTAGATTTTGTTTTATTATATAGATAGAGTACGCCCCAAATAAGGTGTGCTTTTTTTAACTTCGGCAAATAACTCTTATGTACTACTCGGTCTCATAAAAACGTGAACGAATATATATTCTAGATAAACTACTCAAAGGCTCTGTGAGACCTCGACTAATCACATGAATATCTAAAAATCCCCTCCTCCTCCTAATAAGTTTCTTCTTTTTTAGATGTCCACCTATAGGCTTTTAGTTACCATAACCGCGATAATCAGACATGTTATCAAAAAAGCGAATCTGTATGAAAGCTCAAAAGGAGGGCAAACTATGAAAAAACAGTTTTTATACGGAGGAAAAAGAAATTGCAAGAGAATAACCATTTAACATCGGCTGAAATCGCAAATTTGTGGGCCCACTATATCCGTGAAACCTTATCTGCATGTGTAAATAAATACATGCTTCAAACAATCCAGGATCCTGAAATACATCAGCTCTTTCAATTAGCCTTAAAAATTTCATCTCAACATATCGAAACCTTAGAAAATTTATTTAACCAAGAAAAATTCCCAATTCCTAATGGATTTACAGAAGAGGATGTAAATCTAGATGCTCCTCCTCTATTTACAGACGTTCTGTGTCTTAAATACCTTCATATAATGACTACTCATGGTCTTAACGAATATAGTTTATCGTTTACAGCTTCCATACGGGAAGATATCGTCGAATTTTATCAACAATGTAATCTTGATGCGATGGAGATTTATAAAAAAGCGAAAGATCTTCTTATCTCAAAACAACTTTATCAACGACCACCTACATATGTAACACCAAAGAAAGTTAAGATTATAAATAACTACAAGTATGTCACAAATATCTTAGGTAAACGTAGACCTATGAATTCCATTGAAAGCGGGCATATTTATTATAATTTAAGCAAAGCCATAACTGCAAAGGCCCTAATATTTGCTTTCAAACAAGTCGCTAAAGACCCAACAGTACGTAACCTATTGGAAAAAAGCCTACAAGTAAAAAATAAACATATCGAAGGATTCTCATCGTTACTAATCAAGGACAACCTTCATCTTCCTCAATCATTGGAGACAGAAGTTACAAATTCCACGGCGTCTCCTTTTTCAGACAAACTGATCCTTCTTCAAACTGGGTTCCTTTTTGGAGTAGCCGTAACTTACTATAATGCTTCTGTCATTTCAAGTATGAGAGCCGATATTTCAGCACACTGTGAAAAGGCTGGACTGAATAGTTTATGGATATATAGTCGTATTGGAAAAAGTATGATTGATCATAAGTGGATGGAAGAACCACCTAGAGCAGAAGATCGTAAAAAATTAGATGGTTAAATCTTTTTAAGGTCTAGTACCTTGAGAAAATTCTTCAAGTTGCTATAGGCCATCTTTCTTTACATAAGTGTATACCATTTACAATTTTAGTTCATATCACGCTGCTTACAGAAAGCTATAAATTAGAAGAGAAGATTATATTCGTAACCTTCTCTCTGTTGAAAATATTTATTACACGCCTCTATCATCCTTATTTTTTAACACAGGTATCCATATCTCACTTTTAAAAGTGGGTGACGTTACATCTTTATGTTCATTCCATAAAATTTCTGGTCCTTCTACTTGTTCATAATTTGAGGATGGAAACCATTCAGAATAAATTCGTCCCCATACATCTTGTAATGTCCTTGGGAATGGCCCAACTGCTTCGAACACCGCCCATGTTAAAGCAGGTACTTCAAGTCTTGTCAGATTATCTAGACATTCCTTTGTTGTTGCCACACCAATATAATGGTCAAGCTCTCCTTTTTCCTCCATTCGCCCCTCAGAAAAATTCATGGATGCGCTAAGCAGTCCTAATGGTTCGACATTAGAAAGGTTTTTGAGTTTATTTATCGTTTCTTCATTTAAACTTTCCCACATAGCAGCAATATGTGGGTTAACTCCGTGAAATATGATCGGGACTCTTTCCTTAATACCCACTATACAAAATGCCTCTTTTTCTTCAATTCGATAGTTCATTTCATTTCCTCCTTTAATTGATAACTCGAAGGTCATTCGTGGATAGGCTTTAAGTGAATGGCCATTCTTTTTAGCTTCTGAAGGAGTTATACCATGTAAGTTTTGAAAAGCTCTTGTGAAAGAATCCGGTGAATTGTATTGGTATTTTATCGCAACATCAATAACTTTCATGTTACTATTTTTAAGGTCGAATGCTGCAAGAGTAAGGCGTCTTCGGCGAATGTACTCTGACAACGTAATGCCCGCTAGGAAAGAAAACATTCTTTTAAAGTGATATTCAGAACAAAAAGCCCGCCTTGCTACTTCTCTAAAATCCACATCGTTAGTTAGGTTCTCTTCGATATATTGTAAAGCTCCATTCATATTCCTAAGCAAATTCATTTATATGACCTCCTTATGATCAGAATAGCAGGATTTAAAATGAGCTATCCGACATTTTGTGCCCCATTATGTAGGTTTCCTCTTTCTATTGCTCTTAAGTAGCCTTTCGTTGTAGCTTTCCTCTATTACACCTGAAAAATAATCACATGGTGAAGTAAACCCAACACATGAATCTCACCTTTCTAAATTGAATTTCAGCACAGAACTACTTTGTTCATAACAAGGCTATTTCACCAAATATAGTAAGGGATACATATAACAAATCTATCATTTCATCTATTTAAAAAACAGAAAAAGGAGGCATACGAGATAGAATTTTAGTTTACATAAATCTTTTCTTGAAGTTAAGAAGGTCCAGTCCCTTAAGCAACAAGGGCTGGACCTTCTATTTATTCTTCTTTATACAGATTTTTATCCATCTTAGTGTATCAAGCTTCCTCTAGTACTTCGCCATAAAAGACTGCATGATAACAAATGAGTTTATCCATTTTTCGTGAGATATAATCCCGAATCCTCTTTAGAAAACGTTTCTGATTTTATATCTCTTATATTATTCTAAGCGAAGAACTACTGTATATGTAATCACATTGCTTTGAAAAGCCCACCCTTCTCCCCTAAACTCAAACCTACTTTAGCATCCTTGCACACCTTTAATATGATCTATGCATGTAGGTTATTCTTTATTAATCGCCTCTGTATGGTCACATTGAGGAAAAGAAACACATCCAAAGAAACGTTCTCCATTTCTATGATGTATGACTAGCGAGCTCCCGCATACAGGACATGTTCGAGACTCTGGCTTAACCTCTCGATAAATATCTTCGGCTGTATGTATAGGATTCACCTCTAAAATCAAAGCTTGAAGAGCATGACGGTCAAATAATTGCACATGACACACTTCGGCCAACACTTTAGCTTGCTTTGTAAAGAAACTATTTGTCATCACCCATGCTTCATCAGCTTCATAATAGGCTTGAGCGCCATAGACTTCCCGAACAGCCGACTGGCTAACCTTGTTTTTAACACCGTATCGCTTAGCTTGAATGACAACCTTCTTTTTCCCTTTCATAATTAAATCTGCTCCAAAATCTCCTGATTGAGGTGTAAGCTGTGCCTTATATCCTAACTGCTGAAATAAAGCTTTTAGATACATCTTAAATTGAAATCCGTCCATCTGATCAATGTAAGGAATCCCTGATTGCATTAAACGCTTCAATGCTTGTCGTTTTAGTACCGTGCGATAGACATAGCGCATCAGTTGAAATAATACAATCAGGAGAAAAAAAATGATAAAGATAAATATGCTGTTTGCCATTTTGCGCAATCTCCTGTTCGTGTATAGATTTATCCCTTCTTCTCATTTGATGAAAAAGTTCTTGTTATCGTCTTTAAATGCTCTTCTTCAACTCCTCATTTTCATCTTTTTTAGGAGAATAGTAGATTGAAGCATGTAATTTTCTAATGATACCAACTTTGTAGTGCCTCTGGATTGATAATCTCCCTGAATCTTCTTCATTACAACTTAAATTTGAACAAACGTTGTATGTAAATTCATTAAGAACTACATTTCCTTTTCTTGTGCCTTCCTCCATATACGGGAGATGGGAGAAGATGCATTCTGAACACATTCTTTAACGATACATAAAAAATGGAGGATAGAGTACATCACTAGAACTCGCCTTTATCACATCTAGTACTATATTGAATCCAAAACGGACGCTGAACATAATAGCTAAAAAAACAAGCATTCAAGGAAATGAGTACTTGTTTTTCAGCAACCTTCTATTTGATTGACGTGAATTTGTTTATATTCTTTCCACACCTTCGGAATCTTTGTATCCATAATCTGTTCTCTTAATGTTAATGGGAAGAAGGAAGGAGCCATACAGGGACCTCTCTTGGCAGTGATAAAAGATAGTGTGCATTGCATTCTTCTTTCGTAAAAGGCCCTTCAATAAAAGAAGCAAAGTATTCGGCATCTTCCTGACTTCTCGTACCAAATAACCCTTTAACACTATACTTTATCATCTGTTGTGTAGCTTCTTCGCCGTATAAGTGCTGTAAAGAAGATAAATGAAGCACCGTAAGAGAGAAATTTACATTATATTTTCTTCCCGCTGCTAGGAATAAAGGGAGATGGGGAACCTTGTAGGCTTGAGCTTCATCCATTAAAACATGGATGCCCTTATGATAGAATCCTTGTGCTTCAATCTCTTCGTATAATGTATTTAGCAAGCTGGTAAACGTTTCCTCTCTCTCTTCCTTTCCCTCTCTATGATCAAAATGGAGATAAACTACTGTTTTTTCTTTAACTAGCATCTGTGCTATATGTTTTATTGTTTCTTCATCTAACGAAAGAACACGATAATCCATTACAATATACCCCTGTTCTTGCTTTTCCTCCTGTGTAAAATGATATCTTGTACCCCGAGGATCAAATACAAGTAAGCTTTTCTCTTTTTCTTCGAGAATATTTGGTAAAATATAAGTAGAAGTTTTTCCTGTACCTACTTCTCCTATGACCAAAACATGTTTATTCTCTTCTAGTGAACAAGAAGTCTCTTTCTCTGTTACTCCTAATGTAATAACTGATTTCTTGCTTTTATCAGTCTTCATTTTATTCTCCTCCTTATATCATAGAAGGGCAGTTGCTTTGCCCACTTCCTCTTTCACCACCTCTTTTTCTTTGTGATCTTTTAGAAGGTAGATTTCCTCCAGCGTCAAATCCAATGCTTTGGCAATTTTCCGAATCGTTTCATACGTAGGGTATTTTCGATTTCCTCTTTCAAGTTGAGAAATCGTACATTGAGGAACCCCTGACACTTTTGCTAGTTCTAACTGAGTCCATTTTTTTTTCATTCTCTTTGCTCTGATAATATTAATCTCTTCCACCCCCTTAATTTAGACCGATTATCTTTAAGAACATTGAATATGTAGACTCTCTAGTCCTTGCCTACATGCTTTTGTTGAAGAGTATGGATGAATTAGATTCTACTCAAAAGAACCTTTTTTTAAAATTTATAACGAGTAACAAGGCTTAACTATATGGTATAAAGTTTATGCACTTTAAGGTAGTGTCATTTTTTAAGGCTCTACTTTCCAAAGGAGGGTTATAAATGCTCACCCCTTTTTTAGAGAAAGGGCTATAAAAAGTAGTCCCTTTCTACATGAAATTATCCCAAAATAAAAAAGGTGATTACGCTTCATCGCGTAATCACCATAAACCTCCTGATTTCACTTTCCTTATCGCCTCTTTGGAATTAGAAACAGACATTTTTTTCAGTATATTTTTAATTTGGTTTTTTAGCGTATTATCTGATTTCATTAATTTCTTTTGGATATCTCTTCGTGAGTGGCCTTGTTCTATCAATTTATAAACTTCTCGCTCTGCATTAGTTAGATCTTTGAGCTGCTCTTCACTCTTCATACGTCGATAGTCTTGTAAAATAACTTCAACTGGATTAGATGGTTCATGATAAATGGAACGGATAATATGTGGTATTTTATGTACATCTTTTTTAAGAATATAATCTGTTGCTCCCGCAATGAATGACTTTTGAATGATATCTTCATCAGACATTGACGTTAACATTAATACTTTCCAATCACCACTACTCTTTAACTCTAATGCTGTGTAAATTCCATCCAAGTTATTATCCGTTAGATTAATATCGACGAGGAAAATATCAATATGGTCAAGAGCCTTCGATAAGTTAATAGCTTCTTCCTTTGTAGTGCCACACCCGACTAAAACGATATCATCTTCATTTCCTATAATTGTTTCCATAATATTTAACCAATCAATATCATCTTCAATAAGAACTACTCTAATGGGATTCATAAGCATCATCCTTTTAACGGGAACGTTAGCGTTACAGTTGTTCCCTTATTTAGTTCACTCTCAACGTGTAGATTACCATTACTTTTCAACATTACATCATAGCAATAATGTAAACCTAATCCAAAGTTAGTCCCTCTTCTCCCTTTTGTGGTAAAAAAGGGCTCTGTAACATGTCTTAGATTTTCTTCTGATATACCACTACCATCATCCGTGAAAGAAACCGTAACCTGATTACCAATGCCTTTAGTCATTACTACCCTTATATTACCACGTTTATCCATTGACTCTATGGAATTTTTAATTATGTTTAAAAATACCTCTTTTGTATGGGTGCCATCACAATAAGCATAGACATTGGATTCATACACCTTTTCTACAGTTATACACTTTGCTTCCATTTCTTTTTGCACATAATTTAAAATTTCATCCATTAATTCACTTAAATCGCAGTTACTTTTTTTAACTTGAATCTCTTGAGTTTGACTTTGCATTCTATCGACCATTTCGATTAAATGGTTAGAGCTTTTATTAATAATCTCAACTGCCTTTTGACACGAGGCATCAAGATTGTGACTGTGAGGTTGTATAATTTGCAGGCTTGAGTTAATTTTATAGATTTGGTTTTTAATAGAATGATTTAATAAGCTTGTGCCTGAAGTAACGGCTTTACTTGTTTTTTCTCTTGCTTCTCTTTCATAGCGTAATTTAATTCCATTTAATGAGCCGCTCCCTAGAGCTTTCCATATAAAAATAAAAAATGAAATGACAAGAAAAAACACAACGTATCGCCAAATTTGATTACTACTATTAAAAGCTCGTACAATATAGTTTAAAATTAAGGCCGTTAATATAACGGGAAACATGAGAGACAAGGTGATAAAACGACTCTTCTTCTTTTTTTCATCTTTCTCCGTCATATATGTGTAAATGTGAATAATACATGCAATACATATATAGGGGACTGCCCAATAGAGCATAGAATCAAAATCAGGGACAATGTCCGGAACATATACAGTAGTCTCAACCATGAAAGGGATTGGAATTAACAAAATATATTTCAAAGTTCTTACAACTTTAGATGTAAACCTCCCACTATAAACAACTGCATGCATTAAAATTCCATAAGGACAAAAATAAATAGATACAAAACCCGTGAAAATCCTTAGACTATACAAAAAAGTATTAAGTAAATCAAAGTTCATGCCATTCTTGTTTAAGGCCGGGATAAATGATTCTACAATTGCACGCGATAAACCAGCTAATGACGAACATATTAGCAAAAATACGACCCATCTTAAAGATGGCGATTTAGGATCATAGCGATAACAAAGGATAGCAAATATAGCACTAACCAAGAATAAAGCAATCATTTATTAATTCCTTCAATAGTTCTTACAATGTCCAAAGGTTCCTTCACTATATAATCCGGTTGGGCCCCTTGCAATAGCACCTCAAAATCATACCCCCATGTAACAGAGATAATTTTAATATCGCTCTTTTTACAAGCTATAATGTCCCGATGTTCATCACCAACAAATATAATGTTTTCTCTTTGAACACTATTACTTTTTACGTAACTATTAAGTGTGATATGGCGACCGAAGAAGCGATGAGATCTCAGAATTTCATCAAAATAATCCATGTCATTTAATTTTAGAAATTTTTTAATGTTTTCTTGCGAATTCGCAGAAACTAATATTAACTGAAACCCTGATTCTTTTAAGGTTTTCAAAACAGACTTTATGTCATCAATGGGTTCTAAATGTGGAATTTCTTCTTTATATTTCTTCACGATATCAATTGTTAACATCGGAATCTTCCATAAAGGAACATTAAATTTCTTAAATCGTTCTTTAAAAGTGATAGTACGGATATAATCACTCTGTTCTTGAGGCATTTTAGTGTATTTATATTTATCTGCAAAACTATTAAAAAGATCAAACACTACTTGCCCTGATTCTACAATTGTTCCATCAAAATCAAAAATTACTGTTTTAATCATTTTTCACATCCACTTTCATAATTCTTCTATGTTTAAACAGAACTTACATTATATATTTATAATACCATATTCTCCTTTTAATTCTGTTAAAATAATCTATTATTGTTTTGAAAAATCCTTTTAACACATTTTAAAGTTCTCCCCTCTATAGGCAGTTAAATAAAAAAGATTCATTAGCCAAATTGTTCACCTAGTATTATAAGGAAGAATTATTTGAAATCCCATCTGATTGGACCCAATCTTTTGGTTCGGAACTAGAAACTATAGAACAAATGAATATATTACAAAAAGAACAAACAAATGGGACTACTTTTATACCTTAAATTTATAGATTTTGTAGGCTGTATTTATGTTGTGAAGATATACTAAAAAGCCTTGGTTTTTTTAAACCAAGGCTTTTATCACATAAAATTAGTGGGAAGGATAAGCATGCTTTTTAAATTACCTATCATTTAATGGTTAAAACACACACTACTTCTACTTATTCTTCTTCTCAAGACTTAAGCCCATCGCTACTCCAAAGCAAAGGCCCATTCCAATACCTAAACCAATATTATGAAATAGTGAGCCATATAAAGAGCCAAAAGATAAACCAATTCCCAACCATAGTGCTAAATAATTTGTGCTTTTCTTTTTGTCTTCAGACAAAAAATCGCTCCCTTATATTATCATTTTTTTCTTATAGTTACTAATACGGAGCAAAGTGATATAGGTCTCATAGCTTAAAATGGATAGCATGATTTTTTAAGTCTTTATTTTGAATATAGTCCGTATAAAGAGCTAGCTCATTCAGTAATTACGCTCTTAAAGATACCACTATTATCCTGCGTGACGCTTAGTTTGTTTTCTAGAAAACAAATCTTTGACCACCCCTATAATAGTAGCGGGAAGTAAAGTAATAAGAAAAACTGCTGTGAATAAGTTGAATGTTGGATTTTCATATGGAACGAATTGTTCGGTGAAAAATTCAGCTTTAGAGAATCTACCTAACACTGTTCTCTCATCATCCCTGAAATTCATTGACCATCCATTCTTATCACAGACAAAAAAGATTAATTGCAAAAAGAGTAATGCTATAAGGGGGCGTATCCATTCTCGTTTTAAAATAGAACGTCCTTTTTTTGATTTATTTTTCATTAAACTAATTCTCCTTTTCATAATTTAAAATGAACTAACTCCCCCTTCTTCCATACGCCTTATAATATTTATAAATTATAACATTTATTACAAAAAAAGTAATATAAGATCTAGAATAAAACTTATATATCTCACACACTGACTTAACTTCTTTCCCTACAAATGTAGCAATAAGGAGCCGTTATTCTGTTTTAAGGAAACAAGAGAAATATAGTAAAAAACTTAAAAGTATAAAAAACATAAAAGCAAAAGCCTCTTTTATCAAAACAAATAATCATCTTATTGTTATATTTCTTAGTCAACTTAAAAACCTTTCCTCTTCAGCCTCAACTATCACATGACTGAAGGGGAAAGGTTCCTTCAATATTTAATTCTGACTCTACAAATTGACAAGCTTGGTAAAAAATTAGACCTTTTCTATTATTTCAGTAAGTCTAACTTGTTTTTTATTTATAAGTGATGGAGGGGATGCATATTATCCGTAAACAAATGTTCTTATAATATAAGCAGGTAGAAAAAAAGGTGGCTACATCGTTTCTGCTAATCTCCAAATTGCAAACTCTTGATTTTTATGTTTTTCAGCAGCCGTTAAATCCCCATTTGCCGTATCAAGAACTCGTCTATAAATTTCTGTTCCTATCTCTTCGATAGTATTAATCCCCTCTACAATTTTCCCTGCATTTACATCAATATGTTCAGACATAATTTCATACAACTTAGGGTTTGTACCAATTTTTATAACAGGTACAATAGGGGATCCTGTAGGAGAGCCTTTACCAGTGGAGAATAACACAACTTGAGCTCCACCTGCTGCAAGGCCTGCCACAGATTCAACATCATAGCCAGGTGTATCCATAAAAATAAATCCCTTTTGAGTTGGAGGTTGCGCATAATTGACAACTTCCATTAGGGGAGAATCTCCTCCTTTTTTTATACAACCTAACGATTTTTCTTCTAAAGTGGTTAGGCCTCCAGTCATATTTCCTGGCGTAGGATTTGCAGATCTTATATCCTCCCCTGTGTCTTTAATTCTCTTCTCGTAATCTCTTACAATTTTAAGGAAGTCTTTTGCTACCTGGGGTGTGACCGAACGATTAGCTAATATATGTTCCGCTCCAATCGCTTCTGTTGTTTCCGCTAGAATACTAGTTCCACCATCTCTTACAAGGGCATCTGAACAAACTCCTATTGCAGGATTTGCCGTAACTCCTGACCAAGCATCAGACCCTCCACACTCAAGCCCAATCGTTAACTCCGTAATATTGATGATTTCTCGTTGTTCCTGTTTACTCTGTTTGACTGCTTCTTCAAGCCATAATTGTCCTTCTTTAAGAATGTCAGTAATTGTTTTATCTCTATAGAAATAAATAGCATGAACATGATGGCCCTCATCTTTTAAAAGCTCAACCATTTCTTCAGCAGGATCTCCTTGCCCCATTCCTAAAAATAGGGCGGCACTTACATTCGGATGACCAGCGGTTCCTTTTAGAGTTCTCAATGTCTGTTGAAGATCTTCTGGAAATTGCGCTTTTCCCGTTTGATGAGCTACAGGAATAACTTCAGGTACAAGCTGTGCTAGATTTTTTGTAAAGCTAGCTAACTCTCCTACCGTATTAATCACAATAACATGATTTCGAACTCCTATTTTACCGTTCTCTCTTCTATATCCTTCAAATGTTTTCACAAATTTTTACCTCCTTTATAACATCCTACCTAGTTGATTAGATCCTTACCTTTTTATGCATTAAAAGAAGACGATTGTTTGAGTATATCTACTCGCTCTTCTTCCTTCAGTCCTCGAACATTTGATATATGAACATGGCGTCCTTGATAAATGGCTTCCGTCGAAATCCCCATACATTCTCCATATTTCATAATTTTCTCTTCTTTATTAATAAAAACAGTTGCGATTTTATGTCCATAAGGAATGTTTTCCATAACTTGTAATCTCTTGTCGTCTCCTTTAATAGAAAGATACTCTCCTTGTTTAATATTCGTTAGCGCCACAGCAACGTTATCAGCTTCATTTAACTTAATTGCATTAAATGTTTGATTCACTATATTCCCCTCATTTCTCTGTCAAAATGTAGTTCCTATATGAGGGATAGCAAACTCACCTAAGCCGAACTTTTCAAGACTCGTTTGCTTCCCAGAGCAAATATCTATTATCATCTCAAGCACTTTCTCCACGTGATTAACATTCATATTTTCTGAAATAGTATAGTCTGTCAGCTCATCAAAAGGCGCATGAGAATTCTGTGGGGTGATCATCATACAAGGAAGTGCAATGGAACTGGCGAGTAAACCTCGATTACTTACAATCATCACCATATTACAGCCACTTGAAGCCATATTTGATAAGGCTTCTACTAAATTGCTTGGAACGGTTAATAGATAAAGACCTTTTTGATTAGGTTGTTCCGTATAACCCAGCCAATTGCAAATAGGCTTAGAACCTGTTAAGTGAGATTCAACAGCGGCATAAGATTTCTCCGATAGCAAAAATTTGGCACATCCACTTGACGTGTTCGTAATTTCTTTCCATCGCCTCCGTTTTAATCCCTCTCCTGCTTCTTGAAGTCTTTGTTGTAACTTTTCACTTATTGCCCGTTTAGACAAGAGAGCACCTGCTGGTTCTAAAGATTTTGACATTCCTACAATCACTGTTGCCTTATGGTCAACTAAGGTATCTACAACACTTCCAATAACAGGGGTTATTTTAGTTAATGATTCCTCATCTATGTCAATAGCTAATACACCTACTGTTAAGGAAGATAGAGGTACCTCTACTCTTTTTTCTTTTTCTACTTCTTTTGCCCATTCTTCCACAATTGTTTTTCCTTTAGTTACGGTATTCCTACCTCCTGATAATTGTTGAATTCCAATTCCTTCAATAGGTTTTGTTTCAATGGCGCTTTCAAGAAGTCCGCTCACTTGGTTTGTTTCACATCCTAATCCTATAAAAAGTGCCGAATACAGATTAGGATTCGCGGATACACCTAACAACATATTTTTAGTTAACTGAAAATCATCTCCTAGTTGAGCACATCCGTTTGTATGAGTAATAGGGATAGCTGCAGGTACTTTGTCTGCAATTTCTTTTGTAATAACACTCGAACAGACGACTGAGGATACCACCCCAATATAATTTCTGATTCCTACCGTTCCATCATTCCGTGCAAACCCCTTAAAAGAATAGCTCATATTTAGATCACCTTTCTTTTATAAAAAATAATGAAATTTTAATTTAAAGTCTCTTTTCATCATTTGAATACTAACTGAGATCAGTTGGAGGCATTTTATCGCTAACTTTTAATCTATTGATAGAATGATTTTCTACTTTTCCATCAATCCCTCTTTTTCGTTGATATTTATCAGCTAAAATAACAGCAATCGGGACAAGGACGGCTGTGCTAATTGAAGCAATCGAGATTTGTGCTGTAGCGACACTAGCTATACTTTGGTAGGTTTGAGCTTCTGTTGCTGTCATTAACCCTGTACTACTTGCTACACTAGCTGCTGCTGCGATAGCCGCTGGTGTTGCTACTGCATTTCCAGCCGTTGATGCTTCTGCCCAAGGTGCAATAACGCTTTTTTCTCGGAATACTTTAAAAGTAAGAGCCATTACTCCTCCTGAAATAAATACTGTCATGAGAGCTAAAGCAATGCCAGCTCCTACTACTTCAGGATTGAAAAAATTAGATAGATTCATTCCTGCTCCTAATGTAAAAGCAAAGAATGGAATAACAAGTGATTCTCCAGCAGATAAGAAAGTGCGAATTTCACTATCAAAATTTCCTAATATCATCCCTATTAAAATAGGCAAGAGAACGGCAATAAAAGCGATGATCGGAAAGTTAGCTCCCATCATCCCAAGTGCCATTAGTGTAAAAAACGGGCCATCATTAAGTGAGAGAACAGCCGTCGCTCCTACATCAGAACGATTCCCATATTGTCCTGTTAAAGCAGCGAACATTCCGCCATTTCCATTTGTCATAGCTGCAATAATTGCCATTGTGGACAATCCAAGGAATCCATTGACTGGATCGGACATATAACCCCAAAGTAAACCAGTTCCAAGTCCAGCTAAATATTTAGAAGTAGTCAATAAAACCCCTTTTTTTAAAGCTCGCCCTCCCACCTTAAGATTCATTTGGCTACCAGCACAAAACAAAAACAGTGCACATAATGTGAGGGCCCCATCTTTAAATAGAGCTTGTGAAAACCCCCCTATTTTTAAAAATTCATAGTGGCCCTCTTCTGTAGGAGCAACACCTAGACTCTTTAATAAATTCATAATAAACGGTAAGTGAAGTTGATCAATTGTATTTATTAAAGCACCAATAAACAGCGGAACAACCATCAAACCACCAGGAACTTTATCAATTCTTTGCTTGATTTTCATCGCTTTAATCAATCCTCCAATTTATAAAATCCTTCTTTCGAACTCGAGGCTTAAAGCTTAACCAGTTGGCACAAATTGATATTTGTTAACGCTTACATATTGACCCTTAATAAACCGAATTATTGCTTACTTGCTGTTGAATTTACATAAGAGGGGTGCTTTTTCACAGAATTGTTCAGGGTTCCAACATTTTCAATTGTAATCGACAACTCATCTCCTTCTTTTAACCATACTTGTGGAGTTCTCCCCATTCCTACTCCAGGGGGCGTACCTGTTGCAATTAAATCTCCAGGCTTTAGTGTCATTGATTGCGATAAATAGGAGATAATGTATGGAATCGTAAAAATTAAATTTTTTGTATTTGATTTTTGCATTATTTTTCCATTTAAAGTTAGCGAAATGTCTAAATTATGAGGGTCCTCTACTTCATCTTTCGTTATAATATAGGGACCGATTGGCGCAAATGTATCAGGTGATTTTCCACGCGTCCATTGATTATCTGCAAACTGAAGGTCTCTTGCGCTTACGTCGTTCATAATTGTATAGCCAAAAATATACTCATCTGCTGTTTCTTCTGTAACACATTTTGCCTTATTCCCAATAACCACCACTAATTCTGCTTCAAAGTCCACTTGATTTGAATTAATAGGGAGTTCAATAGGGTCGTTATCTCCAATAATTGCATTTGCATATTTTGAAAAAGTGACGGGTGTTGGAGGTGGATCCATCCCTGTTTCTTTGCAATGATCAAGATAATTTAATCCAACACAAATGATTTTTTCTGGCTGTGAAACGGGAGAAATGATTTCTACTTCTGAAAGAAAAAATGTAGTTTTTATATCGTTTGTTCCGTGGTTTTTATGATATTCCATCAGCTCTTTAATATAAGGGATCATAGTATCATGATGTTGAATCAACGTCTCCAGCGTATCCGGAACAGCAGAACAGCTTGCTACTTTATGTTGATACAAATCATGAAGGTTTGTTAAATTCATAACCTTATTGTCTTGTAAAACACCTACATACGTATGGGACTGAGAACGAAATGATAGAAGTTTCATATTTTTCTCTCCAACCTTTAATTTTTTTAAATACCGCTCTGATATTTCCGCAGAGTATAAAAACTCGTAAATTACTCTTTTATGACTTTAAACTATAGGAGAAGAAACTAGTGTTGGAATACCGAGGTCTTTAGTACCGAGTTTGGATGTTTTTGCTTCTGGGCAATAGCGCTCAATCATTTGTATCCCTAATGCAGCACGGTGGACTCGTTCTTGCACTAATGAAATGTTTGTTGCTTCCCATTGCTTCCCTGAAGGATACACATCTGGATGATTACGAAGCCCAAATTTAATATATACAGGGGCCAAAACACGAATAATTTCAGGTATTTCATAGTATCGTAGGAACCCACCAAAGTTATCTGGAACTTCAACATATAGATCAATTGGTATATCAATAGATTGACGAATGGAGGCAAGTTTAGCTAAGGTGAGGGCTGGTGGAACATTATAAGTGTCTGCCCCTAAGTCCTGCATCAACTTTACGGAAACTGGATTTGCTGATCCCATTTGAACTGAAACCTTTACAACAAAATCTTCTGGAAGGTGACCTTGCTTTTTCATTTCTTTTGTAAGCAATAAAAGTCCTTCATCTGCAATAAGAGCGCCACGAAGCCCAAGATTTGCTCCCCTTTTCAAATCTTCCATTGCATAAACTAGCTGATCAGCTCCTTCATGACGTAAACCCTGTGTCTTACCAGCAGATGTTAGAGGACCTGCGCTAATATCCCACGTTCCCCTTGGTCCAACAAACAAGCTTAATTCCATTCCTCTTTTGGCAGTTAGTTCACACATTTGTTTGATTTCATCATCTGTAAGAAGCATAATTCCGCTTCCTTGTGAAATACGATGAATCGTTAATCCATAACGATCAATCTCTTTTAACATCTCCTCTAAAGCAACAGGTCCTTCTGTACTAGGAAGTTCTATACGATATTGAGCACCGTCTGGAAACGTCTTTGTAGAAGTGGGAAGGTCTCTTAGATCTGTTGAAGGATAACCTAAACTTTCTAATAATTCCCGAGATTCTTTCATATCCCTATTCCTTCTTTCTTTTTAAATTTTTTAGAGATAATAAGAAGGTTCATTTTTATAATGTGCTTTATCTAAATAATGTTTGCATAGCAATGTTCCTCTTCTTTAACTTCTGAATCCGCTTTCATCTTCTAATCTAGAAATTTAATAAGTCTCTTAAATTTCTAGTAAAAAGCTCCATTACTCAATATTTTGTCTTGCCTTTCCTGTATAGCCCGCAAGCTGTGATAAACGATAGGCTAGTTTTATAATTTCTTCTTGTGCAGCGTCTTTTTTTACATTCCAACTATTCTCTAACATGGTAAAGCTCACACCGGCAATTATCTTGTTTTCAAAATTATAAATTGGTGCAGCTACACAATGAAATCCGATTGCTGATTCCTCATTCTCAGTAGCATACCCTCTCTGTTTTGCTCTTTGAACATTATCATAAAGTTCGTCAATGTTTGTAATTGTATTTGGTGTCTTTTTCTCTAAGTTATGAGAAGCATAAATTTGTTTTAGTTGCTCTTTGCTATATTGGATAAGCTGTATTTTACCGATAGCAGATGCATAGGCAGGAAAACGCATACCAGGGTCGGTTACAAGACGGACTCTTGAATCTCCTTCCATTTTTCCTAAATACACCACATCCCCTTCTTTTAGAATACCTAACTGGATATGTTCATTAATACTTAGAACAGATGAACTCGCCTCTTTATAAAAAGATTGCAGAATATCAAACTGGTGAAAGTATCCTGCACTAAGTGCTCCTAATGAATGTCCAAGGGAATAGGTATCTCCTTCTTCTTTAGTAATCCAACCTAAAATTTCAAGCGTGTTTAATAAAGAGTATAATGAGCTTTTACTAATTTCTAGCTTTTTAGATAAATCAATTAAACGTAGCTTTTTTGGATGTTCACTAATTTCTTCTAGTACTTTGTGTGCTCTTTCTATTGCTGGGACCCAATACTTTTCTTTCATAAATTCTTTTTCACCTTCTAGTTTAGTTATAATTAAGTTCTGTATACGGAACTAAGTTCTCCATTAAAAACTAAACTCATTATAACATAATATTTTTAATTTTCAATTAATTAATATTGTTTTTCTTAAAATAAAAAAACAAGCAATTCCTATCGTGTAAAAGAAATTTGCTATCCCTTCCCTTTTCTTTTATCACAACTGCATAGAATAATTTTTATCCTCTTACAGATAGAAGGGTGGCGCAAATAATAAAAAAAAAATAAATAAGGAATAAGGAAGGATTTGGCATAAGGGAAACTGGCGGAGCTATGTCATGTCAGTAGACAAATGATTAATGCAATTGAAAATAATAAGTAGGATTCTAGCTTACAGTTAGCATTTGAATATCACTAAGTATTTTAGGGGATAATGGAAGAGTTATTTATCCCATTGAAGAAGGGGAACAAAAAAGTGAATAAATCAAAAAACAATTGAGGTACAGTTCACAGTAGGAAGTTTTTTCTGTTTTTTAGCTGTATATAATATCGGTTTCTAGTTTATGTAATCTAAGTTATCAGAAATGTATCGTTAAAATATTCTCTAATTCAAACAACAGCACCTACTAAATAGGTGCTGTTGTTTGAATTTTAGGCTCATTTCTTCATATTTATACTCTTTTTGTAGAAATTCCACTGCAGCCCTAGCATGAGTAGTAGGTATATACATAGGGATTTTTCGGTATCCTAATCATCCTGAAAATTACTCCCTCTATCTATTCCTAAAAAGAATTCTATAAAGGGTATAGAAAAGATTTATCAAATATTTTAAAAAAGAAAATAGAGAGGTCATTTCTAACATAAAAAGCAGCCAAGACTTTTAAGAAGCGCTTGGTTGCTTGATTAACCCTCGATATACTTATTGAACAAAACACAATCTATTAGGAAAACCCTTCCGAATGCAAATTCATTTTACTTTTTGGGGGTATTTATTACTGATTAGAGGCTAGTTAAATAATGTTTTAATTTCAACGAGGCATCTTAATCTAACATGCTTTGCAAATATCCTCTAAAATATATAAAGATTTTTATTCAAATTTATGAGGATTACAATTGAAAGTCTTTTCAGCTACTTTAATTGATCCTGTTGGGCATCCTTCTAAAGCATCCATCATATCATCTACCAATTCATCAGGTATAATAGCTGTTCCTTCATTATTATCTAATGTAACAGATGCAATACCTTCTTCGTCATAATCGTAAATGTCAGGGGCAGCAGCCCCACATGCTCCGCAACCAATACAAGTTTCTCTATCTATAATTGTATACTTTTTGCACACCTTCATTTTCCTTCCCCTCTCTCAGCACCCCATTTATTAGGAGGTCTTTCTAAATAAGATTTAGAAATCTAAGATAATGTCGATAGTTTTTCATTTATCTATTTTCATTGAGGAATTCCATAATTCTTGAATTAAACACTTTAGGTTCTTCTTGATAACACAAATGTCCAGATTTTGGAATAATCACAAACTTGGAGTTTATTAGTTCCTCATGAATAGCCTTTGATTCGTTTACAGGAGTAACAGTATCAAGTTCGCCACAAACAACAAGAACAGGAACTGTTATATGAGATAACAAACTCATTTGATTTAGATGATAAAGCGAATATGCTACTGAACGATATCCTGCCTGTCTTACTTGTGACATAATCTCTTTTACTCTCTTATACACTTCTTTTGAAGCATAAGGAGATAACAATGCTTTTATTCTCTTGTCTGCTATCTCCTCTGGAGAAAGATTTCCAATGGAAAATAATCGATTTTCTAACTTCCTCTTATTCTCTTCTTCATTCAAAGCAGCAGCCCCTCTGGTCGGGTCCGCTATAATAAGTTTTTCAATTCTATTAGAATAAAAGTTACAAAATTCTAT
The DNA here is from genome assembly GCF_057808375.1 of Priestia sp. TRM10. Taxonomy (NCBI): domain Bacteria; kingdom Bacillati; phylum Bacillota; class Bacilli; order Caryophanales; family Bacillaceae; genus Priestia; species Priestia sp. TRM10. The sequence goes on from NZ_JBJZOT010000002.1 coordinate 669,824, forward strand.
TGCAATGGCTGCCCCCATTGAATGACCGAGAAGATAGATTTTTTCTAACTTTAGCTCATCTATCACACCTTTCAGAATGTGGGCAAACTCTTCAAAAGATCTCAATTCTTCAGCTGGATCTGAACTTCTCCCATAACCTGGAGCATCCCAAGCAATCACCTTATAATTATTTTTTAATTCACGTATTTGTTCTTTCCACGACTGTGAATTGTTGCTCATTCCATGAAGCAATACTAATGGCTCTCCATTACCTTCTATCTCATAATAAATACTTAAGTCTTTTACTTGTACATAAGGCATAATACAAGTCTCCTCTATTCATTCTAAATTTTAAGAAGGATATTTAATTCTTAATTTTCAGAATCCAAATTCTTCCCTTTTCTATAAAAAAGGCTAACTCCCATAATATTTAACCAAGTCCCCGTACTGACAATCCGCCATCACTAGAAATGACTTCACCTGTAATTGCACGTGATTCATCAGATGCTAATAACACATATGCTGCAACGTGATCTTCTGGTAGCTGAGCAAGTTGAAGTGGGTTTCGTTTTTTTATGTTACTTGCTTTAGTATCATTATCTATAATTTTCACAAATGGACTTAGCGGTGGAATGACTGATAGTTCTGTCAGTGTGCCCCCTGGTGCTACTGCATTAACTCTTATATGAGGGGCAAGTTCGAAGGCAAGCTGGCGCATTAGTCCGATTTGGGCGTGCTTGCTCACTGTGTACCAAACGCCACCACCGTCAGGATAGAAACTTGCACCAGACACAGAAAAAATAATATTTCCATTTGTTTTCTTCAACTCTTCAAGCGCTGCTTTTGCTCCAAAAAAAGAACCTTTAACATTTATATTAAGAAGAAAATCATATGCTTCAGAAAGTGCATGAGGAGGCACATCGGCAAATTTAGCAAATCCGTCGAAGACACCAGCATTAGCAATAAAAACATCTAGCTTTCCAAATTGGTTAACAGTAGCTTGAACAGCTTGATCATTGTCTTCGTATTTGCTTACATCTCCTTGATAAGTAAGGATGTTCGTTCCAAATTCTTCTTTCATTTTCGCTAGCTTTTCTTTAGAGCGGCCCATAATGCTCACTTTTGCTCCTTCTTGTATAAAACGGCGTGTGACAGCTTCCCCTATTCCCGAAGCACCACCAGTAATCAATACTACTTTATCTTTTAGCATCATTGCCATTGGACACGACCTTTCTTGTTATCTTTTATATATAACAAACTGTTATACAAAGATGGCAAGGTTTCTTGTATTTATTGTTGTTTGATCTACAATGAATACACGCTTTGAAAGTTTCCATTTTCCATCTTCAAACGTAAATTCATCATTTCGTTCACCAGAGATTAAATCATGGTGAATATCTTTGCTTCGGCTTCGATAAATAAGTAAATAGCTTTTTACGACTGCTTTTTCTCCTTCAACAAAATCTTTAACACATACATTACTAACAAAACGGCGTGTTCTTGAAGGAGGAATTTCCGCCCATGCATAGTCCGTTTTTAAACGTTCTACGCGAAGCTTTAGCAACTCAATATCATCATTAAATGTGAACATATCTGTTGAATAGTCTGGACGTTCTGTTCCTTCTTTATTGACACGTACAGGCATTTGATAACGCAAACTAGAATGCATTAAACTAAACCAGTCATCAAATTCAATATCATCCAGTAATTGTGCTTCATGATATAACCATTGTTCAAACTCACATTTCACTAACATCTTTTCTACATTCATTTTTCCCTCCTCCTCCCGCTTATCACTTTGTCATTAATTCCATCCAGTATTTGTAGAAATTACGTTGATTTGCTTCTGTAAATTTGTCATCATAAGTAACACCTGGACCGATAAATTTAACAGGTTCACGATGCAGTCCCATTGTGTAATTGTAAGTTAACTTCTTTTGAAAAGGCATAGCGCCTTGGGCAGCTTCTGTAATATCTGTAAATACTTCTGTATCATCTTGTTCAAAAATTCCGGACGGACTAAATGTCAAAATAAACGAATCTCTTGAGCGCTCTTTCCACTCTTTTGGGGCATTCTTTTCAACAAACATCCAAGCGATTACTTCCATCTTATTAAGACCAATTGGCCGCCACATTCTTATGGAAGTATTAGAGATTAAATGATCTTTTATTTTTGTATGTGAAATTAAAAACGATAAGTTTGGAAAAACATTTCCAATCATATTTTTTAAGTTTGATAGCACTTCATATTGTTCTGGGGACAAATTTCTTTTATATTCATCTTTTAATTCTTCAGGAAAAGCGAAATCCGGGTTAGGGGTTCCGAGGTTTAGACCATGTCCGTTTTCTGTATGAATTTGAAAACCGCGTTTGGAATACGTTGCATTTGGTACCATTCCTAATTTTGCAATTGAACCATGTGTAACCATCGTATGGTAGGAATCACCAACAAAGTTATCAGAACCAACTTTCCAGTTAGAATGAACAACAAATCGTTGCGGAGCTCCTACTACTTCCATTTCGGCACGTCCTACTAGGATATCTAAATACCATCTGAAGTCACCTAGAAAATCTTCAAGCGGTTCTGCATGATCATTCCATGTTCCAAATAAAAGCCCTTTATAAGATTCAAGCCTCACTTGGTGGAGCCCCATTTTGGAACGGTCTATCTTTCCGCCATAAGTATCTTTTTGAAGAGGAACCCCAACAAGATCACCAGTATTTTTAAAACTAAATCCATGATATGGACATGTAAATAAAGACTTGTTCCCTTTATCAGCTCGACATAATTTCATGCCACGGTGAGTACACATATTATAAAAAGCATGAATTTCATCATTACTATCACGTGTAATAATAATGGAATATCCGGAAAGTTCACGTGTCATAAAGTCGCCTTTATGAGGAACTTCGGATTCATGACCAACAAAAACCCACGTTTTTAGAAATACTTTTTCGTGCTCTAAATCATAAACCGTTTGATCACCTAAAAGGTAAGCTGGAATAACTCCTTCCTCAGGTTTGACTGTCTCATACAGATAGTCAATAACTTGCTCTTTTGACATTTCCTCTAAAGGTCTATCTGTTTTAATCATTCTTATCCTCTCCCCCTCGATGAGCTTCATTATCCAATTTGAACCGTTCTCTCTTTGTTTTGCAACGTAGCTAATATACTTAATGAGGCTAAATAACTTGTTTTTGGATTATTTGGCATTGGATCATTTTCAATTTCAAGCTTAAAGTTTCCAAACGAACCCCACGCTTCAATAAGATGATTATTTTTCACGACATTTGGGTCAGCAATAATAGTCACTTTTGTGTTTTCAACACCAAGACCAGCCAAAGATAACACAATCGCAACATTAATATTTCTCGGAAACTGCTTAATGGCTTCCGCTGCAGAGCCTTCAAATAAAACCGTTTCTTTTTCTAATGAAACAGCTTCTCTTAAGGCACTTGGTGGTTTTCTTGTTGTAAGAGATACAGACTTAAGCCCGTTCACAGCTTTTGCGGATTTAAGGATATCAAGTCCTCCAATTGCTCCAGAAGGAAGAAGGACCCTTACCTTATTTTTTCGACAAAGTTCTCTTGCTTTCTCTTCAAAAGTAGCATCTGCCATAACTCCTACGCTACTTAATAACAAATCTTTTCCAGCTTTAAGTGCTTTCAATGCATATTCCTCAGCAGCTTCAATCGTCGCTACCTCAATAACTAAGTCGATGTCAGAGGTAAGAAATGACTCAATATCACCATAAAACTCAGCATCAAATTCTTTAGCTAGTTGAGATGAGCTTTCTTTGCGGCGTGTATAGATTGAACCAATTTTCCCACCGGGAAGAAGTTCATCCTTATTTATGGCCTGAAGCAGAAATTTACCAATATTCCCGCATCCAATTAACCCTAATTTCATGTTCTTTCATCCTTCCTTAATTAGCAAACCCATAGGAGTCTGTGAAAAATTCCAGTCCGCAATGTCTTGTTTCCCGAGAAACACCACTTTCTTTTAAACCTGGAAAATCAAGAGCCAAATCGTTAAAAATAGTATGATTGTTATGGAAAACCGCTCCTGCTTCAAGACGAGCAGCTATCTCAATAGCTAATTCTTCATTTTCCGTCCACACAGAAGCTCGCAGACCAAATTTGCTATCATTCGCTAACTTTATAGCTTCATCAATAGTAGTGAAAGGCAAAATAGGGATAACTGGTCCAAACTGCTCGTCCTGCACGACCTCGCTTTTTTGATTTACTCCTGTAACAATAGATGGAAGCATATAATAACCTTTATCCCATGTTTCTGGATTAAGTTGAATACCAGCAGTGACCACTTCTGCACCTGAAAGAGCTGTACGTTCAATCAACTCACTCACATAATCAAACTGTGCTTTATTATTTAATGGCCCCATTGTTACATCCGGTTGTATCCCATCACCTACAACAACTCGTTCAAATTCTTTTGTTAATTTTTTCACAACCTCATCATAACGTGATTTGTGGACATAGACACGTTTAATAGCTGAACATACTTGGCCTGCCGCTCGTAAAATACCCGTTTTGAGACGTTTGATTGCTTCTTCATCAAGGTTAGCATCGTCCAAAATAATGGCTGGATCATTTCCCCCTAGTTCCATATATACTTTTTGGAGGTTTTCAGCAGAATTCTTCATAATTTCTTTTCCTGTTGTTGTACTGCCAACAAAAGCGATGGTACGAACACGGAAATCAGAGCAAAGGGTATCACCAATTACTTTTCCTGAACCTGTCACAATATTAATGACACCTGGGGGAAAATGTTCGGCAACTACTTTTAAACAGCTCATAATTGTTAAGGGACAATTCGTAGCGGGTTTTACAACAACCGTATTACCAGCTAAAATGGCTGGGATGACTCGTTTAAATGTTAAAATCATAGGAGAGTTCCAAGGGGTAATCACGGCTGTAATGCCCCTTGCTCTTCGTCTGATTTGGACTTTTTGGGTTCCTGTAAGTACTTCTGGGTTCCACCAGTTCAACAGTTCTGCTGCCCCGCCTTTCATAATCTCAACACAGCGTAATAAATCTTTCTTAGCTTCTACAAGTGCTTTGCCATTTTCCCTCACAAACAAGGTGACATTTTCTTCGATAATATTCGCTAGTTTTTCTGCCGCTTTGTTCATTAGAGCAGACCTATCTTCTACATCAGAACGAGACCACATTTTATAAGCTTTCTCTGCTGCTTCTATGGCTTCGTTTACAATTTCCTTAGAACATAGTGCAACTTCCCCGACTACTTCTGACGTGTTTGCAGGATTGATTACATTGGCTGTTTCTCTTATTTCTTTCCATTCTCCGTTAATAAGGTATTTCCCCGAAATAACTGGATATGTCGAAATCATTTTTATGTCCCCCTTTATAGTTTTTTTGGTTTAAATGCTTCCGCTGCTCCTGGGGGTCCGCCGAACGGCTTTGCCATTGGCCCAACAGCTTCCATATCAACTACAATCATTGAAGGGTTACGTCTTTCTTGGGCCTTCTTTAGTTCGTTGACAAATTCATCTCCAGAGCCAATTCTCACCGCATCAAAGTGCATGGACTGAGCAAGCTTCACAAAGTCTGGGCTTAGTAAATCAACAGCTACTTGTCGTCCATATGCAGCATCTTGAATATTACGAAGAACTCCGTACCCTGAGTCATCAAATAATACAATAATAAGGGGTAACTTTTCTTCTGCTGCAGTAACCATCTCTCCAACATTGAGCATAAAGCCTCCGTCCCCAGCCATTAGTACAACTGTTTGATCTCGACAGCCTATTTGTGCACCGATTGCTGTTGGAAGGCCTTGGCCAATTCCACCTCCTGATGCATGAATAGAAGTTCTCGGTTCGTAAATTTCAAATAAGCGACTTCCCCAAACATTTGCCTGTACAGTTACATCTCGAACTAGAATCGTATCTCGTGGTAATATGTCTCTCATTCCATCTACAAATTGCTCATATGGTCCAAGCGTTTTACGAAGTTTGCCACGAACTTCATTTCTAAGAGAACCTATTTCTTCTATATAAGTAGAAACTGGCGAAACCGATTTTTCTTCAAGTTTTTGAATAAGAGCCTTTAACATTTCTTTCGCATCGCCAACTAATCCAAATGTTGCTTTATAGTTACGATTAATTGCTTGAAGATCTGCATCGATTGCAATATGTTCTTCTGGCACTATCGCTTTCCAGTTCGACGTTTCATTGCCTCTAAATCGCACTCCTACACTGATTAATAAATCTGCATTTCGTAAAAACTCTCTTGTAGACTCATATGCCATAAAATGTCCTATGCATTGCTTATGATCTTCTGGAATTGAACCTTTTCCTGATTGACTTGTTATCACTGCCGCACCAAGCATCTCCGCTAATTTTTGCAATTCTTTTGAAGCATTAGCAGAAATCACACCGCCTCCTGCCCAAATTACCGGCCGGCTTGCTTCCCTAATTTTTGTCACGGCCTGTTCGGGAATTAATGCTGATACTGAGGATTCAGACGCTACAAGCTGTACTTCCTCAATAGAAAGATCTTCAATAATTGCTGATTGGAAATCGATCGGGATTTCTAGCGATACTGGTCCCATAGGTGCAGTTAGAGACTCTTTAATGACCTTTCTCACTACTGCAGCTGTTTGTTCAGGCTTTCTAAGTCGAACTGCCTTTTTACATGCACCGCTCATCATCGAAAGTTGATCTTTGCACTCATGTATGTAGCCTCTCCCTGTACCAAGATACGTAGAGGCTACTTCACCAGTAAGATGAAGTAGTGGAACACCGGCAGACCAAGCTTCTACTAATGAACCGGCTGCATTTCCTGCCCCTGTTCCCGTGCTTGTAATTACTACACCTAACTTTCCAGTCGCACGAGCATAACCATCGGCCATATTAACAGCACCGCTCTCCCCACGCGAACAAATCAGTTTAATGCTTCCCTCTCTAAGAATGGCATCATAGATAGGCATATTATGAATACTGACTACACCAAAAGCAGCTTCTACGCCTGCTCGTACTAATTCTTTTACAATGGCATCAGCAGTTGTAAACTCTCTTATTTCTTGTTTTTTCATTTTCATATCCTACCTTTATTCAGTGATATAATTAAAGGGCTTTGCCAATTGCTCCTGCAGTTTCAATTGTTGAACCAGCTACATAACTTGCTTTATCTGAACCGAGAAATACAATAACACTAGCAACTTCTTCTGCCTCTCCGACACGACCAAGTGGAATATTTCGTTTTTCCGCAAGCTCTCTGTAATACCTCTCCGGATCCATATCAGGCGCATTTTTTAACCTTCTGCGTTCCCACTGATCAGTCCGAATTAATCCAAGGCTAACGGAATTCACTAAAATATTGTCTGTGGCCAGTTCTTGAGAAAGCGTTTTGCTTAAATTCAAAAGACCAGCTCGAGTAGCTGCTGTAGCAACCATATGACGCTCAGGTTCTTTAGCAAGTGTAGCGTTAATATTAATAATCCGTCCTCCACCTCTTTTAACGAGATGTGGATGAGCAGCACGAACCGCATAGATGATAGCAAAATACTTTAATTGAATTTGTTCTTCCCACTGTGCATCCGTAATATCGAAAAAGTAACCCATCACACTTTGTCCAGCTGCATTTACTAATATATCGATTCCACCAAATCTTTCGGCTGCACCGTTAATAAATGAGTCAACGTCTGATTTCGAAGTAACATCACAAGTTGATGTAAAAATATCTTCTTTATCGCCAAATGAAAGCAATTGACTTTTTGCCTTTTCCATGCGTTCTTTGTTTCTTCCACAAATCGCTACTTTTGCTCCTTCGCCCAAAAACATTTCTGCAGCTTTTAATCCGACACCAGATGTGCCACCCATAATAACAGCTACTTTTTCTTTTAAACCTAAGTCCATCTCATCATTTCCTTTCATAAGCAGCTTCTCTCTAAACGTTATATTGCTGGAAAATGAACAAGATGCGAAGTCTTACTTACCACTATAACGTCTTGTTTAGATGATAATAAGGTGAAGCATTTTTCTAAATTGTTTCTTTATCAATCCTATTTTTCAGTTATTCTTTTCCTTTCGTTTCATTAATGAACGTCAACTGTTTCATCTGCCCATCCTGGATCCGGATCTCCCTTCATTGCTTTACGGGCTTCGGGTTTTGGTGGCCCTGCAATTCCCCACTGATCCATTAAATGAGGCACACGTTTCCATACACGTGCTCTCCACTCAGACTCATCTTCAATTGTCTCAAGATAGCACGTATACTCCATAACGAAACCACCTGGATCTTGAAAATAGCAGAAGATGTTGTCTCCTGGTCCATGACGTCCAGGTCCCCATAGCTCTTCTAGTCCTGCTTTTCGAACGTTGCTTATACCACGCATTAGTTCATCAACTGAATCAACCTCATAAGCAATATGATTAACTGAAGCATGCTCATCTTGGTTGAATGCAATGGAATGATGTTTTCTATTGCATCGTAAGAAAGACATTTGGTGCTCGCTCCAGTCTGTTACTTTAAAGCCAAGTACACTAGTATAAAATTCTACAATCATATCTAGGTCTTTTGTGTTCATCACAACATGATTCAACTTCACAGGATCTACATTTTTCTTATTCCAAGTAGACGTTTGAACTTCCACCCAAGCTGAAAGTTCTATTACACGGTTTTCTGGATCTACAAATTGAAGACCATATCCAGCTCCTGCTTCATCCAAATAACCTGGTTCTTTGATAATACGTACACTTTTTGATTTTAATATTTCAGCTGCACGATCCACGGCATTCTTATCGACCATTCCAAATGAAATATGGTGCAACCCGCGCTTTTCTCCCTTATGGAGACTTACAATGTGATGTTCTGGTCCTGCACCGCGAAAGTAAACAGTATTTTTTTCTTCCGGAACATCTACCCTATCTAACCCCCAAATCTTCTCATAAAAATTTGCTTGTTCATCAAAGTTCGGAGTAATCATACTAATATGTCGCAAATGAGTAATTCCAAGCACTATTTATCCCTCCTACTAGATGGATTCCTTTTCATAGAAAGCGCTATCATTTATCATTCTACTTAAAAGGAGTACTGCATTATTTTCATAATGCAGCCCTTCCTCCTCTACTTCTCTCGTTAATCTTTAATAATGGCTTCTCTTTCTTTAGCACGTTGTTTACGGAGTTCTTCAAGTTCGCTACCTTCTGGATATGTTGGTAGATTTGGTTTTATCGCTCCAAGCATAACGAGCATACGTGCTTCTTCTTTTCCATCGTTTCTAATGCCGCGATATACTCCTGGCGGGCTGCTAATGCAGTCTCTCGCACTTAGTTTAATTTCATGCACTTCACTGTCGCTATCTTCCTGAATCAATGCTGTAACTTCTCCCTCAAGGATAAAGAACACTTCTTCTACATCATCGTGAAGATGTAATGGTCCAATACATCCTGGAGGAAGAACCATTGTACTTAGAGTAAAATGTTCTCCTGTAATAACGTTTGAATCATTGTTAGCTGTAGCGCCGCGGCCAATATACCGCATTTGTGCACGTCTATAAGCTGGATCAATCTCTTCTTGGAACTTTAACACATTCCAATCAAGTGTACGATCTTGCAAGCGAGCCACATATTTCTTTTCAAATTCTTTTACGGAAAAAGTTGCTTTTGTCATTTTAAAAATCCTCCCTTTATTAGCTATATATAAAACTCTATTTTGTTTTATATATAAAACTATGTTTTATCTTTGAGTTAATTCTAAAATGAAAATATTCCATTGTCAACAAAACTTTCAGATAATTTAAAATTTTATTTAGATAGATCATTTTTGAAAAAATCTAAGTAGCTAGTTTAAACTGTTAAAATACGATCAAGCAGCTTATTATCTCTAACAAGCATAAAAAATCCATCTAGAAAGTTGCTCTTCAACCTTCTAGATGGATTTACGAACTGATAAATATAAAAAAAGGCACAAAGCTCGTGATCGTGAAATCTTCATGCATACGTAAATTTATCCTCTTTTAAACAAAACAAGTGTGATTCCCCTTAACAATTGAGGATTCACACTTGTTGAAAAAAGATGATGATTTTTATAAAGACGATCTGCTGCTTTTTTAGTAGTCTTTTTAAATAAACGATTATAGCACCGTTTTACCTCCACTGTAGCCCATATAATCTGATAGTAAGTGAGCCACTTCAAGCAATTTTGGCAATGCCACTTTATCAATAAAGTCTTCCTGGTAAACCGATTCTACTGCTACGACATTTAAAGCAGCTACAACTTTCCCTGTCCGGTCAAAAATTGGCGCTGCAACAGAGTAGATATCAGGAAGGAATTCCCCACTTGTTATCGCATATCCTTTTTGACGAATAGATTCCAAATGCTGCTGAAGCTCACCTGGGACTGTTGGAGTTTTATCCGTATAAGGAGTAAGATTTGAAATATGAAACATTTCCGTTACTCTCTCTTTCGGTTCATATGCAAGTAGTAATTTTCCATTGGCTGTTGCATGAGCTGGGAGCCGTAAGCCAATGTTCACATTAACAACAGATATTCCTCTAATCGGAGCACTTCCTACATATACAACTTCCTGTCCATCCAAAATGGATAAATGACAAGAGGCACCGATTTCATCACGTAATGTTTCCATATAAGGCTGAGCAATCTCTGGGAATTTTAAACTATTTAAATAACTAAAACCTAATTCAAGTACTTTTGGCGTTAGACTATAACGCTTTGTATTTTCATCTTGGGAAAGATAACCAAGGTTTTGAAGTGTAAATAACAAACGATATGGGACCGTTCTGCTTACACCCAAGTGTTTGGCTATTTCTGAAAGTGACAAACTAGGCTGCTCTTCATTGAAAAGCTTTATAATTTCTAATCCTCTTGTTAATGCGTTAGCGCTATATTTTTCTTTCTCTACGCTTGCCATTTAAGTACCCCTCCTGTTGTTTATTATTCTAACTTTCTGCCACCTTAAGCTTATTATAGAAGTAAACTATCTTCACCTTTCTTTCTCTAAAAAAGGTAAAAGCACCCCTGACAGCCTTTTTTTATCAGACCATCTATTGTCACTATAAATAAAAGTGAAAACTAAGTGACTCTAACTTCAATATGCTTTAGTTAATCATTTTTCAAAAGGTTTATATTAAAGAGTTATGTACAACATTTCTAGTTTTCTTTGCTTAAACCTCTATTTAACCTCTGATTATACAATAATTTCATAGTTAATCGTTAATCGTTTATATCCAAAACATTATTTATATGTAAATTATAGGTTTTTATAAGTTTGAATTCAACACGAATAAATAAGAATCCTTAACAACTTATGGATTCCTAACAGTCTTAATATTATTTTTTGTAATTACAAGAAATGAAGTTTTCAATGACATGAATTTATGTAAAAATAGGATCCCCAAAGATATTGAATTTTCAAAATATTAAATTGACAAATGATCTTGGTTATTTTATTGTTAAAAAATAAAAACAAAGTTTTATAAGTAAAACACAAATAGATCTCTACTTATCGTGTTTTCATAGAAAAGTAAAGAATGAGGAGAATTATTACTTTTGCTGAAGAGAATAAATCTTTCTTTAGTGAATTCTCCTCCATTCATTTGCTTTTCGCTTTATATCATAAGGAATTTAATATTTAATAGGGAGAGGATAAGATGTTACAGGGACAAAAAAGATGGTTGTATATTATCGTACCCGTTTTCTTTTTTTGGTTCTTCGGACAAATCGACAAAGTTGGGATTTCTGTCATTCAAACAGACCCCGAATTTTTAGATGCACTTGGGATAACAGGTGAAAATAAAAATGCAAAAATTGGCCTCCTTTCATTTGTGTTTACTATTGCATATGGGGTGTCAAATCTCTTTTGGGGCTTCATTATCGACAAATTAGGTGCACGAAAAACTGCTATTGCCGGATTATGTGTTTGGACGCTTACTATGATTTCGTCAGGTCTCAGTACTTCATATGAAATGTTTTTAATAAGCCGAATTATTCTTGGTTTTGGAGAAGGAATGATGATCCCTGTATCTGGTAAGTTTATTTCTGCATGGTTTAATAAAATTGAATTAGGACGTGCTCAGGCCTCATGGCTTACAGGAAACTATTTAGGGCCTGCTATTGGATCTGTTGTACTTGTACTCGTTATTTCATCATTTCACTGGCAGGCAGCTTTCTTTATGTTAGCAGCCTTTAACTTATTTATTAATATCCCCATGTTTATCTTCCTGACAAGAAATACACCAGAAGAACACCCGGGAGTTAGTAAAGATGAACTAGCTTTTATCCGTCAGTCGGATTATGAGACAGAAGAAAAAATAACCGAGAATAAAAATTTTGCTCAAGATTACCGTTTTTGGCTTGTCTGGATTGGGATGCTAGTAAATTCTTTTCTCTTCTTTGGGATTAGCATTTGGCTCCCTACATATCTCATAGAAGCCAAAGGATTTGAGCAAGAAGGCATGTCAAGCATTACTTCACTTTCCTGGTTATTTGCGCTTGGGTTTGTTTTAGCATGTGGTTTTCTTGCCGACAAAACAAATCGTCCAAGTTTAATGGCAACCATTTTATTTTCAATGACAGCCGGCTTTTTAACACTAGCTGTTTTTATCCCTAATCCAATTTTAGCGGGAGTTTGTATGGGTCTAGCAATGGGCTGTCAGGGAGGAGTTTTCCATCTAAGTAATATGCTAATAGTAAAATATTCAACGCCTAAAACAGCTGGACGGGCAGCTGGTTTGCTAGGTTTTGCAAATATTATGGGCGGCTTTTCAAGCTATATTATGGGATGGCTTCGTGATCTATCAGATGGTGACTTCAGTACATCAATTGCTATGTTAATTTTCGCATCCCTTCTAGGTGTAAGCGCTTACGTGTTTACTATTAAGAAAGAATCTACTGAACTTCATGAAAATTACTTGCCTATTCAAAAAGCGAATGGTCCTGATTCTAAAACTCTTTAATAGCACTACAGAAACTTCATAGTCTTCACAATGACAAATCATATCCAACATAAAATGAGCCCCTTTTTTAATAACACAATTATTATTATAGGTACCTTATTCGTCTAATCTTTCATCTTTTTAAGATTTCACCTTTTCCTCTTTTAACTGTTTAATAGTTAATCATTAGACTCTTATTATGTCTAATAATAGGTAAGAAGTAGAATGACGAACAGCCAAGGCTATTTTAAAAAAGCACTTGTCTGGCTAGGTATCACTAGATTTATCTACATGAAAGGCAACCTCTTTTGTTCTTGAATAAACGAACTGATGTAAATATATTAGGAGGTAATGAATTGTGTTTCGTTTTACATTCTTTTTATGTATATAAAGCAGCTAAAAGTAAATACTGTAACTGTTATAAATGAAAAAGGAGGCTGCCAACATGGATGCACAAAGAGCACAAGAAATTTCTAATTCAACGAACATGGCTAATATAATGTATAATGGAAAAAATGTTTATATCGAACATGTAGATCAAGAAAATGGAACAGCTACAATTCATAATATTGATGAACCAAATAATAAACAAAGTGTTTCTATATCAGATTTAACAGAACAATAAATCAGTTAAAAAAGATATATAAGACAATGCTTTTAAGAGCGTAGACAAACCCCATCCTAATCTAAAGTTAGGATGGGGTTTATTTGTGTATCTGCTAAAAGTCTCTGGTGATTAGGCTGGGCATGTCCCTCACCATGTGCAATTAATCATTTAAGAGTAAATTGGCCTCTATATGAAAGCATTTACGATATCTTCTGTCTTTAGTTCTAATAATTTCTTCAGAAATTGTATAGTTTTCTTAGTACTTTCGTTTTCTTCCATATTCGGATTGTTTTGTTCAAATTCAGTAAGAATTTGAGTAATTGCTGTTTTATAACCTGTTGTTTTGATAAACCATTCACCTAAAAGTTGCTTAGTAGATTCTCGTTCTTCTTCATTTTTAACAGCAAATAAACTTTCCATCTCAGGTTCTTTTAATGTAATTGAACTGAGGTTTTCGTCCATAACAATCCAAAAAGAATTTTTTTGATGTTCATAATGATGCTCATAATGTTTGTGTTCTTTTAATAACAAATAATCAATTTCAAGCTTAACCCCATAAAAAAGATTATCTACCGTTGGAATAAGAAGTTCTTTAATATTAACGTTCTTTACAAGGTCCACATATAGTTCTACACCATGTATAGTCTGAATTCCTTTAGCATCTAACAAACTCATCACCTTACCCCCAGTCCTATCAAAATAAAGTATATCCATTTAATCAATTTATTTTTTAACTGCTTTTTCCCAATCAGCTGCAAATTTTTCAATTCCTTGCTCAGTTAAAGGATGCTTCACTAATTGCTCAATGACAGCATACGGGATTGTTGCAATATGAGCACCTGCAAGTGCTACACGTGTGACATGATCGGGATGCCTTACAGATGCAGCAATAATTTGAGAATCTATATTTTGAACTCGGAATAATTCGGCAATTTTAGATACTAAATATACTCCATTTTCAGAGATATCATCTAGGCGTCCTAAGAATGGGGAAACATAAGTTGCACCAGCACGAGCTGCTAAAAGAGCTTGGTTCACTGTAAAAATAAGTGTTACGTTTGTTTTTACACCTTTCTTAGAAAGATAACGTGTCGCCTCTAATCCCTCTAATGTCATAGGAAGTTTAATGGTTATCTTTTTATCTCCATTGTTAATTTTAATTAATTCTTCAGCTTGAGCAATCATTTCTTCGGCTGTAACAGCATCTGGAGTTACCTCTGCAGAAACGGATTCAACCTCTGGTACTATTTGACAAATTTCTTCAATACGGTCTTCAAATTTTATGCCTTCTTTTGCAACTAAAGATGGGTTCGTTGTCACCCCAGATAAAATACCAATTTTGTATGATTTCTTAATATCCTCGAGGTTTGCAGTATCAATAAAAAATTTCATAATTTTATTCCTCCATTATTTTAAAATTTATATGGGTTTATCTTTTTATTTTTTTTCTACAGCATGTCCGCCAAATTCGTTTCGAAGAGCTGCTACAACTTTTCCTGTAAATGTGTCGTTTTCTAATGAGCGATAGCGCATTAATAGAGACATCGCAATAACTGGAGTTGCTGTCTGCAAATCTAAAGCTGTTTCAACTGTCCATTTTCCTTCACCTGAAGAATGCATAATACCTCTAATACCATCCAACTTGGCATCTTTAGAAAAGGCATTTTCTGTTAGTTCCATAAGCCATGAGCGAATAACCGATCCATTATTCCATACTCTTGCTACTCCTTCATAGTTATAATCAAATTCACTTTTTTCTAATACTTCAAATCCTTCACCAATTGCTGCCATCATTCCATATTCAATACCATTATGAACCATTTTCAAGAAATGCCCACTTCCCGCTTTTCCTGCATAAAAGTATCCATTTTCTACAGCCGTATCACGGAATATAGGTTCGACCAAATCCCATGCTTCAGGATCTCCACCAATCATATAACAAGCCCCATAACGAGCCCCTTCTATTCCCCCTGAAGTTCCCACATCCATAAAATGAATTCCTTTTTCTTTTAACTGATTATAACGATTAATAGATTCTTTATAGTGAGAGTTACCTGCTTCGATTACAATATCCCCTTTTTCTAACAGAGGCGTAATTTCATCAATAACTGAATCCACAACAGTATGGGGAATCATCATCCAAAGAACTCTAGGTGTTTCCAATGAGTGAATGAGTTCCTTTAAACTAGATGTACCTGTACCTCCATACTTTCTCATTTCTTCAACAGCATCTGTATTTACATCAAATGCTACAACCTGGTGACGTTGGTCTAGTAGATTTCGACCTAAATTTATACCCATTTTCCCTAAACCAATTAACCCAATTTTCATCATGATTGCCTCCTACCATTAATATTTAGCTAAATAAAAATTGTTGTTTTCTACTTAACGGTCTGGCTTTTTCTATCTTCAAATACTTGGTATAGAAAAGTTGTTATGCTTCTTGTCTTTACATGATTTTGATTTAGGCATGTATTATACTTTTATTAATGTGAAAAATATTTTCAAATGATTCACCTATAAAGTCTATGTCATAGGCTTACCACCAATAGAAATCCAGGATAACCAGATTTCTCCCCATTAACGGTATCGGTAGATAAAGTTCGAATGGTATTTATAGCAAGTGTTTCAATGTTAGTATTCATAGATATTATTCCTTCCTAATCACTTTCTTATTTTGTTTTAAAGCGGTCAAACTAATTTTTACGTTCCGAGTATTCTTCATCAAACCACCATTTGAATCCGTTCTCTTCTAGTAAACGATTAGCTTCATCTGGGCCATGGGAACCTGATGAGTATGAATAAAGAGGCAAAAGATTTTCTTCAAAGGCTTCTAGTATTGGCTGAATCCATTCCCAAGCTAATTCAACTTCTTTCCAATGAGCAAAGAAGGTGGAATCACCTGTTAAAGCATCGAAAATTAGACGTTCATAAGCTTCAGGTGCCCCTTTTTGATCTGCTGCAAATTCCACTCTAACCGGTTCGATTTTTCCATTTTTTAATGGGTTTTTACTATTCAACTGTAAGGCTACATTTTCATGTGGGTTAATTTCAATAATTAAGAGATTTGGTTCAACTGTCTCATCCTGATTTTCGTACAGATCTTTTAAGTAGTTTTTGAATTCAATGACAATTCGAGTTGACTTATCCTTCATTCTTTTTCCAGTCCGAATGTAAAAAGGTACTCCATTCCAAAAGGAATTATCAATCCATAAGCGTGCAGCTACAAATGTATCATTTTGAGAAGAAGAATCAATTTTAGGTTCATCAGTATATTTCACAACGGGTTGACCATGAATTTCACCTGCATCATATTGACCTCGTATAATATGCAGCCCTACATCTTCTTTCTCTATCGAACGAAGTGACTCCATCACTTTCCTCTTTTCATCACGGATTTCATGTGAACTAAGTTTTTTAGGAAGGTGCATAGCAGTCATCATTACGAGTTGTAGCATGTGATTTTGTACCATATCCCGAATTGCGCCTGCTTGATCATAATAATCAGCTCTTTTTTCTACTCCGACCGTCTCACTTGCTGTAATCTGAACATTAGCAATATGTTGGTTATTCCATAATGATTGAAGAATAGGATTGGCAAATTCTAAAGCCTCCAAGTTTTGAACCATCGATTTTCCAAGATAATGATCAATTCGATAAATTTCATCTTCTTTGAAGGCTTTACTTAATTTTTCGTTTAAGTCTTGCGCAGATGCCAAATCATGCCCAAATGGTTTTTCAATAATGAGACGCTTCCATCCTTTTGTAGAACCTAATCCACTTTCTTTGATGTTTAATGCAATAAGATCGAAAAAATCTGGTGCTACTGATAAATAAAACATCCGATTTTCCGGAATCCTTAGTTCATCTTCACGTTGTTGAACAAGCTCTAATAAATCTGCATAGTCTTTATTATTTGTCGCATCTAAGGCTTTGTAACAGAAAGAGCTTATAAAATCCTCTATTTTTGAATGATTATTTATCAATCGTCGAGAAAAGGTTTCTACTGATTGTCTCACCTGATTTTGAAAATCTATATCAGACATTTCTTCTATACCTGACCCAATAATAGAAATAGATGGAGGTATTTTCTCATCTAAAAACAAATTATATAGAGCAGGGAAGATTTTCCTTTTAGCCAAATCCCCTGTCGCTCCAAATAAAACAAAAGTCATCGAGTCCATTCCACAATCCTCCTTTTAATAAAATTCTTTATTTGGTTTTTCACATTAACTACAAAGAACTATATTTAATTTTGATTTCGTTTAAATATTTATTTATTGATTTCACTAGAAACGATTTCACGAGAGGATACCAATAACCGATAAACAAAATGCCCTTGTTTTTAGGAAGTTTTCCCACTTTGAAAAGTTTGTCCTTTTGCTTTATCAATTATGTACATGATAGTAGGATGGACAAATGATATCAGCAAAATAAGAGAGTACTTCTTTCCCTTCTAGGTCTATAATCAAAAGATTTTATAAGAAGCAGAAGATTTTTTTCTTACTGAACTGAAGGACATTAATGTAACCAAATAGCAAAAAAGGACCTTCGACTGAAGATCCTTTTTCTCCCTACTAAATATTTTATGATTTAATTCTGCTTATTTACTATTTATCATAGTGACAAGCTTTTCTTAGATAGATACCATTTGAATGTAAGCTTAACGTCTAAAACCATCCGCGTATTGTTTTGGAATTTCAGTTTCTTTGTTTAATTTTTTCGATGCTTCTAATGGCCAGTAAGGATTTCTTAACATGCCTCGGCCAACAGCAATAAGGTCTGCTTCCTCATTTCCAATCACGGCGTTAGCAAGTGTTGGTTCATCTAATCTTCCTACAGCAATAACAGGAACATTAAGCGCTTTTTTTATTTCTCTTGCAAGAGGCACTTGGTATCCTGCGTGTGTTCCAGGACGTCCCCCTGCCCCGATTGGACCTTCTCCACCTGAAGAGATGTCAAAGATATCAACGCCTTCTTCCTGATATTTTTTCGCAAATTCGATGCTTTCTTCGATATCATACCCATCTTCTACATATTCTTTTGCAGAAATACGCATCATTAATGGCATCTCTTCTGGCATTTCCCTTTTAGCTGCGCGAAGAACTTCACAACCAAACTTCGTTAAATCTTGTCCATACTCATCGTCACGTTTGTTTGTTAATGGAGAATGGAATTGATGAATTAAGTAGCCATGAGCACCATGAATTTCAATTGCATCAACGCCTGCTTTTACTGCACGTTGTACCGCTTTACGGAACTTTTCGACCATCTCTTTCACTTCTTCAGTTGAAAGTTCACGCGGTTGCTTATAATTCTCGTCAAAAGCAATGGCAGATGGTGCTACAGGAACTTCGGCATCTTCTGCTTTACGTCCTGCGTGGGCAATTTGAATACCTACTTTTGCTCCATATTGGTGACAAGCATCTACAATGCGTTTGAGTGCTGGGATTTGATCATCAGACCATAAACCTAAGTCGTAATCTGAAATTCGTCCGTCTGGTTCTACATCTGTCATTTCAATCATAATAAATCCAGCTCCACCAATTGCCCGACTTACATAATGTATATAATGGAAGTCTGTTGCAATTCCATCTTTCGCATTTACCGAATACTGGCACATTGGTGGCATAACAATACGGTTTTTCATCTCCAGCCCTTTTAGTTTATAAGGTGTAAATAAATCGTTCATTCTAAAAACTCCTTTATTATTTTTTATACTTTAATGAACATCCAACACAACTGGAAGGTGAAAAACCTTCTCCACTTCTAACATCATCGATCATCTTTTGGGCTATTCATCATTCATACGTTTTCAATATGCATGCGCACACATTTAAATTACTATCTCTCTCATGTATCTATCAAATGATATTTCATCATTCACTGTAGTTCAAAGACCCACCTATATGAATACCTCTAATTTTAAAAGTGACAAACTTAACATGCATGCGCACGCATATAACTTACCATCTTATTTTCCTTCTGTCAAACGTTAATTTTACATAAATTTCATTAGAAATTCACGCATCACTATAACGATTGAGTTCATTTAAAAACATTAAGAATTTTCGTTCAATATAAAGTAAAATGGGTAGTAGATAGAATCAAGAGCTCCCTTATATCTATTTCTATCCTCCTACACCCATATCCTTTATTATTGAAATTTGTTTAGGAACGATTGCCACTCACTTTGCATTTTTCCTTCTGCTAAGATTGATTGAAGAATTTCTTCAAAAGTAGCTAAAGCTTTGTTTAATTTTTCTTCCCCTAGCGGTGTTAACCGAGTGTAAATACCTCGACGGTCATCTTCACATAGGTGTCTCTCTAATGCTCCACAGCTTTTTGCTTCCATTCTTCCAACTAACCTTGAAATCGCACTTTGACTCAATCCAACCATCTCTTGCAACTGCTGAAGTCTTAATTGCTTATCATCTGTTTGTGATAAAAAATAAAGAACATAAAACTCTTTTAATGATAGACTGTATTGTTCCTCTAGCGCACGTTCTAATGTATTTGCAATGTTTGTTTGTACATTAATGATGGATAGCCAATTATCTAGAAGATTATGTCTTTGATTGCCCTCCATACAAACCCCTCCTATTTTATCTACATCATTTTTTAGCTTACTGAACTACATAATAGTTACTATAATAGCATATAAACTACATTCATTATTAATATTTTATTTTACTAAGTCAAATTTATAGAAATAATCGAGAGCTATTAATATGATCATGTTTAGCTTACTAAAATATGCTGTATTCCCTAAATATACATTTTTGGACGACTTTTTTCTATCGTACATAAAGTGAAGTAACATGTTCAAGATGGGCGAGAATGAGATTGATTATAATATAAAAGCTGATTCCTCTGTTAAGGAATCAGCTTTTTAAGAAAGGATAATTTATAGAAGACCTATATTTCAAATTCTTTAATTTTTGCATTAGGTCTTAAAATTTCTTCTTGATTAAACTCTCTTAGTTGTTCGCCATTTCTTACTTTTTGAACCCAATCGTGGTTAGCAAGCGCTCCTTTTCCTAATGTGATGACATCCGCTTCTCCTCTTTCTATCATTTCACTTGCTACTAAAGGATCTTCTAGATGACCATTTGCAATCACTGGAATGCCTCCATACTTTTTTGCCAAAGCGGCAAGAGATAAATCGCTTGTATTAAAAGCTGGTTGTTGGGCACGGTGCTCTGTAACATGAATATAATCTAAGCCAGATTGCCCTAATTGACCAAAGATGATTTTAGCATCCTTCTCTTTTCCGACCCATCTATGTTCATAGTCATTGACTTTACTTTGTGAAATTCTAATGCCTACCGTAAAGTTTGGTCCTACTTCTTCTCTTACCGCTTTTGCTATTTCCACTAACAATCGAACTCGATTTTCTGTAGATCCTCCATACTCGTCCTTACGATGATTTGTATAATCAGTTAGAAAAGCATCTAATAAATAACCATTGGCTCCATGAATTTCTACTCCATCAAAACCAACAGACTGAGCGCGTTTGGCTGAATGAACAAATCCGTTTATTACTTCTTTAATCTCTTCTTTTGTTGCTTCTTTCGGAAGAGGAAACGGCCCTTTTCCTCCGTAAAATTCAAGCTGTTCTCCTTTAGGCTGGACAGAGGACGGAGCAATTGTCCCTTCAACAAAACGATTTCCTTGTGAAAGCGGTCCTGTGTGTTCTAACTGCATGAAAATTTTTGCTCCTTCTTCATGAACAGAGTCAACGAGTTGTTTCCATGTTTTTTCTTGTTCTTCATCAATCATACCAGGCTGATAAAAATAACACTGACTGTATTGATGATCAGTATACGTTCCTTCCGTAATAATGAGACCAAATCCTCCCTTTGCAAAAGAAGTATAGTAAGAAATCATTTCATTTGTTACTAGCCCTTTTGCAGTAGCGCTTGTACGAGTCATCGGAGCTACTCCAACCCGGTTATCTAGCAGAGTATTCCCTAATGTAACACCCTCAAATAGTTTTTTTATATTTTTCATAGCTAAAACTCCCTCTTCTCATTTATATATTTCTTTAGATTAAAAACTTCATCAACTAGTGAAGCTAAATACAATTATATTGTAATGAACCTAATGAATTTAGTAAAATAGATATAAATGAATAAAACGTTCAGTAAAACTGAATGAAGAAGGAGTTAGAGGCTATGGAGCTTCGACAGCTTGTCACATTTAAAACAATTGTAGAGAAAGAAGGATTCAAAAAAGCAGCTGATGAACTTGGGTATGCTCAATCATCTGTTACAAATCATATTAAAGAGTTAGAAGCTGAGCTTAACCAACCTTTATTCGATCGTTTAGGGAAACGGATAGTTCTTACTACTTTCGGTAAACAGTTCTTTCCCTATGCAATCAGAATTATTAACCTTTACACAGAAATCAAAGAACGAGCCCATCAAAATCATGAACCTATAGGAGATTTAACGATTGGAGCAACAGAAGCTATCACAACATGTCGCTTACCGCAAATATTGCTCCAATATAATAAAAAATACCCTAATGTAAATCTATCCATCAAGTCTGTTGATCATCGAAATATTACCGCTGAGCTTCAACAAGGGAATATCGATGTAGCATTAATATTAGAAAAAGATGATTGGACCGCAAAGGATTTATATTTTAAAAAAATTAAGGGGGAAGCAATGATGTTACTTACCCCTTTAAAAAACAAAGGAAACAGTAAAACCGTTCTATATACAGAGCGAACGTGTGCTTATAAAAAAATTTTTGACGATTATATCGAAGATCATCATATTGAAGTGGACAATAGCGTTGATTTCGCCAGTGTCGAAACGATTAAACAATGTGTTATTAGTGGACTTGGTACTTCACTGTTACCCTACTTCACAGTAAAAAACGAGCTTCAAGAGGGACTTTTAAATGGGACATTAATTCAAGGTGAACAGTACGGTGTTTCTACATTTATTGCTTATCATAAAGATAAATGGGTGTCTCCAGCGATGGAAAGTATCATTTCTTTAATTCAAGACTATGCTAAAAGTTGGGATTAGGCATGCGGTTATAAATTTCTTCTTGAAATGAATAACTAATGATTTATGTAAAAACCATCCTCATATGAATGACATTATAAGGATGGTTTTTAATTATTTATATTTTTTATTTCCCAAAACTTTGATACTATTTCATTTGTAAAAATAGGATCCTTTTTGTTTCTTCTACTTTTTTTTATATCGTTTTTAGTTAACATAATAATTTTATGGTAAATTTGCATATGAAAGTTAACCTTATTTACATTCTCCACCAAACTGAAGATGAATGTAATACCTCTCCTGTTAATTCAACAGTTTCTCCAATCTTAGGAACTACCATATTCACATCCTCTTTTTGTGCTTCTATTAAGGCCCGCTCGACAGGTTCTGTCCAAGGATGAAAAGCAAGCGTAAAAGCTCCCCAATGGATTAACATCATCCGCTTTCCACCTACATCGATATTAGCTTGCACAGATTCTTCAGGCTTCATATGAATATCAGACCAGCGTTGATCATATTGGCCACCTTCCATTAAGGTCATATCAAACGGTCCATATTTTTTTCCTATTTCTTTAAAATGTTCATCATATCCCCCGTCTCCACTCGTATAAAAACGTGTTTTTTGTCCAAGAACGACCCATCCTCCCCATAGAGTCGTGTTTCGATTAAAAACTCCTCTTCCTGAAAAGTGTTTTGATGGTGTTAGCGCTACTGTTAAGCCCTTGAACTCCCTTTCCTCCCACCAATTCAGTTCAGTGATTTTTTCTTTGACAATGCCCCATCGAAGAAGGTGTGGGCTAACACCGAGAGGAACAAAGAAATGTTCCACTTTATTCTTTAACTTTCGGATTGACGGATAATCAAGATGGTCATAATGGTCATGAGTAAGAAGGACAGCATCAATACGAGGTAATCTCTCAATAATTGTTAATGTATCTTGGCTATAACGTTTACTTCCTACAAACGAAACTGGTGAAGCCACGGAACCTAACATTGGATCGACGAGCAGTTTCTTACCATCAATACTAAGTAAAAAAGCAGAGTGACCAAACCAAGTTAAACTATCTTTTTCACTGTTGACTTTATTCCAATCAACCTCAACAATAGGGAGGTTTCGATTCGGTTTGCGCTCTTCTCTATTCCTAAAAGAATCTTTAAGCATAGAGAACATATCACCAACACCCATATTCTCATTCGTTGGTACTAAATTCATAAATCTTCCATTTTGATAATTATTGAGGCTACTATAATTATCCTTTTGTTCTTTCTTTACACTTCCTCCAAATACAGGATGAAAGTTGATAAATGATACAATGGCCAGACATAATACAAGTAAAACAGCGATTAAATAAATCATCACTAGTTCCCCATTCCTTTCAACTTTAGCTATGTATTTTTTGAAGATGTCTCTTGCTTCTATTAGTATACTCTTATTCTTGTAAATTCAGAAAATAAAAAAGCCTAACAACCATCATAAAGAGGTGTTAGACTTTTTATTTCTATACGCTCAATTTAGTTAAATGAAATTTCTGACTTTTAAACTTGTTGATTCTCTTTTTTTGAAGCGCTTACAAATATAGCATTCGTTTCTTTATATTTTTGGTTCTTACACCTTTTTAAAATTACGCTCAATTTGTTCTAATGATAGTCCTCTTGTTTCTGGCAAAAACTTAGCAATCACGGTTAAACCGATAATACCAAAAACAGCAAATACGAAAAATGTTACGGAAATTCCTACCCCGCTAAGTAAAACAGGGAAAAACAATCCAACTAAGAAGTTTGCAAGCCATAAACATAAAACAGCAATTCCCATGCCAAGACCACGTAAGCGAATAGGGAAAATTTCAGAAAGCATTAACCATGTTAATGGGCCAACTGCCCCTTGATAAAAAGCTAAATAAACAACTGTTAAAGATAATGTGATATATGGCAGTATTGAAGATCCTTCAAGGATAATAGAAGAAATACCAATCAAAATAAGAGATAGAGTTACGCCTGTTAAGCCAACTAGAAACATTGTACGTCTATTTACTTTATTCATCAACGACATCCCAATAATGCATGCAATAACCGCAATCAATCCATTAGCTACATTGCCAATTAAAGCTGCTTTTGTTCCAAAACCGGAATCTTGAAGGATTTTGGTTCCATAGTACATAATAGAGTTTATACCTGTAAATTGTGAAATGACACCAATGCCAATCCCAAGGAATACAATACGGCGAATCCATGGCGTATTTAAATCTTTGAATCTAATCTTTTCTATTTTTCGCTCTTCTTCAATATATCGATTAATATCATTCAATTCTTGTTGTGCATGCCCTTCTTTACGAATTTTTTGAAGGACTTGCAGTGCATCTCCTAGTTTCCCTTTTGCTGCTAACCAGCGCGGACTTTCAGGTAGAACGGCTACTCCAATCCATAAGGCAATGGCTGGTAATGCAGCAATAACTAACATATAGCGCCATACATGCCCTGTGTCTCCAAAAGCATTTCCAATAACAGCGTTAATTACAAAAGCAAGAAACTGTCCTGTTACAATCATCAATTCGTTTTGAGTTACCATTCTACCACGCCTATCGGCAGGAGACATTTCAGCAAGATATGATGGAACAATAACAGAAGCGCCACCAACAGCTAGGCCTAATAGAAAACGAAAAAATACAATGACAGCTAAGTTTGATGAAAATACACAACCAAGTGTAGAAAAGAAGAAAAGAATGGAAAGATACATAAGGCTTTTGCGGCGTCCTTTATTATCTGATAAACGACCACCAAAGAGTGAACCAAAAGCAGCCCCTAATACTAAAGAACTTGCTACTATTCCCTCAGTAAAAGCTGTAAGATTTAACTGATCAGGTTGGGCCATAAAAGGAAGTGCTCCATTTACAACTCCTGTATCATATCCAAACAATAACCCCCCAAAAGTCGATACAATAATGACTAATGTTAAAAACTTTCGAGGATCTTTTTTCTCAGGAACTTTTACTTGAATTGATTCCTCGGAAACCTTGACATTTCGCATAGTTAAAATCCCCTTTTAGTAATATTGATTTTATCTATCTCTTTATCTCGTTAGCAGTCGTAAATGCGCTTCTACATATCCCCTTTTTAAAGCTAATATTTATTTTAAACATGTAATAGGTATAGGAAGGAGCCTATTTCATAGGCTCCGATACATTAACTCATGCCCATAACTTTTAAGTATTCTCTCGTTCTTTTCGCAATCGGGAACGGTTTGTCAAATGGGGCAGGATACATATCCTGTTCTACAATTGCCCAACCTTTGAAGTCAATGCTTTCTAACACTTCTACAAATGCTTTCATATCAACAACACCTAATTCTGGCTCACACATAATATCATTGCTTACTGCTTTAGCGAACGGCCAATTTTCTCTCTGCATTTTTTCTCGTATTTTTAAATCACAACTCTTTACATGTAAGTAAGGTATTCTTTTGTGGTGTTTTTTCATAAATGCCACAGGATCTCCATCTGCATAGGCATGATGACCTGTATCAAGGCAGAGATTAATATCCGTATCATCTAAAAGACGCTCGATTTGTTCTTCTGTTTCGATATGACTTTGAGCATGTGGGTGGAATACAACTTCTAGGCCATGCTGTATTTTTGCATAATCGCGTATCTTCAGAATGTTATTTACAAAATTACTCCACTGAGCCTCGTTCAATGTTCGCGGTCTTACTAGTTCACCTGTAAAAAGGTCTGTGTAGCAGTCATCAATTAAAACAACATATTTTGCACTTTCAAATCGGAGCTGAAGTTTAGCCATCTCATCTAGTAGATCCATCATCTCTCTTGTTTTTTCTTCAGACATAAGATCTCCTACAAGTGTTGTTGCCGTCAATTCGAGATTCCTTTTTTCAAGTTCATTTTTTAACTTCTCATACTCATTCGGAAGATATCCCCATGGCCCTAATTCAATACCTTGATATCCTGATTCCGCCATTTCATTCATACATCTTTCCCAATCAATTTGCTTCTCGTTTTCTGGAAACCATACTCCCCAAGAATCTGGTGCTGTACCAACTTTAACTTCCATTTTATTTCTCCTCCTTTATTTCACTTCTACTAATGTTTGAACGTCTACCCACGATTGTTCTGAAGCAGATTTTAAAACAGCGCTTACAATCTCATCAATTTTCCAACCAAATTCAAAATCGCATGCATATGGTCTACCTTCTGAAATGGCAGCAAGCAGCTCATGTACTTCTAAAACTTTCATGTCATTGTATCCAATTGCAATTCCTGATGCTGGATAGAATGCACTGTAACCTTTGTGATCTGGTCCAAGGAATACGGTTCTAAATCCTCTGTCAGCGCTATCATCAGATGCAAAATAAACATTCACTTCGTTCATTCTCTCTAGTGAATAGAAAACAGAACCTTTTGTACCTTGAATTTCAAACGTTAAGTAGTTTTTACGCCCTGTTGCAACGCGGCTTGCTCCGATTGTACCAACTGCCCCGTTTTTATACTCGGCAAGAATCGTAATCAAGTCATCATTTTCTACATCCGCTAACTCTGTTGAACCAGCTTGTACGGGTCTTTGTGGAATAACAATTTTTGATAAAGCGTTTACACGGCTAATATCACCAAGGATAAACTGAGAAACGCTAAGTAAGTGAGAACCAAGATCTCCAAGAGCACCGCTTCCAGAATGTTTGTTAATATGACGCCATGTGATCGGCAATGTCGGGTCTAGCAGGCCGTCTTGATCATATGTTCCAGAGAATCTCATAATCTTACCTAATTTTCCGGAAGAAACAAGTTCTTTAATATAAGCGTTTGCAGGATTCATTACGTTATTGTAACCAACATAATTGACAACGCCTTTTTGCTTAGCAAGCTCGGCTAATGTTTTAGACTCCTCTGCAGAAAGCGTTAGTGGTTTTTCACAATATACATGTTTACCATTTTCTAACGCTACTTTTGCTACTTCGTAGTGAAAAGCATTTGGTGTCGCAATATCAATGACATCCACATTTGGATCTGTCACAACTTCTTGCCAATTATTTGCCCATCTTGCAAAACCTAATTTCTCGCATGCTGTTTTCGCTGCTTCAATGTTTACATCTGCAACAACTTCAAAAACAGGTTTTCCTGCTTGTGGTCCAAACAGCATTAGTGCGTTTAAAAATGCATTAGTGTGAGCCTTCCCCATCCATCCAGCACCAACAAGTCCTATTCTAATTTCTTTCATATGTATCTCCCCTTTTTTGGAATATTGCTTTCACTTATTGCTTTCTGTAAATTCATTTTATTATAATAAAAACACAAATACACTAAGTTATATTGCTTAGTAACTTAACAATATTGCCATCAAAGGAAGCGTTTTCAAACATTTAATAGATCTACATTATAATGAAAATAACATTATTTCTATTAGAAGGAGAACGAATATGAAAATCATTGAAAAAGGTGTATTAAATCAATCTGAAATCTTCTTTCATATCCCGAGCGAGTTTGCAAAAAATGCCCTTTACTGTTTGCATGACTCCGGGCTATTCTACTGTAACAATACATATTTTATAGAAAGAGAGCATTATAATAACTACCTAATGATGTTAATCAAAAAAGGATCAATGACAATTCGATACCAAAACCAGGAGTTTCAAGCCCCAAAAGATACGCTTGTTTTTCTTAACTGCTGTCAACCCCATATGTATCAGGCAAATGAAGATGTATTTTTTGAATGGTTTCATTTCTCAAGCATATCTAGTGAGCATTACTTTAATTTACTCTTTGAAAAAAGCGGCTGTATATTTTCAATTAAAAACAATTTTGTAATTCCAGAATGCATGAATCAAATTGTCCGCATGGCGGAAAAAGCCAATATTAATGAACATCTAATCTCTATGAATATTCATAAAATCATGTATGAATTAAATGAAGTCACACACGAAACAACGGATATTCAAGAAAGAGTAATCAAACACGCTATTTCATATATTGAAAATCACTTTACAAAAGAGATTAACCTAAAAGAGTTAGCTCAGTATGTTCACTTAACTCCTTTCCATTTTTCCCGTGTATTTAAAAAGTACACTGGATTCTCACCATATGAGTACATTATCAACTTCCGAATCAACTATGCTAAAAAGTTACTTCAAAACACAAACATATCTATTAAAGAAATTTCGATTGAAGCTGGATTTAATAGTGACACCCACTTTATGACAACCTTTAAAAAACATACAAGCTTAACTCCAAAACAGTTTAGAGAAATTCAATTTTAGAGACTCTGTATAAAAGCATAAGTGATAAAGTTCTTATTTAAATCTCTATAAATAAAAAAAGCAACTTGCTTCTATAGCAAGTTGCTTTTTTCTATTTTATTGAACTGCATCAAATTTATTTACTTTCCATTGTGTTCCCGCTTTGTAGAATGTTACAGTACGTTTTACAGTTGCTCCATCAACTGTTGGAACTGTAAACTCATAAGAACGAACTGTTGATGTTTGATAAACAAGTTTTGCTTTCGATTTTGTCCACTCTAGCATGCTGAATCCATCGCCAACTGGGTGAGCAAGTTTGCCATTGTATGTGATGTAGCTGTATTTTGTTAATCCTTTTTCAACTGCGTTATTTGTAAATGTTTCAGATAAGTAGTTTGTTAATTCTGCTTTAGTATCAAATTCTGGGCAAAGGTATGTGTACGGTGTTCCTTTATAGTTAAATGTGCCTTGTGTACATGGTGTTTTTTTATAACCGTGTAGGGCATTCCAGAAATGATCGCTGGCGCTAGCGGCGATTTTAATCGCATTTGCATTTGTTAGTGTTTGAGAATTTGTCTGTGCTGTAGCTCCTGTACTTAGAGCAAAAAACATTGCGATTGATGATAATACTAGTCCAATTTTCTTCATTTCTAAATCACTCCTCAATTTTAAGTTCATATCTTTATGTAACGTAAATTTGTTTTATATTACTTTTGTTACACTTATATTACAACATCTTTTAAAAAAAGAAAAGGATTTTCTCTCTTTTTATGAAATTTATTTACTATTTCTCTATTTATTACGTATTATGAGAGAATTTTTGATTGAAGTTAAAAATCAAACGATTTTTATATGACAAAATTGTTACAATAAAGACATTTTCCGACTTGTTTTTTATTTACCCTTTTCTTTAGAAAAAAAACTAATAAAAACTACTCTTGTTTATTTTCTGCAAAAAGTTTAGTAAAGATTCTTAGTTTATTCTTGCTCTGATGCCGTATTCCTTCTTCTTTCTTTTCTTTATTTCAAATTCTGTAATCTCCCTTATAAAAAGAGAGTTATATTTTTGTTAACGCTTACAAATACCTTTCCCATCTTCTTCTGTCTCAAAACCACCTAGTTGCCATGTTTACAACATAAAATTCATCTTTATTTCATTGTAAAACTAAACGTGTAATGTACTATATAAGTTGCTTTATGTTAACAAGGAGGAAGAGAAGTGAGTTCTTCAGTTAAAGGGCTAATTTTCGATGTATATGGTACATTGTTTGATGTTCATTCGGTTAAAACAAAGTGTGACACACTATTTAAAGAAAAAGGAAAAGAAATTAGTACATTATGGCGCCAAAAACAAATAGAATATTCTTTTTTACGACAGCTTATGGGTCAATATAAACCTTTTTCCGAGATAACGTTACAATCATTAAAATATGCACTAAATCAACTTGATATCTCCTATACCAAAGAAGAGATCACAATATTAAGGGAAACGTATAAGGAGCTCACCCCTTATCCAGAGGTAGAAGATGTTTTACAAAAGCTTGAGCATAAAAAGCTCGTTGTTTTCTCTAATGGCTCACGGGATATGCTAGAACCACTTATTGAAAACCCTTCCATAGCTCGATGCCTTGATATGACAATTAGCGTTGATGACATTAAGCAGTACAAACCAACACCCGCCTCCTACACGCATGCGTTAAATATGCTTAATTTGAAACGCGAAGAAATCCTTTTCTTATCATCAAACGGTTGGGATATATCTGGAGCCAAAAGCTTTGGATTTCAAACTGTATGGATTAACAGAGCACGTTCTCCAATTGAAGAATTGGATCAGAAACCACATTATATTTATCAAGATTTAAATGGAATATTAGCGTTAGTATAATATAGTGAAATGTAAATTCTTTCGCAAACAAAAAGCGACGATGATAAAAGTCATCGTCGCTTTTTGTTTTTTTAAAATGGAATAGCTCCTGTTAAAACAGCTATTACCGTCATAACTACAGTTGTTCCGATTGCCCATTTTAACAAGAATTTTTGATGTTCTCCAAAATCCACCCCTACAAGTCCGATTAAAATAAATGTTGCTGGAACAAGAGGAGATAAAGGAAAGCCTACAGTTGAATGTCCTAAAAGAGCAGCTCTCCCCACTTCTGCTGGATTTACGCCAAAGTTTGCTGCTGTTTCGCTTAAAATCGGCAAAATTCCAAAATAGTACGCATCAGGAGAAAAAATAAAGTTAAGCGGAAGACTTGTTAGAGCTACAACTAATGCCAAGTGCGGTCCTAACCAATCCGGAACAATTGAAACAATAGAATTTGCCATAGCATCCATCATTTTTGTACCGCTGAAAACACCGATAAAAATACCTGCTGCAAACACAAGAGTACTGATTGTAACAAAGCTATGAGCATGACTCAAAATTCTTTCTTGCTGCTCTTTTGGATTTGGAAAATTGACAAATAGAGCGATAGTAAAAGCAATCGCAAATAAAATTTGAATTGGCAATACTTCCATAACTAAAAGAACCATAAGCGTTAATGTAAGCAATAAATTAAACCAAAATAGGCCTGTTCCCCCTTTTTCAGCCGCTACAGCTTGTTCTGCGAGACCTTTTGCTTGGGTTGTTTCTAGATTAATAACGCCTAAGCGATCACGTTCTTTTTTGCCAAGTATATAAGCAGAAAAGAGCGTCCATAAAAGGCCTGAAATCATCACAGGAATAAGCGGGATAAATAGATCCGATACTTCAACCCCAAGGCTTGCAGAAGCTCGCACTAAAGGTCCTCCCCAAGGAATAATGTTCATAACGCCCGCTGCTAATGCAACAACACAAGCTAAGATAAGTCGATTCATCCCTAAACGTTTATAAAGAGGGAGCATGGCTGAAATTGTAATCATAAAAGTAGACGAACCGTCTCCATCAAGCCCAACAATGATTGTAATAATAGCTGTTGCCATTACAACCTTCAGCGGATCTCCTTTTACAAACGTAAGAATACGAGAAACCATTGGATCAAATAGCCCTACATCAATCATTAATCCAAAGTATAAAATAGCAAAAACAATCATAACCGCTGTTGGCGCGACAGTTATAATCCCGTCCATCATCATCTCGCCCATGTTTGCCCCAAATCCCCCAATTAGAGCAAAAGCAACAGCTACAAACACAAATGCAACAACAACTGAAAGCTTTTTAAAAATAACGAGAAAAAGAAAAGTAGCAATCATACAAAAACCTAACATCGACAGCACGACCCAAATCCCCCTTTGTATATAAAACAGAAAACTTAGAAATCCACCTTTAAAAGACTAAATATTCTAAAAATTTAACCTACATATGTTCTTCCCCCTCACTTTCTTTATAATAGTGGAACTATTATGTAAGCCTTATCATAGAAGATTAATGTTCATTATAGCATCTCTGTTAATCCTTTTTCGTAAAAAAGATAAATTTTTAAAACTTTTTAGGACGAATCTCGCCAAAAATTATATATCTATAGATAAGGAGAGAGAAAATGGAAAATTTTATTTTAGCTGTTTTCATTTGTATTATCTTTATATTAAACATTTGCTCTTTTATTTTTTTGGAACGATCGCGCTGGCGATTTGTTTTATGGGGACTCTCTATCATGCTCTTGTCCCCTATCATTGGATTTTTAAGTGGCAGTTTGCTCTTTCATTTTCAACATCTTGAACAAGGGGAAACTGGAGAAGGAGCTGCTTACGGAGGCGCTATTTTAGGGATTTTTACATGTGCGAATGGATTTCTAATGGTAGTAAGTGGTTTTATATATGTACTAGTCCTTAAATTTCGTATGCGTAAGGTAGTATAATGAACGTAGTTTTATGAAAATTTATGATTCTATTTAAGGCTCTTTTAATTTGGTCCCTATTTTGGCTGAACTAATACAAACTAAACCTCTTCAAAGGCTTAAGAATATTCACCAGAGAGGTGCTAGTTATTTGGTAAACCTAAATTGGAATGTGACTCGCTTTGATCATTCTATTGGGGCTGTGTTATTAATAAGAAAATTAGGTGGTTCTATAGAAAAACAAATAGCTGGTTTAGGAACCTTTGTTAGAGTTCCTAATCCTTAATAAAAAGAGAAAAGAACCCTATTTGATTCGAATAAGGTCCTTCTATGTGCCGATAACATGGTTTACGTTAACGAGTCTTATATATCACATACATAGGCGTAACTTTCAATTAATTTGAAATAACAGGAGCTTTATTTCATAAAAAAGGATTAAATTTAACTCCTTTCGTTTGCTTACCATGAATAGCTATATTTTTAGTAAATATACTTATAATAAACGTTACTATTAAATTTATTAATAAAGCTATAATACCTGTACTAATGTCATTAATTATATGTGGCACATTTGGCAGAAACGTAGCAATCTTTACGCCTGAAATTGTCGCATATAAAACTATAAGCACCCCTGAAATAATTCCTGCAATTGCTCCATACTTATTAATAATATTGTTCTTAGGTAAGCTAAAAAACAACGCTGGTGCTAATTGAGTAATTAAACTATATGACATGATATTCAAAATAGCTAATGCGTCTCCGCCTGTGATAGTTACTATTAAAGCGACGACAGATAGACCAATAATAATTAGTCTTGAGACAATTAGTTGCTGTTTCTCCGTAGCTTCCGGTACCAGAGTTTTGTAAAAACTGTTTGTTAATCCAACTGATGCAGCCATTAGCATAACGGAAGCTGGCACTAAAGCCGTTAGTAAGCCAGCTGCCCCAATCAAGCCAATTATCCATGGATCAAAGGTTTGAACTGATAATCTTAAAAGAGAAAGATCTCCATCAGCTCCTTTCAAACCTGGAATTTGCACAATAGCTGCAAAACCTATGAAAAAGACAAACAGTAGTAACAAGGTGTATAAAGGTAAAGCAATCGCATTTTTACGAAGCGTTTTTTCTCCATTTGATGATAAGACCACCATGAAAGTTTGAGGTAATAAATAAAAACCTACGGCTTGTAACAAAACAGTGGAGATAAACCAGGATTGACTTAACCCTTTGTCTGACAATGTAAACATTTCAGGTTTAACAGCCTGAACGGTCTCAAACATTGGCTGAATCCCTCCAAAGTAGTGAAAAGGAATATATATACCTAAAAATATAACAACTATCAAAATCATAAAATCTTTAACTATAGCAGTCCAAGCAGAGCCATGGATACCTGATATCATTACATAAGTAGTAACAACGATGGCACCTATAATACTCGCGAAAACTGGTGAAATAACCCCGTAAGAAGTTTCTGAAACAATTATTCCTAATCCCTTAATTTGTATGACGATATAAGGTATAAGGGCCAAACTTCCTAAAATAGCCACTATAATCCCCATTGTACGACTTCCATATTTAGAAGCAAAATAATCAGGCTGGGAGATAATAGAATGTTCTTTAGAATATCTCCAAATTTTTGGCAATAACCAATAAGAAAGTACATAGGCTAAAAAAATATATGCAGGAACATAATAAGCAGCTGCTCCTTTTGAGTAGGCCCATCCACTTCCACCTAGAAATGTAAACGTCGTATAAATTTCACCCGCGATTAGTAGGAAAACAAAAAATGTTCCAAAACCTCTGCCTCCTATCGAAAATTGTTCCATATTCATGTCCTTCCCTTTTCTTGCTTGTATGCCTAAATAAAGGGCTAGAACTAGGAAAATAAAAATAATAAGTAATGGCATATTCATTCTACATCACAACCTTTGTTATCAGGATCAAACCTATATACAATTGTTAAAATAATAGAGGAAAGCACCATCCAAAATGCAACCCAAAATAATAGAAAAGGCATGCCCAATACGTAAGGTTCAATTTTATTTGCAAATGGCAAGAAACCCAAAAATCCAATAAACGGGATGAAAAGTAAAAGTTTAATAGCTTTCAAATTATACCTCCTTGGTGGTTAGTCGATATTGTCAAAATTACGTAGGGAATAATTAATGCCTTGTTAGATTTTTATTAAATTCCCTCTCTGATAGATAATCTCGCCATCAATAATCGTTGTTTCTACTTTTAAATCTTTAATTTGATTTGGATTGACACGTAAAATGCTATCATTTAATATAACTAAATCCGCCAACTTTCCGACCTCTATACTTCCTTTTTTCTCTTCATCAAAACTCGCATAAGCGCCATTCCAAGTAAATAGTCTAATGGCTTCCATTACGCTGATAGATTGATTATCACCAATCTCCATTCCGGACTGACTTTTTCTATTAACAGCAACGTGAATTCCTAATAAAGGATCATAATCAGTAACTGGCGCATCCGATCCACCTGCTGTCATGATACCACTATCGATAAAATCACGAACAGCATACATGTGATTGACACGCTCACCATAGTGTTGGACATATATCTCCCCAAATTCATAAGGAAATGAAGGATTCGGAATAGGAATAACCTGGAGTTTTTTCATTCTCTCTTGTAAATCTGGTGACGAAATCCCCGCATGTTCAATCCGGTGGCGATGATTTTTTCTTGGTGAGTCCTTTAACGCCTTTTCTACACAATTTAAATACATTTCAATGGCTTTATCCCCTTGTGCATGTACAGTTATTTGATAACCTTTTTTATGGGCCTCACCTAAAACTTCGTAGATTTCTTCCTCACTATAATAAAGAATGCCAGAATTACCAGAATCACTAGAGTATGGCTTGCGAGTTGCAATTGTAGGTCCGGTGCTACTCCCATCTATAAATAATTTTGCTGGTCCAACTTTGAATCTCTCATCTCCTGTACCAGTTACTACACCGGCTTCGACCATTTTATTAACGAATTCATGGGAGTTATTTAACGCCCCTATCATTGCATATATACGGACACGAATATCCTTACTCATTACAGCTTGCTGCAGTAAACGGTAACTTTCAGAGCCATATCCACCTGCCTCATGTATACTTGTTATACCTGCTGCAATGAAATGATCTGATGCAATTTTCACAGCTTTCATTAGTTCACTCTCTGTATAACTCGCAACCTCGTTCATTGCCATATTTGCTGCTTCAATTAACCTTCCTGTAAGCCTTCCTTCCTGATTCTTTTCAATAACTCCCCCATTAGGATCCGGTGTATTTTCGTGAATTTGCGCAATTTCTAACGCTTTGCTATTCACCACGCTTATATGGCTACAAGTACGAGATACAATAATGGGATGTTCTGTTGAAATTACATCAAGCTCAGCGATCGTTGGATAACGCTTTTCCTTCACAACGGTTTCATTGAAGCCCCACGCACGTATCCATTTCCCTTTTGGAGTTTCTAGGGATTTCTTCCTCAAGTCATCTAACAAAGACTCAATAGAGTCCATATGTTCAGCTTTACAACTTACCGCTAACTGATTAACTCCATATAAAATAAGGTGAATATGAGAATCAATGAATCCAGGAAGAATCGTTTTTCCTTGTAGATCTATTATATTTGTTTCTTCTCCTATAAAACTCTTGACCTCCTGATTTGAACCGACAACTATGATACGATTATCTTTTACTCCCACAGCTTCGACTACTGTATTCTTTTGATCTACTGTAATAACTTCTCCATTTATCAATACAACGTCAGCTTTCATAAACATACCCCTTTCGGAATTATTCATTTTTTTGACTAGCTAATTCCAACCATCGACCATTAATAAAGTTCTTTACTGTTTTAATTTCTTTTTTCACTACCATCAAAAAATCCCTTTCAATTATTAAATGATTAAATATTCTGTTAATTTAATCATAGTAGTGTATAGTATCTCTTTCATTGGACAAAATGTAAAAATATTAGAAAACAAATACAAATTTTTTAATTAAGTGAAATATGATTCAGTTAAATTATGTTGAACATAGAATCAAACAAAGCGTCCGTAAAAGTATAACTAAGTGGAAAGCAAAAAGCGTAAAACATTTGTCACTCAATAGTTTTACGCTTTTTTACTTCTGATAAGATCTTTATGTGAACTTATTTTCTCTAAATTACCTGCGATAAAAAAGAACCTTTGGTCTAATAATTTGTTTGTTTTTAAGATCTTTAACATGAGTAAGAACTATTCCCTAATGTAACTTATAACAGTTGGAAGATAATTTTCTAGTGGCTCTCTCGTATCAACTACTAAACATTTATAACCAGAAGGCTTTTTACTGTTTTTAATAGTCCATTTAAAAGCTTCTTCAGAATATATCTCCTTTATTTGTCTAACCATTCTGTCACGATTCCTCAATCTAAAATTTATTTCATCACTATCTTCAAGGTAACATTCAACATATTTATATTTAACATTATATTTTTTTGAAAGGTCAGTACCCTTCTCAACCATTTCTTCATACAAACAAGGACTATCAAATATAACTGCCTGTCCTTGAGATAAAAGAAATTCTATTAATGACCAATCAATATTGTATGATATTTTCCCAGCCAATTTTGCATCAATAGGTAGTTCTTCAATATCTTTTAAGAGTGAAGACTTTACAATATCGTGGTCAATAATAACAGCTCCTGTTTTTTAGCGATCTGTTTAGCTAGAGTTGACTTTCCAGCACCAGGGAAACCTGACATTTGAACAAAAAACAAATATAAAACCCTCTTTCAAATACATATTTAAAAGCTTCTATAGCTATCCTAAATATTCAAAAGGTTCAAATAAACAATTTCTAGTGTAAATTTGTTATCAGTTAAATTACTAATTAAGGAGCTAATTTGTGTCTGAATTAAGTTTTTCTACTCCAAAACTAAACCCGTTATTTATAAAGCCCTCCCTTTGTTTTATATCTTCCTAGAATTTAGCTTATATAAACTAATTTTACCTACCGTATACAAAAAAGAAGACCCCATTAAAAGTCTTCTTTTTTATCAGGATTTAAAGCTCTATATAATGCATCCGAAGCAGCCTCTACATCATAATATGAGAAAACATTCCCGTCAGCAAATGTAGTAACTTGAAAAGCGCTAGATTCTTTGCAATAACATAATTCCATTAAACCAGGGATAGTATGTATAATCGTGCAGTCTTCATATTCAATCAGATTATTAAGCATGTCTTTGATCTCGGTTTTGCTCATTAATACATGCATCCTTCCTCATTATAAGGAAACCTTAGGTGCAAAGAAACCAAATAATGTAATTCACCTTCACATTATCATACTAGATTATTAAAAAATACCTTTAAGGTAGATCTGTCATATTTATTTCTTATAATCAACATTATGTAAACTAAAGATATATATTACATAGCATTTTGGGAAGTATAAAATTTAAATTATTTCTACTTGTGTTGTTCCCCGACCATGTCCGATAGTAGAGATGATTAACGAAGTTTTACACTATAAAACCTCATAGTTTTAGGACTCCTTGTATTTCAAAAACACCATTCATAATTAATTGTCTCACTCTATATTCAAAAAAAGCATCTCCATGATATTGTTGTAAATGTCCGGTTACTTCGCCTATTAGCCTTGCTGATTTCATAAATTTTTTGATTCTTTGATCATTATGTAAATATTGAGCCTTATTGATAATATAATCGTTATAATAATTGTCATCTACACTTTGTATTTTACTATCACCCCATACTCTAAGTACTTCTTGGGTATTAGACAACGTTTCCCACTCTTTTGCTAACTGTCTTCTTTCCTCAGAGGATAACAAGTCCTTACAATAATTATTTTCGTATAAACCTTTTAACTTCTCAGGGGTTAGTTCACCTGTATAAAGTAATTGATAATCAATTTTTTTACTTTTATATAAAAGTTCATAGGCTAGATTAGAGTTTATATAATAAATTTTGTTACTCTTTTCTTTTAATAGATTAAGAACAAATCGTAATCCCGTTTGTTCATGAGAATTTTCTTCTGCCCATATAGTGATAGGCATAGAAAGAGGGATTGAATCAATTTCTACCAGTGTGTCTTTAAAACGTTTTAGCCCTCTCTCGATTTCCTCGTCTTCCTCATAAATAAGATGATTCTCTAACCAGTCATATCGTTTTTTTAAACCAATATAATCATTTAATTTCCAAACAGGTCCAATAGAAAATATGTCTGAAAACGATATTATCTTGTCTGTTTGACCCTTTCTCATATCTTTAAGGGCCATTTTTATGAATCCCCGAATACAATGTGTACCCTTTCATAATCTTTTAATTCATTTATCAAAAGCTTTTACTTCCCCTAAAAAGCTATAATTATTATGAAGCTCCGTGTTGTATTTAAGCAAGCGTATACTAGTTATTGCAAAGAATACAAACAAATATAGACCCTGATTTTACATTTATCTTCTAGTTTGCCAAGCATGCTCCACTAAGTGTAAAATTTGAGTCCTATAAAGGTGTTATTTTAGGTTGGGGTCTATCTCAGTATCCCTAAAAAGGACCTATTCCTTGTCAATTTACAGAGACAACTTCATTGATGAACGCCATATTTCTATGTAACTAACTTTTGATAAAACCTTTTTAAATAAACTATACCATTCTGTTAGTTCTTTACCTTCTAAAACGCTTAATTTACTTAAAATATCTCTCGAAAATTCTAATGCTCCACTTCCATTAGCTGTAATTAGACAACCATCACTAACAGATTGTTCGTCTATATATTTTTCATCGCCTTGATAATTAGGTGCTCCCTCTTTTAAATAAGGTAACGAATTACCTGTATGTTTATGATGATCAAGAAATCCGTAATCCCCTAAAAAGGTAGTTGCATCACAAATCGCTGCAACTGGGATGTTATTTCCAAAACAAAAATTCACAAGCTTCTTTACCTGATGATTTTTTTCTTCTCTTCACCCAGTTCCACCAGGAATAATTAACATCACAAACTCTAATTTGAGGGAAAAGTCTTGTAAGCTATAATCCGGGAGAACAGTCAATCCACCCATTGAAATTTTAGGATCCTTGTCAATTGCAATTGTCTGAACTTGGAATCCTATTCCCGGTTTATTTAACTCTGCGGTCACATAACTTGCTTCCCAATCAGCAAAACCATCTGTAATAAAAACCAACACTTTTTTCATTTGTATGTCCTCCCTATTTCTTGATTAGAAATGTAACCACACACCACTAATCTTCCATTTAAACTTACCACATTTTGCATATTCCATAAAATAGAAAAACATAACGTCCGTAAAAGTATACATACATATAGGAAAAGAAAAAGCGTAAACCTGTTTTTGCTCAATGGGTTTACGCTTGTTTTACTTGTTACTTTTTAATAAAGTTTGATTAAAATAACCTTTTTGTATATTTGCCATTCCAAAACTGACCGAAACCAAGAAGAGCAATGCTCCATAATAACGTTGCTTTTTCATTCGCCCCATCATTCTAACCCTTCGTCAGATTTTCTCGGTCATCTGCCTGTGGAGGTTCCTCCATCCATCCATTTTTAATCATAATGTTGGCTCCATCTTCAGCGTAAAGTGAAATTTCCGGAATTAATGACTCATATTTTAATCCTAAATCTCTTCTTGGACTTGTTGCTATCGCCATTCCAAAATTTCCGATCCCTGCTGCAATCATCGCCGATACATGAAACATGATGAGCTTGTCAGAAAAAACACTTGTTGTACTATCTGATACAGCCGAATCCCACGCCATTGGAGCAGGTAAGTCTTCTTTTACTAAAAAGTCGCTAAATATCTCTATATATTTTTGAGAAAGGTGCTTTCCCCTTAACAAATATTGTTTCACTTCTTTATTTTGGGAAGTTTGAGCAAATCCTGTTATAAGGGCTTTTCCAATGGCATTCGTTTGAATATTAAAAAATAAATGAGTGATTTCCATTGAAGTAATCGATCTTTGTTTTCCAAAAAATCCACCTAAAAAATGTTGCTTTTCTACAAAATCCACTTCGTCGGGAGTAGATATATAAGGGGGTCTTACATAGGTACCTTGCTTTAACATTAATTCTCGTGTTTTATCCAGCCCATCAACACCTGCATTTAA
The DNA here is from genome assembly GCF_057808375.1 of Priestia sp. TRM10. Classification (NCBI taxonomy): domain Bacteria; kingdom Bacillati; phylum Bacillota; class Bacilli; order Caryophanales; family Bacillaceae; genus Priestia; species Priestia sp. TRM10. The sequence goes on from NZ_JBJZOT010000002.1 coordinate 710,564, forward strand.
CACCCTTTTATGAAAAGTAACCACATCAGGTCGAGTTGCTAGGCCTAATGCAGCATTGTTCGATCTCATTGCAAGAATAGCCATGTGTTGTAAATATATTAAGATAAATGTATCAGAAAAGAGTTTGGGAGCTTGTAGATTTACATCCTGATCCGTAAATCCAATAGGGATAGGGAACTTTTCTTTTGTGAAAATATCCTCCATCATTGAAAGGTTGTTTTTTGCTATATGTAATGTCCATTCAATAATAGGACGTACTTCCGTATCTTCCACCTTTTCTAAGAAATATTTATTCACGCAGACTGCTAGCGTGTCATTTATATATTGAAACCATAAGCTAGACATTTCTGCAGCAGTTAATCGAATCTTTGTTTTATCTTTCATATAAACAACCTCCTCTTTAATATATCAAAGAGTAATATACCCATTATTGAAAAATATATGAGAGAACAACTATCAAGAATAATATTTGAATGAAAAGAGATTCCTCGGGTGTGAACTGTCCCCTGATTGTTAGACACAATCTAACAATCAGGGGACAGTATCAAGATTCCAAGCATTTGCGGCATGTAGTTAATAAGAACGTTTATTTCATGTGGCTTTGAATATGACCATAATAACTTATGTTAAGAGTTACAGTGAAATAAACTTTACTTTGATATTATCCAATCAGAAACATAATTCATAATAAAGTGGAAAATGATAATAGTAACCTTATAAGGAGGTTAGATGATGAGAGATAATGATGATCAAATGAACGAAGGGTTAAATCAAATAATTGAAATCATCAATGCAAAAGGAGATACAGGGGAATTAAATCAAATAGTGAAGAAGTCCAATAACGATCCTAATCAGGGCAAGGGCGATACTAAAACATAAAACAATGAACAAAGTGCTTTTTATTTTCTATAAATTAACCCTCCCCTCCATAAAAGTATAACTATGTAAAAAGAAAAAGCACAAACTCGTTGGTAATCAACAGGTTTGTGCTTTTTTACTTCCTCGAACATATTTTATGATAACTAATTATTGTTGAATTCCCTATAATAAAAAGAATCCTCTTTACCCAGCATTGGCAAAAGGTTTTTTTATAATGATAAGTCCCATCTAAATGTAGGACAGAGTTAAAATATAGTTGTTTAATCGCTGGGCTCATTGCCCTTTTTCGTTTATTTAATCCATTCCCTAAGATTAATACTTTTTAAATGTACTGCGTAAGGTGTTCTGCTCTCCCCGCCAATAATACCTTCTGATGTAATCGCGACCGCATTAGGCCCTTCTGCTTTTACAAGTATATCCAAAAATGATGTGTTACACAAAGAAAATTCACCGAGTTCAATTTTCATTCTATGGCTACCACAATCTAATTCTGAACCATCTTGATTAATTTTATAGATATGATAACGGAACTCAGTGTCTTTTCCTCCCCCTCTCATGTCCGTAGATTTTATTCCTTCACTTTCCTGTTCAGGTTCTAGTATTATTATTTTGGGTTCATCTTCTATGTCACCAGTCCAAATTACTTTTAACGATTTATCTGTCTCATTTTTCATTACATAATGACAATAGTTATGCGCGTCTTTCCTTTCATCTTTCAATGCTTTCACCTCTACAACAAGTTTTCCCATTGTGGAATAAAATATGTCTCATATCCAGTTTTGTATTGGGCTTCTCATTACATTAAATGGTTCAATTGTGGGATAGCATGACTGGCGTTTATTAAACAACTCCATTGTTACTTAACACCCTCGTATTCCTTCACTTTCTTCATTCTAATCTCGTCCATAAACTGCACAGTTATCTTAGTCTTTAGCAAATGCAGTTTTTCAGTGTCTTAAATTGCAATCTATTAAAGTCTTTATCTTATCCCTAAAAAACGTTCGTTAAAATATACTTTTACGGACGTTTATAACAAAGTAACAAGTAATACAACATTTATTTAAACTAGGACAATGAATTTGAAATCAATGTTTATTGTTTTGTATAAATAAAGTTGTTTAATTTTACCCTTATAAACACTTAAAACACCGTCCAAATAATTTGAATGGTGTTTTAAAATAGACATTTAATTTTTAAAGACCTGTACTTATTTGCCTCATAACCAGGAAAAAAAGTCGTTTAAAACTAGAATTAACTATGTGCAACTAAATTGCATCTGTTAATCGAATAGGAATTTATATCCCCTCACCTTCTGCTATAACAAAAATACTACCGCCCACTTGTATTAGAAAGTTGTCATCACTCTTTTCAGCTTGTATTTTTAATAATGATTGTCTCCCTATGGAGTATCCTTGTTCGACACTATAAGTTATTGTATTTTTACTAAAAAAATAATAATAACAGATATATCCAATTATTTGTATTTAAAATTAAACTAACTCCTATTAGTTATAGTTTTACGAACAATTAATCAGTAAGATATATATGGATTTTATGAATTTAAAAAACCCCTTCCTCTGTTAGTGAAGAAGGGGTATGTAGTATAAAATATTAAGAAAAGAGGGTTAATTTCTTTAACACAATAATAAACCCATTTTCACCATCTTAAAATCAGAAAAATATTGATAAATTAAGAGGGATTATTACATGGCAGAAAGACAAAATGGCACAGTTAAGTGGTTTAATGATGAAAAAGGATTTGGTTTTATTACACCAGAGGATGGCCCAGATCTTTTTGTTCATTTTAGAGCTGTTGAAGGGAATGGTTTCAAAAGTTTAAAAAAAGGACAAAAGGTTTCTTTTGAAGCAGTGCAGAGTCAAAAAGATATTCAAGCAGATAAAGTAAGAGCAGAAGGTTAACATAGTATGAGAGTTAAAACGTTAAATCGAAAATATATAACATATATAACCTAATTTACATAACACCTTTTATTAGCATCAAAAAAAGGATCTTTAGATTGAAGATCCTTTTAAATAAATCATCCTACTTTGATCCATAAACAAACTAATAATTAAGTAAAAGTCCCTTATAACTTAGGCTGAGCATTATTTGTTTGTCTAATTGCCCGTTCTACTAAATATTGATATCCGTAAATAAGAACTGCCAAGCATACGCATATGAAATACCATGTAAGATGTTTCATTTTTTGAAATTTAAATATTCCAACCTTTTCCCAAATAGAAGCAAAAGGAAAGGCATTAATAAAGTCTAATATCATGTTAGTAAGTAAATATTTAGGGAAATTCCCGTATGTTAGTTTAAATATCCATAGTGTAGCTACATAGTAAGGCCCTAATATATACGAAAAATCTACAGAACCAGGAGATAAAGGATTTTTATTCATCCACCATCTTCTCTTATTTGCCTTAAGGCTAAGTAAACTCAAAAATAAATTAATAAAACTTGCCACAGGTAAAAACCTAAAAAATGCTTTCTTTCCCATGAAAGGGACTGTTAACCAGGGAATGATTATCATTGCTAAAGAAAAAGTCTTTTTTCTACTATACTGATACATAAAATTCCTTCCTTAAACCATATTTTTAAATATATTATTACCTGTTCTTTTAAATTAATGAATGATTTATCGGATAACAAATAAAAACTTGATCAATCTACCCAAGAGGCCTCCTTAGGATTCATACATTAAATCTCTATTACCCAAAGTGAGCACACTACTGAACAGGGATCAGTAGTGTGCTCATTTTTCAGACTGTATATTATATGTATTTCTCGTTAAGTCGGGTAGGAAGGCACTCTCACGAGTGCCCTCCCCCCTAAGAACCGTACGTGACAGATTTCCCGTCATACGGCTCAAGCCTTCTTTTTATCCAAACAACTCTTTTATTTTATACAAGGTACATGTA
>NZ_JBJZOT010000003.1:0-104984 GCF_057808375.1 Priestia sp. TRM10
TTCTAGGAAGTAAAAAAGCGCCAACCCGTTTATTAAAAACGAGTTGGCGCTTTTTTCAATTATGAACGAGCATAATTTCCATATCCATTAATCACCTTTTCACTCCATAAAAAGTGAACCCAAACAGATAGTTCGTAAAGTGAATGTCTGCAAAAGTATACTTTTACAGACGGTTAGTGGAAAAGAATGAGTTCGCTCATAACAATTTTATAGAGTAGAGAAAGAGTAAGTGAATTAAAAGGATGTAATACTTATGTGTATGACATCCTTTATTTAACTCCAAAAATTAACATAAGAAAGTAGACGATCAACGAGATGGAAGGAATGGTTATCTAAGTTCACATATTTGTCCTTTTATAGATTGGTTGCTTTGTATTATTCCTTATAATTTCACATTAAAAATCTATTCACCAAGGAAAATATCCCTTTTCTTATGATTACTTTTTCAAACCTGCTGCAACAAAGGGTCCGTTAGCCGTTATGGTCGATAGGATTTGCGCCATTTCTTCAGGAGATTCTTTTCCCCCACTATTTAACCATTGCTGAATTACACCAATATGGGCTGAAGATACGTAGGAAATTAAATATTCCTCTGGAACGCATAAATTTTCCTGTTTAACCATTTCATGTTCAAATAGGGTATTCCACATAAATTTTTTTAACTCGGTTTGAAAAGAGAAATCCCCTTTTGGTCCTAAAATAGCTTTCATAAATCTACTATTGTCGTTTAAGTATTCAAACATTAATACAGTAAAGGTAAATGGTTTTGATGTAAGAGTTGAAGTTCTAAGTTCCTCTATAGCCTGCGGAAAATATTCTTTCCCAATTCTAAGCATCTCGCTCATAATCTCTTCTTGGCACTTAGTCATTAAATCGAATTTATCCTGATAGTGGGCATAGAAGGTCCCTCGGTTTATGTTCGCCCTTGTTGTAATATCTTTGACTGTTATAGCTTTGAATCCCTTTTCTTCTATTAATTCTACTAAGGCATCCCGAATCGATTCTTTTGTTCGCATAACGCGTAAATCTCTATTACTATCTCGCATTTTTTATCCTCCTTGAGTATTTATCCAACACATTATTTATAAGTGTTCTATAACCAACACAATTAAGATTTTTGATGATTGAATACGAATTGATTTAGACTTATAATTCAATTCGTATTATTATCGCCCGTTATTGCATTGATCGTTATTTTTATTTTTTCTCTAATCTTATTTCCTTAGGTGCAATCTCAACCGAAAAATCTTCCGGTTGCCATCGTTAATGAAGATCAAGGCTTAGATATCCCTAATCAACCAAGGATCAATATGGGAAAAAATATTGATCAAACCATCCAAAAGACGTCTACAACAGATGACGAATCTGCTATAAAGTGGAAAATGTTGGGGGAATTACAAAAAGACTTAGATAACTAAAAGCATTATGGAGCGTTAGTCATTCCAAAAGATTTTAATACAAAGCTAGCTTCACTACGAACCCCAACACCTTCTTCACCTGAAATAAAAATATTTATTAAGTAGGGAATGAATACGGCTGCTTCTACATTGACGGGGCAGGTATTAAATCAAGTATTAGATAATCTGAATAGTAATGTTCGTACTCAACTACTAGAGGAGTTTAACAAACAAAGAATCAATCTAACAGTCGTACAGGCATCTAGTTTAGCAACGACTATTAAGAAAAACGTTATAAACGTAAATGAGATCGATATGAATAGTGCAAATGGAAATACCCCTGTTTATTTATTCCCACCCCTATGGATGGCCATTATGGTTAGTACAGCTATCATCTTTGTTGCTGTTAGTAAAATGCCGATCAAAAGTAGAATGGAGAAATTTGAGATAAAAATTGTTCGAATTTTAATGGGGGCTATTGTAGCTCTTATCGTTGGATTGGGCTTTACTTGGATAGCAGATGGAATGGTAGGACTTGATATTCCGGATACTGCCTTGTTTTTAACAATTACGGCATTTAGCTTCTTCTTAATGATTTCAGCTGTCCTATCATTTTTAGGTATTAAAGGAGTACCTGTATTTGCCTTATTATTATTATTTGGGTCACCTTTAATCGCCATGGCTCCTGAAATGATGTCTTCGCTTTATCGGGATTGGATTTATTCTTGGTTGCCGATGTAATTCATGGTAGACGGACTTCGCGAATTGTTTTTCTTCGAAAAAGGATTAAGCTGGAACACCCCTGTTTCTGTCTTAGTATGGATTGGATTAGTAAGCATGTTAATCCTACTAGCCTCTGCCTTAAGATTCAATTCAGCAAAAGAGCAAGAATCCCAAAGGAAATTAGAAAGATAATAAACTATTTCGCTCCTTGAATACAACTAGTTCATACTAAAGAAAGTCGTATCACTCTTAGGTGATACGGCTTTTAGATTAAAATAAAGTTATCCGATAATTTAAGGACATTCATAAACTTAACAGGTTTACATTTTATCAATAATCTATACTCACTTTAATGAGTGTAGGGACTGACTAGTAAAAAGGAAAGAAGAAGATGCCTATCTATACAACAATAGATCAAGATACATGTATTGCATATGGAACAACAGCATCTGATATGTACGATTATAATGATGAAGGAATTACATTTACGTTAATATATAAGAAAAAAGGGAGGAAACTCTGTTTGTATATGCATTTCTAGTTTACATAATTCTAATGAGAATTCCTCTTTCCTTCATTTTATTAAGGTACTGTATCAAAATATCTTTTAATCCTCTTAGAAATCCCGTGATTTGTTGTTTAAGCTCCGGAAAAAGTTTTTTTCTTTCAAACCAACTACAATTAAATTCTCATTTCTCCTTAGAATTTGCTGATATAATCTAGAGAACATCAATAAATCTTCTTCCAAATACCATTGTACTCCCTCTCTTATAGATTTTGAAAAGGTAGGAATATATGAGAATTGTTCAAAAGCAGATATTGAAATTCCTTTCTTATTCTTAAAATGACGAAATAACGTTGATTCATTTACTCCGGATTCATTTGAAATTTCACGTGTAGTGGTCCCCTTAAAACCTTTCTTCTTTATTAATTCCAAAGTTGGTTCTAATGTTCTCTTACGTGTAGTCCGATAATTTATTATAATTCAACACCTTCTTTAGAATTTTACATATCGTTAGTTTATAAAGAATCCCTATCTTATTTTCGGGAAAGAGAAGTATACATAATATATAAATTTTACTGTTATTTAGAATAGATAATCCTAGATTAATTTGGGGGTTATTTGTCTAGGGAAAAGGAATGAGGTATTAAATTCATTATTTTGCTTTTTTTTCTTTACCTAATACATTATTTTTGTATATTTTTAAGACTGAATTCCTTCTATTCATTTTACTTTCAAATTGAATAATATATTTAGTAAGAGGTGGGGATATTAATGTTGTAATAACTACTATTATGATAGTTGGAGTGAAGTAATCCGGCGTTAATAGTGAATTCTGAAGCCCAGCAGACGCTATCACTAATCCTACTCCTCCTTTAGATATCATTCCAGATCCAATAAGTAGCGAAGATTTCGTAGGTAATCCTGACAATCTGGATCCCCATACCCCACTTATCAGCTTAGTTAAAATAGCAACTAAGGAGAATGTTGCTATAAATATTAGTTGATTATCCATATTCTTAAAAGATATGTTCAATCCTATACTGACGAAAAAGACTGGTACAAATATGGAGTATGCAACCGGTTCGACTTTACTTACAATTGTATCTTTGTGATTAGTCTGTGAGATGGCGAGGCCAGCAGCAAAAGCACCTATCATTCCGGACATCCCCATTAGGTTTGCAAAATAGACGTAACTAAAACAAATTGCTAATCCTGTAGAGACTAAAGGTTCTGAAACCTTTAATTTCATCATCACGTTTAAGGTTTTTGGTACTATAAACCAACCTACTAATATGATCACAATGAAGAACATTATCTTCTTAACAATAAGGTCAGTTAGAGAAATATCCTTATCTATTCCAAATAAACTAATTAAGATAGCTAATAATACAACAACAATTATTGCATCTATTACTGCAGCGCCTAGAATAATATTACCTTCTTTAGAGTTTAGTTTATTTAAATCCTTAAGCACTTGCACAGTGATACTTACAGATGTCACACATAGTAGGACACCCATAAATAATGAAGAAGTTCTATCTAAATTAAATAATTCTCCTAATCCTACTCCCCCGATAAAAGGGAACAGGATCCCCAGTATAGCTACCATAAGTATGGGTTTCCAATTACTTTTAAGTTGGTGTAAATTTGTTTCTAAACCCGCCATAAACATAAGTAGTAAGACACCAATTTCAGAGAAATAGTAGATAAATTGGTCGTTGTGAATCCAATCTAAAGCCGCAGGACCCAACAAAATTCCGACAATTAACTTTCCTAATACAGGTGGTTGTCCCAAACGAACCGATAGATGGCCAGAAAGTTTTGTCAAAAGTAATATCAAAGCTAGGGATAAAATAAACGTCATATGGTAGGAATCCCCCTTACTATCTTGAGTAAAGCTTAAGTTTTTTCAATAAAATATAGGAGGTGTGAATTCTTTAAAGAATTCACACCTCCTCTTTCCCTAATACTAATGTCTTACCAAATAATTAATCCCTGGGTAATGGACGCAAATAGATGATTTTTATAAAAATATCTTTTATAATTTATTCTTAATTAGGGAAGACATAGATAATATGATTAGGAGTATGGATACTTTTCTATTCACGATAAGAGAGTAGTCTATAAGAACAGAATACTAAAGATTTCTTTTATAATTATTCTGTTTATGATAGGAATAGTTAAGGTTAATCCATCTAGGTGTCTTATGAAAATAATTATCATATTCCTTACCAAATTTCCGTCTTAGGCTCGGTTCTTCAATCTTTATAATTAAAAATGTTGATATGATTAGAAATATAACTGTCCAGATTAAAATACCAATAGATTTAAAAAACAGTCCTTCACCTAAAAGGATAGCTAGGAACCCCAAAGTCATGGGATTTCTACAATACTTATAAGGTCCGTAGACAGCTAATTTCTCAGGTGGTTTATCCCATAATGGGGTATCCAAATGACCGTAAATTATCCTAGCACTCACTATTACATTGAGGATTCCAAAGATCATAAAGCCTAAACCTGCTGAGTTTATTAGGAAAAACCATATAAAACGATTAATTGGCACATTAATAGGTATTAAGATATAAAATAGATAGGGGATACATAAACCAAAAAAGCTAGGAATCAGAAAATTTATTATCTTGCTCTTCCGCATATTATTTAATAAGAGAATGCATATTCTCTTCAATAGTTTTTTTAATATTTTCTTGATTAATTTTAGTGTTTTTATCCATTTTCTCTGTCACTTTATCTAATGGTTCTCTAAAGCCAGGGTCAAGTTCAAAGTCTTGTACCCAGGTCATTAAAGTACCTTCCGGATGATGTTCATAATACCAAGTTAAATGCATATAAAGGAAAGGAAACATTGGTTCAATGCGTTGTGCAATTGCTGTGTATTCTTTATGGTCTAATAATCTATATGATTTCCAAGTACTATCTCCCTTACCTAATTCAAATACAATCTTTGTAAATCTACCTTCTTTTTCAATATTCAAAATCTTATTATTATGGTAATCGCTGAATAGCTCATTCCATTTGCTAATATCATTTGTAATATTGAACACTTTTTCAATATCTTCTCGTATTACAATGCTATTATTTATTCTTGGCATAAGTATCCTCTCCTTTAAGTTCTACTAGATTATATAAATCCCTCAAGTTCTCCAATGCCTTTAGTTCCTCTAGAGTTAGGAGAATATTTAATTTATCTTTAATTTGAAAAGCTAGTTCTACTAATTCTGTTGAGTCAATTCCTAAATCATCAATTAAAGAAAAGTCATCATTTAAGTCTTGAGTTTCAAAACCAATCTGTAGCATAATATCGTTTATTTCTGTTTTCATTGAGATCCCCCTATATTCATAGCAATAGCAGTTGCTAGGTTTTTATCATGCGAAATACTACATCTCCATTGTAGATGGGAAAAAGAATCAGCTGCTTTTCCCTTAAGATTTATCACTGGTTCTTTCGAATGGCCCCTCAAGATTTCAATATCTTTCAAACTGAAGATTTGTGTGTTAGGTAAAGACTTAATTATAGCCTCCTTTAAAGCATAACGGCCAGCAAGTGAATTCCAATTAAAGTCTTGAGTTTTAGACTTTGTTAAATTAAGTTCTTCCTGTGTAAAAATCATTTGTAGAGGTCGTATCCCCCATCTTTCATATAATGTTTTAATCCTTTCAACATCCACTAAATCTATACCAATACCGTTCAAGAACTAACCCCCCCCACAACGAAACTTAGATTATTTCCGCCCATACCTCTCGAAATAATAAGAGCATTGCTAATATCTTGTTTGTACGGTTGTTTGGTGACGAAATTCAAATCATCAAATCCATAAGCTGGTGTATCCAAGTTGATGATTGGTGGGATGAGCCTTCTTTCAATAGATAATAAGGAAAGCATAATGTCAGTTACAGCTGCAGCACCTAAAAGATGACCAAAGGAAGCCTTAGGACAGGTTAAAATAGGTTTATCGCCATCCTTAAAGACCTCTCTGTATGCATAAACCTCAGTTGCATCCTCTGAAGGAATCCCCGTTCCATGTAAAAATAGCAGGTTTACTTCTTCTGGAGAAATTGAAGCTCGATCAATGGATTGTTGCATTGATCTTGCAAGTTTTTGACCATCCGGACGATGAGTGTAATATGGATAATAGGCATCATTTGTAACACCCCATCCTTTTATTTCTCCATAGATTTTAGCGTTTCTATCCTGAGCGTGACTTAGTCTTTCAAGAACTAGGAAAGTACTACCTTCCCCTAAAACCATTCCACTGTGTTCCTCAGAAAAAGGTTTATACGTCTCCGAGGGTTCATTTTTATTAGATGACAGATAACCACTAGACTCGCAACATAACCACCCATAAGGGGATAAGGGTGCTTCTGTTCCGCCCACTAGTACAATATCTGCCTCATTTCTATTCAATGTACTAATTGCATCCTGCAGTGCATATGCGCTACTTGCTCTATCCGCAACAAATGTTCGAGCTTTTCCTTTAATGTTTTGAGCAATACTTATATATCCTTGGGCCGAGGTTGGAAACCATGCTGTAGCTTGATAAGGACTTACATACTCTTCGCCCTTCACCCATAAATTCCTTAATTCCCTTTCTGCAAATTCCCATCCTCCTAAAACATTTCCTACCATAAGGGAAAGCCTATTGGGATCAAAGTCCCCTGTATTTATTTGGGCATCGTCTAAGGCCATCTGTACGGCTGCTAGAGCTAATTGCGTGAAACGATCAGTCTTTTTTACAAGTCTTTTAGAAATATAATCTGTAGGTACAAAATCTTTGATTTCTCCAGCAACATTTGATTTATATTTTGAAGAATCAAATCGGGTAATGAAATCAATGTATGAGTCATCTTTCAATACATTATCGAAAGTATTATCCGCCCCAATTCCAGCTGGATTGAGGGTTCCTATACCTGTAACAACTATATTGTCCATTTTTCTACTACCGCCTCTCTAAAAACTCTCTAGAATAATAGCTGAGTGTAAACCTGAAAAGCCACTAGCAATACTTAGAATATTTTTTAATTCTTTCTTTCTAGACACATTAGGAATATAATCTAGATCACATTCCTCATCTTTTGAGTTGTAATTAATAGTGGGATGTAAGGTGTTATCTTCTAGACTTTTTAAAGAAGCTATAATTTCTAGAGCGCTAGCAGCAGATAAGGGATGTCCAGTCATTGATTTAGTAGAACTAACTGGTATTGAATAAGCTAATTCTCCAAAAACTTTTTTTATTGCCTTCGTTTCACATCTATCATTTTGGGGGGTAGAACTACCATGTCCATTTATATAATCAATATCTACTGGTTTTAAGTTTGCATGACTTAGGGCGTTTTCAATAGCCCTTGCTAAATCTTCTCCGTCACTTACTAAATCTGTCATATGTAGAGCATTACTGGTATTACTAAACCCTGTAATATAGCCATAAATTTTTGCTCCACGTCTTTTAGCATGATCCTCATCCTCCAAGATAATGATACCGGCCCCTTCGGAAAGAACAAATCCATCGCGGTCGCGGTCATAAGGTCTAGAAGCCTTAGAAGGATTATGATTGTTTCTTGTGGAAAGACAATTTATAATATCAAAAGCCCCGTAAGAAATAGGTGTAATAGGTGCTTCGGACGCACCAGCTATCATGACATCCATATCCCCATTTAAAATTTGTTCATATGCATAGCCAATTGCGTCAATACCCCCAATACAACCTGTAGAGAGAGTAGTACATGGACCTTCAGCTCCAATAAGAGAAGCAATAATTTTAGATGGAGTATTAGACATTGATGATAAATATAGGTTGGGGGATCCCTTAGAAGGGTCTATTTCCTCTGTACCGTTGTTCGTAACCTCCACAAATACCTCTTCCATATGTTTTGTTCCGCAAATAGCCGTGGATAACGATACGCCGACACGTTCAGTATTAAAATCACTACTTCTATTTGTTAAGTTACTATTATTTTTAGCTAATTCTGCAGCTAAAACAGCAAATTGAATATAGCGATCTAATGACTTAATGTCACTAGGGATCCGTGATAAATCATTTAGGGAGAAATTTTCAACTTCTATAGATACATTAGCATTAAAGTTATTTATATCTTGAAAGAGGCGAGATGATTCAATATCCTTTAGATTCTTAGCTTTTGTGTAACCTAGTTTTAGATTATCCCAGTAGTTATCAACTCCTATTCCAAGTGGACTTACTACTCCCATTCCTGTAATAGCTACTTTTCTCAATATTTCTCACTCCTTGCAATGAGTATTGGATAGGGTTTTGTGTCAAAAATATTTTCAATTTGAAAACCTGTCTCCTTTAGAAGAGAACACGCTTCATTTATAGTAAATATTCCACCACTACAGGTATTAACTAACATGCTCAGGTCTAATAAATTTGCAATAGATGGCCCATTAGCTTCATCACTATGAAATACATCGTATATTATTATTTTTCCATTGTCTTTTAGGTGTCTCTGTAATGAAACTAATAATGTTTTTGAGTATTCCCCACCATAAAAACGTAAGAAATTTGACAGAATAATATAGTCATACTCATCGTTAATCCTAGAAATAAATTTAATATTATCTTGACAACTTTTATAGTTAGTTTTCATGCGTTCGTTAAAAACTTTTTTATATTCCTCGGAATCAAATGCATCAATAACAGCTTCATTATATTTTTTAGCAAGGGCATATGTCCATTCACCTTCACCGCAATGATAATCAAGGACTCTTGTGTTATCAAAATTATAGGGAAGTGTAGACAGAAGTCTTTCTACAATTGGGGAAGCTAGGTTATAGCTCTTTTTCTTCATATGTAATAGGAGTTGACTATTATCATTTCGTTCATTTTTTAACATGATGGTATCTAAAGCGCCCCAACTATCCCATTGTTTAAAGACTAATGCTAAGTGTTCTCCTATATAATCTTTACTTGATGAACAAAGATATTTTGAAGTATTTAAATATATATCACTTTCCTTAGATAGTAATCCCATATATACTAAGGCTTCTAATAATTTTTTGACATTCTCCTTCTTAATAGATGTTATTTCTGAAATAGCTTCAACTTGATTTTTACAGGTTGACTCCACAATATCAAAGAGATTAAGTTTAAGGGAGAAATCTAAGATTTTACTTCTTACGAATCCATAGTTTAGATCAAGTAAATCTTTCAAGTTAATATCTTTAGTTATTGAATTAACTGTTTCCATATTTTACTTCCCTTCATGTTATAGCTATTGCCCTAATCCAACTTGCTCCTACATCTTTGATCGAGATTGGTAAACAGGAAACCTTGAAACCATGAGATACTGGAATGTTTCTAAGATTTGCTAACCTCTCAATATGCAAGTAATGTCTCTCTCTACCTAGCATATGGCTAGGCCATAAATTACTAGAGTCTTTATTTACTAAATAGCTAGTTGCCATTTGCATAAAGGGGAGATCAAAACCATTAGTATCTATTCCTATAATTTTAATTCCTTGGTCAATCAACCACTCAGTTGCTTCCCTAGACATTCCAGGGTGCTTAGTAAAATATTCTTTTTTAGGCCAATATTTATCGAAATCTGTTCTTATAAGTACTATGTCAAATGGCTTTAGTGTATAATTAATAGAAGATAACGCAGTTCTTATATCTTTCTCTGTTATAAGTGTATTATGAACTTTATGTGTTAAATCCAGTACTACTCCATCGGAGATAAACCAGTCTAGGGGTAGTTCATGTATAAATGGTGCTCTTTCTCCTTCACAATATGGGCCAAAATGGAAAGGTGCATCAATATGTGTACCACAATGTACAGATAGAGCCAGAAATTCATTACTTAAAAACATATTGTCAGGGAAGCTACTATTTTTTAGTAGCTTCCTATGTCTAAGATACTTAGGGATTCGACTAATTTTTTCTATAATAGAAGATCTTTTCGGGAAAAAGACCTTTTTCCAAACTAAATTTCCACCTTCGCTGTGCTCAACTTGTTTTTTTTTAACAAATGTTGGGTCTGGAACTTTATCATCAATAGGCAAACTTAAATCAATGATATTAGACATTTGTGGCACCTAATACTCGATTATTTAATGTAATTAATCCATAATTATGACAAAGCTTTAACCATCGAACTAATTCTGATTCACTTATTTCACTTTGAAGCTTCTCTGATAGAATCATTTTTAATTCTGTCACACTTAGTCTGTCTAATTTTAATGACTCTACTAAATTTTCTAACAAAGGCGATAACTGAATAATATCTCCGAATGGATTCTTTAGCACACGTTTTTTATCCATCTTATTTGCATTTGGTATTACAGGAACGAAATACTCATTTTTAATTTCGACTCTATTATCTAGTTCAATTACTGTTTCAGAATTGATAGTTGTATTGTCTTTCCCTTCGTCCCTTAGGTTTTGATTTATATGATCAAATACCATAAACATTGTTTCTTCGTTAAAGGTAGTATGAGTATTTCCGATTTTTTTGCGTTTTTCCATAAAATTGTTAATTACTTTTTCAGTGTCTTTCTGGTTTAGTCCAGAAATTAAGCTGATAAAGGCTTGCCGATCTCCGGTTTGGTCTACCTTTTCATGTGCAAGCTTAGGTTGTACTAGATTTCGGGCTCCTGAAAAATAATCTTCCTTAGATTTCTTCTGAGTGTCATACATGTTATTGCACAATGCAGTAAAGGTGTTATAATTTCGTATATACATTTCTTCATATCGTTTGAAAACATCATTCTCTACATTAGGTTCATCTAATAGGGTATTTAAAGCATATGCGCCCATCATTCCATTAGAAGTAGCTAACATTACACCGGATGAGAGGATAGGATCTACAAAACATGCAGCATCTCCCACCATAAGCCATCCCTCACCAAATAAGTTTGTATTACGGTAAGAATAGTCTTTAGTAACTTTAATATTGGCCACTTGTTTCGCATTTTCTAGTAGTGAAGGTAAAGTATCAGATGAGTTAATAGCATCTAAATAGAATTTTTCAAACCCTTTTTCTCTCAATACTTTACGACCCGTTGGAGTTACAATGGCGCCTACACTGATTAGGTTATTATCAAAGTCAAGTGGGATATACCAGAACCAACCGTGTTCGAATGTAATGTAGATGACATTTCCTTTATCATGTCCTTCTAATTGTTTACCATTTTCCCAATAAGACCATACTGCTACATTTTTAAAGTCTGGGTTATATTCTATACTTTTAAGTTTCTTACCTAAAAATTTATCTTGGCCACTCGCATCTACTACATATTTAGCTTTAGCTTTATAAGTTTGATTACCATTTTCATAGATAACACCAGTAGCTCGATTTTCTTCGAATATAATTTCTTTAACTACGGATTGCTCTTTAACTTTTGCACCTTTTTCCTTTGCATTATCCAATAAGATTTTATCAAAAACATCTCTTTTTACTTGTCTAGCAGCTGGTAATCCATTTACTTCACCAAAATATACTGTCCAAGGTGTTCTATCTTTTCCCCAAATAAAGGTTCCCCCTGGTTTCGGTACAAAAGATGTATTTCTGATCTTTTCACTAACTCCTAGCTTATCGAATACTTTCCAGTTAGCAGGTAAGAGAGACTCACCTATGTGTTCGCGAGGGAACATTTCTTTCTCAAGTAATAAAACATTTCTACCCCAACTAGATAATAGGGTGGAGATACTAGAACCGGCAGGTCCACCTCCAATGACAATTACATCATAAGTTTCAGCCATTTGCTGACTCTACCTCCATCTCTTGACTTTCAGTCTCATTTTCTGGCTCTATAACAACATGCGGTAAACCAAAATCGTTTAATATAACTAAGTGAAATTCCGGTTCTTTACTTTCCATTATTTATCCTCCTATTTATACATCTCGATTACTGAGGAGATAGGTGATACTTTCTTTAGCGTAATGTCTTTAAACCCAAGTTCATTAATCCAATCTAGTATAGTTTGTTCACCATGAACTTCTCCTTCTGCTGTATTAGCTAGTAAGATTAAATTAAATAGATAAGGAAAAGTGGTTTCAGCCCTTTCTGGCAGATGAGCATGCATAATTAATTTTCCACCTTCAGGCAATAAAGTATGGATCTTTTTTAATATTTTGAATGCTTTTTCTCTTCCATATCCATCTAGTACATGTGATAGTAAAACAGTATCTATATTTTCGGGTAGACTAATATTAAAGATGTCTCCTTCAATAAATGTAATTTGATTTTCAAGATTTTGATCTTTAACAAATTCTTTAGCAACTTCACAAGTAGCTCCATAATCAACTGCAGTAATTTTCACATGGGGATTTTGCTTAGCATATTCAATAGAGTATGCTGCTGATCCGCATCCCATATCTAAAAGATGATTACCCTTTATACTACTGTTAGATACTAACGATTTAGCTTGAACGACTGAACTAGCATGCATAGCCTTAATAAAAGTACGAGTCCCTTGACGATCTTCATTAGCCCCCGCACCCTCATTAGCATAACCGTCTTTTTTTACTCTACCGGTAATAGAAGTATTATTTATTAAAGCTTCATCTAACATAACAAAGTTATTGTAATGTGCCTCTTGATGCTTTGCTAAATTTCCCATATATCCTGGTTTGCCTTCAACTAAGAAGGCTGATGCAAGTGAACTATTATGAATTAGTTCATTATTTTTATGAAGCAGTCCAATTCCTATACATGATTGAACAAGGATTCTAGTTGGTCGAGGTTGTAAATCTAAACTTTTTCCAATTTCCTCAATGCTTTTTGGTTCTTTATCGAGTAGTGTGAATAATCCAAAATTTATACCTGTAAATATAGCTTTGGATGAAATAAATCCAGTAATAAGTTTATGAACTTCTGTAGGGTTTAGTTTTTCAACTGTATTATTCAACAATCTGCCTCCTATTTATTAGACGTGTATTCATAAGGTTTTTCACTTAAGAAATAGTTATGAATAGGTGGTCGCTCAGTTGGGGCTACTACAATAAACTTACATTCTTCTCCTTCACTTGTAGTAAATCCATGAGGTTCATTTCTAGGAATGAAAACGACATCTCCCTTTTCAATTGTTACATTCTTCTCTTCTTTAGGTAATTGCAATTGACAAGAGCCTTCTAATACAACAATCTCATGTTCCCAATCATGGTAATGAGGAGGAGTAGAGCCTTTGGGTTCGATATGGAATAACGTCATAACAAATCGGTCTGCTCCGTCTGGCGTATCAATTAAACGTTTTAAGGTTGTTTGTTTAGCTCCTGGTTCACGCACAATATCAGATTGAATATTTTTAATACTTCTTTTAATCATTTTTCATCCTCCTAAGTTTTGTTTACATATAACTAAAAGACACTTTTTAAGTTAAAGGTCTCACAATCTTCTAAAAAATTTCTAATTTTATTAAATGCTTGGTTTTTGATCCGAAATATACTACTTCTAGCCATATCCATTTCTTGTGCAATTTCTTGGATTTTTTTATCTTCCCAATAAATCTTTTTAATGATTTGATATTCTAAAGGTTTTAGTTGCCTCATAATCTGTTCTATAGTGGTTTTAAGAACAACATACTCTTCCAAGTTAGTATGCCTTGTTTCAGCAATACTATAAACAAGGTCCTCGTTATCGTCCCTACTTTTACACTTGTTTAAAGTGTTTTGTTCATAATAATCTTTAGATTTGTAATATTTTTGTAGGCGTGATCGTTTTCCTGTTAGGTTCATAATGATATATTTTGTGAATTGTCTCTCAGTACAAGTATTTAACATAGATATCTATCCCTTCTTATTGTCTAACTTCAAATTTTTCTATTGCTTTTAAGAAAACTATACTTAATTCTTGAATGGCATCTTCTAGTTCCATATAGGTTAGTGTTCTTGCATATTTAATAATTAGGGGATGAAATCTTTCTATCAATTCTCGTTTACTATCCTCTTGACCATTTAGAGCCTCTAATATCAAATGTTCCATCAATACTCACCTTTCAACAATTAATTCGGGATATGTTTTTATAACTAATAAAACGAAAAAAATTAAAAGAAAATTCTATTAATTAATTGATTAATTATACCTACGTAAATCATAATAAACAAAAATTATACATATCTCAACATTTTTTGAAGAATATGTATGTATAGTTATAATGAACCATTTAAATCATTTATATCTATGTTGCTTAATAGTGCGTAGATCTATTTGACTAATTCTAAATATAAGTTTTTAGTTCCAATGTAAGCGATTAATATAAAGATAGAAAAAATTGACTTATATTCTATATTTTTTTATAATTAATTGAACGATTAATTAAATAATTAATAGGGGGTTATATAGTGACTAAAACTAAATATACAGAGAAAAGAGATTTACTTATAGAGGCTGGTTTACGAGTGTTTTCGAGGAAAGGATTCTCTGGTAGTACTATAAAGGATATAGCTCAGGAGGCTGGTGTTACAAGTGGTTTAATCTATCATTACTTTGATAATAAAGAGGATTTACTTTGGGGGATTATAGAGGAACATACCCTAAATCATAAACTTTATAATATTATAAAGTTTTCTACTGAAGATCTAACTATTGATGAACTATTACAAGATATTTTAACGGCTGTTTTTCACTTTTTAAAAGAGAAACCATATTTCATTTCAATGTTTCTAGGAGAAGCTCAAAGAAATCCTAAAATTAGAAAACGTTTGATAAACCTTATTCGAGAAGCAACTGAAGGACTGAGTTATTTTATTGCAAACAAATACAAACTTGATTTTCACTATGTAGAGGTAGCAGTTAGAAATACACTTACTGCATCATTTATGCATCATTTACTTTATATGGAGGGTGATAACCCAGTTATTGATGAAGAAAGATATATACAAAATACTATCCAACAGCTTAGTAAGGTTCTAAACTAATTTTTTTAAAATAAAATTAATTGAACAATTAATTAATGCTTGTACAAGAAGGGAGTATACTTATGTCCGAAAAGGCTATTAAATGTATAGGAATTACAAAAAATTTTGGGAACTTTAAGGCACTTGATAATATCAACTTAGAGATACAGGGAGGTGAGATATTTGGGTTATTAGGCCCCAACGGTTCAGGGAAAACTACATTAATTAATAGTATAACTGGACTATCTCAACCGACTCAAGGTAACTCATATATTTATGGAATTGATAGCGTAGCAAATACAAATAAAGCAAGAGAACTTCTAGGTATGGTTCCTCAAGAAACAGCTATTTATATGAAATTGACAGGATATGAAAATTTAGCATTTCATGCTGATTATTATAAAGTTTCTAAGAAAGTTAAGGAACAGAGGATTAAAGAAGTATTAGATATTGTACAGCTTTACGACCGTCGCAATGACAGAGCAGGAAATTATTCCGGAGGGATGAAGAGGAGACTTCTACTTGCTAGAGCGATGCTTACAAATCCTAATATTATTATTATGGATGAACCTACATTGGGAGTAGATGTGCAAGCTAGAAACGCTATCTGGAACCAAATATTAGAATTGAAGATGCAAGGAAAAACAATACTCTTAACGACTAATGTTATGGAGGAAGCAGAATATCTTTGTGATCGTCTTGCCATTATAGATCGAGGAAAACTAATTGAAATGGATACTCCTTCTAATTTAAAGGAGAAAGTTGGAGAGGGTATCATCGAATTAGAAGTATCCCCTCATCAGAAATCACTAGCCGAATCCTTTAACTGTTTTAAATCAGTTAAGAAAGTTGAAGACAAAAATCCCCAATATCTTCTAACACTTCTAAATGAAGAAAAAGAAGATATTATTCCTGACATTATCTCGGTTGTAAGCGAAAACAATTTAAAGATTTTAAAAATATCAATGAGGGAACCAAGCTTAAATGATGTCTTTTTACATTTCACTGGAAGGAAGTTGAGAGACTAATGAGAGTAATATGGTCAATAATAAAAAAGGATACTAGACTGATGTTACGTGAACCCTTTTACATAGGGATATCCATTGTTCTCCCTATAATGTTTTACATTTTTTTTAGTATCATTACTTCGGGAAGTGCGACAGTTCCTATTGCTCTTGTGGACAATGCTAACAATGCTAACTCTAAAGAGTTTACTTCATTATTTAGTGAGAAACTTGATGATAAGAGAGATTTGGAAGCATCTTATTGGGAGATAGTGTCTACAGACGCTAAAGAGTCCATGAATATGTTTAATAACAAAGAAGTAATGTCTGTTGTAATTATACCGGAAAGATTTGACGAAAACTCCAAGGTTACTATGAAAACTCATAACGTGAATAGTGATTATACTAAAAACTATCAATTAAGATTAGATGAGCTTATAAATTATTATAATCACAATAAGTTCGATGCTGATAAACAAATATCGATAAAAGAACAATCTTGGGTTCCAAAAGATATACCTATGTTAACGTATATGGCATCTAGTCTCTTAGTGTTCGCCTTTCTCTACGGAGGGATGGTTAATACAGGAGTCTTAATTGCAAGGGAATGGGAAGAGGATACTGTTAAAGAACTACTTTTATCCCCTGTATCTAAAACTTATCTTGTAATAGGTAAGATGCTTTCAGGTTTAATACCTACATTTATCAGTGGAGGTATTATCTATCTACTAATTTACTTAATTCAGGGATTTAAACCTACCGGAAGTTTATTACTAATATCTTTGTTAGTATTAATAACGGCCCTTTTAGGTGTGGGTATAGGGGTCTTAATTGGTTCCCTTACTAAGAGAATTTTGCCTACAATTCAAATCAATATAATTATTGCAGTAGTGTCCCTAATTATAGGAGGAGGATTTAGTCCTCTAGATGGTTTAGCTTGGGGGGGAATCTCTCAATATGTATACTATTTCTCTAAGATTTTACCACCTTATTATGCATTTAAAGCTGGCCATTTAATTATGAACACTGAGTTTTTAGATAACTTCTTTATGTATCTACTAATTGTATTTGGATCGAGCTTAGTAATAATATTTTTAGCTTCCTTATATCTCAGCAAAGGACTTAAACAAGCACCTAGACCTAAAGTTTATTAAAGGAGTGACAAAAGTGATAAAACTAAATGTGATATTAGGGCTAATAAAGAAAGATTTAAAGGTCACTAGACGTGACCCTGTAACCTTTACTGCAGCTTGTATGGCCCCCTTAATTTTATTATTTATTTCTGTAATATTATTTAGTGGAGATGGAGATAAATGGCCAATTGGTCTAGTTGTTGAGTCAGAAGGACCGTATTCTCAAGAGTTAGTAGAAGAAATACAGTCTGCAAAATCTAATATCTCACCTTATTTTGCTATAATCACTATGGATAAAGATAAGGCTAATGAGTTAGCACATAAAGGAAGACTTACCATGGTAATTAACATTCCAGAGGATTTTGATGAAAAGTTTGCCAATAGTAATTCACCGAATATAAACACATATCAGTATAATGTAAATACTGATATGTCAAAAAATACAAGATTAAGGCTTGAACATGTCCTAAGAAATTTTCAGGAGAAATATGCAGGAGAAAGTATTAAGAATGATTTAGTATCGCCGGAATTTCAGACAACATTTTCGGATGATACACCTAGAAAAACATATATAGCTTTAGGCGTTCTTATATTCTCCCTTATGTTTGGTGGAGTTGTATTCGGATCATCTATTGTAGTTCAGGAATGGGAAGAAACAACTATAAAAGAGGTACTTTTATCGCCCATTTCAAAATGGAATTTCATCATATCAAAGATACTTTCATCTAGTTTACTCTCTCTAACAATATTCTCCATTTTATTGTTAATTAATATTTTTATATTTAATTTGCACGTAGAGAGCCACATAGCTGAACTTATCGTTCTTATTTTAATAGTAGTTATTTCAAGCTCGGCTGTTGGGATGCTTCTAGGATTATTAGTAAAAACGAACAGGATTACTTTACCAATTTCGATTATATTGTCATTTGCCTTCTTCTTTGTTTCAGGAGGATTCAGCAGTGTTGCTACTTTACCTGAATTAGCCAGAAATTTAAATATTGTTATCCCCCCTTCCTATGTATATGAATCAATTCAAGATATTATCTTATTTCATGTCGTTGGATGGAACTATGTAAGCTCATTAATTATTTGGATTCTACTCCTTATAATAGCCTTACCAGCTTCATATATATCCTTTACGAAGAGTAAAATTTAAAGAGTGATTTTATCTATCTTCAATATGGATCCAGATGATATGAAAGTTCCCTCACTAAAGTAGTCTGCAATATATGGGGTAAATATTCATTAACATTTGGATCCAAATCACACTTTGAAAAGGAGTAGAAAGTGAATTGAGATGAATAACATTCCAAATAAGGTAGTTATAGTAGGTGGAGGACCGGTAGGACTGACTTTATCACTTATATTGGCTCGTCATAATGTTTCTTCATTAATTCTCGAAAAAAGGAAAGAAGCCACTCCATTAGATGAATCTAGAGCAATAACATGGATGCCCCGGGGATTGGAATTGTTAAATTGGTTAGGAATTTACGGTAAATTCCATGAGAAAGGTGTTTTTCGTACTTTCCACCAATTTAGAAACCAACATAGTGAATTACTTGTTTTACCTTTTACAACATTGCAAACACCTTATAGTTATTCCCTCCAACTTCCTCAGCACGAAACAGAGGCAATCCTTGAAAAAGCAGCTCTAGAAACTGGATTAGTGGAAATCAGAAGAGGACATGAAGTAATTGATATTGGACAAACAGAAGAGAGTGTAATGGTTAAGGTTCAATATGAAGGTGGGATCTATAAAACCTATGCTCTTTTTGGGGTTGGATGTGATGGTAGCAAAACAATAGTCAGAGAAAAGTTAGAAATAGAAAAGAATTGGAGGGATTTTGGTTTAGACTCAGGAGTTGCAGATTTTGAATTAAATTGTGATCTTCCTAAGGACGTTTCAAATATTACTTTAGATCCCAAAAGACCTTATGGTTTTTTTTACTTTGCCCCCCAACGTTGGAGACTGATTTATAGGATAAATAAAGGAGAAGATCGAGAAAAAGCAAGTAGTTTCGAATTCGTTCGAGGACTTTTAAGTGAAAGGCTACCAAATGCAAAGATTAAACGTATACTATGGGCAAGTGCATTTAGACTAGGTGAAGGACAAAGTAATAAATATCATAAAGGAAGATGGGTATTAGCTGGGGATTCTGCTCATGCCATGGGACCCTCTGCAGGAGCAGGTATGATGGTAGGAGTACTTGGAGCTTGGAGGCTTGGCTGGAGATTGGCTCTTTCAGTAAATAAACAACATAATCTTGCTAGACTTCTCCACGATTATTCAAGGGAACAAAAAGTGGGAGCTGACGAAATACAAGATAATAACGCTATAATCTTTAGAAATATGGCAATAAGCAATCCAATCCTAGCTACTGGACGATCAATTATATTAAAGTTTCTTGGATACATTCCATTATTTAAAAAAAAGACTATTGAGAAGGATGCTCTTTTGAATCAAATTCTACCAGTTTCCGGTGCAGTGGATCAATATGTCTCAAAATCTGCTAGTAATTTAAAATCTTATGGAAAATGGATCCTAGGTAAACGAATGCCGTATATTTCAAATGAGGAAGGGGCCCATCCCCTAGAACAAAATACGACTAAACATATGTTTATTTCCATTGGTAAACATCATCCAAAACGTGAGCAAAAGTACTTTAAATTTCTGTGCCAGGGCTCAGAATATCCTATTTGTAAAGAGTTTTTGCATATAGGTGCTGACTCTAAATATAGAAAGGATGGCAGGGATTTTGTATTTGCACTAGTTAGACCTGATCAGCACATAGTCTCTATATTGAAATTAAGTTAACTTATTGGAATATTAATAACAAAGACCGCCCAGTATGCATTAGTGTATAAGGCGGTCTTAAGTATATTTATGCCATATAACTATTCGCTTTTTCACGACAATATTCCAATCTATGATTCTAGATATCAAAAAAGTCTTCTGCCTTTGCACTTTTATCTACTTTCTTGATAGCTGACATGATTTTTTTGATTGTTGGAACACTTGGATGCCGTTTTCCTGTGCAAATATCACTAATTGAGTTTATTGAGACTTTGGAGTTTTTAGCTAACCACTTTTGTGAACGTCCTTCTACGACTAACCAATTTTTTAACTTATGTCTCTTGTCGCCCATTACTTACACCTCTATCTTATGTTTTCATATTCCCATCTATGCCCAGGTATCCAAAGGTTTATACATTATTTTTATAAGTATCAGGGATTTTTTCCAGTAGACAAGATAAGTTGAACAACCCATATGACATACACTCCACTATACCAACTTAGGAGGCGTTCATATGGTTACAGTCCTGGGAACAAGCCTAGTGTTGTTTACGGTGGTTTATGCGGAGAAAAAGGGTTGGGTCGATAAAGGAAAAGTAAGAGTCATCATGCACATTGGAATGAATATGGGTATATTGGGGAGCTTGCTCTATTTTTTATATACGTTGTCTTCTTTCCTTCCTTTCTTATGACCAGGGTTCCGACCAGGCTGGAAGAGAAAAAGGAATAGGTTTATTTCCGTAATAAAGGCATTTGGAAGCTTCCTTTTTTATGGAACTATCTATAAAAGATAAAAAGAAGGAGTGAGAACGATGTGGGAGCTTATGGCGATTCCAATTGTAACGAGTGCAGCTGCTTTGTGGTTTGGAAGAAATACATCTAGTGAGGAACATCAGACCGTTCAACGAATATTTGAACAGTATCACGTTTGTATAAAAGAAGGAAAAAACAATCGATATCCTCAACTTGTTCGAGAGTGTAAAAGTACAAAACAAATTAAGCTCATTTATCGCACACCTTTAGCTTTAGAAGAAAAAACATTGCGAACCTTACAACAGGTTTTATCGGTCACCTTAGATCAAGAAGTAAACGTATCGTTTAAGAAATGGCTCATTATTGAGATTTCTAAAGATAAAATGCCTTCCTATGTATCGTATCAAGAGGTTCCCTATCGAAAAGGTTGGATGGTCCCGTTAGGGAAAAACCATCAGGGGTGGCATTTCCACCATTTTGACCATACCCCCCACACCACCATTTCCGGGACGACTCGTTTTGGAAAAACGGTCATGATGAAAGTCATGATGACCTATCTCATCGAGCATCATCCCTGGGATGCTCAATTCATCATCATCGATTTAAAGGGTGGATTAGAGTTTGATCGGTATAAGAACCTTCAACAAGTCAAACGTATAGCCAGTGACTCCATAGAGGCCTTGTATGCCTTGAAACAGGTACAGAAGGACATGAAGGAACGAATGGACCGTTTTAAGCGTCAAGGATGGTCCAATATTGTAGACACTCCCCTCTCTCAACGTCTTTTTGTTTTGGTTGATGAAGCCGCACAACTGACACCTGAAAAATTTATGGAGAAAGAAGAAAAGAAGACATTAACACAGTGTCAATCCATACTCAGTGAAATCGCACGTCTAGGAGGCGCTCTGGGCGTTCGATTGGTGTATGGAACCCAATACCCTACCTCGAATGTATTGAATGGCTCCATCAAGCAAAATGCGGATTTAAAGGTTAGTTTTCGTCTAGGAAGTGATTATGCCTCCAAGGTAGCTCTTGATGCGTATGGAGCCGAAACCTTACCTTCCAATATCAAAGGACGTGCGTTGATTAAAACGCATGAAGTGAAAGAAGTCCAAGTCCCCTACCTGAATCATGAGGAAATATGGAAACGGATTGGAGGGTATGAAATTGCAAAACAAACAGTTGTGTCAAACGAGACAGGAGAAGATTATGTACGCCTTGGATAAGTTGGAGTGTATGAGTCGGTCTCAATTGCAGTACCTATTCCAGTTAAAGAGTGTTCGAAATGCAAACCGCGTTCTGTATAATATGAGTCCCTTTTTAAACCACAAGCGTCTTCATGAAAATGTCTATTATTTGTCTAAGAAAGGTCGTCAACACATTGGATCGGAGAAGAACAAACCTCATTTAACTCAACTAGAACATAAAGTGAGACGAAATGATATTTACTTGTATTATGGGTGTCCGAAAGATTGGAAAGTCGAACGCCCAAATGAATGGAGAATCCAGGGCGAAACGTATAAGCTCATTAGTGATGCTCGCTTTTCTCTTCACGGTGTCATTTGCTTTGTGGAAGTGGATCTCAAACAAAAGATGCTCGAAAATAAAAAGAAAATCAAATTGTATCATTCCCTTTTTCAAGCTTTAGGTCATCAACAAGCTTTACTCATCTTTTATACGACCAATCCAGTGAGAAAAGAAAGGATTCTAAGCTGGTGTCAGGAATATAAAATCAATGCGGAAATTCTAACGACAGAGGATTTTGAAAATTATTTTTTATAAACTTACAAACGGCATACATTTTAATATGGACAAACTGCAACCAGGCAGCCCTTATGATACACTATTTATCTTTTAGAACTATGTTCTAAAAGATAATATATAAACAAAAAAATAATGACTCATTTAAGAGAAATCTATAAAAATAGGTCGAATATACATTGTGCACATTGGTAGAGTTTGCTATAATAACAGCAATTAGACAGTTCGGAATAGAAAAAAGGTTCAAGGCAATCGTAGCGATGTTGGTCGCATCCTACGACGGCTCACCGTGCTAACCCACGGTAAACACTTACCTCAAACCTTGTTCACAATAGTTAAAGTTTCTATCTGCATTTTACAGCAAAACTTTAACTATTGCAAGGGTTTATTGTACTCTCTTTCGTAAAGGGTGTGTTTACCGAATTTTCAAACGGTAAACACACCCTTTTTCTTTTTCCGTAGGAAAAGAGGAGAGAAAATATGTTAATTTTCAGTGATGATTTTGCCCGTATGCAAAACTATGAATCTTATACGAGAACCCAACATGAACAGAAACAAATGAAGTATAAATTATTAAGTATTGTAGAATCTGTATTTGGAGATTCATATGTTCGTTTAAAACCAGAAACACGAGACGCCATTGATATGATTTGCTTTCTAGCCACAGATAAAGGCTTTGTTTATGCGAAAGATACTTATTTTGCTGAGAAGCACGATATTTCTGCTCGTACCATCCGTCGTGTCATGAAAACTTTAGAGGAAGCTGGAAAGATCGTGAAGGCTCATCGTTCTTCTTCTAAACATAATGGTCGAGGCGCTGCTGTTTATTTCTTTGTAAATCACCCTTATTTCGCCCATTGGACAACGTATTTTGACTTTGATGTCCAAGCTGATGTCCAAGCTGAAAATGCTGAAATCCCTTGTGAGAGTAAGAATAAAGAGTCAAAAAAAGTTTCTACCTATTCTTTACCTAATAATTATATTAAAAATCATTTTATGTACAAAACAATTCCTTTTATCAAAGGAGTCCCTAAACTCATTAATCAAACCTTTAAAGATGTATTTAAAGATTCTTTAAGGGATCTCTATTTACGTGTACGTGTGGCTTCTCAAAAAGTGTGCCAGTCTGTCTCTATAACTCTTTCTAAAAAGGATATTCACTCTATTGCTTATGAATCTATTCATGCTTTATTTACATACATAAAAACGCGTTCTATGAGCTTTGAAGAGCAATGTAAGTTGGTGTATCGTATTGCTTTAAATAAATTTAATGAACTTGTGCAAACCGAAGATAAAGAAGAGTCTGTAGTTGTAACCCCTCGTAAGATTGTGCGTAAAGAAATGCTGCCGGATTGGTTCCAAGAAAAACAAGAGGATAAGAATAGAACAGAAAGCGAAGAGTCTGTAGCTATAGTAGCTGAAGAAGAAGAAATAGCGAAAATGAAGGCTATTTTGGCCCATTATGCGTAACTATTGCCAACTAAAGGTTGTGAAATCGCTAGGATTATCAGTGATAAAAATGAAGAATTGGCGAGAATAAAGCCTATTTCGGTGATTTGAATTTTTGAAGTTATGTATCCACTTGTTAGAAAATTGTTAAAAAGTAAGGAGTCATAAAAATGACTCCTTAGAATTCATGTGAAATATTTATGTAATATTTTCTCATATAAAAAAGCTCTATAATGCTAGAACTTGTCTACTTTTCTCTTTTCTCGAATTGTTGCTATAGATCTTAATGAATAAGGTTGTTTCTTTCTCTTTGCTATAATTTTTTTCGCATTTATTCTTTCTTTTAATCATCTTTTATAAAAATAGTAAAGAACTACTTTATAAAAGGTTTTCCTGATTTATTTGAAGTTATAGCAGAATCACTGGGGATGTGATTAAATAGAAATCCATGGCTATAAGAGTTTCTATTATTATATTATACCTCAAAACCAAACCAATAAATCATGTATAACAATTCACCAAACTCCTAAAAGGAAACTCACTTTAATTTAAATAGAGAGGAGTAAAAGAAAATAAGGGATTCCCCCCTATTTATGGATTCACCAGAATTTCCACCATTTCTTTTCTTTAGCAGTTGCAATCATCTTTCTAGTTTCTTGAACCTCACGCATTAATGAGACAAGTTTTTCATCTCTCTTTGATGAATTCACTTCCACGTTTGTTTGAAGCTGCTCATTTTGTTCTTGTAAAAGTTCATTTTGTGATTTTATTTCTTTAAGTTCCTGTTCCATTAAGTCTAACCGGTCCATAACATCGTTAAACTGTTCTAGTTTCTTCATAATTAAAGTTATCGCCTTGTTCTCTTGTTCCCCTACCTGTTCTTGTGCGACAACCATCTCATTTGAATGATCAGCTTCATAATGATTACGGTTAAGACTAGTACCAGTTTTCTCGTCTTCTGGAAGCTTTGATAAAACTACTTGAGCCGATGTTTCCATTGTCATTTTTTTCTCACGAACTAAGTCTTTCATTCTTTGTAACAAGATTATATCTTTGTTTGTAAAGGCTCTCGAGTTGTTCTCATATCTTATAAAACGATACCCTTTTTCTTCTAAAGCCAAGCAATATTTCGTTAAAGAACTACGAGGAATACCAAGGTTTTTAGAAACTTCCCCACCTAAAAATACAAATTCATTCTCCTGTTCTGTCATTTTTTCACCTTCCATAGTAAAGTAATTAATTCACACTCTTGTTCGCGAGGTTGTTCCCGCACTAGAAATACTGCAATAAGATAAAAGGACCTGGCCTTGTTCTCGTTAAGAACAAGGTTTGTTCTCTATTTCTCTAGAACCATTGATAACACTGGGTTTAAAGGTGTTATCATTAACAATTTTTGTGGAAAATAAAACTTCTCTTATGTGCAATAAGATTATATTTTTGAGTGTGAAGATTTTAAAGTTGTTCTTGAGTCTTATAAAATAATAATAATTTCCCTTTGGAATTAGGTCGTATCTTATAGAAGACATTTAAGTGTACTGAGATTTCTCGTTCTTTCCCCATTCAGAATGAAATTTGTTTATCCTATTCTAAACCCTATTCCTCTTTTATTCTTACTTTCAATAATACTACTACATTTCTTATTTTAACAAATAGTTCTATGCTGAACTATATTCTCCTTCTTATTTACTTACTATAATTTTTAAATAAACAATAATACGATTTATTAACTCCTGATCTTGTTCGCGAACTTGTTCTTATGATGAGAATATTGTAATGAAATTGAAGAACAAGTCTTGTTCTTGATGAGAACAAGACTTGTTCTTCAGGGATTTAAAACCGTTGATAACAATAAGTTTAAAGGTGTTTTCATTACTATTGCTTATATTTGCGATAAAATTATATTGTTTGTGTAAAAAAATAAAGTTGTTCTCACGTCTTGTAAAATTATATTGATTTTCCTATGGTGTTAAGTTATGCCTTTTGGAGAGATTAGTAGGATTAAGATTTCTCGTTCTTTTTCTATTAAGAATAAAGCTTCATTATCTTATTCTAGAACATGTTCGTACCCTGTTCTTGATACTGCGACAATACAAAAGTTCTTTATTTTAGCCCAAAAGTCTAATTAATAGGCTTGTTCCTTAAGGTAGCCTGGAAATTTCACATTTTAAAATAATTGATTACTTTACTTTTGTTGCTCTAATTATATGAAAATATTTATATTTTATATAATAAAAGTATAAATTAAGATTGTTTTTTTATTTTTTGTATTGAGATATTTTATTTTTTAACATTTTTATATAAAAAAAATATACATTATATAATTAATTTATTAAAAATATCAATCTTAGCCAAGGGGGAGATGGATTGAAAACTCTTTTATACATTTTAAATTAAATAATTATATAAAAAAGGTTAATTTAAGGTATAAAATACGTTAAAATCTAACTAGGATAATTAAAAAAGGGAGTGGGATTTAATAATGAAGTTGATCCTTGCGAATGATATCGGCAACGATAAAATGAAGATTCTTGAACCAGGCATGAAAGAGGTAGTGAAAGTTCCAAGTGCTTATAAACGAATTAACAGAAAGCCATCAGTTTATGAGAATGATGTAAAAAAGAACGTAACCAATCTCATTGATCAATTACTCGTACATATTTCAAGCCCATCGATTCGTCGTGATGGTTTATATATGATTGGAGAACGAGCAATTCAAACCACAGAAGGCGTAAGCAACATGGATATTGCTGTTCATGAAAAACATAGTAGTGATTTACCTTTAATCAATACGTTAGGTTATGTAGCAGGGAGAGCTGTGCAAAAACATTATGATGGGGAAAGAAACCTTCCTCAATTCATAAAAGCAAAGGTGGGTATGAGTAGTGCCATTCCAGCTAGCCAACACAATATAGAGACAGCGAGACAGTTAGAAGAGCGTTTTATGGAAATTTCTCATGTGGTCATTGTGTATGTAGGTCAAGAACAGGTAACCGTAGAATTAAACTTTTCACAAGTAAAGGTTACCAAAGAAGGTATTCCGGCATTATATGCGATCTTTGAAGGGCCAAATGATATGTTTAAAGAGTTTTGTAAAGAGTATGGAATGAAGAAAGTTGATGGTTCGCATTTCACGAACTCCAAAATTATGCATATCGATATTGGAAGTGGAACAACTGAGTATATTTACTCCGTAGGTGTGAACCCACAACCAGAACAGTGTACGGGGGAAAGACGAGGAGTAGGTCATGCAGTAGAAGAAGCCATCCAATTGATGAAAGAAGAACGCAAAGGCTTAAACGTTAACCGTCAGCAATTTGCCAAGTATATTGAACGACCAGATGAGTATCCAAAAGATCATGATTTAGCTGTTCATTACTTACGTGAGGCGCGTATTAATCAAGTTGATTTCATTCTGGAAGATGTAGAACGTAAGTATACGACTACATTATCCAGTGAACCGGAATACTTAGCTTGTTATGGTGGAGGATCCATTGAGTTTAAAGAAGATATGTATAAGTATCTGAAGGAATTTGCGGATTCCGTGGATGCAAAAGTCCTTTGGATTCCAGAACGATATGCCGTTGATATGAACGTGAAAGGATTAGATATTTTAAATCGCAACATGCTATTTACAGAAGAATACAAAGAAACTGTGGTGATGTAAAGGTATGACGAATGAAAAGAAGAGAAAAACCCAGTATAACTGGAAATTTAAAAGCAACGAAACCGATGAGTTTTACGAATGGTTTGAAAATCAAGATAACATTGCGCTTTCTTTACGTAAAATTGTGTACCATATGATTGAGTTGTACGGAACGGAGAGTGTTTTAAATCATCATGTCGATAAAGAAATGAGTCGAGATATGTTTATTTTAGAGGCTCTTAGAGGAAAAGATACTTTAATGGTAAAGGAGAGTATCCTTTCAGGGGGATCTTGAGGAAAAGATGCATCTATCCCTGAAAAAACGTCTTCCTCTGTACAAAAAGAACGTTCAGTAAATGAAGAACTGAATAAACCAGAAGCCAAAAGTAAAATCAATTATCAAGAGGTTAACCCGAAATCGATTTTTTAATGACTTTTAGGAAATAGAGTATAGTCCTCACATCATGTGAGGGCTAGTTTTTGTAGGGAGATAAAATGAAAAAGTTGAATAAATAAAAGGGAGAGGCGTTTCCTTTTAAGGTCTAGAAAAAGTCCATTTAAGGGTAGACTTACAGATTGAATTTTTATCTCAGGGACGTGGGAAGGGTGAAACAATTATCTTTAGATTAGGAAGTTTTAACGCTTGATTTGTCTCGAAAATCGAGAAGGTGAACTTGTTCAGGCAACCTCTTCTGATTAAACAAAAACACCTCCGAGTCCAAAAAGGTCATTTAAGAATAGGTAAGCTTCCGGATTGTTAGTGGTCGACATTTAGCAAAAAGAAGTGAAAAGGAAAAGGAAGTCCTACGAAAAAACGACTGAAATTGCGGTGGAAAATCAGAGAGCTTTACGAAAAGAAATTGGCGAATTAAAGCCAATATGAAGTATCAAATTAAGACAGAAAAAGCTGAAATAGAAGCTCAAAAAGTTAAACAAAAAAGAGCAAGATTTAGCTTGAACTTGAGAAAACCTGGGGGGACGTTGAAGGGACTTCATGAAAAAATGTGGGGACGCTGAGGGGCCCCCACCATGATTTGAGGGGACGTTGAGGGGACGTTTGGCGCTTTTCTTTGTACCCATGGTTTTGTTAGGCTCTGCCTAATCCCACACCTTAGTGGGGGCAAAAACCCCTTATGCTCTTCAGGTTTTCAAAATGTAGTGCACTTCATTTAGAGAAAGGATGAATGAAAGGGAGATTAAAGTAAGAAATGTAGATCCAGTTGCCGTGAAAAAAATTAATGAAATAGCGAAAGAAAAAGGAATTTCACAACAAGAGTTTTTGAAAGGTCAGCTTGAAACGCTGGGCTTTTTTCGAGAACAGAATGAACGAGAACTTTACCTGGAAAACTTATTAATAAAATATTAACATGATGTGAAGTGTTAATATTTTATGGAGAGGTATATAAAAAAATTAGGAATTGAGAATGGTATTCTTCGGATTTCCTATTCTTACAACGAACCTTTTGTTGAAGAAAAAGCTGTTCCGTTTATACTATAATCTAAATGGAATACTGATTATAAAATACTTTAAAAAATGAGGGTATACGATGATTGCAAAGACAGAAGAGGATTTTAATGGATTAAAAGAAATTGGTGAAATTTGCGGGTCGATTCGAGATGAATTAGTCCATTGTGCTAAACCTGGAGTGACTACAAAAGAACTTGATGAAATTGCGGCAGCGATGTTTGAAAAAGCAGGTGCTCAATCTGCACCAAAGGGAGAATACGATTTCCCTGGGTATACGTGTATTAGCATAAATGAAGAGGTAGCGCACGGGATTCCGAGGGAACGGACTATTCAAGAAGGGGACCTTGTTAACATTGATGTTTCAGGTTCGAAAAATGGTTATTTCGCAGATACCGGAATTTCCTTTGTAGTGGGGAAGGGGGAGATCATTTTACAGAAAATATGTGACGTTGCTAAAGAAGCATTCGAAGCTGGACTTAAAAAGGCAAAACCAGGTTCGAAAAAAAGCGCGCTCGGAAAAGCTGCACACAATGTAGCAAAACAGCATGGCTTAACCGTCATAAAAAATCTTACTGGACATGGTATTGGGCGCTCCATTCATGAAGAACCAGAACATATTTTCAATTACTACTCTCACGAGGATGATGAGATTTTAAAAGATGGCATGGTAATTGCCTTTGAACCTTTTATCTCTACATTTGAAGAGGAGGTTTTCCAATCCGAAGATGAATGGACCTTACTAACCGATGAAAGCTTTGTGGCTCAATACGAACATACAATTATTCTTACGAAGGAAGGACCAATTATTACTACATTGTAAGAGCAAATAGGATGCGATTGTTGAGCAACACAAGTAGAAATTAATTAAATTTTTTATAAACCAACAGTAAAAGGGTGATACATATTGTACATGTACAATATGTATCACCCTTTATTTTTTTATGACTTTTTACGATTTAAATCTTGATAAATTTCAGCACTGATTTAATTATGAAAGGACAACAAAAGATTGTGATTCAAACCAAACATATGAGTTTGAAAATTGAATAGGCATATCAGCTATTCAAGAGGTCTATGGAGCACAAGCTTATTATAAAGCCGATGAAGCCTGAGTGATGATTTACCAAATGCCCTTCACCTAAGTAATCTAAGTAATCGTTAGTATATTTCGCGGAATACATGATCCAGATCTTCAAATTCTTTAAGATCTTTTTCCAGTGGATTGTCTGATTCTACCGTCCACTTACCATCAATTGGAGCTAACCCGCCATCATTATTTTTTTGAAAAGGCAGATGAATATGATGGGTTTTGCCATCTTTTTGAGTTGTATATCCAAGATAGTAGCGATTGTCTTGTCCTTCTTCTTCAAAAATACCGATATTTTCAATTCCATACATATTTAAATAGGGTTGAAAGGATTGCTGTAATTCATTCATGATTTGTTCGCGAGATAGATAATCCACTAAAATTCTCCCTTCCAAATGGTTCTTTCCCTTAATATGTCATACTTTCATTCATTTAAACCCTGTTTTCTTCATAAAATAAAAGTGTTTTGCACTAAGTGTAAAATGACAATAGAGTTATTTAAATTTTGGTGTAAGATACTTCACTATAATAAAAAAACAATAAAGTCGTTCCATTAGCTTAAGTACAATACTTCACATACTCCTCATTATCTATGATTAAGAACAACCTTACTTTTATTTTTTTGAATAATTTTTATTACTCTAATATTTATTGAATTTTTTCATTCGTTATTTCGTATAAATAAATATTTACATAATAACACTTCACTAACTTTCTGTTATAGTTCCTTTATTTATTTGTAAATACAATTAAGAAAATGGGGGAAGTTTTTATGAAAGCTATAGTTTGTAATAAATATGGTCCACCTGATGTTCTTGAATTAAAAGAGATAAAAAAACCTTTACCTACTGAGAATCAAATATTGGTAAAAGTTCATTCGGCATCCTTGAACTTTGGTAACTTGGTTCTTTTGAAAGGAAAACCTTTCTTAGCTCGTTTTGCTTTCGGACTAACGAGACCAAGATATTCCATACCCGGAGGTGACATAGCTGGTAAAGTTGAAGCTGTTGGTAAAGACGTTAAGCTATTTCAAGTAGGTGATGAAGTTTTTGGTGACCTCTCTGGTTGTGGCTGGGGTGGTTTTGCTGAATATGTAACTGTCCCCGAATATGCTCTAGCCTTAAAACCAGCCAATATCTCCTTCGAGGAAGCTGCTGCGACACCTATGGCAGGTGTGACGGCCTTACAAGGACTACGTGATAAAGGTAAGATTAAATCGGGACAGAAAGTATTAATTTATGGGGCGTCTGGTGGTGTTGGTACTTTTGCAGTACAAATTGCTAAATCATTTGGGGTTGAAGTAACAGGTGTATGTAGTACAAGAAATTTAGAAATATTGCATTCGATAGGAGCAGACCATATTATTGATTATACAAAAGAGGATTTCACAAAAAATGAGGAGAGTTATGACTTGATTCTTGGTGTGAACGGTTCTAATTCCATATCAGCTTATAAACGTGTATTAAAACCAAATGGAAATTTCGTTCACGTGGGAGGTTCCGAATCACAACTTTTTCAAACATTAGTTCTTGGACCTTTTATTTCAATGACTGGAAGTAAGAAAATAAGTAACCTATTACAGAGAGCAAACCAAAAAGACCTGAATTGTGTAAAAGAATTACTTGATACTGGAAAAGTAAAACCAATAATTGATAAACGGTATAAGTTAAGTGAAATAACTGAAGCATTCAAATATTTTCAGGAAGGTCACGCTCAAGGCAAAGTGGTAATTACTCTATAATTTAAAAATGACAATAAAATCCCCTAATCATTCCTGCTTATGTAAAATAAACTTAATAAAATATACAAATAAAGATGTGTCTATTCTTGTTCAGCTAACTTGCCCGTTCGTATTATAAGGTTAGCTAGATAAGAAAATATTTCTGGTTGATCTTTTTTTAGTTGCGTAAAGAAAAAGACTGCCTTAAAGACAGTCAATTTTAAGCTGACGTACCTGATATTTCAACAAGTTCTAAATAATAAGTTACTAAAGACAAGAATTATTTTTAAAATAAATAATACGTATTTTTCTTATACTTGCGCATATTAAAAACAATAACATTGAAAGTGAGATGGATATGTATTGTCTAAACAAGGGATGCAAAATAAGGATCAAACAAGAAAGCAAATCGAGAAACAGGATAAAAGAAATGATGTTGAACTAGGTAATGAATTTCAAATTGGAAACACAAGTTCACAAAGCTCCAAAAAAAGTGGACGTCAAGTAAATAAAAAATAACCTCGATCTTTCGGGGTTATTTTTTATTTTATGAAATCGATTCGACAGCGCTGATTTTCAGCTAATGCATTCGTTAGTTCATTAAGTAATAGTCTTTTTTAGCAACAGCCACTATTTTTCGAATTTATCACCATTAATAGTTGTCTCTGTACCATCGCTATTTTTAACACCTTTACTTTTGTAGGGTTTTGCACTCTTTGCTTTTTTTGCACTAGCTTGCCAACGATTCCAGCCCTTCTTACCTGTTCCTCTGCCTGTTCCGCCTTTACCCTTAGCTTTACTCATAAAATCAACTCCATTATTCTTGTACGTTAAGGTAACTATCATTAGTTAGTCTTATCCTTTTACTTTGGTAAAAACCAAACACAATGAAATATAAGCATATAACAGTCAGATATTATTTTGAACAATAAATAATTTTAAAAGTCGATTAAACAATGAAAAGTACATGTTAAAAGAGGCCCGAACTTTACATTCAGTGGAATACCCACGAAACAAAAGATAAATGCAAAATTCGGGTCTGTCATCACATCTATACATATTCATTTATACCTGTTATTCATCCTTTAGACGTAAACGTCGATTTGCCCTACCTCTTTAGAGAGAATCTCCATTCCTTCTCGACTCAATACTACTTTTCCGTTTGCTAATACCATATTGTCTTCTGATATTTTTCCCGTAATCATACAAGCTTTATGATATTGATATTTTCTTAAGATGATTTGATTCTCATCTACAAAGATTTCTAAAGGATCATTCTTTTCAATAGCAAGATTTTCTCTTAGCTCCTTTGGTAAGACCACACGTCCCAGTTGATCGACCTTCCTTACAATCCCTGTACTTTTCACTTATTCCACTCCTCTTTCTCTTTGATTTCTTTATTGTAACAAATATAGGAAATATTAATAATGTAGTAAATTCATAAAATCATGGGAAAATGTTTTTTTTCTGTTGTTTTTTGGATTTCTCCTCTGTTCAATCGTATATAAGGGTATATATACTAGGAATATAGAAAGAGAAGGAGGGAGAACGATGGCTCACAAAATCAGTTTAACTGGCTGTCCGACGAGCTCAATTCAAGACTATGGGAAGTACCTGGCTTTTGATATGGAGGAAAAGGGAAGTCCCAATGCACCAAAAGGTATACCATTTAAAAGTAATGCCATTACCTATACGGTTGTCCTGAGTCAAAAACAATTTAACAAATTAAATATAAGCCATGAGGAATTTTCTCTACGACGCTTCCTTGTGCAAGGTGAGCCTTGTTTGGATATTCCATTTGAACAATGTACAGGTGAGATTGGCGTTATTTGTATGCAAATACAAGAAATTGAGGACAAAGGAAAAGAGGAGAAACAACCAAAACAAACACCCAAAAAGGGTTCAAGGGCTAAAAAACAAGAGGAAAGTAAATCCGAACAAGAAAGTAAACCACAGCAAGAGAAAAAGCCTCTTCTTGTTCCAAAGGGAACGAAGGATTGGATGTCCTTAGAAGAAATTAAGGTTCCGGAAACCTTTCTTCAATTTACACCAGGAATAGCGAAACAAAAAGCAGTAGAAGAAAGTATTGAGAAGAATGGAACCGTAGATAAACCGATTATTATTGATCCAGATACACATGAGCTTCTCGATAGTTATAGTCGTTATTTTGTAGCCAAGAAAAAGAATTTAGATCGTGTTCCTGTACATTACTAAAGATTCTATTTTTGTTCTTTATAAGAATAAAAAAGAAGAATAGATCAAAATTCGATTGAATTCTACAATGTCTTGAGATGAAAAAGTAAGCCCATCGAAAATCGATGGGCTTACTTTTTTACTGCTACTCGTTCTCATCTTCACGATCAAACCAAAGGAGTTCTTGATTATCTACATCTCCATTATAGTTAATAAGAATCTCTTCTCCTGCTTGGATATCCGTATAAGCGTAAAAATCAAAGGTATGATTTTCAAAATTAATTTTATAAGTAGCATTAGGTGTATACGAATGATTAAACAGCATACCATAGCCTAGAAGAATAGCTGTATGATTTACACCATATTCAAAAGCATAGTCCGCAAGTGCTGTCTTCTCAATGTGTTCATGCTCTTTATTAGGATAAGGGATAACAGGTGCTTCATGAAGAAGCGTCCCTTTCTTGATATCTTGCTTAGCGAATACACCTCTATTGAATTCTCCATCGCTTAGCGCAGATGTTTTTATTTCAATCATACTTGTCACCTATATATTCTTTCCTCAAAGATTTTGTTCTTCGTTAAGCTTGACAGTTTAGGGTGATAAAATCAACTATTTGATTCTGGTGCAAAAACTTTAGAACAATTGCAAGTAATCTATGAATTTAGTAAGGGCATAAAACCTAGGATTTTTATGCCCTCTTTTTATGTTGGAGAAGTGAGGAAAGCTTGATAGTTCAACAATGTATAAAATCTTACATAACGAAAAAAAAGGAAAAGTCCAGATCCTTTGTGATACAAAGGATCTGGACTTTTCTGACTTCCCCTAAGATACATTATATAAATTGGAAATGTATAGGATATGCATGGTTCTTTCTACAACTAAAAGTGCAGGGTAGTTCAAATTTTGATGTATGTTTTTTACTTTCCTAATATTAAATCATGTCAAGGATAGCATTGACTTGATATAATGTATCATGGAAACAGGAAGTAGGTAGAAAGAATACTTCTAGTGATGTAATACTGAAAATGCAGGGAGATGGAAAGATTTATGGAGAATGAAAAAGGAGAAATCAGTTCTGCTAAATTAATGTGGAAAATGACGCGACCTCATACATTAACAGCAACATTTGCTCCTGTCGTATTAGGGACAGTTGCAGCCCTTTATGAAACCAAGATTAATTGGTTTTTATTTATGGCGATGATGCTGGCATGTTTAGCATTGCAAATCGCAACGAACTTATTTAATGAATATTATGATTTTAAACGTGGATTAGATACTGCTGATTCTGTTGGAATTGGTGGTGGAATCGTTCGTCATGGATTGAAGCCAAAAAATGTTTTAACCGTTGCTATTTTATTGTATATTGTGGCAGCATTTATCGGTGTGTATATTTGCATGAATAGTAGCTGGTGGTTAGTGGTCATCGGTTTATTTGGGATGGCAGTGGGCTATTTATATACAGGCGGCCCATTACCAATTGCGTATACGCCACTTGGAGAGTTACTTTCTGGATTGTCAATGGGTACAGGTTTTGTATTAATTTCTTTCTTTATTCAAACTAATACGTTAACAGTTGAAAGTATATTGATTTCCATTCCGATTGGAATTTTAGTAGGGGCAATCAACATGTCTAATAACATCCGAGATATTGATGAAGACATTAAAGGTGGAAGAAAAACGTTGGCTATCCTCCTTGGGAGAGAGAAAGCAGTGGTAACGCTAGCTATTTCCTTTTTAGTTTCCTATTTATGGATAGTGATGATTGTGATAATGGGATATGTAAGCCCTTGGTTATTAATTATGTTCTTGGGTTTGAAGACGCCAATTTCTGCAATTCAAGGTTTTCGAAAAGGAGCAAAAGAACCTCAATATATGCGTGTAGCAATGAAATCAACAGCGATAACAAATACGGTTTTTGCCTTTCTGTTATCAACAGGATTATTAATCAGTTATCTGTTTTAAATAGAAAAGCATTCCCAAATGGTAGAGGGGATGCTTTTTTTATTTATTTGCCGATTCCCAGTCTCAAAGAGGTAAGAAAGTTGGGGATACTCATTCTTATTCAATAAACGGGGTGCTTTAATTGAGCAAGAAACAGAAAACTTTTAACTTACTATAACGAGAATTATGTTAACTAAAGATGAATAGTTTACAACGGAGTAAAAACGGAAAACTTTACTGACCATGCCCAGTAAGGTTTTCTGTTGCAAAATTATACACTATGAGGTGATGCTATATTGCATCTTGAGTAGTTTACTCAAGCGATAAAAGTTTATTCATGACATGCAAATTATTTAAAAGAAAATTAATATATATAAATTATTGATTCATACAGAGCGAAGGAATTTTCGATAGTGATACCGATGAGTTAAGAAAATCAAAATAGGAGGGACAGACGTGGTCGATACCCCGATAAGTAAAACAACAACCCAAGATACAGACGCTATTTTTTAGTGTCCATATTTCGGGTTGTCATTCAATTGAGTGGGTACTTTTTAATTCGATTTATTTATCTGTTTGTTCTGTTTGCCACCATAATGAATCTTTTGGATTTTCAACAGCTTCTTTGTACTCAGCCTTAGAAGCAACTGTAGGGTAAGAACCTTTTAAAGATTTACCTGAAGTATCTTTAAATAAAGTTAATACAACTATTAAACCAATTAAACTAACGGCTAATAAATAGAAGCCTGGCGCCAAATTATTTCCTGTCACATGGACTAACCAAGCAGCCACTAAAGGTGTTGTTCCACCAAAAATAGAGACTGATATGTTGAATGTCCATGATAATGTACGATATCTAATGTTAGTATGGAACAACGTAGGTAAAGATCCTGGCATAGTACCTTCATATACAGATAAAACAATACCTAACATTAAAAGTCCTATAAATAGGAAGGCCATACTTCCCATATTAAGAATTTGGAAAGAGAAAATGGAAAATACAATTCCCAATATTAATCCAATGGTTATAACTCGTTTATTTCCTAATTTATCTCCTAGTCTGCCAAAAGTTATAGCGAAAGGTACCATAATAATCAATACAATGGCTGTGATCGGTGTACTGATCGTATCACTTATCCCAATGTTTTCATCTAAATAAGAAGGCATATAACCTAACAACAGGTAATTGGTTATATTGAAGAATGCCACAAATACAATACATAAGAAGATATCTTTTTTATATGTTTTAATGACTTCTAATAAACCTGGTTGTTGTTCTTGGTTCTCAGAAATGTCATTTTCAAAGATTGGTGTTTCTTCTAAATGACGTCTCAAATATAAACCAAATAATCCTATTGGAATACTCAAGAAGAAAGGAATTCTCCATCCCCAACTATTCATCTGAGCATCAGATAAAGTCCAAAAAAGGACTGTAGCTAAAATAGAAGCTATGATATAACCAGATAATGTGCCAATTTCTAGACCACTACCTAATCTTATACGTTTATTATCTGGGGAAGATTCAGCAATATATACCATTGCACCAGCATACTCTCCACCCACCGAAAAACCTTGTAGGATACGAGCTAAGAGTAATAATATAGGAGCCCATATCCCAATCTGATCATATGTAGGAAGTAACCCTATTATTAAAGTAGATAAAGCCATCATTAAAATAGTAGTCGTTAATACTATTTTTCGACCAAATTTATCCCCAATTTTACCGAAAATAATGCCCCCTACGGGTCTCAGTAAAAAGGCAATGGCAAATGTAGCAAAAGTAAATATTAACTTTAATTCATCGTTTTGAACGGGACTGAAAAAGTTTTGACTAATAATAACTGCCAAATAAGAATATAAAGCAAAGTCAAACCATTCCATCGCATTTCCTATCCCTGTAGCAAACACGCTTT
Source organism: Priestia sp. TRM10 (assembly GCF_057808375.1). NCBI lineage: Bacteria > Bacillati > Bacillota > Bacilli > Caryophanales > Bacillaceae > Priestia > Priestia sp. TRM10. The sequence goes on from NZ_JBJZOT010000003.1 coordinate 38,356, forward strand.
TCTTAGCTTGTTGCATGTTTACAACGTTGATTTTTTCCTTGTTAAATTTCATTTAATTATGTCAACTCCAACTGTGTGATTCCATAAATCTGGGTGTATTTTCCTAAAATTTGCACCCACCCAATTTTCTCACGTCTTTTATGTTAACATACATTTTTGTAACACTCAGTGGATATGCTTTAAAGAAATTAAAAATATTAAACAATTTAATTTTTAATATTCCCAAAGTGTCTGTGAGATATCCTCCAGAAATGAATGATGGAAATCCTCTATTTCATGTGGATGCATAGCCTTTTTTGAATATCGATGCTGATCACTAAACCTATTGATGGGAAATCGTGAAGGCTTTTTTATTTGTAAGTGAATAAGAAAAAGAGTGTCGTCAGACAGTCAATCATTTTTTTACTTCAAGCAAGCGAGGCGGGTATTTACATCGCAAATAAGGTGCGGTGCTTGAACCAGTAGAAATATGGGTCAATGAGAAGCATTTGGACATGTTTAGATATAGAAAAAAGCCGTTGAGATTATTAATTCCAACGGCTTTTATTTCTGATAACAAAGATTATGATAATTAAAAAAATCTATCTTATACTATAAGAAATCTAACGTTTTTATGATTATTTATATGTCTCTAGGATAAAGCAGTCATAACATTTATCCTCAATACCTGTACAAGTAGCAATTATTTCGCTTTGTCCATTTGAATGAATATAAGAAATGTCATGATTGACAGAACGATTAACACGTGGGCAATAGGTAATCCGTCGCTGTAATTTTAAATTTTTCTTCATAGAAAACCTTCACTTTCTTTGATGAACTTTCAATAAGATCATTAAGATTGTTCTTGATTATAAATGAAAAATATTCTATTCGTCTTTACCCTTTATGGCTGTCATAATAAACCGAGAAATATAAATGGGAAGAGTTATCCTAAATTCAATAAAAGAGTCATCCCTATTATTTGGAACAAAAACAAAGTATCATTAAAAGTATACTTAAGAGGAAAAAGTACAACTCATGTTATACTAGAGGAAAAGAAACAATCATGGAGGATATAATGACAAAACGATTAGATTTACGTGTCGATTTTGCCTTTAAATCTCTTTTTGGAACGCATGGAAATGAATCCATCTTAGCTGCCTTTTTAAATGCAGCTCTACGTTTACCAGAGGAAAAGAAAATTACGACCGTTCACTTATTAGATCCACATTTTAATAAGGAATATCAAGAAGATAAACGATCCATCCTAGATGTTCATGCCCAATTAGAAGATGGAACCCGTATAAACATTGAAATTCAACTTAATAATAAACATGATATGGAAAAAAGAACGCTTTACTATTGGTCTAAGATGTATAGCAGTCAAATGAAGGAAGGAATGGACTATGGGGAGTTATGTCAAACGATTACCATTAATATTGTAAACTTCCGTTACTTATCCCATATCAACCACTATCATTCTGTCTTCCAATTATACGAAAGAGAAGAAAAGTTATTATTAACAGATATGTTAGAAATTCATTTTATGGAACTTCCCAAACTACTTATTAAGTGGCGTAGAAAAGAAGTCGATCCGAGAGAAGATCAATTAGTAAGATGGTTATTATTACTTGAAGCATCGGAAGATGAAGAAATCACTCAAGTACTGGAGGAGATTGCGATGCAAGAAGATCAAGTACTGAAAAAAGCAATAGACGAATGGGAACGTGTGAGTCAAGATCCGGAAGTTTTACTAGCTTATGAAGCAAGAAGAAAGGCTTTATTGGATGAAAAATCTGCATTAAAACGAGCCGAAAGCAGAGGGGAAGAAAAAGGAAGAAAGGAAACCATTAAAAATATGGCTCTAGGTATGATTCAAAAAGGCATAGACAATGAAACCATAAGTGATCTTACAGGTCTTACCCAAGAGGAGATTAATAACCTTCGACATCAATAAATTTAATGAAAAAAGGATTACCTATCGGAGTATAAGGTAATCTTTTTTTATTTATGTACTCTCACTTCTTAGAATGCATAATTAAACAGCCCATAATACAAAGGACCAAGCAAGATAAGAGTAGTGACTAACATAAGGATAAATCGAATGGATGTAGGTATCCCTTCAAGCTCTTCATTCCTTACGCCCTTAATAAGGCTAAATACAATATCCCAAATGAGACCTCCAACAAATACAAGCTTCCATACAAATGGTGTAAACATGATTGTATGAGTGACATATCCAAAAAGTCCAAGCCAAGTGAAGATGGAGATAATGAAATCAACCATATAGAAAAGCGTTTTTTCTCCTTTAATTAAAAAACCAATTGCTGCAGTTCCTAATAAACCTAAATAAACGTGCCAAAATATTTCTACCATAACTTATTTCCTTTTCTTTCATATTTTTCTATTGTAATTCTTTCCAAAGAAAAAAGGAATTTCTTTATTTTGTTAAGTTTTGAGTTTAAGAGTATTCCAAAAGTTATGTACTCCTTGGGAAACAAAGAGGCTATGGCTTTCTAACTTCCTCGAAGATGGATTATGTAAACTAATTTTGTATAGTTTATACATAGTGCTTTATGGTTTGCCTTTTGATAAAATGGGATTAATAGGAAGTTAGAGAGGTAGAAATGGAGATGGTCTAAGGAGGAGTAGAAAATGGAATTTATTATGCTTTTATTTGTTTTTCTTATTTTGATTGTCATTAGTTCATTCTTAAATATAATTTTTAAACTGACAGCAAAAAGAGATTGGCTTATGTCTTTATTGTTCAGTATAGTTTTATCAATTATAACAGTTGCAATTTTAGGATAACACGAAGGAAGAGAGAAACTAAAATTTCAACTTGCAGTCATACATATTCGAAAAGCCGTTGGAACTAAGGATTCCAACGGCTTTTCTTCTGATAAATCTCATTATGTTAACTAAGTTTGTATATCATACACAACTAAAAAATCGTATAGGGATGATGGACGCCCAAAGCCTTTCCTTACCCCGTTATTTTTATATCTTTACCCACGCCACTTTCCTTCTTATTAATTTCCTTTCTCGACCAATAAGACGCCAGAATGGATCCGTTGATGACATGTAACGTGACAGCCACAGCGCCGGGCAAGGCCGTTAGGGGAGAAGCAGCGAAGTGTGTTTTGGCAAGAGATACTCCTAATCCAGCGTTTTGGATTCCGACTTCAATTGAAATGGCTCTTCTTGTCTCTATATCTAGCTTCATTAAAATCCCGACCAAATAGCCAATAAATAATCCCAATATGTTATGTAAAAGGACGCTTACAAAAATAATCATTCCCGAAGAGGCAATATTGTCTCTATTCCCAGAAACAACCGCCGCACAAACAAGAGCAATCGCGATAACAGAGATTAACGGCAGGACTGCCCCACCCTTTTCAACAATGTTTGGAATGATTTTCTGAATCAGGAATCCTAAGGCAATGGGGAGGATGATTACTTTAATAATAGATACAAACATTCCCATTGGGTCAACTGGCATCCACTGCCCTGCTAAGAAATAGAGAAGGGTTGGTGTAAGAATTGGCGCCAACATGGTCGATAAGGATGTCATTGCAATCGACAGCGCCGTATTTCCTTTCGCAAGATAGACCATAACATTTGATGACGTACCACCAGGGACACATCCAACTAAAATAATCCCCGCAGCCAATTCCGGTGGAAGGTTTAACAAGATGGCGATTCCTAATGCGAGCAAAGGCATAATCGTAAATTGTGCTAACACGCCAACAATGACAGGCTTTGGATTCGTAAGAACCATCTTAAAATCAACTGGTTTTAATGTCATTCCTACACCAAACATGACAATCATGAGTAGAGTAGTAATGTAAGACCCTAACCAGACAAACTGTTCAGGCCAACTAAACGCTGCGATGGCAAATAAAATAGATATAACACTGAAGTACTTATTCGCCAATGTACTGATTTGATTTACTAAATTCATTGCTGTTCATTCTCCAATCTTTTTAGTCATTTTTAATTTTCATAGATTTTTTTATTGTTTCCTCCCCTTTTATTTGCATAATTTTGAGATAAATTGTTAGTTATTATAACCTTAAGAATTTTGAAAGTCCATATTATTCAGAAAATAAATTTGATTGTCGAGTAATGAAGGACGTCTTCACGTCTCCTCCTCCTTATATAAACATTTCTCTCTTCTTTTCTCTTAAGGGCATTTTTTTATATTTCAGCTTTGAAGCTGATAAAGGAAAAGAGGGCATCGGCTATGCTCTCTTTTTCCTGTGTTTTTATTTTTTTGTAGTTGTCCAAATTGACAACTACACCTCCGGTCAATGCGATTCGAGAGATGGCTTTTTTCTTTCATTTTGAGCAACCGAAGGGCGGAGAGAACAAGGCAACATTGCGAAGCTTTGTTGCATCTTGTTCGACCTTAAAATGATGTGAAGCTTCATTTTTAAGCACCATATTGGCAACACAAATACGGTGCTTGTACTAGTTTTACTTCTGATAAAACTCATTATATTAACTAAAATCGCATAGAGTATTCATTATATATTAGGGAGAATAATTTACTTTATATGGTATTGTATAAACAAAAAGGAGGTCGAAAACATTAATAAAAATATTCGGCTTGTAATTGGTTTAATTGGTAATATTATACTGTGTTTTTATGGAGTAAGAGGTTTATTAATAGATGAACCAATACCATTTACTTCTTATCTTTTTGCAATAGGTGGCCTTATCGGAATTATTGCGCTTATTCTGGAATTAAAAAAGAAAGCTTCTACTTAATTTAGAATCTTAAAATGAATATAAATTGCTACGTTTAGAGTTAATGCTCTAAGTATTTTTTATATAGTAGGAACAGTCATAAAGATATACTTAAAGGGAAATAAAAAGTTTGGAGTTAGTATAATTTATTTAAACAAGGGATAAATATTCTATAAAGAAACCAAAGGAGGAGTTCTTTCTAAAAGAAAGAACTTCTCTTTTACACAATAGCTATTTTATTCATTTTTCTCCTTCATATTAAAGAGGAGAAAATATATACTGATGCAAAAATAGTATATACCTGCCAAAGATAAAGTAACCATAGCACTAGATGAAAAATCTTTATGGTTAATAAATAAGTTATATAACATGAATATAATTATAAAAATAATAGGTGACACAATAAGGAGTAATTTAAATAATAATTTGTTACTTGTACTCACTATAGCCCTCTTTACTCAGCAAAAGCACATTTTGTTCCATAATACGTAAGTGTAGTAATTAAACCGGCAACACTAGTACCAACAAAATATTTTACAGCTAATTTTGCAGCTTCCTTAAAAGCATGTTTTTTTATGTAGTTAGCAATTCCACCATTTATAGCTACTTGAACAGCATTTACTCCAAAAAAGTCAATAAGAGACGATTTCATACAACTCCAATAGGCTGAAGTGCTCATTGTACTCATTGTTTGTCCCTCACCATTAATCTCCTCTTCTAACATATCAATGGTTTCTGAATCTCCATATTTATCTCTAATTTTATCAAAGTCAAAGTTTATAACATTACCATTCTCGTCATTTATTGCGGCTTTTTCATAAATAAACTCAAAATCCTCTTTATATTGCTGAACCCTCTTATCATAATCGTCACTTGCAATCATTTCTTTATTAGCTGCTTTTGCATTTGATATAGGCACACACGCTATAGTAAAAGCTAATAATAAACTAGTATAAAAATACTACGCTGTCTCATTCTAACATCCTCCATTTAAATTTTTTAACTAAATTAAATATTTACTATATGTATAACGTAACAAAAATCATTTAATGTATAAATAGGGATAAACTTACGGTTTTTACATGGTAATAAAATGAAGTTAAGGGATAATAAGGAATGTATTTGTTTCTAATACAAAGTTTTGCAGATTAAAGGTTAGTCATGATTGGTTACATCGACATTTGTTTGAGGTTCAAAAAACCATGGTTTTTGAGATGGGTCAGGAATAAGTAACTTTTCTCTTTTTCTTTTGCACTAAAAATTCGTCAGTACAATAACCATAATAACTTAATCAAATGGTATATTATTCATATAAATAATATGCTTTCACTTTTTTGGAGTGATAGTATTAGTATATGCAAGATTTAGAGATTAATTAAAATTACCTTGAAGTTTTTTCATCAAAATCATATTATTCATCTTTCCTTTGAAGTAGAAAACATTTCTGGAAGAGTTACAAATCTTGTTCCTTTAGATTGAAGTTGAGGAATGATTAGATCAAGAGCTTTCACAGAACCCTCTAATTTCGCTCCAGATGGTGCAGAATGTTGTAAGATTATACTTCCAGGAAAAGCATTAGCAAATACTTTTTCAGTAATAGCCTCTGCACTGATTCCTTTCCAATCTAATGTATCTATACTCCATTGAATAATCATAAATCTTTGCTCATTAGCCCATTTCAGATGCTCTTCATTGATAAAGCCATAAGGGGGACGGATGAATTTTGGAAAATATCCAGTTAACTTTTGGATCATTTCTCCTGTTTTTAGAATTTGATTATGATATTCTTCATTGCTTATCTTTACGAAATTGGGATGATCATATGAATGATTCCCCACTATATGCCCCTCTGCTGCCATTCTTTTTACAACATTAGGATGCTTCTCAACATTTTCACCTAATAAGAAAAAAGTAGCTTTAACGCCATATTTTTTTAATTTATCTAATATGAGAGGAGTATGCACCAAATCTGGACCATCATCAAATGTGAGAGCAACTTCAGCTTTATTATACGGACCTGAAAATGCATAGGCATACTTCTCTACCCATGAAAAAGGTGTCCATGATCCTCTCACATCCTCTTTTAAGTATGGAGTTGGGGTGAAGTTTCTAGGAAAATAGTGTATTTGATTTGTTTTAATGGAAGGATGGAATGTATTCCAACTTTGTGGGTAATGTGATGTAGGGATTCTATACTGTGGATAATAATAAGGATATCCTTGAAAAGGGACTGGCATTCGTAGTCTATCTAGGGGATTAAAATAATTCATCATTGAAATACCTCCTAAGTTTATTATACATACTTTCAATGCAGATTCTTTCCATTATACGTAAACAACACTTTCTTATTCAGTTTCCAAATATAATGAACGATACCTTAATAATTTATATGTCGAGAAACTTATAATAAACTACATTCAAAAGAAAAAAACACCTGACAAAGCCGACTTTGATTCTTAAAAATACTCAAAAGAATGTACTTAGGTTAATAAACTTGTTTAATAACTTCCTAAACAAAGAATCCTAATATTTACAAAATGATATTACTTTTTAGGTTTTTTATAATGATTCTAGTCCGAAAACTTTTAAAAATTGTAATTAATCACTCAATTTCGGATGTATGGATACTATTACTCTAAAATAAGTTTAATAATATCCCAAAAACCACGGTTTTTGAGACATTCCCCTGCTTCTTCTCTTTATTCCTCAATCGTAACTTATTTTTGTATCAAAATTCGTCTCAAAATCTTTGTATTATAAAAGAACATATTTGATACTAGGTAAATTATTAATATAGTAAGAAAATCACCAAAGCTATACCTTGGTGATTTTCTTACTTCATATAAATTAACCTATATACGGGTGGGGAAAATGAAATCAAATAATAAAAAAATAGAACTTGATATTTTTCTTCTCTTAAAAAGCTTCATTATCCTTAGTTGTAACATTTTCAACAAAAGCGAAATTTAGAGATAAACACAACTAAATTCCCATTTAAAAGTGTATGGTTCTGAAAAGAGAATAATAGGCACTTTTCTAATAAAAAATCTGATTTCAGTTTTAATGTTTTTGATTTTAGCATTAGGTGTTGCTTCACCTTCCTATAATCATTCGTCTGCGGAGGAATCAACTGATTCTATAGAAGTGATTAGTAATGTGATTGAAGAATTTACAGATGAGAATTTAGAGGTCACTGTCTTTAGTGAAAAGATGGCTAAAGTAGAAACACTGGTAAATGCAATTGAAGAGTTAGATAAAAAAATAGGACCATTCGAACCGTATTTATTTCCATTTTAGGTACTATGATTTGATTTTCGCAAAATCTATTGACTTTGATAATCATTATCAATTACTGTGTTGTTTAGAGTGATAATGAAAATCTTTATCAATTAAATTTAAAATTGTTTAAGGAGTGAGTATTTATGGTATCAGTAACTGCATCATATTCGGATAATTCAGTATTATTAGCTTCACAGGAAAAAAGGGAATCGAATGCGAGGTCATATCCTAGACGTCTTCCTCTAGCGATTAAACAGGCTGAAGGTGTATATGTAACAGATATGGATGGAAAACAATACATCGATTGCCTAGCAGGAGCAGGCACCCTTGCTTTAGGACATAATCATGCTGTGATCCATGAAGCAATTCAAAAGGTGCTAGCTTCAAAACTTCCATTACATACACTTGATCTCACAACATCTGTAAAAGAGAAATTTGTTGATGAATTATTTGCTTCCTTACCAGCTTCGTTTGCTGAAAAAGCAAAGATTCAATTTTGTGGACCTACAGGCGGAGATGCAATTGAGGCTGCTTTGAAATTAGTAAAAACAGCTACTGGGAATCGATCGATTTTATCATTCCAAGGAGGTTATCATGGTTCAACACATGGAACCTTAAGTGTAAGTGGAACCTTAGGGCCAAAAAAGAATATTCATGCCCTTGTCCCAGATACACATTTTCTACCATATCCATATGAATATCGTTGTCCTTTTGGTATTGGAAAAGAAGGACATAAGGTGAGCAGCACCTATATTGAAAATTTACTAGATGACCCTGAAAGTGGAATTGTTACTCCGGCAGCCATTATTGTCGAAGTCGTTCAAGGGGAAGGCGGTTCCATCCCAGCGCCGATTGAGTGGTTAAAGGAGCTTCGGCGAATCACGAAGGAACGAAATATTCCGTTAATCATTGATGAGGTACAAACCGGAATTGGTCGTACAGGAAAAATGTTTGCCTTCGAGCACGCAGGGATTGAACCAGATGTTCTTGTGTTATCAAAAGCGATTGGAGGAAGTCTTCCATTATCAGTGATACTTTATGACCGCAGCCTTGACCAGTGGGAACCAGGAGCACATATTGGAACATTCAGAGGAAATCAAATGGCGATGGCAACTGGTCAAGCAGGCTTAGAGTATATTAAAGGGCATTATCTGCCTGAGAAGGCTGCTGAGAATGGAGCATATTTCATGAAACAGCTACGTGCATTTCAAAAAGAGATGTCATCAATAGGTAATGTAAGAGGACGCGGACTGATGATTGGAGTGGAGATTGTTAATCCAAAAGCACAAGCCAATCAACTAGGAAGCTATCCAGCATACCCTGAACTTGCAAGTGAAATTCAACAGGAATGCTTTAAACGCGGCTTAATTTTAGAGGTTGGCGGTCGATTTGGCACAGTGGTTCGCTTATTACCGCCTCTCATCATGACAAAAGAGCAAATTGATGACGTATTACAACGTTTCTATGAATCTATAAAAAAAGCTGAAGCCCAGTTCGGATTGCGTTAGTAGGTGATAGAAATGAATACGAATTTTGAACAATGGTTTCTGTATCCAGGTGAGCAAAGCGAAAAAACCTTTCATGAACTAATCGAAAGTACTGTCAGGCTCATAGCAAACGCAAAGATCGACAAACCATTTACTGGAACTTCACGTGAAGACATTGAAGAGATGGCAAGAAAAGTAACGCATATGCCTGCAAGTGGACAGCAAATGGAAGCTGTTATGAAAGACATTCATGATGTCGCCAAACATTCGTTATGGATTTCTCATCCTTCAGCAATGGCGCACCTTCATTGTCCGCCATTGCTGCCATCGATTGCTGCAGAAGTGATTATAGGGGCACTAAATCAATCAATGGATTCATGGGATCAAAGCCCAGCTGCAACGTATGTTGAAGAAGAGGTTCTGAAATATTTTATGAAACAAATTGGTTATCCAGCGAAGGCGGATGGAGTATTTACAAGTGGCGGGACACAGTCCAATTACATGGGATTGCTGCTTGCTCGAAACCAAGCCTGCCGGACCTATTTTTCTGTCAATGCTCAGAGAGATGGACTCCCGGTTGAGGCTAGCAAACTGCGTATTCTTTGCTCAGAGCATGCACATTTTACAGTTCAGCAATCAGCTGCTCAACTCGGTCTAGGTATTCATTCGGTTGTAAAAGTGAAAACAAACGATCAGCAACAGCTTTGCTTAGATGATGCGAGGAAAAACCTTGAACAGCTACAAAAAGAGGGGTTAATCCCGTTTGCGATTGTTGCAACTGCTGGAACAACTGATTTTGGAAGTATCGACAATCTAAAAGAAATTGCCGACCTAGTGGATACGTATCAATTATGGCTGCACGTCGATGCGGCCTATGGGGGGGCCTTGTTATTTTCTCATCAATACAGGCATCTACTTAATCATTTGTCGGAAGCAGATTCGATTACCATTGACTTCCATAAGCTTTACTATCAAACAATTAGCTGCGGGGCTTTTTTTGTCAAAGATAAACAATCTTTTCAACACATTATGTACCATGCGGATTACTTAAATCCTGAAGAAGATCATGAAGAAGGCATTATCAATCTTGTTGAAAAAAGTGTTCAGACAACGAAACGATTTGATGCGTTAAAAGTCCTCATGACTTTTAAGTTACTAGGTACGGATATGTTTGGAAAAATGATAGATTATACGATTCAATTAGCAAGAGAAACGGCTGATCTTTTACGTCAGCATAATTTTGACGTTCTTCATGAACCAAGGTTGAATGCGGTATTATTCCGTCTTCTCCCTGAATACGTTGACGATCCACACTTTGTCAATCAGCTAAATCTTGAATTGCAGCGCTATTTCTACCAAAGTGGAGAGCTAATCATGGCAAAAACAAAGCAAAATGGAAAGGTATATTTAAAATTTACGATGCTTCATCCGTTAAATTCGCTTAAAAACATGAAAAACCATGTTGAAAACATCAAACAGATTGGAAAGAAAATCGAGAGTGAGAAAGGCGAGAAAGTCTATGAATATTCCGTTCATTACTAATCATTTAACGATGCAAAATCTATTAAATTGCTATATTAAGGAAACAGGTAAAGGAGAATGGGAGGAAGCTATACATGTAGAGCTTCCTTTGAAAGATAAGTTTGAGTGTGTGCTTGTGATTCCTTTTGCTAATCAGTCTGTAACGTTATATATACCAGTTCGCTATAAATCGGAAACAGGACGTCATTTATTTTCACCAAATATGTACTACCAAGTAACGAATGATGAAGTAAAGCAGCTAGATTTTTTAACGTTAATTTCTTATCTGCAAAAGGATTTAGCTGAAGCATCTACGAATCCTGTACAAACGGAAGAGCTGATGCTTCGAACAATTCTAAGCTATCAAACGATGAAAGGGATTCTCTCGCATCGTAGAAATGACCTTGAAGAATCCTATCAGGTGGAAAAAAGCTTTCTTCAATCAGAGCAGTCACTGTTAATTGGTCATCAAGTTCACCCAACACCAAAAAGTCGTCAAGGAATTGATGAAGACGAGGAACATATCTATGCTCCTGAACGAAAAGGTGCCTTTCAGCTTCATTATTTCCAAGTGAAAAAAGAACTGGTGGAGGAAGATTCCATTTTACCTCAAACAGCGACAATGTTAATTAAAGAAGAATTAACAAGAGATCCATCCATTACAAAATCTTTTAAAGAACAATATTGCAAGGAGGATGACTATTCTTTAATCCCTATTCATCCTTTACAAGCAAGAAAGTTACTTGGAAGAAAGGGGGTTCACAAACAAATTCAATTAGGGAACCTTTCCTACTTAGGACCACAGGGACGCGAGTTTTATCCAACGTCCTCGGTACGAACGGTTTACCATGAGGAAGCCAGGTATATGTTTAAGTTTTCAATTCCAGTAAAAATAACGAACTCGCTGCGAATCAATAAGCGAAAAGAGCTTGATCGTGGAGTGGAAGTGAGCCGTTTGCTCCAACAAGTATTAACAACCGGGTTAAACGATTTGCACCCTTCATTCAATATTATTGAAGATCCTGCCTATATAACGGTGAAGCTTGGTCAAGACAAAGAGTCAGGTTTTGAGGTTGTCATTCGTGAGAATCCTTTTCAGTCAGGTTATACACAAAGAACAACGTTACTTGCAGGTCTTTGTCAGGACCATATCGAAGGCGGGAATTCCCACCTCGCAAATATTATTTATCACCTTGCTGAACAAAAACAGATTTCAACTGAGCAAGCAAGTGAGGAGTGGTTTCGCCGTTATCTAAACATAAGCCTGCATCCGCTTTATTGGATGTATGCTACCTATGGGATTGCTCTTGAAGCACACCAGCAGAATTCAGTGGTCAAATTAGATGAGGATGGCTACCCTGCAACGTTTTATTACCGTGATAACCAAGGATATTACTTTATGGAATCACGTGCACAACAGTTAAAGCAAGTGATTCCAACTTTAAATGATAAAAGCGATACCATTTGTACCGATTCGATTGCAGAGGAGCGTTTTCGTTATTATTTCTTTTTCAACCACCTATTTGGGTTAATCAATGCCTTTGGCGTTAGTCGTCTGGCTGAAGAACATCAATTATTAAGGCTGTTAAAAGAAGAATTACATGACTTATTCGAGCAATATGGTGACTTTACGAATCTTATAAATTCTTTATTACATGAAGAAACGCTGCCATGTAAGGCCAATCTCTTAACGAGAGTACATAATATGGATGAGTTGGTCGGATCCCTTGAGACACAATCTGTCTACGTATCTGTTGAAAATCCACTGTTTAAAAGGGCAGGTGAGCTTTATGAAGTCTAATCTGGCACTAAAGCAAACCTATCCTATTGAGCATTGTGATCCAATTCGAAAACTTATTCTTACGTATCGCGAAGTCACAATAAAGGATGTGAGCCTGCTTCATTCCTGGATGCATGAGATCCATGTGATTCCCTATTGGAAGCTGGATCTGCCATTTGAAAAATATAAAAAACATGTCGAGGCATTTTTGGCAGATGATCATCAAACATTATTGATTGGGGAAATCAACGGCTCTCCAATGAGTTATTGGGAGTCCTACTGGGTCAAAGATGATGTGATTGGCAATTATTATGAGTTTGATCGATTTGATCAGGGGCTTCATTTGTTAATTGGACCTAAAGAGTATTTAGGGAAAGGGTATATTTATCCATTGCTGCTGACAATCTTATTTCATAAATTCAAAGTGTCTGAAACGAGGAAAATTATCGTAGAACCAGATATCCGAAATGAAAAAATGATTCATGTGTTTAAAAAATGCGGATTTACCCCTATCAAAGAGGTTGAACTTCCCGATAAAACTGGATTATTGATGTTTTGTGAAAGAGGCGTGTTTGAAAGGAGATGGACGGATTGGCAACAAAACAAATTTTAGATGTCATCGGAATCGGAATCGGTCCGTTTAATCTAGGATTAGCAGCATTATTAGAAAAAACAGAATGCAAATCATTATTTTTTGATAAAAAACCGCAATTTGAATGGCATCCTGGGATGTTATTAGAAGGAACAACTCTCCAAGTCCCATTTATGGCAGACGCTGTTACAATGGTGGATCCAACAAGTAAGTTTAGCTTTTTAAATTATTTACATGAGCAAAAACGGTTATATCAGTTTTACTTTTTGGAGAAGTTTCATATCCCGCGAAATGAGTATAATCATTATTGTCAATGGGTTGCAGAACAGCTTCCACAGCTTCAATTTGATTCAGAGGTTGAGGGGATTGAACGGACAGAGGAAGGCTATTACCGTGTGAAAGTTTATTCCCTTAGTAAGGAGGAAAGAAAAACCTATGTGACAAAGCATGTTGTGCTTGGAATCGGTACGAAGCCATATATTCCGGAAAGATTTCAAATGGCGGATTGTGATCAGATCTTTCACTCATCTGACTATATGAAGAAACGGAATAAAGCTCTCGATGCTAACTCTGTCACGGTTATTGGCTCAGGACAAAGTGCAGCCGAAATTTTCTATGATCTCTTATCTAAGCAGCCAGATCATTCCTATGAATTATCCTGGTATACAAGATCAAAGGGCTTTTATCCGATGGAGTATTCGAAGTTAGGGCTAGAGCATTTTTCACCTGAGTACACAAACTATTTTTATAAGCTGACCGAAGAGAAGAAGCAAGGGGTTTTAGCCAATCAAGCCCTATTATACAAAGGAATTAGTTTTTCAACGATTGCTGATATTTATGATTTAATGTATGAGCGATCGGTTAGCAATAAGAAACCAAACATCCACCTTCAAGCGTTAACAGAACTAGTTTCTATAGAGGAATGGGATGATTATTTACAGTTATCGCTCTATCAGTATGAACAAGAAGCTAATAAACAAGTAAACTCTGATGTTGTTATTCTAGCAACTGGGTATCATCCATATATTCCAGATTTCTTAAAGGGAATTGAGTCTCAACTTGAGTGGGATGAAAACAGCCAGTTACAGATTACAGAAGGTTATAAAGTAAAAACAAAGATGGAAGGAAACAATCATCTCTTTGTTCAAAATGGTGAGTTACATACACACGGAGTGGGTGCTCCAGATCTAGGTCTTGGTGCGTTTAGAAGTGCAACGATTATTAACCAAATTGCTGGTAAAAAGATTTATCAAACATATGAAAAAAATGTATTTCAACAATTTGGAATGTAGGAAGCGAATGTGACAACTGTCCAAAAAGGCTTTATCTATCTTTGTTTGCTTTCAACTCTTATATCAGAAATGCTTCTATCCCCTTTTTTTCCACAGCTATTTTCGACGTATTTTCAAGTGGAAGGGGTTCAAGCAACAAGCTTGTATATAAGTGTGTGTCGAATTGTTGTAATTGTTATGACACCAATATGGTCTATTTTTCTAAAAAAATGGGGTCTCAAACTGATCATTCCTGTGGGATTGTTCGCAATGGGAGGCTGTAAATTCCTTCTTCCCACCGTTACTAGCTTTGAACAGTTTTTACTAGTCTCTATTCTATTATTGTTTTTTCAAAGCAGTATCTATTTACTTTATCCAGCATTAGTGGCAGCCAGTAAAAATGAACAAGAAAAGCTAAAAGGAACAACAACGTACTTATTCATCTTCCATGGAAGCGTGATTGTATCAGGGCTACTTGGCAGTTTTGCGATCAATCAATCACTGCCATTGAATAGCTATTATATCTTTGCTTTCTGTGATCTTGTTCTTGCAATTGGCTGCTGGCTATATCTGCCGAAGCAAACGAGACAGGCAGGCTCTGAAGAAAAGAAAAAAGACGCTCATAAAGAGAATAGATGGCAAGGAGAATTAATCGTCTATTTGCTGATTGTCTTTCTGTTCTTCCTAGGTCATCAAGCAATTCGCCCTTACTTAACAATGTTTCTTGAACAGAATTATACTCTGTCTAATCAAAGTTTAAGTCTGATGTATGTTATGCCTAGTCTTGTTGCGATCTTTTTACAAGGATTATTACCAAGAGGGTTTTTAAAAGCACATATTCGTGTGATTTTACTTGCTTTAACAGGATTAACAGGCATTATGGTCTTTCTTCAGACCACTGTCGATCAAGTTTGGAGCTTTATTTTCGTACGAGTCATATACAGTGTTGGTTTTTTTGTCAGTTTAATCGGAATGGATTTGCTCTTTTTTCAATTAGGAATTGGGAAGAGATCACCGCTTTCCTATAGCCTTGTGATTTCAACCCAAAACATCGCGTTGTTGTTTGCACCGATGTCATCATTAGTCATGGTCGAATTAAGTGGCTTTAAAGGACCGTTCCTCGTAAGTGGATTGCTATTAATTGGCTCCGCGATAGGCTTGTTCCTACTGTTTTATATACCTATTAAGTCTTCAATCTATATTAAAAAAAAGGGAGTTGGACAACGTGAAGATATGTGATACACCTTTAACCATGTTAACAAAAGAAAATTGGATTCATGCCGATAAGAAGTTATTAGCGAAGATGCTTCAGGAATTTATTTATGAAGAAATTTTCGTGCCAGATGTATTGAGTGAGGAAAACGGCATTCGTACGTATGAATGGGAGGATAAAAAAGGAAAGGTTTATCACTTCCAGGCAAAGGCACGTTTGTTTGATAGTGTTTCTGTTATTCCTGATAGTATTAGGATTTTAAAAAATGATGACAAGGATATCCCAATTGCTTTATCTCTTTTACTTAGTATTCAAGAAGAAGGAAAGATGTCAGGATCTACGACTGGCCATTTGGTTCGCGAATACTTACACACACTACTAGCAGATACTCATATACAAGAAAAATCAAAGACTGCTGAAAAGCTAGTATATATGGACTACGCAGAACTTGAAGGAGAAATGACTGGTCATCCATGGATTACATATAATAAAGGACGAATCGGATTTGGCTATGATGATTACGTTCAATTTGCACCAGAACAAAAGAAACAAGTGAATCTTTCATGGATTGCCGTTCATAAAAACATTGGAACCTTTCACTCAGTTGAAGGGTTATCCCATGATCAAGTGATCGATGAAGAGCTAGGAGAGGAAGAGCGCCAACGATTTACTAAGCGATTACAAGCAATGAATGTTCAGCCAGAGCATTACTATTTTATGCCGATTCACCTTTGGCAGTGGAATCAGTCGATTGTCCCGATGTTTGCTGCGGAAATTGCTAAGCAGGAGCTCATTCCATTAGGAGAAGGCGGAGACGAATACCTTCCACAGCAGTCAATTCGAACTTTTGTCAATATGAGCAATAAGGAAAAGTATCATGTGAAATTACCAATGAGTATTTTAAACACATTAGTTTACCGTGGTTTACCTGGTGAGAGAACCGTGATTGCACCTGAAGTTACGACATTTATGAAAAACATTCTTGAAAATGACTCCTTCTTAAAAGATGAATGCCGACTCGGATTACTAGGAGAAGTCGCTACCATGAATGTCGACCAACCAACCTTTCATGCTGTAAAAGGAGCTCCTTACCAGTATCTAGAGTTGCTTGGTGTTGTTTGGAGGGAGAGCATTTATAACGAATTAAGGGATGAAGAACAAGCAATCACGCTTGCTTCCTTATTACATGTCGATCATGAAGGGACACCATTCGTTTCTAAGCTTATTGAAAAATCCGGCTTGACGGTTGAGGAATGGGTTAACAAGCTTGCCAAAGCAATTTTACCACCTCTGCTTCACTACTTATATCAATATGGAACGGTGTTTTCACCGCATGGGCAGAACACGGTTCTTGTATTAAAGGACTATACGCCTGAACGAACAATCATGAAGGATTTTGTTGACGATGTCAATGTTAGTGATCAACCATTCCCTGAGCTAAAGGGTCTTTCAGACAGAATGAAACAAGTGCTGCGAAGTGAAGAGCCAGAAGGTTTAACACAATTTATTTTAACAGGGTTATTCATTTGTCATTTCCGTTATTTAAGTAACATTTTAGAAGAAAAGGAAGCCTTTTCTGAACATACATTTTGGGGAATTATGAGAGAGGAAATCCTTTCATATCAACAAAGATTTCCGCATTTACAGGAGCGCTATCAGTTATTTGATTTACTGCGTCCAACGTTTACAAAATTAACATTAAATCGCAACCGGATGTTTGATTATGGATATGAAGATGATGACGATCGTCCTCATGCTAGTGAGTTTGGGGTAGTAACAAATGCCCTACATATTGACGTAGCAGAAAAAATGGGAAAAGTTGAAGTGAAATAAGATAAGTGCAAATTAGGATAGGTGAAAAATAAATGGTTTTTTTGATACTAAGAGGGTTACTTTATATCATTTTATTAAGCTTGAAACCATTTAAAAAACGATTAACAAAGCGAATTCCTTTTATCAAGGAGTTCGTTTTGTTAATCGTTTAGGCATTGTTTTATTCGATTAAATGGCACAAAGTTAGCATAACATGATGAATATTCTTTAAGAAATTTATTATTTCATTTTACAACGTTCATCTTTTAAATTGTACATGTGCTATTTATATTCTAAAGCTTATAGTTTTTGAGACAATGTAATAACACCTTTAATTCCTCCTCAATTACATTTTATTTTTGTATCAAAATCCATCTCTAAATCTATGTATCATAAGGGAGTGTTTTTGGCATAATAAAAAGGTTCTGGTGCAAGGGTTACATCTCTTTAAAAGAGCTATATAGATTTCTAATGGAATCTGTTTTTATGCTGTCGTTCAAATAGTTGATGAATGAACTTTACTTGATTTTGGACAGACTTGTCCTGTAAAGTAAGTTGTCCTTTTTTAATGATATGCATCACTTCTATTCGCGAAAGAATAGATTTGGCTGTACGAGAAGATTTCAATCCTAACATCGAACAAACTCTCTTTTTAATAAAACGATGATCTTGCTCTACAATATTATTAAGATATTTTACCTGCCTTATTTGGATACCTACGGGCATCTTTTTCCCTTTCTTTAGCTCTTTAATTGCTATAGGATAGGCTGGGTTCTTGTCTATTGTGTATTTATAAGTGTAAAAACAAACCTGTATTAAAATGATGTCTATTTTAATACAGGTTTGTTTGTTTAGATAAATGTGTATTAAAAAATAAAAATAAGCAGATGAAAAACAATTGAAAGCGCTTAATACACTTTATTGGCACGGAAATTGCAATGATAATTAGTGGAAAGCTTTAAAAGAGGGGAGAAGAAATATATGATTTCAGTAATTATTAGTGGACATGGAGATTTTGCTACAGCATTAGAAGGATCTTCAAGAATGATATTTGGGAAGGAAGATAATCTAGTTGCAGTGCCCTTTTTAAAAGGAGAAGGCACCCAAACACTTCAAGAAAAGTACAAAGAGGTGCTAGGGAAAATTCCAGTGGCAAACGAAGTGCTTTTTTTGGTTGATATTTTTGGGGGCACTCCTTATAACGCGGCTACTCCATATATTCTTAAAAACAAAACAGCAGATATGGTATCTGGCGTGAACTTGCCTATATTATTAGAAGTATTAGCTATGCGAGAACATGTCACATTAAAGGAAATGCTAGGAAGATTAAAGCAAGTAAATGAAGAGAGTTTTCAAGTGTGCAGCGAACATTTAGAAAAAATTCAAAAAACCAGTCAAATTGGAGAGGATGGATTATTATGAAAATCGTTTTAGCAAGAATTGATGATCGTTTTATTCATGGGCAGGTATTAACAAGATGGATAAAGACAAATGCAGCAGACCGAATTATCGTTGTTTCAGATGAAGTGGCAGCAGACGAAATGAGAAAAACACTCATTCTTTCTGTCGCTCCTTCGAACGTAAAAGCGAGTGTTGTCTCTATCTCTAAAATGGAAAAAGCCTTCCATAGTCCACGTTATCAGAATACAACAGCCATGCTTTTGTTTGAAAGTCCATCCGATATTGTGGCTCTTATTGAAGCTGGGGTACCTATCGAAACAGTAAACGTAGGGGGCATGCGTTTTGCTAATGAAAGAAAACAAATCACAAAATCTGTAAGCGTTACCAAGAAAGATATCCATGCTTTTGAAAAGTTACATGAATTAGGTGTAAAGCTTGAGTTACGCCAATTGCCATCAGATTCTAGTGAGAATTTTATTCAAGTACTCAGAAATGAAACAAAAATCAAATAGGGAGATGAAGTCATGTCTTCAATACAAATTATTTTACTGTTAGTGATTGCAGCTGTGACAGGTATCGCAAGTGTATTGGACGAAGGGCAATCCCATCGTCCTCTCATTGCCTGTACGTTAGTAGGTTTAGTACTTGGAGATTTAAAAACGGGCATTATTTTAGGAGGAACATTAGAATTAATGGCTCTTGGGTGGATGAATGTTGGATTAGCGATGGCACCTGATACGGCTATTGCTTCTGTTATTTCAACAATTTTAGTCATCACAGCTGGGCAAGGTATCGGTGAAGGTATTGCGGTGGCTATAGCTTTAGCAGCTGCTGGGCAAGTGCTCACCATTTTTGTACGCACAATCACAGTATTTTTAATTCACCGAGCAGATAAGTATGCGGAAGAAGGAAACTTTAAAGGAATTGAAATTATGCATATTACAGCAATGGGTTTCCAGGCTCTTCGCGTGATGATTCCAACTTTAATCGTTACATTAATCAGCGTCAGTGCTGTGCAAACTTTTTTGGGGAATATTCCAGAAGTTATCACAAAAGGGCTACAAATCGGTGGAGGCATTATCGTGGTTGTAGGATATGCCATGGTTATCAATATGATGAATATTCCTCATTTGAAGCCGTTTTTCTACATTGGTTTCTTATTGGCAGCATTTACGGGATTTAACTTAGTAGGATTTGGGGCGTTAGGCCTTTGTTTAGCACTTCTGTATCAGCAAGTGATGCAGCGAAATCAAATGCAACCGGCAGGTGTTCCAGCAGCTACGAGTAGCGAAAGGGTATACGATGACGACGATGATTTAGATGCCTAAACGGTGAACGTAAGGGGAGAATAGACATGGAAAATGAAAAAAGATTAACGAAAAAAGATATTTTTAGTATGTTCATACGCTCAAACTTTCTACTTGGCTCTTTTAACTTTGAACGTGTACAAGCAATGGGCTATTGTTACGTGATGATTCCAGCTATTAAACGATTATATGGTCCGGGAATGCAAAGAAATCAAGCATTGAAACGGCATTTGGAATGGTTCAATACACATCCTTGGATTTCGGCACCTATTTTTGGCGTAACTGCAGCCATGGAAGAAGAAATGGCAAATAAAAAAGACTTTGACGAAAAAGCGATCAACGGAATGAAGATTGGATTGATGGGACCGCTTGCTGGTGTAGGAGATCCTATTTTCTGGGGAACATTACGTCCAGTGTTAGCAGCTTTAGGAGCATCACTTGCATTAGGTGGAAATATTGCGGGCCCACTATTATTCTTTGTATTAATTAATGTCATAAGATTAAGCTTAAAATATTATGGATTAAAATATGGATACATCAAAGGGACAGAATTTTTAAAAGATTTAGTTGGCAATAGAATTCAAAAGCTCACAGAAGGTGCTTCTATTCTAGGGTTGTTTGTTATGGGAGCGCTCGTCTCCAAGTGGACTACCATAAACATTCCAGTTGTTGTTTCAAGGATTAAGGATGATTCTGGAAAAGTCGTAGTTAAAACCGTACAAGATGTGTTAGATAGTATTTTACCGGGGTTACTCCCTTTAGGTTTGACATTATTAGTCGCGTGGATGCTTCGTAAGGGTACAAATCCTCTTTTTATCATTATGGGAATATTTGCAATAGGAATTTTAGGTTATTGGGTTGGGTTCTTAGGATAATAAATTATTAATCTATTATAGAAACAAATACTCGCTGTAAGTAGCCATATGGTAGAGAGTATAAAACCAATCTGGCATACATACCGGGTTAGTTTGAAAGGGGGAAGGCAATTTGAAGAGAGCAGTAAAGAAGCTATTGACAGTAGGAATGGCGTGTTCTTTAACCTTATTATCAGCTGTTCCAGTGTTAGCTCAGGATTCTGGATATTATCAAGAAGAGTATCGCAACCAGTTTCATTTTTCTCCAGAAGCCAATTGGATGAACGACCCAAATGGAATGGTTTATTATAAAGGAGAGTATCATCTTTTTTATCAGTATCATCCTTACGGAACAACATGGGGACCCATGCATTGGGGGCATGCTGTCAGCAAAGACTTAGTTCATTGGAAGCAACTCCCAATAGCCTTATCTCCTGATGAAAATGGAGAGATTTTTTCAGGAAGTGCAGTCATTGATTGGAATAATACCGCGGGATTTGGTAAAGAAGCAATGATTGCAGTTTTTACTCACTCCGGAAGTAAGGGACAAGTTCAAAGTATTGCATACAGTAACGATAAGGGAAGAACGTGGGAAAAATATAAGGGGAATCCTGTGATGCCCAACCCCCCGATTCCTGATTGGCGTGATCCAAAAGTGTTTTGGCATGATGAAACACATCAATGGGTGATGTCTTTAGCTGCTAAAAACAAAATAATGTTCTATACTTCACGTGATTTAAAAAAATGGAAATATGCAAGTGAATTTGGTCCGGACGGAGGCATTCAAGCAAACGGACAATCGGGTGCATACTCGTATACCTTGTCTCCTCAAAGAGGCCAATCTTTTACAATGGACGGGGATATCACTCTTATTGAAAAGAATGGACGAGAAGGTTCAGGAGGACTTGTTTTTCGTTCAAATAAAGATGCCACAAATGCATATACGGTAAACCTAGATGCCCAAAAAGATCGTTTAACATTAAGTAAGATTTACCAAGGGAAAGTGACCGATATTGCTTCAAAGTCAATAAAGCTTGATACTTCACAGACTTATCATGTAACGGTGAAAGCGAATACAAATCATTTTAAGGTCTCTCTAAATGGTAAACAGGCTGTTGAAGGAACAGACTCATCTTTTGAAAGTGGACATTTTGGATTGACTGCATGGAATTCCACATCTGTGTTTTGCAATGTGAAATTCGTGAACAAAACAAATTTTATGACAAACTTGTCTGGATGGAAAACAGTTAGTGGGACATGGAACGATACAAATGATGGTAAATCCGGTAAATCAGAAGATGATGGATTTATTATGAGTGAGGAACAGGGACAGCAATTTAGTTATGAATCAGATATGACCGTTTCAGGTGACAAGGGTGGTTCAGGTGCTCTTGTATTCCGTGCTGATGCAAATGCGAAAAATGGATATGTTGCTAGCATTGATGCCTCAACAGATAAAATCAAACTGTCGAAGCTCAAAAATGGGGTTTCCACTGTGATTGCTGAAAAAAATACAAAGATTGACACAGATAAAGCGTATAAACTCAAAGTAACTGCAGCAGGAAATCAGATTGGCGTATATTTAAATAACAATCTCATTCTTACTGAAAATGATTCAACTTTTTCAAAAGGGTTGTTTGGGTTGTATGTTGGGAACTCCTCTGTGAAGTTCCAGAATGTTACTAAGGGAAATTTTATTGTGACAGATGTCAAGGAAATTGAAAACCCTGATTTTGAAACAGGGGATTTAAGCGGATGGAAAACGGTAGGTGACGATGCATTTACAAATGATCATGTGACTAACGCAACAACAAATTGGAGTGGACCCTTCGATCAAAATGGAAAATATCATCTATGGGGATTCTCGGATAAGCATAATGGAGACGATGCGACAGGAGAATTACATTCTTCATACTTTAAGTTAAGTGGATCTGGTGAAATAAATTTATTAATGGGTGGAGGAAATGATATAAAAAACCGTTATGTCTCCTTAGTAAGAGCTTCTGATGACAAAGAATTACTTCGCCAGGCGAATACGAAGTTTGCTGATGAGAAATATCAACGTTATGTATGGGACGCGTCAAAGTATTTAGGAGAAGTATTATATATCAAAGCAGTCGATAATGCTACGGGTGGCTGGGGCCATATTAATCTTGATGATATTAACGTATCTAATACAGGTAAAATGCCTACACAAGTTGACAATGTAGCAAAAGAACCTCAGGTAGTGAAACAGAGGGAAAGCGGAATACTCTCAGACTGGAATACAGTAACAGGTGATTGGGTAGAGTCCACTTATGGGAGTAATGATGGCATATGGGAATGCCCTACATTAATTCAACTTCCAGTTGACGGAAATCCTAAAAATAAAAAGTGGGTTTTACAAGTAAGTATAAATGATGGGGCTGCAGTTGGCGGTTCGGGCATGCAATATTTTGTTGGTGATTTCGATGGAAAAACATTTAAAAGTGAAAATCGACCTGATCAGGTCTTATGGTCTGACTATGGTGCAGACTTTTATGCTGCGGTAGATTGGAGCAATATTGAGGGGGAAAATGGAGAGAAATACTGGCTTGGCTGGATGAGTAATTGGCAGTATGCGAATAACACACCAACTACTACATGGAGAAGTTCTACATCGCTGCCTAGGGAATTAGAGTTAACGAAAACAACTGAGGGGGTACGTTTAAAACAAACGCCTGTTTCCTTAAAATCAATTCGTAAACAACAAGAAAAAACAAACTTTAAGAATAGAGTTATATCTGATAACAGTAACCTTCTCTCGGGAATAAAGGGAGACACTTATGAAATGCTTGCAGAATTTGATGTTTCAAATACAAAAGCAACAGAGTTTGGATTTCAGGTTCGGAAAGGAAAGAATGAGCATACAACAATTGGTTATGATGTAAATAATCAAAAGCTATTTGTTGACCGAACGAATTCTGGAAGCTTTAATTTTGGTCAAAATGTTAAAGGCAAGCATTCTGCTCCACTAAGTTCAAAAGATGGAACCATAAAAATGCATATTTTCATAGATCGATCCTCTGCTGAAGTATTTGGAAATGATGGTACTAGTGTCATTACTGATCAATTGTTTCCGAATTCATCAAGCAATGGTTTGCAGATTTATAGTAAGGGTGGGGCCGTTAAATTAAAATCGCTTGATGTTTACCCGTTAAAGTCAACTTGGGGAAAAAGCCCTGTTCATACAAAGATGTCTGGATGGAAAACTATTAGTGGACTCTGGGCCGATACTATTGATGGAAAGCAAGGCCAAAGTCAGGAAAATGCGTTTACTCTTTCAAATGAAAAAGGTAGAGACTTTACGTATGAAGCGAATATAAAAGTACTTAATAATACAGTTTCAAATCCAACCGGTGCAGGGGCTTTAGTATTCCGTTCTGATGTTAATGCGAAAAATGCCTATGCTGCAAATGTGGATGTTTTGAACAACAAGGTAAAACTGATTAAATTCACTGAGGGGGTAGGCAAGGATCTTGCTGTTTACAATGACAATGGAAAACTAAAATTAAAGGGAAATACAGATTACAATTTAAGGGTCATTACAAAGGGTAAAAATATTAAAGTTTACCTGGATGACAAGCTTATCATTGATGAAACAGATAACTCATTTACAGAGGGATTTGCTGGGTTAAATGTCTGGAACTCTACAAGTGTATTTAATAAAATAAAATTCAAATCTAGGAAATAGTACTATAGCATACCCATAAAAAGCTGGAGCTTATAATTACATTTTATGAATAAATAGTTAAATGTGAATTTGCCCCAGAATATCCAAACTAAGAACACTAAAGCTGATTACTTTCCTAGATAGGAAATAATCAGCTTTTTCACCACAAAAACAATTTTAAAATATATATAATTAATTTCTATATAATTAGACCTTATCGAGATGTATATTTTCTATAGGATTCGACTTGAAATAAAGTAATTGATGTAAATTAACAAATTAGTGTTACTATAATTATCTTCTTCTATATTGCTACTTTGGATATTAATAGTATGGAGCCAGTTTACAAGAGTCAAGTCATGGCTGTATAAGCAATATCTATTATCCCATTAATTCTTATCTCTATATTGTGTCTCAGAAGCAGGCATTGAATAAGGGAAAAAACAGATCGTTTTTCAAAACGAATAGCTGTGGATAGAGGAAGATGTACTTACTTATTCCTTTTTTATATCGTCCATTGACCATTTATTTAAATGAAACGTATTGATACTAAAATGACAAAGAATGTTTATTAGCAAACAATCATTTATAAAAAGAGAGTAAAGGGATAATTCAATCATTTACTATTTACAGCAGGAGTTATAATTAAAATTTGAGAAATATAGATAACCAAGAAGTGGATTATGAAAGTTTTAGATTGAATGTCAACCGGTTGACATGGGAATATTGACATATGGAAACGGTTGACATAAAATGATGTTGAAATTGCTTTTAATTTTAAAAATAAATAATGGCAACGGTGGTGCCATTATTTATTTGAAGAATAAGGTAGTTGTTCAAAATACAAGAGGGGCAGGTACCATCTTCATTGGCGACTTTTTATCAGCATTAATTTCATAGAATATATTGATTAACAATCTACATCAAAAAGTGAGTCCAAGCCATCAATGATTATTGGCGTTTTCTAATGCAAGTGGCCCACTCACTGCTTCCGTAAAGTTTTATATATAGGGAACCCTAGTCTTATTTCTGAACTAGAATATAAATTAAATAGTTCTTTTTTTATATCTATTGTTAAGGTTCGAAAGATACGTACTTGGAATTACCTCTAATAAGACATCAAAAGTGTTAGGTATAAAAGTGCTCGAGACTTATTTTGCAATAAGATCTAAAGAAGTGTTGGTAATTGATTATAATTTTAGTGACATAGACAGGATAGAATATGTTGGACCAGGGATAGCAAGGGAAAATCCATCCCAATAATTGAAGGAATATTCGGATTTTTCTGTAGCAATTAATAATCAAGAAGGAATGAAATTGGCATTGAAAACCTTGTCCTATATGGATTGACTTTTTCTAGTGTGAAAATATATGGGCTTCTAATCAGAAAGAAAAAGGATGATATGTATGAGAAGAATTGATAAAGTATACCACCAGTTACTAAATAATTTTCATGAATTTACGTTAGATGAATTATTGAGTAAACAAGGATCATCAGCACAGGAAATTGCCGAACAATTGGAAATGGAGAGATCCAATATAAGCTTTGAATTGAACAATCTCGTACGAGCTCAAAAGGTAATTAAAATTAAGACATTCCCTGTACGTTATGTGCCAGTAGAGGTTGTGGAGGATATCTTTCGTAAAAAATGGAATCTGGAGGATATGGAAGTGGAACTGCTTGAACAGTCAGTTGATCATCAAAAAAAACAAACTATTTCAATCAACCCTTTTGAACTAATGATTGGTGCAAAAGGTAGCTTAAAGAAATCGATCTCCCAAGCAAAAGCAGCTGTCTTATATCCACCAAATGGTTTACATATGCTATTGTTGGGGCCAACGGGTTCAGGTAAATCCCTTTTTGCAAATCGGATATACCAGTTCGCTTTATATTCAGAAAGGTTAAAACCAGGCGCCCCTTTTATTACATTTAACTGTGCTGATTACTATAACAACCCTCAATTACTTCTTTCTCAATTATTTGGTCATAAACAAGGGAGTTTTACTGGGGCAAACGGAGATAAGGTTGGTTTAGTAGAGCAAGCTAACGGGGGCGTTCTGTTTATGGATGAAATACATCGGCTCCCTCCTGAAGGCCAAGAAATGCTTTTCTATCTTATTGATCAGGGTACTTATAATCGTTTAGGAGAGACTGATCATAGACGAACATCTAAGGTATTAATTATTTGTGCCACAACTGAAAATCCCGGGTCATCCTTACTAAAAACTTTTTTAAGAAGAATTCCGATGACTATTCATATTCCTTCACTAGAAGAACGATCTCTTAAGGAAAAGATACGATTAACTACTTTTTTATTAGGAAAAGAGGCAGAACGGATTAATAAAAATCTAAGTGTGCACATTGATGTATTAAATGCCCTTATACATACAGAAAAATTCGGAAATGTAGGCCAATTGAAGTCCAATGTTCAGTTAGCCTGTGCTCATGGATTCTTAAACAATTTAAACAATAAAAATGTAGTGGAACTAAGTGTTAGGGATTTACCAGATGAAATAAAACAGGATTGGATCTCAAGCAGTAACAATATTGAAAGAAGTAAAATGATATCTGAATATGTAAATATTAAAACCATAATTTCTCCTGTTGTAGAAGACGAAATGACAAAAATAGATGATGAGCTTTCTTTTAATTTATATCATTTAATAGAAGAAAAAGTAAAAATTTTAAAAAATGAGGGTTTATCTGAAACAGAGATAAATCAGTATATTTTAACAGATATTCAACTGAACATTAAAAGTTTTTTTAATCAAAAGACTTTTCAAAACTCCAATTTATTGAAATTCGTTGAAGATGACGTTATTCAAATTACGAGGGATTTAAAACAGGTGGCTGAAAAAGAATTAAACTGCAAGTTTGATCGTAAATTCATTCATTTTTTAAGTATGCATATTGATGCATTTTTGAAACGGGGAAAACAGATTGATGTATTAAGTGCACAGGAAACAGATGAAATCCGCAACACATATTTGAAAGAATATCAGGTTGCATTGATCTTCAAAAATAAGATTCAGGAGTTTTTTAACGTAGTCGTTCCAGAAATAGAAGTTATATATTTAACAATGGTTATGCAATCTATCAAGTCATTAGAAGAGAATAAAAGAGTGGGGATTGTGGTGGCTGCACATGGGAACAGTACTGCAAGTTCCATGGTTGAAGTAGCAACTGAACTCTTGGGGGGAACTCCTATCGTAGCCATCGATGTGCCGTTGAATCTATCCCCATCAGAAATTCTCGCTAACTTAACTGAGGGAATTAAAAAAGTTGATGAAGGCGAAGGTGTATTAATGCTTGTAGACATGGGTTCACTTGCTATGCTAGAAAATCAGTTAGAAGAAAAAACAGGTATTAAAATAAAAACTATGAGTAATGTCACTACTTCTATGGTGCTGGATACTGTTAGAAAGGTAAATTATTTAGATTTAAATTTATATGCCATTTATGATTCAGTACAGAAGGACTTTATGGAGTTTTTAGACAACCAAGCAGATATCTCCGAAAAAAAGAAAGTATTAGTTTCTATTTGTACCACAGGAGCTGGAACTGCCAAAAAGTTGGAGAAAATCCTAACGGCAATCATAAATAAAGTTTCTTCTGAGCCTATTAGAGTACTGACTGTTTCTTCTATTAAGTTAGCAAGTAATATTAAAGAAATCCAAAAAAAGTATGAGGTTATAGCAACGGCAGGAACTAAAGATCCTAAAATTAATGCTCCTCATATTTCCTTAGAAGTTCTTATTGAAGGGGATGGAGAACGAATCATTCAACAGGCAATTACAAGGGGAAAAATACACAGTAACAATCGATCAATTAAATCCAATATTGTGGTAAGTGAACTTTGTGAGGAGAACTTAAGACAGCATCTTGTTTTTTTAAATCCTTATCATATAACCACAGTATTACTAGAGTGGGTAAAAAATATGCAAGATGAACTAGGTATTATATTAAGTAATACAGCCATTATTAGAATCATTATGCATACAGCTTTTGCTTTTGAAAGAATGATTAAAGATGAACCAATTGCTTTTCCAGAGGATGAAGAAATCAATGATAATCTAGAAAAAATTTATGAAAAAACGAGAAAAACGTTACAAACAATTGAAAAAAAACTTGGATGCAAGGTAACTAGAGATGAAAAGTTATTTATCGCAACTATTTTTGCAGAAGAAATATAATAGCACGAAGTGAATAAATATTACAAGTATGACTAAGCTTTAGAGGTACAATTGTTTTGAGGTTTTTACACTAGAATCAGAACTTATTAATTTTAAAAAACTTAGTTATATAAAATACATATATATTTATCTAAAAATATATATTATACATATCAATGACCTCTTTTTATAATGAAGGTATCATTTTTAAAAGGAGGATATTGTTATGGAATTTAGTAAACTTGGTCATAGTGGATTAACAATTAGTAAACTTGCATACGGAAACTGGATTAATCATGGTGGTAAGATAAATGAAGAAACTGCCCATGATTGCGTGAAAGCTGCTCTTGATGTTGGGATTACGACGTTTGATACTGCTGATGTTTATTCAGACACTAAAGCTGAAGAAATACTGGGCAGATCTTTAAAAGGGATTCGGCGGGAGAGCATTGAACTATGTACGAAAGTATGTCACCCGACTGGTACTGGACAAAACGATAGAGGATTATCACGTAAACATATTTTAGAAAACTGCAACGCCTCTTTACGACGTTTACAAACGGATTACATTGATATTTACTATGCACACAGGTTTGATTCCACTACACCTCTGGAAGAAACGATGTTAGCTTTCGCAGATTTAGTAAGACAGGGTAAGGCGCACTATATTGGTGTAAGTGAGTGGACAGCAGAACAAATCACTCGAGGGGCAGCGCTTGCGCGAGAGTTAAATGTCCCTCTCATCGCCAGCCAACCTCAATACTCTATGTTATGGAGAATAATTGAAAGTGATGTAATACCAACCTGCCAGCGTGAAGGACTTGGACAGGTAGTATGGTCGCCTTTGGCTCAGGGAATCCTTACTGGAAAGTATCTTCCAGGTGAATCACCTCCGATGGATTCGCGGGCTAACTCAGCTGCTGGAAAGCCTTTTTTTAGAAACCTTGTGCAAAGATGGATGAGTAATAATATTTTAGAGGCAATCCAAAAGCTTAAACCCGTGGCACAAGAGGCTGATCTTACTCTTGCTCAGCTTGCAATAGCGTGGGTACTGCAAAATCAGAACGTTTCTGCAGCAATTATTGGTGCTTCTAATCCTGAACAGGTGAGGGAGAATGCTTTAGCATCTGAGGTGAAACTTGAAACTGAGATTATGAATCAGATTGATGAAATTTTAGGTGATCTGGTTGAGTACGATCAGAGTAAAACAGGTTAAAGTTTTTAAGTCTGTCTTTTAGTTTTTTAATCCAGCCGAACCTGGCTGGATTTTCATGATTTAGACTGAGAACTTAAATATGCTTCTCTTGCAACCGTTAAAAAGTGATTAACGACAGTTGACTTTTCATCTTGTCTCCATGAAATATATAAATTTACTTTTGGTGTAGTTTCTTGGATTTTTTTATAAACAATTCCTGATCGTTTTATGCTTTCTACTGAGGATGGAACCACCGAGATTCCCATTCCTGTTGCGACTAAATTAACAATTGTATGCATTTGAATAGCTTCCTGAAACACGTTTAAACTTATATTATGACCCCAAAAGTAGCTGGTAATTAAATCATAAAATTTTGCACCTAGATGACGTGGGAACATAATAAATGGTTCATTGGCTAATAAATGAATGGGAACTTTGGGAAGCGAGGCTAAATGATGATTTTCAGGCAAAACCAAGCTTAATGACTCATCACAACAAATTTCTGAGGTCAGTATCTCATTATGTTGTTTGGAACGGATAAACCCTACGTGAATTTCTTTTTTATATAGTGCTTTTAACTGCTGTTCTGTTGTCATTTCACGCAGGTCAAGATGAATTTTAGGGAAACCTTCTCGAAACTTTTTAATGATATCAATAACACTATCAGTAGAATCAACGAAACCGATCGTTAAATGACCTATTCTTCCGTCATCTGCAAGTTGTGTTGCTTTAATCGTTCTTTCTACTTGAAAAAGCGTACGG
Source organism: Priestia sp. TRM10 (assembly GCF_057808375.1). Lineage (NCBI taxonomy): Bacteria > Bacillati > Bacillota > Bacilli > Caryophanales > Bacillaceae > Priestia > Priestia sp. TRM10. The sequence goes on from NZ_JBJZOT010000003.1 coordinate 69,425, forward strand.
CGGGCTTCTTCTAAAAATACTCTCCCCGAATCTGAAAGTTTTACCTGTCTTTTGGTTCTATGAAAAAGCGTAACATCTAAATCTTCTTCTAATTTACGAATTTCTTGACTTAATGGAGGCTGTGCCATGTTAAGACGTTCAGCTGCCCGACTAAAACTTAGTTCTTCAGCAACCATGATAAAATAACGTATTTGTCTCAGATCCATTTTTTAAGTCCTCTCTATAAAATTTCAATCAGATTCTCTGAAATTTTGATTTTTTCTGATTCAACAATGCCTTTTTACTATTGAATTCCTAAAAAACGTAATTCTATTCTAACAAAAGCAAAGGCTTTTTTGACGAGTTTCTTCTATTATATATGTTCCTTGTTAAAAGTACTTTCATGTTGCTTCACCAATTTATAAAAGGTTGTCTTTTTAACATTAGCCTCTTTCATGGCTTGTACAGCTGTAATCTCCTTATTTCTCCATCGGTTATAAGCTTCAATAAATTCTGGGTTAACCTGAGCTTTAGGACGTCCAAAGGATATACCACCTTTTAGTGCAGCATCAATGCCCTCTCGCTGACGTTTCCGGATACGATCCCGTTCCTCTTGGGCCATCCAAGAAAGAATCTGGAGAACTAAGTCTGCAATAAAGGTTCCCAAACTATCCTTATATTGAGTGGTATCCAACAAGGGCATATCTAAGACCACAATGTCTGCCTCAATCTCTTTTGTAATGGCATTCCATTCTTGTAAAATTTCTTCCTTATTACGGCCGAAGCGATCTAGAGAATGAATATAAAGAATATCTCCTTTACGCATCATTCGTTTCATTAATTGGTATTGTTCCCGGTTAAAGTTTTTTCCACTTTGTTTATCAAGAAAAATATCACGAGGAGAAATTCCAGCTTCCTCCATGGATTGGAGTTGACGACCCTCATTTTGATCTCGACTACTTACGCGTATGTATCCAAATTTTCTATTTTCCATTTTTATACTCCTTTTGTGTTTCTCTCCCTATTATTCTATCAAATACGTTCGTTAAAGTATATGTATTTCAGAGGACGTCCGTAATTTAATTTTAAACTTAAACGAACATTAAAAAGGCTAGATTTCTAATCAAAAATAAATGGCCGTAAAAGTAAACTTTTACGAACGTGCGCTTTGCGAACTGTATGGTCCTATTTACTTTTTGTAGAGTGGAAAGGTAATTAATGGATGTGCTCGTTATGTGTTTTTGAATGTGAAAATTAACCGAATTGTTTTTTGTTAAAAAGGTTTGAGTTTTTTTTACCTGGAGCTCGTTTTATGTTAATTAGAAATAACCTGGATATAAATGGTGCTTTATAATTTAATTTCTGATAGAATGTTATTATGGTAATTTTTGGAGGTATGTGTCGTGGATATAAGTTTCTTTTGGATTGCAGTGGGTTTAGCTGCCTTTGGATATTTTATAGGAGATGGTTTAAAGAATTTTAGTAAACCGCCAAAAAAATCTAGTTACCCTCATTTAATTAAAGAAAGAGATTTACATCTTTATTTTAATCTAAGTAAGGGCGAAGTCGAAGATTTGTTAAACAAATATAATGGTGCTCCTCGAATAGAGCTTAAAGGGACTACATATTATCCTTATCAACAATTCATAGATTGGTTATCTTCTAACGATATTTATAAGAGATAAAACAGAGAAAGCATGTGATCTTTTGAAAAATCAAATGCTTTCTCTGTTTTAGTGATAAATTCTGATAACTTATATTATGGTAACTAATCATTATTGAATTTTCTATAAAACGAATAAACTATTTAATGTGTTGGCCAAAACTTCCTTCAAAAAGAGATTTCTTTATTTCATTCCTTAGATTTGGCTTTTCCCTTTGTTGGTTTATTTCTGGAAATTACTCTTTTTTATTTTGGTATCCTATTGCTACTAATGCATGTATTGCATATTTCTCCGGGATATTGAGAATCCTGCGGGCAGATTCAAAGTTAAATCCTGTCATTGGGTAAGTTATAAGTCCTTTCTTCGTGGCTTCAAGTAAAAGATAAACCCATGCTTCCCCAGTATCAGAGGAGTGAGATTTATTAAAATCTTTTTCATTATTCATCTCTGAGATAATTAAGGCAAGAACAGGAGCCTTCTGACACCAAGCAAGATTTCCCTCAACAATGAAAGAATAGAATTTTTCACGATCCTCTTGAGTTCGGGCTAAAATAAATTCCCAAGGTTGGGGATTAAAAGTAGATGGGGTCTGACGAGATGTTTCAAAGAGACTAAATAAAACTTCATCAGAAATTTCCTTTTCCAAAAAGGAACGGGGAGACCATCTGTCTAAAAACACTTGATTAATAGGAGAAGTTGTTGCCCGAGAGTGACTCATAATATAATACCTCCATTACAATTCTAATAATGACTGGACTCTAACAATATAATTGGTTTCCTAATGGATTATAAATTTAAAATTTAAAAAATTCAAATAATTATTATTCTTATTTATATCTTTTCTAGCTATAAGACAGAACACATCTACTGAAGACTCTTATCTTAAATCAGTTAGTGGAGCCATAGCTTTAAAGTTTAATCCAAAATACTTCACAAACCTATATTGCGGTAAATTATTAGTGGAGAAGTACCTGGATTTTTATAAATTAATTGGTCATCGTACCTCATTAGTTGGTGTTTTTTTAAGTTAATCCAAAATAGTGAGAAGAGAGCTATGTATTGTTAAACCGTTCTTTTTTGAGATATTTACAAGTATAAAAACAGTGGATCTTACAAGGAGAATCACATTACTTTTCAATGTTGTTTTAGGAAAAATATGCTAAAATTATTTATATCTTCTTCTCTAAATAATGGAGGTGGCGGCGCTTTTGCCAAATTTTAATGATAAAAAAAGCAAGTTTAATACTCAAAGACCATGTGGAGTATGGTTAATTTACATAGGTTTTATCATTATTTTTTCAGCTCTTGTAGGAGATCATTTATTATTACAACCTTTCATTTTAGGGATAGGTTATTTTATAGGTTTTCTTAGTATATTCATATTGCCTTTTGTTAATCAAAAATTGGCATTTGGGAAAAACACAAAGTTTCAGGATAGAATGGATAACTTATCTACAGTATTAAATGTACTTTTATGTACAGCTTGTGGGATAATCATAGGTTTTGATGATTTAAGACTATTTTGGTTAAGTATATTTATCGCAGTTGGTATTCATTTCTTTGGCTTTTATTTTTCTCAAGGAAAAATGATGATTCTTTTAGGAACGCTAACCATAATTAATGGTGTGATTGGAATATTACTCATAAGTGTTCCTTTTATCTTCTTCGCATTGGTAGATGGTATTTTAAAATTACTTATTGGGTTGAAAATGATAACCATAAAGCGAACTATCAATGTCAGTTCAGGAGACTCTTCTTCAAAACACATTTGATTATTTAGACCAAGAATTGAGGCAAATATTATATGAGACTTTGCCTTGCTACCATAAGGAGTAAGGATGTCTCAAATACTTTATTATATATAGGAAGGACAGTTTGTCAGTCATAAAGTAACGAAAATAGTACATTGTCCTGTAATGATTATTAGATAAATAACTATTATAAAAAGAAAAAGCACAATTTCGTTGGGAATTAACGAAATTGTGCCTTTTTACTACCTATAAATAGTGTTATGTTAACTAAAAATCAAGAGTGGATAGCATAGAAAAAAGCATCTACTTTTAAAGAATTTGCTATTTTTTTTACTTTATACTATAGTTGTAAGGGTACTTACAACTAGGAGGCCTGCTATGGAAAAGTTAATTGATTATCTAATGGAAATTGGTTTTTCAAAAAATGAGAGTAAAGCTTATTTATCACTATTGAAACAATCACCTCTCACTGGTTATGAGATCAGCAAGCAGAGTGGGGTTCCACGCTCTATGATTTATCAAGCCATTAATAAGTTGGTTGCGCACGGTGCTATAAACGAAGTCCGTTCTGATCCATTGACCTATACACCAGTACCACCAAAAGAATTTATTGGACGTTTGCGACAACAGAAAGAGGAAACGTTTGATTATTTACAAGACAATCTTGAACAAATTCAACATCCACCGGAAGTTCATGTGATTCGTCATATTCAGGAAAGATCAGCTGTGATTGAGCGAATGAATGACCTTATTTCAAAGGCTAAACATGAAGTATGGTTATCCATATGGGATTCGGAGTTACATGAAATAGAGCCATATGCCAAAAAAGCGACAGAATCCGATGTCGAATTGTACTCACTTTTATTTAACTGTCAGCCTACCCATCATTTTGGACGAGCTTTTTATCACCATCCTTCTACTGCCAACATTGAAGAGCAGCGTATGAATCAACGTTTAACCATTGTGATTTGTGACAATAAGGAAGTGATGATTGCAGGTTTTTCGAAAGACACTGTTCCATCAGCCGTGCATACACAAGACCCGATGCTAGTGTTATTAGCTAAAGAATATATTCGCCACGATATTATGATGAAAGTCATGAGCAAACACACTTCAGAGGAAAAAAGAAATCAAATTTGGAGAAATGATTCAGATCTTTTCTATATCGTGACAAATGAACTTTTAAATAAAAAGGACAACGAAGGAGAGAGCTAATATGTTTTTTGAAATATTTTTAATCGGCATTCTATCTGGTCTCTCTCCTGGACCAGACTTTTTTCTTGTGATGAAAAATAGTTTAGGCTTTGGGCGACGTATAGGGATTGCAACAGCCTTAGGCATTGCTTCGGCTCTGTTTGTTCATGTAACGTATACGATTTTAGGTTTTACTTATATTATTGAAAAATTCCCAAGCATATTTATCGTTATTAAATTAGCTGGTTCTCTTTACCTACTATGGTTAGGATTTCATGCGATTCGTTCTGTTAAACAAAATAAAGAAGAAAATGAAATGGGATTAAAAGTGAACACGGATAAAAGTGTGAAACAAGGTTTCCGTGAAGGCTTCATTTGTAATGTATTAAACCCGAAGGCTGCACTCTTTTTCTTAAGTATTTTTTCTCAGTTTATTTCATCAGATACAGCCAGCTGGATACGTTGGATTTATGGAACAGAAATTATCTTAGCTGTTGCCCTATGGTTTACCTTTGTTTCAAGCGTTATTTCTTATAAAAAATTTAGAAGCTTTTATGAGAGATATAATCATTGGTTTGATCGCTGTTTAGGTGCTATCTTAATTTATTTTGCTATTTTTATCGTGTATTCAACGATTCACTCATAAGGAGGAACCATACATGGAACAAGAATTATTTCTAGAAAACAGTTATCAGACGAGTTGTGAAACCTTTATTGAAGAGATTAACGAGAATAAAGTGATTTTAAAGCAAACTGTTTTTTACCCAACGGGTGGAGGACAACCCTTTGATACAGGGATTTTAAAGCAAGGAAAAGCCGAATTCAAAGTTATAAAGGTAAAAAGAGAGCAAGGGAAAATTGTTCATTACCTAGAAGATGCTACAAACTTATCTGTGGGAGAGGTAACGGCTCAAATCAATTGGGACTGACGTTACAGATTTATGAAGTATCATACTCTTTTACATGTAATTGCAGGTCACCTCTACAATAAATTTGGTGCGCTAGCGACAAGTAATGAGATTTATGAAGATAATCGAGCAAGAATTGATATTAGATTTGAAAAAGAGGTATCAGAAGACTATTTTTCTTCCATGGAACAAGAAACTCACAAGATTATAGAAGAAAATCATAGGGTTTCTACTCGTAGTCTTCCGCGTGAAGAGGTTGAAAACATCCCGGGTTCCATTAAGACGGTGATTAATCTTCTTCCAAAGTCTATTCAGACAATTCGATTAGTAGCCATTAGTGAATTAGATGAACAAGCCTGTGGTGGAACCCATGTAAAGTCAACAAGTGAGATTGGATTGTTTTCGTTCATTAAAATTAAGAATAAAGGTAAAAACACAAAGAGAATTGAAGTTGCATTCAATGATTGAGTACTATATTTCACTATAAGAAAGAACCGTTCATTATAATGAACGGTTCTTTTTACTTCCTCTAATCAACATTATGTAAAGCTTTAAAACCTTGTAAACCAATCGTTTACGTATTTTTACCAATGGTTTATAGTCATCTTCCTCTTGTTGTTATAAGGTGGAAGTAAGGGGTGAGAAGATGAATGTAGGTGAACAGTTAAAAAATTTAAGAGAGCAGCACAATATGAGTCGTGAAGAACTGGCCCAACAAATGAATGTATCAAGACAAGCCGTCTATAAATGGGAAACAAATAAGGGCTATCCTGATATGGATAACCTAATTAGATTAAGTGAATTATATAAGGTAACACTAGATGAATTGATTAAAAGTTCATCAACACTTCAACCCAAAGTTGATAATAAAGATTCTTTAATAAAAAAGGACATTAGTGAGTTTAATCTTGAGGGTGATGGAAATTCTTTTTTTAGATATGGACTCATGTGTTCTGTAGGATCCTTAGGTGGTTTATCTATTCCTATTTTAAAAGGGGAAGTCAATTTAAGTATTATCTTTCCTTTTGTGATTGCTCTTATAGCTGGATTCTTGTTATTAAAGTCAAAGGCCATTCGATGGGATGAAATCAAGCTGAAGAATGTAAAATGGGTGTCCAGAATTGTGATGGCTTATTTATCGGTTCCTTTTTCGTTTTTTTCTATAAGTATTATTCAAAAAGACCCCGTTAATTTCTTTTCCTTATATTATCTTTTATTTATAATTTTCATTGCCCTTGCTCTATATATTTATCTAAGACGTTTATATATTAAGCATCTCTATTAAATACGCTTGATTCCAGAGTCAAGCGTATTCTTTCTACCGATAACAAAAATTAGGTTAATTAGAAATGAATAGGATATACATCTAAAAACATAGAGTTAAAGATTCTCTTTACTTTGTAATCGCTTTCATTTATACTGAGGATAGGTGGGATAGCATGCGTGGCTGTCACAGTATTTAGCGTAGGTGGGGCTAATACAGGGAAGCAGGGCATATCAGAAATATCCTTTTTTATTTGAATAAAGTTGCTTTATCTCATTATTTAAATACAGACTACTTACTATTAATATCGAAATCTCTATACTTTTTACATAGGAATAGCGCCCAATTAATTGGGTGCTATTTTTGTAAAAAAGTTCATGCAAATGGTCTCTTTTATATGTTACGGCCTAGAAAAGCTATTATGTGAACTAAAGATAAATATCTTATATAGCGTAAAACAGAAAACACTACCGTCTGGAGTCAGTAGTGTTTTCCATTGCACATCAACATAGCCTATTTAATTTTTCCATCTTCATTTTGAATTCTTAGGAAATGTAACCTTGTAATATTCTATTTTGGAATATCTATCTTCAGGGTTTTTAAGGATTTGTACATACTAAGGATAAAGACTTCATCCCTCTAAACAATAAAGTCTCTCTCCAATCTACTTCTTGCTGAGGTTCTTTAAAGCTTATTGCTGGAAGTTCTTCAATGAAATGCTCTAATGCCGTTTTACCTTCCATCCGAGCTAGGGGAGCCCCTAAACAATAATGAATCCCCTTTCCAAAAGCAAGATGTTTGTTTGATTCCCTATGAAAATTCACTTGATCTGGATTTTTAAAGACATCGGGATCGCGATTTGCTGATCCGAGAGAAAGTAACAGTAGATCACCTTTTTCAAAATGAACCCCTTTGTAAATATGATTTTCTGCTACAAAACGAGAATCCATTGAAACTGGGCTTTCATACCTTAGTAATTCTTCCACAGCCGCATCAAATAAGTCAGGGTTATGTCTTAGTTCTTCTATCTTTTCGGGATTTTTTAATAATGTAAGTAACCCATTACCTATTAGATTAACTGTTGTCTCATGTCCAGCAACTATTAAAAGAACAACCATTGAAAAGAGTTCACTTTCAGAAAGAGAATCTCCTTCCTCCTCTACTTTTACAAGTTTGCTAATTAAATCTTCTTGTGGGTTAGAACGCCTCTTATCAAATAGTTCTGATAAATAATCAGTGAATTCTTTTGCTGTAATCTGGATTTCTTGGAGAAGAGGAGTATCTTGGTAGTGAAGTATACTATCAAATTTAATTAATGTATTTGACCAAACTCGGAATTTTTGATGGTCCTCATATGGTATTCCTAAAATTTCACTTATTACTATAATTGGGAGAGGGAAAGCATAGTCGTTAATTAAATCAAATTCCTTTTTATTTTTAATTTCTCCTATTAACTTAAGGGAAACTTCCTTTATTCTAGAATCCATTTGTTTAATTATTTTAGGAGTAAAGGCTTTATGAACTAACTTTCTGAGTCTACCGTGATCAGGGGGGTCGACTTCTAACATATTATTTCCATATAGTGAATCTATTTCTTTACTAATAAAAAATGATGCTTTTTCTTCTGGAGACATGAATTTTCTTGAGTCACTTGAGTACTTTTTAGGATCAGTAAGAATATAGTCAATATCTTCATATTTAGTTAAAAGCCAAGTTTTCTGTCCCTCATGTTCTTCTAACATGTGTATAGGGGAGTGTTCTCTCTTTTTTGTTAAGTAGGGGTACGGATCTTGAAAAAAATCTTCTGACAATTTATATTCCATGTTAATACACCTCGTATATCTAGAATAGAAAATTCAAAATTTATCTATATTACTCTTATCACACGTCTTTCGTTCACCTTCGCGTATGATTAATCATAAAGTCTATTTATTCAACTAAGCTGAGTATATGGAGACTTCAAGTCAATTTATTGTACGGAAGCTTAGAATGGGCATTTCTTTAATATCCAACAGTCGTTACCCTTTTATAAGGGATACAAAATTAAAAATAGTCATAACAGATCTTCACGTTGATGTATCTCTCTTACCTTTTTCCATAATGCACCTCAATGTCCCCCTTATAGACTGAGCGTTTATTAAATAAGAGCTAGCTACGTAAAAAATAGAATGTTTGTTATCTTCCTCATCAATAAAATAACTTAAAGGCATGAGGGAACCCTTCATATTTCTTCTCCCAATAGTCTTTGTTTCCCAACTATTTTGTAAAACCCTATCTCTTATCCCTAATTGTTCTAACACTCTGGTTGCACTAGCATTAACTAGAAAGGTTGCTCCTGCATTTTTCCCATCCGGATAGCTCTCCTAAACAGAGGATTTAATTCCTTTTGTTTTAAGAAAATGGCCAATTGATACTTGCAATGTCTACGCCTATAATTACAACTTGATTCTCTTTTATCACCCCCCTTTGTTAAAAAATACCGACCATGCGGTTTATTATATAGTTAATTCTGAATAATTTCAACCCTCCACCCTTTAAGTTGAGTATATGTTTCCCTATCCAATATATCCCCAGTTAAAAAATGAGTCAGTAGAACAAATCACTCTAGAATTGTGGCAATCCCGGTAGCATATGTTGCTTCCTTGATTTTCATCATTACGAATAAAAATACTTAATATATTTTTTACAATGTAAAAAGGGACTAATAGCGATATAATCTTGAAATAACTGGATGCAAGAGGATGGATTTTGCCTGTTGACCCAAGTGCTAGGTCAATTGACTAAGCGTAAGGATAAGTAAGCGTTACTAATATGATGATAATCACCAGGGGATGAACAGAAACGTTCCGAGCTTTTTTATTTTCCCTTCTCTTAGGCCAATAGAATAAAGTGCTCCCTCATCAATTCCAATCTCGAGTGTGAGGGAATAAAACACATAGTAAATGGGGATGATCATGTTGACAGCAGCTAGCGCTTTTGCCCCTAACACATGGCTGATAAATAAACTATCTACTAAAGTATCAATGCTTATAAAACACTCCTATAGCAGAGGGAATTAAATAAGATAAAAATAGTGGGGATGGCTTGGGCTTGCTCACTTTGTCTAATAGTAAAATCATTTTTATCTTCACTTTCATTGTGTACTAAACCTTTTTTCGTTACAATGAACAGCATAAAGTATATGGTTACCATATAGTAAAGGAGATATTCATGATCGAAGACAAAAAAAGATATTTTACAACAGGGGAATTTGCACACCTCTGTCGTGTCAAGAAACAAACCCTCTTTCATTATGACGAGATTGGCCTTTTATCCCCCGAAATTAAAAAAGAAAACGGATATAGGTATTATTCTTATAATCAATTTGAGCTCTTTCAAATTATTAGCTCCTTCAAAGAAGTTGGTATTCCATTAAAGGAAATAAAGTTACTTTTAAAGGGAAAAACACCAGGAACTATGATTAATCTTCTTAAAGAAAAATCCATTGAAATTGAAAATAAAATCAAGGGACTTCAACAACTTCAAACGATTATACAAACGAAAGTAGGACTAGTAGAGCAAGCTATGCAAACTGACTTTTCTTCAATTTCTCTTCAGTATTTAGAGGAGGAGGAATTCATGATAGGAGAAAAGGTATTAAATTTACCTGAACGAAAATATATTACAGCTATTTCAGATCTTATTCATTATGCTCAATCACATAAAGTTGATATGGGATATTCAGTTGGGGCCATTTTTGCACGTGAACAAATATTAAAAAAGGACTTCTATAATTACAGACATTTTTATCTCAAAATAAAAGATGGAAGAGAAGATATGGACTCCCATATAAGACCCAAAGGGCTGTATGTTGTCGGATATCAAAAAGGTGAGGAAGCTGAAGTAGCTTATAGTAGAATAATTGAATTTATTAAGAATAAGGGACTAAAGGTGGGCGAATATGCATATGAGGACTATATGATTAATGAAATGATGGTAGATGGCTTCGACAATCAAATCACAAAAATTCACCTTCAGGTTCAAATCGAGTGAGATTAATAACTACAGGGGTATAGATGAATTGAAACGAACTATTTATTTTGAACTAATTGTAAGTATTGGTTTTTATTGTAACACTTACATATAAAAACCTTTAGAATTTTATGAAGATACACGTTGCTGAATATCACGATATAATAAATAGAAAGCATTTACTACGAATAACATTCTACAATTAGATAGGAAGTGAAGAGCAACCATGACACGTCAGGCAGAGGCGAGTAAAAAAACAAAAGATAAGATAGTAAAGGTAGCACGAGAATTATTTATTAAAAAAGGATACTCGGAGACCTCTCTACAAGAGATTCTAACAGCTGGAAACATCAGTAAGGGAAACCTTTACCACCATTTTAAAGGAAAAGAATTTCTTTATTTATATATTATTGAACAAGATTATCTTCAATGGGAACATCAATGGAAAGAAAGAGAGAGTCATTGTAGGAATGCTATTGAAAAGCTTTATGATCTCACTAATTTCTCACTTCAAATGGATTTTAACTCTCCCCTTATTCATGTGGCTGAAGAATTTTTTGCCAGTGCTTTTAAATCGAAAGAAGTGATTGAAAGAATCCTTGAAATTGATACCCAGTATTCTAAGATGATAAGAAACATTTTAGAAGAAGGAAACCATGATGGTAGTTGGTCAATTTCTAATTTAGATTTAACTACTCAGATAGTGAGTTCACTATTCTATGGGTTGGAGATTACAGCTCAAGGTAGTTTAGATGAAGACAAGAAAAAACTCTATCAAGAGTCTGCAAGAATACTTATTGAGGGCTTAAAATAATCTTTACTTTGATGTCATTTATTACAGTAACCTCAGAAATCTTATTTATTCTAAGTACATAGAAAAAATTCAGACTTCTAGATCTATATCCGAGGAAAAACTGGAAGAAGGATTAAATTATATAAAATAACTATTGATAAAAAGAACATACATTTGTATTTTAAGGGTATTTACTTCTGTTAACTTGATCGCGGAGTGATAACTTGAGATATATAAACCCCTTAAGTATAAAGGGGTTTGGTATCTCTAAAATTCTTAAAATATCTTTTTAAAGAATATATGTCTTGTATATGATGGAGCTAATTAAGTTTTGTTTTTCTTGTATTAAAACAAATCCTTATCAATTATTTACCTTTACTTTCTGCAATTTAATAAATGCAGTAATATTCAAGATAATCGTCTTTACAACTGAATAAGTAGGTATTGCCAATATCATTCCAACGATACCCGCAATATTACCGGAAACAAGTAAAAGGGTAATAATTGTTACCGGATGTGTATTTAGCTTCTTGCCAATTACTAGAGGAGAAAGTATAGTACTCTCTAATTGCTGGACAATAATTACGATAATTATAACAAGAATGGCTTGAAGTGGAGAATAAATTAATGCAAAGAAAAAAGCCGGAGCTAAACCAATAAAGGGCCCTGCATATGGAATGATATTTGTCACAGCACTAATTAAAGCAAACAAAAAGGCATAAGGAAGACCAATAAGTAAATAGCCAATAAAGCTTGTAACACCCACAAACATGCAGACAAGTAATTGTCCCTGTATATAAGTAGCTAACGTTGTGCTTGTTTCTTTTAGTACTTTCAGACCGGGAGCATGATATGAGCGTGGTACAAAACGTAGAATAGCTCCTGGAAGTTTATCTCCATCCTTCAACATAAAAAACAGTATAAATGGAACTAACACAATTACTACCGTAATATTTTTAACCATTCCTAGAATGGAAGCCAATCCATGTGTTAAAGCAGTTGGTATCTCCATAACATAATTCTGTACTGTATTTACTATATTTTTTACATTTATATAATCCTGTTCCATTGTCCACTTAAACCATCTTGATTTCACTAGATTGTTGATGAATTCATCCATTTGTTTTAAATAAACAGGGAGTTCTTCTGCAAAATGGTTAATCTGTTTGAATAACGATGGTACTCCTGTTCCAATTAGAAGACCAACCAATCCAATAAAAACAAGATAAATAATGAGAATGGCCATAACCTTTGGTACTTTTCTTTTGATTAAAAATGTAACAATAGGTTTTAATAAATAGAAAAGGAAGCCTGAAATAACGATTGGAAAAAACAATGTAGATACAAAAGTTACAATAGGATTAAATAAAAATGCAATCTTTGTACTAACATAAATAAGGATACCGATCAATAAGAATTCAAGCGTCCAAAATAGCAATTTTGATTTAAACAAAATATTTCCTCCTAACAAGATACACGGGACAGTGTGAAAGATTAAATATAAGTAATGGGAGTCAAAAATGACCTTTAAATTAGGTAATCCTCTTATCTTTACTAAAAGTGAACCCTCCTTCTTTTATCAACATCACCCTCTTATTTGAAATAATCTTTTGTTTATTCCTTATTTCAAGAATGTGAGGAACTAGTTATAGAACTTTATAGTTTGAAAACTTTGTTATTTAGTTTATCATAAACCGTACGGTCTGTTTATTTTTTAAGGATTTTTATAATTTCTTTTTAAAATATTAATTATTTAATTAGAAAGGAGGTTAAATATATTTGATTTATATACCTAATATGATTACAATTGGTAATTTATTGTGTGGGCTCCTGGCCATTTACTCATTATTAGTTCAGGATATTTATACTGCAGCAACTCTTATTTTTATAGGTCTGTTTTTTGATTTCTTTGATGGTATGATTGCCCGGAAGCTTAATACTGTTTCGGATATAGGTAGAGAATTGGATTCGATGGCTGATTTGGTTACCTTTGGCGTAGCTCCATCCATATTTGCCTATTATATATGTCTTTATGAATTACCCATCATCGGAGTTTTATGCATGTTAATTTATAGTATTTGTAGTATACTTCGTCTCGCTAAATTTAATGTTAAACAAAGTACGATCTCTACATTTATTGGAATGCCTACTCCCCTTGCAGGAATTTGTCTTGTCACATTGAGTGCTATGCATAATCAAATACTTGTGGTAGTAGGGATAAGTATTCTTTCTTATCTAATGGTAAGCAACATCAAATTCCCACATTTCAAAAAAAATACAATGGAAAGTTTGGAGTCTAAAAATGGAGCAAATTGAAGAAATTATTACAGGTTATGGATACATCGCTATTTTTTTAATGCTAGTTCTTGGAATTGTAGGATTACCTATACCAGATGAAGTGATGATGACAATCGTTGGTTTCTTTACTCATACTGACATATTGAACTACCCCCTTGCTATTATAGTAAGCTTTTTTGGGGCGTTGTTAGGTATGATGATTAGTTATCTCATCGGTAGAAAAGCAGGACGTCCTTTTATTGATAAATTCGGGAAATGGGTTGGTCTGAAAGAAAAGAGAATGCTGAAAGTAGAAAATTGGCTAAAAAAGTATGGACCGTATTCTCTGATATTTGGATACTTCATTCCAGGAATCAGACATGTAACGTGTTACCTCTCAGGTATTGGCAAGATGGAATTGAAGACATATACCCTATTCGCTGCAATTGGTGCCTTTCTATGGTGCTTTATTTTTATTACGTTTGGAAGGATGATAGGAATTCTTTATTAAAGAAAGAGTACACGTCCGTTGTCAATTAAAGGATTTGTGCTTCTCTTATTTCTGATAATGCACCTTATGTGAGGTAAGAGGATAATCTTTAGAAAAAGTATAAAATATCTTTTTATCTTCAATCATGAATACCTCCTTGACTATACGGTAACTGTATACTTTATGATACTGATTGTATCTGAGAAAAGTTTAACTAACAGATAAGTTTTATAGTATTTATCATATGTCAATTGATTTAGTTTAGTTAACTGAACTTAGAGTCAAGAGGTATTATTCATGAAAATTTTGTTTTAGAATGGAGAATATTCATTTCTCATGGCAACAAAATTAACTTTTAGTGTAAGACTTTCTAGTTTGTGGATTACACTTTCCTGGTATGTAGTTGATAATCACAATACTTTGGTTTGATTATGGTAGCCACCTCTATTCGAAGGATGATTATGATAATAATAGAGGTCATGCTAGCTAATCGATATAACCAGTGGAATAGAAATGAAACGTAAGGAGGTCTATCTATTGAATCAACTTTTAAGAAATAGGGTTTTTGTAATTGTTGCAACAGCCGATTTATTACAGCAAGTCGGCATATGGATTAGGAATATGGCCTTGCTGTTTTATATTATGAACCAAACCAATAATGATCCCACAGCTGTTTCATTACTTACGGCACTTGAATATCTTCCGATTTTTGTATTTTCCTTAATAGGTGGAACATTTGCTGACCGTTGGAATCCGAAAAAAACTGTAATATTAGGGGATACATTGAGTGCAATATCGATGGTGGTAATATTAGCTCTCGTATCATTAGGTTTATGGCAGGCTGTATTCGCCGCTACCGTAGTATCAGCAATTGTTAGCCAATTTTCTCAGCCTTCTTCCTCTGTATTATTTAGGAAACATGTACCAGCCGAACAAGTTGGGGCAGCTATTGGGATTACCCAAAGCCTTATGTCTGTATTTACGATATTTGGCCCAATTGCTGGCACATTTATATATACCCAGTTAGGGCTTCAGTTCTCTCTCATTATATTGTTTGTAATTTTTCTTCTGGCAGCTTTTATTCAGTTATTTTTACCTCCTTCATCAAGAGAGAAAACAGTTGAAAAAAGATCAGCTATGGAGGATCTTAAAGGCGGCATCCAGTATGTAATTAAACATTCAAACTTGCGTCTTATTGCTGGGATGTTTCTTCTTACAGGAGTGGCAATAGGATTAACCCAACCGTTAGATGTATTTGTCACAATGGAGCGTTTGGGATTACCTAAAGAAGCCGTACAATGGTTTGCAGCTTGCGAAGGAGTAGGCATGCTTGTTGGTGGCATTTTAGCAGCTACCATTACAAAATGGGTAGAGCAACATCGTAATAATGTCATAACAAGCACGTTAATTCTATGGTCAATTATAACCATTATCGAGGTATTATCCATATTTCCTCTTTTAACAG
Organism: Priestia sp. TRM10; assembly: GCF_057808375.1. Lineage (NCBI taxonomy): Bacteria > Bacillati > Bacillota > Bacilli > Caryophanales > Bacillaceae > Priestia > Priestia sp. TRM10. The sequence continues at coordinate 85,221 of NZ_JBJZOT010000003.1, forward strand.
CTGGGGTGCGCATTATTTCTGGGGTTACGACAGCCTTCTTTCAGGTTGTCTTTAGTACCCTTATGATTAAAGAAGTACAGGTAGAATACATTGGGAGAACAAATGGAGTTATTACTCCTTTGTTAATGGGAGGCATATTAGTCGGGACACTTGTCTCTGGTTTTATAGTTAATTCTATTACACTGTTTGGAGTTTACGGACTATCTGCAGTTTTAATTATGTTGTGTACGATTTTAACAGCGAAGTTAAAAGTTTACGGTGAAGGGGACAATACAAGAGAAGTTGAAAGTAAGTAGAAAATTTTGCTATAGAAGAGTTTGAATAAACGAAAAAGGAAGGGTATCAAATTATTTTATCTATAATTTGATACCCTTCCTTTTTCTAAAAAGAGAAGTGAAAAAAGACATTTTGATACATCTTTACTAGTGGTAACATATTTATGTTCACTTGGTTTATATATCATATACATATTAATTAACGATATAAATTAGTGCTGCTATAAGGTTTGGAATAGCCTTTATTATAAAACCTTTTGGTTGTTCTATACGGACAATTTTACGCTTTTTCTTCTCTAAATATAGAGTACCTTTATTACCTAGAATTAGGCTATCAATAAAAAAATCTAAAAGTAATAATACATAGATATTCCTAAAATTCATATCCAAATATGAATTGTTTCGATTTTTTCAAACATTCTAATATTAGATAAAATATATTACATACTGTTGCAAAGGGTTGAGGAATAAACTTCTTATGTGTATCGATTAGAGTAGAAAATGAGAATTCAGAGCAAAGGGGAGGTAAATTGTATTACTAACGATTGCATAGAATAAAAAATGTTTAATTTGGAGTGATTATATGTCTTTAATAAGTTCTAATGGCGATTCTACTACATTATATTCATCAACAGAATTAAGCGAAAGAATGAAGGCCTCAGGAAAAAAGGAGGGAATAATCAAAGACCCTTCGAGTTTATTAAGTGTTGTCTACGTTGGATGCCGAACGACCAAGGAACGTAATGCACGGGGAGAAGGGATTAATGTATTTCAGGTAAACCATAAGTCTGGAAATTGGGAGCAGATTCAGCTTGTGAAAGATATTATTAACCCTTCCTTTCTAACCTTTGATCGTAATAAAAATTTCTTATATACGGTTCATGGAGATTGTAGCGAAGTTAGTGCGTTTAAAATTGACAAAAGAACTGGTAAATTAACCTTTATTAATAAGCAATCTACAGGAGGAAGAAATCCAGTTCACTTGGTTGTAGATGCTACTAATCAATATATTGTTGTTTCCAACTATATATCAGGTACTTTGTCAGTACTCCCAATCAATGTTGATGGGTCCCTAAAAGAACTCTGTAATCTTACGGAGCTTCCTGAGAGAACAGAAGACCCTAATGTTAATTTATATGCTAAACAAGGTATACCTCACCCACATCATAACCCCTTAGACCCAACAGGGCGTTTCTTTATAGTACCGGATCTCGGGTTAAATAGATTGTACATTTATACCCTTGATAGTGAACAGGGAAAACTCGTAGTAAACAATCCACCATATGTAGATACTGGAAAAGGTTCTGGTCCTAGGCATGTTGATTTTCATCCTTCTCTGCCGTACTTATATTTGGCTAATGAATTAGACTCTACCGTAGCGACATATTATTTTAACGTTCAAGAAGGAAGTTTGGTACATTTGCAGACACTCTCAACCTTACCTGGACGTGTTATTAATAATACATGCGCAGAAGTTTTCACATCTCCATCAGGAAAATTTGTTTATGTATCAAATCGTGGGCATAATAGTATAGCTATTTTTAAAGTTGATCAGAGTAATGGGTTACTTTCGCCCGTTGGTTGGGAACCAACTTTGGGGGAAACTCCGCGATTTTTTACATTTGATTCATCTGGTCAATTTCTATTTGTTGCTAATGAAGACAGTGATACAATAGTATCTTTTAAATTAAATGACGAAGATGGAAAGCTAATGTTCACAGGTCAAGTTGTACAAACAGGAAGTCCTGTCTGTATTCTCCCCTCTCTTGTAGATTCTTAACAGTTGAAAAACACCCTAAATCTTAATAGTGAAATTTCAATCTGGGAATTGTACTAACCATACTATTTTTCTGTTAAAGGTAGTTTAAATTAATCCTACATTATGGTGAACCAAGATAACTTAAGCAGTCTAAAGTCGTTACAAGTTTTTTGGACTGCTTATCTTGAAATTGAGTTTATTTCTCTTACCTTGTAATTTATTTAAACTTCTAGAATGTGACTGGTAGTATTACTGGCTATAAAAATTACTATTATTTATTATATTTAGTTTAATATTATGCAAATAAACATTTAATTTTATAAAAATATTCTTGATTAGGGCATTTCTATACCTATTCAGTATTTTTGAAAACGCTTTCCTTTGGAGGGATGTAAATGAGCCACTTAGAACCATCTTTAGAAAAGAGAACTATTCGTAAGGTTACTTGGCGAATTATTCCGTTTGTTTTCATTTGTTATATTATTTCTTATATCGATAGAGCAAACTTGGGGTACGCTGCCTTAGAAATGAATAAAGATTTAGCGCTTAGTAGTGAAGTATTTGGATTTGCTTCTGGGATTTTCTTCATTGGATACTTTTTATTTGAGGTACCTAGCAATGTAATGATGCAACGTTTTGGAGCCCGTGTCTGGATTGCTAGAATTCTAGTTACGTGGGGGATACTAGCAGTTATAACAGGATTCATTCAGAGCGCAATGCATCTGTACATTTTAAGATTTCTACTTGGTGTAGCAGAAGCTGGATTCTTTCCAGGGATTATCATGTATCTTACTTTTTGGTTTAGATCAAAGGAAAGGGCTACAACAATTGCTCTATTTACTGCAGCTATACCAGTTTCGTATATTATTGGAGCCCCACTTTCTACCTGGATTATGGATTCTATTAACTGGATGAATATATCTGGATGGCGCTGGATGTTCATATTAGAGGGATTGCCAGCTGTAATACTTGGGGTGGTAACTTACTTCTATTTAACAGATTCCCCAAAGAATGCAAAGTGGTTAAAAACTGAGGAAAAAGAATGGTTAATACAAGAGTTGAAAAAGGATACAGAATCAAGAAAAGATGTAAAACACTTGGGCATTATGAAAGCTATGATTAATCCTAAAGTATTGTTTTTATCCTTTATTTACTTTGTTTATCAAACAGGGAGCCTGGGTGTAGGATATTGGATGCCACAGATTATTAAAGGTTTTTCAGATACATTAACGAATATACAGATTGGTTTAATTGCTACTATTCCTTATATTGGTGCTACAATTGGAATGATATTTTGGTCACGTCACTCCGACAGTAAAGGTGAGAGACGTCTTCATTCGGCAATACCCCTTCTCTTAGCATCTATCGGTTTGGTTGGTGCTGGTTTAACGGGTAATCCCTATTTGGCTATCTTGTTAATAACACTTTCACTAACCGGGATGTACAGTTTTAAAGCACCATTCTGGGCTTTACCTTCCCTGTTTCTAACTCAGTCAACGGCATCGATAGCTATAGCATCCATTAATTCAGTAGGGAATTTGGGTGGTTTCGTAGGCCCATACACAATTGGAATTATAAACGGAGCAACACATGATATAAAAGTAGGGTTACTATTTTTAAGTTCATTATTATTGATATCTTTTCTAATGGTTCTATTTATGAAAGTTGACGATAGGAAATCTCAAATAGAAAATACATGTCCACAAAAATTTTCAAGTTAATAGAGGTAACTCATAACAGAGGAATTTATATTAAATTTTATGTTTTTTATAAGACTTTTGTACATGAGGTAAATAAAAGGCGCAAATTTGTTGTTACTAAACAAATTTGCGCTTTTATTACTTCCTGTAATCAACATTATGGTGCGACAAGAAGTCGCTTTTATATAGTGTGGATCACGCCACTAGTTTAGACGCAAAAATTATCTCTGTCCAAAACTGCGGGCCTGGTAACGGGCTCGTGGGTTGCATGCGGAAATACGGAAACAGAGAGTCAGTGCACGGATTGGAACACTGCTAGGGGAAGATGAGTATGGTGAACGAAAGTGAAGGTTTGTAAGCTTCGTAATGATTAGCTCAGGATAGTGCATAGATTTGCCTGGGTATTGGTAAGAGGAAAAGTAGATTCATAATGCTACTGTGACGCGTCCCGCATCTTGCCCGGAGTAAAGAACCCACTTAACCTCGTCGTATCTATAAGATGCGAAACTTGGTAAGCCCTTTGTCATCTGTATAAACAGTAGGGAGATCGTAAGATCAAACGATGTGACAGAGGGTAAAGGATACGAGAGAAAGCAAATGCCATTATCTCGAAAGAGAACAGGAAAGCAGGAAACTGTATAACTGGATGGATACTATCGTCCTTACGGACAAACTTATGATAGGCCCGAAAGGGAGCTGACTTCTCGTTGGTCTCTCGTAGGTACATAAGGTTGTGGCTATCTTTTGACAAAAGAAACGTACTGTTATGTATACCTCCATTTGGAGCGTCGGCGTACGTTTTACTTACCATTATGGTGTGTGACGAAGATACGACAGCAAATGGACCTGCAATGGGAGGCTTGAGCCGTATGAGTTGAAAGGCTCGCGTACGGTTCTTAGGGGAGTTAGGGGCAGCAATGCCCCTCGCTTACCCGACTTAATTAAAAAAACATGTGTGATAAAGCAAAATAAAAGCCCTCGAACCAAGCATATTGGAAGAGGATTTTCCTATTATTTCGAATGGGTAATAATTTGTTGTGTTAATCATTAAGGACAATAGTTTTTACAACTTTATCTGGGTTTTTACTTGAGTATTCAAAAGCTTCCGAAACTTCATCTAGTGAGAATCTGCCTGTAATCAAATCTTTTACGTTTATCTTTCCTTCAGATATCCACCTAATCGAAATAGGAAAGGCATTTGCATACCTATTGACCGCAACATAATCTAATTCCTTATCCAAAAACGTTGCTATATTCATTTCAACAATATTTCCACCTGGCCAACCTACCTGAACAACACATCCACCAGGACGGCAATAATTGAACGTCGAGGCAGTAGCTTTACTTGCACCGGCTGTTTCAAAAACAACATCCGCCACCCCTTCTAAACTGGAATCTGATGGAATAGCAACCTTGTCAATTCCTATTTTTTTCGCAAATCTAAGTCTTGATTCATTAAAATCAACACAGATGGCTTCACCTCCACCAGCAGTTTTAAAGGCTTGAGCAGTTAGAAGTCCAATTGGACCGGCACCTAAGATTATAGCAGTATCACCGTTTTTGAATCTTGCACGGTTTACAGCGTGAACCCCTACTGCCACAGGTTCTGCCATTGCAGCTTCTTCAAATGATAAGGTTTTAGGGATATGAAATACCATGTCATGTCTTATTGTTATATAATCACAGAAGGTTCCATTGATTGGAGGGGCAGAAAGAAATACCACATCAGGACATAAATTGTATCTACCCGACTTACAATAGTTGCACATCCCACAGGGTATACCTGGCTCAATAACAACGTGGTCACCTTTTGAAAACCCGTTTACACTACTTCCCACTTCTACAATGATTCCACTGGATTCGTGACCAGGTACATATGGGCGATCTACAACAAAATTACCCAACCTACCTTCTCGATAAAAATGTATATCTGATCCACAAATACCGTTAGCTTTTATTTCAATCAGTACTTCATCGTCTTGAGGTGAAGGTATATTATCCTCTTTTATTGTAAATTTGTGGTCCTTATCGAGAAACGCTCTTCTGTTCATTCTTTTCATGCAGTAGGCACCACCTCAAGTTTCAGGGCTTCTGTCAAAAGCATTAGTGTCAGCGCCTGTCCATAGGTCATCGGGCAAATTGGAACTTCTTTGTACTTCTGAGCATCGTCACAAATGGCCGTGCCATAAGATACCTCAGTGACTGTTCCATCTTGGGAGATTCTCTTAATAATAGCCTCTAACGCTTTAATTCCACATTCCCTGTACTTTTCAGGAATATAGCCCAACCTTACTGCTTTTAATATCCCGTAGGCGAAACCAGCTGTAGCAGATGATTCCACATAAGATTCTTTATCTGTAATCAAGGTATGCCACATACCGTTTTCGTTCTGGTACTGTTCTAATGCTTGTATCTGTGCGTGAAGCGTATCCAGAAGAAACCATTTCACTCCCATATCTAATTCTCCAAGGATGTCTAAGTAATCAACCACACTTGAGGTATACCAACTATTTCCCCTTCCCCATTGAATTTCACCGAATGCATGACGTCCATTAAAATCAAATCCGTGATCGAATAGTCCATTCTTTTTATTTGTCAGGTATTTAATATGGAGTAAATACTGTCTTACTGATTCAGCTTTATAATCCTCCCGATCGAGCAACTTGCCCATTCTTGCCATAAACAGTACTGTCATAAACAGTGTATCTATCCAAACTTGCCCATGATTTTCTTTTTCCGAAACTATGTGCTGTAGCCCCATTTCTTCAGTTCGTGGCATTTCCTTTATAACCCATTCGGCCCATTCCTTGCATATATCCAAATAAATGTCCTTTTTTGTGTATTCATAGACATAGGTAAGTGTCAATAGAGGGCACATGGTGTTTACGTTCTTAGCTGGTAAACCCTTACGGATATTGTTATCAAACCAATCGACAAGAAAATCCAGCACTTCTTGCTTTCCGGTTTCTGCATAGTATTTTTGCATACCATACAAACCAACTCCTTGAGCCCACTCCCAGGTGCTCATATCTATTATGCTAATAGGGCATATCTCATTTACACCAGTTTCGTTATCCAGGTTTTTCATTCTATTGTTGACGCTTTCAAATAAATTTAGCAAATCATTTTTTTTCATTGATTACCCTCTCTTTTTCATTAAAATATATTCCCCATGTTTTCATTATAGCTAAACCCAAAATACACATATTGCAATATTGTATAAATTTATTGCATTTTTGTTCATGCGCATTTAAAATCGGGATATACATAATCGAAAGGAGGATAAGGGGATTAATGGATAGTTTAAAAAAGGTTAGGGAGCCTTATAATATAGATTTTCAGTTGGATCATAGTATAGGCACAGACAAGGAAGTGATGAATTATTATCATTTTCACAATGTCTATGAGATTTATCTTGCGATTACTGAAGGGGCTGAAATGTGGATTGGAAACGAGCGATATATTATTTCTCCAAATGATTTATTGCTTTTAAGCTCAAGTGATCAGCACCGTGTCATTGTGAATGATAGAAAAGCCTTTGAAAGGTATATTTTGTATTTTAATCCATTATATATCCAGACTTTTAATACGTATAATACCACCTTGCTGGAATGTTTCGGTATAAATGATTCAAAACGTACGCACTGCCTTAAATTATCTACAGAGGAAACCCAAAAATTGATATCCTTGTATTCCCGCCTCTCAGATATAAAAGACGACAATGACTCTTATGCATGGGAAATCAAGCAAAAAATACTTCTTTCAGAAATTCTTATAATTATTAATGAAATTTATATTGAAGGCATGCGAAAAAGAAAATCAGAAAAAATAACCTCTACCGCACACCAGTCATTGATACATATTATGGAATACATTGGAGTTAATTATGACAAAGATTTGAATGCCCAACAGGTTGCTGAATTATTTGATCTAAATAGGCATAGTCTTAATAGAATTTTCAAAGAAATTACAGGTATCTCATTTCACAAATATTTGGTTAACACCCGAATTATTAAAGCTCAAGAACTGTTAATGCAAGGTGACATATCAACAACTCAGGTATGTTACGAAAGTGGTTTCAACGATTATGCTCATTTTATCCGTACATTTAGTAATGCCGTAGGAATTTCACCTGGCAAATATGCAAAGCAGTTTCAAAAATTCAAATGAGCCGTTTATCAATCTTTACTTGTGTACATTGTCAGAAATGATTTTGTTAGAAAGGTAAGAACAGTTTTAAATAACAAGTATAAGAGAATAAAAAGGACTTTTTGAACTTGAAAGCAAATCCTCTTAAGTAAAGTACATAGAATTGCCTTACTTGTTATTTATTCTCCTTAGTTCTCTTCCTTTATCCTTCGATACAGTGTTATACGAGAGATACTATTAGGGAGGAAGAAATATTATACTTAAAGGGCAAGAAAAAGCTCAAACTCTTTGTAATTCAATGAGTCTGAGCTTTTATTACTTCCTGTAATCAACATTATGGTAACTAGAATTTTACAGGATATGCACTTTATTTCTTAATGTATAGCTTCTACCATTATAAAAATAACAAGTATTTATATAACCAATATTGTGGTTATTTGATAAGGTTTTTGATTTTCCTCGTTTTCCTTCATAATCTTTCTATATTTATCTTAAATCTTATTTTTATCTGACTTCACAACTAAATTTAGTCCTTCATTTAGATTGCAATTATTAGCCTAATAAAATACAAAAAACATCAGAATAGGGTATTAAATTCAAAATTTTTATCATTAGATTAAAAATTGACATAACTATAATAATTATGAATAAGACTATACTCATTCCTAAACATATAGATTTCGACTCCTATATTTACAATAGGATTTTAACATTAAGGAATATAGAATTCTTAAAAAAGATAGCTATGTTATACTCTTTATTAGGTGTTTTGGATATATAGCCATATTTAAACAAATACTTATTTTTATTGTTAATATAAGATTCACTCATTAAACATCACGGAGGTTAACAATATGTATTTTGAAGAATTTAAAATTGGACAACGATTTCAATGTGAATCGTTTCTAGTTATAGAAGAGGAGATCCATACTTTTGCAATGAAATATGATCCTCATCCCATTCACATTGATCAGGAGTTTGCTGAAAACAATTCTATGTTTCACGGAATCATCAGCTCAGGATTTCTTACTCTAAGTGCAATGTGGGGGCAATGGATTAGATTAGGTAAATTTGGAAATGAGTTTATCGTAGGGAAAAACTTTGATTATGTAAAATTTACAGCACCGGTTAGAATGAATGATATCCTGACTACCGAAGTAGAAATTGGGGGGAAGAAACTATCATCTAAATCGGGACGTGGAGAAATCACTTTAAAATTCACTGTGACTAACCAACACGATGAAGTAGTATTATTAACGCAAATAAATGTACTCTTAAAAACGAGAAAAACTATTCAACAAGAGAAGGTTATAACACGATAATTAAAATGTTGAAATTTTGAGTTGTATGGTTACTGAATATAATTAAATGTCAAAAAAACACCTCTTCTGTATTACATCTGGTGAGAATCCTTTTAAGTTGAGATGGAAGAAAAAAGCGTTAGGAGAACTAGATCTTTAAGAATCTTATAGAACAGTTTGTTACTTTATTGAAGAACGGAAGAATACCTATTAGGGTGAAAAACAATTAGATTCCGAACAGGGTGGGATATAAAAAGACTTCCTTTCTTTGGATTAGTGTGTGGTAATTCAATTTAATAAGAAAAATTCCCCTTTTTATATTAAGATATTTTAAATCGGTTAGGGTAGTCCGTAAAAGTATATATAAACGAAAGTAAAAAGAGCAAACCCGTTGTTATTGAACGGGTTTGCTCTTTTTTACTTCCTTGAACATATTTTATGTTAACCAACATTCTTTTTTGAACTGTTAGGTACCTCTCTAATGGCACAATAAATATATCCGAATACTTAGTTCTATCTACATGTGGACATAGAATGAGCTTGTAAAGAAATCACCAACGTATTGAATCTTGTCTGTATGCCAATCGCTTTGAGTGCCTTTATATGTGATAATTCTATAACGGAACTGGTCAGTTGATCCCTTTTTCCACATTTCCCAGTAATCTGGATACCTTGTTTCATATGAACGAGAAGCCGCCTGTCTTGGTTGAAGCTTAACAATCTCAGCATATTCAACAAAGTTATAAACTCCCTTACTGTCTTTCTTTTCTAATTGGAGAATCACTGTCATAGGAACATTATTATCATTTTTAAGCTTAACAATAACATCCTCAGGTTTGTAATAATTAGCTTTTGTAGTATTAACACTCACTCCGGAATATGAAGCAGCTTCAGCCTTGTCTACAGGAGTTGCAAGAGTAGTAGTTCCAACTCCTCCAAGTGTAATTGTCGCTACCAACATGACCTTACCAAATTTCTTCATTTTCATAATAGGTCTCTCTCCTTTAAATAAAAGTAATATACATAATTGTTTATAACGCTATGCTCCGGAAAAATAATGTTTACGAGATTAGAATAAAAGCGCTGTCATTTTTAATTTCACTATCTATAATGGTTGATGGGGTTATACACTTTATTTTTACCAGACCATTCACTTATATTATTCGACACAATAATATTACCTTCTTTGCAGATTAATTTAATAGTACTATGAAATTAACAAAATATCTCATATTTTTACCTATTTTTCTAGTTTTATTTTATAAATATTAATATTGGTGTTGTTTTTTAGCATGGAAAATAGATATTTAGGTTGGCATCTTTATATAAACATCTCTTAAAGTGTAAATAACTTTAAAAAGCACAAATACGTCCAGTTACGACGTATTTGTGCTTTCTCTACTTCTGATAAGATCTATTATGTTAACTAGGATTATATTTAAATTCTGAACTTATAGCTACAAATGGATTAACATAACTCAACATAGCAAAATGAATTCTCCTATAACTACTCAATCCATTTTTGCTGTTATTTATTCAATTCAACTGTTTCATTAACATCTGTCGACTTAGAACTTTGCCCGGTCATGCGTCTATAGAAAAAGGCAATTTTCTTCGTGAAATTACCCGTTTCCCAATATTCGGCTGCTTCTGCTTTTACCTTTATCAAGACAACATAAGGATCATCATAAGAAGTTTGCATAATTTTCTCATATGCTTTGCTCCACAATTCCTTTTTCTTGTCTAAATCATTAACAATTTCTGCTTTTCCACGCACGGAAACATAGGATTTACCTGCATAAGTCACATTAACATCTTGGTCGTGTAAAATTTCTTCATATTTATTAGTTTCTTTCTTAGTGAAAAACCATAAGTCCCCATCAAACTCTACTTCTTGTGTTTTCATAGGACGAGAAACAAGCCCTTCTTCAGTTACCGTAGTCAGCATGGCTGTGTCTACGTCTTTGATTAACTCTCTCAATGTTTCCATTTCTTCTTGTTTCATCATGTTAGACATCTCCATCCCCCCATTAATGTTTATAGAGGTATACTACCCTTTACACCAACTTTTATTCAGGTATGGGGGTATCTCCTCTTCATTAACAGATGAAGGTATTTTTTGTAGAACTCATAGAATTTAAATACATACTACTAATTGATCGTCCGTAAAAGTATAAGTTAAAAAACCTCTTGAACCTACCCTCACGTCACCTTTTATACTTAGGGTCATGAAATAAGCAAATAGAAGGGTAGGTAAAGCACTTGAATGAACCCACAATAAGAAAAAAGGTTATCGTACAGTAATGCTTGGGCTTTCCTTAGTCCTTGGAGTAATTTCTCCTCTTTTGATGTACGTCATTACAAATAAGAAAAAAATGAATATCTTTTATCGGGAAACAAGCAGAAAAGCTCTTAATTTTCACCTGACTATCTTTCCGTTTTTTCTAATACGATATTTCTTACCACAGGATTATGGGAATTTCATTTATATAGTCTTAGCTGTTGAGCTTATTTTTATATTGAATGCCATGTTTAGAATAGGTTTAAATAAGCCCTATACCTACCCAATTGCTATCCCATATATTAGAGGGAAAATAGAAACAAGATAAAAGAAGACAAAGAACTTCTAAACAGGAGGAAAAGGGAATTGAAAAAAGAGTATCTGACAATCGGAGAGTTAGCTAAGCTTGCTAATATAACCGTCCGAACACTGCGCTACTATGACAACATAGGATTACTGAAACCTACCGATTATAAAGAAGGTGGACATCGTTTATATAGTTTAGAAGACTATAAACGATTACAACAAATTCAGTCTTTAAAGTTCCTTGGATTTTCGCTAAAAAGTATAGAGGATTTATTGGTAGAGTCCTATATAGAACAGAAGAACCTTGATGAAGCCATCAATTTTAAAAAAAGAGAACTTGTAGCTCAGAAGGAGGAAATTCAGCGTACAATTAATCAGCTTGAGCATATGAAAAGGATCATTACCGATAAGACGGAGGTTGATTTAAGTTTATTCTGCTTTGTTCTTTATGCAATGATTTGGGAGGAAACGAACTTGGATACCTATAGTGATATTAAAGATACTCTATATAATATCTCAGATAGCGAACGCCTAGAACTCGATAAAATATACTTTGAATTATATACCAAGTTAAAGAAGCTAGTGGCTCAAGAAAGTAATCCAACTTCAAATGAAGCACAGAACCTCATTGAATCCATTCTAGAAAATGTGGAAAGAACAGTTTCTCCTCAAGATAAAAATATTATTACTCCATTATCAGAAGGGAATTTTTATAATCCTTTTACAAATAAGGAGATTATCTTTCTGGAAGAGGCTAAACAATATTATCTACAAAGAAAAGGATAGAACATTGGAGGGATTATATTGCTCGAAGATATCGTACATAAGATTGAAGAAATTAATATTGTATACCAATTTGTCATGATATTTATCATTGGATTCATCCCATTTCTTGAAGCACACGTTGCTGTACCTGTGGGGGTGTTATTAAAGTTACCCATAATTTCTACTGCTCTTTTAGGGATTGTGGCTAATATTATTTCTGTAATGTTAGTCATCCTATTTACAACCCTTATAAAAACTAAATTAACTAAAAACCATAATAAATCAACTCTTAAGGGTCGCCTTCAAAAGGCTCAAATTTATTTTAATAGATATGGAGTTCCGGGTCTTTCTCTTATGGGACCAATTGTTGGAGCTAATCATATAAGTGCCTTTGTTTCCGTTGCTGCAGGGGCTAGTAAGGAGCGAGTTATAGTATGGCAAATTATAAGCATAATACTATGGGGAGTAGGAAGTGGATTGTTGATATACTATGGGGTTGATATTTACCACTGGATTAAAGGATAAATATAAATTAGTTGAATGAAACTCACTATAGTACTTACTCTTCTGTATAGAAGCTGAGGAATAAACAAAAATCCTTATATTTAGATATTAAGGATTTTTGTGATACGGAGAACATATTTTATGTTAACTAGGATGTATGAAGTATATATAATTTTAAGTTATTTATTGGACCATTCTATTCTAAATATTTCAAATTACATGTAGATATAGTTGTTATAATAGATATTGATAAAAATAGAAAGGGACGAAGAAATATGTTTAATCAATATCCTATTGGAAAGTTTACAGTAAAAGAAAATATCCAAAAAGAAGATATCCAAGGTTGGATTAGTGACATTGGAAATGCTCCAAAACAATTATCAGAAGCCGTAAAAGGGCTAACAGAAGAGCAACTAGCTACTCCCTACCGTGAAGGTGGTTGGAAATTAAGTCAAGTTGTACACCATTTAGCTGACTCACATTTAAATGGTTATATTCGTTTTAAATTAGGTTTAACAGAGCGAGATCCTTTTATTAATACATATGATGAGGTGTCTTGGGCAAAGCTTCCTGATAATGATTTACCTATTGAAGTATCTCTCCATCTTCTTTCTGCTTTACATGAGCGTCTTCATAAAATGTTAAAATCACTTGAAGAAAAGGATTTAAAGAAAATTGTTCAACATCCTGAAAACGGTAAAATAACTGTTGAACAGCTGATAGCTACTTATGCTTGGCATGGAAAGCATCATATTGCCCATATTACAACATTAAGAAATCAAAAAGGATGGTAAAAGAAAAATATATGTTACATCTAAAGAAAGCTCCTAAGAAGAGCTTTTTTTATTAGTACCGATAAAATCTATTATGTAAAGTAAGTATAGATATATGAGTAATTGACTTTATCTAGAAAGGGTATTGAAATTTTATAAAGAAAATTTAAAAATAAGATTTGTAAACGGAATCAATTACTTTATTGACAATTAATATTTTTCGATTTTATAATATTGCTAAAGTTGAATAATAAAATCTATTTTAGAGCGTGGATTTTTCTAGAGGAAACTCTATTTTCGCCACACTACTGTCAGTTGATAGTAGTGTGGCTTTTTTTTATGAAAAAAAGGAGGGAGAACTTTTGAAAAGTTGGCATTATGCATTAATTGTATTTTTAGGTGGGTGCTGTTATGGGATATTATCTACATTCGTTAAACTAGCTTATTCAGCTGGTTATTCCGTCACAGAGGTAACAGGTGGGCAGTACTTATTTGGCACACTGATGGTCTGGATATTAGTTTTGTTTACCAAAAAGCGAAAAGTAACACGAAATCAAACTATTAAGCTATTTCTATCTGGAATTCCTTTTGGTTTAACAGGCGGCTTTTATTATCAATCATTACAGTTACTTCATGCATCACTGGCCATCATTTTACTTTTTCAATTTGTTTGGATTGGTACATTGTTTGAGTGGATATTTTATAAGAAAAAGCCCACAAAAGGGAAAGTCATTTCGATAACTGTCCTGTTAGTGGGGTCTACCTTGGCAGCTGGTATTATTTCAGATAAGGGAGTGAATATGTCTTGGCAAGGGATGATTTGGGGACTATGCGCTGCCTTAACATTTTCCACCTTCATTTTTCTTAGTGGTTCAGTTGGGAAAGACACTCCGCCTTTACTAAAAAGTGCTCTTCTTTCCACTGGTGCTTTAGTCGTTGTATTTCTATTGTTTCCACCCATATATCTATTTGATTTACATGTTTTAACGGGAGTTGCCCCATATGGTTTACTTCTTGGTTTTTTTGGAGTCGTCCTCCCACCTCTTTTATTTACCATTGGAATGCCACATGTTGGACCAGGACTTGGTACCATATTGACAGCATCTGAACTTCCAGTAGCTGTTTCAATGGCAGCGTTAGTGTTAGAAGAACATGTAAGCATAGTACGATGGATGGGAGTTGTCCTCATATTAGGTGGAATTGCCGTCGGCAATATACGTGCAAAAGCTAAAGTAGATTCTGTCCAGACACAACAAGATTCCCCTTCACAACATTCCTGAGTATGTTTAGCTAAGGGATCAATACATTAAAGGATTTCATCAATCAAGTACTAGCAAAATGAAAATAGCGATAAGAAGGGAAATCCTTTCTCTTTTTATGAATATACTAAAAAGGAGTTTTATCATGACAAAATATAGATTTCCTGAAGGTTTTTTGTGGGGTGGTGCAATTGCGGCACACCAATCAGAAGGTGGATATTTAGAAAACGGAAAAGGATTAACAACGGTAGATCTCATGCCCATAGGACCAAAGCGTTGGAACATTTTATTAGGTAATCTCCATTCTTTTAAACCTGAGGAAGAAGAATTCTACCCTTCCCATGAAGCTATAGACTTTTACCATCGTTATAAAGAAGATATTTCTCTTTTTGCTGAGATGGGCTTTAAAGCACTTCGTCTTTCGATTTCATGGGCGCGAATTTTCCCAAATGGAGATGATGAACAACCCAATGAAGCAGGATTGCAATTTTATGACGATATATTTGATGAATTATTAAAATATGATATTCAACCTGTTGTCACGATGGCTCATTTTGATGTACCTCTACAGTTGGTTGAAAAGTATGGTAGTTGGAGAAACCGTAAGCTCATCAATTTATTTGAAACATACTCCATAACTCTTTTTAATCGTTACAAAGACAAAGTGAAATACTGGATGACATTCAATGAAATCAATATGCTTTTGCATATGCCATTTGTAGGTGCTGGATTAGTCTTTCAAGAAGGAGATAACAAGGTACAAATTCAATATCAAGCAGCTCATCACCAACTTGTTGCTAGTGCATTAGCTGTGAAAGCATGCCATGAAATCATCCCTGACGCAAGAATTGGTTGTATGCTTGCTGGAGGAGCTACTTATCCTTATACATGTCACCCAGACGATATCCAAAAGGCAATGGATAAGGACCGTGAGTCCTTCTTCCTTATCGATGTGCAGTCACGAGGTGAATACCCAGGCTTTGTAAAGCGTTTCTTAAAAGAAAACAATCTAACGATTGAAATGGAAGCAAGAGATGAGGAACTACTAAAAAGTCATACGGTAGATTATATCGGTTTCAGCTACTATGGTAGTCGTGCTGCCAGTAACGACCCTGAAGTTTTAAAACAAATTACAAGTGGTAATGTATTTGCTTCTGTGGAGAATCCGTATCTAGAAAACTCTGAATGGGGTTGGCCTATCGATGCGAAGGGATTTCGTATTACCTGCAACCAATTATATGATCGATATCAAAAGCCGTTATTTGTGGTTGAAAATGGACTTGGTGCTATAGATGTAGTGACTTCAGAAGAGAAAATCCACGACGACTACCGGATTGGTTATCTAAGAAAACACCTTACAGAAATGGGAGAAGCCATTCAAGATGGCGTCGAAATTCTTGGATATACAAGCTGGGGACCAATCGATATTATCAGTAATACTACTGGAGAAATGAAAAAACGCTACGGTTATATCTATGTAGATAAAGATAATGCAGGCAATGGAACATTAAAGAGAATAAAAAAGAAAAGCTTTAACTGGTACAAAAATGTCATTACCACTAATGGAGAAGTTTTGTAATTATTAAATTGCCGATGCTAAGGTGCGTTAAGGGCTATTGATTATCTACAATTGGGTTCATCGAATAATACAAATAAAGTAATTAAATATTTAAAAAGCAAAGAAGCCCATCTTCCTAATTAAGGATAGTAAAAAACGAAAAAGTACAAACTCGTTGTTACTGAACGGGTTTGTACTTTTTTACTACCTAGAACATGTTTTATGTAAACTAGTTCTGCATATCATATGCATTAAATCATGATGTAGATCAGTGCTGCTACAAGATTTGGAATAGCCATTATTATAAAACCTTTTGATTGTTCTATACGGCCAATTTTACGCTTTTCTTTTTTAGAAGATAGAGTTCCTTTATTACCTAAAATTAAGCTATCAATGAAGTAAGTTAAAGCTAACACCATGCTAATTAACCCCAAAGTTCCACATATATAATAAATGTGGCTCCAATCTCCAACAAAATAAGCTTCTACAAATACGATGAGTAATAGGAGTATTCCTGAAATGAGTCCTTTTTTGATCATCATAATCCCTCTTTCAAAAAGATTTTATATCCAAATTATACCATAACGTCACGTGTATGTTTTTGAATAAATTCCTATAACACTCATTATGGTGATTAATTAATGTTGAATTTCCTATGATAAAAAGAAACCCTTTGCTCAGCGTGAGCAAAGGGTTTTTACATATGGGGGAATACATTAACATTATGCACAGTTTTGTAGCTTCATATACATATATAGTTATATAGTTGGTCTGGTCCTTTATTAAATGTACGACAAGGATGGTTGTGGTAGGTGTGGTATAATTTTCTATTACAAAGGAAAGTGTGAAAACAAAATATAGAGCTTTCTTTTTAGACGAAAGAGAAGGAAATCAGAAACAAGGGGAGTTGTGGAAGATGTAGGGAACACTTCCACAAGCATATAGTAGTTATTGCAAAGAAAATAAACAAATACGGTCTCAAATTTTGCATTTATCTTTTGATGCGTGAACAACACTTCACTAAATGCAAAATTCGAGTCCTATAATCAACATTATGTGAACTAACTTTGTATATTCTATTCACTTTGCGTATTAGCATTCATTGGTACGAAAAAGAATGAACAACATAACATTTTCTTCCTGTGATAGCATTAATTTAAGTAATTTCATAAATAAATTGGGGAGAGATCACAATGACAGTTCGTTTAGTAAAAGGATCAGATTATTATGTAATATCTCCGTTAATTAATGCTTGGTGGAATGGAAGACAAATGTCTGACTTGTTGCCAAAGCTTTTTTTTGATCATTTTAAAAATACTAGCTTTATTGTTGAAGAAGAAGGTGAAATTATAGGCTTTTTAATTGGATTCTTATCTCAATCTTATACGAATGAAGCATATATTCACTTTATTGGAATTCATCCAGGGCACAGGGGAAAAGGTATTGGGAAACAATTATATAATCAATTTTTCGATGTAATTAAACAAAATGGTCGCAGTATTGTTCGTTGTGTAACTTCTCCTGTAAATAAAGCTTCAATTGCTTATCATACTAAAATGGGTTTTGAAATTGAACAAGGGGATAAAGCTAATCAAGATAAGATTCTATTTGTAAAGTACTTGAATTAATTCAAGTACTTTTTCTACCAATAAGACATCTTATGTAAACTAATTTTGTATATAGTATCCATCATTGATTCTTCTTTCATAAGTAATTAGTTGTTATATATGTATAAATATGGTTTTATATAATGGGTGAACAAACTTCCTATAGATAAAAAGGAGAAGATGAGATGAAGTACTATATTATTACGGGAACATCAAGTGGAATCGGAGAAGCACTAGTAAAGGAACTTTTGGCTAAGGAAGAAAAGAACCACATTATTAGTATCGCAAGAAGAGAAAACGTGACTCTTCGGGAGATGGCTAAAACGCACAATAAGAATTTTAGTTTTTATAAACTAGATCTAAGAGAAACGGAGTTAATTAAGGGTACTATTCAATCCATATTTAATAACGATGTGGATGATAATAATGAAGGTATATATTTAATCAATAACGCTGGAGTATTAAGCCCTATTGGGACCATTGAGAAGAATCCTGATCATGAAATTATAGATAACATGACGATTAATTTAATCTCACCTATGATTCTAACTTCACATTTCATTAAGCATACTAATCATCTGGAAATAGATAAACGAATTCTAAATATCTCTTCTGGATCAGCTAAATATTTGTTGCCTTCACAAAGTGCCTACAGTACATCTAAAGCCGGTCTTGACTCCTTCACAAAGAGTATCGCTTTAGAACAAAAGGAAAAGAAATTTCCTGTTCGTATCGTATCTGTCTATCCAGGTGTAATTAGTACAAAATTACAAGAAGAGATTCGTGCTGCAAATAAAGAAGACTTTCCTCTTGTTCATTTATTCCATGAAGTATATGAAAATGGACAATTGCAAACGTCTGAAGATACGGCTGAAAAATTGTTAGAACTTCTTCTTGGTGACGCATTTGGACAGCAGACAGTAGTAGAAGAGTTAACTTCCACACTTACATCTTAATATATAAGAGACTTTGAAGAGAGAAGGAGTATTTCTCTCTTTTTTATTTCTGCTCATAAACTACATTATGGTAACTAAAATGGATTTTTATGTTAAAATTATTATTGTATTATTTTTATAGTAGGAGGTGATAAAAAGTGATATTTTGGGGTATTGTACTTATTGTTCTTTCTTTTTTAACGAATAACAGTAAATATCAACCTATTTTGTTGCCTGGATTTGCTCAACAAGCAAAAGTCGCGAGGGTGTATTACTTTATAATTGGTTTAGAACTAATCATGAGTGGTGTTTTACATAATGGATATGTAAGCGAAATTATATTATCGGCTGCTGTTCTTGTTACTTCGCTTTTAGCTATATTAGTTATCGTAAGGAATAAGCCTTTAAATACTCATTAAAAAGACCCCTAAGATTAGGGGCCTTTTTGTTTCTACCGATAAAAAGTGTTATGTTAACTAAAATTACCTACCGAAGACCTTATTTTCACTATAGAAATTGTGAAATAACATTAGAAAATATATTAAACAAGTTTGTGCTTTTTACTATCATTACTCATTAATTATTGCTCTTG
>NZ_JBJZOT010000004.1:0-100361 GCF_057808375.1 Priestia sp. TRM10
ATCAAGTTGATTTCATTCTGGAAGATGTAGAACGTAAGTATACGACTACATTATCCAGTGAACCGGAATACTTAGCTTGTTATGGTGGAGGATCCATTGAGTTTAAAGAAGATATGTATAAGTATCTAAAAGAATTTGCAGATTCGGTGGATGCAAAAGTCCTTTGGATTCCAGAACAATATGCCGTTGATATGAACGTGAAAGGATTAGATATCTTAAATCGCAACATGCTATTTACAGAAGAATACAAAGAAACTGTGGTGATGTAAAGGTATGACGACTGAAAAAAAGAGAAAGACACAGTACAACTGGAAGTTCAAAAGCAATGAGACCGATGAATTTTACGAGTGGTTTGAAAATCAAGATAATATCGCGCTCTCTTTACGAAAAATGGTGTACCATATCATTGAATTGTATGGGACGGATAGTATTTTAGATCATCATGTCGATAAAGAAATGAGTCGAGATATGTTCATTTTAGAGGCTCTTAGGGGAAAAGAGGCCTTAACAGTAAAGGAGAGTATTCTTTCAGGGGGATCTTCAAGAAAAAATCCATCTACCCCTGAGAAACCGTCTTCTCCTATACAAGAGGAACGTCCAGTACGTGAAGAACCGAATAAATCAGAAGCCAAAAATAAAGTCAATTATCAAAAGGTTAACCCGAAATCGATTTTTTGATAATTTTTAGGGAATAGGGTATAGCCTTCACATCATGTGAAGGCTATTTTTTATAGAGATAAGATAAAAAGTTGAATACATAAAATGGAGAGACGTTTCCTTTTAAGGCCTGGAAAAAGTCCATTCAAGGATAGACTTACGGATTAAAGTTTTATATCAGAGACGTGGGGAGGTTAAAACGATTATCTTTAGATTTGGAAGTCTTAGCATTTGATTTGTATCAAAAAAAAGTGGAAGAAGAAATTGTGGATGTGGAGGGAAGTGAAGAAAAAACAGAGGAAGAAGAGCCTGAAGATGAGCTTGTTCAGACCATCTCTTTCGATCAACCGAAAACGCCTACGAGTCCCGAAAAGTCATCAAAAAATATGCAAGCTTATGGATTATTAGTAGTCGACATTCGGTAAAAAGAAGTCAAAAAGAAAATGAAATCTTACGAAAAAGCGATTGGAGTTGAGGTGAAAAATCAGAGCTCTTTACGAAAAGAAATTGGCGAATTAAAAGCCGATATGAAGTATCAAATTGAGACGGAAAAAGCTGAAACGGAAGCTCGAATTTCTTTGAAAGAAGACGAGATTCGGATGAAAGAAGAGAGCATTAGTCTCTATAAAGATGAGAAGAAAATGTTAAAGGAAAATCTCAAAAAGTTGAAAGAAAAAGAGCAAGATCTTTACTAAAACTGAAAAAAGTCAGGTCGACTGTATATCTACACTACGGATTTTTAATATCAACACTATATCAACAGTATATCGGCAGTAGGTCAACACTTCGGGCTTTTCTTTGATATCACCGTTTTACTAGGCTTTGCCTAGTCTATCACCCTATGTGATAGCAAAAACCCCTTATGCTCTTCTCTCTTTTTGGGTGTAGAGCACAGAATTTCGAGAGAGGTTGAATCAAATGGATATTATCATACGAAATATTGATCCAACGGCTATAAAAAAGTTTGATGAATTGGCAAAAGAAAAAGGGATTTCACGAAAAAAGGCCAGCTTGAAACGCAGGCCTTTTTTCGTGAACAAACCAAATAAAAAGGAGAAGCCAAGCTTTTACATTTGGCCAATATTAAGGTGAAAGTGGCAGCTGAAAAATAAACGCTTGACCTTCACGTGACGTGATAGCTTATGTTTTATGTATCTCAATTATGGAGGGGAATATAATGGAATTTTATCCTATGCCTTTGTTTGTAAAACTTTCTGTCAGTAATATGGAAAACTCTCTTTGTTGGTATAAGGAAGTTTTAAACTTTGAATCTGTGTTTGAGTTACCAGGCAAAGATGGAAAGATTATGATGGCTCATATTCGAAGCAAAAAGTATCAAGATATAATGTTAGTTGCAGAATCAGAACAAAAGGATATGAGTTCTAACGGAAAGGGAATTGTTTTGAACTTTTCTGTAGAAGATGTGGATCTATATTCAAAAAAAGCAAGCAAGGCCAATGCGGTAGTGTTAGAAGGTCCTATTGACCGTCTTTGGAATGCTCGTGAATTGGTTTTGAGAGACCTTGACGGTTATCTCATAACACTTTCAATGGGAATAGACAAAGAAAAGGATTTTAATAGTGTTATAAATCAAGTTGAAAATAAACTTTAGGTACCTTGAGAGTGATTAAATTTTATTAGGGCAACTAAGGATCACTCTTTTCATCAAAATTTCAATTTAACATGTTTTAATGAGCGAGCATCTTCTCTTTATGGAAGGTGCTTCTTTTGTTAAGAAATAATTTAGATTATATGTAGAAATTGTAAACTGTATATGATTATTTTCTGTGCTGTTATAAAGTATAACTAGAATTTACAGATTTTAAAAAAACATCTAAGAGGGGAACAGTTGTTATGAAAAGTATACTTATTAAAAACATGACAGTTTTAGCTTTACTCGTATTTTTAATCGGCGGAATGATGACAGGCAAAACGGAAGCAGCGAGTAACACAGCCAATCAAGATCTCATCATTATTAACAAGTATTATAATAAATTAGCTTATTATCATAATGGATACCTTGAAATGGTGGTGCCCGTAGCAACAGGGAAGACGTGGGATAAAACACCGGTTGGATTTTTTAAAGTGGTGAATAAAATTAAGAATCGTCCCTATTACACAGGAAAGATTCCTGGAGGAGATCCTCGTAATCCATTAGGAAAGCGTTGGTTGGGGATCAATGCCAATGGAACCTATGGTGATACGTATGGAATCCATGGAAATAACAATGAAAGTAGCATTGGAAAATATGTGAGTCAAGGATGCGTTCGATTGCATAATGCAGATGTGGAAAAGCTCTATGATAAAGTTCAAGTAGGGACACCGGTTAACATTACCTACTCATATAAAAGTTTTAGTAAGCTAACGGAGATTTACGGGTATGATTTTAAAGGCTATAATACGCAGAGTTAATGCACTAAGGGTCTACTCTTCAAGAGTGGACTCTTTTTTTGTTTATGAAAGAGATATAAATAATGAAAAGCATGTAGTAAATGTTTCATTATAATGAAGTCATTTAAAAAATAATAAAATGGTTTAATAAAAAAGGGAGCATAATAGCTCCCTTTTTTCATTCGGATTGAATATGGTAGTTGGTTATTACTTATACTTTTTGTTTTTTCGGGAATTTTATACATAAGGATTGAATAGGAGGTTGTTTATTATGGAAGAACAAGGAAAACAGGTGAGGCTTACAGCCGGAGAAATCGCTCAACTTTGGCAGCAGTACATGAATGATACTTCAAGTATTTGTATGCTAACTTACTTTTTAGAAAAGGCTGAGGATCTAGAAATTAAACCTATCATTGAGTATGCTTTAGAGCAATCTCAAGCTCATATTCAAAAAATAACGGTCATACTTACGGAGGAAAAGAATCACATCCCTCACGGATTTAAGCTAGAGGAGGATGTAGATTTAACGGCTCCTAGATTGTTTTCGGACAGTTTTGCCTTAAATTTTGTCCACCAGATGGCTAAGATTGGACTTACTGCTTATTCAGCTAGTTTAGCTTCCTCTACAAGATCAGACATTACAAGCTACTATGAAGAATGTCTCACAGAGACCATGCAATTATATAAGAGGTCAAAGGATCTATTATTATCAAAAGGTTTATATGTTAGAGCTCCTTTCTTTCCAAATCTAGAGCAAGCTGACTTTGTCAAAAAGCAACGTTTTTTATGGGATATCTTTGGAGAAAAAAGATCTTTGACAGCTATGGAAACAACGAATCTATACTCTAACATTCAAAGAAATGGTTTCGGAAGTGCCTTTCTTGTTGGGTTTAGTCAGGTCGCAAAGACAAAGGAAGTCACACAATTTTTCTTAAGAGGCTCAGATATTGCCAAAAAGAATATTAAAATACTGGGGGAAAAGTTAGCAGAAAGTAATCTCCCTATCTCCTCTACATGGGATGCAGATGTTACCAAAAGTACAACCCATACATTTTCTGAAAAACTCATGATGTTTTATACATCTGCTTTAATTACTTTAGGAGTGGGGTATTATGGTACAGCTATTGCTGAAAGTCCTAGAGTGGATTTAGGTGCTATGTATAATCGATTAACATTGGAGACACAGAAATATGCAGAAGATGGAAGTAACATCATGATAAAAAATAGCTGGCTTGAACAGCCTCCTTTGGCCCCTGATAGAAAAGAATTGGCAAAGGAAAAGGGAAAGGGTTAAAACGATGTGGAAGCAAAAGAAAAGCTATTGTGGAGCCTTGCCCTACCCGGTTTTGGTCAAATACTAAATGGTAAATTAATCAAAGGTATCCTCATCCTTTTTTTGGAAATTCTAATCAATGTGCAAGCTAATTTTAATGAAGTCATTATGTTAAGTTTTCACGGAGACATTGTATCGGCTATAGAACAAACCCATTACAACTGGTTAATGTTTTATCCCTGTCTTTATTTTTTTGCGATGTGGGATGCTTTTAAAGATGCAGGAGGAGGAAAAGAACGCTATTCGTTTCTTCCTTTTGTCTTTGGAGCCTATTTTGTAACAATAGGATTAATTTACTCCTCTAATTTAAGGATATTTGGTTGGTTACTTGGTCCTGTTTGGTTACCTATGCTTTTTTTGATTCCTGGTGTAGGAATAGGTTGGTTAGGGAAGTTAATAGCTAGGTTGGGATAACAAGACAAACTGTTGCATAAGGTGAATTTTCAAATGATATTGTTACTGAACATTAAAACAGGCCTGAATTTTGCATATAGTGGAGAATACCCACTAGATAAAAGATAAATGCAAAATTCGGGCCTGTTATCACATCTATATCTACTCATTTATACCTGTCACTCAGCTTTTAGACGTAAACGTCGATTTTCCCTACCTCTTTAGAAAGAATCTCCATTCCTTCTCGACTGAGGACTACTTTTCCATTGGCTAATACCATATTGTCTTCAGATACTTTCCCTGTAACCATACATGCTTTATGGTACTGATATTTTCTGAAAATGATTTGATCCCCGTCTACAAAGATTTCTAACGGATCATTCTTCTCAATAGAAAGGTTTTTTCTTAGTTCCTTTGGTAAGACTAAACGTCCTAATTGATCGACTTTTCTCACGATTCCTGTACTTTTCAATTTAATAACACCTCTTTCCCTTTTACTTCTTTATTGTAGCAAACATGGAAAAAGAAGGAGTATGATAAAAATATGGTATATTATCATTTTACTGGGATTTTTTTTATTTTGACTCTATTCAATTGTATGGAAGGGTATATATACTAGACATATAGAGAGATAAGGAGGAAGAAAGATGGCTCATAAAATTAGTTTAACTGGCTGTCCGACTAGCTCAATTCAAGACTATGGGAAGTACTTGGCTTTTGATATGGAGGAAAAGGGAAGTCCCAATGCACCAAAAGGAATTCCATTTAAAAGTAATCCGATTACCTATACCGTTGTAGTGAGTTTAAAACAATTTAACAAATTAAATATAACCCAAGAGGAATTTTCTCAACGACGTTTCCTTGTGCAAGGGGAGCCTTGTTTGGATATTCCATTTGAGCAATGTACAGGTGAGATTGGCGTTATCTGTATGCAGATACAAGAAATTGAGGACAAAGGAAAAGAGAAGAAACAACCGAAACAAACACCGAAAAAGGGTGCAAGAGTTAAAAAACAAGAGGAAAGTCAACCTCAAGAAGAAAGTCAACCAAAGCAAGAGAAAAAGCCGATTCTTGTTCCAGAGGGGACGAGGGAATGGATGTCCTTAGAGGAAATTAAGGTTCCAGAAACCTTTCTTCAATTTACCCCAGGAATAGCAAAACAAAAGGCAGTAGAAGAAAGTATTGAGCAGAATGGAACGGTAGATAAACCCATTATTATTAATCCAGATACACACGAACTTGTAGATAGTTATAGTCGTTATTTTGTAGCCAAGAAAAAGAATTTAGATCGTGTTCCTGTCCATTATTAAAGGGAATTCCTATATTTATTGAATGCATAAACCTCCAGGTTTTTATGCACTCTTTTTGTATGGAAGGATTCAAGAAAACTTGCTAGCTCAACGATGTATAAAATCCTGCATAAAGGAGAAAAAAGAGAAGCTCCAGACTCCTTGGGAGACAAGGGATATGGAGCTTCTCCACTTCCTCTAAGATAGATTATGTTAACTAAAAGTGTATATCATATACAGCATAAAAAGAGGAAAAGCTACTGGGCTATACAGTAGCTTTTTCTCTTTTACAACATTGGGTTTTACAAGCCGATGCCTCACAGCACCTTGAATAGTTTGCTCTAAATGTAAAAGATTATTCTTGTTTAATTTAAATAAGAATTAAAGGACTTAAGAACAGATATATTGAAGAAATATAGGTTTATCTTACAAAAGTAATTTCTTAAGTACTTGTTAAATAAGGATTTACAGTATGACTACAAAGGATGTGTTTTTAGATGGATTCTAAGACAAAGATTGACAAACAAATGTCTACTTCTAAAGAAAGCAGCACTCAATCCTGGGTTCAATCAAGTAAATGGGGATATATATCATCAGTCATACTACTTCCCTATGCTATATTTAAAACTATGTGGGCTCTTAGAGTACCTGTGGGTACTACTGAGGATGTTATTGAAGGTATGCATACAAATATGGAAACATATAGTGGTCCAGTTTTTAGTTTTTTATATCAATATGGAATTGATATCACGGCTCTTTTGGCAGTCATAGCTATATTTCTTTCCCTAGCGTTGGTTCGGCCCTGGGGGCAACGTTTCCCGATGTGGGTACCCATTTTCAGGGAGCGAAAGGTTCCCCGTTGGCTTATCTTGTTTCCTGCTTGGACAGGAGGAGTTCTATTTATAGTTTTTGGAGGTTTTTCTGTTTTTGAACTTATTCTTTTGGGATTGGGTATAGGATCTGATAATATGGATGGTTTAGAACCATGGGTGTTTATGATTACCTATGGAGGATTCTTTATTTGGGGTCTCACTACTTGTTTAGCAGCGTTATCCTATCAAATTAGAACTCGTAATATAAAAGCTGAAAATAATTGAAGTTTAATAATCAACAATTTGATTATTTCCGATAACACTCATTATTTTAACTAAGAATAAGGACTATATACAACTTAGGAACATAAAATGGACAGAACCCATAAAGGTTTTTTTATAAATGAGACGAAGTAAATTACTTGAATGGCTATAAATCAATGATCAAGGTGATCGGTTCTTTAAAATAAAGATACCCTACTACCACCTTTGAACAATGAATAAAATTTCATTCGACAATAAAATAATATTAAATTGTAATGGGTGGAGGAATTTCAATGGATTTGTATTACGAAGTTAATGGGCATGGCTATCCTGTTATTCTCCTAACTGGCGGTGCTGATGTACGGAACTGGACATTTATGGTACCTCTTTTAGCAAAACACTATAAGGTTGTTGCTTTTGACGGACGTGGGACCGGGAAATCGCCGGTCCCTTTAGAAGATGTCAACCCTGTGAAAGATTTGCTGTCACTACTTGATCATTTAGAAATCAGCCAGGCAATGCTTATCGGTCACTCAATGGGTGGCCAAATTGCTACTGAATTCGCTCTTAATTATCCTGAAAGGGTTTCAAAACTGGTTTTGCTTGCGCCTGGATTATCCGGATTTACCTATTCCAAAGAATTTGAAGAGAGCATGAAGAAGATTTATCAAGCTGCCCCAGATATCGATAAGATGGTTGAGCTTTTGCTCAACGATTCATCGTATCATGTTCTAACGATGAGTCCTCACCGGGATTTAATGGTTCAAATGCTCAAGCACCATATGAGTCGAATGTTTGAATGGCCAACCGTTAAATTGATTTGGCAGCAACCACCGGCCATCGAAAGATTAGGAGAATTGACGACTAAAACATTATTGATAATTGGTAAGGAGGATTCACCTGATAACCTTCGTGTTGCTGATTACTTTCGAAGGCACTCAGATGCTCTCATCATAGAAATTCCAGGTGCTGACCATATGGTCAATCTCACCCATCCTGAAAAATTGTATCATCACATTAATGATTTTATGAAGGAATGAAGGGTTAGAAAGTATCCCTGAAATGGTATATGAAGCGGGAAGACCGTTATTTTTAATAATCTTAGCAGAAAAGAACTAATTTATTTCATGAAGAAGAATTAAATGATTAAAAGGTGTCCTAATTTACCAAGGGACACCTTTTTTTTGTTTCCTAGAACATTCATTATGTTAACTGGAAATGCATATAGAATACAAAATTTAAATTTCATTTGATTTGTAATTATTGGAACTATGATCCTTTCGAACCGTACTTACTAGTGCAATAGAAAGGAGAGATCTAGGTGGAAGATGATGAGAATAAATCAAACACAAGTAAAAGGAAATACTATAGTGTCTTGTTGGGAGCCCTTATAGGAGCTATATTGGGAATCATCGCCTACACAAATGATTGGTTAGGGTAAAATAAGTTAGTATAGAGAAAGCCCTTATACAAAGATATAAGGGTTTTTTATCGATAATACTCATTCTTGTTATCTGGGTATTTTACCTTCCTCATTGGGACGCCTTTTCCCCCTTCAACTATTCAATTGTCAAAGAATAGGTTGGATTCTTTCCTATCATGATGACACGGAGCATTAAAACATGCAAAGATCGCAAAGTTATCCTGAAAATTCGCTTTCCAGTCTTATTAGTTTTCATCATGCTTAACTAAAAATCAATCGTATTTCCCTTGGTATAACAATTGCCCTACAGATATATCTACAGAATTTGAAATATATAAAGTCCTCTAAAAAGAAATAAGGGTAAGTAGAACTGATTTTATATAAAAAGTGGGTCTACTTGCCCCTATTTATGAGGAAATTTATATAAAGTTCAATTCATTCATCAAACTCTACTCATCTTATTATTTTCCTAACCTAAATGGTCGTTATAAACCTTTAAAAAAGTCCCTCTCTACTAACGAAAGGGACTTTGAAAATTATAATAATGGTTTTCTTTGCTCGTAACTACTCAATTTTTATAAAATATATTTGACAATAAAGTCAGCAATCATATCAGCATATTTGTCTGGCACACCAGCTTTAGTTAATGCGTTTGCTATGCCCCACCATGAATATGTTTCAAGAGTGTCCATTGCATTATTAATTTTAGAACCATATTTTTTCACAGCATCACGAACGGATTTAATAGGAATAGTATCTGCATGATCAACCATGAATTTAACAGCCTTTTTAACTGCTGCAAGTTTCCACTCAGGAGAAACTTCTCCTGTTTCCTTTACTTGAGTTTTTACATAAAGACTATATCGAAGTAACTCCTTCTGAGAAACCTTTTCTGCCTTTATAGCTTTATCCAACTCATTATTTGATGTTGTTAATGTATTTTGTGTTTGCTCTAGTTGAGATGATTCAGATTGTGTCGCAGCAGCAGCAGTGGTAGATAAAGCACCAAATAAAAGTGAAGAACTTAATGCGATTGTTACAGCTTTTTTGATTTTCATAAAATAATTATCCCTCGTTTCTAATCTTTTATAATCCGTGAATTTTTTTCACAATTCATAATATATCATACTAATATCCTTAATTGGGAAAATTATAAATAATTAACATATTTATAGAAATATTTACATAAAATTCATAAAAACCATTTATTTTCAATTTTTTATTAATTATCCCATCCTAATTTTTACATTAAGTTTACAATTTACCAAAGTTTTCTACATATTCATTTGATACAATATTAAATGTTTGGAAAATTTATATAAAATGGGGTAAGAAAATGCAACTAATGAAAAAGTATTTTTGTATTTTGCTATGCAGTTCCTTTGTATTAGTATCATTTCCAATTTATAGTTCTGCTGAATTAAATAACACTATAGAAGAAAATAATTTTCAAGAAAACTATACATATTTATTAAAAAATCCTAAACAGACTAAAGAAGTTTTAGAGATAATTAAAAAACAATCTCCATCTCTAAATACAACAGCAATTGAAGATATTGGATTGATATATGTAGAGAATTCCAAAAACGTAGATGTAAGTAAAATTGAAAATAAAATTATGAAATATATAGAGGCCGAAGGGGAATTACCAAATTTAATTCCACCTTACGAAGATACTATTTCACCAAATAACATTCCAAACGAAGCAAAAAAATCAATACTTAACGAGTCTAAAGAATCTAATGAGTTTAACACTAATATCAAATATCCATTACTAAACTCCGAAAGCTTTATGCCTTTTAATTGGTATTTGAAAGATCTGACCAGTGATTATAAGAGTTTATCCATTGATAAAGGAGAACATTCGACAATTGCTTTGATAGATAGTGGAGTAGATATGGAACATCCACTAATAAAAGGGAATATTGATTTAAAACCAGCAAAAAATTATGTTACAGATGAAATGGATATTACTGATGAATTAGGCCATGGCACAACTATTGCTGGAATTATATCTAATGTTGCTCCACAGACAAGGATTGTTCCTTACAAGGTTGTTGGAAATACAGGAGGGGAATCAGTATGGGTGATTGATGCTATTATTGATGCAGCTAATAATGATAGTGATGTCATTAACTTAAGCGTCGGTACTTATTTTATTAAGTCAGAAAAAGAAGATAAGTTACTGATTAAGGCATATAAAAAAGCTGTAAAATATGCAAAAAGAAAAGGGTCTGTTGTAATAGCCTCTGCCGGAAATGATGGATTTGATTTAGATGAATTAAAAGAGCTTAAATTTAAGCACTTACCTGGTGGTTTACATAATGTCGTAACCGTTTCAAGTAATACAAAGAATAATAATTTAGCCTATTATTCAAACTTTGGTAAGGAAGTTGATTTTTCTGCGCCCGGCGGCTCCCTTTTTGATGATAATGGATTCGATAATACAAATGAAATGATCATAACAACTTTCCCAATTAATAAAATGAATACATCTTTAGATCAATCACTTGGGATTCCTCAGGGATACACACTAACTGAAGGAACAAGTTATTCAGTACCACAAGTCAGCGCTACGGCAGCTCTTATTATCTCAGAGTATATAGAGCGAACAGGTAATCAGCCTTCTGTTAATAGAGTACTTAAATATCTAGAGGAGGGAAGTTTCGATATCGGTGAGCCTGGTAGGGACAATTATTTTGGAGAAGGAAAAGTGAATGCATATAATTCCTTAATGATGATGAATAAATAAAATAGAAGGAAAATAATTTGGGGGAGGTAGTTCTTATTAATAAGTTTAAAACGGTAGGTATCTCTATTTCTATCGTACTAATAATATTACTCTTTATTGCTTTTTTTGAATATATCTTTTTAAAAATAATGGGTTTCCAATATAATTCATTGTGGGATTTAGTATTGTTCTTTATTTTGTATTTATTCCTTGAAATACCCCTTACTTTTATTGCAGATGCAATACCTAAAGCTTTAAAATCTGTTGGCATACTTCAAACAAGTAAAGGGTGGCTACCATTTATTTTAAATACAGCCCTTACCTTTTTATTAATTGAAGTAATAGATAATTTCATGGTAGATATTGAAATAGCATGGCAAGGTACACTTATCTTTGCATTAGTTACTGGATTTATTGGTTGGAAATTGAGAAAAGATGAGAGTGAACCACCAGATATTGATAGTGAGGAGTTTAGGAAGATAGATAACAAATTTAAATCTTAAAATAAACCATTAAATCTATAAATACCTATAAAAATCTAGTGAACA
This sequence comes from Priestia sp. TRM10, assembly GCF_057808375.1. Classification (NCBI taxonomy): domain Bacteria; kingdom Bacillati; phylum Bacillota; class Bacilli; order Caryophanales; family Bacillaceae; genus Priestia; species Priestia sp. TRM10. The sequence continues at coordinate 11,842 of NZ_JBJZOT010000004.1, forward strand.
TAATTAATTTTGTCGGAAACTAGAAAGCCATGGACTCGTTGCCTCACCAGGAGTCCATGGTTTTTCCTTTTACTTATTTATGGAGATTTTGTGAATTGTTGATATATAAAGATTTTAATATCTATAGACGACATTAAAAATGAATAAAAATGTAACATTTGGTTTAGAAAGCAATTATAGTTTAATTGCCTCACAAACCATGGTTTTTGAGAGGTATCAATAACATGCCTATTTGGTCCTTAATCATTCTTTATTTCTGTATCAAAAGTTAGCTCAAAATCTATGTATCATAAAGGGGTATTTTTGGCATAGTAAGAATGTTTATCTTACATACAGGAGAAATACTTGATGATAATTGGGTATGCTCGAGTAAGTACAGTTGATCAATCATTAAACATACAAATTGACGTCCTAACGGAATATGGATGTAACGAAATTTTTCAAGAAAAAGTATCTGGAGCAAAAGACGAACGAGAGAATTTAATAAATGCTTTGAGAATGCTTAGGTGTGGGGATAAATTTGTTGTCTATAAATTAGACCGGTTAGCCCGTTCTACAAAACGGCTTATTGAGATTGCGGATATGTTACGAGAAAATGGGATAGAATTCATCAGTATCCAAGATAAAATTGATACAGGAACGCCTGCAGGAAAAGCCATGTTTGGAATGCTATCAGTTTTAGCTGAATTTGAGCGTGATATTATTCGCGAACGTACGATGGATGGGCTTAAAGCAGCACGAGGATGAATAGGTGGACGGCCTAAAGTAGATTAAAAGAAATCACAACAAGAGATTGCTTTGTATTATTCAAAACGATTGAGTGTACGTGAAATACAAGAGGCTACAGGGATATCTAGAGCTACTTTATATCGTGAAATCAAAAAAGAGCAAACCTATTGGGGTAAAGGTTTGCTCTTATCTTATTTTCTTACTGTCCATTCCTAGATAGGCAACTTTAATCACTAAATATATTTCTATTTATTGACGAGATTATGTTGTTATCATGAGTTCTCCTTCTCTTGTCTTCTCCTCCTTGTTTAAAATGTAAGTCATTCATCGGTAAAGTGGATTATGGAAAATGTAGTTTTGAGTTCTGTACCAATGTAGTAGTCGTTGAACAAGATTCATTTAAAGGATTGGGAAAGAACAACAGATATAAAGTTATTAAACGTATGTGCTGTAATAGAAGCTTCAATTCGCTCCGTTTTTATGTATATCCATCCTAGGATAAAACCTAATGACACATATATGATGAGTCCGGGCACCGAGAAACCTGCTAGAAGATGTAAAGAACCAAATAGGATGGAACTTACGACTAACCCTATGTATTTGTGATTTTTAAAAATATGTCCAATTATTACTTTTCTAAAAATGAATTCTTCAATAATTGGAGCAAGCACAATGGAGAAAATACCACCTAAAATTAGATAAGCTTGTAAAAATTCTTCTAATCTTTCCTGGTTAGGAGCAACAGAGGTAAATTCCATACCCAATAAGTTAAGAGCAATCCCCATTATGATGGAGATTAAAAGTTTAATTAAAAAGCCATAAATAGAATATAGAATGTCCTTTATCCTAAAGTCTATTTTCCTCTTTCCAAACCACTTTGTTTTAAAAAGCAGAATCCATACTGCAATAATAAATAGAATTTGGTTTAGGAAACTCACATAGTACCCTAGTTGAATTTCCTTATTAACAAACTCCTGATAGTTGTTATAGTAATTCGAATTTAATTGAAACCCCGTTAGATATATCAGACGCATAATCAAATCCCCTAAAAAAATCAGAGCCAAAATATACCCTGATACAGTCCAAATATAAGGGCTTTTTGAAGTGTTTTTCATATTAACCTCTCTTTCTACCTAAAAACAATAATTTACCTTATATTCCATTGTTTGTCAAAAAATAACACTTCCATTTCTATTACTATTTAGGATTATATTGGTTAAAAACCAATATAATTATAAAAATGGGGTGGACTGACAATTAATTATATGGTAATATTTTCACCAATTGAATAAATAGTAACTATAATAACCCTCATACAGAAATTGATTTGCAACTTTTTACTTATAATGAGATATAATAACATGTTTATCTTAATTGTATTTAGTATTTTACATTGTGAAGATACTACAGATATATAAGCAATATGCTAATTGTCTTATTATTTATCAAATAAAAAAGATTGTATAAATCATATTTATACAATCTTTTTTATTTGATAAATAATAACATCATGTCAATCTCAAATTGAGAAAGGTTGTAATAGTATATATGAATTTCTTTAAAAAGTATCATTGTGTAAAGCAGCACGATATGAAAGATTGTGGTGCAGCATGTTTGGCTACTATCTCCAAGCAGTACGGGTTACATATACCTATATCAAAAATTCGAGAAAAAGCTGGCACAGATAGAGAAGGCACCAATGTTCTTGGTATGACTCAAGCTGCTGAAAAATTAGGTTTTACAGCTAAAGGTGTTAAAGGAGACAAGGAATCACTTTCTAAGATTCCTCTACCAGCCATTGCTCATGTAATAATAGGTGGGAAACTTTTGCATTATGTAGTAATTCATGAGATTACAAACAAAGGTAATATTATTATTGCTGATCCTGGTAAGGGAATTGTCAACTGTAAAATTGATCAGTTTCTAGAGATTTGGACAGGGATTCTAGTATTAATGATACCAAGTGAATCATTTGAACCAAAAACCGAAGATAATGCTACAATAAGTAGGTTTTTTAATTTATTAAAAAAACAGAAAAGCTTAATTATACCTATCTTCTTGTCTTCTATTTTAATAACCTTATTTGGAATTTCAGGAGCAATATACTATAAGGTAATTGTAGATGATATTGTTACAGGGAATTTACGAGATACACTTCATTATCTTTCAATTGGAGTAATAGTTTTATACATATTTAAAGTTACATTAGAGTTATTTAGATCCCACCTAACTTTATACCTAAGTAGAAGATTAGATATAAAATTAATGTTTGGTTATTATAAACATGTTTTATCACTACCTATGAATTTTTTTGAAACACGAAAAGTGGGAGAAATAATCTCACGTTTTCAAGATGCAACAAAGATACGTGAAGCACTAGCAAATACCACGCTAATTGTCATGATAGACTCATTAATGGTTATAGTAGGATCTTTTTTACTTTATCATCAGAGCTCTACATTATTTTTCATAACAGCATTACAAATCCCCATTTATCTAATTATTATGTGGTTGTTTAAAAAGCCATATGAAAAGATTAATAGACAGGAAATGGAGAGCAATGCAGAATTGACCTCCTACATTGTTGAATCCTTAAACGGAATATCTACCATTAAATCCTATAATGGTGAAAAGGAAGTAGAATTCCAGACTGAAAAACGTTTAGTATCCCTCCTACAAAAGTTTTTTAAACGTTTTCTTCTCACAAATAGTCAAGAATCTTTAAAATCAACTATAGAACTTTTAGGTGGTGTAATAATCCTCTGGATAGGGGCCCTACAAATATTAGATGGGGAAATGACAATTGGTGAACTAATAGCCTACAATGCTTTATTAATTTACTTTTTAAACCCTATAAAGAATCTCATCAACTTACAACCCACATTACAATCTGCATTTGTTGCTTCTAAAAGATTAAGTGAAATCCTTGATTTAGAATTAGAGAAAAATGAGAGTGATGATAGAAAAATCCACCTTGGTTCATTAACTGATAGCATTAGCTTTCATAATGTTACCTTTAAATATGGAACTAGAAGAAATGTTCTTATGGATTTGAATTTTCAAATACAAGGAGGAACCAGTGTAGGTTTTGTTGGTGAGAGTGGATCTGGCAAAACAACAATAGCTAAATTGCTCATGAGATACTATGACGTAGAAGAAGGAGATATTGTATATGATACTTACAATATTAAGGATATTAATAGAACAACCTTAAGAAATAAAATTTCGTATGTAGCACAGGAATCCTTTTTCTTCAGCGCTAGTATATTTGACAACCTAACTTTTGGTATTAACAGGAATGTTAATTTGGAAGAAATAATAGAGGTATGTAAAATAGCAGATTGTCACGATTTTATAAGTAATTTTCCACTTCGTTATGATACACCACTAGAGGAAAATGCTTCAAATTTGTCAGGTGGACAGAGACAAAGGTTATCAATTGCTAGGGCATTATTAAAAGATGCGGACATCCTTATATTAGATGAAGCTACTAGTCATCTAGATTCTACAAGTGAGAGGAAAATTGTTAATAACTTAAATCAAATTGGAAATAGAGACTTAACTACTATTGTGATTGCTCATCGTCTCAGTACTATAATGCATTGTGATAACATTTTTGTGATAAAACAAGGAAAAGTTGTTGAGGAAGGTAACCATAATACTTTAATAAACAGAGATGGGAATTATCGTTCTCTATGGGAGAATCAGTTGCCAAAAGAATTATTGACTACAACTATCTATTCATAGAATAAGTGAGGTACCAAAATGTTTCAAAAAGTTAGGGATATACGAGAGTTAACGGATAGTATCGAGATGATGGAAAAAAAACCACCTTCCTTTATAAAAATATTTCTTTCGATATTAATTTTAATTATTATTTTATCTTTAATTTGGGCATATAGCAGTGAAATAGACATAACTGTTGACTCTACTGCTAGTATTGAATCTAAGGTATCGACGGTATCTGTAAAGCCAGATATATCAGGTACTGTAACTGATGTTAGTATTCAATCAGGTAAAGAAGTTAAAAAAGGAGAGATATTAGTCAGTATAAACAACCCAGAACTTGAACAAGAGAATAAGTATATTCAAGAAAAACAAAAGAAACTTAGAAATAAGTTAATTGATTTAGAGAATTTAAAAGAAGCCATACAAGATAAAGATTCTAATTTAATATCCGAAGCAGAAAGCCTCATTCAGGTCGAGTATAAGAATTATATAAATAAGATAACTATAATGGAGATAGAGAATGAGGAGAATAAAGAAATTTATTCTAATAAATTAGAAACCATAAATAAATCTAAAGATGAAATAATTTTAGGGTTAGAAAGTGATATTAAATCACTTAAGTATGAATTAGATTCCTTGAATAAAAATCTAGATAAAATGAATAAACCTGATAAATCCTTGGCTGAGAAAGAAATTCAAAACACTAATAGTCTAATAGATATGAAAGAGCAACAGATAGAAAATAGGAATGAAATACTTAATAGTGAAAAGTCATCAATAGAGAGTAGTATAGAACGTCAGGAGGATAAATTTTTAAATGGATTAGAGGAAGCTAAGTCATCTAAATTGTTGGATATTGAGTCAAGAATTGAAGAGATACAAGTGAACTTGCAAGAATTGGATAAATCACTTGATAAATTAGGTGTATCTGAGAAAAAGAAAGTAATTAAGGCTCCGTACAACGGGATAGTAGAAATGCCTAAAGAAATCAACAAAGGTGATAAAGTAGAATTAAATCAGACCCTTTTCTCTATAGCTCCTGTTAAGACTGAAAATAAAGTCCTTCTATATATAAATGCAAATGATGTCAATTCTGTCTCTGTTAATGACAAAATTCAATATACCTTTGATACACGGAAAAAATCTCACTATGGAAGGATAATACAAATATACAAAGATCCTATAACTAATAAGAAAGATGGCAAAACTTATTTTATTGCAGAGGGCTCTATTAATTCCGATACTCCTGAGAAGTTATATTCAGGTTCATTAGGCCAAGCAGTAATAATAGTGGATCATAAAAAGCCTTTATCAATTTTCCTAGAGAAGCTAAGTTTTATATAATAAATCATTCTATACATTGGTGCTTTTGCAATTCCCCCAGTTCAATGCAACAATGGATAAAGACTATTAGATTAAAGGAGTATTGTATATATGAGCGAAAAATCTAGAAAGACATTAGTTAAAATAACAGGTTTTGGTATCTTGTATGGAGTTATTTCTCTCTCTTACACACTCATTGTGGCAAAAAGAATAAGTTTTGATGCTATTGTATTAACAATATTTATGAGCATATTATTTATAAAATATAGAACTAGTAAAAATCAATAATTTGTTAATTTAATCGACGCCGTATCTATTATTTAAAATCATTTGGGAATCCCCCCATTCAAAAGGTACAAACTTATTAAAAAACATTAAATTAACTAGTTTTTTTTACCTAAATTGTAGAAATAATGTTATAAATATGTTAGGATTATAATGGTAAATAAATAAAAAAATGGAAGGTGAGTATTATTATGGAAAATAATAAGTTGAACATGGAAGCTAATCTTACTGAATTAACTAATGAAGAAATGCTAGAGGTTGATGGGGGTAACTGGCTTGCAATCGGTGGAGCTGCAGCTGCTTTAAATGAACTTTGGAAATTCTCTGGTGGCTTCGTTGAAGGAGCAAAAGAGGGCTGGGGTTGGTAATCTAAGTTTTATTACATATAGCCTATATTGAATAAGGATAAGATAACTTGTACCAATTTAGTGTTGCAATAAATGATAGCTAAACCTTATATAATTTAATAGGAGGAGTTTGAAGATGGAAACTAAGGATTTTTTAACGGAATTTGAAGAGCTTTCAACAGAAGAATTATTAACTATTGATGGTGGTAAAACAAGTGGTGACTTTAGTACAGCGATGGGGAAAATGGTCGGTTATTTTATTTCTGATTCAGTAAGTCCTCGCTCTTTACTAAATATGAAGATAATTGGTATTTATTAATATAACTAGAAGGCCCTTGCTTAACTGTACATACAATAAGCAGGGGCTTTTTTATACTTATAAAACTTTAAACTTTGTTGGTCATTCCAATTTAAGAAGTATTAATTAAATAGATTTGGTCTAATGGTTTACTGTTACATTCCACTTCTGTATCAAAAAAATATTATAATTCTTTAATATTGTCTATATGTTTTTTATTTATACACATATTTAGATTTTTCGGATTAAGAGATTATATATTTACCCAATATCAAACATAAAAGAGTACCCCAAAAGGTATACTCTTCTGAACACAACCTTTTTTAAAAAATTTATCCTTTTTTATGTTTTTAGTGATTGTGCAAAATTGCAAAAAGTACGTAAGTTAATTTAATAATCCATGTGTCCATTAAGAATAAAGGTTTTTTTGACGAGTTTCTTCCTATTATATAAGTTCCTTGTTAAACGTACCTTCATGTTTTTTCACCAATTTATAAAAAGTTGTCTTTTTAACATTAGCTTCTTTCATGGCTTGGACAGCTGTAATCTCCTTATTTCTCCATCGGTTATAAGCCTCAATAAATTCTTGGCTAACCTGAGCTTTAGGTCGTCCAAAAGATATACCACCCTTTAATGCAGCATCAATGCCTTCGCGCTGACGTTTTCGAATGCGATCTCGTTCCTCCTGTGCCATCCATGAAAGAATCTGAAGAACTAAATCTGCAATAAAGGTTCCCAAACTATCCTTATACTGAGTGGTATCCAACAGAGGCATATCCAAGACCACAATGTCGGCCTCAATCTCTTTTGTAATGGCATTCCATTCTTGTAAAATTTCTTCCTTATTACGGCCAAAGCGATCTAGAGAATGAATATAAAGAATATCTCCTTTACGAATCATTCGTTTCATTAATTGGTATTGTTCTCGATTGAAATTTTTTCCACTTTGCTTATCAAGAAAAATATCACGAGGAGAAATTCCAGCTTCCTCCATGGATTGAAGTTGACGACCTTCATTTTGATCTCGACTACTTACGCGTATGTATCCAAATTTTCTATTTTCCATTTTTATACTCCTTTTGTGCTTCTTTCCCTATTATTCTATCAAAAACGTTCGCTAAAGTATATGTATTTAGGGGGACGTTCGTAATTTATTTTTTAACTTAAATGAACATAAAAAAGGCTAGATTTCTAATCGAAAAGAAATATCCGTAAAAGTACACTTTTATGGACGTTCACTTTGCGAACCATTTGCTTATCTTTATTTTTTATGGAATTAAAAGGTAATTAATAGATAACTTGATTGTGCTCACTCATGATGTGTTAATTTCCAATTAATTGTAAATAAGTAGATTTGTGCTTATTTTACTTCCTCGAACATGTTTTATATAAACTAGAATAGAGACAACCCTATTTTGTATAGCAAACCAAAAATTTAATCTAACAGATCCTTCCACAAAAAAGATTGACTCTCCTCTTAGGGTAGACATTAAACTTAAGTTATAAATTAATAGAAGGGGTGTTTGGATATGGATTGTATTATATCGTGAAGTTCGAAAAAGTGTTTATCCAGAAATACAGAAACTCATTAATATTCTGGTTAATTCTGGTTAATTCATAACAGATAAGCATTTCATCAATAAAACCTTATCGGCATACCTTCATAAGGTACTATCAGACAGTAGTTATTAACAAGTCCTGTGGTATAGAGAAGTTTAAAATATTCTTAACGGAGAATATAACTGTCACTAGTTATAGGCTGTTATGACTTAAGGAAAAGGATACTTAAACATGCAGATATGATAAAAGGACGGAGTTTAGAAAAGGAGGGCAATCCTTATGGATATTAAATCGCTTGATTTATTTTCGCAACAGTTCCACCAAAATCCTTATGATTATTACGAAAAAATTCGCCCACACCAATCTTTTGCAAAAGTGAAGATGTTTAACGAGGGACACAATACATGGATGGCTTTTACGTATAAGGCAGCAGAAGCCGTATTAAAAGATAAGAGGTTTATAAAAGATATGCGGACCGTCTTTCCTGACGAGATGACAGATGAAAATTTACCTCCAATGGCTCAAAGCATGCTTTTTGTTGACCCGCCAGATCATCATCGCTTACGCAGCCTAGTACAAAGTGGATTTACACCAAAAAGGATTGAGAAGTTAAGGGGGCGCATTGAGGAAATTGCAAGAGAACAAGCTAAGCTCATGGATAACAAAGGAACAGTTGATTTTATTAAAGCTTATGCGTTTCCGATTCCAATTAGAGTCATCTGTGAATTACTTGGCATCCCATCTGAAGATCAGCTTGATTTCCAACGCTGGTCCAATGCACTAGTGGATATAAATGATGATTCTCAGTATGACGAAATTAATATGGAATTTATGGATTATTTGGATAAATTGACCGAACAAAAGCGTGTTTCTCCTGGAGAAGATCTAATGTCTTATTTAATTCAAGTCGAGGAAGAAGGAGAACGGTTAACCGTAAGTGAATTGTATGGAGTCGTTATGCTTCTTATTGTGGCGGGACATGAAACGACTGTAAATCTCATTGCTAACGGTTTACTGGCTCTGCTTACACATCCAGAGCAATTTGCGTTGCTAAAAGCAGACCCTTCCCTTGTGGCTCAGGCTATTGAAGAATTGCTACGTTTTAACGGACCGGTTGAGTTCAGTACAGACCGTTGGGCGAAAGAATCCTTTATGTTTATGGGCCAGCAGATTGAGAAGGGGGACCACGTTATTGTTTCACTTGCATCAGCTGATCATGATCCGGCGGTGTTTGCGAATCCTGGTACTCTCGATATTACAAGAGAGAAAAGTCCGCATCTTGCGTTTGGTAAAGGTCTTCACTATTGCCTAGGTGCTCCACTGGCTCGACTTGAAGGGGAAATTGCCATTCAGATTTTACTCGAGGAATACCCGAACCTTACTCTTGCAGCTGACCTGTCTGAATTAGAATGGCGACAAAGTCTTATAATTCGTGGTTTGAAACAGTTACCTGTCAAGCTCTTTTAAGGAGATATATTAGGATCAACCCAGTTGAAGGTATTTATCAACTGGGTTGTGTCAGATTGTCACAATATAAAATTCAAGAAACACCTACCTATATCTTTTAATTAGAGGAATTCTTATTTAAAACCTGTCAATATCATAATAGCTATGACTAATAAGGATTTTATGCGAGGGGTAATATGAAAAAAAGATCTAAACTATATTCCATAGGTGAAACTTCCAAACTTAAGAATTTATCCATTAAAGCTTTAAGATACTACCATAAAGAAAAAATTCTTATGCCTGCATACATTAATGAAAGTACTGGCTATAGATATTATTCTGCTGAACAATTTATCCATATTGATATTATTAAGACTGGACGTCAATTGAATGTAAGTATTGAAGAAATGCGAAAAATTTTTTCTTCTGCAAATACTGAAGAATTGCTATTTTTCTTAGAGCAAAAGAAAAAGGATATTGTTGCACAAATAAATCAATTAAACTCGGCTAAAAATAAAATCGATATTCTCAGGAAAAGAATCGATGATTCAGTCCATATAATGAATGATGACGATTTTAAAGTAACACATTTTCAAGAGCGTTACTTGATAACTACACCTTCTACTGAAGGAACAGAGTCATCAGATTTATTAGATTATTCGACTTTAGATTGTTTAATGGAGAACTATAAAATAAAGAGCAATTATGAAAGTGGAACTCTGTATTATATTGATGAAACAGGTCATCCAATACCAACGTTTATTTTTGAATTAATAAATAAAGAAGATTATCTTAAAAATAAAGATTTATTCTCTATCCTTCCCACAGGAAATTACTTAACTTTATCCTACACAAATAAAAATCGAAATGAGAAAATGCTTCAATTAAAGAACTTTATACTTGAAAACAAACTACATGTAATTCATTGTTTAGAATTATATCTATTTACCGATATTTTTGATTTAAATGCGTCTTCCTGTCAACTCCAGGTTTATATAAAGGAATACAATTAGGGTTGACCTTGTAGTTTTAATAAACATGTCATTTTTGAGGAACAGACGACCTTTTGGTCGTCTATTTTTTTTTAGTTATTCTTAATAGTGATAAAAAGACCTCTTTTAGGAGTGTCCGATAATACGTGTTATGTAAACTGATTTTGCACATTAAACAGTCGGAATTTCTTTTTCTTTTATACATACTTATCTAAAATAATATTATGATTATTAGGCTATATTGTCATGTTTCTAAAGCTCCCAATTAAAATTGGTATTTATATAAACAGAATATAAGGTCCGATTGCCTAGCAAAAAAATGAAAAACGTATGATTAAAAGTCTCTGCAATATAGGCTCTTATTTATATAATTAGGAAGGCCAGTGTATTAATCCTCTTCTCTCAAATATGGATACAATACACTAAAGTAATTTTGATTGCCCTTAAGGGCATATATAAAGGGAGAATTTATATTATGTTTATTACTAAAGGAAGTGAATAGTTATGAATAGGACGTCTTATGGTAGGACACCGGATGAGAAAGAATATAACAATATGATTGCTGCAAGAGTACCTGGACTAATATGGGTATTTATAACTTACATCGTCTCCTTAATATTACAAGTTCAAACTGCAGTTCCGATAGAGCGACGTGTGATTTTCGCGATACTTCTCATACTTTTTGCGACTATTTACTGTTATTCTAACTTATTTTTACCAAGACGATATTGGTTATACTTCGTCATGCAATCATTCACTGTATATATCAGTGCCTTTTTTATGCTGAGTACGCCTGTAGTAATCATTACTCTTTACCCCTTATTGATTGGACAAGTGATAGGAACCACAGGACGCAAAAAAAACTATTTATTTTTGATCATTCTGGTTTTGTTTACTATAAATACATTAGTTATCGTACCTCTTGAATCCATTGACAGATTTTTGATGATAACCATCCCCATTATGGTGATTACTGTATCTTATGCGGTTATATTCTTTAATCAAGTTAACGCTAGAATACGAACACAGTATATTTTAGAAGAAATTGAATTGGCCCACCAACAAGTTGAACGGCTTACGCTACATAACGAGCGCCAAAGGATGGCAAGGGATTTACATGATACATTGGCACAAGGATTGGCTGGACTAAAAATGCAATTAGAAGCAACAAATGTTCATCTTAATAAGGGGAATGACAAAAGAGCAAAAGAAATTGTAACGCAGTCTATGGGGAGAGTTAGTGAATTATTAGCTGGTGCACGATTAGCGATTGATAATTTACGCCTTCATGCTAAGGAAGAATATGATTTCCAACAATCTATTATAGATGAAGTACAGCACTTTACTATCGCAACCGGACTAGAATGCCATTTTAAATTTAGGGTTATGCAACAGCTTTCCAGTACTACATCAGAACACTGTTTACGCATTATAACTGAATGTTTATCAAATATAGCACGTCATGCAAAAGCAACAAATGTTTGGATTAGTATTGAAGAAAAGGAAGAGGTTCTTTCCCTTTCAGTGAAAGATGACGGGGTTGGTTTTAATACTGATAGGAACATAACCAAGGGGAATCACTATGGTTTGTTAGGTATTCAAGAGAGAGTACGTATTATAGGAGGAAAAGTAAACATTGATAGTGAGAAGGATAAGGGAACAAATATACAAATTAACATCCCACTGCAAGGGGCTGAATAAATGCAACATAGAATATTGATTGTAGACGATCATCTTGTAGTTAGAGAGGGTCTTAAATTACTGATTGAGACAAGTGATAAATTTGTAATTCTAGGGGAAGCCAAAGACGGGAGAATGGCCCTTGATCTAGTAGAAAAGCTAAAGCCAGATGTCATTTTGATGGATCTGTATATGCCGGTAATGAGTGGGCTAGAAGCAATCAAGGAAATAAGAAGAACAAACCCTGAAATCCCTATCATTATCCTTACTACTTATAATGAAGATCAACTGATGATGGAAGGAATCGAAGCAGGAGCTAAGGGCTATTTATTAAAAGATACAAGCATGGAAAACTTGTTCGAATCTCTCGATTCAGCCATTAGAGGAGAAACTTTGCTACAACCTGAAATCACAGAACGAATTCAAAATTACAAAACTAAACTTTTAAAAGAGCAAAGTAAAGCTAAAGTAGTGTTAACACCAAAAGAAAGGGCTATCTTACAAGCCGTGGCACGTGGTTCTACAAGTAAGGAAATCTCTTATGACATAGGGATTGCAGAGAGGACCGTAAAATCTAAATTAACCAGTATTTATAATAAATTAGGGGTTAATTCCAGAGCTGAAGCTGTAGCTGTAGCCATTCAATCAGGTATCATTCATTTATAATATAAAAATGAACCGATAAAGTAAAAAATAAAACAAGTAACAAAAAGACCTCTACTATGTAGAGGTCTTTTTGCTACTTATCATATCCTAAGCTATGCTTTTTTCTTTCTCTAATTTTTTCTCTTTCTAGTACTTTGTTTAAACTATGGCCCTCAATATCAACATTTGGGATGATTTTATCTAACCATTTTGGTAAGTACCAAGATGCTTTCCCCATCAGTATCATAAGCCCTGGAATGATGGTTAATCTAACAATAAAGGCATCAAAGAGAATACCAAATGCGAGAGCTAATCCCATTGATTTAATTTGTAGGTCTTCAGGGAATATAAAGCCCGCAAATACAAAAATCATGATTAATCCAGCAGCAGTAACAACGGGTCCACTGAACTTGATACCGGCTTGAACAGATTCTCTCGCATTCCCTGTTTTCACGTATTCCTCTCGCATACGGCTAACAAGGAAGACTTGATAGTCCATAGCAAGACCAAACAAAATACCAATCACAAGAATTGGTAAGAAGGCTAAAATTGGTCCTTCTGCTGGAATTCCAAATATCCCCCCTAAATAACCATCTTGTAAAATGAATACCGTAAAGCCTAACGTAGCTGTCATAGTTAATAGGAAACCTAGCACTGCAGTCAGAGGAACGAGCAGAGATCGGAATACAACCAGTAGTAACAAGAAGGCAAATCCTACAATTAAAGCAGCAAATAACGGTATAGCGTCATTCAGTGTTTCTGCTATATCAATATTAATTGCCGTGATACCTGTGACGTATAGGTTTGGACTAGCTTTGCTATCCGATGAAGTAATATCTCGAATATCATGTACTAAATTTGTAGTTTCTTCGTCGTTAGGTCCGGTTTTAGGCGTGATATTAACAATGGCATAGTCTCCATTTTTACTTGGTACTGGGGGAGTTGCGCTAGCTACATTATCTAATTCTGTTAGCTTTTTAGCCATGCTGTTGATTTCATCCATTTTATTTCCATCTACATTAGATACATCAATCAATGTAACAAGTGGACCATTAACTCCTTTACCAAACCCTTCTGCCATTAAATCATAGGCTTGCCTTTCGGGTGTATCTTCACCTTTCATGCCATCATCTGGAAGACCTAACCTTAGGTGAAGGGCAGGTACACTGATAGTTAATAGAAGCAAGATACTAATAATTGTAATCAACAATGGTTGACGTTTAAGGAATCTTCCCCACCAGTTGGTTGATTGCTTCTGACTCTTTTCTTTTCCTTTCGTAATGAATCGAAAAATACCTGCAACCTTATGATTAGGTCTCATTCTATTACCTATCCAAGCTAAGACAGCTGGAACTAACGTAATAGAGATAAGGATGGCCATTAAAACGCTAATAGCTGCAGTTAATCCCATAGCTGCGAGAAAGGGTACGCCGACCACAGTTAAACCGCAGAGCGCTACCATAACGGTCAAACCGGCAAACACAACGGCTCCTCCAGCCGTTCCCGTTGCTAGAGCAATGGATTTGTGAATATCCATCTCTTCTGACAGTTGTTGTCTGTGCTTAGAGAAAATAAATAATGCATAGTCTATACCGACTGCTAAACCAATCATAATAGATAGCGTCATACTTACTGACGAGATATCGAAGAAATTAGTTGCCAGGAGCGTAATCCCCAAGCTTGTAGCTAACCCAATAACAGCAGTGAAAATTGGTAATCCTGCAATTAGAAACGAAGTGAACATTACAGCCAATACAATGAATGCCATAATGATTCCGATTATTTCAGATATACCTCCAACCTCAAAGTTGGAAAGGCTAATATCCCCCTTTAACTCTGTTTGGATACCTTGATCTTCTGTCATCTTGGCGCTATCTTGTACTAGTTCTTTGGATTTCTCTGTTATATCTTCAGCTTTTACTTTATAGGTAATATCGGCATAGGCAACAGTAGCTTTACTATTGATGGTGCCTACCTGATAAGGATTTGCAATAGATTTTACTGACTTATCCTGCGATATTTTAGCAAGGGCATCTGAGATAGCTTCTTGAGCCTCTTTTGAATCAAGTTTCTCATTCTCCCCAGCACCGAAAATCATCCGTATCGACCCGACATCGGGTGCAGATGGAAATTCTTTTGAAATGATGTCAGCTGCTTTTTCAGAAGGGGTGCCTGGAATGGTCATTTCCTCACTGAATGTTGGTTTCAAGGAAAAAGCAATTCCAAGAATGGCAACCATTATAAGGATCCAACCGCCAAGGACTTTAAACTTGTTTCTGGCAGACCATCCACCTATTTTATATAACAATCTAGACATATCGTTCTCCTCTCAATTCTTTAATCAATCTATTGAACAAGAGAATCGTAACAAAGTATTTTAATGGTGAATACGTACGTTTGGGCAGATTTATTATTTTTTTACGTTTACTGCTTCACCTCGTATTTGTAGACATGCCGAACAAACTCACTACTGGTATATTGTGAGCCAAGATCCGTATGAAGAAAAAAACATGAAAAAAGAGACGTTAATTTACGTATACCATATACAAATTTAATTTCCATAATCACATTATCAAAAACCATATAAAAGAAGCTCTTCTTATGTGGTTTTCGATAATGTGGTTAGCATATGAATTGTATATTTCAGTGGCTAAAACTGTTGTTCTAAAAAATAACAATACATTCCAATGGCAGTTCGGTCTGAAAAAACCCTTTAGTTTCAATAAACATTAAAAATACTCTTTTGTTTTGCTTTTTACTGTACTAATACTGGTTGACATAAACCCTTTTATAATCACAGTAGCTAATAAAAAAACAAAGCAGATATTTATATTAAAGATAATTATTAATTTACTAAATAGTGCTACCCCAATACTCATACCAATAAAATTACACAAATTAAAAATACCAATATATATTTTCCTAGATTCTTGAAGTGCTGAATCTAAAAGATAATTTAAAGCAATTTGTACAAAAGAAAAAGCAATGAAGCAACAAATACTTATTGAAATGCATACTATGGCAGTCTTTGAATCAAAAATACTAATGAAATAACCTATAGAAAAAATATATAATCCTATCTTATAGAAGTTTTTTGCATTTTTGTTACTCATCCTCTTCCCAACTACTATACTTGCTATACCTCCTATTAAAGAACTGATAAAAAGTATGCCTCCGGACTGTATCGAATTAAAATTTAAAATAGATGAAAATATATAAGAGAGAAGGAATACATTTGCTCCCAGCAATAAAAATAATAAAAAGCTAAGACTAGTTATTCTAACAAAAGATGAATTATTAAATATCTTTTTATTAATGATTGGATAAGAAATGGCGCTGATATGGCGAATAAATAATAGAAAAAAAATAAGACACAAAACAATCAACAGAAAATTAATGTTCAAGGCACATAATAAAAAGATAATACACATTAATAAATAGAACATTCCCAGCCAATCAAATGGAGTCTTTTTTTCTAATTTTATTTCTGGAAAAGTAAGATATAAAATGGGTATAAAAATAATTGCACAACTCATAAATAAGTATAATATGTGCCAATTAGTTAGAGAAAGAAGAATACCACTTAGTAAAGGACCTAGACCTGATCCCAAGGCCATAGCAAAGCTAATAAAAGCTAGACCTATTGGTAATAATGATCGATCAAGTACATCCATAACTGCAACCATTGTTAATGATATAAAGGCTGCCCCTCCAACCCCTTGAGCTAGTCTACATAAAATAAGCAAATAAAAATTATTCATAAAATATCCCAAAATCGAGAATAGAACAAAGATAACTAAAGCAATTAGATATAATTTTTTTAACTGAATACTTTCAGCGAGCTTACTATATACTATTGAGCCAATTGTAACCATAACGGTATACCCTAAGATAAACCAACTGCTAGAAGCTAGAGAGATATTTAAGTCTTTCGAAATGGGAACGACGGCTATATGAAAGAAAAAACTATTCATCACACCAAGTAATACAGTGCTTAGTAAACAAAACAATATTATCCTATCCCTCAAACTAACCCTCCGTTTAACTTGTTTATAAAAAATAACTTCTTTCTATACTTGAGTTATAGTTCTAATAAAAATATAAATGAATCGCGATCAGGATAGTCATACTTAATGGGTAAATTCTCTTTTGTAATCTTCTTAAATCCTACCCTTTCATAGAAACTGTGTGATCTAGTCGCTTGAGATGGAGTATCTAAAATCACCTTAGAAAACCCTTGATTCTTTGCAAAATCAAGCAAAGCTTCATAAAGCTTCTTTCCTGTCCCAAGTTCTTTTCCTCGATAGTCTTTATAAACAAAAAATTTTTTTAGTATGGCTATCTCATCGGTTTTCTTTTGTAAACCAATAGAGCCTATAACCTCACCGTTATCGTTTAATGCCACCCAAAAGTTTCCCCCATCATTTATATAATTTGATGGAATATCCAGAATATCTGGTTGTTCTTCTATACTAATCCCAACACCAGCTTCAATATTTTGAATGTACAATATTAAATTAATGACTTCTTCTTTATATCGATCGTCGTAAACCGTAATCATTTATGAACTCCTCCTAGTGTGTATATAAAGGTGACTCTATTCAAAGTTAAGGTTTTTCTTTCTTTATTTTAATGACAGCCATTGTACATCTAGAAATACAAATAAGCTTGTCATTCTGCTCATCTGTAATCTTAATTTCCCACACCATGGTTGTTTTCCCTTTATGGATGGGTACCCCTGTTGCTTTCACGGTTCCTTCACTCTTTCCGCGTATATGATTCGCGTTAATCTCTAATCCAACTGCATATTCTTTCTCCCTATCTAAGAGATTCCATGTGCCTACACTTGCCACAGTTTCAGCTAAGACCACAGAGGCTCCCCCATGAAGCTGTCCAAAGGGTTGTCTGGTTGCATCATGAACAGGCATCGTTGCCTTAACCTTCTCATTTGATACTTCAACTATTTCAATTTGAAGTGCATCCAATATTGTCTTCATATAAAGCCTCCTTTTTTCCTTATCCTACTTAAACATTAACGTGTAACTAATTATTAGTAAAATTGAAGTTTGTGAAATTATCCATTGGTTTTTTTGATACTATAGAAGGAAGAGAAAAATAAAAGTGGGTGAAATCATGGAGATACGGCATTTTGTAACGTTTAAAAAGGTCATTGAAATGGGGAGCTTCACACAAGCAGCTGAACATTTAGGTTACACCCAATCAACGGTGACATCACACATTCAAGCACTTGAAGAACATTTAGGTGCACCTTTGTTTGATCGAATGGGTAGAACGATAAGAGTGACGGATATTGGTAAGAAGTTGTTGCACTATACGCACGAGATGTTAGAAACCTATGGGAAAATTGAAAACATTGCAATGGAAGAGAAGGATGTTCGGGGAGAGATAAAAATAGCTGCTCCTGAGTCTTTAACGGTATATCGTTTAGAGCCAATATTGAGGGAATATAGAAGGAAGTTTCCTCATGTAAGCATCAGTTTAAGTAACGCCAACTGCGGAGATAACAAAAGAGCTATACTTAATGGTGATGCAGATATTGCATTTGTCATGTTGCCACCATTGCAGGATTCTGATTTGATTGTCCATTCATTATTGGATGAACCTATTGTCCTTGTTGGAAGCCCTGACTGTTCGCTAAATCTTTCAGGCGAAGGGTATGAAAATCAGAAAATAAGCGATTGTTTGATTGTTAACGAGAAAGAATGTAGCTATCGGAAATTGTTTGAAGAATACCTCTTGGAACGGGGAATCGTTCCTTACAACACGATGGAGCTTTGGAGTATTGAAGCGATGAAACGTTGTGTAATGAGTGGGCTTGGTATTGCCTGTTTACCTTTAATGACTGTAAATGATGAAATCAAGGAGGAGAAGTTAAAGATTATTCCCTGCGGGGATGGTTTTAGACAGATTTTCTCCCAAATTGCATATCATAAAAATAAGTGGATTTCCCCAGCTTTATCCATGTTTATTGATATTACGTTGAAACATGCAAAAGACTGGTCATGTCAGGAGATGACTGGCTCGTTTAAAGTATGACGACATGGTAAGTTATTGCATTTAAATTAACAGATTGGTTTGTTTAATAAGTAGTATAAAAGGACCTTTCAAATTGGGAGATCCTTTTATACTGCCAATAATCAACATTATGGTAACTAAATAAATTATAATTGTGTTAAAATATAGAAAATATTGTAAGTTGTTATAACTAATTACAGGTATCCTAATCAAGTAACGGACAGGTAATGGAGGGATAGCAATGGCAAGATTTATTGATGATTTAGCCGGGTCAATCTATGATTTCTTTAAGTTTATTTTTAAATGTATATCTTACATTTTTGCAGGGATGTTGATTGTTGGAGTACCACTTTATCTAATTGCTTTAGTATTTAAAATGTTTAGTTAAAGTGCGTTATTGTTGAGCAACATAGTTAGAAAATGATCAAACTTTATTTTAAATTAATATTGTACAAATAATCCGATTAGTAAAAGTATACCTATGTGAAAAGAAAAAGCACAAATTCGTTGGGAACCAATGAATTTGTGCTTTTTTACTAATCTTTTACGTAGTTTTTCTTTTTTCTTTTAAATAATTGTTATAAGCCGTTTCCACTTTGTTTGGTTTTGGAGATGTTTGTGAAATTCTTTGCTTTATATCTCCCAATAAATATAGTCCCCTAAGTAAGCAGCCTACTATAATTCCAAAGGCAATGATTCCTCCAATTAAAGGACCAAGAAGTAATAAAAGGTAACCAACAATAGTTGATAAAATGATAAGCAATAATAAATGCATAATATCCCCCACTTTAAGCTAAAAAAGTATTTATTTAGTAATAAATGAGGTGCAAGTATATCGTAAATAGGAACCTTTGGAAAGCCGAAATAACAAAGTTCCTGTAATTATTTCCAATTGGCTTTTAATAAAAAACCCTTTGCTCAGCACTAGCAAAGGGTTTTTGCACATCGGGGAATACACTAGTATTATGGACAATTTTGTAGATTGATATACACATATCTTACCCGTATTAAAAGTACAACCAGGGTGATTGTGGTAGGTGTGGGGACGTTTTCCATTTGGGAATAAAGCTTAAAAATAGCATAAGGGAATTTCTCTTTATGTGAAAGAGAAGTACATTAGCAACAAGGGGATTTGTGGGGAATGTAGGGAATACTCCCAAAAGCATATAGTAGTTGTTGCCATGAAAACAAAAAAATATAAGGCCGTATTTTGCATTTAACTTATGAATAACCCATTAAATGCAAAATTCTAGCCCTATACTTTATCTAATAAGCTAACAGCAAGATAAATTGCGTAATAAGGGAAAAGTATTTTGGTATATAGACGATAACCCTACAAATATTGATTATTTTACAGATGATAGTGAAGGAAACGCAGATAAAATGTTTTTTATGAGGAAGAATAGCTATATATAACAATTGCTGGAGGAAAATATAGTGAAGACACAAAAATTCATTCTAAGTATTGTATTTATTTTATCTATTTTGTATAGCGTAAACTTAGACAGCGCTCAAGCTCAGAATATAACACAAAAAGATTTTTATGACTCCTATCTCACTTTACTAAACCCTTATGCAATTAAAGCTATTAATAAACCTTATGATTTATTTAATGCGAAGGTTATTTCAGTTAAGCGTGTAAACAAAGGAAGAACACCAGGAGAGAAAAAGGCTAATGAGGGAATGTTTGATTTTATTGTAAAAGTACAATATCGTACATATACAGGTGCACATAATCCCCCAGAAAGTATCGAGATACTTACTTTTAGAATAGATGCTGGGAAAATAAAAGTAATAAAACAAGAGTCAAAACCAATTTAAATTAAAGTACCTAATACAACAAGTGAAGGGAATCTAAATCTCTTCTTTTGTTGTGTTAGATATAGATGATATGCTTACAACCAGTCCATAAAAGTATATATAAACGAAAAGAAAAAAGCGCCAACTCGTTGTTACTGAACGTGTTCGCGCTTTTTTACTTACTCTAAGGGGTTGATAAACCCCATAAAAAATGCCCTAAACAAATAAAGGAGATAAGATTACCTCTACTTATCAGGTAATTTCTTTCGATCATTTGCTTGAGGTGGTTTTTCTATCCATCCTTTTTTAATCATAATGTTTCCCCAACTAGTCGTAAGTTTTAAATCTCTTAGGATAGATGATTCACAATGTGTTATTACGTCCACCCTCATACTTACAGCCATAGCATTAGAATAATACACCATACCTAGGTTGAACATAAAACCTGCATGAAATAACATTAATTTATCAGAGAAAGGAGCCACTTTAGAATTTGTAACCTGGGTATCTAATAACTGTGGTGAATGAAGGTTTTCTTCCTGTAGTATGGAAGAAAAAACACCTATATGTTTATTAAGTAAACTTAAACCATCATCCATAAATTTACGTATCTTTTTGTCCTTAGTTACTTGCTGAAAACCCAGAATAATGCCTTTTGCCGCAATACTCTTTCTCAAATTAATATATATATTTCCAGCCTCCATTGTATTTAAAGGTCTTTTCTTCCCCAATATATCCATCGCATATCCTAATTCGGTAATAAATTCAGTATTTTGTGGTGTAGAAAAATAAGGATCTCTTTCATAAATTCCCTTAGACAGTAGAATATCAATGGATTGATTATAAACATCCATTGTATCCATATTACATTGATAGTAATGGTTCCTAATATCTTTCCGCACGGAGCTACCAAATGACATACTATACCCTGATAGCCCATGAGTCGTCATGGTATATATATACTGCAACCAAAAGAGATCCGTAAATAAAGGAGGCGCTTCTAGGTTTACATCTTTACCAGTAAAACCAATGGGTAGAGGAAAGTTCTCTTTATTTAAAAACCTTTTTAACACTTTGAGATGCTTTTCAGATAATTCTAGACAAAATTTAAAAAGAGAACGAATTTCAGAATCTTTAACGGTTGCTAACACGTATTTACTTATACAAATTGCCATAGTTTCTCGAATATATTGTACCCACAGATTTGTAATTTCTGAGGAAGTCAATCGATCGTCATTCGTAGTCAAATTTGTTACCTCCAATAATATAAACCTTATGGAGTATTTTACCCTAAACTTTTACATTTATAAAAACCAAAACAAGTTTCTAATTGTATTCGTTTAATGAACTGAAAATTCTAATTGCAGTTCTTTATTTTTTAGGTTTAGATTTATAAATTAATGTACAAGAGGTTTTTTTTCTATACAAACTAAATGTCCTATACTTTGTTCCCAGTTAATTGTACATGTAAAATAAATAAATGTACCATTGACCATTTTCAAACGTAAACTTGTTGTTAATGGTTCGTTATGAGCAAATGATGTTAGAAATTCTAAAGCCTTTGTCTGATCATCGATGTGAACAATGTTTAATAGATCTAACGGGATATTAAATAGGGCATGGGCTCGTTTAGAACTAACTAAAATGGAACCTTTACTATTTATCTTAAAATAAGAAAAGGGAAAAAATTCAAGCATGTGGTCTTTCATACTAGGCATCTCCTGATAGTATCTAATTTAAATCATGGTTTATAAGAGCAGGAATTTTACATGGAAAAGAACAATTAATGAAAACACTTTCAAAATTATTATATGTCAACCGGTTTCATGCGTCAATCGGTTGATATACAATTTTAACAAACCCTGTGTTAGGGATTCCGGTGCAAAAAATGTTTAATAAAGACATAGAAATTACATGGCATTTGATGCACATACGACAGCAAATGTATCTGCAAGGGAAAAGAAAAAGCACAAACTCATTGGTAATCAACAGGTTTGTGCTTTTTACTACCTGTAACATATTTTATGTAAACTAATTTAATTCTAAATTCCTTTTAATATATACGAAAAGGGGAGAATACTTTATTAGTTTAACCAATTTTTTAGATTACTATACCTATAGATTTTATTAATAAGGTTTAGGTAAAAGTACGACAAGGAGTCTTGTGGTAGATGTGGGGGTGTTTTCCTTTTAGAAAGAAAGTGCTAAAACAAATAAAAGGCTTTCTTTTTGTGTGAAAGAGAAATAAATGAGCAACAAGGGGAGTTGTGGAATATGTAGGGACTATTCCCACAAGCATATAGTAGTTATTGCAGAGAGTACAAACAAATATAGGCCCGATTTTTGCATTTATCTGAACAAAATTTATTAAGGACCATGGATAAATTTAGATTGAACTCTGAAAAAGGAGAAATCGATAAGGAAAATTATATAAGAATTAATAATGAAAATTTGCAGGCTGAAGTGGTAACCAAAATGATTAAAGAACGATTTGAATTATAAATTACGTTTATTCCACTAATTTTTTATTTAAACTTCCTATAATTTATAGATTATAAAATAGAGAATACTAGGAGTTCAAAACAACAATTTGTAAGAGTCCACTTTTACGGACGTGCACTTTGCGCACTTTTGGTTTAGGTTTACTTTCTATAGAATGGAAAGGTAATTAACGGATATAGGAATTATGCTCGTTCATAATAGAAAAAAGCGCCAACTCGTTTTTATTAAACAGGTTTGCGCTTTTTTACTACCCTTAATATGTGCCATATAAAAGTATTGAGCTAATTTCCACCTATTGTAAAACATCGATTAAAGCATCTTTTATTAACTGACGTGTACGAATGACTCGAGGGTCTACGCGGGACTTTGGATGTTTTGTCATGTCTAATCACCTTTCCTATTAGTTGAAAATTTACAATTACCTAAATTTTGTTTATTATCTTCAACTTTGTCAACAATAATCGAAATAAGTGATAACTAATATACAGTTCTTAGGAAATTGTCTGTTGTCATCATGACTTTTTATAATGTAATTTATATAGTGTAAATTATTCAACACTATGTAAAAAAAGTCTACAGTAAAATGAGAAAGGATGATTTATTTATGAATCAATCAGACCAAATGGCACCAGGGCAAGCGTTATTAGGGGTACTAAGTGGAAAGGGCGGAAGCAATCCATTTCAAGTATTCGCACAAACCAGAGAAAAGGGATCAGTTGTAAGACTGCCGTTTCCAATGGGTGACTCTGATAATCAAGCTTGGGCTGTTACACATCTTGATGAGGCGATGAAGGTACTAAAAGATCAAGAGCATTTTTGCGTTGACCCCAAGTCTATTGATAAGAACAGTAATGTGAAGGAATCCTTGACAGGTAACACAGATTCATCCAGTTCTGATCTATTTCTATCTAATTCGTTGAACGCCATTGATGAGCCTGATCATAAACGGCTGCGTATATTAGTATCCAAAGCTTTCACACCAAGATATATGGAAAGCTTACGCCCACGTGTCCAAAAATTAGCAGATGAATTGCTCGATCAGGTTCAGGACAAAGGGGAGATGGATCTTGTTAAAGATTATGCGAATCCCTTACCAATCAATGTTATATCTGACATGATTGGTGTCCCTATATCGGATCATTCAAAGATACATGAGTGGTCAGAGGGGATCGCTAACGGTCTTGGTGTGGGAACTGCTGATCCACAGACTGTTGAAAGCCTGAAAGAATTCGGTGACTACATTAAGCAGCTTGTAACACACAAACGTAAGCAGCCTTCTGATGATTTAATCAGCCAATTAATTTCAATTGAAGAGCAAGGAGATCGACTTGATGAAACAGAGCTAATTTCGATGATTCAGTTATTAATTTTTGCCGGGCACGAAACCACTTCAACTTTGATTTCTATTGGCACTTTAATGTTGTTGGATCATCCGGAACAATTGGAAATTCTTAAAGCCGACCATAGTTTAATCCCGTCTGCAGTTGAAGAATTATTGCGTTTTAATGGCCCTTCAACAACTGCTGGACCGCGTTATGCGAAAAAGGATCTTGAGCTTGGTGGACAACAGATTAAGAAAGGGGATATGATTTTTCCATTATTAAAGTCAGCAAATCGGGATGAGAAACATTTTACAAACTCTGAAGAGCTGGATATTACGCGCAAAATCAAACGTCATCTCGCTTTTGGACAGGGTGTTCATATGTGTCTAGGTGCACCTCTCGCCCGTGTGGAAGGAGATATTGCGTTTACCACTCTGCTAAAGCGCATGCCAAATCTGCAACTCAGTATCCCAAGGGAGAATGTCAGCTGGCAATTTAAGCTGGCCGCTCAAGGCCTATCCTCACTTCCGGTCTCCTTTTAAACACAAGAAATGTTGTTGGATTGACGCTGAGTGAAGTCAATGGATTTAATGAAATAACAGAGGGCAATCAAGCTCTTATTGCTTGATTTGCCTCTATTATTCTAAACTCTTTTACAAGGAGTTTTTCGGAAATAAATCGGGGGGGTTATCATGGGACGTTTAGATACCAAATTTGTAATTATTACAGATGTAGCAAGTGACATGGGCTTAGCTGCGACAAAATTATTTGCAAAAGAGGGAGCGAAAGTAGTAGCTACTGACATTGCAGTTGCAAAATTAAAAGAGGAATGTCTCAATCAACGTTTAATAAATAGAACTGATTCTTTAAGCTTCCATTCTCTCCTTCCTTGATTGCCTTTTCATCAAACTTCTGTTATTTATGACCCAATTTAAAAAGTATAGATAACTGCTTAGCAAGAAATCGTGGAGTATAAGGCATATCCTCGCGTAACCAAGCTACAATAGTTCCGATTAAAGCTGAGGAACCGTGCCAGATCGCAATATCTTTTGGAATATCCGTAGTAGCGAGAAAAGAGTCATTTTCTGTTCTCTCTGTTATTTTGTTCGAAAGTGTAATTAACAAACGTTCTGTGAAAATTGGTGTTCGTCTAGAACTAAGAACGACTTTATAGAACTTCGCATTGTCAGCAATGTACTCAAGTAGGTCTAAAAGTTTTAACCCTTCTATACCCTCAGAGGAATCTGAGGGATTTTCTGTACTCGTCATTATCCTTTCAATATCTCTGACCATTTCCTGCGCCATCTTCTCCAACAAGTCTGGAATATCACAATAATGGAGATAGAACGTAACACGATTAATGGTCGCACGTTCTGCAAGTTTATTAACGGTTATTTTACTAATTTCCATCTCCTGTAGAAGGTCTATTAAAGCATCTTTTATTAACTGACGTGTACGAATGACTCGAGGGTCTACACGGGATTTGAGATGGTCTGTCATATCTAATCACCTTTCCTGTAAATTGGAAATTTACAATTATCTAAATTTTGTTTATTATTCTCGGTTTTATCAACAGAAATCAAAAGAAGTGATAACTAATATACAGTTCTTAGGAAATTGTCTGTTGTCATCATGACTTTTCATAATGTAATTTATATAGTGTAAATTATTAAACACTTTGTAAAAAAAGTCTACAGCAAAATGAGAAAGGATAAGAGAGAATTGAATACTCAAACTAAAACAGTCCCTAATTCGATAAAAAAAGGACCTATTATGTTCATTATGATTTTAGGTGCTTTTCTTGCCACCTTAAACCAAACCCTCATGAGCGTTGCTACTCCTGAACTTATGGTTGAATTTAAAATCTCGGCTACAACAGCCCAGTGGTTAACGACAGGTTACATGCTGGTAAATGGTGTCTTGATTCCTATTACTGCCTATTTAATGCAACGGTTTACTACACGTGAACTTTTTCAAGCTTCCATGTTTATCTTTCTAGCTGGAACCATTGTTTCAGCTGTAGCAACAGGGTTTCCTATCTTATTAACTGGACGTATGATTCAAGCAGCAGGTGCAGGCATCATTATGCCATTACTTACACAGGTTATTTTAACCATATTCCCTCGTGAAAAGAGAGGATCAGCGATGGGAATGGTCGGGCTTGCCATCATTTTTGCTCCCGCAATAGGGCCGACAATTGCGGGATACATTCTTGAAAACTATAAATGGGAAACAATGTTTTACGGAATGATTCCATTTGCTGTTCTTGTCATTGTGCTAGGGTTCATTTACCTCCGAAATGTATCCGACCGCATCAAGACAAAATTTAATATCCTAAGTGTCGCTCTTTCTACCATTGGTTTCGGTGCATTACTTTATGGCTTCAGCCAAGCCGGAAGTCTTGGATGGTCAGATATAGAGGTATTAAGTACGATTGCTGTAGGTATCTTGGCTCTTGCACTCTTTTCATGGAAGGAATTAAGATCTCAAGATCCACTGCTTGACTTGCGGGTATTTAAATACAATATGTTTTCTTTAACAACCAGCATTAATATCGCAGTTACGATGGTGATGTATGCCGATATGATGTTACTTCCGTTATATCTCCAGAATATGCGTGGTTACACACCTATTGAGTCTGGTCTTCTACTTCTTCCAGGTGCGCTGGTAATGGGCTTCCTTATGCCAGTGACAGGAAAGCTATTCGATCGATTTGGTGCGAAATGGTTAGCTATTATCGGCATGATTGTGACCATTGTAACAACTCTTGGTTTTATCAACTTAACGGATTCAACTAGTTATACCTATTTGATCCTCATGTCAACAGGGCGTCGTATTGGAATGGCCTTAATGATGATGCCGATACAAACTGCTGGTCTAAATCAACTGCCACAACGGTTAAATGCACATGGAACAGCAATAAGCAATACCATTCGCCAAGTTGCGGGTGCTGTCGGTACTTCGCTTCTCGTGACAGTAATGTCAGACCGTACGAAATCGCACCTGCAGGATATGATGCCTACCGCAGCTTCTAAAGGTTTGACTCAAGGAGAGCTTGTTACAGAAGCCTCCATACAGGGAGTTAATGATGCTTATCTTGTCATCATTGGAATTGGTATCATCGGATTACTACTTTCCTTCTTTATAAAGAAAGTTAAACAGACTTCTGAATTAGAAGATAACAATTCTGCAGAGGCGGTAACAACAAAGAAATTAAGAACTCATTAAAAGTCATTTGAATTTCTGGATAGAAAAGAAGCAACCTATACCATACCATGTGTTAGTCAACATGTTTGCAATAAATCGCTTCTATCCTTATGAACGGTGGAAAGTTGATGTACTGAAAATATGATTATTTATAAAGTAATTTATATAATTTTCAAGGAGGAATATCAATGAATAAAGAAGTTATTGCCATTACAGAAATCCCTAATTTTCAAACACGTGCAGAAGAATTTTTCCCTATAGAATGGTACAAGAAAATGCTTCACAATCACCCTGTTTATTTTCACGCAAAAACGAATACATGGAATGTGTTTAAGTATGAAGATGTTAAACAGGTGTTAACAAATTATGGAATTTTTTCGAGTCACGGACCTAGAAGTGGTATTTTTGTCGGTGACAATAAAAAGCAAAAAAATACATCACCTATAACAATGATTACGTTCCTTGATCCTCCTGATCATCGAAAAGTGCGTTCTTTATTGGCATCAGCTTTCACTCCCCGCAGTTTAAAAGAGTGGGAGCCTCGTATTCAACAGATTGCAACGGAGCTTGTAGAAAATATACAAGAAAATTCTACAATTAATATTGTGGAAGCTTTGGCGTCGTCTTTCCCTAGTCTAGTAATAGCCGATTTATTTGGCGTACCTGCACAAGGGCAAGGTCAGTTTAAAGAATGGGTTGATATTTTGTTCCAGCCATACGACAAAGAAAGGTTAGAAGACATTGAACAACAAAAACAAAAGGCAGCTAAAGAATATTTTGAATATCTTTATCCTATTGTCGTTCAAAAACGTTCGAACCTTTGCGATGATATTATCTCTGATCTGATTCAAGCTGAAGTAGATGGAGAAACATTTACGGATGAGGAGATTGTTCAGGCCACCATGCTTCTTTTAGGGGCAGGGATTGAAACAACCAGCCATGCGATAGCGAATACGTTCTACTCATTGCTTTATGATGACAAATCACTATATGGAGAACTAAGAAATAATATGGAATTAGTCCCGAAAGCCGTTGAAGAAATGCTTCGATATCGTTTCCATATTTCAAGAAGAGATCGTACGGTCAAACAAGATAATAATTTATTAGGAGTTGACTTAAAAAAAGGAGATGTAGTCATTGCGTGGATGAGTGCATCCAATATGGATGAAAGTATGTATAGCGATCCGTTCTCTCTAGACATTCATCGTTCCAATAATAAAAAGCATTTGACATTCGGAAGTGGTCCACATTTCTGTTTAGGTGCACCTCTAGCACGATTAGAAATGAAAATAGCACTAGAGACATTCTTACAAAAGTTTTCTCGTATCGAATCAGTGGAAGGGTTTGAATTAGAAAAAAACTTAACGGCTTCTGCTACAGGACAGTCCCTGACTTATTTACCGATGAAAGCTTATAAGTAAAATTTAAGAGTTAATAAAAATAGTAAGAGAGGAAGTTTGAAGATGTCTAAATATACGATAGTAGATAAAGAAACTTGTATTGCATGTGGTGCTTGTGGGGCGGCGGCTCCAGATATTTATGATTATGATGAAGAAGGAATTGCATTTGTTGTTATAGATGATAATCAAGGTACAATCGCAATAGAAGGTGGACTAGAAGACGATCTTATGGATGCTTTTGAAGGGTGCCCAACAGAATCAATTAAAGTTGCTGATGAACCATTCAATGGGGATCCTCTTAAATTTGACTGAACATCGGTTTTTAATGGAGAAAAGCGCTCATGATTACAGCGTTAAAAGGCAGGGAAAAAAGAATACTTTAATAAATAAGAAATTGAAAACTTCTTGTTTGTTTTTTAGTACCTATGGATAAGTATCTTAAAATCAATTCCATGAAAATTGGATACCGATAATTAACATTATGGTAACAAAAAGTGAATATGATATACATGACTTTTTTAAGAATGATTATGTTAAACTGGTATAAAAAGGTATTTAGCTAGGGAGATGTCTTTTGATTGCAGTAAGTTCATGTTTAGCCGGAATAGAATGTAGATACAATGGAACACATAGTTTAAATTGAAGAGAAACCGTTCCGTTTATGCTAGAAACTAAATGGAATACTAATCATAAAATACTTTAAAAAGTGAGGAGATACAATGGTTGCAAAGACTAAAGAGGATCTTAATGGATTAAAAGTAATTGGTGAAATTTGTGGAGCGATTCGAGAAGAATTAGTTCATTGTACGAAACCTGGAATTACCACAAAAGAACTGGATGAAATTGCGAGAGTGATGTTTGAAAAGGCAGGGGCTCAATCTGCCCCAAAAGGAGAATACAATTTTCCTGGATATACGTGCATTAGCATAAATGAAGAAGTAGCGCACGGGATTCCGAAGAATAAACGGATCATTCAAGAAGGGGACATTGTAAATATTGATGTTTCAGGTTCAAAAAACGGGTATTTCGCAGATACCGGAATTTCCTTTGTAGTAGGGAAAGGAGAGATCATTTTACAGAAAATATGTGACGTTGCTAAAGAAGCATTCGACGCTGGACTTAGGAAGGCAAAACCAGGTTCGAAAAAAAGCGCGCTCGGAAAAGCTGCACACAATGTAGCCAAACAGCATGGCTTAACCGTCATAAAAAATCTGACTGGACACGGTGTTGGGCGTTCGATACATGAAGAACCAAAACATATTTTTAATTACTACTCTCACGAGGATGACGAAATTTTAAAAGATGGTATGGTCATTGCCTTTGAGCCTATGATCTCTACATTTGAAGAGGAAGTTTTCCAATCTGAAGATGGATGGACCTTCCTAACCAATGAAAGCTTTGTGGCTCAATACGAACATACGATTATTCTTACCAAGGAAGGACCAATTATTACTACATTGTAAGAGCACTAACACCATAATATGGGCACGATTGTTGAAGGTCGCAGCTATAAAATGCTCAAACCTTTTTATGAAAAATGTATACTAATTCACAAGAGAAGAATCCATTTTGATCAATCTCTTTTCAAAACGGATTCTTTCTATTTGCTCAAAAATGAGGTTCTGCGGGGTATTTTTGATTAAACTTTATTTTAAATCTACAATAAAGATAGATATCGATAACATATTTTAAGTTAATTAGGAATGAATAGACTATTCACCTGAAAAACATATCATTAAATATTCTCTTTACTTTGTAATCGCTTTCATTTATACTAAGGATAGGCGGGATAGCATGAGTGGCTGTCACAGTATTTAGCGTAGGTGGGGCTGATACAGGGAAGCAGGGCATATAAGAAATGTCCTTTTTTATTTGAATAAAGTTGCTTTATCTCATTATCTAAATGCAGATTGATTACTATTAATATCGAAATCTCTATATTTTTTACATAGGAATAGCGCCCCAATAATGGGGCGCTATTTTTGTATAAAAAGATCCATGAAAAAGGTTGCTACCTATAATACGTATTATGTAAAGTAAGATTCTTTAAATTCTATGATGTTTCCTTATATAAATTAATTGTAAAAACCAATGAGTTCCCTTGTAAACATTGGTTTTTACAATTAATTTATTTACAAAGAACTAACTAGTACTATATTATTCAATGTATATCATTTTTTTTTATAAAAGGAGCGATTGTACATTGGCGGAAAGAAAAGACATTATGGAATCAGCTATACGATTATTTAAAAAAAAAGGATACAACGCAACATCTGTACAGGATATTGCTACGGACTGTCGAGTATCTAAAGGTTCTTTTTATAAGTTGTTCACATCAAAGAAAGACTTATATTTTAATGTATTATTGTATTTACAAGATTCCCTCTTAGAGAGTTGTTCATTAATTGATGCAAGTAATTTTGATCCCAAAGTTAAGCTGGTTCAAAAGACAAAGGAAATAATGGAAAGTTCCTTATCCAATCGAAAAATCTTTCAAACATTCTTGGAAGTGTTACCGCCGGAAGAAATCTATAAACTGGATGCAGAAATAAAAAAGTACAAAATTGAAACATATCAAATTCATAAAAATAATCTGCTTAAAGTTTACAATCAAGATGAAAAAATTTGGGACCTCGTTCTTATTTATGTAGGACTAATTAATGAATATGTGGATTTAATAACCTTCAACAAATCAGTTATTGATTTCGACCAGTCTGCATTAATGATTGTTCATTGTTTAGATTCATATATAGAAAAAGGGGATGCTTCAGCTCCCTTACTTACTAAAGAAATAATGAAAGATTTTGAATTGGCAGAGCCTCTGAAAACTGTTAAGACCTACTCTAAAGAAGAGATGATAGCTATTTCTATTAAAGAACTCAAAAAGTTAATTGGTAAACAAAAGCTTTCCAAAGAAGAGGAATCTATATATTTATCTAATATAGAGCTATTGCAAGAAGAATTAGAATGTAAAAACCCTAGAAGCTATCTGATTACCTCTCTGACTTACTTTCTTTCCCAAAATGAAGAGCTAAGGGAAGATATTCATCTATTGATCGATAGGTATACTCAGTATAAGAAGGCGGATTCACTATGACAGCTAAACAAACTAATAATAAATTAGTAATTGCAGGGGTGATGCTTGGTCTGTTATTTGCTTCATTAGATCAGACCATTGTTTCTACTGCCTTACCTACCATTGTCGGGGATTTAGGTGGCCTAGCTTTTTATAGTTGGGTGATTGCTGTCTACATGTTAACAGAATCAATTGGAATTCCTATTTTCGGTAAGCTATCCGATTTATTTGACCGAAAGAAAATTTATTTGATTGGTCTTGGATTTTTTGTCGTAGGTTCGATATTATGCGGATTAGCACAAGATATAGTATTTCTCATTGTTGCCAGAGGAATTCAAGGAATAGGGGCTGGTGCCTTAATGCCATTAGCCTTTACCATGGTCGCGGACATTCTTCCAGTTGAAAAAAGAGCAAAAGTACAAGGATTATTAGGATCTACTTTTATGATTTCAAGTATTATTGGTCCTGCCATTGGAGGAATACTTACGGAAACCTTTAGTTGGCATTGGATATTTTTTGTGAATATTCCCATTGCGGCTCTTGCTGCTTCCTTTATATGGATAGGATATCAAGAATCTAGTCAAAAACAACGCCCATCAATAGATTGGTGGGGGGCAGTGACTTTATCACTTGGAATTATAGCTGTGTTGTTAACCACTATTTTAACTGGAGGAGAAAATGGTGGAAAAGCATCTTACTCCTGGACTTCCCCACTTGTTTTAGCATTATTAGGTAGTGGTGCGGTATTAATTGGAATTTTTATGTGGATTGAAACAAAGGTAAAAGAACCAATCTTACCTCTATCTCTGTTTAAAAATAAAATCGTTTCTATTCTATCGATTATTAGTTTCTTTATGGGACTTGGCATGTTCGGAGCTATATCGTTTCTTCCACTCTATTTGCAAAATGTACAAGGACTTTCGGCAACTACTTCGGGTTACTTATTAATGCCTATGATGATTGGAGCAATGGTATCTGGAATATTAGCTGGATTTGTTTTACCAAAACTCAGTTACCGACTACTTTTAACGGGAAGTCTTTCCATTATGGTAATAGGTTTTGTGTTATTTTCGACCATTACAGCCCATTCTTCCTTATGGAGCGTAGCCATCTATGCAGGAATCTTGGGGATTGGAATGGGAATACTTATGCCAGCGTTAAATACCTTAACTCAAGAATTAGTCCCTAAAAGCCAAATAGGAACGGCCACTTCCTCAGTAAATTTATTCCGTTCTTTGGGAGCTACGATAGGGATTAGTATATTAGGAGCTGTTTTAAACAACCGAGTTTCAAATGGACTCGAAACGCTTATTAGTCAAAATATGGAGTTTAAACCTGTTTTAAGTGAAAATATTCAACAAATCATCACGAATAAAGAAGTTTTGCCTGAAGAACTGTATAATCAGATTGTTACTCTATTTGTAGATGGGATACACGCTGTATTTTTAACTTCTTGTGGATTATTACTTATATCCCTTATTGTTGCTTTTTTTGCAGGAAAGGGAAAACTGTCTAACAGAGAGCAGCTAAGGTCCGATAATTAATACAATTTAAATGTGAACAAAAAAGCTCTGGATTCTATACCCTCAAGCTTTTTTTGTTACTTCCCCGAACCTGTTTTATGTAAATTTCTTTTAATAAAAAAGAAGCCTTTGCTCAGTAATAGCGAAGGCTTTTTAATATATACAAAAAGGGGAGAATACTTTACTAGTTTAACCAGTTTTTTAGATTACTATACCTACAGGTTTTATTAACAGGGTTTAGAGAAAAGTACGATAAGAAGTCTTGTGGTAGGTGTAAGAATGTTTTCCTTTTAGAAAAGAGATATGAAAATAAATAAAAAGCTTTCTTTTTGTGTGAAAGAGAGGTAAACGAGCAACAAGGGGATTTGTGGAAGATATAAAAAACTCTAAATAAAAATGAATCACTAGTGATGTGTGGGTCACTAGTGATTCATTTTCTCATTTTCAGAGTAAATAAAGAGAGCTATATCACGCCATTGATCTAACTTTCTATAAAGAAATTTTCTTCCCTCAATGTTTTTTTTTCGTGTGGCAGGATTCTCCATAATGACCCCTAAATAAAGTTCTCTCTCATTGCGGAAATCTATAAATTCTTCTTGGGTCACAACTTATCATCCTCAACCTTCCTTAGAATTTAGGTCTCTATATGTTACCATAGGATCTAAAAATTAAATTGTTTTACAAATGACATTTATAGGTGTTTTAGAGAAGACTAAAAGAGGATTCTAAATATGCGAAATAAGTGTATCTCCTTGAAATAACTTTAATCAAATTATGTTAAAAGATATTGTGTGTATTAATATGTCCGTAAAAGTATACTGTTACGGACATTTACTTTGCGAACTATCTGTTTATGTTCATTTTTTATCGAGTCACAAGGTAATTAAAAGTAATTGATGTAAATTTATAAAATAATTCTTCACAGTATTCCCTATCTATCTCCTCACTGAATTCTAGGAAAATTCCCTTTAAAAATGGTAACAGCATGACCTATTAATTGTACACGATCACCATCCACTTTAACTTTAATAACTCCTCCACGTTGAGAAGCTTGATAACCCAACACTGGATTTTTCCCAAGTTTCTTTGACCAATATGGGCCCAGTGCACAATGGGCTGAACCTGTTACCTGATCTTCATTAATCCCTATGCTTGGAGCAAAATATCGAGATATAAAGTCAAACGAGGAGGAGTTAGACTTACTGGTTACAATAATACCGGTAACCGCAAGAGAATCTAAGAGTTCAAAGTCAGGACGTATGGACCCTACCATATCCTCATCGTCCACTTCAACTAAGTACCCCAACTGATTTTTTTCTACTAATGTTAATTGTATATTTAATGCAGCCGACAGCTCTTGAGGTGCCTCAACCTGTTTTGACTGATAAGATGGGAAATTTAATTGAATTTCACCTTCATTACGATTGGTACAAAATAGTCCACTATATGTATGAAATTTTATTGTCTCATCTGTTTTCACAAAACCCTGTTCCCATAATATATGGGCACAACCTATCGTTCCATGGCCGCAATGTTTCAATTCTTTTGTCTGACTGAACCACCGTAAGTAATAGCTCCCATCTTGTTTGGGATGTATGAACGCAGTAACAGGTTGATTTAACTCCTTTGTTACCTTTTTCATCCAAAGTTCATCCGGTGGAGAGTCAAGTAAGCAAACGATAGCTGGGTTTCCACTGAAAGGGTTTTGAGTGAAAGCATTAATTAAAAAAATATTTTCCATAAGAATCTCCTTCTACCATTTTATAAAACTAAATTACTCCTACAGTTTTGTAGTCAACTATTTACCTGCTCTACTACAAGTTTTTGGTTAGGCTTAAACATTCGCTCTGACTTGGACATCACTACTGTGGCAACTGCATTACCTATTACATTCGTTGCGGTTCGGGCTATATCCATGATGAAGTCAACAGCAAAAAGGAGCGCAATACCTTCAGTTGGCAATCCGATTGCTGCTGTTACGGATGTTAAAATGATGAACTGTGCTCCAACAACTCCAGCCATACCTTTCGAGAGCAACATAATTAACAGAACTACTTGAATTTGTTCTGCCACTGATAAATCCATACCGTAAGCATTAGCTAAAAATAAAATGGCTGGTGCAAAGTATGTCATTCCTCCATCTAAATTAAACGAAAATCCAAGAGGTAATACTAAAGATACTACTGATTTATGTGCACCATAATTCTCTAGTCTTTTCATAAGTGGACTAAGTATTGATTCAGAACTTCGAGTAGTTGCAGCTATTAATAACAAATCCTTAATTTCTGCGAGTAATGCAAAGTATTTAATATCAAAAATTTTGCATATAATTGGAAAAATAAATAGTACAACCACTGCAAGTCCTATATAAACTACTAAGACTAAATCATCTAGGAATTTAATTTTATCCCATCCGTATGAGGCCACGCTGTAGGAGATAAAACCAAAAATACCAATGGGTGATAAGCTTACTACAAAATTGAGAATTTTGGACATTACAGCAACTAAGCACTCTAATACATTCTCTAATGGTTTAGCTTTTTCATTAAGTGATCCTAATGCTATACCAAAAATGATACCAAAGAATAATATTGACAATATGTGTCCCTCTGAGAAACTAACAAATACATTTTGAGGAATTATGTTAAGTAAAAATTCTTTAAAGTTAATTTCTTTCCCTACAAAACTAGCTATACTCGCTTGATCTCCTTCAGCCAAATTAACTCCTTCCCCAATTTTAAATATATTTGAAAGAAATACTGACATAATTATGATTAGTGTAGTGACACTAAAGAAATAGAGAAGTGTCTTAAAAGTTAATTTACCAAGTCTTTTTACTGAACTTATTTGAGAAATTCCAAGTACTATTATTGGGAATATTAAAGGTACAATTGTCATTTGGATTAAACGTATAAAACCATCACCTAAAATTTTCGCCTCTACACCTAATGATTTATTAAAAGTTGCTAATAGCCCACCAAGTATACATGCAATAATAACTTGAATCCATAAAGGTATTTTTTTCATTTACTATCTCCTTTTTTTAGATGAAATTTTATTATTAAGTTAAATTAACTCTTCAATTATTATCCTTTTTATAATGGAAATGGGATGATTGATAAACGTTTTAATAGATGAATACTATATGGAGCTTTAAAGGTATGAACTAAAGTGTTTAATGTAGAAGATGTTTTATCAAAATTAAGAACAGAATTCTAAAACCAGTTAGAATAATAAAAACGACTCTTTAGTCTTATTAACCATAATTAATAAGACTAAAGAGTCGTTTCTAGTTGTCTAGTCAACCTCTTATTATTACTATTTCGATCGATTAAGTATGATATAGTTATAACAAATATTTATTTTAAATTCAATATTAAGATAAAAATAAAATATTGTTGATATTTAATAAAATAGACTAGTATACAATTGCACGGTTTCCTCACTTTCTATGTGGTACCTCTGGAATCTAAAGTATGGGCCATAAGGGTGTTTATTTAGATAACATAGTTATAGAAAACTTCCTTGGTTTATTAAAATCAGAGTTATTTTTCCTTTAAGAGCTTAACAGTATAGAGCACTTTAAACAGGCATTAGAGCCTATATTTTCTATTACAATCACAAGAGAATTAGAGCAAAATTAGAAGGATTGACTCCTGTACAATACAGAAATCAACCCTCATTAACTGCTTAAATGAATGTCTAAATTTTGAGGTTCACTTCATATTATCTAGTGATTTTTGAACCATCATATGGGATGTTATTTTACTCTCCGCAGCATATTCGTAAGGTCGTCTAGTGACTCAAGGTTTAAATCAAAGTTATCTTTTGGTTTTGGACCTTGTGCGTTTTCACGTGGCAGATATGCAGTACGGAATCCATGAGAGGCTGCAGCGCGTAAATCCCATGGATGGGTAGAAACAAAAAGTGCTTTTGTTGGGTCGATTTCGAGTCCGTCAATAGCTACCTTATATGCAGCCGGATGTGGTTTATAAGTACGAGCGAACTGACTTGAAAATAGTGCGTGCCAACGTAATTCACCGTGAGTACATGCCTCAATGATTTGAATAAAACCTGAATTTGTGAGTCCGGTCGTTGTAATTAAAGAACTAAGGTCGTTGAGCTGTCGGGATGCTTCTGGCCATGGGACAAAACGTCTCCCTACAGTGGCTAGATATTCAAAATCATCATGATTTAGAACAATCTCTTGCTTCTCCATAATAGATGCAAGCTGATATCGGCGAATATCATCTTCAACCACCCAAGGTTGCTTTCCATCAATTATAGCTTGTTGGAAAGAATCTTGTCCCTCTATCCACTCATCGGCTATATCTTGAGAAATTTTCTCATCAATTCCATAACTAATCAACACCTCTTGAGTTTCACGTTTAATGGTACCAGTACTGTCGAGAAGAGTTCCAACGATATCAAACACTACCGTATTTACATCGTTTAAGATGTTTTCTTGATTTTGATTGGTATCCATAAAAAAACCTACCTTTTAAAAATTTGGAGCACAGGTAGTCTTCCCCAATTTTATGGTATTAAAACGACAGGTGAGAAGTTATTTGGCCAATATAGATAAAGAGTTGACTTCTTATATAGAGACACTAATAAATGCGATTTGACTTTTTTTGAGTTGAAAAGGAAATTAGGCCATATCAAGAGTTCAATTGTCTGTATACTTGAACTCTTGATATGGCCGATATATACGAAAGAATCGACACGCATAATATGTGAAAGAGATGGGGCCATAAACTCAAACAATTGAATAATGTTTACCATAAAATAGGTGATTAAACGGAAGGACAGTTTTTTATTGGCATTGGTAGCCGTTTATTTTTGTATCCTGCAAATTATACATGTGTTATATCTTAATTAATTTTAATTGTAATAATTCCTTTATTGCGTTAAATACGACGTTCTGTATAATACTACAATATAAGGACGCTAGAACGGAATTAAGAGTCAGTACCCATCTTATATGCTTGTACAAGTTGTTAGACAATATTTATTGAATAGGGAGTTGCAGGTACTATAACAGCTGGAGTTCCTTAACTAATTCCATTCTTTTTACTTAAAGGGCTAAATTATAAGGGGAAGGCTAATTGCTAGGAATAATACTACTTACGATTACCTGGATTGCAGTAGCTTTACAAAGATTTAAGCATTTTATGTACTTTATTACAGTAGTTTATAGTTGAGGTTGATAACATGGATTCCGATATGGGAAATTTAATAAAAAGACTTCGTAAGTCTAAGAAAATGACACTGAGGGAAGTGTCAGAAAAAACTAATTTATCTATAAGTTTTTTATCTCAAGTAGAACGTTCTCTTTGTTCTATTACATTACAATCCTTGCGTAAAATAGCTGAGGCTCTAGGTGTTAGTCCTAGTTATTTCTTTCCTGATACAATACAAATGGACAGAGATATGATTAGACGGGGAACGCATAAACAATCAGAACATCAGTCATCATTTATTTATTCAAATCTTTCCGGAAATGTATCCAGTCCCTTATTTGTTCCCATTCTAGTTACCTTATTACCTGGTAACAAGCGAGAGACTCTTTTTTCTCATGAAGGACAAGAATTTATTTATGTTACCGAAGGAACTCTAACCCTTATTCTTGATAGCACTGAATACGACCTT
Organism: Priestia sp. TRM10; assembly: GCF_057808375.1. Taxonomy (NCBI): domain Bacteria; kingdom Bacillati; phylum Bacillota; class Bacilli; order Caryophanales; family Bacillaceae; genus Priestia; species Priestia sp. TRM10. The sequence continues at coordinate 51,394 of NZ_JBJZOT010000004.1, forward strand.
TTCTCTGGTGATAGCATTCATATGGATTCAGCAATACCATATAACTGGTTTAACAAGACAGAAAAACCCACTAATTTTTTATTTATTAGTACAGTTCCTTTTGAAAAATAACTTGTGTCTTAAGACTACTTATCATAACGAATTATTGTGCACATATTTAGTTAACATAAAACATATTACAAGAAGTAAAAAGGACCGCCTTGTAGGGAATGCCTTCCTAGGCCTAGTGTGGTACTATGCACTTAAAGGGAATCATATCAACAGGAATCTAGGCTTCCTGATAAGATGTGGTTTTAAGAAATCTTGTAACCCCATAAAGGATCTTAAATGTGCCCCTTAATATTAATACAACCTACAAATTAGCATCATTCCTTTTTTTAGGTTGTTTATTAACAAAAAGCTAAAGAATATAAAATATTAAGAAAGACATCCATCATTATGGATGTCTTTCTATCACTTCTTATTTTTTCTTTGAATAGATAATCAATTATAGAAACACCGCCTACAGTTAACGGTAAGAATAACATGATAAAGTACTTATCTCTAGGTATATCAAATATAATTGGGATGTAATTTAAAATAAATAAGTATAAAACTATAGTTATAACCTTCAATAATGTTTTCAAATTAATCCACCCTTAGAGATCTATCTATCCATTTTTCGGTTTTGAATCATGAGCACCTAATATCAATCACAATGGATAGCTAATAACCTATTTTGTGTTGGTAATGTAAGGTAGCTTATTTTGTAAAACTAATCCCATATTTCTTCATCTTTTTATAAAGAGTAGCCCTAGATATTCCTAATTCTTTTGCAGTGCTACTTTTATTTCTATATGTTTTCTCCAAAGTTTGGAGAATACGTTCTCTTTCTAAGCTTTCTTTTTCATCAGTAAGTGAAGAGGGAATTGGATTAAAAGATTTTGAGATTACCATTTTGTTTGGGGATAAATGGTTAATATCCGGTTCGAAAATTTCATTACCTTCGTGAAGAACAACCATTCTCTCAATTAAATTACGTAGTTCTCTTATATTACCTGGCCAGTGGTATTTACACAATCGATTAAAGGCCTCTTGATGAATAGTTGGGATTGATTTGTTGTATATAGAAGAGAATTCTTTCAAGAAATCATAAACTAAAATAGGAATATCTTCCAGTCGCTCCCGGAGAGGAGGAACTCGAGTAGAGATCACGTTTAGACGATAAAATAAATCAGCTCTGAATGTTCCCTCTGTTACCATATTCTCTAAAATGCGATTTGTCGCTGCGATAATTCTTACATTCACTTTTATCGGAGTTTGTCCCCCTATGCGGTAAATTTCTTTTTCTTGTAAAGCCCTCAATAATTTAACTTGCATATCTAGTGGAAGTTCTCCCACTTCATCTAAAAATAAGGTCCCTCCTTCAGCTAGTTCTATTTTTCCAGGTTTACCCTTGTCTGAGGCTCCTGTATAGGCTCCTCCTTCATATCCAAATAGTTCACTTTCAAACAGAGATTCAGGAATAGCACCGCAATTAATAGGGATAAAGGCTTTCTTGCTTCGTGAGCTTTCATGGTGGATAGCTTGTGCAAAGAGTTCTTTCCCAGCTCCACTCTCACCCGTAATCAGCACCGTTGCATCTGAATTTGCTGCCTTTTTCGCATCATTTATGACACGATGAAGGGATTTACTGGTTCCCTTTATTTTATTAAATGGATCATTAAGGTCATTACCTGAGATTTTTTGTTTTAATTGCTGCAACTCTTGTGATTTGGCTGATAACTTCTCAGTTAGTCTAATCGTAGTGGTAATATCTTTTTCTACTGACATCGAACCAATAAGCTGATTATGCTCGTCAAAAATAGGGATGGTACTAATGAGTACATGATGATTGGGAAGAGGCTGATGGTGAACTTCGCGAACAGCCTTTTGAGACTTAAGTACTTTCAAGTTCATAACATCTTCTTCACGAAAAAAATCCGTTACATTTTTTCCTATAATTTCCTCCTTTTTTATATGAAAAGTATCCTCTGCAACTTCATTCCAATAAATCATTTCTCCGTCCTTATTCACAATAGAAATAGATTCCTCTAAATTTTCCAGTAATGTATTTAAGGTATGAACAGCAAAAGAATCTGGAATTTTCATAAAATCACCTCTTAAATTTTATAAAACAAAAATGTTTACTATGTATACACTTTGTATATTGTTTTTGTTAATAAATAATACATTAATTATAAAATATTGTAAATATTTTATAAAGAAATGTTAATAACATAGGCTTTTTAAAAGTTGGCATAAAACTTGCAAGATTTAAAGTGGGACATCTAGTTATCTCAAAATCTTAGAAAGGGGTGGGCTTGTGAGAAAGGAGTTACTATTTTTTCTTTAAAATTTATATTTAATTTTAAAAAGTAAAACGAAAGTTGGGGGAATAAGTATGAAATTTAATAAACTATTTACTACTATTGACGTTCATGTGGCGGGAGAACCGTTACGTATTATTACGGGGGGCCTACCTGAGATTAAAGGGAAAACACAACTAGAAAGACGTGCCTATTGCATGGAACACTTAGATCATGTACGGGAAGTATTAATGTACGAACCACGTGGCCATCATGGCATGTATGGTTGTATTATCACTCCACCAGCAAGTCCTGAAGCCGATTTGGGAGTACTGTTTATGCATAATGAAGGTTGGAGCACAATGTGTGGACATGGAGTGATTGCTGTCGTAACAATGGCTATTGAGACAGGAATGGTAGAGATTAAAGGGGAAGAACAAAAATTCATCATCGATTGTCCGTGTGGTCCAGTTACGGCTTATGCAAAATGTAATGGAGGTGAAGTGGAGGCTGTTTCTTTTGAAAACGTTCCTTCTTTTGTTTATAAAAAAGACGTTCCAGTCAAAATTGATGGTTATGAGTTTCTTGTAGACATCTCCTATGGTGGAGCTTTTTATGCCGTTGTAAATAGTAAAGAAATGGGTTTAAAAGTGAATAATGAAGATTTATGGAGTCTACAACTTTGGGGAGATAAAATCAAGCATTATATTGAAAGCCAAATGGAAGTCATCCACCCTTATGAAGATATAACAGGAATCTATGGTGTAATTTTCTCTGACGAACCAAAGAATAGTGAGGCTGATTTACGAAACGTAACCATCTTTGCTGATAAACAGATAGATCGTTCACCTTGTGGTTCGGGTACTGCAGCTAGAGTTGCGACCCTTTATGAACACGGCGTACTTCAAGAAGGAGAAAGTTTCGCGCATGAATGTATAACGGATGAACATTTCGTAGGGGCAGTACATACTCTTGCAAATGTAGAAGGTTATAATGCCATCATTCCTAAAGTAACAGGTAAAGCGTATATAACAGGATTTCATCAATTTGTAATCAGTCCAAAAGATCCGCTTAATAGGGGATTTCTGCTTAATTAAATTTCTCAGAGACATACAGGGGGGATGATATGAACGGGAAATTCAAAAGGGAAATATCATTACTAGATTTATTCTTGATAGGTTTAGGAGCCATTTTTGGCTCCGCATGGTTATTTGCTGTAAGTAACGTTGCTTCTATGGCAGGACCAGCTGGCTGGATTTCTTGGCTTATTGCTGGTTTGATCATCTTGGTTCTTGGGTTTGTATATGCAGAACTCGGTTCCTCTTTGCCAAGAGCTGGAGGTATTATACGTTATCCTGTATATTCTCATGGACCTTTAGTGGGGTATATGATTTCTTTTATCACCATCATTGCCTATACAAGTCTTATTGCACTTGAGGTTGTGGCGGTTCGTCAATATGCAACATTTTGGTGGCCTTCATTAACCATTGAAGGATCTGATTCTCCTACTCTCCTTGGCTGGTTTGTACAGTTTCTATTACTGGCTGCTTTCTTCTTTCTTAATTATGGGGGCGTAAAAGCATTTGTTAAATTTAATACATCCATATCGTTTATTAAATATATTGTTCCTATACTAATTATTGTAGTTCTGTTTATGCATTTTAATGAGGCGAATTTCACTGTTCATGGATTTGCACCATTTGGTGCAACTGGAATTCAGTCAGCTATATCAGCTGGTGGTGTTATTTTTGCCTATCTAGGCTTACATCCTATTGTTGCGGCCGCCAGCGAAGTGAAAAACCCTAAAAAAACGGTGCCAATTGCATTAATTCTAACGATTATTGTATCAACGATAATATATATACTTTTACAAGTTTCTTTTGTAGGTAGTATCCCTACTAATATGCTGACAAATGGTTGGGGAGATGTACATAGGGAGTTTAGTTTACCTTTCAAAGACATAGCTATCATCCTTGGCTTAGTTTGGTTAGCTAATTTAGTGGCGTTAGATGCTATTATTTCTCCTGGTGGAAATGGAAACATTTATATGGCTACAACTTCTCGGTTAATGTATGCATGGGCGAAAAACGGGACATTTTTTAAAAAATTCGCTTCTATTAATCATAAAACCGGTGTACCTCAAGCATCACTGTTTCTAACTTTTTTAATGTCCGTTTTTTGGACATTACCGTTTCCTTCTTGGAATACTTTGGTCAATGTGTGTTCAGTGGCTCTTATTCTTTCCTACGCCATCGCACCCGTTTCGGCTGCGGCTTTAAGAAAGAATGCTAAACATGTTGAGCGACCTTATCGAGTTAGAGGAATGAGGATAGTAGCTCCATTAGCCTTTATCTTTGCCGCCTTTATCGTATACTGGGCCGGATGGAAAACCGTGTCATGGATTTTAGGAGTTCAATTTTTAATGTTTCTTTTCTATTGGGCATCTAAAAAGAAAGTTCCTGTGCAAGAGGTTAGCTTTAAACAACAAGTAAAGTCTGTTTGGTGGATGTTAGCTTTCTATCTAGGGATGATGATTGTTTCCTATTTAGGATCATTTGGAGGAATCGGTATTTTAAAATATCCTTTTGATCTGATTAGTGTAGCAGCTGTTGCTCTTTTATCTTTCATTTGGAGTCAGTATACTGCCTTACCTCGAGCAATCATTGATTATGATGAAGTAGAGGAAGAAGTGGATAGTAATCCAATTAGTAAAATAGCAGATAGAAAAATAGGAAGTTAAAGAGATACGTTTATTAGATATTTATCATCTTAACTTGTTTTTACCTAGATAAGAGGTTATACGTATGAGTCGTTCCATACTCTCCTTTTTATAGCTGATGTATAAAAAGCTTCCTGTCATTCAACCGAATATTTAATAGACCAAAACCTTAATAAACGAAATAGAAATGGAGATGAGGAATCATGTTAATCATAAACGCAGATGAACAAAGAAAATTAGTAGATATGGGTGAAATTATAGAATATGTTACCGTTGCTCTAAAGGAATTCTCAGCAGGGAGAACGGTTACACCCATTCGTTCATCCCTTCCTTTTAATGATAAACAAAATACAGCTTTAATTATGCCATCTATAGCTGAAGGTCTTAATAGCGTAGGCTTAAAGGTAGTAAATGTTGCTCCCAATAACTACAAGATAGGTAAAAAAACAATTAATGGAATCGTAATGCTTTCTGACTTCGAATCTGGCGAACCACTCGCCCTTTTAGAAGGCTCTTACTTAACAATGATTAGAACAGGTGCTTTATCAGGTGTTGCAACACATTACTTAGCTCGCAAAAACTCGAAAAAATTATGTATTATCGGCACTGGAGAGCAAGCAAAGGGTTTAGTTGAAGCAATATTAGCGATTCGAGACATAGAAGAGATTCTTCTTTATAACCGAACTGAACAAAAGGCTCACGAATTTGCTGAATATGTGAAGACCACATTTGGTAAACCTGCAAAAGTATATACGGATTCTAATGAGGCAGTCCGTGAGGCGGATATTATTGTCACAACCACAAATTCTTCCACACCTGTATTTTCAGAAACGTTAAAACCTGGAGTTCATGTAAATGCTGTAGGTTCATTTAGGCCTACCATGCAGGAATTACCATCTCATGCTATATCTTCAGCAGATAAAGTGGTAGTAGAGTCCAGGGAAGCTGCACTAGAAGAGACGGGTGATTTAAGAGTTCCGATAGAAGAAGGAATTTTTAATCCAAACGAGATCTATGGAGAGTTAGGAGAAATTGTAGCTGGAGAACGTGAGAAAAGGGATGGGGATGAAGAAATTACTGTATTTAAATCGGTTGGGCTAGCCGTTGTAGATATTATAGTAGCTAAATATTTTTATAAAAAGGCAATTGAAAACAAAGTAGGGACTACTATTCAATTATAAGTTATGACTATCTATCTTTAAAAAAGTTTTATTAGCAAATTATATGAACTCATGTTTAACTCTAAAATCTATTATTTTAAAGGGAGAGAATAATATGACTACAACAACTAACAAGGATATTAAAGAATATAAGCACGAGCCATTCACAGATTTTACACTTGAGGAAAATAAAAGAGAATTTAACGAGGCTTTAGAAGTTGTTCAGGCAGAACTAGGAAAAGATTATCCACTTGTTATAGGGGGAGAATCCATTACAACAACTGAAAAAATTGTATCTATTAACCCAGCCGATAAAGAAGAAGTTATCGGTCGAGTCTCTAAAGCAGATCAAGAATTAGCTGAGAAGGCTATGCAAATAGCACTATCTACATTCAATACATGGAAAAGAGAAGATCCGGAAGTACGTGCAAACATTTTATTTAGGGCAGCAGATATCATCCGTCGTCGTAAACATGAATTCTCAAGCTATCTAGTTAAAGAGGCTGGTAAGCCATGGAAGGAAGCTGACGCAGATACGGCAGAAGCTATTGACTTTCTCGAGTTCTATGCCCGTCAAATGTTGCAATTAAAAGATGGAATACCGGTACAAAGCCGTGTGGGAGAAGTAAACGGATTTAATTACATTCCGCTTGGTGTAGGTGTCATCATTTCTCCGTTCAACTTTCCATTAGCTATTATGGCTGGTACGGCTGCTGCTGCAATTGTAGCTGGAAACACAATTCTTTTAAAACCAGCAAACAATACACCGGTCGTTGCAGCAAAATTTGTAGAAGTAATGAAAGAAGCAGGACTTCCTGAAGGTGTTCTTAACTATGTCCCAGGTAGTGGTGCAGAAATAGGTGATTATCTTGTTGACCATCCTAAAACGCGTTTTGTTTCTTTTACTGGTTCCCGTGAAGTTGGTTGTCGTATTTATGAACGTGCTGCAAAAGTTCAACCAGGGCAGATTTGGTTAAAACGTGTCATTGCTGAAATGGGTGGAAAAGACACAGTGGTTGTTGATAAAGATGCAGATTTAGATCTAGCAGCTTCGTCTATTGTATATTCTGCATTTGGATTTTCAGGACAGAAATGTTCAGCTGGTTCCCGTGCAGTAGTACATCAAGACGTATATGAGGAAGTACTTGAAAAAGCAGTAGCTTTAACAAGGACATTAACAATGGGAAATCCAAAAGATGTGAATACGTATATGGGGCCTGTTATTGATCAAGCTTCTTATAATAAAATCACAAAATATATTGAGATTGGCAAAGAAGAAGGCAGATTGGTGGCTGGTGGAGAAGCTGACGACTCAAAAGGGTATTTTATTCAACCAACTATCTTTGCAAATGTCAATGAAAAAGCACGTCTAATGCAAGAAGAAATCTTTGGACCTGTTGTAGCCTTCTGTAAGGCTCGTGATTTTGATCATATGATGGAAATTGCAAGTAACACAGATTATGGATTAACAGGTGCGTTACTTTCTAACACTCCCGACCATATTGAAAGAGCAAAGGAAGAATTCCATGTAGGAAATCTTTATTTCAATCGCGGTTGTACAGGAGCAATTGTTGGGTACCATCCGTTTGGTGGGTTTAACATGTCCGGAACAGATTCGAAGGCAGGAGGTCCGGATTACCTTATTCTTCACATGCAAGCGCAAACAACTAGTGAAACACTTTAAGAAAAGATTGGGCAACTTATAAAAAGTTGCCCAGTCTAAAAAATGATCAAAAAAGGACATCTGATTTAGGGGGAAATAATCCATGTTAGCAGAGGTTTCAAAAAATATTTTTATTCACGCTTCCCAAAATAAAGTGCTAAACAAGGCTGCTAAAAAATGGGGCCTTCGATTTGGAGCTGGTCAAGTTGTGGCGGGAGACACAATTGAGAGTGCCATTAAAAAAGTTCAAGAGTTAAATGAAAAGGGCATGGTTTGTACACTAGATCATTTAGGGGAATTCGTTTCAAATAGAGAAGAAGCGATAGAAGCAACAGAATATAACGTGAAAACGTTAGGGGCTATGGCTAAAGCTGGGGTAAATAGTAATTTATCTGTTAAGATGACCCAACTCGGGTTGGATATTGATCGAGATTTTTGTGTTGGAAATATGCGTCAAATTCTTGAGACAGCCAAAAAATACAACAATTTTGTCCGAATCGATATGGAAGATTATGCGCATTGCCAAATCACATTAGATATCTTGAGAGAATTACGCCAAACCTATGATAATGTAGGAACAGTGATTCAATCCTATTTATTCCGAGCTGAACAGGACGTAAAAGAATTAAAAGGTATTCCCCTTCGTTTAGTCAAAGGAGCTTATCAAGAGTCTCCTTCAGTGGCTTATCAAAAGAAAGAAGAGGTAGATGAAAATTATATGAGGATCATTGAAGAGCATTTGCTAAGTGGAAGCTATACGGCGATTGCGTCTCATGACCATCATATTATTGCCAAAGTAAAAAAATTCGTCCAAAAATATCATATTCCACGTGATCAATTTGAATTTCAAATGTTATATGGATTCAGAACAGACGTACAACTAAGTTTAGTTCAAGAAGGATATAAAATACGGGTGTATATTCCTTTCGGCAACGATTGGTTTGGGTATTTTATGCGTCGGTTGGCAGAAAGACCACAAAATGTGGCTTTTGCTCTTAAAGGACTCTTCTTCAAGTGAATGACGGAACAATAGTAAGGAAATATAGTATTTGATAAAGATTTATCTTACTAGAGTAGTATGATTGGGGAAGGTAAAGAAGTAGGTAAGTTTAGCTTACCTTACCTACTGTTTATCGTTATTTAGTTTATATACTGCAAATAGAAAAAGTCCATGCTATTCTCAGTTGCTAACAGGTAATTGATCCTAAAGATAATTATCAGTAAATTCAGGATATTAACAAACAGTATAATTTCGTATTGAAGATGAAAAGAGAAAGGGACAATGTTTATGCTTTATTGTTTTTTTCTCTTATATTTTATGGAATTAAAAACATCTGATTATTCACTAAGAGTGTAAAGTCATAGATTGTAGGTCTAGTTTTTTTGGGGGTAAAAGGATGTATGGAAGTAAAATATTGTAGAGAATCACAAGTTATACGAACAAGTCGCGTATTTCCAAATGACGCAAACAATCACAATACGTTATTGGGGAACGATTACTGAGTGATGTGAATCAGGTAGCTTCTGTTTCTGCAGCGCGTCATAGTCGTAGGGAATGTGTAACCGCTTCAACTGATTCGGTTGACCTCTTACATCCTGTCCGAACAACAGACTTGGTCTGTTTTGAATCATATGTGACATGGACAGGCACATCCTCCATGGAGGTTTTTTGTGAAAATCATTGCTGAAGACTTAAAAAGTGGTGAGCGTAGAATTGCAGCAACTGCACTATTAACATTTGGTGCACTTGATCAACATAAACGTCCAACACAAGTTCCCCGAGTCATTCCGGGGACGGAAGAAGAGAAAAAACTACATGAAACCGAGCCGGATAGGGCAAGAATGCGTAAAGAAAACAAAAAAGCAAAGAGTTGGCCTTGTTTTTAAGAATACATCATCCTTTGACACTATAATAACCATATAAAAAATACGTTTATGATGGGATGAAAATAAGAGACATATGAAAATAGGTCATCACACAATGTTTCCAATGTAAACAACTTATAATATAAGAGGTGTGGAGAATGAAAACAACAGTTCCTTTTGATAGTGGTTCAGTCCAAAAGCCAGACAATAAGCAAAGTGAAACGCTAGATTTATTAGGCTCAACTCAATCTATCGTTAAAGAGGCGGTTCGAAAGTTAGGTTATAACAATAAGGTGTACGAATTATTAAAAGAACCACTTAGAACCTTAACGGTGCGTATCCCAGTTCGAATGGATAATGGATCTATTGAAATTTTTACCGGTTATCGTTCTCAACATAACGATGCGGTAGGTCCTACAAAGGGAGGTGTCCGATTCCATCCCGAAGTAAATGAAGAAGAGGTCAAAGCCTTGTCTATTTGGATGAGTTTAAAGTGTAGCATTGCTGATCTTCCTTACGGAGGAGGAAAAGGGGGAATCGTTTGCGATCCAAGGAACATGTCGCTTGGGGAATTAGAAAGATTAAGTCGCGGATATGTTCGGGCCATTAGCCAAATCGTTGGTCCGACAAAGGATATTCCAGCTCCCGATGTTTATACGAATTCCCAGATTATGGCGTGGATGATGGATGAGTACAGCCGCCTTCGGGAATTCGACTCTCCTGGATTTATTACAGGAAAACCGATCGTATTAGGGGGATCACAAGGTCGCGAAACGGCAACAGCGCGTGGTGTAACAATTTGTATTGAAGAGGCCGTCAGGAAAAAAGGTATTGAGTTACAGGGGGCACGCATTGTGATTCAGGGCTTTGGGAATGCTGGAAGCTTTCTGGCTAAATTTATGCATGAGGCAGGAGCCAAAGTGATTGGAATTTCAGATGCCCATGGTGCTCTTTATGATCCAACAGGGCTTGATATTGATTATTTACTTGATCGACGAGATAGTTTTGGGACTGTAACCAATTTATTTACTAATGTTATGACCAATCAAGAATTACTTGAGCAAGAATGTGAAATTCTTGTTCCAGCCGCCATTTCTAATCAAATCACATTAGAAAATGCCGATCGCATTCAGGCATCCATTGTAGTAGAAGCAGCAAATGGACCTACAACCCTAGAAGCTACCAAAATTTTAGATGAAAGAGGGATTCTTCTTGTGCCAGATATACTGGCTAGTGCAGGGGGTGTGACTGTTTCGTACTTTGAATGGGTCCAAAACAATCAAGGATACTATTGGTCTGAGGAAGAAGTAGCTGAAAAATTACGAAAAGTAATGATCAATTCCTTCGAAACTATTTATCAAATGTCACAGACTCATAAAGTTGATATGCGTTTGGCCGCTTACATGGTTGGAATAAGCAAATCGGCTGAAGCCTCGCAATTCCGAGGATGGGTATAAAATGGACAAACCTCTATCACTGTAAGAAAAAAAGAGTTGAAAAATAATCTTTTAATTGGAGGGGATTTTTCGTGTGTGTGTGGGTAATTACTGTCCATTCGAAGAACAACATTAAAATGTTTGAGTTTGACACTGAAAAAGAAGCAAAAGAAACTTTCAAGAGAATACAGGGGTGTAAAATTCTTACTGAAGTGATTTACCTTCATGATGAGTGCTTAATTGAGTCATGGTAATTTTGAGTCATCTACAGTTGGATTGTTAGATAATCCTTTTATTGAAGTATATTGGGATTAATCCAAGATACGTGCAAAAATAGGACGTAGCGTGGTAAATTGTCCTTTATATAATGTGATGTTTTATAGTCAAAACCAGATAGAGAACTGTCTCGAAGAAGGGTGATTATGATTCAAATTAGTGAACTAGCTCGAAAAACCGGTGTAAGCCTTCGTTCTCTACGATACTACGAAGAGAAAAAACTGTTAAAGCCGAAACGATTAGAAAATGGTTATCGTCAGTATAGTGAAATCAATATTGAACAAATCCGAATAATTCAACTTTACTTAAGTATGGGGTTGAAAACGAGTGAGATTGCTGAATTATTTCACTGCAAAATCAATGATGCAAACAAAGACGCATGTATACGAAATGGAATTGAAAAAGGCGAAATGAAGCTGACTGAAACCCGAGAACAAATAGCTATCTTACGCAAAGCGGAATCTCAGCTTATGGGTATAGTAACGGAGTTAAAAAAACGAATCAAACAAGAGAACAATCAGGATGAGGGTTCTCTCCCCTTCTGAGTTGTGTAGGATAACGGTCGTTTTATTGTTTGGATTAACATTAATAAAATTCATTTCTCTCATTCTAATACTCCTTTTTCAAAGTCTTTTTTTATATTATTTCATGTATACCCCATACATGGGAGGACAAAATTAAAAATTACATTGAAAGCCCAAATGGAAGTAAAGCATCGATATGAGAATATAACAGGGATCTATGGTGTGATTTTCTCCCACAAGCTCTAAAACAGCAATGTCGATTTACGAAATGTAACAATCTTCGCTGATAAACAGGTCGATCACTCTCCATGTGGTTCGGGTACTGCTGCAAGGGTAGCTACTTTATATGAACATGGCGTACTAAGGGAAGGTAGGGGTTTTATCCATTAGAGTATAACGGATGGGCGATTTGTTGGTGAAATGCTTTTATTAACAAAAGTTGGCAAATATGGAGCTATTATTCCAAAAGTCATAGGGGCGGCATTTATCACGGACTCCCATCGATTTATGGCAAATCTAAAAGACCCACTTAATAGAAGGTTTTTATTGAAGTAGTGTTCGGCAAGAGTACATTTCAAAAAAGTAAATTCACTTTCCTATAAATAAGAAGGAAGAGTATAAGGGGGTTGTTTGTATGAGATGGTGGAGAAATCAAAAACTGTATGTGAAAATTTTTATCGGCGTATTAATTGGGGCTATGTTAGGTTTTGTCTTTGGTCCTAAAGTTGCTGTGTTACAACCAATCGGAGATATTTTTATTCGCTTGTTACAAATGCTCATTGTTCCACTGACCTTTTTAAGCATTGTATCGGGTATTACTAAGCTTGAAGATATTAAAATGTTAAGGTCCATTGGCGGGAAAATATTGATTATTTATGTATTAACCACTTTACTAGCGACAGTTATTGGCGCTGTTACTGCCCTATTTATTAATCCGGGTAAAGGGGAGGCGGGACTTCTCGATAAAGGAGAAACCGTTGAACGAGAGGAATTTAGCTTTCTTGATAATATAGTTCAATGGTTTCCGTCAAATATTTTTCAATCAATGTCAGAAACAAATATGCTTCAAATTATTATCTTTTCTATTTTTATCGGAATTGCAATGGTTCTTCTTGGGGACAAAGTTAAAAGAATCCGGAAATTAGCTCATGAAGGAGCTGATTTGATGATTAAACTTGCCGAAATTGTCATTAACTTTGCCCCTTATGGAATTATGGCGTTAATTGCAAACGTTGTCGGAACACTTGGATTGGAGATGCTTATCGAAGTTGGCCGATACGTATTATCTGCTTTTATTGGATTTTTAATTATTCTCCTAGTTGTATATCCGATTTTATTAAAAGGGTTAGGAAAAACCAGCCCAATCTTCTTTTATAAGCAAATAAGTCCAGCTATGCTTGTAGCCTGTAGTACAACATCAAGCAGCGCAACACTTCCTGCATCGATGGAGGTTTCAAAACAGGGACTTAAAATACCAGAAAATATATATGGTTTCACGCTTCCCCTAGGCGCTACAATTAATATGAATGGTTTAGCATCAACATTGGGGGTTCTATCCGTATTCGCAGCAAATCTATACGGACTTACTATTACGTTAGAGATGATTTTACAAATTGCTTTTTTAGGTGTTGTTCTTGCAATGGGTTGCGCGGGGGTAAAAGGAGCAGATGTTGTTACTGCATCCCTATTACTTTCTACATTAGGTCTTCCTCTTACGTTAATACCAATCATTGCGGCGGTTTCTCCAATTGTGGATATGGGGAATACGGTTGTCAATATCACTGGTGATTTAACAGGAACGCAAATCGTCCATCAAAGAACTTCCAATTTTTCAAGGGAAAAAGATGCGGGTATGCCGAGAACAGGAAAAGATGAAGAATTATATTAGTTACAAATACTGATGAACAAAGAAGTTTAATAGATATAAATGAAATCATTGAATGTGTAGCTGTTGCCTTGAAGGGATTTTCAGACGAAAAAACTATTATGCCTATTCCTGCAGCCCTTCCTTTTGGGAATGGTCAAAATATATATTAACCATGCCTTCTGTAACTAAAGGGCTTGGTAGTGTTGGATTAAACTTAGAAACAGTAGCAACCAATAACAAAGAATTAAATGAGAAAACGATAACAGGAGTGGTGATGCTATCGGACCCTAAAACGGAAGAACCAATTGCTCTTTTGGAAGGCTCCTATTTAACCATGTTTAGAACTGGCGCTCTATCAAGTGTAGCAACGAAATATTTATACCCTAAAGATTTAAAAAAGTTATGTATTATCGGTATTGGAGAACAAGCAAAAGGTCTAGTTGAAGCCATACTAGCTGTTCGGGACATTGAAGAGCTTCTCCTTTGTAACATATAACAGAACAGAAAGCACATAAATTTGCTGATTGTATTAGAAGTTAAATTTGTAAGCGTATACAAATATATTCAGATTTAAATGAAGCAGCTCTATAAGAAATTGGTGATTTGCTAGTTTTAATAAAAGAAGGTGTTTTTAAGGCAAATGATATCTGTGGAGGGCTTGGGCAAATTATAAATGTAGAATAAGATGGTAGAGGAAAAAGTGTACACTAAATATTCATGAAATAAGATATATATAATTGGTGTAATAATCGCAATACTATGTCTGGTTGCTTTTAAATCAATATTGTAGCAGGAATGAATAACTAATTATTGGAGGAGTGAAAATTGGAAATTACCAAAGTTGAAGTGATCCCTTTTAGCGTACCAATTAATAGTTTTGCAGATTCCTATACTGGCTTTGCATCTTCCAACGCTGTTTTGGTCAGACTTCAAACTGAAGACGGAACAATAGGATTCGGAGAAGCATGTGCTTGGGAACCTGAGTTCTACGGGGAAACAATGGAATCAATTAGTTCAACAATTGAGAAATATTTATCGAAACATATAATTGGTCAAAATCCATTTAATATCAATCGCATTATGTCAATTATAGATGCCAAAATCGCAAGATTAACTTGTGTAAAAGAAGGTATTGATCTTGCTTTGCATGATTTAGTGGGTAAACTTCTTGGTGTTCCAGTGTATTCATTGTTAGGCGGATGTTTTCGAGATAAAATACCAGTTGCTTCTGAGATTGGTATTGATACCCCAGAATTAATGGCAAAAAATGCATTGCGTGTAGTTAATATGGGAATCAAAGTTATTAAAATTAAGGGTTCTCAAGACATGGATCTTGATATTAAAAGAATTTATTCTGTTCGTGAAGCTGTTGGTGGCGAAGTTGATTTACGTCTAGATCCAAACGCTGCTTGGACAACGATTGGTACGATAAAAACTATGAAGCAGTTAGAAGATTGCAAGCTCCAATTGCTTGAACAGCCTATACCTGGTTGGGATTTAAAGGGGATGGCCCATATTCGTAACTCAATCAGTATTCCCCTTATGGCCGATGAAAGTATATGGACACCCCAGGATGTCATAAAAATTGCAAAATATGAGGCAGCAGATCTCATCAACATCAAAATAGCTAAATCATGTGGATTAAATCTTGGCAAAAAGATAGAGACTGTAGCAGAAACAGTTGGAATTCCTTGTATTGCAGGTACGGAAATTGAACCTGGCTTTTCATTAATAGCAAAGTTACATTTTGCGGCTTCATTAAAAGAGCATCCGTTAGCCAGTGAATTTACTGAACTCACACTACTAAAGGCCAATATTTTGAAACAAACGATCGAGATTGAAGATGGGTGTGTTAAGGTACCTGACGGTCCGGGGTTTGGAGTTGAACTGAATGAGGAGACATTTGAAAGGTATATAGTAAAATGTTAATTTAATCCTTGCACCAGAACCAGGTGATTATGATTCAAATTAGTGAACTAGCTCGGAAAACTGGTGTAAGCCTTCGTTGTCTGCGATACTATGAAGAAAAGAAACTGTTACAGCCAAAACGGTCGGAAAATGGTTATCGTCAGTATAGTGAAATTAATATTGAACAAATTCGAATGATTCAACTTTACTTAAGTATCGGGTTGAAAACGACTGAAATTGCTGAATTATTTTACTGCAAAATCAACGAAGAAAGCAAAGATGCATGTATAAGAAATGGAATTGAAAAAGGCACAATGAAGCTGACTGAAATTCGACAACAAATAACTATCTTACGCAAAGAGGAATCTTATATTAAGAATGTGATAGCAGAGTTAAATTTTATTCATGGTCACCGGAAACAGCATGAGAACATAAGTCAATAACCTCCTTTTTTTATTATTTATATAGACTTTAACATTATAAAAAAATCCTTTGCTACGAACAAGTAAAGGATTTTTTATGGAAGATGATTAGGATGAAATATTGACTGTGAAATATATTATTAAAAGTAAATATTAAGGTAATTGTTTGTATGTTCTTATAGAGTTTTACTTATATCTTTTAAATTAGAAAGTACGTCATTTACAATAAGGAAAAAAGCATTTACGACCTGCGAATTTTCACCTTTTCTGCATACAAATGTGGTTTCAACTACTAAGTTATTATCCAAGATTTCTTTATATAATGCTCCCTTAATTTGCAAGTTTTTCATTGAGGAAGGAACAAGGGCTACTCCCATGCCTGAGGCGACAAGTGAAATTACATTTTGCAATTCATGGGCTTCTTGAGTAATGTTGGGACTAAATCCTGCCTCATAGCAAATATTAATAAAGCGATCATAATACCCTGGCCCACTTTTTCTAGGTGTCATGATAAATGAATCTTTTGCTAAATTACGGACATCACAGGGAGAAATGGATGTAGCTAAGGGATGTGTGGCAGGTAAAACAACAATGAACGGCTGCTGATGTACAGCCTTAAAGTCTAAGACAGTACTTTCTACAGGAGTACAGACGATACCAACATCAAGCTTTTTATCCTCTAAGGCCTTAACTTGGTCCGTAGTAGTTAATTGACGTGGTATTACATTTACAGATGGATACTTTTCTCGAAATGATTTTAATATTCTTGGAAAGATATCGTAAGTTAATGTTCCAGTGAAACCAATTAAGAGTTGACCTGTTTGTCCTTGACTTGCCCTTCTTGCATTTTTTACAGAAATATCTACTTCTTTGAGAATTTGATAAGCATGTTTCAGGAAAATTTTCCCTCCATCTGTCAATTGTACTTTTTGTTTTGTACGATAAAATAACAAGATATCTAGCTCTTCTTCTAGTTTCCGGATTTGTTGACTCAAAGGGGGCTGAGAAATATTTAGTCGTTCAGCTGCCCGATTAAAATTTAGTTCTTCTGCAACAGCTATAAAATATTTAATATGCCTTAACTCCATATAAATAATACCTCCTTTTAAATTTTTGAAAAGGATAAAATAGATAGCTTATAAACAAACTTAATACTTTTTAAATATTAAAGTAGTCCATTTTATATATTAGACAATATTCTTCTTCTGTTTTAACATAATATTAATAAATAAGAAAGGATCATATATTAAATATTCGGAATATTTAATATTTTCCGAAAGGGGAGAAGGTATGAGTATTGGTTCCAGATTTGAAAGGATACCAGATAACAGGTATAACAAGAAGTTGTTAACAATGTGTGGCTTAGGTTATACATTTGATGCTATGGATGGAGCTATTGTAGCATTTGTTCTTACTGCTATTGCTGGACCTTGGGAATTAACATCTGGACAAACAGGTATTCTGGGTAGTTCACTACTTATAGGTTTTTTCATAGGAGCAATATTAGCTGGTTATTTTGGAGATAAATTTGGCAGAAAAAAAGTTATCATATGGACCCTTTTAGTTTTCAGTATTGCTACTTTTTTTAGTGCACTAGCTTCAAATTGGTATCAGTTCTTCTGGTTAAGAGTGATAGCAGGAATTGGAACAGGAGGGGAAAGTGCTATCATAGCTCCATATTTAGCAGAGATGGTTGCTAGTAAGTATAGAGGAAGATACGTTGGTATTCTTGCCGCATTTTTCTCATTCGGATATGTAGGGGCATCTTTATTGGCCTATTTCGTTATTCCAATATCAGATATAGGTTGGCGGATAGCGATTATTATAACGGCTCTGCCTATTTTTTTAATTATATGGTGGCGTCGATCATTACCTGAATCCCCTCGTTGGCTCGAATCAAAAGGAAGACATAAAGAAGCGAATATAGCCATGCTAGAAATAGAAAAGCAAGTAGAAAAGAGTTTAGGTAAGAAATTAAATCCACCTTTAGATACTAGTGTATCTTATGACAGTGGAGCACAAGGGAAATTTATCGATATCTTTAAAAGTTCATTTTTAAAAAAGACCTCTATGCTTTGGATTCTTTGGTTTACTTATGTCTTTTCCTATTATGGATTTTTCACATGGATTCCCACTCTAATGTATAAGCAAGGATTAGAAATTGCTAAGTCTCTAGAATTCTCATTAATCATTTATTGTTCTCAAATACCTGGTTACTTTACTGGCGCTTATTTAAATGAAAAAATTGGCCGTAAAAAAGTAATTTCTTTTTACCTTATTGGTGCAGCTATTTCAGCTTATTTTATGAGTGGCTCAGAAACAGTTTTTTCTGTTGTATTATTTGGGTCCTTGATGTCTTTCTTTATGAATGGAGCAACTGCTGGAATTTACACTTATACACCTGAACAGTACCCTACAGTCATACGAGCTACTGGCACTGGCGCAGCCTCTTCTTTTGGTCGAATAGGGGGAATTATTGCTCCCATTACCATTGGATTTATGCTACCAATTTACGGTTTTGATGGTGTTTTTACTTTAATTACATCAGTTCTTATGGTGGGTGCTATTGTAATCCTGATTATTGGAAAAGAGACTAAAGGAAAAGCTTTAGAGGAGATAACACATAGAGAAGAAACAAAAGAAATTACGGATGTAATGGAAGATCGTCAAGGGAATCTAAAAATTAAGTAGCTGAACAAGAGTATCTGCTTTTTAAAGGACCTCCTTACTATTATTGAAGAATTTATATTCCAATATATGTTTTAAAAAATCTATTTTTAAATAGAAAATATATATTCTAGAAGGGAAGAATATAAATATGTTTACTCAAAATCGAATTAATCAATTTAGAAATTATATGGACAAAGAGTGTATAGATAGTGTAATCGTTTCAAATCCAGAGAATCAATATTATTTAACTGGTTTTCGTGCTCTTATGTATTCTAGACCTATTATTACAGTAATTACTCGTAATGAGGTTAGTATAATTGTACCCGGAATAGAAGAAACTCATGCTATAAAAGAAGCAAACGTAGACAATATACACGTTTATTATGAACATCCAGAAAGTATGGAAGAAGATAAAAAAGCTGCAAATGATATATTGATGAAGTTATTAAACACCCCAGCCATTCGAAAAATTGGGATTGAAGATGGGTTTCTTTCTTATGGTATGGGAGATCAATTGTCAACAAAATATGATACTACCGGAGTTACAGATTTTATTTTAAGAATGCGATTAATAAAAGATGAAAATGAATTTATTATGCTTCAAAAGGCAGGTGAACTGGTGAGTGGTGCTGTACAAGCTACCTTATCAAGTTTAGTAGTAGGGAAAACAGAATTAGAAGTAGAGGATACGGGGAACAGGTATGTTTTAGAACAAGCTTCTCGTTCATATCCAGATTCAACTGTTGACTTCTTTACTATGACTCCTTCCGGAATAGAACGTAGTACTATGCCCCATCTCTTATCCTCAACAAGGCGTTTTAAGGAACAAGATATTGGTATTCATACTAGGCAAATTGGTCTTCATGGATACCGAGCTGAATGTGAACGAACATTCTTTATTGGACATCCTACAAATGAACAGGCTGAAGTATTTAGTATCATGGTAGAGGCTAAAGAATCAGCTGTGAAAAAATGTATATCTGGGAATTTACTTAAAGACATTGATGAAGCAGCCCGTTCTATTATAAGGAAAGCCGGATATGGGGATTATGCTATTCACAGAACTGGACATGGTATAGGTTTAGAAGCACATGAGGCTCCTTCTATTAGATTTGATAATTACGATAAGTTAGAAACAGGTATGGTAATTACTATTGAACCTGGTATTTATATTCCAGGAGTAGGGGGATTTAGACATTCTGATACATTTATTATTACCGAAAAGGGACCGAAACAAATTACAGAAGCGAACTCTTTAATGAAGCAATTAACATTTTAATAAGAAATAAGTTGAGGCTTCTTAGAGGTTTTCTCATACCTTTAATTAAGAATATAGAATAAAGAAACAGGCTTTCCATAGGAAGCCTGTTTCTTTTATTAGATTATAATAAACGATTCAAAAAGAAGTAATACTACTTGATGCTGAAGCCTCTCTGTTAATATTATTTATACAACAGATTATAATACCTTCCGATAACTTACCAAATTGTAATAAAGGAACACGAGTGTTAATTCATTTACTCATATTTTTTTAAGATAATAGCTGAATTATGTCCTCCAAAGCCAAATGAATTAGATAAACCAGTACTGATCTTCATCTGGCGAGCAACACCCGGTACATAATCTAAATCACATAATGAATCAGGAGTTTTTAAGTTAATTGTTGGAGGGATTATTCCTTCCTTTAAACTCATTGTCAGAGCAATTGCTTCAATTCCACCAGCTGCACCTAACATGTGACCAAGCATAGATTTATTAGCCGTTATGGGGATATTATAAGATTGATCTCCAAACAACTTTTTAATAGCCATTGTCTCAGATAAGTCCCCCACTTTTGTACTTGTTGCATGAGCACTAATAATATCGATTTCTTCAGGAATAATACCTGCATTTTTCAAAGCAGCTTTCATAGCGAGATAGGCACCTTTACCTTCCGGGTGGGAAGCTACCATATGATATGCATCAGAACTTGCACCATATCCAAAGACTTCCGCATATATTTTTGCCTCTCTATGTAAAGCATGAGATAAAGATTCTAAGATTAAAATTCCAGCTCCCTCTGACATGACAAATCCATCTCGATCTGTATCAAATGGGCGACTAGCTTCAGTGGGACAATCATTTCTTGTTGATAACGCTGTAGCATTACTGAAGCTGGCTATGGATAAGTCTGTTATAGCTGCTTCTGTCCCACCTGCAAACACAATATCAGCTTCTCCAGAACGAATCAGACGAAATGCCTCCCCGATGGCTGTATTTCCAATGGCGCAAGCTGAAACAGGTGATATTGAGGGACCCATGGCATTATATTTAATACTAATTTGTGCAGCAGCAGCATTAGAAATCATGGCTGGGACTAGAGTGGGGCTTACTCTTCTTGGACCCTTTTCGCGAAGCACATCAACGTTTTCAATTAAGGTCTCAAGCCCTCCTATACCTGAACCTACGTATACACTTAATCTTTCTTCATCTATATCATTAATATCTAATTTAGAATCTATCCACGCTTGCTCAGCAGCAGCCAAAGCAAATTGCGAAAAGCGATCTAAACGTCTTGCTTCTTTTCTTCCAAGAATCTCATCCGCATTGAAATCTTGAACTATACCAGCAATTTTCGTTTTATAATCACTAACATCAAAAGTATTGATGGAGGAAATACCAGATTTCCCTTCAATGAGGTTGTTCCAAAATGTTTTTATATTGCTTCCTATAGGGGATACCACTCCCATACCAGTAACTACAACACGTTCCACTTTTCATCCCTCCAAATAAATAATATACTTGTATTTTACATGTAATTTATCCTATTACAAGTTATTGTTTATCCTATTATAATTAGTACTAGGCTAAGTTGAGATAACGGAGGAGGTTAAAAAATGAATGAGAAAACGAGGCTTGAAGCTTTGTCTACATTTTTAAAATCTAAACGTGCCCAAATTAAGCCGGAGTCTATAGGTTTACCTACTGGTGTACGGAGAAGAACGCCTGGTTTACGTAGAGAAGAGGTTGCCCAATTAGCAGGAGTGAGTACGACTTGGTATACTTGGTTGGAGCAGGGAAGGGATATAAAAGTATCTTCAGTTGTTTTAGAATGTATATCCAAAGCCCTGCAATTAAATAATGATGAAAGAGACTATTTTTATGATTTAGCATTAGAAGTAAAAACAGAAATTACCCATCCTAAAAAAGAACAATCAAAGCTTACGCCTTCTTTAGAACATATATTATCCGAACTAACTTACTGTCCCACTATTATTACAGATCGACATTGCCATATTGTAGGCTGGAATCCTGCAGCTACTCACGTATTTTTAGATTTTGAACAAGTACCAGATAATGAGAGGAATTTGATTCGTTTAGTCTTTACTCGAAAGGAATTAAGAACATTAGCTGTTAATTGGGACCATTTTGTTAAAGGCTTTCTCGCCATTTTCCGTACTTATTACGGTCATTATTTAGGCGATGAATGGTATAACCAGTTCATTAAAGAAATGAGTGAATCTCATCCTGAATTCCAAGCTTTATGGCAGGAAAGTCAAGTTAGTAAAGCTCCAGAAATGATGATTGAATTTAGACATGCCCAAGCAGGGAAAATGTTATTTAATCTAACTTCTCTTCAAGTTCAAGGGGATATAGATTTAAGATGCAGTATTTACACACCTGGGGAAGAAACAGCTACGGAGAATAAATTGAAGCGATTAATGGAGAAACGCTCTCTTGAAAAACAATAAAGTAATTTAATTTATTAAGCAGCTATTGAGGCTTGAACTCTATATTGTACAGGGTTCAAGCCTTTTAGCTTTGTTTTTATCCTTTTGATTTATAATGAAGAGTTGTTTGGTTCTCCTCTAATAGTAAACCCGTTGATCTTTTATTCCTGGTGACAAAATAGGAACCAACCACTACTATAATGATAATTAGCGTTAGAAAGAATTGTGAACGTAGTGAATTAATAAATGCCATTGATACAATTCCACATGTGATTGCTATAATGGTGGCATAGGTTAAATAAGGAAATAACCACATTCTTATTTTTAATGCTTCAGGGTTTTCTTTTTCATATTTTCTTCTCATACGCAATTGAGAGATAGCAATTACTAGATAAACAAGAAGTGCTACTCCTCCAGAAGCATTGAGCAAAAAGAGAAATATTTTATCAGGAGATAGATAATTGAATATCACGCTTATATAGGAAATAACGGTACATCCTAAGATAGCATTAAGTGGTACCCCTTTCTTGTTTACCTTTAAAAACATGTGGGGGGCATCACCCGTTTGTGCCATAGAAAACAACATACGGGAGCTTGTGTAAAGACCAGAATTTAAGCAAGAAAGCACAGCTGTTAGAACAATAAAGTTCATAATTTGGGGTGCAGCAGGTATATTTACAAGTTCAAGGACGGAAACAAAAGGACTTTTCATCAAATTAGTAGAGTTCCATGGAAGAACAGTCACGAGAATAGCAATTGAACCTAGGTAAAAAAATACGATGCGATAAATAACACTATTTGTTGCAGTGACAATCGCTTTCTCAGGTTGAGATGTTTCCCCTGCTGCAGTCGCTACAATTTCAGTCCCCATAAACGAGAACATAATGAGAGTAATTCCTAAAAATACAGAACTTATTCCATTGGGGAGAAATCCTCCTCTATGTAAAATGTTTGAAGTTCCAGGTGATTCTACACCAGGTATAAGGCCAAAGATTATGGCTCCTCCAATAATTAAAAATAGGACAATACTTACTACTTTAATAAGAGAAAACCAGTACTCGAACTCACCAAATGACTTAACGGAATACATGTTGGTAAGGGTTAATAAAAACGTAAGTACAAGGCTAACTGACCAGGAAGGTAAAGAAGGAAACCAGTACTGAATAATGTTCGCACCTGCGATTGCTTCGACTGCAATTACAATTACCCAGAAAAACCAATATAGCCAGCCGATTGTGTAGCCAGCCCACGGTCCCATCGCTTCTCGGGCATACGTAGCAAAAGAACCACTGGATGGATTGACTGTAGCCATTTCTCCTAGCATACGCATCACTAAAACCACAAGTAGTCCTGTTAATGCATATGAAAAGATCGAAGCTGGTCCTGCCATATTAATTAGGGATCCACTCCCAACAAACAACCCCGCCCCAATTACTCCTCCGAGAGAAATCATGGTAATATGACGAACTTTTAACTCTTTTTTTAAGTCAGTTTGTTGATGATTCAAAATCTATCCCTCCTATATAAAGAAAATAATCTCTAAATTTTGAAGATGCTAATACTATTACTTTGAAAAATGTATGATTGATACGAAAAAGAAAAATTCACCTCGTTGTAAGCGTTATCATTTAACTGTTATTTTATTAACATTAAGATGGTATCTACAGTACAACCTAGGCATTGATGATCTTGGAGAAATATTAAAACAATGAAGCGTGTCTTCGCTCATATCACAATTATGCGTTGATGCATCCATATAAATGTGAATGAGGTGAAAGAATACAAGGTTATCTTAAAACACCAAATGATTCTTAGACAATCGATGAAACGTATGTCAAAGTAAAAGATTAATAGATATATTTATATTATGAAGTCGATTCAGAGTGGAATACCATTGCTTTTTATCTAAGTGAATCAAAAGTTAAAAGAAAAGTATACCTAAAGGCATACAACTAAGGGCATCTAGTTATCTCAATAATATAGGGGAATCAGATCACCGTTCTATCACATTAATGGGAATACGGACAGTTAATAAGCAAAGAAGTTCTTTTAACCACTCATATACTGCCGGATAAGCTTTAAATGAGTGTTTATCAAAGTCCTTTTACAAGTCTATAAGCTGTTTATTTAAGATTCTTCAAAAATAGAGACTTACCGTAACACATAAGGCTAAGTTAACGATCATTATTTTGATTAATAAATTTCTCTTTTTCTGTAATACGTATCATTTTCCCTTTGGTATAGTTAGATCTCATTTTAAACATTAAGGAAAAACCAATAATCCACCATCCTGCAAAAATCAACCATTCATAAGGCCAAACTAATGCTGCAGGCATTCCTGGTAAATACAAGGAAATAAACCCTATACTCAATATTAAGGCGATCCAACCTATAGTACTCGATTTACCAGCACGAAAAGGTCGTACCATCTGTGGTTCTTTCCTTCTTAATTGAATAAAAGCTATTGCAACAAAAAGATAAGCAACTACAATAGCGATTCCTCCGGCATTAACCAGCCATACTAACATTGGTCTTCCTAGTAACGGGGCTACAGTAGCTAAAGAACCTATAAATAAAATGGAGTTGATTGGTGTATTATTTTTGGGATGTAACTTACCAAACCAGGCTGGGATCATCTTTTTTTCTGCCATAGTATAGAGAATGCGGCTTCCACCAATAATAAAAGCATTCCAGCTTGTCAAAATTCCTGCTATACCACCTAAAATTAAGATGTTTGCAAAAAGACTAGAACCATAGACTTTTGCCATAGCATCTGCCGTGGGTAGAATAGAACTGCCGATTACACTCTTATCTAAAGAAATTCCTACTGCAAAAATAATACCTATATAAAAGACTGCAGCTAATCCTACAGATAAGATAAGAATCTTTCCTATTGATTTTGGCGCCACATTCATTTCTTCTGCTGTTTGCGGGATAACATCAAAGCCTGAGAACATGAATGGTGTCATGATGAGGACGCTAATAATACCTACTGTTCCACCAGCAAACAAGGGTTCTACATAAGTGAAGTTACTAGTAAAACTTGCTCCAAATATTAACATTAAACCCGTAATGGCTATGACAATGGTTAAAACCATTTGAAGAATAGCTGCAGATTTGACGCCAAAGTAATTAAAAATAGTAATAAATATAGAACCTAATACTCCCACAAGCATCCAAGATAAATACACATCATAACCAGTAATTGTGTATATATAACCTACTTTATAATTTGGAAAAACATATTCTATAACAGTGGGGAAAGCTACCGCCTGGAAGCCTACAACTGAAATGTAACTCAAGGCTAAAGCCCATGAAGCAATAAATGCAGCTCTTGGACCGATTCCTCTAAGTACATAAATTAGCGCTCCTCCTGTCTTCGGCATAGATGAAGCTAATTCAGCATATGTTAAGCCTACAAAAGTAACTAATAGACCTCCCAGAACAAATGCTACCATGGCACCAATGGTTCCAGCTGTAGTTATCCAATTTCCTGTTAAAACAACCCATCCCCAACCAATCATTGCTCCAAAGGATAAAAATAAAATGTCTAGTCTTGAAAGCACCTTGTTAAGATTTGGATCCTTATTTATATCCATCCATCTCCTTCTACAAAAGCTAAATTATTTTATAATCCTATTTCATCGCTATTTTATTAGTTTTTTCTCTTGAGTTTGTAAGGAGGGCTTTGTAAAAAAAGCCCAATCCTTATTAACTAACTAGTTATTTCATAATTGAACATGTCCTAAGACCAAGTTATGATGAATTAACAGCTTTACGACGTTTGATGCGTCTTATTATCCCATTTAATGCTTTCAGTTTGAGCCATAGCTTTTATAAGGAGTGTAAAGGTTTTCATATCTCCCACTAGATAGGTCTCTTTAACATCTACTGGGCGTACTTCACCCTGACGGTTGATCCAGCATGTCTGAAAACCGAGCTCAGTAGCCGGTACCACATCATATTTAAAGCCAAATCCGGCATGTAAAACTTCTGATTTATCTAATCCTAAACGCTCTAAAGCTAAATGGAAACCTTTATGGCTTGGTTTATAAGCACCTGCTTGCTCAGCAGTAATAATTTCGTCAAATTCCACACCAATTTGTTTTACAGATTCTTTAATAATTGCATCATCAGTGTTTGTAATTAACACAATTTTAGTGTATTTCTTTAGTTCTAATAATGCTTGTTTTGTATCAGCAAAGGGCTGCCATCTCCCCATAGATTCAGAGAACTCAATACAATCTTCTTCTGTGAATGGGTATCCAAAATCATTAAAGGCCATAGGTAAAGTATTTTTTAAGACCTCTTTATATGGGCGATACTTTTCTTGAATATAGTCAAATTGACGATTTTCCCAATGACGTTGTAAAGCTTTAACATCGACACCAACAATCCCGTGCTTCGCTAAGATTTTACTAAACTCCTTTTGTATTTCGCCTTCCCAATCAATTAATGTTCCAAAATTATCAAAAGTCACTG
The DNA here is from genome assembly GCF_057808375.1 of Priestia sp. TRM10. Taxonomy (NCBI): domain Bacteria; kingdom Bacillati; phylum Bacillota; class Bacilli; order Caryophanales; family Bacillaceae; genus Priestia; species Priestia sp. TRM10. Next base: position 78,424 of record NZ_JBJZOT010000004.1, read on the forward strand.
CTTTAGGTGCTGCCATATAAAATTCCTCCCTTTTTAAGTCGATTTTCTTAATGTCGACATAACATAAATATAATGTGAATTTTTAGAATAGTCAATTATTTTATCGGAAAACATACTATAAATCTTCATCATAATAGGTTGTGGTACAAATATTTCAAGATAACAACATTGTTTTTGCAATAGTACTGTTTTCATTGCCTATGTGAGGGTTGAATATTAACAATTATAATCCGAGAAGTAAGAGAAACAGCCAAGTCTCTCGAATATATGCCTGGCTGTTTTTTCTCTTTATTTAGTAAGATAAAAGTTATCCTTATTTTTCTCTAAGGCCGATGCACGCTATAAAATATCTCTATTGATTTTTTATTTTTGCACCTCTTTTATCAACACTACAGAAATCAGTTCTACATACCATTATTCAAAAGAAATTTTAGTTTATAAATCCTTCTTAGACGATTGTAAGTTCCTTTTCATAAACTTTTTCCGGTGAGACAAAATTATAGCCGAGATCTTTTGCGACAGCTTCGTATGTGATTTTACCTTTTGCTGTATTTAATCCAAGTTTTAACGATTCATTATCGAAGATTGCTTTGCATACCCCTTTGTTTGCAATCTGTAAGGCGTAAGGAACCGTCACATTTGTTAAAGCAATTGTGGATGTTCTTGGAACTGCTCCAGGCATGTTTGCTACTGCATAATGAACTACATTGTATTTTGTGTATGTTGGATTGTCATGTGTAGTAATCTGATTGACCGTTTCGACAATACCACCTTGATCAATGGCTACATCTACAATAACAGAGCCTGGCTTCATAGCTTCTACCATGTGTTCTTTTACCAACTTAGGAGCCTTTGCACCTGGGATTAGTACAGCTCCAATTAAGAGGTCAGCTTCTGCTACCGCTTGTGCGATGTTAGATGGATTAGACATTAGTGTTTTAATTTGATTACCAAAAATATCATCTAGCTGACGTAAACGACTTGCACTTAAATCTAGAATGGTAACATCCGCCCCTAACCCTATTGCGATTTTCGCTGCATTTGTACCTACGACTCCTCCACCAATAATGGTTACTTTACCGCGATTAACACCTGGGACCCCAGATAGAAGAATACCTTTGCCTCCATTTGATTTCTGTAAAAATTGAGAACCAATTTGTGCAGCCATCCGTCCTGCCACTTCACTCATCGGAGTAAGAAGAGGGAGAGTACCATTTTCTACAACTGTTTCATACGCAATGGCAATAACCCCTGTATCCTTAAGAGCTTGAGCTAGATCTGGTTCAGCAGCTAAGTGTAGGTAAGTGAATAGAATTAGTCCTTCACGGAAATAACGATATTCACTTGGGAGTGGTTCTTTTACTTTCATAATCATTTCAGCCCGACTCCATACTTCCTCGGCATTCGTCATTATTTGTGCTCCAACAACTTTGTAATCTTCATTTGTAAACCCACTTCCACTTCCTGCATCTTTCTCAACTAGAACTTCATGCCCAGCATTTATAAAAGAAACGATTCCAGCTGGTGTAAGAGCAACTCGATTTTCATTATTTTTAACCTCTTTCGGTACCCCAATAATCATTTTCCTCATCCTCCTAAAGTAAGTAATTTTCTAATATAAAATATGTTGTTCCGATCTAGCCAAACTAATTTGGTTTCTAGCACTTTATAAGACATATGCTTTTTACACCAGAACCAAAATTTCTTTTAACTTTCAGACCTTGCCTTGTGCCTATTTTAATTTCAGAAGGATGGTATCATCCTCCCAAAATTAAAATCTTACCCAGTTTCATCAAACCATAATATTCTCTTTGTTATTCAAAAAATAATGAAGTGAAGGGGCAGTTTTGCTATTTCCGTATGCATAATAAAAATGATTGAAATAATGATTAGGATAAACGTTCAATAAAAATAACGTCTTTTATTTTGATTAAATTATCTAATGTAATCAAGTAACTCCCGTTAGAGTTTACAGTATTTATATTCCAATGGACACATACTGAATTTCTAAAAATTCTTCTAAGCCTTGGTGACCGCCTTCTCGTCCTAGTCCACTTTCTTTCATCCCACCAAAGGGAGCCTGTGCAGCAGCAGGAGCTCCGTCATTCCATCCAACAATTCCACAATCAAGCTTTTCAATTATGCGAGTCCCTCTTGATACATTTTCGGTAAAGACATATGCAGCTAATCCATATGGAGATTGATTTGCCAGTTCTATTGCTTCCTGATCTGTCGTGATTTTTTGAACTGGAGCAACAGGACCAAAAGTTTCCTCATTCATTACAACCATTTCATGATTTACTTCTCCAAGAACGGTTGGCATATAAAAACTTCCTGAACCTATATCTGGCTTTTTACCACCAGTGAGTACTTTGGCTCCTTTGGATAGTGCATCTCTAACATGATAATCTACTTTTTCCACAGCTTTATGATTAATTAATGGGCCTATCTGTACACCCTGTTCCATTCCATCGCCTATTGTTAAATCTTCTACAGCTGCTGTCAATTTTTTAATGAATTCCTCATATATACCTCCTTGAACATAAATTCTGTTTCCACAAACACAAGTTTGGCCGGCATTTCTGAATTTAGAGGCAATTACCTGTTTCACAGCCAATTCTAAATTAGCATCATCAAGAACAATAATTGGCGCATGGCCTCCTAGTTCCAGGGATACCCGTTTCATTTGATCAGCTGCTTGTTTCATTAAGAGTTTTCCAATTTCCGTTGAACCGGTAAATGTGATTTTCCGTACTCTTTCATCACTCATGAAGGCCTTTCCAATTTCTGAAGAGGTTCCTGTAACTAAGTTAATGACCCCATCAGGGATACCAGCTTTCTCACAAAGCTCAACTAGTTTAATCGCGGTAAAAGGAGTTTCCAACGCTGGCTTAACAACGACAGTACAACCGGCGGCAAGTGCAGCCCCTAATTTCCTAGTAATCATGGCTGCAGGAAAGTTCCAAGGAGTAATTGCAGCTACAACACCAATTGGTTTTTTCCATACTTGCAGTCGTTTATTTGAATGATGAGAAGGAATCGTTTCCCCATAAATCCGTTTACCCTCCTCAGCAAACCATTCAATATAAGACGCAGCATATCTGATTTCTCCACATGCTTCTTGGAACGGTTTTCCCATTTCCATCGTCATAATTTGAGCTAATTCATTTATACTTTCTAACATTAGCTCATTTAGTCTTTTTAAATAAGTGCTTCTTTCATATGCCGTTAAATTAGACCAGGCTTCTAAGGCATTATGAGCAGCATTAATTGCCTCTATAGTTTCTGCCCTACCTAACTTTGGAACATGGCCGATTAGTCTTTCTGTTGAGGGATTATAGACTGGAAGTTTTTCAGCATTTTCTCCTTCCCACTTTCCATTAATATAATTTAATTCTTTTAGATTCATTGTCACAGCCATCTTGAACACCCTTTCAATCTTAATTTAGAAGTTATATTCTTTTTTCTACGTTATTTGGTTTGATATTAACTTTAATTTGCAACACAAGAATTTTTACATAAATTACGTAATTTCCAAAAACATAGTATATCTTATAAGGTACTAGTGATTTGATGATAGAGGTGATTAATATGTGAGATTGCAACCTCTTGTACTTTCAATGGATTTCTTGTTTTAATTGCTTTTAATAATGCTTCGTGCTCCTCACAAAATTCATATTTATGATCTTCATAGTAGTTTACTAGCTGTGATAAAACTGTTCTAATCTGATTCTGCATAATACTGTAGACCCTGATCATTCTTGAATTTCCGCAAAGTTGCACTAAAAAAACATGAAAAGCTATATCCACTGCAAACAATTCAAACCAATCTTCAGAGGCAATACATCGTTTCATTTCTTGAATCATTTCTTCTAAATCATTTATTTGATTGTCTTCTATTATCTCAGTTGTTTTCATAATTGCAGGAACCTCTATGTGCAAACGAAGTTCATTTATTTCCTGTATATCTTCTTTCGTAAATTCCACTAAAAATGTACCTTTTCTAGCTTTATTTACAACTAAACCTTCATGCTCTAATATTTGCAATGCTTCACGTAATGAGCTACGGCTAATTCCCATTTCATTTGAAAGTTCTGTTTCAGAGACCTTTTCTCCTAATTGAAACTTCCCTTGCCAAATTCTTTGTCTTAATTCATCTGCTATGAATTGACCAAGGGGCTTTTTTCTTATCGCCTGTGATGGATTTTGTTCAATAAACATTTTTATAGATTCCTCCAGAAACTAATTTACTTTAACATGAAACAACCCCTTTCGAAGACTATAAAATCGAATGTCGACATTAATAATGTTGTAAATAATCATAAAATTCAAACGTTATATTTGTCAACTCACTTTTCAAAAAAATAATAATTAACAGAAATTATTGACTATTTTTTAAATTTATGAGTAAATAAACTCAAGTTCAAATGTCGACATTATGAATGTCGGAAAATATACTTTAGAAGGAGATGTATCTAATAATTTAATAGAGTCTCAAAAAAATACCCACGTCTAATCTATTTAATAAAGAAAGTTCCAGAATTTATCTCATCAAATTTTATTCGAGGAGGAATTAAGATGAAGGTTAAAGAGATTCAAACAATCCAGCAAAAAGATGAGGAATTAATTTGGCATGGCATGAGGCCAGCAAATACTTTTCCTTCCATGATTGTAGAGCAAGCAAGTGGTGCTTGGATTACAGATATAGATGGAAATGAATATTTAGATGGCATGTCAGGGATATGGTGCGTAAATGCTGGTTATGGCCGAAAGGAGATTGCTGATAAGGTATATCAACAATTATTAGGAATGCCTTTTTATCCTTTAACTCAAAGCCATAAACCGGCAATTGAGCTTGCAGAAAAATTAAATGAGTGGCTTGATGGTGATTATGTTTACTTTTTCTCCAATAGTGGCTCAGAAGCAAATGAAACAGCCTTTAAAATCGCCCGTCAATATCACCATCAAAAAGGTGAACAAAGTAGAAATAAGGTTATTTCTCGTTATCGCTCTTATCATGGCAATACGATGGCAACACTATCTGCAGGTGGTCAGGCACAAAGAAAGTTTAAGTACGAGCCTTTAACGCAAGGATTCATCCATGTATCTCCTCCAGATAACTATCGTTGTCCAGATTATTTGAATGAAGCTGAGTATAATCTAGCTTGTGCCGATGAAATTGATAAAGTTATAACTTGGGAGATGAAAGAAACAATTGCTGCTGTTATTATGGAACCGATTATAACAGGCGGGGGAATTCTTGTTCCACATGATAATTATCTAAAAAGAGTACGAGAAATTTGTGATGAAAATGATGTACTAATGATTGTAGATGAGGTCATTTGTGGGTTTGGGCGTACAGGTAAACCATTTGGATTTATGCACTATGACGTAAAGCCTGATATTATTACGATGGCAAAAGGAATTACAAGTGGATACATGCCTTTATCCGTAACGGCAGTCAAAAAGGAAGTATATGAGGCATTCCAAGGATCTGATCAATATGATCATTTCCGACATGTGAACACTTTCGGTGGAAGCCCTGCTTCTTGTGCTGCAGCAATACAAAACTTAGAAATTATGGAAAGAGAAAATCTAGTCAAACGTTCTGCTGAATTAGGAGAAAGAATGTTGGCTGAATTAAAAGTGTTAAAAACGCTTCTACCTAATGTCGGTGACGTACGAGGAAAAGGACTGCTTATTGGAATTGAGTTAGTTGAAAGTAAAGAAACAAAAAAACCACTTGAAGAAAGTATGGTCAAAAGCATCGTAGCAGCGTGTAAAAAACAGGGATTAATTATTGGTAAGACAGCTGATACAGTAGCAGGCTACAATAACATTTTGCAGATTTGCCCACCACTTAATATCACAGAAGATGATTTTGAGAAGATTGTAACAACTGTAAAAGCAGTTTTGACTGAGCAATTAGGTGATTAGTTTTACAGATGATAATTATGCCGTTGTGGATGCATTCCTAGTAAATGATAGTTGTGAAGAATGAATCAGACTCACTCATCAAATTGACTATATCAAGATCTTTATATTAATAAAAAATAAAAAAGCCTTTAAATAAAGGCTTTTTTATTTTGAACTAGTTGTTTTTTTCTTTGATTACTAATAAAACACCACTAAGAATTAGGAATGAGCCTATCCAAAACGTTCCACCTATACTTTCTCCTAACAGGAGCCATCCAAGCAATGTTCCTACTAAAGGTTGAAAGAAGAAAAATAACCCACCACTTGAAGCATTCAATAATTGTAATCCACGATTCCAAAGGATAAATGCACAAGCTGTTGAAACAATGCCCAAATATAAAAGGCCGCCCCAAATCGTTGGATGAGCTAATTGTGGAACAGAAATATTACTTAATCCTTTTAGAACAAAAGGTGTTAAGATGACAAAAGCAATTAGGATAGAATAAGTGGTAATCACTATTGGTGAATAACTGCTTGGAACTCGTTTGATAAGAACAGACATAAGAGCCCATGTTAAAGCTGCCACCAGAAGTGAAATACCGCCAAGCTGGCCAGACATATCAATATGCCCGTTCCCTACAATGAGAAATACTCCTATTGTAGCTAAGCAAACCGATATCCCTTTTTTCATATTTAATCGTTCTTTAAGAAGGAGCCGAGCAAAGATTACCATGAATGCTGGCGTAGAAGATGTAATAATCGCTCCCATCTGAGCCGAAGACAACATAGTCCCATATTCTTGCGTAACAATAGAAATTGTATTACCCACTATACCAATAAGGGCAATTATTAGGAAATCTTTTCTATGGACTTTCCACGACTGTCTTTTTATGAGCCCAATGATGAGAAGAGCAACAAGAGCCACTAAATATCTCATCCACACCAACTCTAATGGTGGAATGACATCTACAACCACTTTTACTACAACATACATGCCACCCCAAATGCTGGCAGCTAACGCTAAATATATCGAACCTAATAAGGTGTTTTTCATTTTTTGTACCCTCCGTATTTAAAAATTAGGTCAATGAATGCCCTAACGGAGAGAAGTAGTCACTTTACTCCATTAAGGACGGAGAAGTGCTACTGGTACATCATTTTCAAATAATGGAGCTAAGAACATTTTATTTCACCTCAAGTTTAATTTCGGTCCTCATTATACATGGTTTGTCGTATCGAGTAAACCTTTTGTGTGCTAATATCCAACTAATAGTTGAAGGCACTTAAAAAACACTTTATCGTTTAGCATTTAAAATATTTCGTTATATTTATATACCATAATTTTATCTAAGGTATGATTTCATCAAAAAAAGCATCTATTTTAAATAGATGCTTTACAATGCAAATAATGTGTATCTTACTTATACTGGCGTTCTACCTTGATCTATGATTTGTGCTAACATTTGTATAATACGATCTCCGACTTCTGAAGTTGATGCCTTTCCTCCCATATCTGGTGTTAGTACTTTTCCTTCAATTAAAAGAGATTCAATAGCTTTTAATATATTTTGAGCTAATTCTTTATATCCGAAAAATTCCATCATTTGACTAGCTGACCATATAGCCGCAAGTGGATTTGCAACTCCTTTCCCTGCGATGTCTGGTGCAGAACCATGTATTGGTTCAAACATAGAAGGATAAGTTCTCTCAGGGTTAATATTAGCCCCTGCTGCTAATCCTAATCCCCCAGCTAGAGCAGCTCCTAAATCAGTGAGAATGTCTCCAAATAAGTTAGATGTAACCACAACTTCAAATCGTTGAGGTTGTTTGACCATAAACATACTTGCTGCATCCACAAGGTAAGAATGCGTTTTCACATCAGGATATTCTTTACTTACTTCTTCAAATATTTGATCCCAGAAAACCATTGAATAGTTTAGTGCATTACCTTTACTGATACTTGTTAAGGATTTCCCTAGTTTTCTAGAAGTTTCAAAAGCATAACGAATAATTCTTTCTGTTCCCTTTCGAGAAAAAACACCAGTTTGTAAAACTACTTCCTCTGGTTGACCTTTAAAGAGCCAATCTCCTGCTCCTGCATATTCTCCTTCACTATTTTCTCGGATAAACAACATGTCAATATCTTCTCTCTTTGCCCCGGATAAAACATTTTGAGTTCCTTGCATAAGAGTTATAGGACGTATATTCACATACTGATCAAATTCTTTTCTAATTCGTAGAAGCAGATCCCATAGGGATATATGATCAGGTACTCCTGGGTATCCAACAGCGCCTAAATAAATGGCATCATAATTTTTCAACTGATCTATTCCATCATCATCCATCATTTTTCCGTTTTTTAAGTAATATTCACATCCCCACGGAAAATGATTAAAATCAATTGTGAACTCTTTACTTAAATTTGCTATTTCTTTTAATACTTTTATGCCTTCATTAATTACTTCAGGACCAATTCCATCTCCCGCAATGACAGCAACTTTAAATTTTTTCATATAAATTCCTCTGCCTTTCTTTCTTTTTATTTATATTACGCTTTTAAAGTTGAGATACTAATTGATTTTTAGGGGTGAAGAGAACCTAACTTTAAAAAGTACTTAGAACTATTCCTTCATATAAGCAAGAATCTTATGGTATAGATCTATCAATTTTCTCGTTCAATTTTTTATTAAACAATCTAGTAATCATAACTTTAATTTCATTAATAGACATACAAATCATAATAATTATGACACCCATCCACTGCAAAGGACTTACGTTTTCCTTCAATACTAACTTGGCTATAATTATAGCCACAGGCAATTCTATTGCGCCTAAAATTGTACATAAGGAGTTAGGCAGATGAGGGGCACTAATTGCGAATAGTAAGGGTGGTAATATAGAGCCAAAAACAGCTACTCCCAGACTATAAAACCAAACCGAGCTTGTTATAGTTTCTGCTGCAATAGAGGTTGGTGGGAATAGAAATGTCATCAAAATAAGAGATCCTGAAACCATAAAAGATGAACGTAGAAATGGATCTACATCCTTGGCTACTCGACCACTTGAATAAATAAAGCCCGCAAAACAAAAAGCTGAACCAAATCCTAATATTATTGCAATCATAGGTACATTGGAAAAGTTACCTTCTATGACATTGGATGCTAGAAATACTCCAACTAAAGTTAATATTACTGAAAGAAGTGTTGTCTTAGAAGGCAGTTTCTTACTGAAAAGAAATTCATATAAGACTCCAATCCATACAAATTGGAATACTAAAACGACGGCAATTGATGCCGGTAAATACAGCATGGATGCATAGTAAAGTACATTCGTTAATCCCCCTAATGTTCCAGAAAGCATTAACGATAAAATCTTTTTTCGATTTATATTTCCCCAGTTAGGCTTTTTAATTAAAGCTATACTCCAGAGAATTGCTGAAGCTAGTAACATTTGTATCCAAATGATTTCACTAAGAGAAAATCCAGCAGTAAACCCCCATTTAGAAAAAACAGGAGTTGCTCCAAAGCTTGATGCCCCCATTGAAAATAATAAAATTGCTTGCCAATACTTCATACTAAATATCCCCTAACGATAAACTCAATTTTGAATCAATATTATTCAAAATTCTAATTAAGTAATCATAAACTTAGGAAGAGAAATATGATTACTTAAGGTTTTATTATTTAAAATATTCAGTTATATTCACTTGGCATTTATCAAAATCAAAACCTAAAATTCCTTTCATAAGGGTTCTTATAAATATTTTTGTCGATTGTCGACATTGATGTTTTAAAATTAATGCTGGTAACGCTGTTCCTTTATTGAGTAATGAAGAAACAGCATTATTCTTTTTACTTTTCACCAAATAATCTCAAACCAGCATCCTGAATGTGCTCTACAACCTTTTCTTTTACTACTTTTTCATCTCGTGTCTTAATAGCCTCTAACATTTCTTTATGCTCTTGATAAAGAGATTCAAGATTTGAATAATGGCGAGATAACCTTGATAAGAAAGTACGTATTTGAACAAGGATTAAATTGTAAAACTTTATCATCGTTGCATTATGGCATAAGTTAACCACGTATGCATGAAATTCTAAATCAAGATTGAGAATTTCATCCCATTTATCACTTTGCATACTTTCTTTCATACGTTGAACTTTGGATTCTAGTTCCTTTATATCTTCTTCTTTGATATTGTGTACAGCTTTTTCAAAAGCATATACCTCTATCAGTAATCGAGCCTCATAGATTTCTTTTAAATCCTTTTTCTCGAATTTATTTACAAAAGTTCCTCTTCTTGGGGCACTAACAACTAATCCTTCATGCTCAAGTAATTGCAGTGCTTCACGTAGAGAACTACGACTGACACCTAAATTAGATGAAAGGTCAGGTTCCATTAGACGATCACCAAATTCAATTTCACCTTCCCATATCCTTCTTTTTAATTCATTCGCAACAATCTCACTTAACGGAGGTTGTATTAAATTTGATTTTTTATTCATAGTCTATCCCTCCTTAACCACTACGAAATATCATACATTTAAAGTTTGATCTTCTTTCTAAAAAGTATAATTTCCGAATGTCGACAAGTACTTTCTGATAATTTTAAACATAATGACATGTAGAGTCAATAGTTAGAAAATACTGATACATTAAAAGTATCGATAGATTTATGATGGTCAGGAGTCATTTTTAAATATATAAGAGGCTGCTATTATTTATCCGGGTTGAAAAATATTATGTTGATTTACAATACAAATAAAAATTTTCCTGTTAATATTCAGCAAATATTAATTTTAAAAAACGGCAATAGTATCCGCACAATTACCAGTTCCCATTGCCGCATCAGTTAAGGGGGAGTTTACTTAGTTCATTAAATAGTAGTAATTAATGCTTAATTTTTTTCATTATTTAAAATGTATCCGTCCTAATTAACTTTTAAATCTGATAAATTAATTAACTACATTATTACTTGTTATTTCAGCACCTAATTCTTCTGAAAATGTTTCAGCTGTTTTATTTATAATCAAGGCTTTTTCATCGAGAGATATTCCTGGATGAAAATATAGAACATGCATCAAATTTTTACTTTCCATTGTAACCTTTGCTCGTTGAGAATCAACAATAGGACTACCAAAACCACCAAGCTCATCAGAGAGATGTGGTTTTCCTTGCATAGATACTATTCTTCCATTTAATGCATCATAGCTAGCTTCATCGCTACCCAAACCATAGGATATACTACCTTGAATATGATCCATGTCGTATATCCCCATAGAAGTAGCATGTAAAATAGATAGGAAATTGTTAACATCCACCGCACCATTTACCCAAAATAAGGGTTTATCTGAAATAGTTCTCTTGATAAGTGCTTCAGATGATACTTTATAGCGAGAAGGATCAATTTTTAATTGTTTTAGGAGTCCTCTCCAGGCTTTTACTTCATCTTGATCTGTAACTTTAATTGTAGAGTACTTATTAATTAAAGTTTCCTTAAGAGATGCAAACTTCTGCTTAAAATCATTACTAGATTCAGTTAGTTCTTGAACCTTGTATGTAATGATACCTAATGAAATATTAGGTGAAACCTTACTAATACTGGAATCAATGTTCACTTTTGATGGTTTAATCATTCTAGTTCTACCTTTCACATTATATAAGAATAAAAAAATTAAAGAGAGCTCTTTATTACGGATTTAAAGCGTTTAATTGTTCTTGAGGAGTTAATCTTTTATTTTTAAACGTTTCTACAGTACAGGATTTGTAATCAAATCTTGAATTTCTTGTTGAGTTAGCTCTACCAATATTACTAACTTTTCATTATTCCAAGGATTAAAAACTTTAAAGTATTATCGCCCTCAATTTTGGAAATTGAACCTTTTCCATTATAGTATAATGCAAACTAATCGTTGTAGTCATCAATTATTCCTTCATCGTATTTCATTTCTTTTTATGTACTACTCTGTGTTAAATTTGTTAAATGGGCTTCATAAAAGAAGCCCATTCCTATTTAACCATCTCTTTTTCCCATCTAATGCTTTCAGTTTGTGCCATAGCTTTTATAAGGAGTGTAAAGGTTTTCATATCTCCCACTAGATAGGTCTCTTTAACATCTACTGGGCGTACTTCACCCTGACGGTTGATCCAGCATGTCTGAAAACCGAGCTCAGTAGCCGGTACCACATCATATTTAAAGCCAAATCCGGCATGTAAAACTTCTGATTTATCTAATCCTAAACGCTCTAAAGCTAAATGGAAACCTTTATGGCTTGGTTTATAAGCACCTGCTTGCTCAGCAGTAATAATTTCGTCAAATTCCACACCAATTTGTTTTACAGATTCTTTAATAATTGCATCATCAGTGTTTGTAATTAACACAATTTTAGTGTATTTCTTTAGTTCTAATAATGCTTGTTTTGTATCAGCAAAGGGCTGCCATCTCCCCATAGATTCAGAGAACTCAATACAATCTTCTTCTGTGAATGGGTATCCAAAATCATTAAAGGCCATAGGTAAAGTATTTTTTAAGACCTCTTTATATGGGCGATACTTTTCTTGAATATAGTCAAATTGACGATTTTCCCAATGACGTTGTAAAGCTTTAACATCGACACCAACAATCCCGTGCTTCGCTAAGATTTTACTAAACTCCTTTTGTATTTCGCCTTCCCAATCAATTAATGTTCCAAAATTATCAAAAGTCACTGCTTTAGGTGCTGCCATATAAAATTCCCCCTTCATCTTATTGTCGATTTTATAAATGTCGACATAAACCCAATATAGTTATAATTTTCAGAAAAGTCAATAGTTTTCGAAGGTATAAAATAAAATTTTTATAAAGAATTTAAAGGCAAGATTTAAATTCCTATAAAAAAGAAGGATGCTCATATGATAAATAATAAATTCTAATTAAATAAATAAGAGTAGCTATTATAATGCTGCTTATTGGGAAATCAAAAAACTCCTCAATTACTAAAATATTTCCACTATTTCAAATTTTTATCATTGGTAATTTTACATGGTGTATTTTAATTTTTATTTTGTTAAAGTTAAAGGAAGTAAAAAAGCCCAAATCTGTTCATTAACAACGAATTTGCGCTTTTTCTTTTTATTTATATATTCTTACACAAAGATAAGAACTATATAGTAGTGATTATAATGTGAATAAAAAGGACCTTAATCACAAATAGCTACGTTTTTTAAAAAATATATTATCTAGCGAATATTGATTAACATTCTCTTTATAATTGATTCTACTTAAAAATAGTTAATATTCCTTAACCTCGTTCCTTTTTAATTAATTTCTTGCTCATAAACCCAAATTTACCACCCACAACTTCCTTAACCTCATGGATAACAATAAATGAGTTCGGATCAATTTCTTGCACACTCTTCTTAATTTTTAAAAGTTCGTTCTTTTTAATTACTACGTAAATAATACGTTTATCCTTACTAGCATAATAACCATATCCATAAAATATAGTTGCAGCGCTACCGAACTCACGAGTAATGAACTGAGCAATTTTTTCATATTGATCAGACATAATGGTCATTGCTTTTTTATTGTGAAAACCTTCTATCATTAAATCAACGATTTTAATGCATAAATAAACAAAAATAAATGTGTATAATGTGTTATTTAATCCTATAGCAAATATAGAAGCCAGTATAATCAAACTATCCATGTAAAACAGACTTTTTGAAAAACTATATCCTTTGGTGTAGTTTAATAAATAAGCCATAAGAGTAGTTCCTCCAGTAGAACCATCAGCAATAAAGATTAATGCTAAACCTGCTCCCATCAATAAGGAACCAAACACGATCCCTAAAATCATGTCATTAATACTAAATGGAATAAAGCTTGCGATTTTAAGGAAAATAGATGTCATGATTGTTCCAATTGCAGTATAAATGATTGTTTTCTTTGTTAAAAATTTATAAGCTACAGCGATAAAGATAAGGTTAATTAGAAATGTACTTATACTTGTAGGAATATGAAATAGATAAAATAAAACCAAAGCAATACCAACTGTACTTCCATCACCTAATTTGTTTGGAATAACAAAAAACTCAATAGATGCAGCTATTAGAAATGTCCCAATAATAATTAAAAGGATATCTTTGTAAGCAGTTTTCATTATATGAATCTCCTCCCCTAATAAATAGGATTATTTTTTAAAAAATAGAAAATGAAATAAAAAACGCCTTAGAAATTGTTGTTTTAAAAACACAATCAATTTCTAAGACGAAAGAATTACGATAATTGTTTATTCTCTACTTTCCTCATAAAATCATTTTTAGTTAAAAAACGTCCTTGAAAATCCTTCAAGAAAACTGATTCCCCGCAATGTCCTAGACGATTATATAAGCTTCGTTGATTTATGTCAATATCATAAAAACTCTTAGCTTTTTGAAGAAACATAGTATCAAAATTCCTCAATTTTTCCCATTATTGTCTAATAAATTAATAATCAAACAAGCTAGGGCGAGGTGATTCTTTTTTGTATATACTATATACCCTAATCAAATTTTACATTTAGTGGGGTATTACCCATCAAACAGAAGATAAATGCAAAATCAGGCCCTATATTACTTTATTTTCATGATAATAACTAGTATATGCCTGTGGGAGTATTCCTTATATTTTCCACAATTTCCCTTGTTGCTCATTTACTTCGCTTGTACATAAAAAGAAATCCTTTTATGCTCTTTTCATGCTTTCTTTTAACATGGAAAACCTCCCTACACCTACCACAATCACCCTTGTCATACCTTTAACAAAGAATAAGATACTTAAACATAGATATATACCAATCTACAAAACTGTTTATACTACTGATGTATTCCCCATATGTAAAAACCCTTTGCTAGTTCTAAGCAAAGGGTTTCTTTTTTATTTGCTATATGAAGGTTAGTGAAGTTCTACCTATGCTTACTCTAGACTTTAGATAATGGTGACAGATACTGATTCATGGTTGAAGTCCGTATTTTTTAGACATGAAATAATATTTTATTTAAAAATTCTTTTATATAGTAGGCTCTTATCAAGAAACCGATTTAAGTTCTTCCGTTAAACGTAAAAAAGTTTCCTTATCTCTATTTTTTAATGATTGGTCAATTTTCTCAAGGACCTTAATTTTTTTGAAATCCTTCATCACTTGATTCAAAAACAATTCAGCTATTACCTCGTCATGTATATGGATTTCAACTTGGTTCATTCCATTAGACAAATTGTTTTCCATCAAACGTCAACCCCTTTATCTTTGCTCTTTTGTCAAAAGTATTCCCCTTTTTCACGCTTTTAATACGAGATTGATAGATAAAACCTTTTTTATGGTTATATAGCCTTAAGACGATAGATAAAGGCTTAAGCCTTTTTAAAATAATAAGCATACCGATAGCAAAGACCGCCCACTATCTATAAGTGTATAAGGCGGTCTTATGTATATTCATTACATATAACTATTCTCTTTTTCACGACATTATTCTACCTTCATTCAAATATCAAAGAAATCATCAACTTTTGCATTCTTATCCACTTTTCTAATAGCTGTCATAATCCTTTTAACCGTAGATACGTTGGGCTCTCGTTTACCTGAGCAAATTTGACTCATTGCTGTTTCCGAGAGTTTTGAGTTCCTCGCCAGCCAAACTTGAGTTCTTCCTTCTTTTGCTAACCATTTTTTTAACTTTGTTTTTTTGACTCCCATTCTTTACACCTCTATATTATGGCTCTATGGCTTCATTTATGTCCATTTCTTTAAGTTTTTATACAGAAATCTTTAAGTTTTTGTACAGGACAAGATAAGTTGAACAACCCATACTACATACACTCCACTATACCAA
Source organism: Priestia sp. TRM10 (assembly GCF_057808375.1). Classification (NCBI taxonomy): domain Bacteria; kingdom Bacillati; phylum Bacillota; class Bacilli; order Caryophanales; family Bacillaceae; genus Priestia; species Priestia sp. TRM10. The sequence goes on from NZ_JBJZOT010000004.1 coordinate 94,189, forward strand.
TTGAGGAGGCGTTTAAATGGCTACAATCTTAGGAACAAGCATGGTGTTATTCATGGTGATTTATGCAGAGAGAAAAGGATGGGTCGATAAAGAAAAGGTAAGAGTCATCATGCAGGTTGGAATGAATGTTGGTATCTTGGGGAGCTTGCTCTATTTTTTGTATACCTTGTCTTCTTTCCTTCCCTTCTTATGACCAGGGTTTCAACCAGGCTAGAAGAGCAAAAGGAATAGGTTCATGGTGATCAGAATAACATTTGGAAGCTTCCTTTTTTATGGAACTATCTATAAAAGATAAAAGAAGGAGTGAAAACGATGTGGGAGCTTATGGCGATTCCGATTGTAACGAGTGCGGCTGCCTTGTGGTTTGGAAGGAATACATCCAGTGAGGAACATCGAGTCGTACAGCAAATATTTGAGCAATACCATATCCACGTGAAAGATGGAAAAAACAATCGATATCCTCAGCTTGTTCGAGAATGTAAAAGTACAAAACAAATCAAGTTGATTTACCGCACACCTTTAGCCTTAGAAGAAAAAACACTGCGAACCTTACAACAGGTTTTATCCCTCATGTTAGATCAAGCAGTGAACGTATCCTTTAAGAAATGGCTCATCATTGAGATTTCAAAACATAAAATGCCTTCCTACGTTTCGTACCAAGACGTCCCCTATCGTAAAGGATGGATGGTCCCATTAGGGAAAAACCATCAGGGATGGCATTTTCATCATTTTGACCATACACCGCATACCACGATTTCGGGGACGACTCGCTTTGGAAAAACGGTCATGATGAAAGTCATGATGACCTATCTGATTGAGCATCATCCCTGGGATGCTCAATTCGTTATTATCGATTTAAAGGGTGGATTAGAGTTTGACCGATATAAGAACCTACAACAGGTCAAACGTATAGCCAGTGATCCAATAGAGTCCTTATATGCCTTGAAACAGGTACAGAAAGACATGAAGGAACGAATGGCCCTTTTTAAGCGTCAAGGGTGGTCCAATATTGTGGACACTCCCCTTTCTCAACGTCTGTTTGTGTTGATTGATGAAGCCGCCCAACTGACACCTGAAAAATTTATGGAGAAAGAAGAAAAGAAGACGTTAACACAGTGTCAATCGATCCTCAGTGAAATAGCACGCCTAGGAGGCGCTCTGGGCGTTCGATTGGTGTACGGAACCCAATACCCTACCTCGAATGTATTGAATGGCTCGATCAAGCAAAATGCGGATTTAAAGGTTAGTTTTCGGCTGGGAAGTGATTATGCGTCCAAGGTAGCCCTTGATGCGTATGGAGCCGAAACCTTACCTTCAGATATCAAAGGACGTGCGTTGATTAAAACGCATGAAGTGAAAGAAGTGCAAGTCCCCTACCTCAATCATGAGGAAATCTGGAAACGGATTGGAGGGTATGAAATTGCAAAACAAACAGCTGTGCCAGACAAGACAGGAGAAGATTATGTACGCCTTGGATAAGTTGGAATGTATGAGTCGCTCTCAATTACAAGCCCTATTTCAATTAAAGAGTGTACGAAATGCCAATCGTGTTCTCTACAATATGAGTCCTTTTTTAAACCATAAACGTCTCCATGAAAACGTCTATTATCTATCGAAGAAAGGACGCCAACATATTGGATCGGAAAAGAACAAACCTCATTTAACACAGTTAGAACATAAAGTGAGACGGAATGATATTTACTTGCATTATGGGTGTCCGAAGGATTGGAAAGTGGAACGACCGAATGAATGGAGAATCCAGGGAGAAACCTATAAGCTCATTAGTGATGCTCGCTTTTTCCTTCACGGTGTCATTTGTTTTGTGGAAGTGGATCTCAAACAGAAAATGCTCGAAAATAAGAAGAAAATTAGGTTATATCGTTCCCTCTTTCAAGCCCTAGGAGAACAACAAGCTTTATTAATCTTCTATACGACTACTCAAGTGAGGAAAGAAAGAATCCTAACCTGGTGTCAAGAATATAAAGTAAATGCAGAAGTATTGATAAAAGAAGACATAGAATAGAAAAACCAGGGACTGAAAAAGTCCCTGGTTTAATGTTAAACAAATAGTATATTTTGTAGTCCACATGTAGTTGATAATATAAATTGAGATCTTTATTTATTTGTATCTAAAGAATCTTTTAATCTGGATTCGAAATGTTCGTTTATATAATCTTTGATAAATTCTTCTCGTTTAAATGTATCTTCCTCTTTTCGAAAAAAACCTACCCTTTTAAAACGTTCACTCTCCGGTTTTTGATTCCATTTATCTTTAGCCTCTTGTGTCAAAAATCTTTCCACTTTCTTTTGAAGAAGTAATAACTCTATTCTCTCTTCCCTTTCCTCTTGTCTTGTTTTAGGTTTAGGTAATTGATTAATTAATTCTTTATAATAGCTCTTAATTTCTTCAGTTTGTGTAACAGCAATTTGTTCTGCTGCAGTTAAGATCTCTTTTTTTATAGCTTCTATGTCAACAACATATGGAACACTTGTAGAGTTCGTTTCATAATCTGAAGGTGCAGCTCTTAAATCAAAGTAGTTATGTAAATCGTCAAATATAGCATCTAGAGACCATTTATTGTCCCTTTTATCTTTAATATATAAGGCTATATCTAAATCTGTTTGATCATAGACCTTTTCCCCATTATCTGTACGATTAATAAAATGAATTTTCTTGTCTTCAAGGTTTTTAAACCAACCATCTACTGTATTAGTATGTTTGTTAACTTGTTTAGCAAAATCACTGATTCTCCAATAATTATCCATGGTAACCTCCTTTTGAAATGCAGTCCATATGTATTCAGTTGCCTACATGTAGTCTATATGAAAAGAAAAAGGATTGATTATATTGAAAATATAAATATAATATTTTGTGCTCTACATGTGTCACGTGCTGCACATGTGAACCATAAAACTCTAATAAGCAACAAGGATAGAAAATAAGTTTATCTGAATTATACTATCAATTGTAATCCACTTGTGGAATGTAGTCCACATATGCAGACTAAAATATAGCTTGTACATATGTTTAGTGCATAATAGCATATTTGTTTGTAGTCCATAAGTAGAACACAAACTACATGTACACCACATTTAAGAAAGGATATTACATCTTAAATTCTATAAGTAAGCAAGGAAACCTTCGTTTATGAGTAAAAAAAACAAATCCGACACGATTGCCAGATCAATGTTCAATTAGAACATTGATCTTAAAGAATAAATAGAACATACTTACTTGTAACTAAGGTGATTCAACCCGTTTTAGAGAGAATTTATTACAGTCTATTAAAATATCTAAAAAATTGATTGTTTAAAATGGTAGGGTTTGCTATAATAACACCAACTAAATAAGTTCGGAAAATAAAAAAGGCTCAAGACAATCGTAGTGATGCGCCAACATCCTACGACGGTCCACCGTGACAGACCCACGGTAAACAACCTGCCTTAAACCTCTTGTTACTTATCATAATTTTGTACCTGTATTGTACGATATATTTTATGATATTTCAAGGGTTTATTGCATAATTCTCTTTTTTTATGGGAGGTATGTTTACCGTTTAATAATACGGTAAACATACCTTTTTCGTTTTCCCATAATGAAAGGGAGAGAAAAATGTTGATTCTAAATTCTGATTTTAATTATATGCAGCAATACGACTCTTGTATTAAATCTAAGCAACAGCAGAAACAAATGAAGTACAAATTATTAGATGTTGTTGAAGCAGCGTATGGAGAAACATTTAATCGACTAAAAGCTGAAACGAGACATGCTATTGATACTTTATGCTTTTTAGCAACAGATAAAGGATTTATCTATGCTAAGGACACATATTTTGCTCAATTACATAACCTCTCTACCCGTACTATTCGTCGTGTGATGAAAACTTTACAAGAAGCAGGAAAAGTAGTTAAAAAGCATCGTTCTTCAGCCAGACATAATGGTCGAGGAGCAGCTGTATATTTCTTTGTGGATCACCCTTACTTTTCTATTTGGGACCAGTATTTTAACTTTAATGTCCAAACAGATGTCCAAGCTGAAAAAGCCGAAAAACCTTGTGCAAGTAAGAATGAAGAAGCAAAAAAAGTTTCTACCTATTATTTACCTAAAAATAATATTAAAGATCATATTATGTATAAAACCATACCTTTTATAAAAGGTGTTCCTAAATTAGTTAATCAAACTTTTAAAGATATTTTTAAAGATTCATTAAGAGATTTATATTTACGAGTTAGAATGGCTTATCATAAAGTACTTAGAAATACTTCACATTCGCTTTCTATTAAGGAAATCCATATTGTAGCTTATGAATCTATACATACTCTTTTTACATACCTAAAAACGAGCTCTATGAGCTTAGAAGAACAATGTAAACTCGTATATCGTATTGCATTTAATAAATTTAATACTTTATTAGAATGTGAAGAGATTTCTGGTGACCAAAATGTACCATATCGAATTGTACGAAAAGAAATGTTACCTGCCTGGTTCAAAGAAACACAAGAAGTAGCAGAACAAGAAGTTTCTAAAATAGAGGATAAATCCGAAGAAACTGAAATGGCTCAAATGAGAGCTATCTTAGCCCATTATAAGTAGAGTACATATTTTATTACTTTACCTAAATTATGATTTCTATTGTGTTTAAGAATATAAAAAAGAGAGATTTCAATATTCATATAGAGCTAACTCTCTATATGGTCTACAAGATGAAATTTGTACCTTATTGTCTATGCAACCGATAAATAATGAATCCTTTATATAATCATACCTGTAAATTCTATTCTGTTTTGTAGAGAACATATGGTGTACAAGATATATATGGGAATAGCAGATAAATGTTTTAGAGTAGATTTTTATCTAAATGCGTCAGTAATAATAGAGAGGTATGTAAACATAAGTAATTGAGATGTTATTTGTGAAAATTGCAGCCATTGTATAAATACAGGAAATAGCTTCTTTTGAATTTCTTAGATTAAGATTAGATATATAAAAATCTTATTAAATATTATATTTGCATGTTCTACTATATTCGTATATAAAGCAGTAATAGAGTTTAACGATCTAATAACATTTTCTATTGTAAGGAGAAATTTGTGCTCTATATAGAATTAGTGGAGTCCAAGTGGTCCCTAAGCAAATGAATTTTTATATTTTTATTATTTAAAACAAAAACCATACCTATTTTATATGTTTTTTATATAATTAAGGATTGGTTTTTGTTTTATTTTAAGATGTTTGATTGTTTTTATCTCCCGTTTATAAAAAAGGAACCTTTTTTAATATAAAATTGTATGAAAAAGGTGTATTTTATATTTGATTACATTTTTTATATGTTTTTTATCCTTTTATTATATAAAAATGTTATAATTTCATTATAAAATATAAGAGGAGTGGGATTTAATAATGAAGATGATCCTTGCGAATGATATCGGAAACGATAAAATGAAGATTCTTGAACCAGGCATGGAAGAGGTAGTGAAAGTTCCAAGTGCTTATAAAAGAATTAATCGAAAACCTTCGGTTCATGAAAATGATGTACAAAAGAACGTAACAAATCTCATTGACCAATTACTCGTACATATTTCAAGCTCATCGATTCGTCGTGATGGTTTATATATGATTGGAGAACGAGCAATTCAAACAACAGAAGGCGTAAGCAATATGGATATTGCCGTTCATGAAAAACATAGCAGCGATTTACCTTTAATTAATACGTTAGGTTATGTAGCAGGAAGAGCTGTACAAAAGCATTACGATGCAGAAGGAAACCTTCCTCAATCCATAAAAGCAGAGGTGGGTATGAGTAGTGCCATTCCAGCTAGTCAACACAATATAGAGACAGCAAGACAGTTAGAAGAGCGTTTTATGGAAACTTCTCATGTGGTCATTGTGTATGTAGGACAAGAACAGGTAAGCGTAGAATTAAACTTTTCACAAGTGAAGGTTACCAAAGAAGGTATTCCGGCATTATATGCGATCTTTGAAGGACCAAATGATATGTTTAAAGAGTTTTGTAAAGAGTATGGAATGAAGAAAGTTGATGGTTCACATTTCACGAACTCCAAAATTATGCATATCGATATTGGAAGTGGAACAACTGAGTATATTTACTCCGTAGGTGTGAACCCACAACCAGAACAGTGTACGGGGGAAAGACGAGGAGTAGGTCATGCAG
>NZ_JBJZOT010000005.1:0-5027 GCF_057808375.1 Priestia sp. TRM10
CTGTTTGGGTTCACTTTTTATGGAGTGAAAAGGTGATTAATGGATATGGAAATTATGCTCGTTCATAATTGAAAAAAGCGCCAACTCGTTTTTAATAAACGGGTTGGCGCTTTTTTACTTCCTAGAACAAAAGTTATGGTGCGACAAGAAGTCGCTTCTGTATAGTGTGGCTTACGCCACTAGTTTAGACGCAAAAACTATCCCCGTCCAAAACTGCGTGACTAGTAATGGGTACGTGGGTTGCATGCGGAAATGCGGAAACAGAGAGTCAGCGCACGGCTCAGAACACTGCTAGGGGAAGAGGAGTATGGTGAACGCAAGTGAAGGTTTATAAGCTTCGTAAATGTTAGCTCAAGATAGTGTACAGATTGGCTTGAGTATTGGTAAGAGGAAAAGCAAATTCATAACGTTGCTGTGATGCGTCCCGTATCTTGCCCGGAGTAAAGAACCCACCTAACCTCATCGTATCTATAGGATGCGGAACTTGGTAAGCCCTATGTCATCTGCATAAGCAGTAGAATGACTGCAAAGTCAAACAATGTGGCAGAGGGTATAGGATATGGAAAAAAGCGAAAGCCGTTAGCCTGAAAAGGCACAGGAAAGCAGAACATTGTATAACTGGACGGATACTGTCGAGTATATCACTCTACTTATGACAGACTCGAAAGAGAGCCCACTTTCCATAGGTCTTCAACACGAAAATAAATTTGTGGCTATCTTCAGACGAAAAGGAGCGTGTTGTTATGAATACCTCGATACGAGCGTCGGCGCACGCTTCGCATACGAATTGGCAATCTATTAATTGGAATGCCGTACAGAAATATGTAACGAAGTTACGACAAAGAATTTATCATGCCGAACAATACAAACAACAAAGGAAAGTACGAAAGCTACAACGTTTACTCCTCCGGAGTAAAGCAAATCTATTACTCTCTATTCGTAGAGTGACACAACAAAACAAAGGCAAACGTACATCTGGAGTAGACGGTTATACAGCGCTACACGCAAATGAGCGTTTAACACTCTTTCATCAAATGAAGAAACAGAATGTGTTCCTACACCGTCCTCATCCAGCTAAAAGGACATTTATTTCAAAAAAGAACGGTAAACTTAGGCCTCTTGGAATTCCTACTATAAAAGACCGTGTCTATCAGAGCATGATTAAAACAGCTTTAGAACCCCAGTGGGAATTTCACTTGGAGCCGAGTTCATATGGTTTTCGTCCTAAAAGAAGTACACACGATGCCATTAGCAACCTCTTTAATAAGCTTAATACAAATAGTAATAAGAAATGGGTATTCGAAGGGGACTTCCACGGGTGTTTTGATCACCTTCATCATGGATGGATTATGAAACAGATTTCTAATTTTCCAGGTTCAAACCTTATAAAAAAGTGGTTGAAGATGGGATACGTAGAACATGAAGTATTTCATCCTACCAAAGAAGGTACTCCGCAAGGGAGACCTCCGAAAAAACAAGAGATTTTTTAAAATAACGTACTTTTTACATAAAATGGTCAATATCAGAGCTTTTTTCAAAATTGAAGAGCTATATTTTCTATATTGGAAGAAATTTATCTGATTTTCCTTTTATAGGTAGGAAAAACCGACAGACTCATCCCTATGGTTTTGATTTTGTTTTTCGAAAATTAGCTTACTCATCCTCTTAATATTCGAAGCAATGGAGCTCATTAATGCATGAATAGACGTTCTTTCTAATCCACGATATCTACTACGTCTCAAACCATGGTTTCTTACTTTGTCCGCATGTCTACGTTCAATCAACCATCTATTTTTTCTGGCCTCTTTATATTTTTCAGTTTGATAATGAGCTCGCCCTCGTTTCAAATCAAAATAATAGTTACTAATATAGACAGAACGAACAGTTTTACTTGTTGTACATTGTGCTCGTAACGGACATTCATTACACTGAGATTTCATAAAGCGAAACTCAAAACCTTCGCGATTTTTTTTGGACTTTTTGAACTTATTAGTAGTGATTCCATTTGGACAAGTTACTTGCATCTTTTCCCGATCAAACGTAAAGTTATTTGGAGTAAATAGACCTGTCAGGTCTTGTTTTGTTTTCATTACACTAATGTTTGCCACAATATTGTTTTCGTACAAAAAGTGCAGGTTCTTTCCGAACCAATAGGCTTTATCAGCTGAAACTTCTTTAAGAACAATGTTATGATTTTTATGAAATTGGGTAACTAAATCGGTTAGTTGATCACCATCTTCTGCATTAGCCGGCGTGAACTTTACTGCCGTTATTATCTCACTTTCTTCATCAATCATGATGTGGTCTTTATACCCTTGGATCGTCCGTGTATCTGATTTACGACCTGTTCTTGCATCTGGATCAACAATACTGATAATACGATCTTTTGCGGTATCAGTTCGGTCAGCGATGACCTTTTTTAAAATGAGTATAGCTGAACTTTCATTTTCGTCTTCGGATGGTAGGGACTCTCCAGATTCAACAAGTTCGTTTGCAAGTTTTAATATATGAGGTAATTTTTCATCCCTCGTTTTCCCTTTTAATTCTTTCCATAGTTGTTCATATCGCTGTTGAAAATAAGCAGCTTTCACTGGATTTACTAAACTCAAGCCATCTATCCCACTTTTTAAAGCTTGTCGCACTAGAGTAAGCCATGTTGGAACTGCAACATCTGCAATAATGTGCGTTGAGTCAATGATAGCCCGTTTGGGCTTAGCTTTTATAAGACCATGTTCAATACATTGATTGATGATGTGTTGGAAAATTTGCTGGAATTTATCAAGACCAACTCGATTGACACGAAAATAACTAATAGTTGTATCGTCAGGTAAACTATCATCAATGTTTAATCCTAGGAACCAACGATAAGCTAAATTAACTCGAATATGCTCAATAACCTGAACGTCTGAAAGGTTATAAAGATATTCCAATAAACAAATTTTAAACATAAACTCAGGTTCTTCTGCTGGACGACCTCGGTGCTTTGAATAACGATCAGAAAGTAAAATGCGAATGAAAGAAAAATCTACTGTTCTATTAATTTGTCTCAATAAATGGTTATGTGGCACTGTTTTTTCATAGTAATACTCATCTAGTGCAGAAATCTGCTTTGAATTTTCTTTTCTAAGCATGATAATCCCCCAAAAAACTAAGATAATTCTATTTTAAACATAAAATTACAATTTTGGGTTGGTTTTTTCGGAGGTCTCCAAGGAGGCGTTATCTCTCCACTGTTAGCTAATATTGCCTTATGTGGCATGGAAAAAGAAATAGGTATTATATACAAACCTACCTATAAAAATGGTTCAGGCTATAAGATTGACCCTAAATGTAAGATAGGACGTGTTCTTTACGCCGATGACTTCGTCATCGTAACCGAAACAAAAGAACAAGCTGAGTCTATGTATCAGAATCTAAGTCCTTATCTGAAAAAACGTGGGCTTGAATTGAGTCAAGAAAAGACGAAGGTCACCCACATTGAGCATGGTTTTGATTTTCTAGGTTTTTCGATTAGACAATATAGAACCCAACAAGGTAATAAACTATTCATTAAACCTAGCAAAGACAGTGTAAAGAAAGCTAAGAGTAAAATCAGAGAGACGTTTCACCTGATGAGAGGAAGACCTGTTAAAGAGGTCATAGATGTTTTAAACCCTATTATAAGAGGATATGGTCAGTACTGGAAACCTGTAGTAGCTAAGAAAACGTTTAGCCATATGGATAAATATATTTTTTCGAAAGTAAAGAAACATCTTAGACATCTTCATCCAAGAAAATCATTGGGATGGATAGCCAAACGGTATTTTAGGAAACCCCATCATGGGGGAGAAAATAAATGGATTCTTACATGTCCTTTAACCAAGGTACAATTATTAAAGATGTCCTGGATTAAAATTGTAAGACACGTCATGGTGTCTTATAAGAGCAGTCCAGATGATCCTTGCCTAAAAGAATATTGGATGAAACGAGACCGCAAGGTCTTTGATGCTGAAAACACTTTTGACAGAATGAAACTCGCTAAGAAGCAAAAATATCGTTGTGCGTTGTGCAAACACACTCTTCAAAATGGAGAAACCATCATTGTTCACCGGTTCGAAAACACTAGAGGAACAATAAATAAGCTCGTACATAAACCTTGTATTAAATAAGTTGATGTTATTCGGATAAAGGAAGGCTTGAGCCGTATGAGTTGAAAGGCTCACGTACGGTTCTTAGGGGAGTTAGGGGCAGCGATGCCCCTCGCTTACCCGACTTAACCTAGAATTAAAATTTTCCTTTTGTATAAACTAAATCTCGAATCTTAAGAAAAGGAGGTTTGATCATGACAAATCGAAATGATAATCGTGAGCGAAAAAATAAATACCCCAATAACAAGAAACAAGATACTGAAGTCTCTAAAGAAATTAACATTCGAAGTAAAATCACGAAAAGAGACATGAATAAATAATTTAGCATAAATACAAAACAGCTTGTAGAGAAAAAATCCTTATTTTCTTACAAGCTGACTGGCTAAAACTTCTATTCCTACTGTTCCCCTGATTGACTACTGATGCAAATTCTATAATCTTTTTATGTTAAAATTCGATAAAGCTCCTCAAGCATTTTAATCTCATAGGTTGGAACAATATCAGTGTTATTGGGCTTCATTTCAGAGTTTAACCAACATGTATCTAGTCCGGCTAGCTGTCCTCCTTTAATATCCGCACTTAAGGAATCTCCTATAATTAATGCTTGTTTCACATCAAAATTAGGAATTCTCGCAAATACATAATCAAAATATTCCTTCATTGGCTTCCGAAAGCCAGTGTCCTCTGACACAAAAATATCTTTAAATAACGGATGTAATCCTGAAGCACGTAAGCGTTTATACTGAGTCTCGGAAACACAAGTGGAATCATTACAAGAGCAATAATTAATGAGTAATGATAGTAAAAAGCACAAACTTGTTTAATATATTTTCTAATGTTATTTCACAATTTCTATAGTGAAAATAAGGTCTTCGGTAGGTAATTTTAGTTAACATAACA
>NZ_JBJZOT010000006.1:0-88560 GCF_057808375.1 Priestia sp. TRM10
TTCTAGGAAGTAAAAAAGCGCCAACCCGTTTATTAAAAACGAGTTGGCGCTTTTTTCAATTATGAACGAGCATAATTTCCATATCCATTAATCACCTTTTCACTCCATAAAAAGTGAACCCAAACAGTTCGTAAAAGTATACTTTTACGAACTGTTTTCGATTTATTGATATTTTTTTAATACAATGGTTGCATTATGACCTCCGAAGCCAAATGAATTAGATAAACCTACATGAACGTTAGCTTGGCGAGCAACACCTGGTACATAATCTAAATCACATGATGGATCCTGATTTTCTAAGTTGATAGTTGGGGGAATAATGCCTTCCTTCAAGCTCATGGCTAAAGCAATAGCCTCCACTCCCCCAGATGCCCCTAACATATGGCCAAACATTGATTTATTAGCTGTAATGGGAATTTCGTAAGCATGTTTTCCAAATAGCTTTTTAATGGCTAGGGTTTCCGATATATCACCTACTTTTGTACTTGTAGCATGTGCACTAATCACATCGATATGTTGAGGGGATATATTAGCATTTTTTAAAGCAGCTTTCATAGCAAGGTAAGCCCCTTTACCTTCCGGGTGTGTCGCTACCATATGGTGGGCATCAGAACTTGCACCATACCCCATAACTTCTGCATAGATGTTAGCTTTTCTACGTAAAGCATGAGATAGAGATTCTAATATTAGAATTCCTGCTCCTTCTGACATGACAAACCCGTCTCGATCTTCATCAAACGGACGACTGGCTTTAGTCGGTTCGTTGTTTCTTGTTGATAATGCTGTAGCATTTCCAAAACTAGCGATAGATAAGTCTGTTATAGCCGCCTCTGTTCCTCCTGCAAAAATAACATCAGCTTCTCCAGAACGAATGAGTCTAAATGCTTCTCCAATCGCTGTGTTTCCAATGGCACAAGCTGAAACAGGTGACATAGAAGGACCCATAGCATTCCACTTAATACTAATCTGCGCTGCGGCAGCATTAGAAATCATCGCTGGTACTAGAGTGGGGCTGACTCTTCTTGGCCCCTTCTGTCTCAGAACATCAATATTTTCAATTAAGGTTTGAATTCCTCCTATACCTGAACCTACATATACCCCTAGTCTTTCTTCATCTATATCATCAAGATTTAACTTAGAATCTGCCCATGCCTGTTCAGCTGCAACTAAAGCAAATTGAGAAAAGCGATCCAAACGTTTTGCTTCTTTCTTTCCTAAGATTTCATTTGCATCAAAATCTTGAACAATGCCCGCAATTTTTGTTTTATGTTCATTGGCATCAAAGGTATCAATGGAGGATATACCGGACTCCCCTTTTATTAGATTGCTCCAAAATGTTTCTATATTATTTCCGATAGGGGACATGACTCCCATACCTGTCACAACAACTCTTTCCACTTCTTTTTCCTCCAAACAAGTAATATACTTGTATTCTACATTTTATTTATCCTATTACAAGTTGTTGTTTATCCTAGTATAATTACTACTAGGTTAATGAATATGATAAGGAGTTTTGAACATGAACGATAAAACGAGGCTTGAAGCTTTGTCGACATTTCTAAAAACGAAGCGTGCTCAAATTAAGCCAGAGACGATTGGATTACCTACTGGAACTAGGAGAAGAACACCAGGGTTAAGAAGAGAAGAAGTTGCCCAATTAGCCGGAGTCAGTACAACTTGGTATACATGGCTAGAACAAGGACGAGACATAAAAGTTTCTTCTGTTGTATTAGAATGTATCTCTACGGCCCTTCAATTAAATAACGATGAAAGAGACTATTTATATGATTTAGCATTAGAAGTAAAATCAGAGGTTGCCCACCCAAAAAAAGAACAATCAAAGCTCACGCCTTCTTTGGAAAAAATATTAACTGAGTTGACTTATTGTCCAACTATCGTTACAGACCGACATTGCCATATTGTTGGGTGGAATCCAGCAGCTGCACATGTTTTTTTAAACTTTGAACAAGTGCCAGAACATGAAAGGAATTTAATTCGTTTAGTCTTTACAAGAAAAGAATTAAAAACATTAGCTGTCAATTGGGAACACTTTGCGAAAGGTTTCCTTGCCATTTTTCGTACTTATTACGGTCACTATTTAGGTGATGGATGGTACAACCAGTTTATCAAAGAAATGAGTGAGTCTCATCCTGAATTCCAAGCTTTGTGGCAAGAAAGTCAAGTCAGTAAAGCCCCGGAAATGATGATTGAATTTAGACATGCTAAAGCAGGAAAAATGTTATTTAATTTAACTTCCCTTCAAGTTCAAGGGGATATGGATTTACGTTGTAGTATTTATACACCGGTAGAGGAAACAGATACAGAAAATAAATTAAAGCGATTAATGAAGAGAATATCCGTTGAAAAAGGATAAAGTAATTTCATTCCATTAACAAAATAAATACTCATTACTAAACGAAGACATTATCCCTTTATGAAGTTATAAAACTGTCCGAAATAATGCCGTATTTCTTCTTTATTAAAAGTCATTTAAGAAGAATTAGTTAACATAAAACATGTTCCAAGAAGTAAAAAGCACAAACCTAGTCAGTAACAGTAAGTTTGCGCTTTTTATTGTTGATTTAGAATAAAGTTTGATCATTTCTATGATTCTTATTTAATTAAAGCGCCCGATACTTAAAGAAACCGTTATAACATTTTATACATTAAAATATCATCAACGAATTTCCCATCGATTAAAAATTCATCTTTTAGAGTTCCTTGTTCTTTAAAGCCATTTGAAATATAAAATGGAATAGCAGATTGATTTGTAGAAAGCACACGAATTGAAACTTTTGTAAAACTGTTCTTTTTCCCCCACGAAAATATATAATTCAATAGTGCTCTTCCTACACCTTTTCTTTGAAAGTCAGGGTGAACGCCAATATCAATTTCTAATACATGACTGTTGGACTTTAGACCTGTAGGGTTTTTATAACCAATATAACCTGCAACTTTATCATTGATAATAGCAACAAACTGTTTTCCAACTGGACATTGTTTAGAATATTCCTCTACTGATTCCCAATAAAAAAACGCAGGAGTATTAGAGTTATTCAAAATTAAATTGTTTAAATCCATTAACTCTTTAGAATCAGACTCTATGGATTGTCTTATGTAAATACTCAAGACCCCATCCCCTTTAAATCTAAAATATAAATAAGACTCTTTGACAATAAGCCTGTTAAACCTTTCTTTCATATTGCTTAATACCAATTATTCCAAATTTCCATAATTTGAACAATACGTTATTCCCGAATATGGACCGATTGCTGAAAAAGATTCTATGATAACTAGTTCATATAAGTGATATTTGAGGATGTAAAAATCACAGACCTGTTGATTACCAACGAGTTGGCGCTTTTTCTTTTCGTTTATATATACTTTTATGGACACCTATTTGACTGATTAATTCCAGTTATTTTATAATTTTCCATGTATCTATAATAATCAGAACTTATATTGAGATTCTATATAGATTAATTGCAAAATAACTATATTTTAGAAAAAGTCATCAGGAGAAGTGATTTAGAAATGATTAACGGAATATTTGAAACACATATTAATGTATTAAATTTTGAAGAATCCTCGGATTTTTATAAAAGATTACCCGGTATATCCCCCTTATATAAAGACGAAGGTAGAAAGTCTACATTCTTTTGGGTAGGTGGCGAAGGAAAAGGCATGTTAGGTATAAGAGAAAATTATCCCAGTAAGGATGTACAAAGACAGCACTTTGCTATCTCAGTTGATTTAGACAACCTAAAAAAAACTGCCATAGAAGTAAAGAATTTAGGAATTTCTATTAGTAACTTTTTTGAAGATGATTCAGGGGAATTATATGTATTTCCTTTTATGCCTGCTGTATCATTCTACTTCCAAGATCCTAATGGGCATTCCGTAGAATATATCTCTATGTTAAACGATAAACCTTTACCGGATAAACCTATTATGAAATGGAGCGAGTGGGAAAAGATAAATGGAAGATTTCCAAGGGACATCTTTTAGTTATTATCACTTTATAGGCTTCTATTAACGATAAAGGTTAACATAACACCAATTATCGGCACAGAAAAAGAACCTTAATTTAGCTAAATCAGGTTCTTTTTCTCTTACTACGTATTGAGAACTCTAACAAATGTTCCTTTCAAGGACTTTTCTAGAGCATACTGATTCAATTCGGTCACTTTGATGGATAGCTCTGTTGCTTTCTTTATTTGGTCATTTCCTACTAACACTAACGGATCGATAATTCGGACCTTTTTCTTTTGGTGTATATCATAATGATTCTCATCATTTATTACGTCCCTACTTATAGCTTTTACTTTCTGTGAAATATCATGGTCTTTACTACCTATTAACTTGTTCCAAACTGTTGAATCATCTAATAATAAGTCATCAAAACAAATAACCTGCTTATCCATAGCCACCTTTAATATATCTGTGAGCATGGCATATCCATACACATTTAATGGATGAAGAAAGAAGTCAATAACCTCCGTATAATAGGCTTTAACAAACCATTCTGCTGCCTCAATCGTTTCTAAACAAATTTTTTCATCTATTACCCTTAACTTATCTATAAATTTTGAAGCATCTTCTAAAGGAATCATACAATAGGTAGACAAATCACGTAATGTATAATCAATTCGGTCGGCACACAAAAAAGGAAGGGATTGTTCTAATAAGGACCATTTCTCAATAGGCACTATAGACGAGAAATCAAAACCATGTTTTTGTAAAACAGAAGGAATTTCTGACTGTTGGATCGTTTTTTCAAAAATTTGATCGTGAAAATCTTGTTCTTCATTATCTAAAACGAAATCTATAACGTGAGAAAAGGCTGTATGGGAGATATCATGCAATAAACCGGCTATTTGTTCTTCTAGGGAACCACCTAATTTTCTTATTAGGAGCATAACTCCAATAGAATGCTCGAATCGAGTCACATTCCATTTTGGATTTACTAAATAACTTGCTCCTCCTTGATGAATATGTTTAAGTCTCTGAACAGGTTTTGTTTGTATTAATTCTGCTAGAACGGGATCCAACACAAAAGAACCATATAGATGATCATGAACCCTCATAAAAAGTAATAACCCACCTCTCCTTAATTTTGGGATTTAAGTTTACCCATATTCTTTACTCAATCTTTCCTTATTTATTGTATCAATAGAAGCATAGATAAAGAAGAGTTTCAAATGAGTATGATATACAAACTTAGTTAACATAAAACATATTAGAGGAAGTAAAAAAAGCGCAAAATCGTTCAGTAACAACGAGTTTGCGCTTTTTCTTCTTTTTTATATAATCCTTTTACGGTTGATTTTTGTTTCCTATATGTGTAAGGTACATAGGTATATAACTTAAAAATTGTTATAGAGGTATGTTTAACGTTGTAATTTTGCATTTTTCTGATGTTCCCCCAATTACTCATTTACATTTAATCTATTCCTTACTAAAAAAATTGCTCTCCACTTTGAAGAACACATTTAAGCTTTATGGTAGAAATATAGGTTATATACTTTTTAAAATATTGTTTAACTTTTCAGCAAATTCCTTATAATATCCGGTGTTATAACCCCCATGATCACCAGGGAACTCTATTATCTCTGTTTCTAGTAACCTTGCTAATGCAAAAGCACAATGATAAGCAAAAAAGCTCTGTGAATCAACGCCGCCAGCTGGGATTAGCTTCATCGTTGAATGCTTTAATGCAAATTTTAATGCGTTAACATCTAATGAATAGTTAATAATTCCCTCAATTTCATGCTCAACAAAATACGTTGAATTACGAAAGAGACGCTCTGCTTTCACATCCGTTGACTGTTTAGAATTGTTAGTGTCCTTTTTGGAATTTGATAATAAATTTTCAACTGCACTTTTATGGTTCTTCTTGAGATCTTCCATAAACTCCCTAGCTTGAACTTGCTCATCGTGGTCTAAAAGTGGCAATAGAACGGGCTCATGAGGAATTAGTACACTGACCTGTTCTGGATGGCGTATACACAAATCAAGTGCAATAACAGCACCGGAGCTACTTCCGAAAACATAAGCCGGCTTATCGGTCAGTTTAGCTAGTAGGAGGTGAGCATCGTTACTGTGTGTTTCTACGCTATAATCCTCAAGCCTATTGTCAAGTTTACTTCGCGAATGTCCTCTCCTGTCATACGTAATGACTGTATAATGGTCGGTAAGTTGGGAGGAAATCTGGTGAAATTTATCAGCATCACCACCCCCTCCGTGTATCAAAAGGAGGAAAGGACCTTTTCCATTAACCTCATAATATAGGCTTGATCCGGGTACTTGTATTGTCGCTCTTTTAAAGTCGTTCATTTCCATTTTCTATCTACCTCTCCCATTTTCAATATCATTTGTTCCATTAGGTTAAGTCCATTCTTTCTTAATGTTATTTTAGCATGGGCTTTAGTGATTTATAGGAAAACATAAAAGATTCAATTAGTTTATATAACATGCATTATTAACAGTAAAAAAGCAAACCAATGGATAGACAATAGGTTTACTTGTTTTGTAGATACCCTTTTATAACTTCATTATGTAATAACAAAACTGTGTAAAACTCTTTTTTCCTTATATCCTATTAGCGTAGGTTTAGAATAAAGTTGCACTGTTTTAAAATGAAAATGGATAAAATAGTTCTCTAATCATTGAAATAGTGTAAGCTGTTTTTATTTAATAGTTAGTGTAAAATTGAGATAAGAAATATAGAACGACGCATAGAGGTGAAATTAGATGTTTGAACAAATAAATAGGAAAAAGGTGAAGCTAGATACCTTACGTCCATTGCCAAAATATACATTAAAGAGTTTACGTGAAAAGCTATTGCTTGAATGGACATATAATACCAACGCTATTGAAGGTAACACATTAACATTGAACGAAACAAAGGTCGTATTAGAAGGAATTACTGTCGGCGGTAAAACGATGCGAGAGCATTTGGAAGTCATTAATCATCGAGATGCGATTGCATACGTTGAAGAAATTGTGCAAAAAGGAGAGCTATTAACAGAATGGCAAATAAAAAGTCTCCATCGGCTAGTTTTAAAAGGAATTGATGATGAGTACGCAGGTGTGTATCGTGATCAACAAGTGTTTATTGCTGGCGCAAAACATACACCACCAGCGCCTTATTTAATCAAAGAACAAATGGAACAGTTAATTAAGTGGTATGAGGATGAAGCGCAAAAGTTACATCCAGTGGAGCGAGGAGCTATGCTACATGCAATATTTGTTGGAATCCATCCGTTCATTGATGGTAATGGGCGTACATCTCGCCTTCTCTTAAATTTAGAATTGATGAAAGCTGGTTTTCCCGCCGTTGTTATTAAAGTAGAAAATCGATTAGCTTATTATGAAGCATTAGATAAATCTCATACAACACAAAATTATCATGATTTCATTCAGTTAATTGTAAAAGAAGTAGAAGATTCATTAAATCTTTATTTAAGTGCTCTTTCTTAAGATCATTGAGGGCTTTAAGATAAAAGCACGACTAAGAAGTTTTTTTATAACTATATAACTATGCCCATATTTAGTTCACACAATAGATTTTACCCCTATTTTTCGTGATATAATAAAGAAAAACATAAGAGCGAGGATGTATCCATGACCAAACATCAGATTTATACAATGAGTGTAGCAAGGGTCTATCCCCTTTATGTTACGAAGGCGGAGAAAAAAGGACGTACGCAAACTGAAGTCGATGAAATCATCCGTTGGTTGACAGGATATAACCAGGAAGAGTTAGAAGCTCAACTGGAAAAACAGACAGACTTTGAGACCTTCTTTGCGAAAGCTCCCCAACTGAATCCTTCGAGGGCTTTGATCAAAGGCGTGGTCTGTGGTGTCCGAGTAGAAGACATCAAGGAACCAACTATGCAGGAAATTCGCTATTTAGATAAGCTGATCGATGAGTTAGCAAAGGGAAAAGCGATGGAGAAAATTTTGCGGAAATAATAATTAAAAATGAAGAAACACTGATTCTGTATATAAAATATAAAAGAATCGGTGTTTTTTTATCATATGAAATTAAACATTCATTCGTTAAAATAATGTTCGTCAGGGAAAATCATTCTATTACTTTAGGAGGGTATTGTTCAGAGAATTGTCTTGGTAATTCACTTACCCGTTCGTCATCATCACGCCAATCGTAGGTTTCCCCCTTTGCGACATTTAAAGTTTGGTTTCCGATTTTAATGGTATCATTATCTGTCCAGACTATATATGGATCTACGTCAGGGTAATTCCAATATATATTTCTCTTGTTGTTTGTTTGAACACTAACTAATTCCCCTCTAACCGCATCTGAACTTAATGAACCGCCATAATGAAAATAAGTTTTTAAAACATGGGGATTCTACTTTTCGGATTAAATCCCCTTTTGGGACGCTCTGTAAGCTAAAAAACGTTAAATATACGCAACCGGCTAAACCGACCAATAAGTTAAGAAACACGATACCTACCATAATTAAACTTCTTTTTAAAATAAAACCTCCCATATTAATCCATTTTAATATAAAAAGGTCATGTATAGGCTATAAAATTGGAGTGAACATAAAACATGTTAGAGATAGTAAAAAAGCACAAATTTGTTGATTGCCAACGAGTTTGTGCTCTTTATTTTTACATAGTTATACTTATACGGTTGTTTTTTGCACCAGAACTGTAAATTTTGTCTTTAAAATATTAACACTACTTTAACACAATTAAAATATGAAATTTATAATATATACATAGAGTTTTGTTACAATTTAACTTGCTGTCTGAAGGGATGGTAATCATACATATACGAGGAGGAAAAGTACGTGAAAAAAGGTGCAAGAAAATTGATTTCCGTTGCCTTAACTCTAAGCATTGTGGGTGGGTTTGGCGGTACGCTCTCTTTTGCAGCAGGTAACCCAAATTCTACTGATATTAGCAAGGTAACTGTAACATTTCATGGCGATTCTACTAATTCTAAAGGCTTCACTTGGTACACTTCACTTGATTCCAAGAACAGTGATTTACAGGTTGTGAAAAAGACAGGCGCAAAGAAGCCTGATTTTAAGAAGAAACCTTTACTTTTTTCAGGCAATCATACCCTATCTACAAATTCTCAAGAAGAGTATGTACATAAAGCAGTAGCAACTGGACTTAAGGCAGATACTGAATACTACTACCGTGTTGGAGATGCATCCTTAAATAAATGGAGTGAAGTAGGTTCCTTTACCACAGCTCCTAAAAAAGGTGCTTTTACATTTATTGACTTGGCAGATACTCAAGCTAAAACAGAAGATGAAGCGATCCTTTCGTCTCAAACCATTTCAAAAGCTTTAGATACTGTCCCTAACGCCGAATTCATGATGCACAATGGCGATATAGTTGACGAGGGGATCAAAGAGGAACAATGGGATTGGCTTCTAGGTCACTCTCAGGAAAGCCTACTAGACACAACATTTGCACCCTCTGCAGGGAATCACGAGGATGAAAATTATGCTTTTATCGACCACTTTAACCTGGATGTGCCTGAAAACTCGGCTACCGAAACAGGTGCTTATTATTCTTACGATTACAGTAACGCTCACTTTGTTGTCCTTAATAGCAACGAGGATTCTGAGCAACATGCTAACTTTTCAGGAGAACAAATTGAATGGTTGAAGAAAGATGTAAAAGCAGCTAAAGCTAATGGAGCTAAGTGGGTTATTGTTAACATTCATAAAGGACCATATACGACTTCTAACCATGCAACAGATAATGATGTTATGGGTCCGAACGGAGTTAGAAACCAGGTAGCACCACTCATGGCGGATCTTGATATTGACTTTGTCCTTCAAGGGCATGATCATATCTATGCACGTACGAAACCGATAAAGAGTGATGGTACAGCTTCAGAAACAGAAAAAATTACAGAAACTAAAAAAGGACAAACTGTTGAATATACCGTTAATCCAGATGGCGCGATTTATTTGATCCCTGCAACAGCTGGACCAAAAGTATATTATAAAAATCAAGATCCTGTACTTGGAGAAGCTTACTATAATCTTTTTGAAGTAGCCGATGAACATCATGCAGCGATCTATGGTCCAGATCCGAGCGATAACAAACGTCCAGTACGCGGCCAAATTCAAAACTTTGTCGGGATCACCATTAACAAAGATAAACTGACTGCCGTGACTTACGAGATTGATCAAAACAAAAACAATACAGAACCTTATATTATTGATAAGTTTGGTATCATTAAGAACTAACATTTTTTTAAAATATACAAATTCAGTTACCGTAACGTTGATTATAGGAGATATAAATGTAGTGTTATAAAAAAGACGGGTCATTTGTAATAAAAGTTAAAAAAAAACCTGTGATTGCAGGATTTTTTTCTTTAACTAAAAAGGAAAGTTAGTCAAATAAACGAAAGGTAGAGGGAGACCTCTACCTTACTTTAAATTTAGATGTAGTATAGGAGATGGTCGTTCAAAAGAATCTGTTTCGTCTACTATAAAAAATCCATTATTTATATAATTAACAAGGTAACTTATATTTTCTCTCTTTTTTTATCTTACTTCATCTTTAAATGCTTCATCTTGCCATTTTTGATAAAGGTAGATAATGATAGCTATAGAAATCATTAAAAAGAAGAGTCCAATTGAATTAATGTGGTTTACTTTATAAATTTCGGTCCATTCAAAGATAGGATGCACGACAAATGCTTGAAATAAATCGAATAGTATATTAAGGACCATATAAAAGATAAAACTTGGATAAGAAAGATAGAAAATAATCACTGTTCCTACAAGAAAAGCACCATACACGAAAGGTGTTATATTGGTTAGGAAAAATATATTCTCTTTGATAATCCACCAGTCTAACTTTTCTGCTATTTGAAAAACAACTGTAAGGACAAGTGCAGCAAACAGACCTACAGGCATAAACCGTTTAATACGTTCTTTATTAAATAAAGGTAATAGAAACCAAGGTCCAATAAGGAGAAGCCACAGGATAATTTGTGCCATTTGTGCACCTCTACATCAGTTAATAGTATACTTATTATGTAACGAAAAATAGTTTCTATGCTTCTAACTTTTAAATATTCAACGTATAGCAAAATAGAGGACACACTTCACATAATGATAGTTATAAGAACTAAAAAAGCTTGCCCCAGATTGGATACAAGCTTTTAAATTCTAATAAAAACCCTTTTAATCTTTATACAGTTTCATTTTGACCCATTTAAAAAACTCTTTCTTGTTTCAGTTAGTAAAATATAGAGCCAGAATTATCTACTTATTTATTTTGTATTTTCTCTAAGTATTTAATGACTCTTGCTACATCTTCCTTTGCAACTTCTGCGTTTTCCCCTGTACGAATTGCCGTGGCCATTTGCGTATAGTACATCAAATAATTCCCTTTTATAATATGTCTTTTCTCCATTGTTCCATCCGACTTATGAAAATCATATAGGGCATTATCTCCGTAATTAGGATCTAGAGGCTTAACTCCTTGTATTAACTGTACTTCTTGTTCACCCATCTTATGGAATTGATAAGTTCCATTAGGTGTCTGGATTGTATATCTTGGTTCCTCAATTATAGCTGCAGAGCTATGTTTAATTCTTGCTACATAATCACCATAATCAAAAAGAATTTCAAACCAGTCAATTACATTTGATCCTTCTCTAACTTTTTTCGTGATAGAATATAAATCTTTTGGTTCACCAAATAATTGTATGGCTTGATCAATAAAATGAGCTCCTAAATCAAAAACGAAGTTCGCTCCTTCGTAGCCTTGTTCACGCCATTTTTCTTTCTGCACCGGATAATTAAAATCCCAGACCATACTCACTTCATATATTTTTTCAAAAGCACCCTGCTTTTTTAAGTCAGATAGAGTTAAAAAGTCACCATCATATCGTCTATTATGATAAGCCGAAATAAATAAGCCTTTTTCATCTGCTATCCTATTTAATTCAACAGCTTGTTCATATGTTGCTGTATAAGGTTTTTCAACAAGAACATGTTTATTCTTTTCTAACGCTTGCTTTGCATGTTCGAAATGTAAATGACTAGGTGTTGTTATGACTACTAGTTCAATTTCGTTATCATCTAAAAGCTCTTGATAATCTCTTACAAGATTGATATGTGGATAATCTTGTTTTGCTGTATCCTCATGACGTTGTACGACCGTTTTTAGTTTGAAATTCTCATGAGCATGTATAAACGGACAATGAAATATACTTCCTGAAAATCCATATCCTAATACACCAGTAACAATTGGTTTCATATTATCCTCCTTTTTAACCTATCAAACTATCCTATTTTACAAGGCCTATTTCTTTAAAATAATTCAATGTTTGTTTTGCTATTTTAAAAGGAGTACCAGCTGGAGCTGGATACATATCTTGTTCCACAACTGCTTCACCAGTATATTGAATACGCTCCAGTATTTTGGTTAGTTGAATAAAATCAACATCCCCAGATTCTGGGTCACACATAACCCCTGATTGGACGCCCCGTGCAAAAGCCCATTCGTGCTCTTGCATTTTTTCTCGAATACTTTTATTGCAGTCCTTTAAATGTAAGTATTTAATTCGGTCTTTATGTTTTTGAATAAAGGTGATTGGATCTCCTCCAGCATACAGATGATGTCCTGTATCCAAACAAAGATCGATATCGATATCCTTTAAAAGTCTCTCAATCTCTTCTTCCGTCTCTACATGTGTCTCTGCATGGGGATGGAAAACAACTTGAATATCCAATTTAGCTTTAACATAGTCTACTATTTTTTTTATATTAACAATCATTTGATTCCATTCATCATCATTAAGTTCCTTTCTTGCAATACGATCGCCAGTAAAGAGATCTGTATACATTCCATTGATTAATACTAAATATTTTGCGGAGGAAAAGTGACATTGTAATGAGAGAATTTTATCTAAATTTTCATAAATAGGTTGAAGATCGTTAATAAATACGATATCCGTCATTAATGTGGTTGCAATTAGCTCCAAACCTCGTTTAGAGAGCTCTTCCTTTAATCTAATTGGGTCCGTAGGTAAATAACCCCATGGTCCTAACTCCAAAGTTTTATAACCTGCTTTTTGGATTTCATCTAAACATTGCTGCCAAGATACTTGTTTTGAATCATCGGGAAACCATATTCCCCAAGAGTCAGGAGCAGTTCCTACTCTTATAGACATAGAGATGTATCCTTTTCCTCGACTTTTTCCCATTGGTGCGTCTTAGCAGACTTTAAAATAGCTTGAATGCATGTATCAATTTTGGCTCCAAATTCAAAATTACACACATACTCTGCATCATTTGCAAATGCATCTAATACCTTAGCTACTTCAATAACCTTCATATCATTAAAGCTAATATTAATACCTGAAGCCGGTTGAAATACTCCATAATCTCCATGATCTGGACCTAACAATACATTTCTAAACCCTCTATGCGTACTTTCTTCATTATGAAAGTAAACATTAACCTCATTTAACCTCTCTAAATTAAAGGTAGCTGTACCTAAAGTGCCTTGAACTTCAAACGCTAAATAATTTTTTCTTCCAGTTCCAATACGACTTGTAGATAATTGACCAATGGCACCAGATTGATATAGCGCTGTAAAAGCCATATAATCTTCTGTTTCAACACTTGCCATTTCTGATGAGCCGGTTTTTGCTGGTCTCTCAGGAATATAGATTTTTGAAACAGCATTAACAGATTCAATATCCCCCATAATATATTGCGAAACACTTAATAGATGAGAGCCTAAATCGCCCAATGCTCCACTACCAGCCTGTTTTACAAGGTGTCTCCACGTAATAGCAATGGAAGGGTCAAGAAGCATGTCTTGGTCATAACGTCCATCAAATCGCATGATTTCTCCTAACTTTCCTGACTGTATTAATTGTTTCATATATTCAGTAGCAGGATTCATAACGTTATTAAAGGCTACATAATTTAATACACCTTTTTCCTTCGCAATTTTCGCTAATTCTTTTGATTCCTCTGCACTTAAAGATAATGGTTTTTCACAATACACATTTTTTCCATTTAATAAAGCAGCTTTTGCTATTTCATAATGAAAAACATTTGGAGTGACAATGTCGACAATATCAACCTCATCTGAATTAATCACATCCATCCAATTTGTTGTCCATTTTTCAAAACCAAATTTCTCAGCTGCTTCTTTGGAAACGCCTTCATTTACATCCATAATTATTTTAAAAACTGGCTCACCTATTTTATCTCCATATAAACTAAAGGCATTTGTATAGGCATTCACATGCGCTTTACACATCCATCCGGCTCCAACCATCCCAATCCTAACCTTTTTACTCATCTAGTATCCCTACCTTATAAGTTATTTGCTATTATGTAGATAGTATAATTTGTTTATGATTAAGAATCATCGGATAAACTTGCTCAATAAATATCAAAATATTGCTGTGGAGGTTAGGATGAAAGTAAATGAACTTGGAGTTTTGCCTAGCTCGGAACTTTATGTACATACCCCTAATGAATTTTCGAGAAAACATTTATTTACGATTCATTTTGCAGGCCGTTATGACTGTGATATGAATTACATTATTGAAAGAAACTTTCATGACTATTATTTACTTCTTAAAGTAATTCGTGGACAACTTCGATTAGAATTTGAACACCAAACTTTTACTGTAAATGCCGATGAATTACTACTTTTTGATTGTCGTATTCCTCATAAATATTTTGCAACGGCACCCCTGTCTTTTGAATTTATTCATTTTAACGGAAATGCTAGTAAAGAATTTTATGATATGATTATTCAATTATATAGCCCAGTTATATCAGTAATACATGAAATGGAGATTATAAGAGCAATAGACACTATTTTATACATGTTAGAACATAATAAAATAAGTGATTTTAAGGCATCTTACGAAGTCCATAAAATATTGAGTTGTTTATTAGAGGGAAATCATACCCTATCTTCAGAATCTAATTTAAAGGATGTTATTACCTTCATTGATGAAAATAGTGAAAAGTCCTTAAATATTAGTGATTTAGCTAATATAGCTTCACTTAGTGTCTATCATTTTTCGAGAAAATTTAAAAAGTTTACCGGTTTGTCACCCCATGAATATGTCATTCTTAAAAGATTAACACATGCTAAATCCTTACTAAAAAATACGAGCTTCTCAATAAATAAAATATCTGACATGATTGGATTTAGTTCACCTTCACATTTTATTGCTACCTTTAAAAAACATATGAATATGACTCCAAAAGAATTTAGGAATTTCCGTTTTTAGAGGTAAATCGATTTATAGTGTCACTTTCGATTTTAATTATCCCGATAGTTATTTAGACAAGTTGTATACATAATGTTGCTTATTAGGAGAAAAAAAGCGTAAACTTCTTGGATTATAATGAGTTTACGCTTTTTCCCATATTATGGGTGTTTTATCTATTAACTATATGACATACGTGCTATCTTCCAACTTATGATTAGTTGTTTTAAACGAGACAGAGATCATTTTTACAGAAAAAGATTAAGAATTGTGTGGAATATAATTGACAATGATTATCATTACCATTAGTATTAGTTTGGTGTGATTATTAGAGTATCATACATTACTAATTACATACATTTTGATATAGAGGATGGTTGTTAACCTCCCCTATAGTTAAGGAGCAGATTAAACTGAAAAAGCTATTTATACCATTTTTACTCTTGTTTGTCCTTATTCTCAGCGCTTGTGGAAATGATGAGAAATCGAATACGAACAATTCATCAGAAAATGAAAAAGAAACGTTTACTTATCAATCAGAAAATGGGCCTGTTCAAGTTCCTAAAAATCCGAAAAGAATAGTTGCTTTGACAAATGGACCGAATGTACTGGCTTTAAAGGGAAACCTTGTTGGAATTGACGAATGGAGCAGTACAAACCCCCTTTTTAAGGAAAAGTTAAAAGGGGTAACCGTTGTATCGGAGGATGATTTAGAGAAAATCATTGAACTAGATCCAGATTTAATTATTGCAGGATCTCAAATGAAAAACATTAATAAACTAAATGAGATTGCTCCAACTGTAGTATATACTTGGGGCAAGTTAGACTATTTAACACAGCAAGAGGAAATTGGAAAACTCTTAAATAAAGAAAAAGAAGCAAAAGAATGGGTTAACGATTTCAAAAAACGTGCAAAATCAGCAGGAGAAGCGATACGAGCAAAAATTGGTGAAGATGCCACTGTTTCTGTAATTGAAAATGGAACAAAAGAATTTTACGTATTTGGAAACAACTATGCTCGAGGAACAGAAATACTGTATCAAGCAATGGAACTAAAAATGCCAGAAAAAGTAAAAAAGACGGCTCTTAAATCAGGTATTCATACAATCTCAACTGAATTGCTTCCTGAATTTGCTGGAGATTACATTATTCTTAGTACAACACCTGATGGTGATAATTCATTTTTAGAAACGGATACATGGAAAAACATACCGGCAGTTCAGAACAACCATGTATTTAAAATTAATACTAAAGCATCTACCTACAGCGATCCAATCACTTTAGAGTACCTTCTGAAATTTTTTGAAGACTCTTTTCTTAAGAACTAATATATAAAGAAGGCATTCTTGATGACAGAATGCCTTCTTTACTTTCTACTTTATAAAAATAAATAACAAATTGACTCTTTTATTAGTATTCGATTTGAAAAAGAAGGAACAATAAAGTATAATTGATTATGATAATCATTATCAATTGTGGTGGTGGATAAATGAGTGATCAACTATATTCTGCAATAGAAGTGCAGAAAACACTTGTTATTAATTCTTTATTAGCTTTGGGTATTTATAAAAAAGGAAACAAACATCTGTATGAACTCACTCTAATAGAATTAGAAGAATACTACGATGTAAAAAGACATATGTAAACCAAACAACTCTTAGGATTTCTTTTTATTCATCTATAGATTACTTTATTCTGCTCTGAAGCTTTCTCCCCATAGTCAAAATTATATCCCATTTAAGGGTACATGACATGATTGTAGAAAAGATATAACATGGATGGATTCTCTTTAGAGAAGTGACAAGATACGAATACAGTCAACTACCTGTCTTTATTTGTAGTTATAAGAAACTTCAACGTAATAAATGAGTCTCTTTTTGCTTTATAAAGAAGAATGAATGACAAAGATTAAATAATTATTTACACGATGGAGAGTGATTTAAGTGCAAGCTAGTGCAACTGATATCTTTAAAAAATTAGGTGTTGAAGAACTTAACACTCCTATGCCTCATACATCTAGGTTGGAAGGAAGATATCCTGGCGAAGAAATTATTGATTATGTTTTAGGGTCAATGATACATATCTATTATAGACAAGAAATAATGGATGAATTAGAAACATTAGATTCTGTAATTTCTAGTAATAAAGGTGAGAAATGGGTCAATGTTAAGGAACTATTCTCTGTGATTGGAAAAGACAGTAGAGAAAATTTGGAGTATGGAATTTCAAAGGCTTATGAATTTGGTTATGTAAATGTAATATTATTTAATGGAATAAGATATTTTAATCTAACTGATAAGTGTAAAAATGTGAAATTATATGAGGTTTAACCTAATAAATACATGAGTTTATCTTATAAGGTTTGAGCTTTTGTTATAACTTTTAGACTTCTCTAAATAACGTTTATATCTATAGCAAAGACCGCCCAATATCCATTAGTGGATAAGGCGGTCTTAAGTATATTTATGACTAGTTGATGTTTCATGACAATATTTCAATTTATAAATATCTTCTGCCTGTGCGCTCTTATTGCCCTTCTAAAGACCTTTGAGTGTTTGATTAACTATTCTTGTACTCTATCTTCATCAACCCCTTCATACAAACCTTACACATCTATCATGTAAGATTTAGAATATTTTCAAAAGAATAATTGTAGTTTATTATAGTGTATAGTGGTTATTAATCAGGAGGCATCTATATGAGATTGACATTAATGAAGTCTAAAATCCATCGTGCAACAGTGACAGAAGCTAACTTGAATTACGTAGGAAGCGTCACTATTGATGAAGAAATCCTTGAAAGTGTTGGATTATTACCAAATGAGAAAGTACAGGTTGTTAATATCAATAATGGGGAAAGAATTGAAACGTATGCAATTAAAGGTGAAAGAGGTAGTGGGGTTATCTGTCTAAATGGAGCAGCAGCCCGTCTCTTCCAACCCGGTGATTTAGTGATTATCATTGGTTATGCCGATATGGAAGAAGAAGAAGCTAAAGTGCATAAGCCTAAAGTAGCTATTATGGGCGAGAATAATGTAATAGAAGAAATGATAACAGATGAGAATCATGGTGAGAAAAAGGGAACATTATCTCTTTGATTAGATAAGAAGCATGCAAAAAGAGAATGCTTTATATTTATTGTAGAATCTAATGTATATGAATCTATAAAACTGGTCAAACTAGTAATGTATTCCCCATTCGTATAAATTTGAGATCCTTTGCTACTAATAGGCAAAGGATTCTTTTTAATTACAGTGAATTCATTATAATTTAGGTAACACAAAATGGACTATCAGAAGGAAAAAGAGCAAATTCGTTTAACAATAACGAATTCGCTCTTTCTTGTATATATAATGATAGCCGAAAAAGCTAAATCTTGAATTAACCCCAAAATTGCGCTAGAACTAAGGAAGGATCTCTAGAGCCTTTTATTTATCTTACTTCAGAACCCCTCTTTGTCCATTCTCCAACAAATTCAGCTTCATTATAAGAATAGAAGTTTTGCAGAATCTCCTCACGATTATCAGAGAACAGCTGGTCTGCCACAGTTGAAACTAATCTAGGTATCCCATATCTCATTCCTGAAAGCGCAGAGGCTGTGATGCCACAGCTAACTAAAGCTGAATAGTTAAAAGCAAAAAGCCCATGAAGACGCTTTTTATCCTTTTCATCCCGGCATGTGAAAGTAAAGCCAGGGCCAAGGTAAGGATGTGCATCAAGCATATGATTGGCAATCTCATCAGGTGCATTATAATAGTCATCCCAACGTGCAATATGGCGTTCAAAAAGCTTTAGCTCTGGACGTAGGGAAGGATTAGTAACAAGACCGGTGGCAATGAGTAGAAAATCAAAAGTAAACTTACCTTGTGGGGTAGTGACAACAGCCTTCTCAGCTTCATACTGTACGTCAAGCCATGGTGCACCTAAGTGTAATTGAAAGCCAGGATGTGAAGCTGCACGTTCAAATGTTTCATTTGTAGGAGGTTGATTATGCTTAAAGAAATGAGCCATAACGGCATATTTATCAGCATCGGATAGAATATTAAAACGTTCAATTAGACCTGATCCCTCCATTTGTCGAATGGGATTAATGCGTGGCATCTCCGTGCGGCGAACAAACACATGAGCTGAACCTACGCCTTCGGATAATGCAAAATTGGCATTATCAAAAGCTGAGGCCCCACCGCCTAAAACTGCTACCTTCTTACCTTTAAGGGCCTTAAAGTCAATGTTTTCAGAGGTATGCGCATAGAGGCGACGAGGTAATACTTCGGAAATCATAGGTGGTACGTGCCATTCCCCACCGCCTTGAATACCAGTAGCTAAGATAACCTTACGGGCCAGTAATGCATTAGAAGGTGCTCCTGCTCCCTCAATATGCAGTCGATAAATATCTTCCCCTGCAGGCTCAATCAGCTTCAGCTTTACCTCGTTAACAACAGGTAAATTAAGAACTTTCCGATACCAACGTAGATAGTTCATCCAATCGTCCCGTGGAATCTTATCGACGTCCTCCCAACTTTTTGTTCCAAATTGTGCTTCCCACCAGGAGCGAAAAGTCAGAGAAGGTACTCCAAGATCAATGGATGTCAAATGTTTAGGTGTACGCAATGTCATCATACGAGCGTAAGTTACCCATGGTCCTTCATATCCTTCAACGTTTTCATCGAGGATAAGGATATTAGATATTCGTTCACGCAAAAGTCCAAAGGCTGCACCTAAGCCACATTGGCCGCCTCCTATAATCACCGTATCATAGACATGCCCCTCAGGATGGTTGGTAGGGCTTACCCAGTCAGCTCCCCCATATGCAAGATAAGAAAGGTCCCTTTTTACTCTTTCATTTAAAGATTCTAAACTCATCATTTTTCATTCCTTTCAATATATGACTTATTATCTTCTGCACTAATCGTTAAGTTAGCTGCCTCTATAGATTTGATAGCCCCATGGAGAAACAAGCAAGGGGACATGATAATGTGATAACGAGTTATCAATGCCAATTCGTACTGACACCTTATCAAGAAAGGCGGGATCAGATAGTTGTACCTCTTTTTTTCTAAAATAATCTCCAATATAAATTAATAATTCATACTCTCCTGATTGCATCTCATCCAACGTAAGAAGTGGATCATCTAATCGACCATCTGCATTAGTTGTTGTGGTGTTTAACAAACATCTATTTGATCCTTCCCAACGATAAAGCTCGATATCGACCTCTCCAGCAGGGTGACCGTGTGTTAAATCTAAAATATGGGTTGTAAGTCCTTTCATCTCATCCACATCCTTATTTACATTATTTGATCTTCTATTCTAAATTGAACAATTTGATAGATTTCTGTTAGAGCTTGATTAAATTCCTGCTCCTTTGAATTCTTTAATCTGCTCTTCATTGCTTGAAGAATTTCATCTTTATTTTTTCCACGAACAGCTAAAATAAAGGGAAAAGAAAATTGGTGAACATACTCTTGATTCATTTCTAACAAGAACTTATATTCAGCTTCTGATAGTTGACTTAACCCAGCATTTTTTTGTTCACTCGTGGAAAATGAACTCATTGTTTTTCGTGTTCCTAAATGAGGATGAGCCTGAATTAAGTCCAATTTCTCCCCTTTACTCGCCGTTTTGACAACAGTAATCATCTGTTCATAAAGATCTTTACGGGAACTAAAAGGACGAAACTCTCCTACCCTTTCAATCACCCACGGAGAGTGTTCAAATATATCCTTTAACTTTTCGATAAACGCGGACAATGGCATTTCATTTAAATCATTAATAGTCATCATATTCTATAACCCCTTTATTCTTTTTTCTTCAAACATCTCTCTCTCATCCTCTTCACAAGGAATGGAGGATGAAGCTAAAATGGTACGAAAGTTAAAAAATAGGTTCATCAATATCGCTGTTAGACTTCCTGTAATCACTCCATCGCTAAAGAGCATTCGTAGGGATGGCGGCAATTGACTAAATAAATCAGGTACAATTGTGGCTCCGAGCCCTAACGAAATTGAGCAAGCAATGATAAGTGCATTGTTTTGGTTGGTGTAGTCGACTAAACTTAGCATCTTAATTCCTGAAGTTACGACCATACCAAACAACACCACTGTTGCACCGCCAAGTACGGGAGCAGGAATTATGGTAACAAGAGCAGCAATTTTAGGAACTAAGCCAAGGAAAACGAGGATACTTCCTGCTGCAACCACAACATTTGTTGATTTATTTTGAGATAGTTGAACCAATCCTATATTTTGTGCACAAGTGTTATAGGGAAAAGCATTAAAAATGCCTCCTAAGGTAATTGCTAGCCCTTCTGCACGATAACCTCGAATGAGATCATCTTGGGTAACAGGACGATTACAAATTTGCCCTAAATTTAAGAAAACTCCTGTTGATTCAACAACAATAACTAATCCTACAATTAACATTGTGAGGATAGGCCCGATTTCAAAAGATGGGGCACCGAAATAAAACGGTTGAGGAATTTGGAACCAGGAGGCTTCTAAAACCTCCTGGAAATTCACTTTTCCCATCATTGCTGATAGTGCTGTACCGGCAATAATTCCTAAAAGTACGGCCAGAGAACGAACAGACCCTTTAAAGAAACGATTAATAACCAGAATAAAAGCTATAACACTTATGGATATAAGTAGGTTATCTAAGCTACCGAATTCTTGACTCCCTGTTCCGCCAGCCATATTTTTAACTCCTGATGGAATCAATGATAGGCCAATGACCACCACAACAGTTCCTGTAACAACAGGAGGAAAGAACCTTACCAGTTTTCCTAGGTAGCGAGCAAATAAAAAAAGGAAAAGCCCTGCTACTATAATGGAGCCATAGATGGAAGG
This sequence comes from Priestia sp. TRM10, assembly GCF_057808375.1. Lineage (NCBI taxonomy): Bacteria > Bacillati > Bacillota > Bacilli > Caryophanales > Bacillaceae > Priestia > Priestia sp. TRM10. The sequence continues at coordinate 22,110 of NZ_JBJZOT010000006.1, forward strand.
AATCCCATACCGAGTACCAATAGCAATCATCGGCGACAACGCCACAAATGAAGCACCTAATACAACAGGTAGACCAATTCCAAAATACTTGTTTTTCCACGCTTGTAGTAAGGTAGCAATACCGCAAGTTAATAAGTCAATGGCGACTAAGTAAACCAACTGCTTCGAAGTTAAATTCAATGCTCTTCCAACAAGCAATGGAACAAGGATTGCCCCAGCATACATAGCCATGACATGCTGAGCTCCTAACGACAATACTTTTAAATTCATCTTTTATCACCCTCAATTTTCTGTATAAAAAAAGCCGTAGAAATAGAAGGGAAATCCTCCTATGTCTACGGCTCCTAAACTACGTATAACGAAATTTAAGCTCCTGAATTTTTAAAATAACAAGTCTGTGAAGAAAAAATGATAAATCAAAATTTCTCCAACACTCGTATTAATAGTTGTTAAATATTAAGCGATTGTTCTAAGTAAATGACTGTACAAGCGTGCTCACTTGTGGAATCGTAATCCTTAAATATGGTATTGACCTTCATACCAAATTTCTTTTCAAAGTTTTCTTTTAAGCGAAGTTTATATTCCATAGCTAAAGCCCCGTCAACCGATATTGTTAACTCAGGATACCTCTCACTCAATACTGAAATTAAAGGAGAACGCTTTGTCTGCGCAAAAATGACAATGCAATTATCCTGAATGTCAATTTTTTGCTTACTAACTCCTGTACTATAAATTTCTTGGTTGAGGTCATTATATAGCTGCGACAGCTGCCTTTTAAAAGAAGAATTCACCATACTCACCTGCTGCTTTTCATTCTTTGTATTTAGAATATAGGCATTATAATTCCCTGTCACTTTTAATGTCAGAAAAACTAACACAAAATTTTATATATTCTTACTATTTTATAGCTATAACTTTATTATAAGAATAAATTAAAAAAGTTTAATCATTATGCTGTTTCCTGAAGATCGGTAAATAAAGAGTCATCACTTAATCTTGAAATTGAAAAAAAGCTTCATGAGCTTTTTGAGGCTCCTCAAACCATTCTGCAACTTCATCTGCAATCTTTTGATTTTCTACGCCTGCTAACAAGAGCTGAACAATATGCTGAGGCAGTATTTGAGTCATGGCATTTGTCCATTCTGTTACTTCTCTTACAAATGTTTTTGTTCGATCCCAATATTCTTCTCCAAGTTGGGTATCCCAATCTGCATCTTTATATTGAATCAACGTTTCGTACAATTGTTCAGCACAATAAGAAGAAAGATTACAGCCTTGGCCAGTAATCGGATCATTAAGAAAAACACTGTCTCCACAACCAATTACTAGTTTATTTTTAAAGGTTACATAAGGTTTTCTAATTACAGGCTTAATAGCAATTTGAAGGAAGGATTTTTCATCGGAAAGGGCAAAAATATCTTGTTCAATACGCTTGTGAATGTCTTGGAAATATTTCTGAGTTACATTTTTCATTTGATTTGTAAATTCTTTTGCATGTTTAATTTCTTTAAATGTATCTAACTCCCTGTTTGGAACTGCCATAATGAACAATATTGTAACAGGTCCGTGCTCTGTCATGGCAGGAATTTCAAACATTTCACCTATTTCAGGCAGAACCGTTACACTTATACCTAGAGGGTTATTGGGCTTTACTCCTAAAAAATAACCAACGATACACTTTCGTTGGGGAACTTGGAAAGGAGAAAATTCCTTTTCAATAGGAAATGGAAAGAGAGGTCCAGATTTTCCGGTACAATCAATGATTAAATCAAATTCATCTACCAAACTGTCGATATCATTTTTATTGACCCTCATAAGTCGAAAAGAAACGCCCTTGTTTTCAAGATCCTTCAAACACTGTGAAAAGTAGAAACGCTGATCAACAGATAATGCTGGCTCTTTTAACTTTCCGATAAATAGTTTTTGATTACCAATCGTCATATGGATACTTTTAAGAAGGGTCTTATCTTCCCATTTTGGCATTTTAAAGCGACTTTCTCGGTTTCTTGTTGAGCCAAAGTGTACTTGGGTAGACAGAACTCGTCCATTCCGGATCTTATCTGAAGAGTTTGAATGAATAACCGTCACATCAAATTCTTCTTTAAGAGAATAAGCCAGCTGTAAACCGGCTGTGCCACTGCCTATAATACATATTTTCTTCTTCAAAATTCTCTCCCCTTTGTTATGTAATAGCTATAAAGATAGAACTATAAGGGTCTAAATTTTCTGACTTTAATAGTCTAAATAAAATACAAAGGGATGTAAATGCGACGATTTATTTAGTTTTTATATTATTAATACTTAGTCAAATAATCAGTTGCTCAACAAAATAAAGGATAATTAAAGGGCTCAAATATTGCATTTAGTGAGGGATTACATACAGAACAGAAAATAAATGCAAAATTCGAGCCTGAATTTTGTTTATTCAAAATGTCTAAAATAATACTTACGTTTTTTTACTCATTTTCTTTGGTACAACAACTAATGATTGTGGAAGTATTCCCCACATCTTCCACACCCCTCCTTGTCGTTACTTCGTTCTTTTACAGTCCTATATAAAAATTTTTTGTTCATTTTTTTAGGGGATTTTCTAAATGGAAATCTTCCCCACACCTACCACACCTACCCTTGTCGTACTGTTATTTATTTATAAGATAAAGACGTTATCGTATAAGATAAGTCCTACTTAGCTTTCTTTAAATAATAGTCATATCCATAGCAAAGACCGCCCAATATTCATCAGTGTATAAGGCGGTCTTAAGTATATTTATGATATATAACTATTCGCTTTTTCACGACAATATTCGAATCCATAATTTTAGATATCAAAAAAGTCTTCTACTTTGGCATTCTTATTAACTTTCCTAATGGCCGCCATAATCTTCTTCACTGTAGACATAGTGGGATCTCGTTTACCTGTGCAAATTTCACTCATTGCTGTACTTGAGATTTTTGAATTTTTCGCTAACCATTCTTGCGACCGTCCTTCCTTCACTAACCAATTTTTTAACTTTGTTCTTTTAACTCCCATCCCTTACACCTCTATGTTATGTTTTTCTATTCCCATTTATGTCCACTTCTTTACGTCTTTATACAAAAAGTATTAAGCCCTCGTAAAACTTTTTTTACGAGACAAGATAAATTGAACAAGCCATGCCACATACAATCCACTATACCGACTTAGGAGGAGGTCCATATGGTTACAGTCTTGGGAACAAGCTTGGTGTTATTTACGGTAATCTATGCAGAGAAAAAAGGATGGGTTGACAAATCGAAAGTAAGAGTGATTATGCAGGTTGGAATGAATGCAGGTATCTTGGGGAGCTTGCTCTATTTTTTATATACGTTGTCTTCTTTCCTTCCTTTCTTATGACCAGGATTTCATCTAGGCTAGAAGAGAAAAAGGAATGGGTTGATCACGATAAGAACGGCATTTGGAAGCTTCCTTTTTCAAGGGATTATCTAAAGTAGATAAAAAGAAGGAGTGAGAAGGATGTGGGAGCTTATGACGATTCCCCTTTTAACAGGGGCTGCTGCTTTGTGGTTTGGCAGGAATACATTCAGTGAGGAACATCGAATCATCCAACAGATTTTTGAGCAATATCATATTTACCTCAAAGATGGCAAAAACAACCGATATCCTCAGCTTGTTCGGGAATGCAAAAGTACGAAACAAATCAAGCTGATCTATCACACCCCTTTAGCTTTAGAAGAAAAAACCTTACGAACGTTACAACAGGTTTTATTCCTCACCTTAGATCAAGAAGTGAATGTATTGTTCAAGAAATGGCTGATCATTGAGATTTCCAAACATAAAATGCCTTCGTATGTGTCCTATCAAGACGTTCCACATCGAAAAGGATGGATGGTTCCATTAGGGAAAAACCAGCAGGGATGGCATTTTCATCATTTTGACCATACACCGCATACCACGATTTCGGGGACAACTCGCTTTGGAAAAACGGTCATGATGAAAGTCATGATGACCTATCTCATTGAGCATCACCCTTTGGATGCTCAGTTCATCATTATCGACTTAAAGGGTGGATTAGAGTTTGATCGGTATAAGAACCTTCAACAAGTGAAATGGGTTGCCAGTAATCCAAGGGAGTCCTTATATGTCTTAAAACAGATTCAGAAGGATATGGAGGAACGCATGGAACGTTTTAAGCGCCAAGGATGGTCCAATATTGTAGACACTCCCCTCTCTCAACGTCTGTTTGTTTTGATTGATGAAGCCGCACAGCTCACACCGGAGAAATTTATGGATAAGGAACAAAAGAATAATCTAGCTCAATGTCAATCCATAGTAAGCGAAATTGCACGCATAGGAGGCGCTCTGGGCGTTCGATTGGTGTATGGAACCCAATACCCTACCTCAAATGTATTAAACGGTTCTATCAAGCAAAATGCGGATTTAAAGGTTAGCTTTCGCTTAGGAAGCGATTATGCGTCTAAAGTGGCTCTTGGTGCCTATGGGGCGGAAACGTTACCTTCAAATATTAAAGGGCGTGCGCTCATTAAAACGCATGAAGTCAAAGAAGTGCAAGTTCCCTATCTTACTCATGATGAGATATGGAAACGGATTGGAGGCTATGAAGTTGCAAAACAAACAACTGTGCCAAACGAGACAGGAGAAGATTATGTACGCCTTGGATAAGTTGGAATGTATGAGTCGTTCTCAATTACAAGCCATGTTTCAGTTGAAAAGTGTCCGAAATGCAAACCGTGTTCTCTACAACATGAGTCCCTTTTTAAATCATAAACGCCTTCATGAAAATGTCTATTATTTGTCTGAAAAAGGTCGCCAGCATATCGGTTCAGAGAAAACCAAACCTCACTTAACACAGTTGGAACATAAGGTGAGACGTAATGATATTTACTTGTATTATGGTTGTCCGAAAGATTGGAAAGTAGAACGACCGAATGAGTGGAGGATTCAAGGAGAAAGGTATAAGCTCATTTGTGATGCTCGCTTTTCCCTTCACGATATGATTTGTTTTGTAGAAGTGGATCTCCAACAGAAGATGCTTGAAAATAAGAAGAAAATTAAACTGTATCGTTCCCTCTTTCAAGCTTTGGGAGAAAACCAAACCTTATTAATTTTCTATACGGCAAATCAAGTGAGGAAAGAAAAGATATTAACTTGGTGCAAAGAGTATAAAGTCAATGCAGAGATTCTAACAATTGAAGATTTTGAAAATTATTTTTTGTAGACTTTACAAAAGATATATTTCTCAACAGGAGCAAAGGAAAGGCGAGCGAAGCCTTGAAGCGCAAAATTTATCTTTTAGAACTATGTTCTAAAAGATAATATTAAACAAAAAAATAATAGCTCATTTAAGAGATTTATATAAAAATGAGTCGAATATGTCATTGTGTTCATTGGTAGAGTTTGCTATAATAACAGCAATTAAACAGTTCGGAATTGCAAAAAGGTTCAAGGCAATCGTAGTGATGCTACCAACATCCTACGACGGCTCACCGTGATCCATCCACGGTAAACACTTACCTCAAACCTTGCTGCGTTTTTTATGTTTGTATTGTACGACATATTTGACGTAATTTCAAGGGGTTTGTTGTATTCTCTTTTCAAAAGGACGTGTTTACCGCATTTTAAAACGGTAAATAGGTCCTTTTTCTTTTTCCGCAAAAAAAGGAGAGAAAAGAGATGTTAATTTTTAACGATGATTTTGCCCGGATGCAAGGCTATGAATCTTACATAAAAGCAAAAAATGAACAAAAACAAATGAAGTACAAACTATTAGAAATGGTTGAATCAGTTTTTGGAGATTCGTTTGTTCGTTTAAAGCCAGAGACACGAAACGCTATTGATATGATTTGCTTCTTAGCAACGGATAAAGGCTTTGTTTATGCAAAAGATACATATTTCGCTAAGGAACATAACATTTCTGCTCGTACAATTCGTCGTGTGATGAAAACCCTAGAAGACGCTGGAAAGATCGTAAAGGCTCATCGATCTTCTTCTAAACATAATGGCCGTGGTGCAGCCGTTTATTTCTTTGTTAATCATCCTTTTTTTACACACTGGCAACAATATTTCGGCTTTGATGTCCAAGCTGATGTCCAAGCAGAAAACACTGAAACCCCTTGTGAGAGTAAGGATAAGGATGCAAAAAAAGTTTCTACCTATTATTTACCTAATAATTATATTAAAGATCATTTTATGTACAAAACGATTCCTTTTATCAAAGGAGTGCCAAAATTAATTAATCAAACCTTTAACCCTATTTTTAAAGAATCTCTAAAAGATTTTTATTTACGAATACGGATGGCGTCTCAAAAAGTATGCCAATCTGGTTCTATAACTCTTTCTAAGAAGGATATTCACTCTGTTGCATATGAATCTATTCATGTTCTTTTTACATACATAAAAACGCGTTCTATGAGTTTTGAAGAGCAATGCAAATTGGTTTATCAAATTGCATTAAATAAGTTTAACGATCTAGTTAAAACAGAAGATAAAAATGGTGATAGTAAGTCTATAACATTACCACGTAAAATAGTGCGTAAAGAAATGCTTCCAGAATGGTTTCAGGAACAACAAGAAAAGGAAAAAGCAACAGAAACTGAAGTAGATACGTGTAGAGCAGAATCTGAAGTAGAAGAAATAGCTAGAATGAAAGCTATTTTAGCGCACTATGCCTAATAAGTAAGGACTTAAATTCTTTTAATCCATCAATTTCAAAAGATATCAAACTGTAGAAAAAATAAAGAAGCCAAAAAATGGCTCCTTAACACTTATTTAGAATCATTTTGTAATGTCTCTGTATATAGAAGACGCGTATAGATGTCTAAATTTTTGGGAACATCCCTTTCTCTACAAGGAGATCTTATAAACTAAATGTAGGTTTCTGATCTTCTATAACGCAATGGGATTCATTATATACATTTTTAATGTGACTTGATGTAATATTACTTTGAATAAGGGGAAATGCTCATATTTTATAATGCACAATGTCCCCTTCTATCCTTGTATAGATGAATTCCTCTTTATATTTTTTATAGCTACTTATGTGTTTGTGTAATTATAGTAACAACTTTCAAACTTAACTTTTGGAGAAAAGACGTTGAAAAAAGCTTTTCTTTTCCTTGGAGACTGCAATTTGTTCTTTAATGTTCTCCAGTTCTTTTAGTACATCTTGAAGTTGTTGTTCTCTTTCAACTAATTGTTGCTGTAATTCTTTCTCTCGAACCTCGTTTTGTTGTTGATGTTCTAAATAAGTCTTTTTTAATTCTGTAATCATTCCTTCTGTTTCTTCAAGTGGACTCTTCTCATTTAACGGCATATTCTTCATCTTTTCTATAGTATTGCTTAGCCGTTCCTCGTGACGTTCCAACCGTTCCGACACTAAATGTGACAACCGTTCTTCTATCCGTTCTTCCTTTTGGTCTAAGTATTTTGTGAAAATATTGTTTAAATGCTTTTCCATCTGTTCCTCAAATTGCTTTCCAATTCGCCCAGCAATACGAACTTCCATATCTTCAAGCTCGCCTTTTAATTCATGTATGATATTTTGAATCATAAGGTGATTGACTTCCTGTTGAGCTTTATCACGATCGTTGTCACGGAGGAACGTGGACAGTTCCATATTATCTCTTTCAGTAGGTGCATAATCTTTAGCGATCATTTCAGCTACTTGAGACTTTGTTATATTCGGCTGCTTTAGCACTGATTGGAATTTACGTAAAGCAATTACATCATGTTCTGTAAATGCCCGATTCTCGCGGTTTTTTCCATCTTTTACTTTAAGGAACGTGTATCCGTTCTTCTCTAATTCAAGACACCACTTCCTAAGATAACTATCACTAATTCCTAACGATTCAGCCACTTCTTTTGTCCAATACGCTTTTGGTATTTTGTCACTGTTCCCGTTCCACTGTTCTTTATTCATTATTAGATCCCCTTTATACTTTTATCTTGATAATAAAACTTCTTTTTTTAAAGAGCAAACCCTTTGCCAATTTAAAATATTAATACATGTTTAGGAACCGTTCCCGTTCCAACGTTCCTCATTTGAGAATTTGTAATGGTTAAATAAGGTCAATTAATTATTATAAAAAAGGCTTTTAAATGAATTGAATCATTTGTATGTTCTTGATCCGTTCCAAATATACATACAATTCGTGTTTTTGTCCATCTTATACTCACTAAAATCCTAATCAATGTAATAGGAATCGTTCCCGTTCCAGCATTCTTTTTTATGAGTCAATAAAAGATCCATCGTTCCTAAGGCGTTCCAAGTACATTTTTATAACATTTATATATAATATATATAAATGTTATAAAAATGTACAGAATAAGAAGAAGAGTTGCTGTTTTTACAGTGAAAAAAGGTTTAATTAACATAAAAATTATATAAAATTAATTCATCATTATATACTCAGGTGATTTAGATACTTTTTATATAAAAAATATGTTTATAGTAAATAAAAAATAAATATTATACATAACAGTTTGAAAAGAAGTGGGATTTAATGTTGAAATTAACTCTTGTGAACTTTATGGGGAATGACAAAATGAAGGAGAGGGTAAAAGTAGTGTGATTCCATCTAGCCAACATAATGGGTTTATTTAACAACTTTGTGGAAAAAGGAAAGAGAAGGTGGATGGCTCTTACTTTATATATTCTAAAATTAGGTATATTGATATTGAAAGTGAAACAACAGAGTACATTTACAAAATAGAAAGAAGATTCATTTTATAGTCTAGAAAAAGCCCATTCAAAGATAGACTTAACGATTAAATCCTTGTATCAGGGACATCGTAAGGGGGAAACAATTATCTTCAAATTGGGAAGCATTAGCGCTTGCTTTGTATCAAAAAATGATGAAAGAAGAAATCTGTGGAGGTCAAGAGAAGGGAAGTAAAAATAGAGGAAGAGGAGCCAGAAGACGAACTTGTTCAATCCATCTCTTCCGATCAAACCAAAACGCCTACGAGTACAGAAAAGTCATCTAAGGATAGGCAAGCTTACAGATTATGAGGGTCGACATTTAGCAAAGAGAAGTCAAAAGAAAATGAAATCCTATGAAAAAGCGATTACAGTTAAGGTGAAGAATCGGATAGCTTTATGAAGAAAAAATGGAGAATTAAAAGCCGATACGGAGTATTAAGTTGAGACAGAAAAAACTGAAACGAAAGCTCAAATTTCATTAAAAGAAGATGAGATTTGTATGAAAGAAGAGAGTATACAGCTCTGTAAAGATGAGAAGGAAATGTTAGTGGAAAAGCTCAAAAAGTTAAATGGAAAAGAGCAAGATTTAGCTCCTACTCGTTTAAACACGGGGGGACGTTGAAGGGACATAATGGGGACACTGTGGGGACTACGGGTTGATTTGAGGGGACGTTGAGGGGACATCTGGGGCTTTTCTTTGTACCCATGATTTTGTTAGGCTCTGCCTAACCCCACACGTCTAGTGGGGGCAAAAATCCCTTATGCTCTTCAGGTTTTCAAAATGTAGTGCACTTTATTTAGAGAAAGGATGAATGTAATGGGAATCATCATGCTAAATATTGATTCAGCTGTTATGAAAAAGTTTGATGAATTGGCAAAAGAAAAAGGAATTTTACAATAAGTATTCTTACAATAAATTCTTAATAAAACTTTCTTTAAAGGGGAAAATAACTAAAACCAAAAGGAGGATTTACTATGAATAAAAAGCATGAGAATAGTGGATTTACAGTAGTAGGAACAAACATTGATGAGATTAAAAAATACAATGAACAATCTGGCATGTCTTACAATGAAGTAAAAGAATGGATGGCTAAGACAAATGGAGGACATGGTACAGGTATCTACAGTGATACCGATATTGAGGAAGTAAAAAAGAAGCTTCAACAATCTACAGAAAATAAAAAGTAGTAACAAAAGATAAGTAATCTTCTTAAGATACATAGGCTTGGATTCTGGAATTAGATTGACAGTCATCTACAAAACAAAAGATTCAAGCCGATTCTTTTTATATTAAAGTTCATCTTTTTTTATACTGAAAAAGAAGGCTTAATTTTGGTTGACTTAGCACCATTTTTTCATTTTCCAATTCCACGTTGTCTGCTGATATTGTTCCTTTGATTCTTTTATTGTAGAAAAGGTGGAAATAGAATTATAATATGCTAAATTATTAAAAATGTAGATTAAAATCCTATTTCTGTTGCTTTTTTGTTCTTATGGATAAACAATAGTGTATAAGATATATATACTATAATGAGAAAAAAGATAAGGAGGGAGAACGATGGCACATAAAATCAGTGTAACAGGCCGTCCGACAAGCTCAATTCAAGATTACGGGAAGTATCTGACTTTTGATATGGAGGAAAAAGGGAGCCCAAATGCTCCAAAGGGGATTCCTTTTCGGAGTAAGGCAATTACATATACGGTGGTTCTCAGCTTAAAACAATTTAATAAGTTAAACATAAATCGAGAAGAGTTTTCTCAAAGACGTTTCCTCGTCCAGGGAGAGCCTTGTTTAGATATTCCTTTTGAACAGTGTACAGGTGAGATAGGTGTTATTTGTATGCAAATACAAGAAATTGAGGACAAAGTGAAAGAGAACAAAGGAACGCCAAAAAAGGGCTCAAGAGCTCAAAAATCAGAAGAAAATAAACAACAAGAAGAACCTAAAAAAGAGGAAGTCAAAAAGCAAATTTTTGTTCCAGAAGGGACAAGAAACTGGATGCCTTTAGAGGATATTAAGGTTCCAGAAGCCTTTCTTCAATTTACACCAGGAATCGCTAAACAAAAGATAGTGGAAGAAAGCATTGAGAAGAATGGAACTGTAGATAAACCAATTATTATTGATCCTGAAACCCATGAACTCGTGGATAGTTATAGTCGTTATTATGTAGCAAAACAAAGAAAACTAGATCGTGTTCCTGTTCATTACTAAACAATTTATTCTGTACTCGTAAATTAATATAAAAAATCCCTATTTATAATAGGGATTTTTTATATTAATTGAGTCAGCACATATTTAAGGGAGGAAGTCTTAGAAATATTATGGATAATGTATAAGATAAATATGCAACCTTCAGTTCAGATTAATTGAAAACCTGTAATGAGGGAGAAGGGACTATGCTATAAAGGATTCAACACATATAGAATGGCTGCAAGAAGACCTATAGATTCTTTGAATAATAAAGAGTTTATGATTTGATAACTTTTCTGAGGATACATAATAATAATTCATTTACTATGAATTATTATTAATAAAAAGGAATCTTTGGCTTGTACATAGTAATAAGTTACCTCATTTGAACTGAAATTAATGAAACATACATCTAAAAACACAATATTTATTTAACCCCTTTACTATGTAATCGCTTTCAACTATACTAAGAAATTGGGATGGTTACTATTTTATTGATATAATAATATAGAAACTAAGAGAGTTTACACTAGGATTTGTGCAGAACTCCTCTTACCTAACAAAATCTAAACTCACACAAGCAGAAAGGGGAAGAGGCTATGAGTGATTTACTGAAGAAGAAATCTATTACGCAATTATTGAAACAAGGGGAAAGTAAGACATTAGAGAAAACGATGGGGGCGTTTGATTTAACATTACTAGGAATTGGCGCAGTTATTGGGACAGGAGTGTTAGTTTTAACAGGTCTAGTAGCAGCAAATGACGCTGGCCCATCCGTTATTATTTCTTTCATTTTGGCGGCTATTGTATGTGGATTTGCGGCTCTTTGCTATGCAGAGTTTGCTTCTACTCTTCCGGTATCAGGAAGTGTATATACATATACGTACGCAACAATTGGTGAGTCTGTTGCCCATCTTATGGGGTGGACGCTACTTTCCGTTTATATATTAACAACAGCTACAGTTGCAAGTGGTTGGTCTTCGTACTTTAATCAATTTTTAGAGGGATTCAACTTAGGTTTGCCAAAGGAACTTGTAACAATTCCAGCAGATGGAGGGATTGTTAATCTTCCAGCTATTATGATTACTTTACTTATTACATGGCTTCTTTCAAGAGGAACAAAAGAAAGTAAGAAAGTAAATAATTTCATGGTGTTAGTGAAGCTTGTTGTCATTGGTCTTTTCGTTATTGTCGGAGCTTTTTATGTGAAACCTGAAAACTGGACTCCATTTGCGCCGTTTGGAATAGAAGGGATTATGGCAGGATCTGCAGCTGTGTTCTTTGCCTTTTTGGGATTTGACGCATTATCAACATCAGCAGAGGAAGTAAAAAACCCACAACGGGATTTGCCGATTGGAATTATTGCCTCTTTAGTAGTATGTACATTGATTTATGTTGTAGTATGTCTTGTTATGACAGGGGTTGTACCGTACACTGAGCTTAATGTTCCAGAAGCAATGGCTTACGTACTACATGCGGTTGGACAAGATGCAGTCGCTGGAATTGTTACAATCGGAGCAATTATTGGAATTATGGCTGTAATTTTTGCTTATATTTATGCAGCAACTCGTGTCCTATTTTCAATGAGTCGCGATGGTTTATTACCAAAGAGCTTTTCAAAAACAAATGAAAAGACTGGTGCTCCTGTATTTTCAACATGGTTAATAGGGATTATCAGTAGTGTAATTGGAGGAGTAATTAATTTAAAAGAACTCTCCAACTTAGCGAACATTGGGGCATTGTTAACCTTTGGAATGGTAGGAGTAGGAATCATTATCCTACGTAAAACGCATCCGAATTTAGAAAGAGGATTTAGAGTACCACTTGTACCGGTCCTACCACTTGTGTCTTGCTTATGTTGTTTATTCTTAATGGTTAATCTGCCAGGTAGCACATGGTTATATTTTAGTGGTTGGTTAGTCTTAGGTATTGTCGTTTATTTTGGATATTCTCGTCATCATAGCAAGTTGCAAGGTGGAAAAACTGAAGAGATACGGAAGCAAAAAGCGAATTAATTATAATGAGTTAAAAGAAACAAATTAGGGGAATTTAAATATACTTTTTGAATGCATTTTGGTGCTAAATACTTTATGAGTATTGCTTGCTATAAAATTAATTTCGTTCGGAATAAGAAACTCAAGACCGCCTTATACAATAATAGTTATGGGGCGGTCTTTTCTATCTTTATTAATTATAGCTCCCATACCTCGTGTATGTCTCCCTTTCTTGATATCCAAAACATATCCCATTACCTTGCCTTCTTATAATTTATTTTATGGAGGATAGAAAGTGAGCCTCACCTTAACGATTAAACCAATGCCATCTAAGTGCATCTTTTTCTATTTTCTTCACAAATTCATCTTTACCATTGCTATAACCAATGATATCATTTGGAAATTTATGAGCTAGTGTAGATTTTAATTCTCCATATTGCTTTCTTATTTCTGGATTTTGACAAAGATAATCTCTAAAAGATAGGTGTCTTTCAATTTCTTGAATATTATCATATTGAAACGCATGGATCTGATGAGTTCGGTTATTTCCTCCTTTACGGTAATATCTTCTTTGTTTAATTCCAAACTCTCCCATGACCTCATAATCAAGCTTTTCGAATTGTTGAGAATAATCATCCAATGCTTTAATATCATTGACTACAAGTAGGATATCAATAATAGGCTTTGCTTGTAAATCGAGAATAGAAGTGCTTCCAATGTGAAAACTGTTCACTAATTCTTTCTGAAGGATTTCTTCAATCAATTTCTTTTCCTTTAGATATTCATCTTTCCATTTTGGATTATGTTCGACTACTGTAATGTTCATGTTTTGCCTCCTTGAATTTTTTAATTCTAAATAAGAACAAGTTTTTTAAATTATAAAACTGTAGAAATTTCTTCAACCCATAACTTTAGGGTGTTAATAATATGTATTATGTAAAGTTTATCTACTATGTGTAGTGTATAGATAAAGTACGACAAGGGAGGGCGTGGTAGGTGTGGGGGAGATTCCCATTCGGAAAGAAAGTATGAAATCAGCATAAAATGCTTTCCTTTTCTGTAAAAGAGAAGTAAATCAGCGACAAGGGGATTTGTGGAAGATGTAGGGAGTATTACCACAAGCATATAGTAGTTGTTGTAAGGAAAACAAAGAAATACAAGCCCAAAGTCTATATTGATTTTGTAATTTGTAGAGTTAAATTATAAAGTTAGATTTGAAAGCTGAGATTTGCATTTAGAAAGATCTTAAAAAAGGCAAATCTCAGCTCTTATTACGTTAAGAATAAACAAGTTCCCTCTCATAAACTATTTTTGCGAACTGTCTTACCTCTTGGATGGTATCCAATCGTTGAACTTCGCGTGAAAAATCACCCGTTCCACTTATGTGATAAGACTTTTTAAAGAAACGGACAGGGGTTGTATAGTACTTGTTGTTTGTAAACGTAAGAGATTTATAAATGACAACTCCTAAATTATTAGGGAAACGACAGATAATCTTTAAATCGCCTTCTTTCTCTAAATCTGTATCAGCCGAACAGATAAAGTCTTCTAAGACTGGGTTCTTCATTTATCATTTCCTCCTTTTCCATTACTACCTAATTATAAAGTAATTATACTCTAAATGTATGTTTATCCTTTTATTAATTTACACTTTTCTTAAGTGATAAGGATTTGAATCAGTGTATATAGAAAAAGAAGATAGATAGTTTGTAATTAAGATAGAAAACATTATTTTATCTGAATATTATTATTTTTTTAGAATGGTCATCCTTTCAGATTATCTTTCGTATTTTATGATGAATAAATTTCTAGTTATATAAAATAATGTATTTTTTCTTTTTAGGGAGTGTATAGGGTGGAATCAAACGAATCAGAACAATTAATAAAACGTTTAACACAATCAAAAGAGCATATTATGAGATGTATGCTAAATTTTATGAAGGAAACAGAGATGATTAAAGAAGAGATGAAAAAAAAAGAAATAGATACAACGAACATTAGGAGTACATTGACTCTTAATCAAGTTCATAAAGAGAAATTAGAGGCTTACCTGATTGCTATTCAACTGTTCAAATCTAATCCTACAGAATGCTTTAATCTCACTTCACTACGAAAACATGTACAGGAACGTGTAGATTATCCTCTCCCTTCCAATGCCTACTTCATTGAGAAGCTTCAGGAGATTAATCCCTTCATACAGAAAGTAAGGCACGGTTGTTATCAATATATTGACCATTTTTTAGAGAAGGAAAATTATTAAATAAGGATCTTAATAGGTTGAGATACGAATACTTTAAATCATGACTATAAAGAGCGCATAAACCATCTGGTTTTTATGCACTCTTTTTCTATTGGATGATTAAAGAACCTTACTACAGATGTATAAATCCCTGTATAAAGAGAAAAGACCAACTTCCCTTAATATGTTTTATGGGAATAAAAATTACATTGTCTAATCAAATTAATATTAAACATACCAATCTTATAAAATAGGGAGTAACCCAAGATTTATAGGTGGCAACTATGGGTTGCGGGGGATAGCAACGATTATTATCTTTACTTTCAGCACTAGAATTAACAATAATGGACTATATATTACGAAAAGGTGATTACGTATATGATTTTTGGTCAGAGATTAAAAAAAGAGAGAATAAATAAGGGATGGTCTCAAGAAGAATTAGCTCAAAAACTTTTTGTCAGTCGTCAATCTGTCTCTAAGTGGGAAAATGGTCAGAACTATCCCAGTATCGAAATTATTATTAAAATAAGTGATCTTTTTAAGGTAACCATTGATGAATTATTAAGGAGTGATGGGGAATTGACAGAGAAAGTCATTAAGGATAGCAAGAAATTGGCGTATCCGAAGTTGAAATTTATGTTTGATGTATTGTTTTTAATAGGTGTAATCTTTTGGATAATTAAAATGGGGATCATTATTCTAAATAAATTTACTGCTTTGGATTTCCCTTTTTATAATGGATGGTTTTTATGGAATTTTGGTGTTTTAATTTTAACAGTTGTTGCAGCGATTGGTTCTAGTATTGTAAAAGAAAAATATAAAGAGGATTAGCACAGTAGATGCCTTTGTAAGAAAAATGAGTTATCGGTAAGGGTATACAATTTCAATGTAACTATCAAAAAAGACATTACTCATATCCAGTAATGTCTTTTCATTAACTTCTATGTTGGTTTAGGCTTTTGTAATAAATCTCTATCTAATACTTGGATAGAAAAAATATCTCATTTTGGGATACCTAACTGCTTCGCTTATCAGCGCTACTTTGATATAAGAGACCATATGAAATAGAAAATAAACCTGTAAGAGCGATTAAAACTGTAAGTAATTGCGATTGCGTAACAATATATAAAAATATGGAAAAAATAAGTAATAACCATCCAAATATATGGATAACGAATGTATTCATTATCTTCACCTCTTCTTTCCACTATACGGATATCGTTTATAATCACAGGAAACCGAAATAACTACAACGAAGTGTAGCTTTAAAGTAAAGTTGAATTAAGAATGTTCCTAAATACTGATTTATCTCCGTTCCATAATCAAAAATCTAAACAACAAAAGAGCCAATTCCTCTTAAGCTAAGCAGGGCATCGTCTTTTTTGCTGTTTAAAGAAATGCTTCATCTGTTCCCCATCAGATGGTGCCTCTTTTCCTTCTAAAACAATAAGAATATTCCGACATTTTAAGGTTAAAATAAAGGAAACAAGTTTTGGCAAATGATTAATTTCGCATGTCCGACCATTTGCAATTAGATAGATTTTACTTTCAATCGTTTGACATAGCTGGTAAAGCTCTAAAGTTTTCCTCAATGTAAGTGTTGGAAGGTGGATCTTATAAGATATAATATGTTTCATTTTCTCATTTCTCCTTTCATAAATCGTCCCTATTTTAATAGTCTAATCCCATTATAAAGGTTTTTGAAAGCGCTATCAACAATATAATTCTAAAATTGATAATAAAATATATTTTGGTTATCTATTAATTTATATCAATACTGTTAAAAAATAACTTATCAGAATCGGCTTTTTCAATACTTGCGAAGAAGTATACATTCTTTCAAAAGAAAATATTTTAACTTAGGTAGAGTTAAAAGAAATAAATCAGGAGGGGAAAAGAGCTATAGTGAAGGCTGAGATTATCGTAGTTTTATTACTAAGAAGCTATAGTTTATAGGACTTTTTATCATTAGTGCAGAGTTGTGATTATCTCCTATGGCTTTTAAATTTTCTTAAGTAAATTTAGAAGCTGTTTTTTTTCCTTGTAATTCAAGTTAGAAAATTGAGATGCCTGAAAATGTTCTTGTTTCGGAACAACCTCATAAAAATACTCTTTTCCTTCCTCAGTCAGTGAAAGATATTTTGTTTTCCATTCTTGTTCTCTTTTAATCAATCCTAAGTCTTCCATTTTACTTAACAGTTGAGTAATATTGCCTTTCGTAACAAATAGCCTGTTTGCTAGTTCTTGTTGAGACAATCGTTCATGGGAACCCACTTGAACTAAGACATCAAATTGGGCTGTCGATAGCTCCCATTTTTTTAAATGTTGATTGGATTCCCGGATACTCTGGTTATATATTCGAGTTATTCGGAACCATAACATTAAACCTATTCGTTCCTCTTGTTTAGATGAGGAGTAATTTATCATGTTTTTTTTCATGAATGTCACCTCATTCCCCTTTTATTGCAATCAGTCTAGGATTAAACTAATTTAAAGTCAAGTTTAAATACTTTTTAATTTATATACAAAGAAACCCGTATTATAGGTTAATATGGGTTTCTTTGATGCCTTTATTTATGTGGTTGTTGCTTTAGCATAGATGATAAAAAACAAGGTTAATTCTCCTATTATCATCATGTTTGGCACCACTACAATCAAATTAATAATAAAAAAGACGGCTAAAATCCCTAAAAATAAACCTAAATGATAAATTTTTAATTGGTGGTTCTTACGTCTATATTGGTGAAAGACAAGAGTAGTTGACAGGAAATAGAGCAATACAGAACCAAAAATAAAATATAGGATAAATGAATAGTGGACTTCAGGTAAAAACAATAATCTGATGGAGGCAGCAATCATGCTCAAAGACATTAAAATAAACAAATGACCGTAAATAATGATTTGGCCGGAAGTTTGTATAGACTTGTCGACTTTCTTCTCCATGTTATCAAAATATTGCCACCACATCGCTATAATTAAGATAAATGAAATGATAGAAAAGGCTATTGAATCCCAGTTCCCT
The DNA here is from genome assembly GCF_057808375.1 of Priestia sp. TRM10. Taxonomy (NCBI): domain Bacteria; kingdom Bacillati; phylum Bacillota; class Bacilli; order Caryophanales; family Bacillaceae; genus Priestia; species Priestia sp. TRM10. The sequence continues at coordinate 40,255 of NZ_JBJZOT010000006.1, forward strand.
TGTTTTGGTTGAATCAGCGCAAGAGTGCTAATAAGGGCTTCCCCAAAGAGAATAATGGAAAATAGACCAAATCGCTCTAACAGATGGGCTGTATTTGTAGGAACCTTTCCTAAACACTTCCTTCCGAGTATTGGAACAATAATATCAATAAGGATTCCCAAGTACAACACCGCATATCGAACCCAAGAATCAAAAAAGATTGAGAGTAATGAAACAACAATTCCAATCCAAAAATACCTTCCAAAAAAGAGTGCTGCTTTCTTTCGAACTCCCTCTTCTATACGCTGAACAACCAGATATTGAATAGCAGTTACAGCTCTTAATCCAATATAACCAATTAAAAAAGTAAGATAATAGGGGTCAAAATCAGCTGACAAGCTTGATGTCATAATGAGAACAAAAAACATTTGTAGTATTAAAAATAGCCGTTGATGAAATAAATCTTTTCCAAACCGGTTAATAAATATGGTTTGTCCCACCCAAGCCCACCAGATAGGGATAAAAATTAACATGAATTTTAATAAATACTCTGAATGGATATATCCATCTTCAACATGAAGTAAAACATGAGTTGCAGCTGCAACAGCCGCCACAAATAATAAATCATAAAAGAGCTCTAACCATGTAACTTTTTTTTCTTCCATTTCTGTACTCCTCCCAATCCCTTTATAGTTTTATAGTACGCTAGAAATATCTAGAAGTTGTAAGAGATGCCTCAAATTTAAATATAAGAATGGTTTCTAGACTGCAATTTGATTAGGTATAATGTTATTTCTTTTAATTGTAAAATTACGGTGATTAATTTTAAACAGGGAGGAATTATATGACCAAAACCATCGGCCTTATGTATGGCAGTTTACGAAAAAATTCTTATAATTGAATTATTGCTCAATCATTGACGGATATGGATGATTTTATCCAATTTTGCTGGATTGAGATTAATGAGCTTCTCTTGTTTAACGAAGACTTGGAGAAAAGTGGTATTCCAGAAACAGTGACATCGTTTAAATCTTCCATTTCAAAAAGTTCTAGTTTCACTAGTGAAAAGAGTGATTCTAGTCTGAAAGTGCTTACTGATGAAAGAACCATACGATATCTCCAGAGTTATTTATAGATTGGATCGATCACAGTCTTGTTTTAGATTAACAGAAAGAGGACGTTTTATTTTAATAATATGTAAAATTTTCTAATTTTTCGGAATATTATTGACAATATTTAACTTTATAATTAAACTGATATAGCAATCAGTTAAGTTCTAAACTCATTGTAACAAACGAAGGAGTTTAAGATAAATCTTTCAATACATAAACTTTCTTCGATTACTTTAATTAAAGGGGGACTTTAAAATGTCTGATCTCTATTCTCGTATTTCCAAAGATGATGCTGTCGTGCTTTTAGTGGATCATCAAACTGGCCTTATTTCCGGCTTAGTGCGTGACTATGGTGTAGATGAATTTAAGAACAATGTTATGGCTCTTGCTAACACAGCTAAGTTTTTTGATTTACCCGTTATCTTAACAACAAGCTTTGAAAACGGGCCTAACGGACCACTGATGCAAGAATTGGTTGATATGTTTCCACACGCACCAAAAATAGCGCGACCTGGACAAATTAACGCATGGGATAATGAAGAGTTTGTTAAAGCAATCGAAGAAACTGGGAAAAAACAACTTATTATTGCGGGCGTAGTTACAGATGTTTGCGTTGCTTTCCCTGCACTTTCTGCTATTAAAGCTGGATATGAAGTATTTGCTGTTACGGACGCTTCTGGAACTGTCAGCAAACAAGTCGCAGATGCATCTTTAACTCGTATGGCCCATGGTGGCGTGCAGCTTATGAACTGGTTTAGCGTAGCGTGCGAATTACAACGTGATTGGCGCAACGATGTCGATGGTTTTGGCGATTTACTTTCTAGCCAACTTCCTGGTTATCAAAATATAATTGGAAGCTATATGGGAGCTCAGCGCGATATCGGAAAAGTTAAAAATTAAAAAATATCAAAGGGAGCAGAATAACAGAATTCTGCTCCCTTTTTAATTTATTTGAATGAAATTTTAAATCTAATTGTAAAGTTCCTTTTTGTTATTATATTTGTCCCTATTAATAGGAAAAATCAGTTGAAATTGATTAGAATATCTTTTTTGGAGGTAGAAGAATGACCAAAGTTACTGTAGGAACAGAAAATGAAAAACCAATTGAATTGTTTTATGAGGATTATGGGACAGGGAAGCCTGTTGTATTAATTCACGGTTGGCCATTGAGTGGTCGATCTTGGGAATACCAAGTTCCTGCTTTAGTTGAGTCTGGATACAGAGTCATAACTTATGACCGTAGAGGGTTCGGGAACTCATCACAGCCATGGAATGGTTACGATTATGATACATTCACTGCTGATTTACATCAGCTACTAGAGCATTTAGATCTCCAAAATGTGACGCTAGTTGGATTTTCAATGGGTGGCGGGGAGGTAGCTCGTTATATCGGAACCTACGGAACAAACAGAGTAGAGAAGGCTGTATTTGCAGGAGCTGTACCCCCATTTCTTTATAAATCAGCAGATCATCCTGAGGGAGTATTAGATGATTCAGCTATTCAAGCATTTGAAAATGGAGTAAAGAATGATCGCCTAGCCTTTCTTGATGAGTTTACGAAAACATTTTTTTCTGCTGGAGATCGAACGGACTTAGTTAGTGAACCATTCCGACTTTACAATAAGGATATTGCAGCAGGTGCATCCCCTAAAGGGACTCTAGATTGTATTGCTGCTTTCAGTAAAACAGATTTTAGAAGAGATTTAGCCAAAATTAATATACCTACTCTTGTGATTCATGGTGATTCAGATGCAACTGTTCCATTTGAATATAGTGGGAAGCGAACCCATGAAGCAGTTCCTAACGCTAAATTAGCTTTAATCAAGGAAGGGCCACATGGGCTCAATGCAACACATCCTAGAGAGTTTAATGAAGCATTGTTATCCTTTTTGAATGACTAATTCTAAATGAATCTTTTTAATGGATGGAAGAGGGGGAATACAGGAGGTACTACATTTAGTGCCTCCTTGAGTTTATGCTAGAAAAATGAACAGGTTTTACATTCTATTAAATTGGATAATAGACACTAAAGGATTATTCAATGATAGAAAGAGGTGTTAAATTTGGATTATCCTCTTAATAAAAATGAAGAATGGTTAGAATTTGATTTCCAAGATAAAAAAGAGATATCAGAAATAGCTAACAACATACCGGAAGGTGAAGATTGGATAAAAGAAATAAATGAGTCTAATAAGAATAATTTAAAAATAGCTATTACCCCAGATTATCTCCACGTGAGAGGTTCATTGATTTATCATCAAAATTCCCAAAAAGAGAATGAGTATAAAGTGTTTCACTTTTATACTTGTAAAGATTTTTTTATTACGGTTGGCCTCGAGATGAACGAATCGAAACAAAAAAATCAAATGTTACATCGTATGCAGTCATCAAGAAATGGGGTAGAAAATTTTTGTATATTATTGAGTGAGATTACTAATCGTTTTTTAATAAGAATAGATGATTTTGAAGTCCAATTGAAAAACATTGTTGGGAAGTTGCAGAGAAATAATAATAAAAATAAATTAGATCAAATTTTTCGATATCGCCAGGAATTGATTACGTCAAAAAGTTTACTTATCCCAATGGAAGAATTAATTAACGCAATTGAAGAAACATTCCTCAATCAGGTGGTAAAAACTTTAGAATTTAATAGGGCGAGATTACGTATTAAAAGGGCAATGACGTTAGTTCGACATTATCAAGAAGAAATGGAGACGTTACTCCATTTAGAAGAAGCGATTTCTTCCTATAGGGGGAACGAAATTATGAAAACACTAACAGTCATTACAACTATTTTTACGCCAGTGATGGCCCTAGGAGCCCTTTGGGGAATGAATTTTAAACATATGCCAGAACTTGAATGGAAATTTGGATATTTAGGTTCCCTTATTTTGATTTTTGTTAGTACTATCGCTATTTACTTTTATTTGAGATTTAGAGGTTGGACTGGCGGGATCTTAAAGGAAAGAAAGAAAAAATCCTTATTTTGATAAATATGGAAGAATAAAGACAGATACTATTAACCCTATCTGTCTTTGGTTTACCTCAATGCTAATGGTAGGAGTATCACCAGAAAATTAAAATAGCCTTATCTTAAAATGCCATTATTCAAGTCAAGAATAAACTGGCGGACAGGGTAGTCTACTAGCACTCTATGTTTTAAAATTGATAAAAAGATATAGACGACGAAAACCAAGCATTAAAAGGGGCCTGAATTCCACAATTAGTGTGGGATTACCTATAAAACAAAAGATAAATGTAAAATTCAGACCTGTCATCATATATTTAATGTCTTTCTAAAGTAGACCTTAAGGGTACCATGAGAGTTTGGTATCACTATCTAATGGTTGGGTTTTAATTTCAGCGCTTAAGTTGTTGAACCATTTACTTAAAATTTCTTCCTTTGCTAGATTTGCATTGTCATCATCTTCCCAAATTACATGAGAAAACCAAGCTCCAGTTGCCCATTCAAATTGTAGCTCAGCAAATGCAATCTTCGGGTGTTCAACTTGTGCAAAGTTCTCATTTACTGATGAAGCGACAATAGATGCTTGCGGTAATAATTCATTTTCAATCTCTTCTTTTATAAAAGTATCTTTAAGTTGATTCCACATAACTAAACGGCCATCTATTTGATAAAAAACATCAAAAGAAGGTTGCTCCCCCATATTTACTAAGAGAAAAGCACGGTCAACGGAGTTGTTAGTTACCTTAACCACATTTACGATAATATTTTGTGCCATTTCCACCCAGAGATTCATTGCTTCTTCTTCTGGTGACTCTAAATAAAACTCAGATTCAAGTTCAGAAGCAGCAGATTCCCCTTTATTCACATCTTCTACTTTCTTAAAAAAACGTTTAAAGAATCCCATTACATGCACAGCCTCCAATTCTATTAATAAAAAGGAATACAATTTTATTTAGATGTTCTCTTGGCTTCTTGAAATGACAATATGTCTTAATTGATCGACTTCCCTCACAATTTCTGTACTTTTCAATTCAAGAACACTTATTTCCCTTTAATCTCCTTATTGTAGCAAATATGGAAGGCTATTAATAATATAGTAATTTAATAAAAAAAGATAATCCCTTTTTTCTGTTGTTTTTTGGATGTTAACTCTATTCAGTTCTATATAAAGGTATATATACTAGACATATAGAAAGAGAAGGAGGGGGGACGATGGCTCATAAAATTAGTGTAACTGGCCGTCCGACTAGCTCAATTCAGGACTATGATAAGTACCTGACTTTTGATATGGCGGAAAAAGGGAGTCCCAATGCTCCACAAGGAATTCCTTTTCAGAGTAATGCAATTACCTATACCGTTGTACTGAGTTCAAAACAATTTAAGAAATTAAACATAAACCAGGAGGAATTTTCCCAACGGCGTTTCCTTGTTCAAGGAGAGCCTTGTTTGGATATTCCGTTTGATCAATATACAGGTGAGATAGGCATCATCTGTATGCAGATACAAGAAATTGAGAACAAAGAGAAAGAGAAGAAACAAACGAAACAAACGCCGAAAAAGGGTTCAAGGGCTAAAAATCAAGAGGAAATTAAACCTCAAGAAGAAAGTGAACAAGGGCAAGAGAAAAAGCCCCTTCTTGTTCCGAAAGGGACGAGAGACTGGATGTCTTTAGAGGAAATTAAGGTTCCAGAAGCCTTTCTTCAATTTACACCAGGAATAGCAAAACAAAAGGCAGTAGAAGAAAGTATTGAGAAGAATGGAACTGTAGATAAACCGATTATCATTGATCCAGATACACACGAACTTTTAGATAGTTATAGTCGTTATTTTGTAGCCAAGAAAAAGAATTTAGATCGTGTTCCTGTACATTATTAAAAGTAAGTTATTATGATTAAAAACCATAAGGGGGAACTAACATGACAAAGGGAAATAAAATCAGTGATAAAAAGGAGTTGCCACAAGAACAAAGTGCAGAATTACTCAGAGTATTGAAAGCCCGTTTTGAGAAAAACATGAACCGTCATAAAGATATTGAATGGGCTAAAGTCCAAGCAAAGTTGGATGGGAATACTGAAAAACTTTGGTCTCTCAATGAAATGGAAAGCACTGGCGGTGAACCAGATGTTGTGGACTATGATAAAGAGAAGGATGAATACATTTTTTGTGACTGTTCAGCAGAAACTCCTAAAGGCCGTAGAAGTGTTTGTTACGACCGTGAAGCGCTAGAGTCAAGAAAAAAACATAAGCCTGAAAATAACGCAATTGATATGGCAACTTCTATGGGCATAGAACTTTTGACTGAAGAACAATATCGAGCATTGCAGAAACTTGAAAATTTCGATGTGAAAACATCGAGTTGGGTGCAAACACCCACTGACATTAGAGAACTCGGCGGTGCCCTTTTTTGCGATCGTCGCTACGGTCACGTCTTCGTGTATCACAATGGAGCAGAATCCTACTATGCTGCTAGGGGTTTTCGTGGCTCGCTAAGGGTCTAAATCTCCTCCAGACAGCTAAATTTGAGAAACGGATCAACTAGGGAGAAGTTTTAATTCCATTCTTCAACTATCAGGAGCGATTATGGAGCACCAGATTATTATTGATACCAAAATAAATAGATAAGCCTAACCTAATAGCAAAAGTCCATTAGACATTAATATCTAATGGACTTTTGCTTCTTATACCACTCATTATGTGCACTAGGTTTGTTTAGAGTATGTACATATAAAGGAGAGACGCACATCATTAAAAAAGGACAACTTGCCTTAGGAGTCAAGTCTATCCAAAATCAAGTGAAGTTTATTCATCAACTATTTGGAATGGCTGCATAATCACAAGTTCCATTGGGAATCTATATGTCTCTTTCAAATAAATACAGTCTTTGCACTGGAACTATGTCGACTAGGAGAGTTTAGTTAAAAAATCAACTATATTTCTCATCCAAACTAATTAAAACACGTTCTTTTGAAAGACGATCTATGCGAAGCTTGTATTTACCCATAGGATATATGAATTCCCTGGATAGATTTTTCACTTTATAACGATTACCAAGCTTCTCATTTGCTTCCCTTAGACTCATATTCAATTCAACCCTAAAGTAGTTAACAGTGTCTAATTCATCTACACTGAAGATGATTTTCTGTCCATTTTTTCATATACATAATCTTGAATGTCTTCGTAATCAATCTATTCATTGGGACTTCCCCATTTTTTTTACTTTTTTAACAGGGAAATCATCAAGTGAAAAAGGAACACCCTTAACTTTTCCTTCCTTAAATAAAGAGACGGTCTCCTTATCTAATATGACGGGTTCAGCTTTTTCTTTATAAAGCTTGTTTATTTTTTGAGTATTGAATTGTATAAAGACTACACCTGCTATACAAATCAATACTAAGATTAGAAGAAAACTTATTCTTTTCATACCACTTTTCATCCCTTATTTGTCTGCTTATTAAGAAGTATCCCTTGTTAGTTTAGCTGTAGAAAGAACTATCCATGTAGTCTGAACGACCATAAGTGATGTATACAGCTATAAAAGCAAAAATTATATAAATCACTAAGTAATCAATATGGAATATTTAAATTTTGTATGTAAAAAGAATTGTAAGGGTACGGCAAAGATTAAATAAGGAAGAAAAGTGATTGAAACACAAATTGAGTAATTCAAGATGTAGAGACAAGTATAAATCAATATTAAGATTTAACATAACCTTAAAAATGATAAACGGACCATCAAAATATACATAAGCACAAACAAGAGCAAGTTCGTTAGAGCTAAACGAACTTGCTCTCTTTACTTTCTGGCAGTGGTGTTATTTTAAAGTTTTTCTCTTCAATAAGTCCTGAGATGGTCTACTTTGATTAACGAATCCACATTTTGATACGTATCTATGCCTCTTTTTCCTTAATGTAGAGCATATACTTTAACAGTAAAGTTGGAGTTTGTTCCTGATGGGTTTGCAATATAGAATGAACGATCGGTTTGTACATCGGTAGTGTTGCCACTATAAACATTAGACCAAATTGTTGGGTCAGTTCCTCCTGAAACATCTTTCATGACATTAAAATGTGTACCAGAATTGGCCCCTTCTACTACAAATTTTAACGCGTAAGTGCCTGCTGGTAGATTTTCAACGCTAAAATTTCCACTAGACCGATTTTTCTGTCCTTCTTGAGGAGTTGATAATGAGGTAACAGCTGCTATCTGTGTCTCAGCTGATTGTGCCTTAATGGAACTTTCAGTTCCTACAGTGCTGGTTTTTATTGCTGTTGGTTCTGCTGCTGAAACTTGTCCAGAAACGCCTGCTAATGATAACATTGCGACTGTACCCGCGACTATCTTTTTCATTCCTTACCATCCTCTCTTTTACTTAAATTTCCATCAATGTGGATTCACTGGCATGTACCCTATTCATTAGGAAAGTAAACCCTTTTTGTTATATTTTCACTTTTTTATCAAAAAAATTTAAAAAATAAATATAACCTTTGCACCAAAACCGTTATGAATCAGCTTCTTCTTCAAGATAAGTGGAAAGAGAGAGTCTTAAAATAGTTTGAGTAAGCTTGAGCTTACACACTCTATGTCTCCGTTTAATGATCTGCTAATACTTTTATTCCTTTGACTATATTCCAAAAGAAGAAATATACCCCAGCAATAATAAAAATGACATAAGTGATTGCAAACCCAATTCCTATTTGATCCCATCCACTAATTCCTCTCCATCCAGATCCAGCAAGACCGACGACTAAAATAATATAGGGAAACAAATGTAGCCATAGTGATTTTTTTGCATGAACTTTCACCTCCTTAGAAGCCATAAAATACACAATTAACGGGAATAAAAATGGTGCAAAAAATATACTAAAATAACATAATGATGATAAAATGTTATTTCCTTTCATATGTTTCAATCCTCCTCTTCTCAAGATATATGGTACGCTCTATAATAAAACTTCTTGATAGTTTCATCTATTAGCCTCTACAAATATGACTATACGATACTAACCTTACATTATTTTAATCTTAATCTTACATAAACCTTAAAAGTTAGTGATTTCTGTTGTCTCTCCGATTATTATTGAAAGGGAAGGCTTAAAAGGAACTAGTCAATATATAATCTAATAGCTTGTAAATTTAATTTTTATTTTGCGAAAAAACAAGCAGTTATGGAGAAAATAGTAGTACGATTTAAAGTGCAAAAGAACGGTACCATAAACAATGGCTTTTGAGGCAATTAAACTATAGTTACCCTTTTTAAAAGGGATAAAATGCTACGTTTAGAGTTGATGCTCTAAGCGTTTTTTTATTATCAAATTCCGATAGTAAAGATTATGCTAACTAAACTTTTATATAGTATCCCTACATAATAGTGGACATTTAACTAAAGGGGATTCCAAGACCTAAATGTTTAATCACTGACAAAGAAAGGAAGAATGTTACTGAGCGAACTTATCTAATAGTCTTGATCTGTTGACCAAGGCGTACATCCGTCGTGGTAAGCATCACCAATGAGAGAATAATCCTTATTCTGTTTGATGCTTCAATGAGTCTATTATTTAGGAGGAAAACTCAATTTACTCTTAGCTCGATTATGGATTGGTCCCTCAAAAGGGTTAGATGTTTTTTACAACATGCTAGTATATTAGCGCTAAAATTAATAGTTGTGTTACTCACGTTGGAGGAGATGATACCGTATGCCAAAATGGCACCCGCATCGCGAACAAATGAAATTACCTGAAGAATTTTCTGTTAATCCTTTGTATTCTCGTGAAGGAGAAGAAACTATCCCACGCCTACGTATTCGCAATCAAGGCATGTTACCGGACACGGCGTATCAAATCATTCATGATGAAATGACCCTAGATGGGAGTTCTCGTCTCAATTTAGCTACATTTGTTACCACATGGATGGAGCCTGCTGCAGAGCGTTTATATGCCAAGTCTTTCGATAAAAATATGATCGATAAAGACGAATATCCACAGACCGCAGCGATTGAGGAGCGTTGTATACGTATTTTAGCTGACCTCTGGAATTCGCCTCATCCAGATACTACGATGGGCGTTTCAACGACAGGCTCATCTGAAGCATGTATGCTTGGTGGACTGGCGTTAAAGAGACGTTGGCAAAAAGCACGAAAGGGCCAAGGTCTATCAACTGAACGCCCAAATATTGTGTTTAGTTCGGCTGTACAAGTGGTTTGGGAGAAATTTGCAAATTATTGGGATGTTGAAGCACGCTATGTGAATATTAGCCCTGAGCATCCATGCTTGGACCCGCAAGGAGTTCTCGATGCTGTGGACGAAAATACGATTGGTGTGGTGCCCATTCTCGGTGTGACTTATACCGGATCCTATGAACCGGTTGCTGAAATCGCGAAAGCTTTAGATGATTTGCAGGAGAAGACAGGTCTAGACATCCCTATTCATGTAGATGCTGCTTCAGGGGGATTTATTGCTCCATTTCTTCAACCAGACCTAGTCTGGGATTTTCAATTACCACGGGTAAAGTCCATTAATGTTTCGGGACATAAATATGGATTAGTCTATCCTGGCCTGGGATGGGTAATCTGGAGGGAAAAAGAAGACCTCCCAGAGGACCTCATTTTCAAGGTGTCTTATTTGGGGGGAAATATGCCAACCTTTGCTCTAAATTTTTCCCGGCCTGGTGCACAAGTCCTTCTGCAATATTATAATTTCTTACGTTTAGGTAGAGAAGGGTATTATGAAGTGCAAAAGTCCTCTCAGGACACAGCATGTTTTCTTAGCAAGGAGATTCAAGAAATGGAACCATTTGAAGTGATTTCTGATGGTTCAACGATTCCAGTATTGGCCTGGCGGTTGAAAGATGAATACACATCAAAATGGACGCTTTATGACTTGTCTCGACAATTGCGTACGTATGGATGGCAAGTGCCAGCTTATCCGTTACCTGCAGACATGGAAGAGGTAACCATTATGCGAATTGTAGTTCGAAATGGATTTTCAAGGGATCTTGCTCATTTATTCTTGGTAAATCTTAAGCAAGCCATTGAATATCTGAATTCTTTGGAGGGACCTATACGGAGAGATCCAGAAGACGACAAGGGTTTTCATCACTAAAGTTTGGTTGTTTTTATTCTTAGAAATGTTCCTAAAGATAAAGAATCATAAAAGAATACAGTAACGATAACTCAAGGAGAGCCTGCATCAAAAGAATGCAGGCTTTTTATATGTTACTATCTATAACATCCATTACGTTACCTAGTGTGAATTCTATTTATTATGAACTCAAAGAAATGTAAAGAAACGATCTCAAAGACCATAGTTTTTAATATTAGCTTCTTCCATCGCTTGTACAGTTGTAATCCCTTTCTTTCTCTCCCGGTTATAGGGTGCAATAAATTAAGAAAAGCAGTTCTCAAGAATCGCGACCTAAACTTCCCTTTTTTCCATCATTAAATTTTAAGTTTTTTGGATCAAGGTACAATAATATCTTATCTATAAGGTCCAATGGTGATAAAATCAAACAAATGGAGCCATGAAACCTTATATATGAAATTGGCTAATAACAAACATCGTGAAAAAAACCATTAGAATAAAGGAGAAAGATAGGAATGGCAGAATTAATGGATTGGAAAAATAGTGTTCGCGGGCATAAATTTATAGCTTCTTTTAGTGGAGGGAAGGATAGTGTTTTAGCTCTATATAAAGCAGTAAAGGTTGGAGAAGCGATTGGACTGATCGTCATGCTGGAGGAAGAAGGAAAACGTTCCAGATCTCATGGAATGCCTCCGGAACTTATACGTGCCCAAGCTAAATCTATAGGGTTGCCCGTATATACTGCAGCTGCAAGTTGGACAGATTATGAAAAAGTATTTATGCGACTTTTAGAAAAAGCTAAAAATCAAGGAGCAGAAGTTTTAGTAACTGGAGACTTAGATATGCCCGCTCATGGCTGTTGGCATGAAAAGGTTACGAAGAATGCTGGATTAAAGCTTGGGATGCCTTTATGGGAAATGAACCATCGTAAAGCTGTCGAAGAGTTTATAAATCTAGGATTCGTAACAATCATTGTAACTGTTAATTTATCATTGGGAATGCGAGAGGATGATTTAGGGAGAACGTTAACCCATGAATACGTGAAGGAGCTTGAAGCTCGTGGTATTGATCCCTGCGGAGAAGGTGGAGAATTCCATACCACAGTAATAGATGGGCCCATTTTTAAATATCCTATTTCAGTTCGTAAATGTGAAATTATTAAGGACGGAGAATATGCTTTTTTGCCTTTGGAGCTAGATCAGATGATGGATATGGGTACCTTATAAAGTACAAAATGGATGTAATTTCAATATTACACTGTTATCTTAACTTCGGAGTGAGAAGCATTGAAACATCAATGATTTTCACTTCATTTACATGTATTCAATTTAAACATTGGTTTGCAAAAGTATGATTATGTTTTGATGTCTTGTTCAGGTAACGCACTGTTGCATCCAGCAAGAATTCGTAATAAAAAAACAACCGAAATAATTCGATTGCTCTAAATTCTTAACCTATTCGTGATACTATCGAAGTAATGAAACCCTTTATCCGTTACCTCTGCGTTTAACACATCCCCAAAGTTCGTATGACTAATTAAACCTTCATTATACATTTCTTCGTAAATCTTAACGAAGTCTTCCGGAGTGACATCGCAAGCTTCTGCAGAAGGCTCCTTATTGTTTAAGAGAGAAGTTAAAATTAATACTTTTCCGTTTATAACGTATAAATCTTCGTTCATTTTGCACACCTCCTCGACTTAATATCCGTTAGAGGCGCTTGCTATATACGTTAATTTTCAAAAGTTAAAATTGATATTCGGATTTATTTCGCACGTCAAAAGTGCAATACTAAAGAAATAACATTTATTTATCCAAATAACTAAAAAACATAACTCTTTATACAAGAACTGTGCCCTTTAAAAGGATTTTTAGTATGTCGCCTCCAATCCGTTTTATCATATAACTTTAAAAATAATGGCTACAAAAAATGAGATGAATATTTCTTAAGTAATAACTCTTTGATTTCATCTGGAGATTTATTTGATATTTCTTTGAGAAAGACATCAGATGAGATCCTTCTTCTTGAACTACTATGATCTATCTAAATAAGCATAAATACTTTTGTCATAATTTAGTTCCTTTTTTCTTGTATTTTCCCATTATAAATTTTTCTTATATAGAAAGGAATGTTTTTATCTTTTAAGTTTAATGTTGTCTCAAACACCGTGGTTTCTAAGACATGTGCATTCTTCACTTCCCTTAACAATCATTATGTTAACTAGGAATGTATAGAATATACATAAAGGAAAATGGGTCCCGTATCCCTAATATAAGTAAATGTACAATAAATAATTACCAATTATTGAACAAGTTGAATCTGAAAGGAGACGTTATATGTCAAATGAAAATGTACAAGGACGAGGATACCAAATGTCCCTCCCTAATCCTGATCTCAATCCACTGAACCGTTTAGTTGGTACCTGGAAGGTTAGTGGAGGTGCAGAAGGCACTGTTACTTATGAGTGGATGGAAGATAAATTTTTTTTGATCCAGCACGTCGACTTGAAGCAGCACGGCAATGAAGTAAAAGGAATGGAGATTATTGGACACTTACAGCCATTCGGTGAAGAGCCAAGTAAAGACATTAAGTCCTGATACTATGACAGCATGGGTAATACATTTGACTACGTCTATGAAATGGAAGGGAACTTGTTAACCATCTGGGCAGGCGAAAAAGGCTCACCTGCCTACTTCAAAGGCACATTCAGCTCAGACGGCAACATCAACACTGGTGCATGGGTCTATCCTGACGGTGGTGGCTATGAATCAACCATGACAAGAGTAAAATGAAATAGACATGACATAGTTGCATATGAGGCATTTGGCGATTTTGGCGCTAAGGCGATTCATCCTGGTACGAATTTAGTAGGTCCAAATGCTAGTTTGGCTGCAGAGTCTATTTTCGTTCAGCAGTATCGCGCAGCTCTAATTCTTTTGGGGAGAATTACCTTTCCCGACATGGCAAGGGATTCAAGTGATCCTTCTTCTCTATCTCTAGTTAACTCAGGAACCAATACACGACCAGGAGTGTATAATATCTTCGTGGGGGCTGCTATTAACCATATTGGTATATACAAGCTTGGTCTCGATAAAGTGCACAGTGATTATGGTGGTATACCTATGAAACTTGCTCCAGGAAGCAGATTAGAAAATGATATGTCCCCAATAGGTGAGGCTTGGCGCTGTAACCAGACTTTGGGTGAAGTAGCTGACATTTATTATTTAGCTAATCCACCTAGCGAATACTAACTAAAATGATAACAAAAAGAAGCCTTTGAAGGTTTGAAATGTACCTATAGAGTAGGCATAAAAAAGTCTACCTATAGGTAATTTTTTGTGAAATTAAGAAATACATAGGGGGAACTGGAGAAAGTTTAGATAAAGTTATCAAAAGAAGTAGGCTAGAGGCTGTAGTAGTCAATTCAGTTATAAAATTCCACATAATGTAAAATATCGCGAATAATTAGACTTTAGTTGGATAATTTATTGAGTATGGACTAGTGAGGGAAGTAATAAAATAAATAAGAAAAGGTGAAACATCAGTTAAAGTCGAGGATTTCTTTAAGGGAAATTTGCGCGCTACATTTTTAATGATTTGAAATTAAAATAATATAAAATTTACTATTAAGAGGTAATAAAATGAACTCCTTTTTTTCCTTTCACTCAAAACAAGAATCATTTCGCCTTTTTTCAGGTGAACACTTATTAACAATGGGAATTATTTTAACTCTCTGCATACTTTTCGTTTTCTTTAGAAAGACCTTTCAGGAGGAGAGCAAAAATCGGCTTATTCGTTTTTCTTTAGCATTTCTATTAGTGTTATCTGAAAGTGTTTATCATGTATGGCTTTTAAGCGAGAATGAATGGTCAGTTAAAACTGCTCTACCGCTTCATCTTAGTGACCTTGCTGTATTTCTGGCTATCATAATGTTGCTAAGAAATAATTGCAAACTACTTACATTTATGTATTTTGCCGGGTTGGGTAGTTCTATTCAAGCAATACTTACTCCAAATCTTGGACATTTTTCATTTCCTCATTTTCGATATGTCGAGTTTTTTGTATCGCATGGAACTGTAGTGCTAGCCATTTTGTTTATGGTTGTTTCATGTAAATTTAGACCGACCATTCATTCAATTTGGACCACCGTTTTAATTGTAGACTTTTATGCTGCATGCATTTTTCTCCTAAATAAATGGTTGCGGGCGAACTATCTCTATATCATGCATAAGCCAGGGAATACTTCTTCACTTTTAAATTATCTTGGTCCATGGCCGTGGTATCTATTTTCGATGGAGTTAGTGATGATCATAAGCTTTTATATTTTGTATAGTCCGTTTTGGTTAAAAAGGCGATGAATCGGATAGAAGTGATTCCATACATAATTTGCTGACCAATTATAAATATCAAAGGGAAGATGTAATGATCCTGAAGGGAAGGAAAAAAGTGTATTGAAAACAAAGCATTCGCCAATTTATTTATTAACTCCAATAATTTTTCATGATGTCTTTTGTCCAGTTAGGTTGGACAATAGGCTCTTTTGGAAGAAATTCTTTCATTACTGGTTTTATATCTAAAATCGGTGTCTAGTTAATACAATCAAGACTTACCACTGATAATTCCCTTCCTTCTCTTTTAATTATCCTTACAGTTGTAAGACCTAGTTGATTAGGTCTATTAGGAATGGACGTACTGTATTATACTTTGTATTCTAACTTGTACACTTCGTATAATACCACACACGAGTTACAGTTCCTTTTTTCGCTTCTTCTTTAAAAGCTTAGTTGTAAGTTTTAAACGCGAAACAGTAATATAGGCTCCGTCCAGTTTATACACTAACATTATCATTGTTGAGCATATACTCATGTTCTTTCACCAGTTTATAGAAATTTGTCTTTTTTACATTGGCTTCTCTCATCACTTGGACAGCTGTTATTTCCCTATTTATCCATCTATTATAAACTTCAATAAATTCTTGACTAACCTGAGCTTTTCTCCTCTAAATAGCTTCAATTCAGGATTATCATCACAATAGTGATTACGCTTAATAGTTTACTTTTCATATAAACCTCCCTATGTCGATTACTTCCCACTTATTGTAAATGGTATATAACGTAAAAGTAAGCGTTCATAGACCTAGAACATAGTAAGACTTAAGCTGTAATTTAATTGCATGTACAGCATTAAATAACAAAAAATTTCCGATAACGAGAATTATGTAAACTAATCTTGTATATGGTATACATGAAGAAGAGCACATCTGTTGCTTTAACAATGTGCTCTATTAAGAAAGTTTTCTTTATTTATTATTTGGCAAGTTCTTTTGCAGGTAATCCCACTATGTCTGTACTTTTAGGTATATGGCCGAGTAGACGTAGCATAGCTACAATTTGTCCTTTATGATGTGATTCATGAGTAATTGAATGGATGAGCAATTGGCGAGGTGTTTTTTTGATAAAACCACTATTTGCTTTCCAAGAAGGCTCTTTTTCAATAACTTCATCAAATTTGTCTGTAAATTGTTCAAATACTTTCTCTACATATCTATCAGCCTGTTGAAAATAACGTTGAATATCGTCTACCTGCATAGTATTAATTACTTCTTTTGTAAATAGTGGTGATGATGTTTCTGAAAGTATAAAAGAACCTAGCCAAGCATGATAGCACCCTGCCACATGAACTAAAGAATCTCTAATACTTTGAAAACCAAATTCAAATTCCTTAGTAAAGTCATCTTTATTCAATTCTTTACACTGATTTAATAAAATCTGTCGTGCTTGTTTTACCCATTCATATTCTAGTTTTTCCATAACGATCCCACCTCTTAGATATATAATGAAAAATTATTCCTTACTATACACTAATTGGAAATATTATTACACCCATTACTGCCTATAAAATTCATTATGTTAAGTAATAATTTGGAATTGAACAGACCACGTAGATTCTGTGTCTCTATCAAATGTTTTTTGCACCAGAACCAGTTATCTTAGGTTAGGAAAGGCAGGATTAATACTTTTATAAAAGTGACTAAATTTGGTTGTATAACATTATTACCATAGTTCAATTAGACAGGAGTAATGATAATGAAAAAATGGTTCTATATATTTCTAATAATCTCATCGGCTGAATTTTTTGCCTCCTCTTTCCTTTCCTTTAACATTTTTAAAAAGCCTCTCTGAAAGTGCAGGGAGGCTAAATTAAATAATATTAGTAAGGCAAATTAATTGCTACTTTTATAACCCTTATGGATAGTTTCAGTTCGATTATTTGGTGCCGCGACATGTAAATAAATCCAATCTTTAATGCTTGAAATGAATGGATATATTATAATATAATGCATTCGTTTAGTATATCTGTCCCAACAAGCAAGCAACATTACCGTTAAAAAACCTATTTGCGGTGAAAATAGGGGCTCGTCAAAAATTCCCGTAAGAATGATAATAGGCAAGCCTAATAAAAAGCTGTCTAATAAACATTTATGACTTCGTGTTGAAAAGAATAAATGAATACATTTGACAAGGTTTAAACAGATAACAAGTAGAAAAGCTAATCCCCCTAGTGTCCCATATTCTGCAAACATGCCAATTAAGATATTATGAGCATGTGGTACAGATTCATTGTAATACTTTAAATATTCTTGGCCAAAGCCGATTGGGGTAACACCAAAGATAGAATGATCCTGCCATATTTTATAGGCGCTTTTCCATATATCTTGCCTTACTTGCAGTGATAGATTTACCAGCTCGTTTCTCGGCATTAAATGAAGTAACCATTTAGATAGCGACAGTATAAATAGTGTACTAATAATGAAGATATATCGGTTTAAACGCATGATAAATAAAAGATAAATCAAAATCATCGACGCAAAGCCTGCCCTTGAACCAGTTTGAATAACACCATAGCTTAGTAGGAGCAATGTAGGCAATATCAAAACGAAATAGACGAATCGTTTGCTCCTCAAACTAGCAAGCAAATGAGCTAAAAGAAAGGAAATGGAAATTAACAGAATATATACAGTAAAGTTTGGGTTGTATGTACAGCCAACTAATCGGTCTAAATCAAAATGTCCTAAGCCTAAGGGGATAGTACCCGTTAAATAGCCTACGGCTAGAGGAAAGGTATACCATTGTGAAATCCAACCTATTACACAACTGTATACACCTCCAAAAATCATGATCAATCGAAAATGCTGAAATAATTGGTTCTTTTCAGTTTCCAAGATTCTTAAATATAGTCCCCAGTATCCTAGAATCATCACACTAACACTTAAATAAGATATTTCCTTCATTGAAATAGAAGCTCCAATGGTTGAGATAAAAAGACATAGAAAAAAATAGGTGCTTAAGGAAAAGAGGAAACGTTTTTTTTCCTTCCAGTGTTTACAGAAGGTGTGTAGACCACTAAGTAATAACAGAAAAATACCGAATGGTGGTAAAAGGAAACATAGAAGTAATCTTAATTCTAAGGCGGTTAATTTTCTAAATGACTGAAAAAATATGCTCATGAAATCCTCCTAATTTAAAGTGACGTGACTCTTAGTCTTTTTGAGAGTGAGATTAAACTATTTGGAATAACATTAGTTTAAATTAGGTTGAAAGTATAAAAATTTCATGAAAATTGGTGTAATGACTGGTAGAACAATGTAAATCAATTAATGAATAAAAATCAATGATTTAAAAATAACATATTTTTTTCTCAATTGTATTTCCAAAAAGTAAATGTGATGTAAAGTTTAAACAATTACATCAGTTGTAGAAAAAAGGCTCAGTGGTCAGTATAAAGAACAAAATTAAAAAAACAGACAACCACAAGGTAGTCTGTTTTTCAAGAATGACATGTACATTAGAGATGAAAATTTTGGATTGGTATGTCTTAGGGACCTATCTTTTAATATTCGCATGGTGGATTGTGTTTTTTATAAAAAATAACACTTTTTTAAATAGAAGGGGCAATTCTTAAAAGTCAAATCATTATTAATGAATAAGTATTAATTAAATTACCTAAAGAGCTGTATTCAGAAATCAAATTTTCTGAATGCAGCCTTTTTTTATGTGAAAGAATTAAGACTTTCATAATTTTTGTGTGCGATAACCTATGACAAAGTCTATGTTTAGTATTTACATTTATTTTAAGTTATTAAGTGTCTCAAAAACCATGATTTTTGAGTCAATCTAATAATATGGTTAATTCCTCCTTAACATCCTTTATTTCTGTATCAAAAGTCATCCCAAAATCTATGTATCATAAAAGGACATTTTTTACACAGTAGGAATGGTTATCTTACATATAGGAGGAGTACATAGTAAATAAAAGAAATTTAAAACAAGTCCTTGCATTATCTCATTCAAAAAAATGAGTAAACGAGAAATTCATGAGGCTACAGGAATCTATCGAGCTACTTTATATAGAGAATTTAGAAAAGAGCAACTTTTTAAGGCAAGTGTTAGCTCTCTTATAAATATAAGGAATGAAGAGGTCCTATGATATATACCTAAGCTTATATTAACAAAGTAAGAGGGATATGTAATAACCTCAATCAGGATATCTGCCATTTATATATCATATTAAAACAGCCAAAATATTTTGGATCTATTTACTTTCAGGTTTTTTTACCTTTAATCCACCTTTAATATTAATAGACTTAAGTACAATTTGTTTATTTAAGTTAGATTTCACTTCAATGATACGATAATCCGGCGTTAGAACTTTCTTTTTTAGGTCTACTGGAGCTACTAATATATTATCTCCACTTTGAATAATAACAGCTAAATTCACTGAGTTATTATGTATTATTAGGTAATTTTCCTTCTGAGCTGCCCGTGTGTGTCCATGTAAATAAAAAACATATAAGCTTGCAACTATTAAAGGTATAAAAAATGTAGCCTTTACACGCTTATCAGTCCTAATGAAAATAAGAAAAGAAAGTAAGGGTTTCTTTATAGGGTTTACTAAATTTCTATAAAAAGAGTATTTCCCTCCTAATATCCAATCTAAAAGTCCAATTATCCCAATTAACATATATATAGTCCAAGATGTAAAACCAGAAATCTCTTTATTAAAGGTGTACCACAATAAACCAAAAGTAGTATAGGTAAGGAAAAACATTGCAACCAAAAAGTGGTATATGAATCCCTCTTTTTTTAAGCTAGAAAGCATAATTTTAGTGAATAAGTGTAGGCCAATAAATCCTGTTATAAGCATTAGTATAGAAATGAAGGAATTAGCAATAAAATAAATTTCTATTTTATCTAACATTAAATCATTTACACCATAATAAAAGAGATAACCCTGTTTAAAAGCAAATCCTAAAAGATAAGTTAATCCAGTTAAAATCAAGACAACTACTGATGCATCTTTTAGAGAGTTATAGAAAGAATCTCCCTCCTCCTTTTTTTCACTAGCTATATTTCTCCTAAAATATTTTCTGCGCTGTACATCCATGCCTCTTCCCTCCCTATCTTTTCCTTTTATTCTATCAAAGTATCTTATATCGTATATAGTTATATACAGTGTAATTCCTTTCCACCAAGAAGATGTGAGAATTTGTGATGGGCAAAACTATTTATAGAGATATAGAGAACCCTTCTCTTTTAAGTTGCTAGCTTATAAGGCTAATTTAAACGGTTTATGAATAAATTCCTTTTGATTTTAGAAAGACAGCTCCTTTTAGAGAGTCTATTTCTTTTTGATCATATGTATGGCTTCTATACTACACAGTATGTAAATATTTGTATGAAATAACTTCGATTTCAGTATGGAACGAACTTTATTTTCAATAAAAAAGTAATCTTGTTCCACTATATTATTAAAATATTTTATTTGCCTCATTTGGATATTTGGTGATATCTTTTTTCTTTCCCCAACCCTTCAATGTCTATAGGGGAGTCTAGGTTCTTGTCTATTGTGATAACACAAGGCATTGAAATATGAAAAGACACGCAAAGCTTTCTCAGAGCAACACTTTTCTCTCTTATGCTTTCTTGTTTTACTTAAATAAAGATCAATCATATTTCCTCCTAAATTACCAGCACAATAAAGATACATCCATTGACCGTTTATATTAATATAAGTTTTATCCACTCCCCAGGAATCATTCGTTGGATTAAGGTGACACTGCACCCGTTCATCTAATTCGGAACCATACCGATGAATCCAGCGCATGATGGTTGTATGAGCAACAGATATTCTACATTCTTCATTTTAAAAATAGTATAAGTATGTTCAAGTTCAGAAGACTGTTTACGCCTATCTTGAAGTTTTCTTCCCAGAATCGATATAAGCTTCTAAATATTTATTTTACTGTTTAATACTACTTGAATTATAATTAAATGGTAAACTAGTTCTATTGTTATAGGAATTATAGGGGTGATTATGTGAGCGAGGCCGTAGTTGAAAGTGCGCAAGCTGATAGTTGGTATTTTTTCAATGGTTCTTTATTTGGGGAATATGTTAATTTAAATAAATTAAAGAATGAAGTTGCTTCATTGAACATCAACGTTGAAGAAAGCCAAAAATTATCAGATTTATATCAGTTTATAGTGGAAAATTACCCATCTAGTAAGAAAGATGTTGATAAGATTTTCTTTGAAAATATAATGTATAGTCACCTAAAGAATATATATATTCACACTTTTGATGAAAATATTAGCACTAAGACTTTTAAATCTAGAATGAAAATTATATTAGATAAAATGAAACAAAATACATCTATTCCTTCTGAATTCCATCTTCAAATGAAAGAAAGTGGATATTATCTAATGGATGCACTACGAATTACTGTTCCGGGTACAAAGTTTATTTCTGGTCTTGAGATGAATGAAGATAATGGAGTATTAGAAAATGTTAAGATGATCCTAACTGAAGCTGTTAAAGATAAAAAACAGAAGAATAGATACTTTGTCGCTGGGATTGAAATCAATTTTAAGGAAAACTTTTTCTTAATTATGATTAGAAATATAGGTGATATAGAGAACTCTGAAGAAAATGATAATTTAAATAGAACAATACCTAGTTTATACCAATACGTGAAAGACGAAATAATTAATAAGTTAATAACACGGATAGATACAATAGACCAAAAAAAGGACCGCAAAGCATTATATCATTTATGTAAAGGATTAGATGATAATTTATTAAAAGATGTGCGGGAGTATGTGCGATCAAAAACATCGAGTTCTATTAAGCAAAGTGTAACTAATTTAGTAAATAACTTATATCCTGCAGAAAAACGTCCTGGAAAAGATGATAAAGATGGGATTGCCGATAGCATTGAATCACTGTTAATTGCCAATTATATAAAAAATGAATTTGGTGGTAATAACTCCCTTTTGGTAAAGAAGGCAAAAAGTTTAGAGTTACCCGGTTATACAACAAAAATAAAGTTTATGGGAAATAGATCAAATAGGGGAGCAACACAGTCTGCAGGCTCTAAACAACCAGTTTCTGCTACTGATATGTTTCACAGCCTATATATTAGTTTCAAAGATGCAATGGGGTTAGAAACTTGGGGGATGTCCTGGTTCACTGACTATAATTACAGCTGTTCAGCGAATATAGAGGTGGTTCAAACCTCTATTTATTCTTATAGTAATCAATTTAAAGTTATATTTTTACCAAGAAAACCATTAAACAAGGAGATAATATATCATGTCGTTAGACACCTTAATAGACAACGTAAGCAATCAGCTGACAATTAACAAAGAGGAAGCATTTACTTCATTAAAAAGAGTCAGTGAAGTTTGTAGGACTGAAATCTTTACAGAAGCATTATTAGAGGGTAAACATTTTGAAGAACATCAGATAGAGGGAATCTTAACTTCTCTAGAAAATGAAGGGTTATTAAATCGTCATTACCAATGTTTTTGTCAAACAAGTGATGAATCCGAGATATATGATGATATACATGAAAAATGTTCTTTTTGTGATCAACCTTTAAAGAATTCATTTATTCATGATGTAACAGAAATTTATCGTTTAAAACAAGATTTTATAACTCTAATAAAGGAAAAGGAAAAAATGATATTAGAGGAAAATTTAGGGCAAGGATTTCTACCTCTTTTCAATGAATTAAAGGAAAGAACTCATAATGTAATTCCTTTTTTAGGTGCTGGTACTTCAATTCCATTAGGTTTAGACAGCTGGCCCGCCTTATTAAAAGAAATGGAGACAGCTTTAACAAACGATCAAGATAGGGCCTTTTTTACAAGGTGTATAGAAAAAGGGGACTATTTAAAAGCACTAAGTTTCGTAAAACAAACATCCTTAATCTTATCTACAGATAAGGAAATTAAAGACAAAATTATACAAAGAATAGAAACTCAATATAATAAGAGTGTTAGTGAAGAATCTCATAATATCAAAGATATACTAAATTTAGATTCCTCGTTTTATATCACAACAAATTATGATATGGCGTTAAGCGATTATACAAGTGGAGACACTTACCCTTATACTCTCCGACAAATAGATAATGCCCAAGCTCTACTTAATAGAGGAAAGCAACTTATTCTTCATCTACATGGACATATAAAGGATAAGGATTCTATGATAGTGACAGAAGAAAATTATGATGAAATATATGATAATCCTGATACACAAACTTTTTTAAGTGCAATTATGGGATCTAAGCATTTATTATTTATCGGTTTTTCATTTAATGATAAATATTTTGAAAAATTATATGAAGATATATTCAAAGGTTTAGGTGGAGATCATTATATAATAATGCCTAATTTGCATATACGAGAAGCTCAAGATTTAATCAAAAAAGGATTAAGACCTATTAGCATAAACGTAAAAGGTACTAAAGAGGAATACTCTAAAAATTATGTAAAAGCGCTTAAAGTAATTTTAAATAACCTAGTTTAAAAAAATACATTATCCTAAGTAAGTGTATTTATAAGTTTTTACCAACAAGTAATATATACTGAGGATATGAAAACTATCTCCGCAGTAATTTATACTGAATTAGAGCCTTTAAATTCTATCCTAAACTAAGCAACCTCATTTATCTATAGTTATTCTTTATGTAAATAAATGAGGTTTATTTACGTATTAATCTAGCATTAGCTTTTTCTCCATGTTTCGAAATTCTTTGTAAATATGGTTAGCTAAATCTTGTATTAACCTCATGATAAACAAAGTTTGAAGTCTCTCAATTATACTGCTTTTATCATAGTCTAGTATTAATTTCATTAATAATACATTTATTTGAACTAATTCGTATACTGCCCATCCCCCAGGTTCTGCAAGCCCTATATTACTAGCTCCTATAACTGGATATCCATTATTTGACCCTAATGAGGATATAATAGACTTTGGCGCGGAATGAATATTATTTGAAGAAAGTTTATATTGCTCCCTTCCCTTCTGTCTATTAATGTTTCCCCGAATCTTACCAAAGGAAGGATAACGACATCTACCTAGAAAAGGCTTTGCCCATTCATAATCATTATGAGAACCTATATCTACAAACCTTTCTCCATATTTTTTCTTCAGACTAGGTTTTAATTTTTCAAACATTGATAATGATTGGTTAATATTTTCATTTTCTCCATAAAGATATTTTAGAAAAACAGCATCTTTCGCTTTCATAACATTAGTATAGTCTAGATAAGAATCCGCAGCTTTCTCACCATGTTTATATATAAACTCTAAAGTAACAGCTAATTCATGAAGAGAACGATATCTAGTCATAGCCCCTGTTCCAAACCCACCTTTTATAAGGTGAGTAATTTCAGCATATATAGAGCATGCGCGTATATGTTGGATCTTTATAAGATTCGAAAGATTAGATAATTGTGATTTACCTAAGTTACTTTTTTCATAAACAAACAAACCCAATTCTATACTCATTAGATAAATTAATTCTAAATGATAATATATATAACCATATTCTGCTTCAAGCTGTGATTGAAATACTTGGCTATTAATCCGATTATCTTCCCTTAATCTATATCCAAAATACATTAAAGAGTCGTTAATATACTCTTGATATTCCCCCTCACCCTTAATCAGTTCAGAATTGATTTTTTCGAGATCTTCAATCATGCTTTCATCAGTAAATGCAATTTCTTTATTTTTAATCAACTTTTCCAAAAAACGATTAAATATTATGTTAACTATATCTAAATTATCAATCTCCATGTTCTTTTCTCTTGTCAATAAAAACGCCTCCATTAAAGATATCTAAAAAGTTACATAATTGAATGAATAATCTTCTTCTCATATTGGCTGGAATTTTCCTTGTGATGAGTTTCTTCCTATTATATATTATTTTTATTAAAGGTACTTTCATGTTCCTTTACCAACTTATAAAATGTTGTTTTTTTATCGGATTCTTTCATAGCTTGTACAGCTACAATTTTCTTATTTATCTATTTGTTATAGACCTCAATAAAGTTCTGGTTAACATTTATTTTAGCTTGCCCAAAGGATGTACCTTTTTTTAGACAGCATTAATTTCTTCTCCCTGATATTTTCGAATACGATTCTGTTGTTCTTGAGCCATTCAAGAAAAAATTTGTAGAATTAAATCTGTAATAAAGGTTCCCAAACTATCTTTATACTGATTGGTATCTAACAATAGCACATCCAAGACAGTAATGCCCTAATCCCTCTTAGTATATAATTCATTTATTGTAATATTTCTTCCTTATTACAACTGAAGCGATCTAGAGAATAAATATAAAGAGTATCTCCTTTACAAATCCTCCATTTCGTTAATTGATTGAAGTTGCTAATCTTCAGTTTGCTCTCGACTACTTACTCATATATATCAAGACTTTATACTTTCTATTTTTATATTAATTTTATATTTATTTCCATATCATTCTAACGAAAACGTTCGTAAAAGTGTATATATTTAAGGAGACGTTCGTAATTTAATTTTAAACTTAAATGAACATTAAAAAGGCTAGATTTCTAATCAAAAATAAACGGCCGTAAAAGTACACTTTTACGGACGTTTACTTCGCGAACTACCTTACCTGTTTGATTTTACTTTTTATAGAATGGAAAGGTGATTAATGGATATGACAATTATGCTTGTTCATAATAAGAAAAATTGTCGTTGTTAAACAGGTTTGTGCTTTTTTACTACCTGGAACAAATTTTATGTTTTGTAGATGGTATTCATTTGTGTATTTAAAAACAATACCTTGCATTACAGAGTATTTAATTTTATATTTAATACAGGTGGTGAAAAAATTGGAAATTAATAAAGAGGTCTTAAAAGGCCATATTGATACACTTATCCTTTCTCTTTTACAAAACAGAGATATGTATGGATATGAATTAGCTAAATTTGTACGTGAAAAAAGCAAAAATAAATTTGAATTGAAAGAAGGTACACTTTATTTATCCCTAAAGCGATTAGAAAAGAATAAATGGGTTGAATCGTACTGGGGAAATGAACAAGGACCAGGTGGAAGAAGAAAATATTATAAACTCACTGCAACTGGTATAGCAGGTTTAACAGAAAAATATAAGGAATGGCAGTTTATTAAGGAAGTCATGGATTCATTTTTAGAAGGAGGAGAGAAGTTTGAAACGGATTGATAATTTTGTAGATTCTGTATATCGCAATGTAGGGGGTAAAAGAAAAGAAATTCATGAATCGAAAGCAGAAATGAGAAATCATTTGCTCGAGGCTGTTCATGAATTGAAATTGGAGGGTAAGTCTGAAAATGAAGCTATTGATATAGCCATTGAACGCTTTGGGGGACAAGAAGAAATGCGTTCTATTGTTCGGCAATTATTTAAAGATCAAAGAACGTTTGCTAAGTGGGTTCTTTACACTTCAGTTGCTATATTAATAATATCTTTATCCGTCTTTACTTTTTTAGTGCAAAATTCAGAGGAAGAAATGAATGAACAATCCTTAGTCGCTACAGAAATAGCTGAAATATTACAGGGTAAAGAAGTTATAACTTCAGAAGTAAAGAAAGAAATAGCGATGTTAGCCCAAAGTACAAATCATATTGCTGAGGTTGACGTTTATGATGTAAGAAAAGTAAAAGATGTATTTAGCTATATAGAAAATGCAAAACCTAATTATCATTATGAAAGAGAAGTATGGACCCCAAAATGGTTAAAAACTGAACTTTTTCCATACGGTAATGGTGACGATAAGTGGTTTGTACAGATGAAAATCAGAAGTTTTGATAATTTATCAGTTTTGGTGTTATTTGTGGGTATAGCTAGCTATTGGATCTTATTCTCTGTTTGGGGAATTATTAATGCTTATCATTATAAAAGACTTAATTTAGGTTGGATTCTTAGTTTTATATTCTTCAATGTAATCGGTTATTTAATTTTTTATTTAGTAGGTAAAAGAAGGACCTATATTTAGCTGATTATTGTGGTTTTATACCTCCCAGAATTGGTGTTGTGTTAACCAAAAATAGAGCATTTAATCGAATAATTCGTTAATACAAGGACTCTCTTATCAAGAGAGTTTTTTATTTGAACAAAAACCACAACTTTTTTAAGAAGGTTACGTCTAAGTAACGAATATTGGCTAAAAGGATGGTTGGAACGTTGACAAATACTAAAAGAGAAGACATTGAGTGTTGGTATGATAATCATAGCGATGCCATATTACAGTTTATTTTGATGATGGTAAAGGATTATCAACAAGCTGAGGATCTCACTCATGAGACATTTGTGAAAGCTTATATCTACTACGATTCATTTCAAAGAAATTCTACAGAAAAAACGTGGTTATTCAGTATTGCTCATAATGTAACCATGGATTATTTTAGGAAGCACAAACCTATCCATCTTTTTAAAGACCTGATTGGTTTTAAAAAGGATCATTCTCGCTTACCTCAAGAACTTATTGAGCTTAAGGAAACGTCTTTGGAACTTTACCAAGCGTTAGAAAAGCTTAAAGAGTCTCATCGTAAGGTCATTATCCTTCGTAAGATTCAAGGTTTTTCCGTTAAGGATACAGCCAATATATTAAATTGGTCTGAAAGTAAAGTAAAATCAATCCAGTTTAGAGCACTCCCTGCTTTAAAAAAGCAGTTAGTAAAGGATGGGTATGTCTATGAAAAAACAATCTAATTTCTATTTTAATGAAGATTCGTTGGAAAAATTAAATAAAGATTTGATTTGGAATGAGAAGCAGAAGAAAAAACAAAAGGACCGTCTGATGCAAAGGATTAATCATTTAGAATCATCTAAACGAATTCCATACAAATATAAATGGAAACACAACAGATGGATGAAAAGGGTGGTTTATAGTGGATTTACCTTTTTAATCCTTATAGGGTTATTGATTAGTTCTGCCTTTGTGTCTCCAGCTATGGCACAAATTGTTTCTAAGATTCCCTATTTAAATTCTCTATTTGAATCGAAACCTCTCACTGATGAGATTACGGAGGCTTTAGATAAAAAGGGATATAAATGGGATGGGGTAGGGATTGTAACTCAACCTAAACAAGTCAGTGTAATGATTGTAGGGTCAGATGAATACTATAATGAAGTTAAATCACCTGTAAAGAAACTAATTCAGGATATATTAGATTCACGAGGTTATGATGCTTACAAGATACAAATAACCCAATCTATCCCCTACGAAGAACCAACTCCAGAGGAAAAGAAGCAATCAGAGAAATTTAATAAAATTTATGACGTTGTTTTAGAAGTACTGAAAAGGTATGGATATAATTCTCCAGGTTCAGTGGGTATGATTCAGCCTGACTCCATATCATTTGAATTGCCTAATACAGAAAATAGAACTGAAGAAATAAAAGAACAGGTGGCAAACGCTTTAAAACAACACCAACTGGGTGATTTTTCTATAAAAGTACACATCTACAGTCCTCAGAAAAGGGAAAGAGAAGCTAGATGGTCGAAAATTGTGGATACGATTTCTAATGGTTTAATCGCAAAAAAGGAATACAAAGTAGAGATGGTTGGATATTCAAATAAACCAACTGCGTTTACGATCTCCATCGACACTTCTTTATCTTCAACGGATTCAGATGCAAAAAATACGGTAGATAAAATAGAAAAAACAGTTCAAGACTTTCTCCATTCTAAAGAAACAAAACAAACCATTGGAGATGATGCATATCGAATTATTATCTATAGTAAAGACAAGAAAAAACTAAATGAGAGCTAATATAAAGCAACATTAAAAGAGGAAAGAAGGGATCTTTGACTAAAGATCCCTTTTCTGCTTATAACAAAAATTATATAAACTAACGTTGTATAGGAAATTCAGTTACTTTCTATTTTTATTTCTTCCATTTTATGAAATAATTGTTTAGTTCCTTTAAAATTAGATTATTGCATATGTAAGGAGGGGAAATGATGAGACGTGCAGTAGGGATATTTCTTATTATTCAATCTCTATTAACTTACATAATAGTAGATGCACTTTGTGATCCTTTTAAAATCAAGGAAAAAACTACAGCGATAGATTTAGATACTGGAGTTACTTCAGTATCCTATTCATATAGATTACCTGGGATCTATTCGTTAAGTTGTGTCATTCTAATTATTACTTTCATTCTTGGAATATACTTTATTCTAACAAGAAAAAAGAAACGAGAATTAAAAGACCAATATTTTTACGGCTAAAGGGTGCTTAACTTCAATAAACAACTACAAGGATCTTCTAGTCTAAGGTTTTTTGATTGGATTAGAAGATTCAAGTTGGATTGATGCGATAATCTTTATTGTCTTTTCCTTATTCTTAGAAAAAGTATCAAATTCAAATAAGGATGAAATATTGTATTGTGGTAACACAGTAAAGGGGTCCCCAAAGGAGATCCCTTTACTTCTTATAACAATCATTATGTGAACTAAGTTTTTATATGATATTTATTTAATTTTTGTTTTTATTTCTTCCATTTTATGAAATAATTGTTTAGTTCCTTCAAAACTAGATAATTTCATATGTCGGGAGGGAAATGATGAAACGTACAGTAGGTATATTTTTTATTATTCAATCTTTACTAACTTACCTCATTATTGATGCACTTTATGCTCCTTTTAAGGTTAGGGACAAAATAACAATGACAGATATGAAAACTGGAGTCACTACAGTATCCTACAGCTCACCTAGTGGGATCCATTTAATTTATGTCATTCCCATTATTACTTTTATTCTTGGAATATACTTTATTTTAGCAAGAAAAAGGAAACAAGAATTAACAACCTAACATTTTTATGAGTAAAGGGATCTCCAAGGGAGATCCCTTTACTTTTTATAATTTATTTTATGTGAACTAAGAGTGTATGGAGTATATATTAGAATCCTTATTTAATTAAAGATATAGATGACGATACTATATGGTAAAATTAGGGGATGAAAAGGGGGGACATAAGTGTATATTAGAAACTCAGCAAAAGCTATTATAATTAATGAAGATAAGATTTTATTAACAAAAAACCAGGACAATGAAGGATACTTTTACCTTTATCCTGGTGGAGGACAAGAATATCGTGAAACCCTTCATGATGCATTAATAAGAGAGTGTATAGAAGAAGTTGGACAAAAAGTAGAAATTGGGGCACTTCTTCATATTCGCGAATATATAGGAAAAAACCATGAACATGCTTCATTCGACTTTAACATTCATCAAGTGGAGTACTATTTTATTTGTCACCTAATGGATGGAGTAAATAATCATAAAAAACCGACTAATCCTGATAGCCATCAAGTAGGTATAGAGTGGATCTGTGTTAGAGATTTACTCCAATATAGAATATATCCTAAGGAATTAAGTAAATACATAATAAAGTATTTGCTTGATGAGAAGTCACCTATTTATTTAGGGGATATTAATTGAATATAATTTGAAATAGATGGGGTAGATGTTATGAGAGTAGAACATAAAATAATAACGATTGATAAAAAGGAAGTCTCTTATACTCATATCCAAAATGGGGGTGCTGCGGTTTGCTTTATGCTCTCTGGATCGGGTTATACGTATGAAAAACCTCTATTTTATTATTCAACCATGACCATGCTTCAAAGCAAACGCGATGTTGTTCATATACACTATTCTTATGAGAAAGATATACTTAACCTTTCAGTAGAAGAAATAACAAATATTATGGTTAAGGAGATCATTCCAGTTATTGAGGACGTGAGGAAAAATAATTATTATACGGAAACAATGTTCTTAGGTAAGTCGTTAGGTACAATTCCTCTTATTGATAAATTTATGAAAACAAGCATGTACAAAGACTCTCCATTAATTTTACTTACTCCATTATTAGATTTCGATTGTATTGTTGAATCCTTGCTTATGGGACATCACCAAACTTTAATCATTATAGGTGAGAAAGACGTTCACTACATCCCAGGGGCAATAGAGAAAATTAAAGATAAATCCAATATAGAGATTGAAGTTTTACCACATGCTAATCATTCCTTAGACGCAGATCCTATGAGCACCTCAATGTCTATTGGAATTCTAGATCAGGTGACAGAAAAAGTAGAAGAATTCTTAGGTTGACAGAACTTATTAGACAAGCCTGGTTTTTTGTATCGATGATTAATATTATGCTAACTACTCATTGGTAAATTTTCTGTAATAAAAGGAACCCCTTTGCTCAGCACTAGCAAAGGGGTTTTATATATGGGGAATACATTAGCAGTATGGACAGTTTTGTAGATTAATATACACGTATGTTTATATATCTTACTCTTTGTTAAAGGTAGGACAAGGGCAGTTGTGGTAGGTGTGGGGACGTTTTCCATTTTTTAAAAAGAATAAAAACGGGAGAAAAAAAGATCCGTTTAATTGAAGGGAAAATAAATCATCGACAAGGAGATTTATGGTAAATGTAGGGAATACTCCCGCAAGCCTATAATAGTTGCTGTAATAAAAACACACAAATATAGGCTCAAATTTTGCAATTATCTTCTGTGTTGCAGAGCATACTCCATTAAATGCAAAATTTGAGTCCTATAATATAGGTTATGTTAACTAAATTATTAGTAAAAGATAACGAAGCAGCTAAATATATTATTTAGCTGCCTTTCCTGTTCATCATACGTGTGAAGTTTATTTTTATTCATTATTAGGTACAGATCTATTTTCTTTATCTGCCCGTTTAATTCCCAAATATATAATAAGAAAGATCAAATTGGGAGGACCTAAAATAAAGGCCATTCCTAAACAAAAACCCAGCATATTACCACCAAAAGCTCCTATAAGAAGAGCTATGGGAAAAAGGGCAATATTGATGATAATAACAAGAATGGGAGCTATCCATTTCATTTATAGAACCTTCTTTCATTTACTTCTTTTAATTAATATAGGTCATGTTAACTTCCCCTATACATTCTCACTTAGACTGAGTCTTCGAGTATCAAAGTTATATTCTAATGTTTTTGTTTGATTCTCATATTCCATAGTTATTTGTACCTCATCATCATTCAACCATTTAATGTGATATTGCGAAGTTGTATGGTCTTCCAAAAAGTTGTCGATATCCATTTCTCTTTCATATTGGGTTTTATCATGAATTTTAAAACGAATATCTATTTGAGTTGAGGTTAAAAGATTATGTCCCTTTTCTACAATCTCTATCTTATGTATCTTATTAGGTGACTTGTTTTCTAAAAAAGGGGTAGCATCAAAGAATAACCAGTAAATCACATAAACTATACTTATTAATAAAATACTAAATACCCCTAGAGTAATCTTTGCCTTAGAACTCTTATAGTTTTTTTTACCTTCCATAAACTTAACCATATTATAATTAAACACCTCAATTGGTCTCCGTTTCTTTACTCAAACTCCCTATATTCCACTGCTTATGGAAGTCTATGATCTTCCATGTCAACTAATCCACCCATAAGTAGCCCCATAACAACTAAAAATAAAAGTATAATGACCCCACAATACCTACTATCCCATCATTAGTTGTTAAAAGAAAGATTGATAGTAACGATAGAATTAGAGATACTAACATAAAATATTTACTCATAATTTTGCCTTCCGTTTTTATATTTCTAATAGGAGTTAAAACACTATAAGAAAGATATTATAAACACATGTATAACACTCTTTTTAACTTGTTTATTCAGTCTTTCCTACCTTAAAAAATTTTGACGAATAAATTCATTCTCTTCCATCAGACTCGCACGTCCATAAGCTTTTCCGATATTTCCACCTTCACGACTCCAAAAGTAATTATGTTCCTCAACAATGTGTTCGTAATTACCATTCTTCCAATGGTTAGCCATTTTTAAAAGTTCTTGACTATTAGATGGTTGAACATCGTTAATTAACTCAATAACCTCGTCTATTGCTTCTGGAGTCATTCTTACAGCTCCTGTTTTTCTTTCAGCTCTTACTTTCTGATGCGTCATCTTATGCATAATGCTCTCAATGTCTTTTCCTGTAGGATTTTCAGGAACTTCAAATGCTTTATCTTGTTCATGAGTTTTTTTATTAGTATTTTCGTCTGCAACTTGAGATTTTTCTGGATTCTCCTGTTTAGTCGTCTCAACAGAATTTGAATCTTCAGTCTGTACTTCTTGCTCATTAGTGTTGTCCATCAATTTAAGAACAACAAATCCGACTACAATAAGTGCTAATAAAGTGAGGGACATAACTTTTAAAAATTTCTTCATCTTTTTCTCCTTTATAAATAAAACTTTAAGTATTAAACAATTTCACCATGATATCACATATGTTCCTAAATTGGTAATAAACTACAAGTTATATTAGAATTTTCGTTTATTCTCATCTATATATTTCACATTAAAAGGAAATGTCCGTAAAAGTATACTTAAAAAAAGAAAACGCGCAAATTCGTTGTCATTTAACGGTTTTGCGCGTTTCTAGTATCGATATTTAGGTTTTATGTATATTCGAAACAAATGACTGCTTTTCTTAGTTCTTTATTAAAAAATAAGTATATACGATCCGCACCATAAGCTTGAAAGTAGTAACCTGTAACAAATCCAATATACGTAAATGGATGACCTTTTTCATCTTTTGGTACATGCAATAAATTTGTGTAGTCGAAAATTTCGTCTTCGTTATCGCAATCCTCCAATAATTCTTGTCCTTCTTCAGTCATAAAACGTAAATCATCTAGAACTCCATTTACCTTAGGATAATCTAACCCCCATCCACTTGTCTGCTTTTCAGCGAACTCTTGCTCTAATTCTTCTATAGATGTAACTTCCTTTGTGTAGCGAGAATAGGGATAGATCTTCCCGTTACGCTTGAAAAATTCTTTGCGGATTTCGTAGTCCTTTTCATTACGTGCATAGGCTTCCTCCAAAGTTTCAGAAGGGTCCTGCTCTATCTCAAAATAATTCCAGTCTGCCTCAAATTTGTACTTTCCTTCAATAACATTAAAGCCTAACGTATCCTCTTTCGTAAACCTCGTATGGAATGATGGGGTGCAATCACCGACACACCCTTCATGAATTTCCTTTGCTGACACAATATGTAGCCACTCATCCCACTCTGGATCTATACATTTCAAGTTGATGGAACAAATGGGTAAAAAGTGTTTTTTATGCTGCTCCAAATTATCAATAAATACTTCTTCATAAGAAGGAAATGGTTTAATAAATTGTTTAGGAATGTTCATCTTTTTTCTCCTCTTTTGTGAGTCTTTGTGAATTTAATAGTTCCATTTATCCCCATCCGTAGTCCACTTGTTTTCACACAAATCAAAGCAAGGATCATAATCATGGAAACTAAAATAAGCAGGTAGTGGAACACTTTTGCCATTAGCTTTATTCCAACAATCCGCAAACCACTCTCCAATCACTTTTGTTTCAGCCTCTGATATGGCATAGTCAGCCTCTTCATAGAACGTCCAAAATTCATCTTCTTTGTCATCAGGTATATGATAATATTCAATATCCTCAAGTAAAGTGTAACTACCTGCAAAGATACTACGGTCATTTCCTTCATAAAATACCTCATTTGCATCTCTATCCATAGAAAACATGACAATATTCATTTCAAATGATTGAACAAATGCTGTAAAGTCTAATAAGTCGATTTTTTCGTAATAATTGAATGTAAGAGTTTCCTTGATACGATGAATTAAGGCATCAGAATGTCTTTGAAGCCCTTCCTTTAATGAAGCAATATGATTTTCTATAGTAAACAAATTCTCCACTCCCTATATCGATTACATTGTATATGTATGTTAGACGTCTAACTCTTTTATTCTAGCTTTATACAAGTTGAACATCAATCTATTCACTTAACCCCACGTTACTAAATAACATCTTTGGATACAAAAGCTTTTTTTCTTATAACATGTTTTATCTTAACTAGCTTTGTATATGATATTCAAAATCTATATGTGGTAAAATAATCCATACGAGAGAGGTCGTTTTCAATAGGGAGTGTAATCTTTTATGTTAAAAGTTCTGTTCATTTGCATCCTAAGTTGTTTAATTGTTTGGATTGGTGGGTTTGTATGGAGGAAAGGAAGAACTAAGTTCATTGCTGGTTATGGAAAGATGTTTAATCCTTATAATGAGAAACAATTGGCTAAAGGATTTGGCCTTATTATTATGTTGTTTGGTTTTGAATCCATCTTATTTTCCATCTTATCTTTATTTTTTGAAGGACTTGGTCTTTATTACGGACTACTAATTATTTTGGATTTCCTTGCTATATTTGCTCTCATGATAAATGATCAATTGCAAAAAGAGGTTTAACTAGAAAAATGAAAAAGGAGGAAAAGGCAATCGAACTCTTTCTTATTACAGTAGGTATTATCCTTTTTACCCTTCTCGATTATTTTATGTTTGACCAGGACAAAAAGAGATGGGGATGGTTTAATAAGAAATCCAAATCTCAACAAATCATAATATGTATTTCTGTTTTACTTCTTACTCTAGCTGTAAATATTGCTTCTATATTTTGAAGCCCCTAGACTTTTTATTTCTAGGGGCTTTTTCATTTCTTATCATAACGATTATATTAACTAAAATTTTTAATTCTAACATTAATCATTGGTTGCTAGATTATATTTAATCATATCTATTTGAAGGTCAATAAGAATCATCTAAACTTTAGTTTTTCCTCTTGGAATAATCCAATTTTAACTATTTATCAGCCATATGTGTTAGCATATAGCTGATAAATAGCTAGTTGAATTCAGGGAGATTTGAATATGGAATTTATAAATAAGGTTTTAAGTGATTTTGCTAAAGTTAATTCAGACCAGTACGTAAGTAATGATTATGGTCTTATTCTTTTATCAGAAGATATACAGGAGGATATGGAAAAACTTGTTAAAAAGGCTATATGTATCACTGAAAATGACACAATAGAACTCATACCGTTGAAAGAATGGAGAAAAGATTTCCTTAATTGCTCATATCCTGATAGTGAAAGATATTGGTTTGGAACCATACCCCATGAATATGATTTAAATGGGTTGACAACGAAAGAATATATAATAGAACAGTTATTAAAGCAATTTGGACAGGAAATAGAAGAGGTATATTTAGTTAACTTATATACAGAAAATTATTATGCATGTAGTGATGAAGAATATATATTCAAAACGAATAAGGGCATTTATTTCCTTAGTATGCAAGTGCACGACTAAAATAAGTATGCAAGAGTATACCTAGAGAAAAAGTACAAATCTGTTGGAAACCAATGGATTTGTACTTTTTCACTTCCTCTAACATATTTTAGGTAAACCAGAATTGTATACCCCGTGCATAACCTTTTTATATTAAAATGTATTAATATGGGAGGGTTTATTTTGAAAAATAGGTTAATAAAGGTAGGGATTATATTCCTTATCCTGATGAGTAGTTTAACAGGCTGTATATATTATAAATTTTTTAGTCTACAGGGCGTTCCCAAAGGGGAATTAATCCGAAAAGTAGAGTCCCCTAATGGCGAATATGTTGTAAAAACTTATTTTCATTATGGTGGTTCATTAAGTTTGGATGCGGCTAGGGGAGAATTAATTAATGTTCAAACAAACAGAAAAAGAAATATATATTGGAATTACCCTGATGCAGATCCGTATATAGTCTGGATAGATAATGATACCATTAAGATCGGAAATCAAACTTTAAATGTTAACAAGGGGGAAACTTACGATTGGCGCGATGATGATGAATGGGAAAGAGAGTTACCAAGACAATTATCTAACCAATATCCGCCAAAAGTAATCGAGTAACTTCCCCTAATCAACATTATGTGAACTAAATATAAGTATCTTATACAACGTGAAAACAGAAAAAACTACTGCTTGGAGTCAGTAGTTTTTTCTAATGTACATCAACTTTTAAGAGCGATATATTACACACCTTGATAGTTTGCTCTAATTACTCTGTATTATTCATATAAGCAAAAAACTGCCTATAATACATCTTATATAAACTAAGTTCACCTACTATATACTAAAAAGAAGACCCCCTTAAAGGTCTTTTTTTTAGTCAGGATTTAGAGCTCTATATAATGCATTAGAAGCAGTCTCTACATCATAATAGGAGAAAACATTCCCGTCAGCAAAAGTAGTAACCTGAAAAGCGCTAGATTCTTTGCAATAACATAATTCGATTAAATCAGGGATAGTATGTATAATCGTGCAGTCTTCATATTCAATCAGATTATGAAGCATTTTTTTGATCTCGGTTATGCTCATTCATACATACATCCTTTCTCATTATAAAGAAACCTTAGGTGCGAAGGAACCAAATAATGTAATTTACCCTCACACTATCATATTAGATTATAAAAAAATACCTTTAAGGTAGATCTGTCATATTTATTTCTTATAATTAACATTTTGTAAACTAATTAATATTAAATTTAATGTGTTAAAAAGCGATCTTTACTTATATGCAGTAAAAACCTTTCGTACAGGGAAAATATGTTATTAATATAATGATTTTGTGGTAAATCTGTAAGATTGTACATCTAAAATAGAGTTCGATTATTTAAAGTAAGGATAATTTGTAATGATGTTTGGTTAAAAATCTTGTTTGTTAGACCCCTTTCTCCAATAGGAGCATATTAAAATTAGCAGTATTTTATATACTCGAGTTATAATACCAAATTAGAGAATTATGGTAGGTTATTCTAACGCCCTTAAAATAGTTGTCATATAATCTACCTTAATTATATTATAAAAATAAGGTCCTTTATTATAGTTCATAAGTTGGATGATTTATTCTGAAAGGAGTATGTTAAATGGAGAATGGCAGACATGAGATTCAAGATATGATTCACTATGTTGAAGATAAAAGAGAAGTTTTTCAACAGAAGTTGTTATCAGAAGCCGTAAATGTGGCAGAGGTTATTCACGATATTCTAAGGCAAGGTAATATTGATCTCTTAAAGAATGCTGAAAAATTAGTGGTTTATATCTTGGAAAACAACCACCAAGATATCGTTGAGTTTGCTAAACAGGAAGGTGTTGCCTGGGCTCAGCATTCTCTTACTTTAGCTTTTAAGCTGGAATGGGTTCAGGCGATAAGAAGATCATTATGGAAAACCATTTATGAATACCAATCTGAATTCAACTTACCTAGTATTAGGGAAGATTTTTTTGAGTTAGAGAAACAAATTAATAATAACATTGATCAGTTTCTCAATACCTTTTTCCTAAGCTATTCGGATTTTAAAGACCAATTAATCTATAGACAAAGAAAAGACGTAGAACATCTATCTGTACCGATTATCCCCATTAGTCCTACGGTTGCAATTCTTCCTTTAATAGGAAATATTGATTCGTATCGAATGGATATCATTGAAGAAAAGGTACTAATGGATATTGCAAGGACCCGTATTCAGACATTAATTATGGATTTATCAGGTATTACCGATATGGATGAGGTTGTTATCGATCATTTCCATAAAGTACTAGAGGGGATTAGTATGATGGGATGTGAAACGGTTATTACCGGGTTGAGACCAGAACTGGTGAGAGAGATGATTCACCTTGGCATTAATTTCAATCAAAAGGCCATCACAAAAGGAACACTACAGCAATCTTTAAAGGAATACTTACTGTAACATTGAATCATTTACTGTGAATTTAAAATAAGAGTTATAATATTGTTAAAAAATTGTGACATTAAAAAACAACATATAATGCTTTATTTCAAATAAAATTGGATGTCAGGTATAGTCTAAAAATAGAAAAACCTACTGAGTTTTAAACAGTAGGTTTTTTTCATTACACATCAGCTTTTAAGAACGATAATTTACTTATCTCGAGTAGTTTGCTCAAAAGGCGAAATAATATCTGTTTATCTTCAAAAGATATACAAAGTATCATGTTATATAAAAGGGAGGACTTCTCCTTTCAAAAAAGGCGGTATGGTTAGGAATCCCCATAAAATAGGTTCTATCACTGATATAGAGGTGTTCATAAGGAATAGTAATGGATAATTGCAGTTCTTTATTTTTTGTATTTAGGTCAATAAATTAATGGACAAGAGTTTTTTTTTCTATACAAACTAAATGCCCTATACTTTGTTCCCAATTAATTGTGCACGTAAAATTAGTAAATGAACCACTGACCATTTGCAAACGTAAACTTATTGTTAAGGGTTCGTTATGAGTAAATGATGTTAGAAATTCTATAGCCTTTGGTTGATCATCTATGTGAACAATGTTTAATAGATCTAACGGGATGTTAAATAGGGTATGGGCTTGTTTAGAGCTAACTAAAATTGAACCTTTGCTATTTATCTTGAAATAAGAAAAGGGAAAGAATTCAAGCATATGGTCTTTCATACTAGGCATCTCCTGATAGTATCTAATTTATAAGAGTAGGAACTTCACATGTAAAAGAACAATTAATGAAAACACTTTCAAAATCATTATATGTCAACCGGTTTCATGTGTCAATTAGTTAATATATAATTTTAATAAACACTCCATTAGGGATTCCGATGCAAAAAATGTTTGATAAAGACATAGAACCTATATGGAATTTGATGTAAATATGACAGTAAACGGCTCTGCAACGGAAAAGAAAAAGCACAAACTTGTTGACTACCAACAAGTTTGTGCTTTTTTACTACCTGTAACATCTATTATGTTAACAAGAAGTGAATATGATATACATGACTTTTTTAAGAATGATTATGTTAAACTGGTATAAAAAGGTATTTGGTTAGGGGATGTCTTTTTGATTGCAGTAAGTTCATGTTTAGCCGGTATAGAATGTAGATACAATGGAACACATAGTTCAGTGGAAAAAATTAAGAAATTAGTTGACCAAAACCAAGCATTATTAATATGTCCTGAACTTTTAGGAGGCTTTTCAACTCCACGTGAATCCGCAGAAATCGTAGGGGGTACTGGGGAGGATGTATTAGATGGAAAAGCTAGAGTAATAGAGAAGTCGGGAAATGATGTAACAGAATTGTATATAAAAGGAGCCTATAAAGCATTAAATATTATCCAAGAGGTTAATGCTGAGTATGTTGTATTAAAGGAAAGTAGTCCATCCTGTGGTAGTACTATGATTTATAGTGGAGAATTTTCGAATACAAAGATAGCTGGTGAAGGAGTTACAGCTGCTTTATTTAAAAGATCTGGGATTAAAGTGATGTCTGAAAAACAGTTTTTAAATACTAGCTTATCCTAATTTCCGAGAAATTCTTTTATATAAACTAAGTTCGTATATGATATACCACATGGTAGAGGTAGTAAAATAAAAGGAGAAAATTAAACTCTCAAAGAGGTGTTGAAATGGTAGAGAAAGTAGATTTAGAAAAGATTAATCTTCGAGAAATTACAAAGGACATTAAGGATCAACATGTGAATTTTGCCGTGTCTGATATCAACAATCACTGTCTCCGTATTGCCGTTTTTTCAGGTGAATACAAATGGCATTACCATTCTAATTCAGATGAACTATTTATAGTTTTAGAAGGCGAGTTGTTCATTGATTTCGAAGATAAGGATACCATTGTTTTAAAACCAAATGATACAGTACTTATTCCAGCTGGGACTGTTCATCGGACCAGAGCTAAACAGAGAACGGTAAATCTCTGTTTTGAGGATAAAAACGCTGATACTATTATTATTGATAAGTAAAAAATAACATGAGGATTGCAAAAGGCATTTAAGCTATTTATTATATGCCTTTTACCTATATAAATGTGTAGTTGAAATAAAGTTTAACCGTTTATAAAAAAGTTGCACCGTTTTACCCTTTTGGATATACATTATCCAAAGGGCGATTTTATAGTGAAAATAACACAACGATATTCCATTAACAGGCCAGATTGTTGGAGAGAATCCGTTCCGTTTATGCTAGAAACTAAATGGAATACTAATCATAAAATACTTTAAAAAGGGAGGATATACAATGGTTGCAAAGACTAAAGAGGATTTTAATGGATTAAAAGAAATTGGTGAAATTTGTGGAGCGATTCGAGATGAATTAGTTCATTGTACGAAACCTGGAATTACCACAAAAGAACTCGATGAAATTGCGAGAGAGATGTTTGAAAAGGCAGGGGCTCAATCTGCCCCAAAAGGAGAATACAATTTTCCTGGATATACGTGCATTAGCATAAATGAGGAAGTAGCGCACGGGATTCCGAAGAATAAACGGACCATTCAAGAAGGGGACATTGTAAATATTGATGTTTCAGGTTCAAAAAATGGGTATTTCGCAGATACCGGAATTTCCTTTGTAGTGGGGAAGGGGGAGATCATTTTACAGAAAATATGTGACGTTGCTAAAGAAGCATTCGACGCTGGACTTAGGAAGGCAAAACCAGGTTCGAAAAAAAGCGCGCTCGGAAAAGCTGCACACAATGTAGCCAAACAGCATGGCTTAACCGTCATAAAAAATCTGACTGGACACGGTGTTGGGCGTTCGATACATGAAGAACCAAAACATATTTTCAATTACTACTCTCGCGAGGATGACGAAATTTTAAAAGATGGTATGGTCATTGCCTTTGAGCCTATGATCTCTACATTTGAAGAGGAAGTTTTCCAATCTGAAGATGGATGGACCTTCCTAACCAATGAAAGCTTTGTGGCTCAATACGAACATACGATTATTCTTACGAAGGAAGGACCGATTATTACTACATTGTAAGAGCACTAACACCACAATATGGGCGCGATTGTTAAAGGTCGCAGCTATAAAATGATCAAACTTTTTTATAAAAAATGTATACTAATTCACAAGAGAAGAATCCATTTTGATCAATCTCTTTTCAGAACGGATTCTTTCTATTTGCTCAAAAATGAGGTTCTGCGGGGTATTTTTGATTAAACTTTATTTTAAAGCTACAATAAAGATAGATATCGATAACATATTTTAAGTTAATTAGGAATGAATAGGATATGCATCTGAAGAACATAACATTAAATATCCTCTTTACTTTGTAATCGCTTTCATTTATACTGAGGATAGGCGGGATAGCATGAGTGGCTGTCGCAGTATTTAGCGTAGGTGGGGCTGATACAGGGAAGCAGGGCATATAAGAAATGTCCTTTTTTATTTGAATAAAGTTACTTTATCTCATTATTTAAATACAGATTAATTACTATCAATATTGAAACCCCTATACTTTTTACATAAGAATAGCGCCCAATTAATGGGGCGCTATTTTTGTATGAAAAAATCCATAGAAAAGGTTGCTACCTATAATCTATTTTATGTTAAGTAAAGAAAGAAAATAAAAATTAAATCCTATCTTTTTCTTTTAGATAATTGTTATAAGCCGTTCCTACTTTGTTTGGTTTTGGAGATGTTTTGATGTACTTTGACTAATAACTTTTAATAAATATAGAGCTCTAAGTAAGCAGCTTACTATAATTTGTAGAGGTTTACGCTTTTTTACTTTCTGAAACCTGTTTTTGAACCAGAAACGAATGAACACTCCTCCCCACTGATTGAAGGTTCGCTTTATATAGTTTATTATTCCACCAACTGTCTCGCTTCCATAAACATCGTTTGGATGAACTTTTTCATGTTAATGCGGCTCTGGTTGCTTGTTTTTTTGCTTTTGTCTTCTAGCTCCAGCATTTTCTTGCGGACTTCCGAGAAATTAAAAAAAGTTGAAGAATAGGCTTCGAATTTGGGATTCGTATAATCTGTCAATCCTAATGAAGCGATATGGATGAGCGCCTGGTGAAGAGCGCGGCGGACACGCTGCTCAGAAGCTTTCATTTCTTTCTGGATTTCGGCCTCTTTCGCTTTCTCTCCCAGCTTTTCGGTAGCGATGCCTGCAAAAATTTTCTTTAAAGGTGGAAACATATAGGCAGAACCGAGTCTTTGCTTTTCATTTTGTAGGAATTCTAAAATTTTTAGTAAATCTTCGTTTCCTCTTTCCCCAATTATGCCTAAATCAGAAATTAAGGAACGTCCGGCTTCCCTAATATTTTTTGTATGAGGGGAGAACATGAACGGAGACTGCGGGTGTCCCGTAAATAAGTTCAATGACGCTTGAATGCCCTGGATCGACTGTTCCAACAGTATCTGTTTGTTCACCTTTTTTAATATACCTGTAATT
The DNA here is from genome assembly GCF_057808375.1 of Priestia sp. TRM10. Taxonomy (NCBI): domain Bacteria; kingdom Bacillati; phylum Bacillota; class Bacilli; order Caryophanales; family Bacillaceae; genus Priestia; species Priestia sp. TRM10. The sequence goes on from NZ_JBJZOT010000006.1 coordinate 83,870, forward strand.
TCAAGATGGTTCAGTGGTTTTGTAATGTAGTATTCCACCCCTAAACTATACGCTTCTCCAATCAGTTCCTTCGCTTCCATTTGTGAAATCATCACAAATTTTCCTTGAAATTCACCAGCAAGAGTCCGGATCGTTTCAATTCCATCCCTTATTGGCATGAGCAAATCAATTAAGACAGCGTCTACTTTTTTTAAAGATAACAAGCCATTATCCACTAATGATCCGTCCTCCACTTCTCCCACCACATTTCCTAAATCTTCGTCTTCAATCATATCTGTCAGCATTGCTCGAATGGCAGGATCGTCATCAACAATAAAATAATTCATCTCGTTAACCCTTTCTCTATCATCGCATTTATCGGAAGTTCTACGATGAATACGGTTTCTTTATAGTTATCCATAAGCCTGATATGTCCTCCCCATTTTTCAACAGTTTGTTTCACATACGATAAACCGATACCCGTCGAAGGATTTCCCAACGAATCGAATTTTGTTGTAAATCCTTCTGTAAAAATGACTTCCTTTAGCTTCGGTGCAATGCCGGGGCCATTGTCACTAACGCAAAACTCCACGAATTGATCTTTCCTTTTCACTCGCAGCGATATGTATCCTTCTTCTTTAATAGCTTCCACGGCATTGGCCAACAAATTATTGATTAAGGATAATAGTATATATACATGGTAGGGCGGATGGTCCCCATCTACATGCAAGAAAAATGAAACATCTTTGTGAAGGGTCTCTGCATATCGTTTATTGGACACGAACATGATGTTACCGAGCTGTTCGATATTCATATAGTCCTGCAGGTTCTCGGAAGACATGAGTTCCGACACCCCCGCATAAATCCGTTGGTTATCTTTTTTGATCTCATGCACGAGACCGGCAATCTGCAACGCCGTTTGCGCTTCATGGTCGTTGTTCTCCCCTGATTTTAACAGGCGATAAAGGGCGTAACACATGCGGGTGATTTCTTCCGCATTTTGCATCGTTTTCTTCAGTTGAACCGATTCTTCATACAAATTCGAAATAAAAAGTAGCATTTTCTCCTTTTGCCTGCGCTGCTCTTGTTCTGCAAATTTTGCTTCTCTCAACTTGAAAATATTAAAAAAGCCAAGAACGAAAAAGCTGCGAATAAAGGCGATGAAAAAGAGTTCTTCAATGGTAAGCAAGGATATGTCCTGATTTGCCAAGAAAGACCGAATCGCCATTTCCAATCCACTTGCAAAAAGCTCGATCATTACCCCTAAAAACCCAATCATAAACGGTTGATCGTGCCGTTCGTTCAATTTCATCAAATGAAATACGAATGCGTACATGACGTAATAGAAAAAGGCAGGAAAATGAAGATACATCGCTTCCTCAACAGATATGTCTCGTATCCCAACAGCTAGCAAAAAACGAAAAACAAACACACTCATCCCTGTTAAAATACCTACAATATTCGGATGCATCCCCCTCTTCCATAGCAAAAACAAGAAAAAGACTGGTGTGCCCAAACTGACTCTAAATGTATCGTCAAATGGATAAAAGTTGAGTTCACCCGCAAGAGGAACCGCAATCATCATCAATAGTAAAATCCATATACGTTCTTTCAATACTGTCCCTCCCAAGGCCCTATATAAAAACATAACACATTGTACCGAAAGGGTAAAAAAGAGGAAAGGGTTTTGGCTTAGAATTTTTATTTTCTCATTTGCTCTTGTAGGTTTTAGTAGGTTTTAGTAGGACTGATTATAAACTAAGAACATCCTTAATAATGAAAGCGTTAACAATAGGCAACTAACATAAGGAGGAATTTAAATGAAAAAGTTTGGCTTAGCCACACAAATATTTATTGGACTTGCTTTAGGAATTGCTGTAGGAGCATTTTTTTATGGTAATGAAACAGCCATGGCTATTCTCCAGCCAATCGGAGATATCTTTCTTCATTTAATTAAAATGATTGTTATACCTATAGTTATAGCTGCTCTAGTTGTTTCAATTGCAGGAGTAGGAGATATAAAAAAATTAGGAAAATTGGGTGGGAAAACTATTCTGTACTTTGAGATTGTTACTACCATTGCTCTTGCTATAGGGCTATTAGCAGCAAACCTATTCCACCCAGGTACGGGTATTGATATGGGAAATCTCGAAAAAAGTAACATATCTACTTATGAAGAGACGGCTCAATCAAAAGAAGATGTAAGTATTGCTGACCAATTTGTTCATATTATTCCCAGTAATATCTTTCAATCTCTAGCAGAAGGTGATTTATTAGCTATTGTCTTTTTCTCTGTGTTATTAGGTATAGGAGTCGCTGTTGTTGGAGAAAAAGGAAAGCCTGTGTTAAATTTTTTTGACGGAATATTAGAGGCTATGTTTTGGATTACAAACTTAGTTATGAAATTCGCTCCTTTTGGTGTATTCGCTTTAATTGGAGTAAATGTAGCAAAGTTTGGCATTGGCTCTCTTGTTCCTTTAGGGAAATTGGTACTTGTCATCTATTTAACGATGTTCTTTTTTGTATTCATTATATTAGGATTCATTGCGAAGATAGTAGGTGTAAATATCTTTGTCATGATGAAAATTTTAAAAGATGAATTAATCCTGGCTTTTACCACGGCTAGTTCCGAGGCTGTACTTCCTAGGTTAATGGAAAAAATGGAGAAGTTCGGGTGTCCCAAAGCTGTTACTTCTTTCGTTATTCCAACAGGATACACCTTTAATTTAGATGGATCTTCTATCTATCAAGCTATTGCAGCTGTATTTATTGCCCAAATGTATGGCATTCATTTATCTATAGGAGAGCAAATTACCCTTTTATTAGTCCTAATGTTGACTTCTAAAGGAATGGCTGGTGTTACTGGGGCTTCATTTGTTGTCGTGTTAACGACACTAAGCTCCATGGGACTACCATTAGAAGGTATGGCTTTTATAGCCGGTATTGATCGTATTTTAGATATGCTTCGTACTTCTGTAAATGTAGTAGGAAATGCTCTAGCCTCCATTGTCATGTCAAAGTGGGAAGGCGGATTTGATCAAGAAAAAGCAAAACGTTACACAGCATCCCTAAAAAAAACACATGTAGCATAAGGAGAGAACAACATGGAAAAGCAAAAAGAAATGAAAGAAGAAGTACGTTTTGAAAGAGATTTTTTAGGAATTAAAGAAGTAGTAGGTACAGCATATTATGGTATTCAAACACTTCGAGCATCTGAGAACTTTCCAATTACAGGGTATAAAATCCATGAAGAAATGATTAAAGCATTAGCAATAGTAAAGAAGTCAGCAGCACTAGCGAATATGGATGTAAAGCGTCTATATGAAGGTCTTGGAAAAGCTATTGTTCAAGCAGCAGATGAAGTGTTAGAAGGTAAATGGCACGACCAGTTCATTGTTGATCCTATTCAAGGTGGGGCAGGAACGTCTATGAATATGAATGCAAACGAAGTGATTGGAAACAGAGCACTTGAAATTTTAGGTCATCAAAAAGGGGAGTACAACTATTTAAGCCCAAACTCTCATGTGAATATGTCCCAGTCTACAAATGATGTTTTTCCAACAGCTATTCATATATCAACCTTAAAGATGATTGAGAAGCTTTTAACAACAATGGACTATATGCACGGAGAGTTCAAGAAAAAGGCCGTCGAGTTTGACTCTATTATTAAAATGGGACGCACGCATCTTCAAGATGCCGTACCGATTCGACTTGGGCAAGAGTTTGAAGCTTATAGCCGTGTACTTGAGCGTGATATAAAAAGAATTGAACAGTCTCGTCAACATCTTTATGAAGTAAATATGGGAGCAACAGCTGTTGGGACAGGATTAAATGCGAATCCAAAGTACATTGAATCAGTTGTTCAGCATTTGGCACGTATTAGTGAATTACCTTTAGTGACAGCAGACCATCTTGTAGATGCAACACAAAACACAGATGCTTACACAGAAGTGTCAGCAGCTCTTAAAGTATGTATGATGAACATGTCTAAAATTGCAAATGATCTTCGTTTAATGGCATCTGGACCTCGAGCAGGATTAAATGAAATTAATTTGCCGGCACGTCAGCCTGGTTCATCAATTATGCCAGGGAAAGTGAATCCTGTTATGCCAGAGCTTATTAATCAAATTGCGTTCCAAGTCATCGGAAATGATAATACGATTTGTTTAGCTTCTGAAGCTGGTCAACTTGAACTCAATGTGATGGAACCCGTCCTTGTCTTTAACTTACTTCAATCTATTAGTATTATGAACAATGGTTTCTGTTCATTTACTGACCATTGCTTAAAAGGTATCCAGGCCAATGAAGATCGTATGACAGAATATGTGGAGAAAAGTGTTGGCATTATTACAGCTGTTAACCCGCATCTTGGTTATGAAACAGCAGCAAGAATTGCAAGGAAAGCGATTTTAACGGGCAAATCTGTCCGAGAACTTTGCCTACAATATGATGTTTTGACAGAAGAAGAGCTGGATATCATCTTGAATCCATTTGAAATGACGAAACCAGGAATTGCTGGAGAGTCTTTGCTATAGCTTGAAAAATCCCACTCAATTGAGTGGGATTTTCACTTCCTAGAATCAGCATTATGGTGCGACAAGAAGTCGCTTTCTTACAGTGTAGCTAACGCTACTCATCTAGACGCAAAGATAATCTCCATCCGAAACGGCATGCTTGGTAACGAGCCTGTCGGTTGCATGAGGAAATGCGGA
>NZ_JBJZOT010000007.1:0-306605 GCF_057808375.1 Priestia sp. TRM10
GCGCTAGCTTCGGTGGAGGCGCTGGTGGGATACTGCCCCCGCTGTATTGAAATTCTAACCCGCTGCCCTTATCGGGCAGGGAGACAGTGTCAGGTGGACAGTTTGACTGGGGCGGTCGCCTCCTAAAAGGTAACGGAGGCGCCCAAAGGTTCCCTCAGAATGGTTGGAAATCATTCGTAGAGTGTAAAGGCACAAGGGAGCTTGACTGCGAGACCTACAAGTCGAGCAGGGACGAAAGTCGGGCTTAGTGATCCGGTGGTTCCGCATGGAAGGGCCATCGCTCAACGGATAAAAGCTACCCCGGGGATAACAGGCTTATCTCCCCCAAGAGTCCACATCGACGGGGAGGTTTGGCACCTCGATGTCGGCTCATCGCATCCTGGGGCTGTAGTCGGTCCCAAGGGTTGGGCTGTTCGCCCATTAAAGCGGTACGCGAGCTGGGTTCAGAACGTCGTGAGACAGTTCGGTCCCTATCCGTCGTGGGCGTAGGAAGTTTGAGAGGAGCTGTCCTTAGTACGAGAGGACCGGGATGGACGCACCGCTGGTGTACCAGTTGTCTTGCCAAAGGCATCGCTGGGTAGCTACGTGCGGACGGGATAAGTGCTGAAAGCATCTAAGCATGAAGCCCCCCTCAAGATGAGACTTCCCATTCTTCGGAAGTAAGATCCCTGAGAGACGATCAGGTAGATAGGTTAGAGGTGGAAGCATGGCGACATGTGGAGCTGACTAATACTAATCGATCGAGGACTTAACCTAAGAATTGATCATAATCGGATATGTTTTTCCTTGCCTTGTTATTTAGTTTTGAGTGAGCAATTTTTTTAAAAAAACACTTGATTTGTTCTAAAAAATCATGTATAATACAAGATGTTGCGTTACTTAATGATACTTGTCTGGTAACCATAGCCAAGAGGTCACACCTGTTCCCATGCCGAACACAGAAGTTAAGCTCTTGAGCGCCGATGGTAGTTGGGACTTTGTCCCTGTGAGAGTAGGACGTTGCCAGGCTAACTATATTCCACAGTAGCTCAGTGGTAGAGCTATCGGCTGTTAACCGATCGGTCGTAGGTTCGAATCCTACCTGTGGAGCCATTTGGAGAGCTGTCCGAGTGGTCGAAGGAGCACGATTGGAAATCGTGTAGGCGGCTAACGTTGTCTCAAGGGTTCGAATCCCTTGCTCTCCGCCACTACTCAACTTATGGCCCGTTGGTCAAGCGGTTAAGACACCGCCCTTTCACGGCGGTAACACGGGTTCGAATCCCGTACGGGTCACCATTACTATTATATATACATAGACTACTGTTTTTGTGGAGGATTAGCTCAGCTGGGAGAGCATCTGCCTTACAAGCAGAGGGTCGGCGGTTCGAGCCCGTCATCCTCCACCATTTAAACAATATATCGCGGGGTGGAGCAGTCTGGTAGCTCGTCGGGCTCATAACCCGAAGGTCGTAGGTTCAAATCCTGCCCCCGCAACCAAAAGGTCCCGTGGTGTAGCGGTTAACATGCCTGCCTGTCACGCAGGAGATCGCGGGTTCGATTCCCGTCGGGACCGCCATTATTTTAAAATTCAAAATTGTATACGGCTCAGTAGCTCAGTTGGTAGAGCAATGGACTGAAAATCCATGTGTCGGCGGTTCGATTCCGTCCTGAGCCACCATTTATCATGTTTGACAATGAAGATGGAGGGGTAGCGAAGTGGCTAAACGCGGCAGACTGTAAATCTGCTCCCTCTGGGTTCGGCGGTTCGAATCCGTCCCCCTCCACCATTTCTTACAGGGGCATAGTTTAAAGGTAGAACAGAGGTCTCCAAAACCTCCGGTGTGGGTTCGATTCCTACTGCCCCTGCCAAATTAAAATGGCGGTTGTGGCGAAGTGGTTAACGCACCAGATTGTGGCTCTGGCACTCGTGGGTTCGATTCCCATCAATCGCCCCATTTAGTTTACATATAAAATACATATTATGCTTTCAAGCATCATATAAATGGGCTATAGCCAAGCGGTAAGGCAACGGACTTTGACTCCGTCATGCGTTGGTTCGAATCCAGCTAGCCCAGCCAATATGCGGAAGTAGTTCAGTGGTAGAACACCACCTTGCCAAGGTGGGGGTCGCGGGTTCGAATCCCGTCTTCCGCTCCATCTACTTTAAGACGGCGGCATAGCCAAGTGGTAAGGCAGAGGTCTGCAAAACCTTTATCACCGGTTCAAATCCGGTTGCCGCCTTTTTTTGTATCTGCTATTTCTAGCAGATTTGTTTTTTTATATGCCGGTGTGGCGGAATTGGCAGACGCGCACGACTCAAAATCGTGTTCCTCTGGAGTGTCGGTTCGAACCCGACCACCGGTATCAAATACTGTAGTGAGACTAAGACTTCAACGGTTATGTTGAGGTCTTTTTTTGTTTAACATGATAAAATAAGCTTGAATTGTGTACTTTGAATGGTATCAATGATAGGAAGTAGAAAATTCACATAGAAATTAGTCAGAGTAGATTTTTGCAAAAGGAAGTCTTTGAAGCATTTTTCAAAAATCCATAATTTAAATATCATACATATAAAGGAGAAGAGTGGAAATTATAAAAGTGGTTAAAAAACACTTTTGTAAATGTTTCAAATAAGGGATTTTTCTCGTATAGTGGTGGATATGAAAGACATATCAATATGTAAATGGAGTGGAGTATTATGTCCTTTAATGGAAGGATTGTTGTTGTAACAGGAGCGGCAAATGGAATTGGGAAAGAAGTATCAAAGCAATATGCAGCAAAAGGAGCAAACGTTATAATAGCTGATTTTGATGAAGAAGCAGGAAGAGAGCATGAAAAACAAATTCGTCAAGCCGGAGGCGAAGCAACGTTTATTAAGGCAGATGTAAGAAATGAAAAGGACATTATCAACTTAATGACAGAAGCTGTTCGTACATATGGCAATATTGATATTTTAATAAATAACGCTGGCGTTACGAGATGGAAATCTCCTTATGAGTTATCTATTGAAGAATGGGATGACATAATTAATACAAATTTACGAAGCGTATTTTTATGTTCTAGAGAAGCAGCAAAGGAAATGAAGAAAAATGAAATGGGTGGCTCTATTGTGAATATGGCTTCAACACGAGCGACAATGTCAGAACCACATACAGAAGGATATGCGGCAACAAAAGGGGGGATTGTAGCCTTAACGCATGCATTAGCTATTTCCTTTAGTGAGGATAAAATTACTGTTAATGCCATTTCACCAGGATGGATTGAAACAGATGATTATGAATCACTGCGCGATATTGATCATACTCAACATCCATCGCAACGAGTAGGAAAACCAAGTGATATTGCAAAAGCTTGTTTATATCTAACACACCCTGACAATGATTTCGTAACAGGGACAAACCTTGTTGTAGACGGTGGAATGACACGAAAAATGATTTATGAACATTGAAAGCAGGAGCAATTCCTGCTTTTTTGGTAAGGAAAAGTGAGGAGCCGAGAAACATTTGGTGAGGTATTCAACCTTTTAATAGATTTCCTCTTATTCATAAACCTTCTTTAACAGATTTTCTTTGATAACTTACTTGTATCTATATTTATTATCAAAATGATAAGAGACGTTAAAGTAAAACATTTATCATTTACAATAAAGCGTATTCACTCTAACATGAAAAGTAACAAAGGGAATAAAGATGGAATCTACGTATACTCATCTCAAGCATTAATTCTTGAAACTACATAAGGAATAGGATAAGGAGGAAAATGAAGTGAAGAAAATCATTAACAATCCTGAAGATGTTGTTATGGAAATGTGCAATGGAATTGTAATGGCTCATCCAGAGCTTGAGCTTCTAAAGAAATATAAAGTGATTAAGAAAAAAGAAATGAACAACAACAAAGTGACGTTAATTAGCGGTGGTGGAAGCGGTCATGAACCATCACATGCGGGACTGGTTGGAAAAGGTATGTTAGATGCAGCGGTATTTGGAGATATGTTTGCTTCTCCTTCTCAAATTCAAGTCTATCAAGGTATTAAAGCAACAGAGGGTAAAAAAGGCACACTACTAATCATTAAGAACTATAGCGGAGATATTATGAACTTTAAGAACGGAGCTCACTTAGCTTCAGAAGACGGCATTAATGTTGAATATGTTCGTGTTGATGATGATATTGCGGTAGAAGACAGTCTATATACAGTTGGTCGCCGTGGCGTAGCTGGTGTTGTGCTTGTACATAAAATTGCTGGTGCTGCAGCCGAAGAAGGGAAAGACTTGTTAGAAGTGAAGGCCATTGCGGAAAAGGCAGTGAAAAATGTGCGTAGTATAGGAGTTGCTCTTACATCTTGTACATTACCTGCAAGTGGTTCTCCAACGTTTGAGATTGATGAGGATGAAATGGAGTATGGTGTAGGGATTCATGGAGAGCCAGGTATTAAACGAGAAAAAATTACAAGTGCTGATGAATTAGCAGAACGTATGGTGCGTGATTTACTAAAAGATTTAAACGTAGAAGGTGAAGAGATAGCAGTATTAGTAAATGGATTCGGTGGAACGCCATTGCAGGAGCTTTATCTTTTTAACAATGCAGTAGCAAGAGAGTTCTCTAATCGAAATATAAAAGTTAACCGAACTTTTGTTGGAAATTACATGACAAGCATTGATATGGCTGGTGTGTCGCTATCTATTATGAAATTAGACGATGAATTAAAAACATTGCTTTCTAATAAATCAGATGCACCAGCCTTTAAAGTAGATGGACCTGTTCAGCAAGTAGAGTATGCGAGTGTTAAGGAAGAAGAAACAGAGGGACCAGTCCATTTTGAAGTAGAGACAGAAGAAGAGTATCGTGTTGTGAAAGAAGATGTAATTTCGTTAGGAAATATGATTTATCTTGTTGATAAAATGAGTGAAGTAATTATTAAAAACGAGTTAGCTTTTTGTAAGTTAGATTCTCATGCAGGTGACGGTGATTTTGGGACAAGTGTTGCTAAAGGGTTTAGACAGTTAAAGCTTGAGTGGAAAACAATTATCAACGAAGAGTCATTAAACATAGGTAGTTTTTTAGATAGCAGTTCAATGGTTATTATGGAACATTGTGGAGGAGCTTCTGGTCCAATCTGGGGTGGTGCTTTTAGAGCGGCAGGTAAGGCTGCAGGAGAGAAACGTGAATTAACAGTGCAAGAGTTTTCTAACATGCTTCAAGCTGTTGTAGAGGGAATACAAGACATTGGAGAGCGTTCATTTGGTAGAGGAGCAGAAGTTGGCGATAAAACGCTCATAGATGCGCTTATACCATGTGCCGATGCTTGGAAAGAGTGTGCAGAGCATGGTGAGGATATGAAGACAGCCTTCCATAAAGGAGCAGAAGCGGCTGTAAACGGAGCTGAGAAGACAAAAGAAATCGTGGCTCGAATGGGACGGGCTGGTACTGTTGGCGAAAGAAGCTTAGGTCATCCTGATGCAGGAGCACATGCTTTAGGCATTATTTTTACAGAACTTGCGGAGGCACTAAAATAAATGAATAAAAATCAAGAGACGGAAGAGCATAGCTCTTCCGTCTCTTGATTTTATTCTTAATCTTCCAAAACTAAAACATCTAGCTGCTGTGCTGCTTTACAATCATATAGAGAGATAAGATCGATAAGAAGATAAGCATCATGTTCTCTGATTGCTTCTGCAACAGCCCCTAGGTCATCAAGTAGGTATAAGGTATTCTCTTTACAGCATAGCTCTTCCATATATTTGAAAAGAAGCGTATTTTCTTTGAGTGGATGTATATTAAAGCCTTTTGCTAATACTTCAACGGCGCTTTTTACAAAATTGTTCCCCAACGATTTGACCCCTTTATAAGATGATAAATGATGGTTATTCTTTTAAAAGTTTTCTTTCATTAATACTTTTTCTAATTGAAGTTGAAAAAGTTCTGTTTGGAGAGGATCTTTTAATACTTCTTCAATATTCGTTCTTTCAATAAAATTTTTCACTTCTGTATTCTTTTGAAATAGTGTTCCATATCTGTTCACTATTTCTTGAAACCATTTCTCTTTTTGTAGCCTTTTAAATTTAGTATTAATAAGCTTACTTCTGCGTGACGGGACAGAGGTTAAGACTCCTTCAAGAATACTAAACAATAGGTTAGCCATTGTTGTTCCTCCTTTTGTTTCCTCAATATCTGTACTAATAAGACGGAGATGGTAATTGGAAGTTTCACTACAATTAGGAAAAGATACGGTTTTTATTTTATAAGATGCGTCGTTTTAACTTAAACTAGAGGTTATAAAAGAAAGGGGTTTATAATGAAAGAGAACATTCGAGAATATACGTTAAAAAATGAGAAGCTAACGGTTAAGTTTATGAACTATGGTGCTTATATTACGCACATATTATTGGAAAACGGTCAAAATGTTGTGATGAACTACGCTGATATTGATAGTTATTTTGATGATAAGCACTGTTTGAATTGCTTTGTTGGTCCTATTATTGGACGAATTGCAAATGCTGAATTTACGCTCGAAGGAAAAGAATATAAGCTTGAAAAAAATGATGGAGAACATAATTTGCATAGCGGATCTGCTAACTTAGCGACGAAGTTTTGGGATGTAGATATAAGCGAAGAAAACACTCTTGCTGTTCTTACATATCGAATAAAAGACGGAGAAGGTGGATTTCCTGGTAATGTTAACGTTTCTGTCACTTATAAATTAGAAGGAGAGACGCTAGTTGTTAAAACAGAAGCAGAAACAGACAAACCCACTCTTTTTGCGCCATCCCTTCATTTTCATTTCAATCTTGAACATTTTGAAGAAGGCATTGAGAATCACCTGCTGAAAATTTCTTCGCAAAAGTTTACACAATTAACAGAGGAAGTTATACCAACAGGAACATTACTCAATGTAGAAGATACACCATTTGATTTTCGGGAGGATGTTAAGATAGGAAGCTTCATCACGAAAGATGACCCCCAGCTTCATATTGAAGGCGGATATGATCATGGATTTTTACTCCAAGACAAAGAAGTTGTGCTGAAAAATAAAAATAAGACAGTTGAACTTTATGCAACAACAACTGAGCCAGCTGTTGTAATTTATACAAACAATGGATTAACCGAAAAAGAGAAAATCAATGAAGGAAGGGCTGGCTTTAAACATGGGGCTATTTGCATTGAACTGCAGAAGTTACCTGATGCGATTCATCATGAGAATTTCCCTAGTGCTGTTCTTTATCCCGAAAAGCCATTTCAAGAGGAAAGCCGTTATACATTTCGACTAAAACAGTAAAAAGAAGCACTTTAAAGTGCTTCTTTTTAAATTTTAACGGATTCATTTTGAGCATTCCACGTTCTTTTCCATGTTTGCTGGGCAACAACAAGAACGGTTAAAGCAACGAGAATAATGGCCGAAAAGGCGATAAAACCTGTTGCATACGTATTTGTTGTGCTTTTTAAAGTACCGAGTAAGTTTGGAACAAAAAAACCTCCAATTCCGCCCGCAGCACCAACAATTCCGGTAATCATACCAATTTGCTTTTGAAAACGTTGTGGAACGAGTTGGAATACAGCGCCATTTCCCATGCCAAGACAGGCCATAGCAACGAATAAAATGGCAATCGCAAGCCCAAGCCCTGGAAGTTGTGCAACTCCAAACATACAAAGAGCAGCTCCAATATATAAACACATAAGAATACGAGCTCCACCAAATTTATCAGAAAGAAAACCACCGATTGGGCGAACGAAGCTTCCTGCGGCAACGCAAAGTGTGAGAAAGTCTCCTGCTGCAACTTTACTTAACCCATACTGATCAACGAAGAAAATGCTTAAGAAGCTTGTAAGGCCCACAAATCCACCAAATGTTACGCTATAGAGAAGACAGAAAAACCATGTATCTCGATATTTAAAAACTTTAAGATATTCTTTTAAAGGTTGTGGAGCAGGCTGTGAAGGAGCGTCTTTTGCTGTAAAGATAAAGATTAAGAATACAAGTAAAAGAGGGATAATAGCCATTCCCATTACACCGTGCCATCCATATATTTCAGCAAGGCGAGGGCCAAACAATGTAGCTAGAAGGGTTCCGCTATTTCCTGCTCCTGCAATCCCCATTGCAAGTCCTTGAAGATGTGGTGGATACCAACGACTTGCCATTGGTAAAGCAACAGAGAAGCTTGCACCTGCAACACCAAGCAAAATCCCGATTATGTACAGCTCTCCCATTGTATTTCCAAACTGCCATCCAAGCACAAGCGGAACTAGTGTTGCACACATGCCGATAATTGCTGTTTTCCTTGGGCCAATTCGGTCTGTTAACATTCCTAAAAGAATACGGAAAATAGATCCTCCCAAAATAGGAATAGCGACAATTAAGCCTTTTTCACTTGGAGAAAGTCCAAAATCATTTGTAATATAAACGCCTAATGCACCGAGCATTACCCAAATCATAAAACTAACGTCAAAGTATAAAAAAGCTGAAAATAATGATGGAGCATGACCACTTGTTCTCAATTGAGATAATTTCATTATTGTTCCTCCTTCTAGTGATAAGTTTTAGATGACCTTCAAACTTAATAAAGATGTACGAAAAGGATATCTTTTTTTATTTATACTATCTGTGAAAAAATTAATAAATTGATATGTAAGGAAATGTAACGTGAAATAGGCGTTTTTTCGTAGTGACTAGAAATATCGCTAGTTAATTTAACTAATGAGGAGAAGATTTTTTGGATAAGAAGTACAGTTGGTTGACTCGGTATTTAAAAATTTCGTACACTGACGAGTAGATAAGAAAAAGAAGGTGTTGGGCTATGTTAGAACAATTTGGCGTTTCTGAGCTTGTGTCACAAATGAAAGCGAAAAAACTTTCTCCAGTTGAAGTAACAGATTACTTTTTAAAACGAATTGAAGATTATAACGATAAAATTAATGCATTTGTAACACTAAATGAAAATGTAAGAGAAGAAGCAAAGAAAGCGGAAGAAAGATTAATGAAAGAAGAAAATGTAGGGGATTTTTACGGCATTCCAATTGCTATAAAAGATTTAACTTTAACAAATGGAATTCGTACAACGTTTGGTTCACCTGCTTTTCAAAACCATATTCCAGATCGAGATGCTGTAATTGTTGAACGATTGAAAAGGGCCGGAGCTATTGTGATTGGAAAAACAAACACGCCTGAGTTCGGTCATATTGGCACAACAGACAACCTATTATTTGGAGCAACCAAAAATCCATGGGACGTTTCTAAAACATCAGGAGGATCGAGCGGTGGCTCCGCTGCAGCTGTTGGAGCTGGGCTTGTACCAATTGCAGAAGGAAATGACGGGGGAGGATCTATTCGTATTCCAGCCAGCTTTTGCGGAGTATACGGATTCAAGCCTACATACGGAGCTATTCCAAATACAAACAGCACAGCAAATGCTTTTGGTTCAACAGCGCCATTTGCCAATCATGGTGTTTTGAGTCATTCACCATTGGATGCTGCCTTGTTTTTAGAAAATACACAAGGACCTTCCACAAGAGACCCTTTTTCGTTGCCTGTGTATAATAAAGAAATAAGTCAAAAACTTAAAGGGAATTTAAAAGGAGTTAGAATTGCTTATACCGAAAACTTTGGTCTTTATGAAGTGGACAAGGAAGTTGCTCATATTGTTGAAAATACGTTGTCAAAGTGGGAAGAGCTTGGTTGTACAGTTGAGAAAATTGATATGGATTTCGGCATGAACCTTGAGGAGTTTAGCATCTTTTTCACAAGTATGTGGTATTCATCAGCAGCTGCTGGAAGCGGGCCTCTTTTAAATGAAAATCCAGAGTGGGTGTCAGATTCCTATAAAGCGATGATTGAGGAAGGCACAAAATTAAATGCTGTGCAATATAAAAATCTTGATCCAATCCGGACCTCTATTTGGAACAAAATGCAAGACTTTTTTGGCTCGTATGATTTAATTTTATCTCCAACGCTTGCTGTTCCAGCTTTTGATTACAGATTGCTTGGCCCTGATAAAATTAACGGTAAGAAAATCAGTTCTGTTTCAGACTGGTTGTTAACGCATTTATATAATACAACAGGATTTCCAGCAGCATCACTTCCTATTGGTTTTTCCGCCTCAGGGTTACCAATTGGTCTTCAAATTGCCGGAAACCGATTTCAAGATGAGTTAGTGCTGCGTGCTTCTTATGCTTATGATGAGGAATATAGTAAACAAAAGCGATTTCCGTTTTAATTAAAAAAGGTTAGGAGAAAATCCTAACCTTTTTTAGATAAGAGCCAATAGCTCAATTTATGAATAACTTCTTGTATATTTAGCTCTTTTTGATGAAAGGCAACATATCCATCAGGGCGAAGAAGGAGGACGTCCTTATGACTCATATGGATGTTCTTTCGTAATGTTTGATCATGATCAACTAAACAGGGGAGTGAACATAATTCAGGTGCTTTTCCTAAAACAACAAAAGGATTTATTGCTTTAGGGTAATGCACGTTAAGTACTTTATGAAAGCGGTCAATAAGAACTTTATCACTTTCTTGTAAACTATCTAAGTAGAAGAGACTGATAAATGTTTGTGTTCTTAAAAGTTCGTACAGGCGCCACTCCCCTTCATGATTGTAAAAAGTGAAATCTTGTATTCTTTCTCCACTTTTTAAGCCTGTTGTCTGTAAGTATTGGCTTTGCATCTTTTTAGAGAGATGGGATTTTTTATAATGAAAACCAATGTTGCTTAGCCTTTCTAAAATTTTTGTAGCAATAAAGTCTTTCTCTATCAACTTAGGAGCAAGTGTATTTCTTAAAGATGAAAAAAACTTATTCTGGCTTGTAACGCTTTTTATGAGAAATGATGTAGATTGCAGAACGCTTTTGCCAATGGGCCTTCTTTCTTCATCATAGCTTCGCAGAAGAGATGGAGGGGAAAAGCCTCTTAATACGAAAGATAGCTTCCAAGATATATTCATAGCATCCTGAAGTCCAATGTTCATTCCTCGTCCACCTGCAGGGTTATGGATGTGAACAGCATCTCCTACAAAAAAGACATGGTCCTGTTGATAGGAAGGAACTTGCTTATGAGAGGTTCCAAAACGACTGAGCCAAACTGGATTGTGTAATGATAAAGGGGTAGAAATGAGACGATTTACGCTTTCCTTTAGCTCATCAAGTGAAAGCTCTCTTGTATGTGATTCGTTTTGCTTTAAGAAATCAGCAACAATCACTCTTGTTACATTTCTAGAGATAGGAACAATAAAAGCGATTCCTCGCTCATTCACATAAAGGTTTGCTCGTTTCTCTTCTTTCATTCCTTCTAATGTTACATCACCTAAAAAAAACGTAATTCCCTCGTTTTCTCCGCGGAAAGGAACGCCGAGAAAACGCCTTACTGAGCTGTGGGCTCCATCACAGGCAAGGACGTATCGGGCTTTCACAGATGTAGCTTCAGAGCCCTGCAGTAAACATGACACGTAATTGTAGTGTTGTTTTATGGAAATCAATTCTGTTCCTCTCGCTACCTTATAAGGAAGCTCACGTTCTAAAATTTTTTCTGTTTCAGCTTGTGGAAGAACAAAGATGTAGGGAAAAGCCGACTTTAAAGAAGAAAAGTGCACAGTAAAAGGCTCTTTGTTTCCTAAATGAATATGAGCTCCGGTTGCTTTGCATCCTTTTTCGAGAAAGGGGTCTACAATACCTAATAAATCAAATGTTTCCATCGTTCTTGCATGAATGGCAAGTGCTTTTGAAAGAGGAGAGGGTGTTTGTTTTTTTCGATGATTATTACATTTATGTTTTGCTTTGTAAGAGCGTGTGCTGCAAGAAGACCTGTTGGACCACTTCCGACAATTAAAACATCTACTTCTTTTTCCATCATTCAACCTCACTTCAAATGTCATTTGTAAAGTTTTTTAAAAAAATCTGTAAAAAACTCTTGCAATCTTAACAAAAAGTTAATATAATATTAATTGTCAGGTAGTTAAGAAACAAAATAAAGGACATGCGGGTGTAGTTTAGTGGTAAAACCTCAGCCTTCCAAGCTGATGTCGTGAGTTCGATTCTCATCACCCGCTCCAATAATACATAACCTAACCATCAATTACGTGTGCAACGCAGTGTTTCGTTTGATAATCAACGAAGCATTGCGTTTTTTATTATTTTTAAAAGAAAAGCGCTGGTTTTTAAGCGATAACCAGCGCTTTTCCTTCTCCACCGTGGATTTGATTAAACATTTGCTGAAGAGAAGAAAGTAATCGTTCTGCATTATCAAGGTCTGTTGAAGGTTTTAGATAGACGATTTGTAGAGCATTTTTTGTTGTTTCCGTAACTTTTGTTCGTACAGAATCAACATAAGGACTGCCAAAAGCACCTTGGTTATCAAGCGAAACAATACTGTTTGAAAACGTCACATTCCGTCCATTCAGCCCTTCGTAATGAGCATTTTCATCGCCAATTGTAATAAGAATATCGCCTTCTAAGGCATCGAGATCATAGAGACCTATTGGTACTTGATATTCTAAGGAGAAGAAATTATTTAAGTCTACTCCAGAATGGACAGGCTGTAGGTATGTATGTTTTTTGATACGTCTGTACAATGCCTCGATTGAAGGACGGTAGCGGCTCGGATCAGTTCCAACCGTTTTAAACACTTGGCGCCATTCTTTAATTCCATCGAAGTCTGTGACATTTTTATCTTGTAAATCAAAATGAATTGATTCTTGGAATAACTGAAGTCTTCCACGCAGCATTTGGGGTGACTCCCCAATTTCGATGTTGTTGTATTGGATAACACCTACTTTAAAACCAGGAACTTTCTCAATAAGTGTATTAGAAAGTTTGATTTCCATTGGATTCCATCTCCTTTTTCAGTTCATTTCCTTTAGTATAAAGGGTAGAAAAGAAAACTACCAAAATTAAGTCTTAAACAGAAAGGAGGATTGGGATGGATATTAATCAATTTAAAGAAGAAGTTATTGCTTATAGTAAAGAAATTGGTATCGATAAAATCGGCTTTGCGAATGCTTCGACATTTCAAACGTTAAAGAACCGGCTTGAACGTCACAGAGAGCTTGGCTATGAATCTGGATTTGAAGAGAAGGATTTAGAAAAAAGAACAAATCCAGACCTTTTATTAGAAGAAGCAAAGTCTATTATTGCAATTGCCATTGCTTATCCATCGAAAATGAAAGACGCTCCGCGCGGAACGAAGGAAGATCGTCGCGGTATTTTTTGTCGTGCTTCATGGGGGCATGATTATCATAATGTACTTCGCGATCGTCTTAATAAATTAGAAGCGTTTATTACAGAAAAAGTACCGACTGCACGGTTGAAATCAATGGTTGATACAGGAGAGCTTTCAGATCGCGCTGTTGCTGAGAGAGCGGGGATTGGCTGGAGCGGAAAGAACTGCGCTATTATTACCCCTGAATTTGGTTCCTATGTTTATCTTGGAGAGATGATTACAACTCTTCCATTTGAAACAGATCAGCCTGTTGAAGATGGCTGTGGCACGTGTAATAAATGTATTGATGTTTGTCCAACAGGTGCTCTTGTGCAAGGTGGACAGTTGAATTCAAATCGCTGTATTGCGTTCCTTACCCAAACAAAAGGATTTTTACCAGATGAATTTCGGACGAAAATTGGCAATCGCTTGTATGGGTGTGATACATGCCAGACGGTTTGTCCTGAAAATAAGGGAAAAGATTTTCATCTTCATGCTGAATTAGAACCAGATCCTGAAATTGCTAAACCAAAGTTAAAACCACTTCTTCAAATGAGCAATCGCGAATTTAAAGAGAAATATGGGCATGTTTCAGGTTCATGGAGAGGAAAGAAACCAATCCAACGTAATGCCATTATTGCACTTGCTCATTTTAAAGACGAAACAGCAGTCCCAGAGTTAATAAAGCTTTTAAAGGCAGATGTGCGTCCTGTTATTAGAGGAACGGCAGCATGGGCATTAGGGAAAATCGGAACGAATGAAGCAGTAAGTGAATTAGAAAAGGCTCTTTTAAAAGAAAAAGAGGAAGAAGTTATTGAAGAAATTAAGAAAGGGTTACGCCTTGTAAATAGTTAGCCTTTTTCCATCATAAGCTTTTAAGGGGTGATAAAGCTTATGAAAACCAAACGATATATTCTTCAGCTCTTAACAGAAGCAAGGGCGGCAAGTTATGCAAATGGAGAGATACGTAATGATTTCTGGACCCTTATTGAAGACCAATGTGAACGGAAGAAGGCTTCCCTAGAAAAAAGGGGAGCAATGATTGTTAAGTGTCAGGCAAAAGGGGCAGTTTCTTCTTATCGAGAAGAAGGAGAAGAAACGTTTGTCGAATACAAGGTTCATTTGAAGTCTTTTATTAAGCAAGGCGACTTTTTTTACATGGAAGAAAATGTGGAAAAACGCAGTGCTCAGTTTTTTAAAGATACGCTTGTAAAAGATGAAGAGCATAATCCATTTATTAAAGAAACGAAAAGCAAAGCAGACTTGAAGTTTGAAGAAGTTGATACCCGCGGAACATATAATCGTTTGCAGGCTATTCAATATGCTGAGCTTTGGTGGCAGGAGCGAAATCCGAAGTATCATACATTTGAAGTAAACTGCACAAACTATATTTCGCAATGCCTTCACGAAGGTGGAATCTCGATGAGAGGGTATCCAAACCGTTCTAAAGGCTGGTGGATGCAAAATGATTCATGGAGCTACAGCTGGTCTGTTGCTAATGCCTTTCATCGCTTGCTGAAAAGTGGAGGACTTGGCGCGAAAGAAGTAGGAAGTGCCGAACAACTTATTCCAGGTGACGTTATTTGCTATGATTTTGAAGGCGATCGGAAGTGGAATCATACAACAATTGTTGTAAACCGGGATTTAAATGGTATGCCACTTGTGAATGCTAACACGTATGACAGCAGAATGCGTTATTGGGATTATACAGACTCAACGGCTTATACGCCAAATATTAAATACGCTTTTTTTCATATTAATTCATAACCTTTAGTGGTATAATGATGGATAGATTTTTTTGTAGAGGTGACAATTGTGGGATTAAACGTTGTTTTATATCAACCAGAAATTCCGGCTAACACTGGAAACATTGCTCGTACATGCGCAGCAACAGATACAACATTACACTTAATTCGTCCATTAGGATTTTCAACAGACGATAAAATGCTAAAAAGAGCAGGACTTGATTATTGGCAGCATGTAAAAGTTGTTTATTATGATTCACTTGACGAACTATTTGAGAAAAATAAAGACGGCGATTTTTATTTTATTACAAAGTTCGGTGACCAAAACTATATGAAGTACGGGTTTGATCAACCTGACAAAGACTATTTCTTTGTATTTGGTCGTGAAACAAATGGTCTGCCAGACTATATTCAAGAAAAATATGCTGACAAATGCTTACGCTTGCCAATGAATGATAAAGTTCGAGCATTGAACTTATCAAATACGGCAGCTATTCTTGTGTATGAAGCGCTTCGTCAACAAAATTTTGCTCATTTAAAATAAAAATAACCCTAGCCTCTAGCTAGGGTTATTTTTTTAGCTTTTCTACAACGTTTTGAATAAGCTGAATAATGGCTTCAGGCTGATCAATATGAAGGCCATGCCCTGCATTTTGGATAATCCTTCTTTCACTCTTTACAGAAAGGCGGGTAAGGTCTCGCTGAAACAAATCCCATGCTGCAAAAGAGGCTTCTGTATGGTAGGAAGGTAAGCTTGCACTTGCTACAATGAGTGGGGTATCTTCTAAAGAATGGCAATTGCGAATTTGTTCTAGACTTTCTTCGAATTCTTTTAAAGAGGCTTCACTTCCTTCTGCAGAGAACTGTCCAAAATATCCTTCTTGTACTTCTTCACTAAACAAAGGAGCCATTACTCTATTTTGATCTTCATGACAAGAATCTAAGAGAATTACTGCTTCTATTTCTTTGGGATATGTATGAGAAAATAATCTCACATTTGCTCCTCCGAAAGAATGACCAATAAGAATATAGGGAGGTTGGATATTAGCTTTTTGTAGAAGAAGGCGCAGATTTTCTACGCATTGTTTGCTGTGCTGTGGACGTCCATCATACGTGCTTTCTCCAATTCCTGCACGGTCATAGAAAAAGCAATTTGCAAATTCACTTACTTTATCTTTAATAGAATCCCAATAGACTGAAGGACATCCATAACCAGATTCAAATATAAGTGTTGGCTGTTTTTCTTTTATATAAGAATGTTCATAATATAATTCAATTCCGCCAATATCTCTTTTTTGGATTTGTCTTACTTGCATTCTTTACACACTCCTATTCTGTAGTTGGTATAAATACAGTTGCTAACGTAAGTTTTGTTCGATCTTCATGAGGTGCTTTAGAAGAGAATTCTTCCATTAAAGCTTTATAACGGACGAAAAAATCTTTTTTCTCTTCTTTTGTTAAATGAAAAGGTGTAAATCCGTAGCCAAAATCTGTCGTTTTGTTTTCATTTAATAAATAATTTTGTACTTCTGTTAAAAGATGTGTATGATATGTCAAAAAGAAACGCAGATGTTCTTCATTTGAATAAGCTTGGAATTCTTCTTTAGAAATATTAACAGCACTTTTTACTGCCCCATATACTTTTTCAACAGATCCTTTAACCATTTTTTCTTCAATCACTTGAATGAGCTCTTCTTTGAGCAAAGTCTGGAGCTGTCGGTACATTGTAGCTTGTGGAACGTCTTTTAGTTTATAAATTAGCCCATAAGCTGTCATGTTTTCTTCAACAAGAGCTTGAACAATTCTCATCCTTACAGGGTGAAGCAGTAAGTCTGCTTTTTTCTTCATGAGTACTATCTCCTTTACCATTATCATTATTGATAATGGTAGTATAAAAGAAAGTAAAAGTAAAGATTTGAATAATATCTACATATGTGAATGGTTTTCATCTTTATGTAGCTTTATATAACATGAACAAAAATATTTTGCTTTTATAGTTATCTTATCTGACATAAATGGTGAATCCCTTAGTGTCTACTTTTATAATGTCATTAATTATAGTAAACAGTAAACAAAAAAAAGGAGAGATTTTATTGAAAATTAACAAAAAATTCAGAAATAAATCATTGGCTTTTGTTTTGCCTTTTATGCTTCTTGTTGGATGTGGTACAACAGCGCAAGAGAAAGGCCAAGAAGATAGCAGTGTAAAGGCATCTGCTTCAGAATCGAATGAAGAGGTAAAAGATACAAAGGCTGGAGAAAATAACGGACTTCCAAACGTTCAAATTTTAGCAACTGGGGGTACTATTGCAGGGGGAGGAGAGTCAAATACTTCTACAACAGACTATAAAGCTGGGGAAGTTGGAGTTGATGAACTTATTAAAGCCGTTCCTGAAATGAAGGAGATTGCTAATGTGGATGGTGAACAAGTTGTCAATATAGGCAGTACTGATGTAACAAATGAGATTCTTTTAAAATTAGGAAAACGGGTAAACGAGCTTCTTGCTTCAGATAATGTAGATGGAATTGTTATTACCCATGGTACAGATACATTGGAGGAAACGGCCTACTTTTTAAATCTTGTTGTAAAAAGTGACAAGCCTGTCGTTGTAGTAGGAGCAATGCGACCTGCAACAGCCATAAGTGCAGACGGACCTTTAAATTTATACAATGCTGTGAAGGTAGCTTCAAGTAAAGAAGCACAAGGAAAAGGGACAATGGTTGTTTTGAACGACCGTATTGCTTCTGCTCGCTATGTGACAAAAACAAATACTACGGCTCCAGATACGTTTAAAGCTGAAGAAATGGGCTATTTAGGTACAATTGCTGATGATGTTTACTTTAATAATACGATTACGCGTAAGCATACAACTGAAACAGACTTTGATATTTCAACAATCGAAAAGCTTCCGCAAGTTGATATTTTGTATGGGCACCAAAATGAAGGAAATTATTTATTCAAAGCAGCGGTTGATGCAGGTTCAAAAGGAATAGTTTATGCAGGTTCAGGAAATGGATCAATGTCAGAAGTAGCAGACGAATCAGCAAAGGAAGCGGAAGATGCTGGAGTAGAGGTTGTTAGATCTTCTCGCACAGGAAATGGAGTTGTAACACCTAAAGACTATATTTCTGCTAATTCCTTAAATCCTCAGAAGGCACGAATTTTACTTATGCTCTCTTTAACAAAAACGGAGAATAAAGAGAAAGTTCAAAAATACTTTAATGAATATTAATCAGTAGACTAGAGAAAGCAAAATCTTAGTTTTAAAGATTTTGCTTTCTTTTTTAATTTGGGCAACTTCCGCTGGTGATTAATCACAAAAAAAGAAAAAGACAAGGGAATGTTTTTCCTTGTCTCTCATATGTTAAAAACACGCTTCTATTTTCGTTTAACAGTCTGTTTGTCGTTATAACCTGCTGTAAAGATAGCTGATAAGAAAGCTAAGCTGACACCAATCATAATCAATGTATGCATTGTTTGACATCTCCTTTCTTAAGCCCATTATAACGAATGAAGCGCTTTCTGTGAATGTAGTTATGGACAAAATTTAGCAATTATGTATTTAAAGAGCATGTTCAAGATTTTTGGTGCATAGAGTGTATTAATCTCGTTTTCTAGCATTGACGGTAGGAGGAGGTCCTGTTAATGGATATATTAAAAAAGGTGGAACAGTATAGAGAAGAAGAACAGCGCTTAAAGTGGGAAGGTACGTTTGGTGAGTATTTAGAGATGGTAAAGGAAAACCCTTGGATTGCTCAATCAGCACATGCTCGCGTTTATAACATGATTAAAAGCGCAGGAACAGAAAAAGTGAATGGAAAGAAGAAATATAACTTTTTTAGTGAAAGTTTATTTGGTCTTGAGGATTCGCTTGAGCGTTTAGTTGAAGAATACTTTCATCCAGCGGCAAAACGTCTTGACGTAAGAAAGCGTATTTTACTTCTCATGGGACCTGTTAGTGGCGGTAAATCAACGCTTGTAACAATGCTTAAAAGAGGACTTGAGCAATATTCTTTAACAGATGAAGGTGCAGTGTATGCGATCAAAGGATGCCCGATGCACGAAGATCCGCTTCATTTAATTCCACATCACCTTCGTGACGATTTCTTCAGTGAGTATGGCATTCGTATCGAAGGAAACTTATCACCGTTAAATACAATGCGCGTTGAACAAGACTATGATGGACGCATTGAAGACGTAATTGTTGAACGTATTTTCTTCTCGGAAGATAAGCGAACAGGAATTGGAACATTCAGTCCATCAGATCCGAAATCTCAGGACATTGCAGATTTAACAGGAAGCATTGATTTTTCAACTATCGCAGAGTATGGATCTGAATCAGATCCACGTGCATACCGATTTGATGGAGAATTAAATAAAGCAAACCGAGGGATGATGGAGTTTCAGGAGATGTTAAAGTGTGATGAGAAGTTCCTTTGGCATCTTTTATCATTAACGCAAGAAGGAAACTTCAAAGCAGGGCGCTTTGCATTAATTAGCGCTGATGAACTTATTGTGGCTCATACAAATGAAACAGAGTATCGCTCATTTATTGCAAATAAGAAGAATGAAGCATTGCATTCTCGAATTATCGTTATGCCTGTTCCATATAATCTCAAGGCAACAGAAGAAGAGAAAATTTATGAAAAAATGATTAGCGAAAGTGATGTATCTGACATTCACATTGCTCCCCATACATTAAAAGTTGCTTCCATGTTTACGATTCTAACGCGCTTAAAAGAGCCGAAAAAAGGTGATATTGATCTAGTGAAGAAGATGCGCCTTTATGATGGCCAATCGGTTGAAGGCTATAATGAAGCTGATGTAGAGGAGTTAAAAGCAGAGCATGCTGATGAAGGCATGAGCGGTATTGATCCACGTTATGTTATTAACCGCATATCTTCTACAATTATTCGAAAAGAGATGTCTACAATTAATGCTCTTGATGTACTTCGTTCATTAAAAGAAGGGCTTGCACAGCATGCCTCAATCACCAATGAAGATAGAGAGCGTTACTTAAACTATATTTCACTTGCTCGTAAAGAGTATGACAACATCGCAAAAAAAGAAGTTCAAAAAGCTTTTGTCTACTCTTATGAAGAATCTGCAAAAACGTTAATGGATAACTATCTTGATAATGTTGAAGCTTACTGCAATAAAAATAAGCTTCGTGATCCGTTAACAGGAGAAGAAATGAGTCCAGATGAAAAGCTTATGCGCTCGATTGAAGAACAAATTGGAATTTCAGAAAATGCGAAAAAAGCGTTCCGTGAAGAGATTCTCATTCGTATTTCTGCCTATGCTCGCAAAGGGAAACGTTTTGACTACAATTCTCATGAACGTCTTCGTGAAGCAATTCAAAAGAAACTTTTTGCAGATTTAAAAGACGTGGTGAAAATTACAACTTCATCGAAAACTCCTGATGAGCAGCAGTTGAAGAAAATTAATGAAGTTGTCGCACGCTTAATTGATGAGCATGGATACAATTCGACGTCAGCAAATGATCTACTCCGTTACGTTGGTAGCCTTTTGAACAGGTAGTACGCTTATACCCCCACTGTTTAGCGATAAGTGGGGGTTTTCTTTTCATCGCAAAAAGGTTGTCCAAATAGAAAGATAATTATCTAAAAAGTTTGTCAATTTTAGGGTGGCTTTGCATAGTATAGAGTAATAAACACTTTAAGAGAGAGGAAGTCAGCATATTATATGCTGTTGAACTAGAAATTGTGAATATTGTGATCAATGGCTAACCAGATATTTTTCTGAGTTAGCCAAGTTTTTCTAAACATGTAAGGAGGGTACAAAATGAAAAAAGAAGATAAGCAAAGTTTTGCGATCTCACAGGAAAACTGGTCCCTCCACCGAAAAGGCTACGACGACCAAAAAAGACATCAGGAAAAGATTCAAGAAGCTATCAAAAACAATCTTCCAGACTTAATCTCAGAGGAAAACATTATTATGTCTAATGGTCGTGACGTTGTGAAAATCCCGATTCGTTCTCTTGACGAATATCGTATTCGCTATAACTACGATAAGAACAAACACGTTGGTCAAGGAAATGGCAAAAGCAAAGTCGGAGATGTAGTAGCAAGAGATGGCTCAGGTGGGCAAGGGCAAAAAGGTGCAGGAAAAGGGCAAGGAGCAGGAGATCAAGCAGGAAATGACTATTATGAAGCAGAAGTATCCATTTTAGAGCTTGAAGAGGCATTGTTTTCACAGCTTGAGCTCCCGAACTTAAAGCGTAAAGAAAATGACGAAGTTACAATTGAACATATTGAATTTAATGATATCCGTCGAACGGGTCTTATGGGCAACATTGATAAAAAAAGAACAATGCTTTCTGCTTATAAGCGAAATGCAATGACAGGAAAGCCAAAATTCCATCCGATTTATCCAGAAGACTTAAAATTCAAAACGTGGAATGAGGTTCAAAAACGAGAATCCAAAGCAGTTGTACTTGCAATGATGGATACAAGTGGTTCGATGGGAATATGGGAGAAATATATGGCCCGAAGCTTTTTCTTTTGGATGGCTCGTTTCTTACGTACAAAGTATGAAACTGTAGATATTGAATTTATTGCTCATCATACAGAAGCTAAAGTTGTTACAGAAGAAGAATTCTTCTCAAAAGGAGAAAGCGGTGGAACGATTTGTTCTAGTGCTTACCGAAAAGCTCTTGAGCTTGTAAATGGTAAATACTCGCCAGAGCGATATAACATTTATCCGTTTCATTTCTCAGATGGAGATAATTTAACATCTGATAACGCTCGCTGTGTGAAACTTGTTGAAGAGCTTATGAAAGTGTCTAACATGTTTGGGTATGGAGAAGTGAATCAATATAACCGTCATTCAACGCTTATGAGTGCTTACCGAAACATGAATGATCCAAAGTTCCGCCACTTTATTTTAAAACAAAAAGCAGACGTTTTTCATGCAATGAAAAGCTTTTTCCGAAAAGAAGAAGATGGAACGAAATACGCATAGAAGCAGGCAATTTGCCTGTTTCTTTTTTTGGGAGAAAAACATTAAGAAAAAATTGGAATTGAAATACCTGTTTAGTTTTGGTCCATGGCGTGTACATAACCTATAAATCACTTTAGTTAAGGAGTGATAAACAAGTTGATTACGAGAAAGACGCTGTGGATTAGCAGTTTAATTTCTGGATTAGGAATTACCACAGCCTTTGCACTAAGAAAAAGAAAAATGAAAAAACGTAAAACTTTGAACCGAAGAAGAACAAAGTATTTAAAAATGAATGAAGATAAGGCTTATGGTAATGAAACATATCAATACTATAGAAAACGTTTCCAGGGAGGGAAAGCACATGACTAAACAAGCAAAAAGTCAAACAGAAAAGAAAAGTGGAACTCGAAAAGGAACGACAAAACAAAGCAAATCTTCACAAGAAAAAAATGAATTAACGCTAGATTCATTGAAAGACGTTTTATCTGAGGTAGAACAAGAAGATGCGAAAGAAATTCTTCAATCTCTTATCGGAGAGTTATCAAAAGAAGATCGTCAAGAAATCCGAAGCATGTTTCAAGATGAAGAAAGTGAAGAGAGCAAGGAAAGCGACGACTCTGTACAAGAAGGGCTATCTTCTCTCGATGAGAAGCTTTCACAAGTGTTAGACAATATTGAAAAATTAAGCGATGATTTCTCTTCTTCACAACAATCAGGCGGAGAAAAAACAGAGAAAGACGGCCTTATCGACAAAATTATTACGCTTCTAAATGGGGAATCAAAAGAAAGTGGAAGTATCGATGAAGTGAAAGACCTTGTTGGTCAACTTGATAGTGAAGGAAAAGACGGATTAATTGATAAGCTTATTACACTTTTAAATGGAGAATCAAAAGAAAGCGGAGGCAGTGATGATGTAAAGAAGCTGCTGAGTCAGCTTGACGGAGGAGAGGAAATCGCAGATCAATTAAGCGATGAGCAACTTCAGTCTTTGCAAGATAAGCTTTCAGACGGAAAAGAAGAAAGTGGAGAGGACGATTCAGACGACTCAGATAATGAAGATCAAGAGACAAGCGGAATTAGCAAGGAAGATCTTCAGAAAATGCTACAAGATTCAGATTCACAAGACAGCGGCGAGCTGCTCGGTCAGCTAACAGATCAGCTTAGCGATGATCAAATTAATGCTTTAACAGAGAAATTGTCGGCTGGAGGAGATGAGGCGAAAAACCTTCTAAAGCAGCTGACATCTGGAGATGTACAGAACGTTGCTCAAGGATTAACAGGAAATCTGCTTGGCGGTAATGATAGCGATGATGGCGGTGATCCGGTTGAACAGTTAACAGCACAGCTTCAAAACTTAGGGAACGATACAAGCGAAGTGAAGACAAGCTCTGACATTAAAGGGGCAAATGATATTAAAAACGTTACATCTTCTAAAGGAAAAAAACAGTAAAAATAAAGGAGTGATGCAAAATGGCTGCCATTCAGAAAAGTACTGATGGCTCAAGTCTTGCAGAAGTGGTTGACCGTATTCTTGATAAAGGGGTAGTAATTGATGCTTATGCAAAAATTTCTCTTGTTGGAATTGAGCTTATTACAGTAGAAGCCCGAGTTGTTATTGCAAGTGTTGACACATGGTTACGATATGCTGAAGCCGTTGGTTTAATCCGGGATGATTTAATGGATGAAGGAGAATTCCAACTTCAGCAACCAAGCAATGCTAGAGAAAGAGGATAAGAAAACAAAAGCCAGGGCGGTTTTCTGCCTTGGCTACTCCATTCATTAAGGGGACCTATAAAGATGAGTATGAGAAAGATTTTAGATGAAATTCATGTATTTTTTGAGGAATATATTAATCCTCCACACAAAGTAATTTCAGTTAAACCAAATGATGAAGGATGGGAAGCTTTTGTAGAAGTGCTTGAAGAGCGAGAGTATATGAAAGCATACGCAAAAGATGAGCTCATTGGGGTCTATCATACCCAAGTAAATGAGGAAATGGAAGTCGTTTCTTTTGAACGAAGAAGTCTTAGACCACGCAGTGAAGTAATTGTTCCTGATTAGTCTTCTTCGCGTATTTGAGAAAGGAGAAGAATGATGAAAAATGGAAAAACTACAAGAACGACTCAACAACGAATTTATTCTTTATCCAGAGTTAGAAGACCTAGCAGATCGTGCTGTTGACTATTTATCCGCACGTTTTCCAGTTCATTTTACAGGACCATCTGGAGTCGGAAAAACATCGCTTGCTCTTTATGTAGCAAGCCGAATGAATCGTCCACTAACTTTTTTGCAAGGAAACTATGAAATGAGAAATGAAGATTTACTTGGCGGAATGAGCGGTTATACGAGTAATAAGACAGTAGATAATTTCGTTCGCTCTGTACGGAAACAAGAAGAGAAACTAACGGAAAATAGAGTTGATGGTCGCTTAGTAAAAGCTGTGAAAAATGGTCATACCGTTGTATACGATGAATTCACGAGATCAAAACCTGAAACAAACAATTTGTTTCTATCCGTTGTTGAAGAAGGAATTCTTCCCTTATACGGTATAAAAGGTGAAGAATCACATATTCCAGTTCATCCCGATTTCTCCATCATTTTCACGAGCAATCCTGAAGAATATGTTGGTACTTATCGAACACAGGATGCGCTTCAAGACCGAATGATTACAATTGATGTAGATACAGTAGATGAGCGAACAGAGGCTTACATTTTAAAAGACCGCACAGAAGTTAGTGATAGAGAAGCAGCTTTTATTATCACATTCATGAAAAAGATTCGTTCAAAATGTATGGAAAATGGGGAAGGTGGTCCTGGGCTGCGTTCATCTATTATGATTGGCTCTATTGCCCAAAAAGCAAAAATTGAGATTAACCCAGACAATGAACGATTTCAAAAACTGATCTTTGACATTATTGAATTTACCATTCATAGAAACTTGGGGTATAAAAGCAAAGAGCAAACTCGCAATTATCTTGTAAGAGAAATGAAAAAACTATGGGGAGGAAACTAGGATGAGTGAAGAATTAGGGAAATATCCATTTTGTATTATTAAAAAAGATAGTGTAGATGATTTAGGAAGGACTGTACTTGACGGAGAAGAACGTCAGCTTCTAGCTATCCCTTATAAAGAGTTTGCAATGGTTGTAGCGGAGGCACCTATTAAAATTTATCACCCTAAAAAAGAAAACGTGATGAACCATCAAAATACGATTTCAGCTGTTATGGAGCAAACAGATGTGATTCCAATGAGTTTTGGTAACGTATTTCAATCAGAAGAAGATATTGAGCTTTTACTCCAAAATTTATATGAAAACCTTCAAGAGCTCTTTCCACAAATCGAAGGTCGATTTGAAGTTGGGTTAAAAGTTATTGCGAAAAAAGAATGGTTGCAGGAAGAGATGAACAATCAGTCAAAAGCACAGAAGCTAAAGAAAAAAATCGAAAATAAATCAAAAGAAGCATCTTACTATGACAGAATTGAGCTTGGAGATTTTGCAAGAACCTTTATGAAAAGCAAAGGGGAAGAAGCCGCGCAAGCGATTTTCCTACCGTTAGCTGAGATTGCAGCTTCGGCTAAACAAACACAAACACTAGGAGAAAAAATGCTTCTTAATACATCATTCCTTGTTGACGCCAGGAAAGAAGAAGAATTTGATGCTAAAGTAAACGAGCTTTATGAACAGTGGGAAGATAAAGTAGAGTTTAAATATACAGGACCTTGGCCTGCTTACAACTTTATTGATATCAAACTAGAGGCAAGGAAAGTTCAATGATTCAAAAAATCGTTACAGGGCCAATTGATCTTGTTGTAAAGCTCGGAGAAAAAATTAAAGAGGAAGCAGACAGACAGCTCTACGATATTAACCACATCCAGCAACAGCTCATGAATCTGCAAATGATGCACGAAATGGAAGAGATATCAGAGCGTGATTATGAAGAAAAGGAACAGGAGCTTCTAGAACGATACGAAGTTGCAAAGCGACGTGAGCAAGAGCAATGGGAAGAGATGAAAAACTCAAAGTAAGGAGGAGACACATTGAAAACTGCGACAAGTACAAAATTAATTTACGTATATGGATTTGTTCCTTCATCTGAAGTTACAGAAGGTAATTTGGAATCCTTTGTAGGATTTGATGAGGAACATCTTATATATACTCTAGAACACCAAGGAATCACTGCTATTGCCTGTAAATTAAATGATGAGCATTATAGTGAAGACACATTAGAAAAGAAAACAGAAGACATGAAATGGCTTCATGAAAAAGCTCTGCATCACCATGAGACGCTTAAAAAGCTGAATAAAGAATATACACTTTTACCGCTTCATTTTTGCACAGTTTTCAAAAGTGAAGAAAATGTGAAAGAGAAGATGAGTTCAGTGAACAAAGAACTTTCTAAGCTTTTTAAGGAGCTTGTAGGAAAAGAAGAGTGGACGCTAAAAATATATAGCGATGAAAAACAGTTAAAGCCGTATGTTGAAGAAAATAATAAAGATATAAAAACAAAAAGTGAGGAAATTAAATCACTACCAAAAGGAAGACAGTATTTTGAACGTAAGAAGTTAGATCGTTTATTACAAGAGAAAATCAGCGAAGAGAAAAAGAGGCTTTCAAAAGAAATTCATGAAGAGCTAAGTGCTTTAACAAGTAAGTCAGGAATTAAAAAGAATTGGAATAAAAAGGTAACAGGGCGACAAGAGGAGATGAGCTGGAACAGTGTTTATCTTATTAAAGAAGGCGATGTAAAACGCTTTTTAGATGAAGTCGAAAAATTAGGAGAAAAATATACGACGTACGGATTACAGCTTGAAGCAACAGGACCATGGCCTTGCTACTATTTCGCTAAAGTAGAAGGAGAGTGATGGGAAGTGAATGAAGAAGTAACTGTTGAAGATAGACATCAGGAAGTAACATTACTTGATATTCTTGACGTTATTTTAGATAAAGGAATCGCACTCCGAGGTGAGCTCGTTATTTCGATTGCCGATATTGATCTTGTGTATTTAGATTTACGTGTCCTCGTTGTAGCCGTTGAAAAAATGATGACTTTATCAACAAATACGATTGAAGGGAGTGCAGAAGAATATGGGAGCACTTAAGCAAGACAAGGGGCGGATTGAGCTTGATCCTGAAAATGCCGAGCAAGGTTTAGCACAGCTTGTTCTTACATTAGTAGAGCTCATTAGGCAGCTTGTTGAACGACATGCGATGCGTCGTGTTGAAGGGGGGGCTTTGACAGATGAGGAAATTGAGAAGCTTGGAACAGCCCTTATGAACTTAGAAATGAAAATGGAAGAACTAAGAGAGATATTTGATCTTGATGAAGAAGATCTAAATATTAATTTAGGCCCTCTTGGTAACTTAATGTAGCAAAGGAGTGTGAACAATGGAACATTCATCAAATTCAGCTACAATTGTAGATGTATTAGAAACAATTCTAGATAAAGGAGTTGTAATCGCAGGAGACATTAAAGTTGGTTTGGCAGATGTTGAACTTTTAACAATTAAAATTAGGCTTGTAGTTGCTTCAGTTGATAAAGCGAAAGAAATGGGAATGGACTGGTGGGAAACTGATTCGTATTTTTCTTCAAAAGCAACAGAACAGCTTGAGCATCAAAATTTAAAATTAAATGAACGAATTGAGCAGTTAGAGAAAAAATTAGAAACAAAAGAAATTGAGGGTGAGAAAAAATGAGGGAAATAAAATTATACCATTGGAAAGGAAAAGAGAAAATGGTTCGCTCTTATCCTTTTCAATGGTATAAACAGGTTATTCATTTAGATGAAGAATATATCCTTTACCACGGATAACTTCAATCGTGAAATCACTATGAAGTTTTCTCCTCATTCGATAAACAAGGGCATTTAGCTCTTCTGCATGAACATCAGGGACTCCGTCCTCTAAAAGTTCACGCTCAGGCCATACCTCTTTTTTTATATCTGTTTTTAAAACAAACTCATTTAAAGAATGAGCAAGCTTATGGAAGAAAAGAAATTCCTTGTCGGAAAGTGTACATGTTTGTTTTTTATATGTGACAGTTTGTTTGATTTCATCCATTGTAAAAGGTAAAGAAGGACCATTACATTGAATCATTTCATGCGAAATAGGTTGGAAATCAAGCGTTTGATCAAGATCTAATGAAGAAAAATGTAAAACTACTGTTTCATTTGCAGCTGAAACGATATCACCATGCTTTAATGTAAAAGGTAAGTGTGGAGTTAAAGAACGACCATTTACCTTTGTTCCATGCTTGCTGTTCAAATCAACGATGGAAGCTTGTCCATTGCTATACTGAATAGCGAAATGTCTTCTTGAAACGAAAGCATTCGAAAAAGCAATATCAGGTTTTGAGTTTGCTCCAACTCTACCAAATAAAATTTCAAACTGATCTACATATATATATGCTCCTTGTGTGAAAGGTTCTCCACATTCAACGAACAATTTTGGATAAGTATCCATTGGGACGACAGGCTCCTTTTTGGTATCTGTTTTTTCAGACAATTATCATCTTATTTTCAGTTTTCTTTCATTGTCACATCATTGCTTACTCGCTATGATAACATTAGACAATGTTAGCAAGGAGGGAAAACAATGAAAAGGACTGTTAGCCTTGTTATTGTTTTACTAATTGCTTTTGTGGTCATTTACCTTGTAGAACATACAAAAGCACAATCGGGTTTTCCAAAAGAACTAAGCGTTGAAAAAATGGACGTGCAAGATGAGTTTAATGGAAAGAAAGGCACATTCATCTTACGAGACTTAGAGAATAATAAGACATTAATATATAATAAAAAAAGAGCTTCGAGTCGTCAAGCACCTATTGGAACTTTTCAAATTCCTAGTTCTTTAATTGCTCTCGAAACGAAAACAGTTAAAGATGAATATGAAGTAAAAAGATGGAATGGAAGTGATCAAGGTGTGGACGAGTGGAACAAAGATCTTACCCTTGCTTCATCATTACGTAGCTCAGCTCCTTGGTATGAAAAGGAGATTGTCCAAGATATTGGGATAGATAACATAAATAAATGGCTTCAACGCTTAAACTATGGAAATGAAAAAACAGAGCAAAATCACTTGTTCTGGGAAGATAATAGTTTACAGATATCTCCGCTTGAACAAGCTAATTTTTTAGAGTCTCTGTATCATGAAGATTTACCTTTTTCTTCATCTTCCATGAAAAAAGTGAAGAGAATAATGATTGAAAAAGAAACAGGAACATATACTCTTCATAGTGTAAAAGGTTCAAAAGGAGAGCACAAGAGTGGATGGTACATAGGGTTTGTGACTGTAAAAGGACATCCATATGTATTTGTTACAAATATCGAAGGTAGAGGTAAGAGTGATGAGAGTGCACAAGCGAAAAAAATCACGGAAAAAATCTTTAAAAAATATGATGTATTAAAAGGTGCGTCTCTTTAAATAGAGACGCATTTTTATATTTATAGGATAGGAGTTAATTTTTAATTTTTAGTTGACAGGTCGGAATTGTATGAATTAAAATAAAGACAAGAAAATAACGAGTCGGAATCAAAGCTAAACATTGAAAAAGGGAGGCAAAACATGATGAAAGAACAGTACAAAGTAATGGACGGCGCTGAGTCATTTTTTATAAAAGGAAATGAAGTTGGTATTTTAATTTCACATGGATTTATGGGAACTCCACAAAGTATGGAATATGTTGCACATCGTTTAGCAGAACAAGGCTACACGGTATATGCTGCAAGATTAAAAGGTCACGGTACACATCATTATGACCTTGAAAAATGCACGTATAAGGATTGGGTAGCAAGCATTGAAGAAGGCTATAAAAAATTGAAAGCTCAGTGTAGCAAAGTATTTATGCTTGGTCAGTCAATGGGTGGAACATTAACAGCGAACTTAGCATTAACACATAAAGATATCGACGGTATTATGCTTATTAATCCTGCTATAAATTCAATTCCTGAAATGGAGCATTTAGATCAAACCGTAAATGATCGTTTTGTTGAAGAAGGAAGACCCGATATTCATAATGAAGAAGCGGTAGAGATTACGTATACGCATGCACCGATGAAATCTATTAGGGAGCTTCTCTCATTTATGAAAGTTGTTTCATTTAAATTATCAGCTATTGAAGCACCGCTATTATGCTTAACATCACCTGAAGATCATGTTGTGCCTGCTTCAAATAGTACGTATTTGTTGAACCATGTATCTTCCCAAGATAAGAAACAGGTGATGCTCCCTAACTCTTACCATGTTGCTTCAATGGACTTTGATCAAGATACAATTGTAAAACAGTGTACTTCTTTTATTGAAAGCAACCTTCAAAAGTTTAACAATGTCATTCAACTAAGAGCAGCAAAATAAGGACCGATCAATAATGATCGGTCCTTATTTATTATTGTAGAGAGTTAGATGCGTAATAATCTTCAAATACCTTTTTTACTTTCGGTACGACAGAGTGGCTTCCTCCGTCCGCATTGCTTACCATCATTGTTACAAGAAGAGAAGGGTTGTCAACATCTGTCATCACAAACCAACCGTTTTCAGCTCCTTGTTCGCCTTGAGACTTTTTAAGTTCTGCTGTTCCTGTTTTACCTGCAAGCGTTACTCCAGGAATTTTTGCGGCACGAGCTGTTCCGTGAGTATCTTCAATAACTCCGATTAATCCTTTTCGTACTTCTTCAGTTGTTTTTTCAGACATTACATATTCTTTCCAAACTTGACTGCTTTTTTCACTTTTCAATAAAACAGGAGTTATCATATTCCCATTGTTTACAATAGACGTATAGATTGAAGCTAAATGGATTGGATTCACTTGTACTTCACCTTGTCCGTATGCTGTATTAGCTAATAAAAGATCCGATTCCATTTTGCCGTCTTTCGAAATAGTTGATTTAGCCACATCGTATCCTTTAAGCGGAAGTTTCTCTCCAAAACCGTAATTGTTCGCTCCTTCGAGGAACTTTTCAGCGCCTAACTTTACAGCTCCTTGTGCAAAGTAAATATTGTCTGATGTAACAAGGGCATCATAAAGGTTAACGTTTGGTGAGCTCCCAACACGATTTACATGAAAGCTTCCCCAGCTTTTATCTTTTTGCCATGGCCCGCTTATTGCAAGTTTTTGATCTGGAGACCATACATTGTTTTCTAGAAGCATGCCTGCTGTTAGAAGTTTAAATGTAGACCCAGGTGAAAAAGTAGCTTTAAAACGGTTTAGAAGTGGTTTATGCTCATTGTTAGAAAGGGCTTCATACTCGTCTGCACTTATCCCTAATACAAAATCAGCTGGATTATAAGAAGGAGCGCTAACAAGAGCTAAAATTTCTCCTGTTTTAGGTTGAAGAGCTACCCCAACGCCTTCTCCGTCTTTTAACTGATTATAAATAGATTCTTGCACGTTTGAGTCAATTGTTAGCTGTATGTCTTGTCCATTTTCTGCATTCTTTTTCAAGAGTTCTTTTCGTTTATTTCCCTCTTGATCTGCAATATAAATGACTGCTCCGTCCTTGGCGCGAAGCTTTGATTCATAGAGAGATTCCAAACCTGTCTTACCAATGACAGAACTTGCTGTATATCCTTCATCTTTTTTCTTTTCTAGCATTTCAGCTGTGATGTCTCCAACATATCCAATAAGATGTGCACAAGATTCTCCGCATTGGTAAACTCGTGAAGGTACATCTTGTGTGCCGACACCTTGGAGTTCTTTTGCCTTAGTAATAATTTCTTCATCTGTTGAGCTTACGGTCTTTAATGGTACAAACAAGTTTTCTTTTACCCAAGACTGATTAAGTTTTTTATCAATCTCTTCTATACTCATATTTAAAATAGCTGCAAGTTTTTCTTTTGAACCACTTGTGTTTCCAAGCTCACCTGGAATAACACCAATTTGCGTAGCTGTCCCATTGAAAGCAAGCGGTGTTCCATTTCGGTCTGTAATACTTCCACGCTCAGCTTTGATAGTAGAAACACGTACTTTTTCTTTGTCCTTCAAATCAGGAACAATAAGAGAAGGTGACCAGTTTACATACCAACTTTTATCTTTTGATTGTTCCTCTTCAACAGCTTTAATCGTTTCATTCCATTGAAGTTTGCCAGCCATTGTATCCATCTTCATTGTTACTTTAAAACGGTTATCTTTTTCTTTTTTAACACTTACTTTTAAATTCTTTGTTTCAATTCCACTATAAATATTTTGATATTTTGATACAAAGTCTTTTTCTGTAATAGAACTCTTAGACGTTTCATCAAGGTAGGTGTACATTTTCTTAAAATCTTGCTTGTTCCATGAAGTAACAAATTCTTTGACCCGTTCTTCAGCAGTTGGTTGATTTGAACAGGAGACAAGTGCTGTTATACATAAGCATAAAAAAGCGATAAAATATATTTTTTTCTTCAACGTCGTGCTCTCCCCCTTGTAGTATAAAACTATGTTATGTTTTCATCATAATGGAAAACATAGTAAAAGTAACCTAACAATTGGATGATAACAGATAAATAATATTAGTACAATTGATTGAGAAGAGACAGAGTGGAGAGAGACGTTCGATTTATTTTGGCTTATTCAACTGGAGCTTTGCTTGCTGAATTAGTTCTTTTACCATCTTGCTTCCAATTTGTCCGCCGATTTTCCCAGCATTTTCAGATGTTAATTCTCGATTTCTTCCTTTGTTTAAAGGGATATTCAATTCTTGTGCTATTTCATACTTTACATCTTCTCCGTCAGTACGATATCCCGCTTTTTTCATAACTTCTTTTTTAAATGCAATCATTTCAGGCTTTTTTTGTTTGCTCATTATACTTCCTCCTTTTTTATTTAGCGTTTGCTCTTTGCTAAAGAACTATGTAAAAAATGAAAAAAGCCCTCCTTTTTAAGTTCTAGAACTTAAAAAGGAAAGCTTTTATGAAGAGCTGTACATAGACGATAATAAATTATTAGATTTTTTTAGCATATCATTTGCTTCAGCATAGTTTTGTTGTTCTTCGAGAATTTGGGCTTTAATTGCATAGCAATGTGATAGAATATAGGAAATATTGAATTCCTTACAAAATTTCTCACAGTCATTAATATAAATAAGTGATTCACCAAGAGAATTTTGCTTGAATTTAATACGTGCCATCATTGCCAAAAGTTTAGCTTTTGATTCTTTAAAAGAATGAGAGTAAAGAATACCTTGCTGGCAATATTCTTCTGCTTCTTCTAGGTTTTGCTGTTCATATGCTGTTGCTGCTAACTCATAATAAGTATTAACAACGTGATGTTCCTGATGATGCGTCTTGGCAATCGTTAAGCTTTTCTTCAAATAGTCTTGAGATTTAGAAAGCTCGCCAACTTGGCGGTAAAGGATACCAAGATGTAAAAGACAATCACTATAGTTGGAATCTGGAGAGGATCTATCAATACGGCTTAAAGCATAAAGTGTCGATTGAATTCCTTCTTTAGGTTGTCCAAGGTGAAGCTCTGCTAATCCCTTTAACATATAGAAACGATCTTCTTGATAAAAAACAGAGCTTGTCTCCATAAGAGAGAGAGCTTCTTTAATATGAACAATTCCTCTCATAAATTGATTTGTTTTACAGTATCCATATGCTAAATTATAGAGAACTTTTAAATGCACGATTTTATCAAATTCATGATAGTGTGTTCTCAATAAAATAGACGCATATAAGGCATGGTCAATACAGCTTGAGTAGTTTTCTAACTGTCGATAACATGTTGCAAGAGAAGAGTATACCTCGATATGATAATTTAAATCAAATGGAGTAATATAAACAAGACAGTCATTAAGATAACGAACAGCTTCTTCATATTCTCCTTTATTCATCGAGATTTCAGACAACAGTTTAAGTGCTTTTCCGCGGATTGTAAAATTATTTTCGTCATGTGCTAGTGGCTCTAGAGCTTTATAAGCATTTTCATATTTTTTAGAATTGATTAGTGCAATGCACATACTTATTACGCGTTCTTTGTTGTTTGTCTCAACTTCCACTGAATCATTGCCTTCTGCTTCACCTAAAAGATAGCTTACGGAAACGCCGAGTTTTGAAGCGATATGCTCAAGTGTTTTTAAAGAGGGTTTTGTATGATTACGTTCAATTAAGCTAATCATTGAGTGACTTAAGTTTGGACCAGAAAGGTCACCTTGCGTGAAGCCGAGGCTTTTACGCTGTAGTTTTATTCGTTCTCCAACAGTTCTCATATAATCTCACACTTTCTAAAATAAGATATTGTACCTACAAATGTTTTTTAGTTGTATTTTAAGTATTTTCAATAAATTTTAATTACTATTATAAATAGATCGAGACTTATCCAATATTTGTTTTTTAATATTTGACTAAAAGGGTATTATATACATTTTTTCATTAAGCAATTGATAAGATGTTTTGAAAATTCAGATTAATATTTACTATTAGTCCTCTTATTGCATATTTCAATCATATAGTTGTATACGAATAGAAAGACAATAAAACACATTCAAATCTAAATAAATAACAAAGAGTTAAAATAGAAGAAAATGCATAAATGGCTTAACAGCGCCTTTTATTACCTTTTGTATTACATATAGATATTATTGGAGTAATTCATAAATATTAAAGTGTTAATGGTTATACTTTAGATATTAACATAAATTGTATGTTATATATAGTTTAAAATAATGTAAAACGTAAAAAAACTAGGTATATTATCACTGTAAAATAAAATATTCGAATACGAATATTTTTTAGTAGGTATATTTTTACATAAATATACATTTTCTCACTTTAGAGTGCTGACTATTAGCCTATCAACAGAAAACTAGTAAATAAGAAATAATTTGCCTAAGGGAAAAACAGTTTAGTTTTGTTCAAATTTTTTTCTTTAAGCTATAGTAGTTCATAGAGGCAATTATGTTTCTGTAGACCCACTATGACGCGGTTTGGTAAACTAATTTTGCTGCAAATAATGTCTTTTCTACATACGTTATAAAGTTGGTTAAAAGGAAAGAATGTAAGGAAGACTAAATATTCAGTAGCGCAGTTAGATGAAGGAGCGTGGATATAGTGAGCGCGGAGCGTGGCGCATGGGTTAGTATTTATACTTATCTTATCCTTTCAACGCTTAAACTGTTTATTGGGAACATAGCGAACTCAGAAGCTTTAAGTGCAGATGGATTAAATAACTTTACGGATATTATCGCCTCAGTAGCTGTTTTAATCGGTTTGAAAATTTCAAAGAAACCTCGAGATAAAAACCACCCGTACGGACATTCAAGAGCTGAAAACATTTCTTCTTTACTTGCCTCGTTTATTATGATGGTTATTGGATTCCAAGTTTTATATGAAGCGGTTCAGTCTCTTTGGCATCAGGAAACAACAACTCCAAGTCTTTTAGCCGCTTTTGTGGGAGCAGGAGCAGCCATTGTAATGTTCTGTGTTTTTCTTTACAACAAGCGCCTTGCTGATAAACTGCAAAGTGGAGCATTAAAAGCTGTTGCAAAAGACAATCTTTCAGATGCTCTTGTAAGCGTTGGGGCTGTTGTAGGAATCATTGGAGCATATTTTGGTCTTTCGTGGTTAGATCCACTTGCAGCTCTAGTTGTTGGGCTGATTATTTGTAAAACGGCTTTTGAAATTTTTAAAGAAACGTCGCTTTTATTAACAGATGGATTTGATGAAGACAAAATGGGTGAATATAAGGAAGCCGTCAAGGCTATTACAGGAGTAAATGATGTTAAAGATTTAAGAGCGCGCATGCATGGTAATGATGTTGTGCTTGATGTTACAGTAACCGTTAACCCAGATCTTAGCGTTGTACGCAGTCATGAGATTGCAGATGAGATTGAAGAAGAGCTCGAAACTAAACATCAAATTTCGATGATTCACGTTCATATCGAACCAGATCATTAAGGAAAAGGAAGGAGAAGTTTCTCCTTCCTTTTTTCAGCTTAAAAATAGGATTCTATTGGATTTTATAGAATAAAGTACAAAGCATAAAAAAGGAGGATGAAATATGGAAGAACATGAGTTAAAGAAAGTCATTAGTGAATGTGATACAGCTATTCAAAATGAGGACTTTGATACGTTAATGAACTATTATACGGATGACGCAGTCCTAGTTGTAAAACAAGGAATGATTGCAAAAGGAAAAGAGGAAATCAAAAAAGCTTTTATTGCAATTGCGAAATATTTTAATAATAGCATTGTCCCAACCCAAGGAGAGATGGTGATCTTAGAAGCAGGAGATACAGCTCTTGTTCTTTCGCAAACGTTTCTTGATGCTAATAAAGAAGATTCCAAATATCCAATGGAGAGAAGAGCAACATATGTATTTCGAAAAAATGCAGAAGGAAGATGGCTTTGTGCCATTGATAACTCATATGGTACAGAATTGATTCTAAGCGAAGAGCAGTAGTAAAACGTTCCTTTATTATTCCTTTTTTGTATAGGAACGACTAAGATAGGCAAAATATTTTATGTTAAAAGTGAACTATGAGAAAATGAACATGTTTATAAAAAACAAAAAGGAGGAAGTAAGGTGACAAACTCTTTACAATCTACAACAACTTTACATAATGGAATTGAAATGCCTTGGTTTGGGCTAGGTGTATTCAAAGTTGAGGATGGATCAGAAGTAATTGAATCTGTGAAATCAGCAATTAAAGCAGGTTACATTAGCATTGATACTGCTGCTGTATATGGAAATGAAGAAGGTGTTGGAAAAGGTATCGCTGACTCTGGAGTTGACCGTGAACGCCTCTTTGTAACCTCTAAAGTTTGGAACAGTGATCAAGGGTATGAATCAACATTAAAAGCATTTGACACAACGCTTGAAAAACTTGGTCTTGAATACCTTGATTTATATTTAATTCACTGGCCTGTTGAAGGGAAATATAAAGAAACGTGGAAAGCACTTGAGAAATTGTATAAAGATGGACGCATTCGTGCTATTGGAGTTAGTAACTTCCAAATTCATCATTTAGAAGATTTATTAACAGATGCTGAAATTGTCCCAATGGTAAACCAAGTAGAGTATCATCCCCACCTTACTCAAAAAGAGCTTCATACTTTTTGTAAAGATAAAGGTATTCAGCTTGAAGCATGGTCTCCGCTTAAGCAAGGAGAGCTTTTGCAAGATGGAACAATCACTCGTATTGCTGACAAGTATAACAAATCAGCAGCACAAGTAATTTTACGTTGGGATTTACAAAATGAAGTTGTAACAATTCCAAAATCAACAAAGGAACATCGTATTATTCAAAATGCTGATATTTTTGATTTCCAATTAACAAAAGAAGAAATGAACGAAATTAATGCTCTGAATAAAAATGAGCGAGTTGGTCCAGACCCAGATAATTTCGATTTCTAATAAAAAAGGTTCCCTTCTAAAGAAGGGAACCTTTTTTATTTCCATAATAGTTAATTTATTGAAATTAAAAATGCTATTTCATGTGCGTGAAATAGGTCTAAAAAAACAAAAAAAGGAAATAAAATGTTATTTATCTAGGTTTTACGGCATGTTTTAGAAATAACTACCTCACCTTTTTAACTGGAAAATATGTTAGTATTGTAAGCAGAAGAAAAAGGATAAAAAGAGGTGGAGGTAACGTGAAAGTTTTAAATGCCGCAACACCAGAGATGGAGACATACATAGAAGAAATGAGCGAGCACTTAGTCTACAATATTTTACCCTGCTACTTTTCTCAGGAAGAGATCCAAACATACAAAAATGTTCAGTTTCTTTCGATAAGCTATGCAAAGCAAAAAGCATATAATGGCTTTTTACACGAAGCTTTAAAGGTTATTAGCAGCATGCAAACGATTACTAATCTTATTGAAACTGTCCAAACGAGAGAAATTACAAACCAGGATCGAAAGCTTTTTCATCACAATATTTCTATTTTAGAGAAATATGGGTTTTTATTTCCGTTTGAAATGGATTATTTCTCGAAAGAACGATATCAGATTACACAAGGGCATTATGAATATCGTTTCATTGTGAACTAAATGGCAGTGGGTTTTCCCGCTGTCTTTTTCTAGTTCCCCCCTTTCGCTTTTCCGATTATAATAAAAGTACAGATTTGTAGTGACTCAGCTTAGAAAGTTTTACTTTTACAAAAAAGGGAACAATATAAAGAATGTTGAAAAAGGAGCTACAGATGCATGTCAGAAATCGATTTATCCAAATTTGAGAAGAAAGTTATTATGCGTAATATTGAACATAAAGACATTGAAAAAATTATTGAGCTTCAAGAGCTTTGCTTTCCTGGAATGGACCCGTGGAAAAAAGATCAGCTTCAAAGTCATCTGGATATTTTCCCAGAAGGCCAGATCTGTGTCGAGTTTGATGGAGAAATTATTGGGTCTTGTTCAAGCTTAATTATAAACTTTGATGAGTATGATGATAAACACACGTGGGATGATATAACAGACGAAGGTTATATTACAAATCACAATAGTGACGGCTATAACTTGTATGGAATTGAAGTTATGGTTCACCCTCAATTTCGAGGAATGAAAATTGGGCGGCGTCTTTATGAAGCGCGTAGAGATTTAGCGCGAGCTCACAATTTAAAAAGCATTATTATTGGAGGAAGAATTCCTAATTATCATAAATATGCAGATGAATTTACGCCGCGTGAATATGTAGAAGAAGTGAAAGAACATAAAATTTATGATCCTGTTCTTTCATTCCAGCTTATGAATGGGTTTACCGTTATGCGAATTAATCCAAACTATTTGCCTGATGATGCAGCTTCAAATCAGTATGCAACGCTTATGGAGTGGAACAATATTGATTATGTAGCAAAATCAAAGCGTCACTACAAAACATCTTTTCCAGTAAGGATTTGTGTAGTACAGTATGCAATGAAACAAATTAGCTCATTTGAAGATTTTGCACAGCAAGCTGAATATTATATTGATGTTGCATATGATGCTGGAGCTGATTTCTGCGTATTCCCTGAAATCTTTACAACACAGCTTATGTCATTTTTAAATGAGCATATTCCTAGAAAAGCTGTTCAACGTGTAACAGAGTATACTGAAGAATACATTGAACTTTTTACAGATCTTGCTGTAAAGTACAATGTTAACATCATTGGTGGCTCACATTTTGTCGAAGAAGATGAACACATTTATAACATTGCGTATCTTTTCAGAAGAGATGGAACAATTGAAAAGCAATATAAGCTTCACATTACACCAAATGAGCGGAAATGGTGGGGAATTTCGGCTGGAGAAGAAGTGGAAGTATTTGATACAGACTGTGGGCCAATTGCTATTCAAATTTGCTATGACATTGAATTTCCTGAACTTGCACGTATTGCGACAGAAAAAGGAGCCAAAATTATTTTTACTCCGTTCTGTACAGAGGATCGCCAAGGCTATTTACGTGTGCGCTATTGTGCTCAATCAAGAGCAGTGGAAAACCAGATTTATACTGTTATTGCAGGAACAGTTGGAAACTTACCACAAGTGGAGAATATGGACATTCAATATGCTCAGTCCGCTATTTTTGCTCCTTCTGATTTTGAATTTGCACGCGATGGCATTGTAGGCGAGTGCAATCCTAATATTGAAATGGTCGTTATTGGAGATGTTGATTTAGAAATTCTACGTCGCCAACGCCAGTCAGGAACAGTTCGACAGTTAAAAGATCGTCGTCGTGATATTTACACTGTTCACTATAAGAAGTAATGTTAAAAGGGCATCCTTATTTCCTTTTTCCCTAAGGATGCTTTTTTAATATGAAATAAATTATAATGGAGGAAAAATTGTGAGCTTTGAAGATCAACAAATCATCCCAGCTATTCGTGATA
The DNA here is from genome assembly GCF_057808375.1 of Priestia sp. TRM10. Classification (NCBI taxonomy): domain Bacteria; kingdom Bacillati; phylum Bacillota; class Bacilli; order Caryophanales; family Bacillaceae; genus Priestia; species Priestia sp. TRM10. Next base: position 39,654 of record NZ_JBJZOT010000007.1, read on the forward strand.
TGAAGCAGCTTGAACGTTTTTTACGTTCTCCATATCAATATGGAGTTTTATTGGAATGTTATTTAGGTCATTTAAAGGGAATAGCACGTGCGGCTCAAGAGCACGATAAAAAGCTAATTTTCCATGTTGATTTAATTAGTGGTCTAAAACACGATGAACATGCTGTGGATTTTTTATGTCAGGAAATTAAGCCTGCTGGTATTATTTCAACGCGTTTAAATGTAATTCTAAAAGCCAAACAAAAAGGGGTATATGCCATTCAGCGCGTTTTTCTTTTAGACAGTCAAGCACTTGAAAAAAGCTTCGCTGTTATTAATAAAGGAAAACCAGACTACATAGAGCTCCTTCCTGGAGTTGTTCCACATCTCATTGAGGAAGTAAAGGCAAAAACGAATACCCCTGTCCTTGCAGGAGGACTTATTCGAGCAGAGCATGAAATTAAAAAAGCATTGGAAGCAGGAGCTGCAGCTGTTACAACGTCTAATGAAGAGCTTTGGAAAAAAAAGTAGTAAAAAGGGTTTGACAACGCTTTCACTTTCTAGTACTCTAGTATCAAAGTTAATACACGTGACGGAGACAAGAACCACAGTACATCCCTAATCAACCTTAGGGGTATACTGTGGTTTTTTGCCATTTGTCACATCGCCATTAATAGATTCTTAGAAAAATATGAGCAAAGGGGATGAATTCCCATGGGTACTTTTACAGCGGAAATAGTCGGGACAATGATTTTAATTATATTAGGCGGAGGAGTTTGCGCAGGGGTTAACTTAAAAAAATCACTCGCTCATAAAAGTGACTGGATTGTAATTACTTTTGGCTGGGGATTAGCAGTAACAATGGGAGTTTACGCAGTTGGAAGTGTAAGCGGTGCACATTTGAATCCAGCTGTAACAATTGGAATGGCATTAGCTGGTCAGTTTGCTTGGGGAGATGTTCCACTTTATATTTTAGCTCAAATGATTGGAGCCTTTTTAGGAGCAGTTATTGTTTACTTTCATTATTTACCACACTGGAAAGCAACGGATGACCCAGGAGCAAAGCTTGGCGTATTTTCAACAGGACCAGCCATCTATCACCCGTTTTCAAACTTATTAAGTGAGATGATTGGAACATTCATTCTTGTTCTAGGATTATTAACAATAGGAGCAAATAAGTTTACAGAAGGCTTAAACCCTCTTATCGTTGGGTTCCTTATTTTAAGTATTGGCCTTTCTCTAGGGGGAACAACAGGATATGCCATTAACCCCGCAAGAGACTTAGGACCACGTATTGCACACGCATTACTTCCGATCGCAGGAAAAGGAGATTCAAACTGGAAATATGCATGGATTCCTGTTGTTGGGCCTATTCTTGGTGGAAGTTTAGGGGCAGTATTTTATAAAATAATATTTGAAGGAACAACAAGTGCTGTATATTGGGGAGTAGTAGCCATTGTTGTTGTAATACTAGCATTGGCGTACGGTATGTCTAAGAAACAAGATTATGTAGCAGGAGAAATAAAAAGAGAACTAAACTAATTTAGAGGGGGCAAAAGCTATGAGCACATACATTTTAGCATTAGATCAAGGCACAACAAGCTCAAGAGCTATTTTATTTAACAAAAAAGGCGAAATTGTTCATACATCACAGAAAGAATTTACGCAATATTTTCCAAACCCTGGCTGGGTTGAACACAATGCAAATGAAATTTGGAGCTCCATTTTATCTTGTATTGCCTCATGTTTATCAGAATCAGGAGTAAAAGCAAATCAAGTTGAGGGAATTGGAATTACAAATCAGCGTGAAACAACAGTTGTATGGGATAAAAATACAGGCCAACCTGTTTATAATGCGATTGTTTGGCAATCTCGTCAAACAAGCAGCATTTGTAATGAATTAAAAGAAAAAGGCTATAACGATACGTTCCGTGATAAAACAGGGCTTTTAATTGATGCTTATTTTGCAGGTACAAAAGTAAAATGGATTTTAGATAATGTAGATGGAGCGCGTAAGAAAGCAGAAAATGGTGAGCTGTTATTTGGAACAATTGATACGTGGCTTATTTGGAAGCTATCGGGTGGAAAAGCGCACGTTACAGACTATTCAAATGCATCACGTACGCTTATGTTTAATATCTATGATCTAAAATGGGATAAAGAATTGCTAGAGATTCTAGGTGTTCCAGCATCTATGCTTCCAGAAGTAAAGCCGTCTTCAGAAGTATATGCAGAAACAATTGATTATCACTTTTTTGGTCAGAAAGTACCTATTGCAGGAGCAGCTGGTGACCAGCAGTCAGCACTGTTTGGACAAGCGTGTTTTGAAAAAGGGATGGCTAAAAATACGTATGGCACAGGTTGTTTCATGCTTATGAACACAGGAGAAAAAGCTGTTAAGTCTGAGCACGGTTTGTTAACAACGATTGCATGGGGAATTGATGGAAAAGTAGAGTATGCGCTTGAAGGCAGTATTTTTGTAGCTGGTTCGGCTATTCAATGGCTTCGAGATGGGCTTCGTATGTTTAATAATGCTGCAGACAGTCAAAAATACGCAGAGCGTGTTGAATCAACAGATGGAGTTTATATGGTTCCTGCTTTTGTTGGATTAGGAACACCGTATTGGGATAGCGATGTGCGTGGTGCAATGTTTGGATTGACTCGTGGAACTAAAAAAGAGCATTTTGTTCGAGCAACACTTGAATCACTAGCTTATCAAACACGTGATGTCCTTGATGCTATGAAAGAAGATGCAGGCATGGAAATTAAGCGTTTGCGTGTTGATGGAGGAGCTGTTAAAAATGATTTTCTCATGCAGTTCCAAAGCGATATTTTAGATGTTCCTGTTGAAAGACCTACAATTAATGAAACAACAGCTCTTGGAGCAGCATACCTTGCAGGGCTTGCTGTTGGGTTCTGGGAAAGTCGTGATGAAATAGCAGAGAAATGGGATGTTGAAAAAGCATTTGAATCGAAAATGGAAGACGATCAGCGTACGAAGTTGTATGATGGATGGAAAAAAGCTGTTGAAGCAGCAATGGTGTTCAAATAAAGAAAGAATCTTCTGAAGTGTGAAACAGAAAGATTCACAAAAGGACAAAAGTGTGATATATTAAAAATAAGTTAATAAATGGTTGGAGAATAGGAGAGACCACAGGACCTTATGGGTATATAAATATCATAAGGGACTTGTGGTCTCTTTTTATTTACTCTTAAAAGGAGGAATTATTCATGAGTTTTTCAGGGGAAAATCGTGCTGCGACTTTAAGCGAAATGGAGAAGCAGCAGTTTGATGTATTAGTTATTGGTGGCGGTATTACAGGAAGTGGAATTGCTTTAGACGGGGCAACGCGTGGATTGAAAATAGGACTTGTAGAAATGCAGGATTTCGCAGGAGGAACGTCAAGTCGTTCTACAAAGCTCGTGCACGGTGGACTGCGTTATTTAAAACAGTTTGAAGTGAAAATGGTAGCGGAAGTTGGAAAAGAAAGAGCTATTGTATACGAAAATGCACCGCATGTTACAACACCTGAGTGGATGATGCTTCCTTTCCATAAAGGAGGAACGTTTGGAAGTTTCACAACATCGATCGGTCTTCGCATGTATGACTTTCTTGCAGGTGTTAAACGAAGCGAGCGACGTCAAATGTTCTCAAGAAAAGAAACATTAAGACGTGAGCCACTTGTGAAAGCGGAGAACCTACGAGGTGGCGGCTACTATGTTGAATATAAAACAGATGACGCTCGCCTGACTATCGAAGTAGCGAAGAAAGCAGTTGAAAAAGGAGCTACTCTTGTAAATTATGCTAAAGTAGAAAGCTTTCTTTACGAAGATAACAAAGTTGTGGGAGCGGTTGTTGTAGATCAGACAACTAAAAAAGCGTACCAAATTTATGCTAAAAAGATTATTAATGCTGCAGGACCTTGGGTTGATACACTTCGTGAAGAAGATCGCTCAAAAGAAGGCAAAACGCTTGTTCATACAAAAGGAATTCACTTAGTTATTGATGCAGAACGTTTCCCATTACAGCAAGCTATTTATTTTGATACACCTGACGGCCGCATGGTATTTGCCATTCCACGTGATGGAAAAACTTATGTTGGTACAACTGATACAGTTTATGATGGAGATCTTGTTCATCCGAGAATGACAAAAGCAGACCGTGAATATGTCATTAAATCAATTAACTACATGTTTCCGGCTGTAAACATTACTGAGAAAGATGTAGAATCAAGCTGGACGGGACTTCGCCCACTTATTAATGAACAAGGAAAAGGGGCTTCTGAAATTTCGCGTAAAGATGAAATTTGGGAATCCCAATCAGGCTTAATTACAATTGCAGGTGGCAAGCTAACAGGCTATCGTAAAATGGCTGAAATGGTTTTAGATTCTGTAACGAAAAAAATCGAAGAGGAATACAATGTTTCGTTTCTTTCTTGTCAAACTAAACATCTCTCCCTTTCAGGAGGAGAGTTTGGAGGATCTCAGAAATTTGAAAGCTTTGTAAAACAAAAAGTTGAAGAAGGAACAAAGATTGGTCTTGATCGTAAACAAGCTGAAAAATTAGCAAAACGCTATGGTTCAAATATTGATAAAGTATATGAGTATGTGAAAAATGGTGAACATGCAAATGTGCCTCCCGCTGTTTATGCTCAAGTTATGTACGGACTAGAACATGAGATGGTCGTAAAACCTGTTGACTTTTTCATTCGCCGTACTGGAGCGCTTTTCTTCAATATTTCATGGGTGCATGAATGGAAGATTGAAGTCATTAATCTTATGGCTTCAAAACTAGGCTGGACACGTGAACAAAAAGAATTATATAGACAAGAACTTGAAAAACATCTTCATGATGCAGTTGTTCCTGTTGATGAAGAAGATGACACAGCTCTTGCACAGTAAGAAGAAAATCCCATCTTAAAAAGTGAAACGAGATGGGATTTTTTTTCGTTAAGTTATAAAGAAACATGGTAATATAAATGGAAGAGAATTTTATAAAATGAGATTTAAGATTCATCATTAAGGAGGAGAAAGATGAGCTGGCATCAGCATTTTTTGCGTTGGGATAATGAAATTGAATTAGAAAATGAAATGAGAAAAAGTTTAGATAGTATTAAGCATGATGAGAGATTGCTTGAAGAGCATTTTTATAAAAATCTAGAATTTGGTACAGGGGGAATGAGAGGCGAAATTGGAGTCGGAACGAATCGTATGAATCTCTATACCGTAAGGAAGGCATCAGCTGGATTTGCTCAGTATATTGAAAACGCGGGAGAAGAAGCGAAAAACCGCGGAGTTGTGATTGCGTACGATTCTCGCCATAAGTCCCCACAATTTGCTCTTGAAGCAGCTAAAACTCTTTCTTCATATGGAATTAAAACCTACCTTTTTACAGAACTTAAGCCAACGCCACAGCTTTCATTTGCTGTTCGAGAGTTGCATGCTTTTGGTGGTATTGTTATAACAGCAAGTCATAATCCACCTGAATATAATGGTTACAAAGTATATGGAATGGATGGAGGACAGCTTCCGCCTAAAAGTGCTGATGAGTTAATCTCTTATGTAAACGGTATCGAAAATGAGCTAAAGATTAAAGTGAAAGAAAAAGAAGAGCTAAAGGAAGAAGGTTTGCTTGTTATGCTTGACGATACACTTGATGAAGCATACAACAAGAAACTTCAAGAAGTTAGCGTTTCAAAAGATCTTTCACAGGAAGCTAAAGACAACGTAAGAGTAGTTTTTACACCTTTACATGGAACAGCTTATAAATCAGCAACAAAAGCGCTTGAAACGCTCGGTTATAAACATGTTCACGTTGTAGCAAAGCAAGCAATGCCAGATCCTAATTTTACAACCGTGCTTTCTCCGAATCCTGAAGAAGCTGAGGCTTTTTCATATGCGATTAAAGATGGAAAAGATGTAGAAGCAGACGTTCTTCTTGCAACAGATCCTGATGCAGACCGAGTTGGACTTGCTGTTCGAAAAGACGATGGAGAATATACGCTTCTAACAGGAAATCAAACAGGAGCACTTTTACTAAAATATCTTTTATCACAGCTTGAAAAGAGCGGAAATCTTCCTGAAAATGGAGCTGTTCTAAAAACAATTGTAACTTCTGAGCTTGGGCGCAAGATTGCAGAGGATTATAAGCTTACAGCAATTGACACCCTTACTGGATTTAAATTTATCGGTGAGAAAATTAAACAGTTTGAACAAACAAATGACCACACATTTTTATTCGGTTATGAAGAGAGCTACGGCTATTTAGTTAAAGACTTTTGTCGAGATAAAGATGCGATTCAAGCACTGATCTTAGCTGTAGAAGCGTGTGCATTTTATAAACAACAAGGCAAAACACTTTGGCACGTTATGCATGATATCTATGAAGAATACGGCTATTATAAAGAAAATTTAAAATCACTTACGTTAAAAGGAAAAGAAGGATCTGCTCAGATTGAGCACCTTTTAACATCTTTCCGTGCTACCCCTCCAGGAGAAGTAGCTGGCTTACGAGTTAAAACAATCGAAGATTATCAAGTGCAAAAAAGAGCGCACCTAGAAAGTGGAGAAACAGAAACAATGTCTTTTCCTTCCTCAAATGTTTTAAAGTATTTCTTAGAAGATGGCTCATGGTTTTGTCTTCGCCCGTCTGGTACAGAGCCAAAAGTGAAGTTTTACTTTGGAGTTGTTTCCAACACTAATGAGGAAAGCGTGTTAAAGTTAGAACAGCTTAACAATAGTATTATGGACAAAGTAGCCGCTATTTTAGAAAGTAATGAAGAAGGAATCAAAAAATAAAGAAATGTTTCTCCATTTAAACTGGGGAAACTTTCTTTTAATAATATTAAGATAGCGGAAAAAGGGAAAAATGTGGTACGTTTAATAAATGAAGACTTTTATAGAAAAAGTCCATTGACAACACTATAGTATAGGAGGATTTTATAATGAAGATTGTTGTGATTAATGGAACACCGCGTGAGAGTGGAAGAACGCGTATTTTAAGCCATTTTTTAGCGGAAAAATACAGCTTAGATTTGCTTGATTTAAGTGAAACAGTGTTACCTGTTTTTAACGGAACAAGTGAGCAACACGAATTAGAAAACGTAGTAAAAGTAAAAGAGCTTGTACATAGTGCAGATGCTATTATTTTAACAACGCCAGAGTATCATGGAAGCATGAGTGGAGCGTTGAAGAATATGCTTGATTTCTTAACGTTTGAACAGTTTAAAGGAAAACCAGTTGGACTTCTCGCAGTAGCAGGTGGGGGAAAAGGCGGTATCAACGCATTGAACAGCATGCGTGATGTAATGCGGGCTCTTTATGCCAATGCATTACCAAAACAAATTGTATTTGATCCACCAATGTTTGAAAAAGATAGTGATCTTCTTGTTCCAGAAGCTTCAGAAGCGTTAGAAGGATTTATGGAAGAGCTTAAAAAATATACAAAGCTTTATAAAGAGTTTGCAAAAGCATAAAAAATAAGAGGCAGGATTTTATCCTGCCTCTTATTTTTTTTGAAATCCTGTCTTTTTAAATAAAGCATGAAAACGGGGAGCAATAAGACCACCTAAAAATGTGAAAATCACATCTTTAATAAAAAATCCACCCATGAAAATCCACAGTGCTTTATAAGACATTGGGGTATTAATCCACGTGTTAAGAGCTAAGTACATATAGTTAACGCTAAACAGATAAATAAAAATAATGCCAATATACGACGCAATCATAAATGTACCAAGCGTTGGATTTTCTTTTCGCTCGACAATTTTACCTACAATATAAGCAGCGAAAATATAGGAAATAATAAATCCACCTGTTTGAGTGAATAAAGCGCTAAGACCACTATAAAACTCAGCAAACACTGGAGCTCCAGCAAGCCCTACAACCATGTAAGCGAGCATAGAAAAAGCGCCTAACCGACTACCGAGCAAAGCACCAGCTAGAATAGCAAAGAATGGCTGAAGTGTTGGAGTTACATTTCCAAAATGTAAAAATGGAGCAAAAGAAGCAATGTTAGCTCCAATTGCAGTAAGGGCTACAAAGACACTCGCATATGTAATGTCAATCGCCCGAAATTGTCTTTTGTTCACGTAGTGTTCCTCCTGATGATAGAATACGCTTTTTATCTTAACGAAAGATAGTTATATTAGTCAACAGATAATATTTCTCAGTTTACATTCAAAAAATGAATAAAAATAAAAAAGAAGCAGAAAATAAGTATAAAAGAAAAAAGGCATACCTTTTTAGGGGTATGCGTTAAAAAGTTTGTTTATAAAGATTGTTCCATTGCGCTCAGCTCAGACTGAAGCGCTTGTTCTCCTGCATAGTCAATATAACATAGCAAAGAGTATAAATTTTCTTCCACAATTCGCTCGTTTCGCTCGAAGTTATAGGCGTGTAAAAAGTGTTCAATCCTTTTTGATAACAAATCATCATTTGTTCGTACCATCAAGATCAACAGGTTGTCCCACTGTGATCGATGTGTGTAATAAAGCGCTCTGTCATAGTCCAACATGTTCATTGCTTTTCCTCCCCTTTGAAGGAGTCGATATTATTGTATGACAGTTTAGCTTATTTGTTACTGAACAAATGTTGGACAAAAAAGCAAAATAGTGACAGTGTGATAAGAACAACACTGTTAACTTTTTCTGCTGTATAAAATCGAGTTCAAAAAACAAATAATACGAGCAAGGCCTCTGTGGGGTTACTTTAACAACTTTTTCACATATTTTAAGCTGTTTTTAAACGAAGGATAGCGAACAGGAAGATCAAACTTTGTTGTTTGTTTTAGAATGCCCTTTTCATGTGTAAAAGCATCAAAGCTTCCTTTTCCATGGTATTTGCCCATTCCGCTTTCTCCAACACCTCCAAAAGGAAGGTGTGTGTTCGCTACATGCATAACTGTATCATTTATACAGCCTCCACCAAAGGAGAAAGAGTTAATAATCTTTTCTTGCTTTTTCTCATCTTCTGAAAAGTAATAAAGTGCAAGCGGGTTCGGAGCTTTATTTAGGTGACTTTTAAGGTCTTCAAATTTTGTGAAAGAAAAGAGAGGTAAAATAGGACCGAAAATTTCTTCCTTCATTACGCTATCTTCCCACGTTACATTTTCTAAAAGGGTAGGAGATATGCGATTTTCGACTTCTTCATATTGTCCTCCAAACACAATATCCCCATCTTGTAAAAATGCGAGCAGTCTGGTGAAATGACGTTTGCTCACAATTTTTCCGAACTTTTCACTGTTAAGTGGAGTTTCTCCGTAGAACTCTTTTACAACGGCTTTCAGCTCTTGTACAAATTCCTCTCTTATTTGCTCATGAACAATAACATAGTCAGGAGCAATGCATGTTTGACCGGCATTGGTGAATTTTCCCCAGGCAATTCGTTTTGCGGCAAGCTCTATATTTGCATCTTGATCAACAATGCAAGGACTTTTGCCACCAAGCTCAAGTGTGAACGGTGTTAAATAATTTGCAGCAGCTTTCATTACTTCTTTTCCTATTGCAACGCTTCCTGTAAAGAAAATATAGTCAAAACGTTCATTCAAAAGAGCCTGACTTTCTTCAACTCCTCCTTCAACAACGGCAATATATTCTGAAGGGAAAGTTTCTTGAATAAGCTTAGAAATCCATCTAGAAACGGTAGGCGTGTATTCAGATGGTTTTAAAAGGGCTGTATTTCCTCCTGCAATTGCTCCAATAAGTGGAGAGAACTGAAGCTGAACAGGGTAATTCCAAGGTGCGATAATCAAGGTCACACCATATGGCTCTCTATAAAGATAACTTTTGGATCCGAGATGACTTACAGGTGTTTTTACTTTTTGAGGTTTTGTCCATGAATCAAGATGTTTTAGAACAAAACGAATTTCTTCATATATAAAAGCAATTTCTGTCATATATGCTTCTGTCTCAGATTTATGTAAATCTCTTTGCAAAGCGTCTAGCAGTTGTTGTTCATAGCGTTTTACAGCACTTTTAAGCTTTGTTAAGTTTTCTTTGCGAAAAGCAACATCTTTTGTAGTATCAGTCTCAAAAAAAGCTCGCTGCTTTTCAATAAGAGATAAAATATTGTCTTTCATCAAACCCCTCCTTATAACCCAGCTTTCTCTTAGAATATAAAACGTTTTCCTTTTCTAAACAACAAATAACGTCTTTCTCTCTCTTTTTCTATACAAAAAAGAGAGAAAAAATGTATCTCTTCATCATGAATAAACAAGCATATTCATACTATAGGATATGAAGGTGAAAGGGGAGAGCCTATGAACGACACTCAGCAAAAGCAACTTTATCGTGCAATTGAGGAGATAACGGAGATTGCTGAAGGCTTTGGGTTAGATTTTTATCCAATGCGCTATGAGATTTGTCCGTCTGAAATTATTTATACATTTGGATCATATGGAATGCCTACTCGTTTTTCGCACTGGAGTTTTGGTAAACAGTTTCATAAAATGAAGCTTCACTATGATTTAGGATTAAGTAAAATCTATGAGCTTGTCATCAACTCAAACCCATGCTATGCATTTCTGCTTGATTCTAATTCTCTTATTCAAAATAAGCTTATTGTTGCTCACGTTTTAGCCCACTGCGACTTTTTTAAAAACAATGCGCGCTTTGCCAATACGAACCGAGATATGGTAGATAGTATGGCAGCTACTGCTGAAAGAATTACTCAATATGAAATTTTGCATGGAAAACGTGAAGTTGAAAAGTTTTTGGATGCTGTTTTATCTATCCAGGAGCATATTGATCCATCGCTTATGCGTCCAAAACTTTCTTGGACGATGGATGAAGAAGAGGAAGAAGAAACAACAGTTGAAACACCTTACGATGATCTTTGGGCTCTTGACGGAGATAAAGTGAAAAAAGAGAAGAGAAAAAAGAAGAAAAAGTTACCGCCACAGCCTGAAAAGGATATTCTCTTATTTATCGAACAGTACAGTCGTGAATTAGAAGAATGGCAACGCGATATTTTAACAATGATGAGAGAAGAAATGCTTTATTTTTGGCCTCAGCTTGAGACAAAAGTAATGAACGAGGGATGGGCTTCTTTCTGGCATGCACGTATCATTCGGGAACTGGAGCTAACAAGCAGTGAAGCCATTGAGTTTGCTAAATTAAATGCAGATGTTGTGCAGCCATCACGTACAACGATTAATCCCTACTATTTAGGATTGAAAATCTTTGAAGATATTGAAGAGCGGTATAACAACCCAACGGAGGAAATGAAACGTCTTGGGGTTAAAGAAAATTCAGGTCGAGACAAAATGTTCGAAGTACGTGAAGTTGAATCTGATATTTCATTTATTCGAAATTACTTAACAAAAGATCTTGTTATGCGTGAAGATATGTATCTGTTTGCAAAACAAGGTCGTGATTATAAAATTGTCGATAAACAATGGACGGAAGTGCGTGATCAACTTGTAGGTATGAGAGTAAATGGGGGATTCCCTTATATCACAGTTACAGATGGAGATTATCTGAAAAATGGAGAGCTTTATTTAAAACACTGGTATGAAGATATTGAACTTGATGTGAAGTACTTAGAAAAAGTACTTCCATATACGTATCAGCTATGGGGGCGCACTGTTCATATGGAAACGAGCTTGGAAGGAAAGCAAGTGCTATTTTCATATGATGGAAATGCTGTGCATCGAAAAATCTTGTGAAAACAGGCGAGTGTCATATATGACACTTGCCTTTTAATATTTATAAAAAGTTAATGCTAGATTAACAGTAGATTAATGAAAGGAAGATATCATCTTAGGTGGTAAAGAAAAACTAGCTTAATTCAGGGGAGAGAATCGGAAATGTTCAAAAAAGCAATGAAGAAAAAGTTAATTCCATTTGCAGCAATGTCTACCATTGCCATTAGCGGTTTATTAGGCGGAGGAGCAGGAAGCGTTGATGCGGCAGAGAAGAAAGAGCCAGAAATTAAAAATATCATTTTCCTTGTTGGAGATGGTATGGGAACGTCATATACGACAGCACAGCGTTATATGAAAGATAATAAAGAAACACAAAAGATGGAGCCAACAGCTTTTGATCCGGATCTAGTTGGTTTACAAAGTACATATCCATATGCCCAAAATACCATAACTGATTCAGCTGCGGCAGGTACAGCTTTAGCAACAGGACATAAAACATACAATGGAGCTGTTTCTGTTGATCCTAATAAAAAAGAAGTAAAAACAGTTCTTGAGCAGGCAAAAGAAGAAGGTTTAGCAACAGGCCTTGTTACAACATCAGATATAACAGATGCAACACCAGCTTCATTTGGAGCGCATGATCCAGATCGTAAAAACAAAGATGGAATTGCAGACGATTATTATAATGAAATGATCAATGGAGAACATAAGATTGACGTTATTTTAGGTGGAGGTTTAACAAACTTTAAAAGAGATGATAAAGATTTGACAAAATCCTTCCAAGAAGATGGATATAGCTATGTTTCTAATCGTGAAGATATGTTGAAAGACGAAAATAAACAAGTTTTAGGCCTTTTCTCTGAAGTTGGAATGCCAAAAATGCTTGATCGTTCTGAAGAAGATCCTTCACTAAAAGAAATGACAGATTCTGCGCTAGAGCGTTTAGAACAAGATGAAGATGGATTCTTCCTTATGGTTGAAGGAAGTCAAATTGATTGGGCAGCACATGACCATGATATTGTAGGAGCAATGAGTGAAGTAGAAGACTTTGAAAGAGCATACGAGTCAGCAATTGAATTTGCTAAAAAGGACAAGCATACGCTTGTCGTGGCAACAGCTGATCATTCAACAGGTGGTTTCACATTAGGAGCAAATGATAAGAATGGTGCAGGTGTACAAAAATGGGTTCCAGAAGCTGTAAAAGCTGCGAAACGCACGCCAGACTTTATGGCTCAGCAAATTGCTGATGGGGAGAGCGTTGAATCTGTATTAGGCAAGTACCTTGACCTTGAATTAACAAAAGAAGAAATAAACAGCGTAAAAGAAGCAGCTAAAAATGATCAACAAGTAGATGATGAGACAGGAAATATGAAAAAAGTAGATGAGAGTGCTCTTGTTACAAACATTGACAACGCTATTGAGCGTATCATTGATGCGCATTCATATACAGGGTGGACAACAACAGCACATACTGGTGAAGATGTTCCTGTTTATGCATATGGACCTGGAAAAGAAATGTTTGCAGGTATGAGTGATAACGTTGATCAAGCCAAGCGTATGTTCAAAATTTTAGAAGAGAATCATAAAGGTAATGGAGATAGCGAAAAAATTCAGTTCAGTGATATCAATGAGAAAACATTTGGCTATGAAGCAATTATGGCATTAGCGGAAAAAGGCATTGTAAAAGGAAGCAATGGAAAGTTTAATCCATCACAGCAGTTAACGCGTGTTCAAGCAGCAATTATGCTTCAACGTGCACTAGATTTACCTGTTCCACAAGATTTAAATTCATTTAAAGATGTAGATAAGGATGCTGAATATGCTGAAGCTGTTGCAGCTTTGAAACAAGCAGGCATTTTTAACGGTTATGGAGATGGAACGTTTGGTGTAAATGACAAGCTTTCTCGTGAACAAATGGCAAGTGTGCTTGTTAAAGCATTTGACTTAAAGAAAAACAATAAAGAAGTAAATCTATCAGATCTTGATTCTGTATCTTCTTCTCATAAAGAGAATGTCAAAATTCTTTACCAAAATGGCATCACAACAGGGAAAGAGGATGGCACATATGCTCCATTTGAAAAAATCAAGCGTGATCAGTTCTCTGTCTTCATGCATCGCGTATTAACAAAATAAAACAAGCTAACTTAGCCGCTGCCAACTCGCAGCGGCTTTTCGCGTTTCTTCTTTTTTGAAGTGGGAAAATATAAAAAGAAAGTACAAGATAGAAGGAATGATAAGGAGGAAAAAAGATGAAAGCGGTTGGTCTTTATAAATACTTACCAATAACAAAAGAAGAGAGTTTAGTAGATGTTGAAGTCGAACAAGGACATCCTACAGGTCATGATTTATTAATTCATGTCCAAGCAGTCTCTGTTAATCCTGTTGATACGAAAGTTCGGGCACCAAAAGATAGAGAAGAAGAGAAACCAAAAATTCTTGGCTTTGATGCCTCAGGTGTTGTTGAAGACGTAGGAGAAGAATGTTCACTTTTTAAAAAAGGGGATAAAGTTTACTACGTAGGAAGCATTGGTAGACAAGGCACAAACAGCCAATATCATCTTGTTGATGAACGCATTGTTGGACGAAAACCTGAAAATCTCTCTTTTGCTGAAGCAGCGGCAATGCCTCTCACAACTCTTACTGCTTGGGAAGGATTATTTCAACGTCTTCATGTTCAAGAAGGAGAAAGTATTTTGATTATTAATGGAGGTGGCGGAGTGGGTTCTATTGCTATTCAGCTTGCGAAACAGGCAGGGCTAACTGTTATTGCAACCTCTTCTCGTATTGAAACAAGTGAATGGTGTAAAGGTCTTGGAGCCGATTTCATTATTAATCATTATGAATCAATGGAAGAACAGTTAAAAGATCATGGAATGGAGAGTATTGACAATATCTTCTGTTTGCATAGCACAGATAAACATTAGGAAGAGATGGGGAAAGTAATTCGTCCACAAGGGAAGATTTGCTCCATTGTTGAAAATGAAGAGCCTATCGATTTAAAACTTTTACAAGATAAAAGCGTTTCTTTCTTTTGGGAATTTATGTTTACAAGACCTCTCTATGAAACAGATGATATGATTGAACAGCATCATATTTTAAACAAGGTTGGAGAAGAGTTAGAAAAGGGGAACTTACAGCACACTCTAAAAGAAACAATAAGTCCAATCAATGCTGAAAATATGAGAAAAGCACATGGAAAAGTTGAAGAAGGAAAAATGATTGGAAAAATTGTTGTAGAAGAATGGGGACAATAACATTTTTTTAGTTATAATGGTAGTTGACTTATTCTACAATGTTAGCTACACTCATCACAGACAAAAGAATATACCTCGTTAGGTGAGGCTCCTGTACGGAGAAATGCTGCTGCCCAAAAATGTCCAAAGACGCCAATGGGTCAACAGGAATTATCGACATAAGGTAATTCTTAACGTAGCTGGTTTTAGAACCTATGCCGTACAGTGCTAAAGCTCTACGAATGGAGGGTATGAAGCGTTATTTAGTATGCAAAAAAACAAAAACACACCTTCCTTAAGGTGTGTTTTTTTGTGCATTTGTTGCAGCATAAGAGAGGAGGAATCAATCATGATTCAAGATATGACATACGAAGAAATCGTAGCAAGAATTTCGCATCTTCTGGAGCAAGAAAAAACAAATGGTATTCAAGTAATTCTTGAAGAATTACAGCCTTATGATATTGCTGAAATATATGTGATGCTTTCAGAAGAACAGCGTCCTAAGTTTTTAGATGTACTTGAAACAGAGCAGCAAGCATCACTTATTGAAGAAATTGATCGCGACGAGCAACTTGAGCTTGTTGAACAAATCAATGTTAATGACCTTGGGGAAGTATTAGATTTAATGGACAATGATGATCTTGCACATCTTTTAGATGAAGTAACGCCAGATGTGAAAGAGCAGTATTTATCAGGGATGACAACAGAAGAATCTACAGCAGTTCAGAAACTAATGGAATACGAAGCTGAAACAGCTGGACGGATTATGACCAACCGCTATGTTTGGATTCCTGAACAATACACTGTAAGAGAGACAGTAGACAAAATAAAAATTTTCGCCGAAATTGCCGAATCCATTAACTATATTTACGTGATTAATAATGAAAAGCAACTCATGGGAGTTGTTTCATACAGAGATTTAATCTTAGCTGAAATGGATGAGAAAATTGCAGACATTATGTTTTCACGTGTTATTTCCGTCCCTGTGGAGATGGACCAGGAAGAAGTTGCGAGCATTATTGAAAGATATGATTTTCTAGCTATTCCAGTTGTTGAAGAAAATAATGTGCTTGTTGGGATTATTACGGTTGATGACATTATTGACGTTGTGATTCAAGAAGCGAATGAAGACATTGAAAAGCTTTCAGCAACAGGGAAATCAATCGATTTTGATACAAAAGTATGGGTTGCTTCTTATCGACGCCTTCCATGGCTTGTTTTGCTTTTATTTGTTGGACTTATTTCAGGAAGTATTATTAGTCAGTTTGAAGAAACATTGCAAAAAGTTGTTGCCTTATCGTTTTTTATGCCACTCATTTCTGGAATGACAGGAAATACAGGGACGCAGTCGCTTGCTGTTGTTGTAAGAGGTATTGTTGGTCAAGAAATGAACAAAGCGGTTGTTACTCGTCTTATCCTACGTGAATTTGGAGTAGGAGCTTTAATTGGAATTACTTGTTCTATTTTGCTTTTTATTATTGCTTATGTTTGGCAAGGAAGTCTTGTATTAAGTTTTGTTGTAAGTTCATCTCTTGTTTTTACTTTAATCATTGGAACACTTGCAGGAACTATTATTCCGCTCTTATTATCCAAATTAAAGGTTGACCCTGCAATTGCTTCAGGACCTCTGATTACAACGCTAAACGATATTTTATCACTGCTTATTTATTTTAAAATAGCTACAGTTTTCTTACATCGCTTATTATAAAGATAGGAAAAGAGTAAAAAGAAGAAAATTCTTTTTACTCTTTTTATTTTTCGACACTTTCTTCATTGACAATATGAAGGGAGAGGAATATTATAATGTTAAAAGTTGCATTAGGTAAAAAAATATAGTTGATAGAAAAATAGATAGTTTTGCGACAAATAAATGACTGGAGTAAAAAGGTGATAAAATGAGTGAACAGTTTATGGATAAAATAGATCCTGCTCAACATGTTTTAAGCGGAAAAACAAAAGGAATAAGACGTTTTCTTCCTTTTTTAGGCCCTGCTTTTATTGCCGCTGTTGCTTATATTGATCCAGGCAACTTTGCGACAAATATTTCAGCTGGGTCTCAATATGGATACCTTTTGCTGTGGGTTATTCTGTTTTCCAATATTATGGCATTATTAATTCAAACTTTATCAGCAAAGCTTGGGATTGCAACAGGCAAAAACTTACCTGAAGTAGCAAGTGAGCGTTTTTCTAAATGGGTTTCCATTGGACTGTGGATTCAAGCAGAGCTTGTTATTATGGCAACAGATCTTGCTGAGTTTATTGGTGCTGCTTTAGGGTTTAACTTGCTTTTTCATATTCCCCTTTTACCGTCTGCTTGTATTGCCGCTGTTGGCTCTTTCTTAATTTTAGAGCTACAAAGACGAGGAGTCAGACGCCTTGAGGCGGGGATTACCAGCCTCTTGTTCATGGTGGCCTTGTCATTTGTAATCGAAGTGTTTTATGCAAAACCAGAACCAGGAGCAGTTATGCATGGTCTCTTTGTACCAGGACTAGAAGGAATGAATAGCTTATTGTTAGCCGTTGGAATTCTAGGAGCTACAGTGATGCCACATGCAATTTACTTACACTCAGGTTTAACTCAAAAAAGGGTTGTCGGAAAAAGTGAAGCAGAACGTAAAAAAATCTTTCAGTTTGAGTTTGTAGATATTGTTATTGCAATGGTTATTGCCGGAGCTGTCAATGCAAGTATGCTGATTGTTGCTGCTGCTTTGTTTTTCAAAAATGGTCTTCATGTAGAAGATATTGATGTAGCCTACACTGAATTAGGAAATCTTGTTGGCCCAGCAGCTGCCGTTTTCTTTGGAATTGGTCTTTTGATTGCTGGTCTTTCTAGCTCGTCTGTTGGAACGATGGCAGGGGATATGGTAATGCAAGGCTTTATTAAAAAACGGATTCCGTTATATGTTAGACGTTTTGTAACAATTGTTCCTCCTATTGTTATTATCGCGCTAGGAATTAATCCAACAAAAGCGCTTGTCATTAGCCAAGTGATTTTATCGTTTGGGATTGGTTTTGCGCTTGTTCCTTTAATTATGTTTACAAGCAATAAGAAACTGATGGGAAGCCTTGTGAACCGTCGAATAACAACGATTGTAGCATGGGGAGTAGCAGCACTTGTGATCGGTCTTAATATTTTTCTACTTTTAGATTTTGTATAAAAAAGCTCCCCCTGTATTCAGGGGGAGTTTCTTGTTTATTCTCTGAAAATTTGAGTTTGTCGTCTCTTTTGTAGAGTGTAAGTGACCCAGCAGTAAGAAAGCTAAGTCTAAGACTAACAAGTTGGCCAAAGAACAGATGCCCTAGCTCATGGATAAAAACGGTAATAAACCAAATTAAAAGCCCCGTCCATATAAAAGAGAGTGTGGATGCGAATGATGGAGATACAAAACTAATAAAAAATGAGATAAGCCCTGCTCCTAATAGGAAAAAAAGGTCTTTTTAAAACTAGAATAATGATTAATCTCCCTTATAATAACTGTATTAATTTTCTTTCTTTTCTATAATTAGGATAACATATTGTAGTATATTAGAAGTAGGGAGAAAATGAATAGGGGGAGGAGATACAAATGATTAAAGTATTAGTAAATGAAGATGAAGTTTTATCTGCTTTTCCTGTTATAAATCAGTTGAGACCACATTTAACAATTGATACGTATAAAAAACGGGTTCAGGAAGCGAAGGAAGCTCATCAATATGAGCTAGCGGGAGTTTTTAATGATAAAGGAGAAATTGTTGCTGCAGCAGGATATATGCCTAAACTGACGCTTTATGATGGTCATTCTGTATGGGTTTGTGATCTTGTTGTGAGTGAAAAGGAGCGTTCAAAAGGACATGGTGAAAGACTTCTACGTTTCGTTGAGGAAAGATCGAAAAAGTGGGATTGTGTTAACATGACTCTTTCATCTGGATTACAGAGACACGATGCTCACCGCTTCTATGAAGAAAAAGCAGGCTTTGAAAGAAAAAGTTATACGTTTAAGCGAGAATTTATATAAAAAGCCGCCCACCTTTATTGGTTGGACGACTTTTCATTTTCATCATCTAAAAAATCTTGTAAAGCTTCTTTATTTTTATCAATATCAAGAACAAGAGCAGCGCCAATGCTACCACCTAGGTTTTCTTCAGTAAATCCGTCTTCTATAGGGAGGCGGAAGCTTTCAACTTCGCGGTTATCGCTTGATAGAAACTCTTTACCGATCCATGCAAGTTGACCTGTGCCTAAATTTGTTTCAAGATTTGAATTTACAATTCCTGCAAGCTTCGGAATTTTTAAGATGTTTGTCACTTGAACTGCTTGATCCTTTAGTTTTCCGATGACTTCCTGCTGTCTTTTAACCCGCCCAAAATCGCTTTGGGCATCATGGCGGAATCGTACATATCCAAGAAGTTCCTCACCGTGAAGGGTTTGTTTACCGGGCTTTAAAGTCATATGGATACCGTGTGACATTTCATATGGAATGTCCACTTCAATTCCGTCTGGAGCAATGGTGTCTACAATTTTGGGAAAGCCTTTGAAGTCAACAATAGCATAATAGTGAACATTCACTCCAAAATTCTCTTTAATTGTTTTTCGAAGAAGTTCTGGGCCGCCAATAGCGTATGCTGCATTAATTTTATTTTTGCCGTGACCAGGAATCTTTACATAAGAATCACGCATGATAGAAACTACTTTTGCTTTGTTTGTATCAAAGTTGTAGTGTGCGATCATAATGGTGTCTGTTCTCGGTGTTTCCTCACCTCTGGCGTCTCCACCAAGAATTAAAACATTTGTCCGTGTTGGAAGCTCATCAGCTCCTTTAAAATCTTGAAACTGATTAAGATTAGAATCAGAACGATCAAAGCCTTGTATGTATTGATAAATTGAATAACCTGCTACAACCAAAAATAGAAGCAATAAAATTCTTAAAAAATTCCGAGTTCGTTTCTTGCGATTTTTTCTTCTTTGCCTTCGTGCTTCTTGTCGCATGGATTCGCACCTCTTGCACTCTAAATAATAGTTTCTTTTTGTACATAGTTCTTTTGTACAGTATACCATATGTCGTAAACGTAGGAATATTTATCAATAAAATCAATTTCTTGATTGAATTATCCTGCTAATAAAAGGTCTATTTACCGATTGAGAACAATGTGTTCTTTTATTATTTTAAGAAGAGGAGAGAAATATACTTTATTTCTAACGCAAGACGTGTAATAAGGGGATAAAAAGGACATAAAAATCATTATTTTACATTTTAAGGATATATTTAGGTAAAAAGAATCATTTTCGAATTATCGATACTTTTTTATGTTATACTTTTCCTTCTTTCCCTTAAAATAGAGATAAGTCTGTAGTAGAATAGTAATAGAGTGAGTTCAAGGGGATGAACGTATGAACGAGTATTATATTGGACAGAAGATTAAAAACCTGAGAAAGAAGATAGGCTTAAGACAGTCTGAATTAGCTGAAGGCATTTGTTCTCAATCACAAGTAAGTAAGTTTGAAAAAGGAGAAGGCATCCCCTCTAGTATCATTTTATATCGTCTCTCTCAAAGATTAGGGGCGCCGATGGAATACTTTTTTGAAGAAAATCTAGAAGAGTATATTCAGCCTGTTAAGAAATTAATCCGTTATTATACTGATGAAACCAACTATAAGATGGTTTTTGATATTATTTCAAAAGAGAAAAAAACGGAAATGTATAAAGAAGATTTAGATTATCAGCAATTTCTACTTTGGCATGAAGGGATTTGTAGACAGCATATCTTTAGTGATTTTAAGAAATCCCAGGATTTGTTAAATGGGGCGTTAGAACTTTCAGATTCAGCTAAGCCAAGTTCCTCTAATAGAAGAAGTGAAATATTAAATAGCTTAGCTATCATTCATGCTCATAATGGGGACCTTGATAAAGCAATAACATTTCATAATAAAGCAATAGGGGAATGGAAAAAATTAGATTACGTCCATGATCCTACAATTTATCAAAAACTTTTATTTAACCAATCTAAATCTTTAGGTGACGCAAGAGAATACAAGAAATCGCTAGAAAAAGCTGAAAGAGGACTTAATGTTTGCTTGCAGAATAATTCATTATATCTTTTTGCAGAGCTTTGGTATGAAAAGGCAGAAGTTCTAATGTTTTTAGGAGAAAAAGAGCAAGCCTTAGAGGCATTTCAGCGTTCTGAAAGCTTTTTTAGGCTGCAGTCAAATACCGCTTATGCCGATGTTGTAAGAGAAGATATAGAAGAGTATTTTGGTAATCAATAGGCTTTATTGATTAAATATATTGAACTAAAATCTAAAGTATACAAAGGAGAGAATAAAATTATGAAAAAGAAAATTGCTTTAACAGCTGTCTTTGCAGTAATAGCATCAATTGTAGTTGCAGGAGGGGTTATGGATAATACACTCTTAGAATTAACAAATCATCAAGCAATCCAAACTGCTGCCGAGTATCGTCATTAATAAGTAAGGATAGAAAAGAGAGGAATAATATCCTCTCTTTTTTTTACGAAAGAATACGGAGGAGTCATCATGTCTTTTACCCTAAAACCATTCAACAACCTAACCCCAAAGGAACTTTATGCAATTTTAAAAGCACGTATCGACGTTTTTGTTGTGGAACAGAACTGTTTGTATCATGAAGCAGATGATAAAGATCAAGAGTGTTACCACTTATTTAAAGAAGAAGATGGGACCATTGTTGCCTATGTGCGGATTTTACCGAGAGGCGTCTCCTATAAGGAAGCATCAATTGGACGAGTGCTTGTTCATAAGGATTTTAGGGGAAGTGGCTTAGGCTATGAGGTTATGGAAAGAGCGCTTAGATTTTTAGAAGAAGAGCTTTGTGAAACAACAATAAAAATTCAGGCTCAAGCTCATCTAGAGAAATTCTATGGAAGCTTTGGATTCCAAGCCATTACATTACCATATGACGATGAGGGGATTCCTCATGTTGATATGATTAAAAAGTAGATAAATTTCTACTTCTTTTAAAAAGAGTTTAATTCTTGAACAGTTTGTAAAAAATATTATAAAAGCATTGTCACTAGATAGAAACCTCTATAAAATTAAAATGAACCTAATGTAAAAGTAAAACTTAAGAGAGAGTTGGGGGAGAAAACATGGATTTATGGGAAATCTTTTTCAAAGCACACCAAGGTTCTTGGGGAGTGCTTGTTGTACTTTATCTTATAAGCTATATCTTTAGTAAACAGAAAATCACACATATGATTTTACGTTTATTTTACGTAATCATGCTTGTATCAGGTATTGGAATGCTTGCACTTGGCGCATTACAAACCGTGTTTATCGTAAAACTTGTTATTGCAGTTCTTGCAATTGGACTAATGGAAATGACGATTTTAAGAAAGAGAAGAAACGAACCAACAGGTGCTTTCTTTATTTTATTGATTGTTCTTGTTGCAGTTCTTGTATCAATAGGATATGGATATATTCGCTTCTAAAAAAGCTAGCTTAGCAATTGCTAAGCTAGCTTTTTTATTAAGGCACTTCATGTCCCATTGAGCTTTGTAAGATTTCAAACCATTGCTCAGTTGAAATAGAATAATTTAGAGCATCTACAGCGTTATGAATCCGTTCTTTCTTACCTGAGCCGACAATTGGCATAATGCGGGCAGGATGAGCAAGAAGCCATGAGTAGATAACTTTATCGATCTCTGCGATTCCAAGCTCTTCTCCGACTTTTTTTAGAGTAGCGTGAAGACGGAGTGATTTTTCGTCTTGTTCCGTAAAAATGCTTCCACCACCAAGCGGTGACCATGCCATTGGAGGAATCCGTTTTTCTTGACAAAAATTAAGCGTTCCATCTAGAAAGTTTTCTAAGTTGGAAGGAGACAGTTCAAGCTGGTTTGTGACAAGTGGAAAGTCAAGGTAAGATTCCAGCATACGAAACTGATGATCTTTAAAGTTTGAAACCCCAAAATGACGTACTTTTCCTTCATGATGAAGAGTTGAAAAAGCTTCAGCAACTTCTTCTGGATTCATAAATGGATCTGGTCTATGAAT
Source organism: Priestia sp. TRM10 (assembly GCF_057808375.1). Lineage (NCBI taxonomy): Bacteria > Bacillati > Bacillota > Bacilli > Caryophanales > Bacillaceae > Priestia > Priestia sp. TRM10. The sequence goes on from NZ_JBJZOT010000007.1 coordinate 62,514, forward strand.
GAGTAACAAGTCAATATAGTCTGTTTTAAGGGCTTTCAATGAGTTGTGAGCAGATAATAAAATGTGCTCATAACTTGTATTATAGTAATGTGAAGTGTGTTGAGGACGTTGCTTTGATGGTAAGACAATACCGCACTTTGTGACAAGCTCTATCTTGTCTCGAAGAGAAGGTTTAAGAGAAAGGGCTTCCCCAAATTTTTCTTCACAAAGGTAACTTCCATAAATGTCTGCATGATCAAACGTTGTAATACCTTCACTTAAGCAATATTCAATGAGTTCGAGTGTTTCTTTTGATGAGTATTTCCAATCTTCTAACCGCCATAATCCATGAATAATACGAGAAAATGATAAATTTTCAGCAATTTGTATCCTCTCCATAGCTATTCCTCCTTAGCAAGACTCTTTTTTTATTATCTCTGAATCCTTGTTTTCTGACAAATGAAAACTTGTGGACAATATGTTTAACGAAAAAGTGAAAAGAATAAATGTGTATGTATCCTTTTCAAGAGAGAGAGAATAGAAACTTGAAGAAGGCAGAAAAAAATGTAACAATTAACATATGAGCATATAATCATATAAGGGGGGAGAGAGAAATATGGGGCATAATCATAGTCATCATCATACAAATAACAAGAAAGCGTTAACGCTATCCTTTTTCCTCATTTCTTTTTATCTAGTAGTAGAAGTGATTGGTGGAATCATGACAAATAGTCTTGCTTTACTTTCTGATGCTGGGCATATGCTAAGTGATGCTGTCTCCTTAGGTCTTAGTTTATTTGCGATTAAGATGGGGGAGAAAAAAGCAACAAATACAAAAACATACGGATATAAACGATTTGACATATTAGTTGCTTTTTTAAATGGCCTTGCTCTTATTTTCATTTCACTTTATATTCTTTTGGAAGCTTTTCATCGTCTTTTAACTTCTCCTGAAGTGATGAGTACAGGAATGATCATCATTTCATCAGTGGGGCTTGTTGTAAACATTGTAGCGGCCTTTCTGTTAATGAAAGGAGATCATCATGATAATTTGAATGTAAGAAGCGCATTTTTGCACGTTTTAGGAGACTTGCTTGGCTCAATTGGAGCGATTGTAGCAGCTGTCCTTATTTTACTATTTGGATGGAACTGGGCAGATTCTGTTGCAAGTATTATCGTTGCTTTCCTTGTTATTGTCAGTGGGATAAGAGTGACGAGAGATTCGTTTCATGTCTTAATGGAAGGAACGCCGTCCAACTTAAATACTGAAAAAATTAAAGAGAAATTGCTAACAATAGATGGAATTAAAGGGGTGCGAGATCTTCATATATGGTCAATTTCTTCAGATTTTCCTGCTTTGAGTTGTCATATTGTAGTAGAAGATTTTAATCGGTATGAGCAAATTATGACAGAAGTTAAACATATATTGAGTCATGCTTTTCATATTGAACATACGACAATTCAAGTTGATAAACACCAGGATATGTGTGGTCACTGCAATTAAAAAAGAGAGGAAGAATGTCCTCTCTTTTTTAATGGTGCTGTGCATGTTCAATTGCTTGTTGTAGCAAATCAATAACATGTTTGTCATCATGTGAATAGTAAAGGGTTGTTCCTTCACGACGAAACTTAACTAAGCGCAAGTTTTTTAAAAATCGAAGCTGATGGGAAACTGTAGATTGAAGCAGCGATAGTTTTGCAGCGATATCTGACACAGAGTGTTCGCCTTGAAAAAGTAGATGTAGTATCCGTAGGCGGGTTGGATCTGATAAAGCCTTGAATGTTTGGGATACGATAAAAAGCGTTTCTTCATCAATATCCAAATGAGTTTGTTCTTGCTCATGTTCGCTCATCGTTTTCGCTCCTTTATTAATCTCTTCTTTATTATAAGAAAAGAATGGCAAAGGAACAAACGAAAAAGAAGAAATGTGGGTGGTTTACAAAGAAAACAAAAAAGAGGACAATAAAAAATGAAATAACAGAAAGAACGTGATACATATTGAAAAATTCTATAGCTGTAGCTGTTGGAGGGGCTTTAGGGGCATATTTGCGGTTTGTTACAACTCTTTGGATTCCACACGGCAGCTTTCCATATCACACACTTTTTCAAAATATAGTTGGAAGTTTTGTATTAGGAGCGCTGACAGCTTATTTTAGTTTGCGAACACGAAGAGAGTGGATTAAGGTAGGGCTTGGCACAGGGGTTTGTGGTGGGTTTACAACATTCTCTACCTTGGCTTTTGATGCCGTCTTTTTAAAAAGTACAGAGGCGTTTCTTCTTTACATTAGTATTTCTCTTGGATTTGGTCTTCTTGCTGTCTTTTTAGGTACTAGGTTTGTAAGAATGTTTGTGAAGGAACGAGGTGTAAGGAAGTGAGTGCCCTTTTTGTTATAGTTGGAGGAAGCATTGGTGCACTTTGTCGCTACTGGCTTGGCCTTATTTTTCTAGCCTGGACTAAAAAATCAAAGATGCCATTATCAATGCTTATCGTGAATGCGGTTGGAGGACTAGGACTTGGTGTATTTTATCATTTTGCTTTTCCTTTATCTTCAACAAGCTCTCTCTATCTTTTGGTAGGCACAGGGTTTTTTGGAGCATTTACGACCTTTTCAACATTTAGTGTTGAGGCAATGGGTCTTCTTCAAAAGAAAGCATACTTTTTGTTTTTTGGTTATATTCTACTTTCTTTTGCAGGAACAATTGGGCTTTTTTATTTAGGATATTACGGTATGTAAAAAGAGCGGGGAAATTCCGCTCTTTTTTAGTGTGAAAGAAATTTATCATATCCATAAAATTCATCTTCTTTTCCTTCAAAATACATTTCTCCAACCTTTTGAAAGCCTTTGCGCTCAAAGAGCTTTTGCGCTGGCTTATTTAAAGAAGATGTATCTGTTTTTAAATAGGAAATGTCTTGTTCTCCTGCAAGATGTTCGAAGAAGTCCATAAAAGCAGAAGCAACGCCTTTTCCTCTTACTTCCGGATTTACAAGAAGACGGTGCAAGACAAGTGCCTTTTCATCTGAGCGCCACTTTATTTGTTTGTACGGTTTTCCCTCAACCATATCAATCGTCGCTGAACCAGCAATTTTCCCTTGTTCTTCTTGAACATATAGGGTGCCGCTACGAATATCTTCTCTAAAAGATTCTTCCGTTGGGTAGGTTTCATCCCACTGGTTGTTTCCTTGAGCATTCATCATTTTAATGGATTGCTTTGCTAATGCTGCAATCTCAGGGATATCTGTTAGTTGTCCTTTCCGCACTTATCATCACCTCCGATATTAGGATAACCAAATAAGGAAGGAAACAAAAAAGATTTGCTTAATGATTTAATTTACAATTATATACAAAAGTGATATCATAATGATATAAATTAAATATTAATAAAAAGGAGTGTTGAAATGAAGGAAAAGAAAGCATTTTATATGAATGGATATCTAGGGGTAGTTGTCATTCTTCTTCTTTTAGCTTTTGCTGTTGTTTCATTTGCTGAAGAAAATGTAATTCTTGCTGTTCTTCTTGTTATTGTAGGGGCAGTACTAGCTACAGGCATTACGATTGTGCAGCCAAATCAGTCAAAAGTGATTATCTTTTTTGGAGATTATTTGGGTTCGATTCGTGATAGTGGATTATTCATGACGATCCCTTTTAGTACGAGAAGAACCGTTTCTCTGCGCGTACGCAACTTTAATAGCAAGCGTTTAAAAGTAAATGATGTAGAAGGAAATCCAATTGAAATTGCTGCTGTTATCGTATTTAAAGTTGTTGATGCAGCTAAAGCAGTATTCGATGTTGATCAATATGAAGAATTTGTTGAAATTCAAAGTGAAACCGCAATACGTCATGTTGCCACAAAATATCCGTATGATACATTTACAACAGAAGAAATTACTCTTCGAGGAAATGCTGATGAAGTGTCAAAAGAAATGGCGCGGGAGCTTCAGGAGCGTTTAGCTGTTGCAGGTGTTGAAGTAATTGAAACAAGATTAACTCACCTTGCTTATTCAACGGAAATTGCTAGTGCAATGTTACAGCGTCAGCAAGCTTCAGCTATTTTATCAGCTCGTAAGAAAATTGTTGAAGGTGCTGTTTCGATGGCTCAAATGGCTGTTGAACAGCTTGATCGTGATCACGTTTTAGAGCTTGACGAAGAGCGGAAAGTTAACATGGTCAATAATTTAATGGTGGCGATTATCTCGGATAGAGGAACGCAGCCAGTCATTAATACAGGTAGTCTTTACTAGTTTTATGGCTAAGAAAAAAAACTTTCCGCTGCGAATTGACCCAGAACTTCATAAAATCCTTGAGCGCTGGGCGCAAGATGAGTTTCGAAGCGTGAATGGCCACATTGAATTTTTGTTACGTGAAGCAGTAAAACGCGCTGGAAGATTAAAAAATAATGAACACAAAAAAGAATAGGCTTGTCATTTCTTAGTAGTTTGTTATAATGAAGGAAAATTATATAAAACATCATCACTAGGGGTGCTATTGTGAATAGCTGAGACGGAAATATATTTCTGAACTCTTTGAACCGGATCTGGTTTGTACCAGCGTAGGGAAGTGTGGCAAACGTTTTTTAATAATCTAAAAATGTTTATTCAAACCACCCTTACGCTTGTATGGGTGGTTTTTAGTTTTTTAAAGAGGTGAAATTGTGGCATTTTTATATGCGGTAACATCTGGAGAACAACCTTTTGAGAAGATAATTCGAAATATTAAATCTATTGATCCGTACGTAGAACTTATTCAAATTAGAGAAAAGAAAAAGACAGCTCATGAGCTTAATAATCTTATTGATTCCATACTAAAGCAAGGAATATCTCCAGCTAAATTAATTGTGAATGATCGCGTTGATATAGCTTTAGTAAGAGGATTAAGGGGAGTTCATCTTGCTTATCATAGCTTAAGCGTTAAAGATGTGAAGAAAGCTTTTCCACATCTTTATGTTGGAAAGTCTGTTCATTCGTTAGAAGAAGCAAAGCAAAGTGAACAGGATGGAGCTGATTACGTTGTTTTCGGTCATTTATATGAAACCTCTTCAAAACAAGGAAAAAAGCCTCGCGGTGTACAGGAACTAGCTCAGATTGTTGAAGAACTATCTATCCCTGTTATTGGAATTGGAGGCATTAATATAAGTAACATAGGAAAAGTGAAAGAAACGAATGCTGCAGGCATTGCACTTATGTCCGGTTTGTTTCAAACAGAAGCTCCAGGTGAAACAGCTAGAGCTTGCTGGAATTTATTAAATGGGAGCGAACACTGTGAAAGAGTATGATGTAATAGTCATTGGAGGCGGTGTGATAGGCTGTTCCATTGCATATGAGCTTGCCAAACAACATAAAAAGGTCGCTGTTGTGGAGCAAGGAGAAATAAGCAGTGGTGCCTCACGAGCTGCTGCGGGTATTTTAGGAGCACAAGCTGAAATTGATGAAGAAGGTCCTCTCTTGCAATTTGCGCTAAGTAGCCGAGAACTCTTTAAAAATCGTGTAAACGAACTGAGAGAACTAACGGGAATTGACGCAGAGCTTATCGAAAAAGGAGTATTAAAGGTAGCAACGACAGAGGACGGGTTCGAAGAATTGAAGAGGAAATTTAGCACCTATAAAAAATGGGATCTGTCTGTTGAATGGTTAACAACAAGTGAACTGAAAAAAAGGGAAACAATGCTTTCTTCAACAATTAAAGGGGGGATTTTCTTACCGAATGACGGGCAGCTTAATGCTTTTAAATATACAAAAGCGCTTGCATATGGCACAGCTGTTTATGGAGGAGATCTCTATGAATATTGTCACGTTTCTCAGATTATTGAAGAAAATGGGTATGTTAAAGGAGTTGTTACGTCACAAGGTACTTTTGCAGCTTCATCTGTTGTTGTCACAACAGGAGCATGGACAAGCAAACTACTTCCATATGTAACAGAGAAAAATGTTTATCCTGTTAAAGGAGAGTGTATGCTTCTTAAATCAAACAAACCGATTTTAGAGCATACCATTTATACACGAGAAGCTTTCTACATTGTCCCAAAAGCAGGAGGAAAACTTCTAGTCGGCGCAACAAGAACACCGCATACATTCGATAGAGCTGTTACGTTCGGAGGGATGAGCAAGCTTTTTGAAAAAGCGAAGGAGCTAATTCCTGAACTTTCTCACTCTGTTTTCTTAAAATCTTGGACAGGTCTGCGGCCTCAAACAGATGATGGATGGCCTTACTTAGGAGAAAGTCCTTATATGAAAGGTTGTTTTTTAGCATATGGACATTACCGAAACGGGATTTTACTCAGTGCTAAAACAGGAGAATTGATGAGAGATCTTATTAACGGTACTCAGCCAAAAGAGCATTTTTTTAACGCTTTCTCACCGGAAAGAGCTTACTCTTTGAAAGGAGGATAACAGATGAACTGCAAGATAAACGGTGAAAATATTAAGGTAGAGCCACATATTAGTAATGTTTATGAACTTTTAGCAGCATATGGAATGGAAAACAAAATATTGGTTGTAGAGAAAAATGGAACAATTTTAGAAAAAGAAGATCACATAAACGAAAATATTCAAGATGGAGACACATTTGAAATTGTGTCATTTGTTGGAGGAGGATAATAATGTTAAAGATTGGTTCTTATTCATTTCAATCACGTTTACTATTAGGTACAGGAAAATTTCCAAACTATGAGATTCAGAAAAAAGCAGTTGAGGCTTCAGAGACAGAGATTTTGACGTTTGCAGTTAGAAGAATGAATATCTTTGATCAGGCACAACCGGATTTGCTAGAAGAGCTTAACGTTAAGAATTATACACTATTACCGAACACAGCGGGAGCGAAAACAGCTGAGGAAGCTGTTCGAATTGCTAAACTAGCCAAAGCTTCTGGACTTTGTGATATGGTAAAGGTTGAAGTAATCGGTTGTGATAAAACGCTTCTTCCAGATCCTGTAGAAACATTAAAAGCAAGCGAAGAGCTTTTAAAAGAGGGATTTACTGTGCTACCATACACTTCAGATGATGTTGTATTAGCAAGAAAGTTAGAGGAATTAGGAGTACATGCCATTATGCCAGCAGCAGCTCCAATTGGTTCAGGACAAGGAATCCTTAATGAGCTGAACTTAAGTTTTATTATTGAACAAGCAAATGTACCTGTTATTGTAGATGCAGGGATTGGTACAGCTTCTCATGCAGCACGCGCAATGGAACTAGGTGCAGATGGGGTTCTTTTAAATACGGCTGTATCAGGAGCTAATGATCCAGTTTTGATGGCAGAAGCAATGAGAGATAGTATTATAGCTGGGCACAAAGCATTCAGAGCAGGTCGTATTCCAGCGAAGCGATATGCTACAGCGAGTAGCCCAAAGGAAGGGATGACAGTTAGTTAATGACTCGTTACTCAAGACAAGAGCTTTTTGCTCCAATTGGAAAGAAAGGACAAGGGAATATTGCGAAAAAACATGTGCTTATGATTGGAGCAGGAGCACTTGGTACTGGCAATGCAGAAGCGCTAGTACGAGCAGGCATTCGTAAACTCACCATTGTTGACCGAGATTACGTAGAATGGAGTAATCTTCAGCGTCAACAGCTTTATACAGAGCAGGATGCGAAAGAGCAAACGCCAAAAGCTATTGCTGCTAAAAAGCGATTAGAACAAATTAATAGTGAAGTAGAAATAGAAGCACACACGCTTGATGTTACTTCCCTTGAATTAGAAAGTCTCTTAAAACAAGATTCTGTTGATTTAATTATGGATGCTACAGATAACTTTGATATTCGCTTTATTATTAATGATATGGCACAACGTGAAAATATTCCGTGGATTTATGGAGCATGTGTTGGAAGTTATGGGCTTTCATATACTATTTTACCTGGAAACACTCCTTGTCTACATTGTTTAATGAAGACTGTCCCGCTTGGCGGTGCAACATGTGATACAGTTGGAATTATAGCTCCCGCTGTTATGATGGTTACGGCTTATCAAGTGGCAGAGGCAATGAAGATTCTTGTAGAAGATTTTGAAGCCGTTAATCGTAAACTTGTTTCATTTGATTTATGGAAAAACCAGCAAACAGCTATTTCCGTTGACAAGCTAAAAAGGGATGATTGCCCGTCTTGTGGAATATCCCCCCTCTATCCACATCTAAAATATGAAAATCAGCTTAAAACAGCTGTGCTTTGTGGGAGAGACACAGTTCAGATTCGTGTGCCGAAAAGAGAAGAAGTAGACTTAATGAGAATTGAGAAAGATTTGAGTTCAACACATACCGTAAAGCGAAATCCATTTTTACTTTCTTTTGAAGAGGGAGACATCCGCATTGTCCTTTTTAAAGATGGACGCGTATTTTTACACGGTTTAAAAGATATTAAAGAAGCAAAGAAAGTTTATCACCGTTATTTTGGATAGATTAATTGACTAAAAATTGAAAAAAATCTAGAATGAAGCTATCTTATATTTAGAAAACGATTTTAGTATAGAAGAGATAAAAGCAATCATCTTCTCATACAATAATAAAGTCGTTTTCTTTTGAAAGATAGGTAAGGACATCGCTTTAAAAGACGATGTCTTTTTTTATGGCAGATATTATCCATAAAATAACAGGAAGGAGAGAAGGCATGTTTTCAGTTTTAGGTAAACTATCATGGTTTTTTAAAAAGTATTGGAAAAGGTATACAAGCGTCCTGCTCTTGCTACTTTTAGCAAGTATTTTAGATGTCCTGCCGCCCAAAATACTTGGAGTCGTAATCGATAGCATTGGGGCAGGCACGTTAACCTCTCCCTTTTTAGAAAATAGGATTTTCTTTCTAACAGTGATTGCCATTATCGTTTATATCATTACATACATTTGGATGCGTCAGCTTTTTGGAGGGGCTAATATTCTTGAGCGCGTTTCACGAACTAAGTTGATGAATCATTTTTTAAAGATGTCTCCTCCTTTTTATGAGCGTAACCGAACAGGAGATTTAATGGCGAGAGCAACAAACGATGTGAAAGCAGTTGCTGCAACAGCTGGATATGGAATTTTAACACTTATTGATTCAACCGTTTTTATGCTTACAGTTCTTGTCATGATGAGTGTAACAATTAGTTGGAAGCTTACAATCGCTGCTGTCCTTCCTTTACCAATTATGGCTTTTTGTATTAGCAAACTTGGTACAAAAATTCATCATCGCTTTATTAGAGCACAAGATGCTTTTGGGAAAATGAATGACAAAGTTCTTGAATCTGTAGAAGGAGTACGGGTCGTTCGAGCTTATGTTCAAGAAGAACATGAAATAAAGGAATTTCATGAAATGACAGAGGAAGTTTACAACCGAAATCGCGAAGTAGCTCAAATTGATGCCCTTTTGGCACCGCTTGTGAAAATTTTAGTTGGTGTAAGCTATTTAATTGGGCTTGGATATGGAACATATCTTGTTTTTCATAGAGAATTAACACTAGGGGAGCTTGTTTCGTTCAACGTTTATCTTGGAATGATGATTTGGCCAATGTTTGCCATTGGAGAACTCATTAACATAATGGAGCGCGGAAATGCGTCCGTTGATCGTGTAAATCAAATTCTCCAGCAGAAAGAAGATATAAAAAATAACGCTATTCTTCAGCATGTAGAAGTGCCAACTCCAATTAAATATAAACATTTATCTTTTTCTTACCCTACATCACCAAAACCTGTTTTAAGCAATATCTCATTTACGATCTATAAAGGAGAAACGATTGGGATTGTTGGACGAACCGGAAGTGGAAAAACAGCGCTTATTCAACAGCTTCTTCGTCAATACCCGCTTGGCTCAGGAGAACTTTTAATAGGAGATGTACCAATTCAGCATATTGCTTTAGAACGTTTGCAAAGCTGGATTGGATATGTACCACAGGAGCATGTCCTGTTTTCAAAAACAGTAAAAGAGAACCTTTTACTTAGTAAAGAGACAGCAAGCGATGAAGAGGTAGAAGAAGCAATAAAATTGGCTGCTTTTGATAAAGATATCCCGTTTCTAAGCAAAGGACTTCATACGCTTGTTGGCGAAAAAGGTGTGGCGCTTTCAGGAGGGCAAAAACAGCGTTTATCAATTGCAAGAGCTCTTTTACGTAATCCTCAAATTCTCATTTTAGATGATTCTTTATCTGCTGTTGATGCAAAGACTGAAGAACAAATTATTCGCAATCTAACGAAAAAACGAAAAGGAAAAACAACATTTATCATTACGCATCGTTTATCAGCAGTTGAGCATGCTGATCATATTTTAGTGCTTGAAGATGGGCGTATTATCCAGGAAGGAACACATCAAGAACTGAAACAACGAGAAGGATGGTATAGAGAGCAGCACGTAAGGCAGTATTTAAAAGAAGAAAGTGAGGTGAAAGGATGAAAACAGCAAGTCGTTTATGGAACTATGCGTTAACACAAAAGAAACTTATTATACTTTCTCTCCTCATGCTAATTGTAGCAGTTTCCTGTGAGCTTTGCGGTCCATTTCTAGCTAAACGAATGATTGATTATCATATCTTAGGAATTGAAAATGGATGGGTCGAAGTAGATGAAACAGATGGAGCAGTTCACTATAAGGATGAATGGTATGAAAGGCGAGACAGAGTTCAACAGTACAAAAATAAGGACGTTGCAGAAGTCCTATTAGTTGGGCGCTCTTATTACTTTGTTCCTGAGGAAGTTCAAAAAGGTGGCGTTCGCTCTGTTGAAGATGGAGTCTTAACAGTAAAGAGTGATAAGAAAGAGAGTCAATATAAAGCCGAAAAGTTAACAGGAAGTGAAGTCCTTTCTTTTTATAAGGAAGAAACAAAATCAATTGTTTGGTTAATGAGCGTGTACTTTTTCCTTCTTGTTGTAGCATCTGTACTCCACTTTGGTCAACGTTACTATTTGCAGGTTAGTTCCCATCGCATCATTCAGAAGATGAGAGAAGACGTCTTCTTTCATACTCAGAAGCTTCCTGTATCATATTTTGACCGTTTTCCAGCAGGACAAATCGTTTCACGCATCACAAACGATACAGAAGCAATTAGAGAACTTTATGTGACCGTTCTCGCCACGTTTGTAACAAGTATCGTCTATATTATAGGAGTTTTTGTTGCGCTATTTATTTTAGATCCGAAACTAGCTTTTGCCTGTTTTGTTATCTTTCCTATTCTTTTCATTTGGGTTGTTCTTTATCGTAAGTTTGCCTCTCTCTACAATTACCGAATTCGAACAAGAATTAGTGAACTAAATGGATCTATTAATGAATCAATTAACGGAATGCCTATCATTAGAGCCTTTGGAAAACAAAAGATGTTTCAAAAAGAATTTGAGGATATTAATAGAGATCATTTTACTTATCAAAACAAACTCAACTCTTTAAATGCCTTAACATCATATAATCTTGTGGGCTTTTTACGAAATATTACGTTCGTTCTTATTATCTGGTATTTTGGAGGAGGATCCATTAATGGAGGAAGCATCATAACAATTGGAATTTTATATGCTTTTGTTGATTACATTAATCGTCTCTTCGAACCTCTTACAGATATCGTTAATCAACTTTCTAATTTAGAGCAAGCCCGTGTTTCTGCCTCTCGTGTGTTCGAATTTTTAACAGAAAAAGAGGAGAAATATGAAGTTGGAAAAAGAAAGAAGTATGTAGGAGAAGTAGCTTTTCATAACGTTTCATTTGGTTATAAAGAAGGAGAGGAAGTGCTCCATAACATTACGTTTAAAGCACAGCCAGGAGAAACAGTGGCGCTTGTTGGACACACTGGATCAGGTAAAAGCTCTATGATGAACATCCTTTTCCGCTTTTATGATGTTCAAAAAGGGAAAATTACCATTGATGGAGAGGACATATCAACGATCTCGAAACAAGAACTTCGAAAAAACATGGCTATTGTTTTACAAGACCCCTTTTTATTCAGCGGAACAGTTAAGGAAAATATCACGCTTAATGAACAAAATATTGATGATAAAAAAGCCTTTCTGGCTATTAAAGCTGTAGGGGGAGAAGGCATTATACGAAAGTTAAAAGGTGGAATGAACGCACGCGTCACAGAGAGGGGCACAATGTTTTCAACCGGAGAAAGACAGCTTCTATCATTTGCTCGTGCTCTTGCTTTTAATCCGTCTATCTTAGTTCTCGATGAAGCAACAGCAAATATTGATACTGAAACAGAAAGCGTTATTCAGCATGGACTTGATGTTTTAAAGAAAGGAAGAACAACGTTTATTATTGCTCATAGACTTTCAACAATTAAAGAAGCAGATCAGATTCTTGTTTTAGATAAAGGAAAGATTGTAGAGCATGGAAATCATGAAGAACTGATGAAAAAAAGAGGCATCTATTATGGGATGTATAAAACACAAAAAGGAGAAGCAAGTTAAAAAAGGAAAGCCTATTGGGCTTTCCTTTTTTTAATAGCAAATACCAACACGGCAGTAAGGATAATTGCTTTCTAATAGCTCGTTATAAACAAATTTCGCTGTATCTCCTGCTGTAATGAGCTTTCCGTCTTTTGGTAGCATGTTCTTCTCAGCCCGAATCACTTGGTCTGTTTCGCCTCCATCTGGAAGATATGTTGGACAAACAATAGTCCATTTTAAAGAAGTATCAGCGAGAGCTTTATATACTTTCAGATGTTCTTCAGCTGATCGAGTTGTTTTTCGTTTTGATTCACTTGATTGGAACCGATACAAAGCAGGTTGCAAGCGAGATTGTAATATCCCTGCTGTCCCAACTGTAACAATCTTAGAAATATCATATTCATACATTGCTTCAATAATATGAGGTATTGCAACACTTAATGTTGTAGCACCATCTGTATTAAGCGCACTTAATATAGCATGAGTATCTCTTATTGTATTTTTTACATCTTGACTATTTTTAGCATCGCCTTTCACTATTGTAAGAGACTTATGAGCTTGTTTTATGCGACTTACATCTCGAACAAGTGCAGTAACTTCATGTCCTTCTTCAAGAAGTTTATTGAGCAGGGAAGAACCAACTCGACCAGTTGCTCCGAATAAGGCAACTTTCATTTTATTCACCTCTTTGACTTAAATTTAATGTTTTTCAGCTTATCATACAGCCAAGAAGAATGATGTAAAAGAAAAGGCTCTTTTCTAGAAGTCAAATGTTTATTATGTATACTGATGTCGAATCTACACTAAGATTGTACTACTTTGTTACTTTTTTGTACATTTTTAGGGGGGCTGAAAATTGACGATTAACGGTAAATCCAATATAAGTAAAAATAAAAGAAGCCCTAAGCAACCTTAGGGCTCCATATCCAATATCATTCATTTGTAGAGGGAAATCTTTAAATTTATTTGTAGCTTCCACCAAGTTGTTGCTCAGCCATTTGTACTAAGCGTTTTGTGATTTCGCCACCAACAGATCCGTTAGCACGAGAAGTTGTGTCTGCACCTAATTGTACGCCAAATTCGCTAGCGATTTCATACTTCATTTGTTCAAGAGCTAATTCTGCACCAGGTACAACTAGTTGATTAGTATTGTTGTTACGAGTTTGGTTTTGTGGCATTATTACTCATCTCCTTAAATTTGTTTAAAATGGTTGGGTTCACTGGAATTGAACCAGTCTAATAGAGGAACCATCTTCCTGTAACCCAGTGTGTAAATGTTTGTTTCTGTAAGTTTGTACTCCTATTATGAGAGACTATAAACAATACTATGCATATCTTTTATTTGGTAAATATTACAATAATGAAAAGAGTGGATTTTACTAAGAGTAATGCGAAACATTTTCGAACATATTAGAGGTAAATAAGGAATAGTGAGGGGAAAATGATGTGTCCACTTTGTAATGGATTTAAAGAATGTGATTATATTTGTTCAACATGTGGTCATCTTTTAAAAGATATGGGAAGAACAACAGATTATTTAGATGAATACAGCGCATACGTAGACTTTGATGATACTAAAAATGTCGATGGGAAAGTAAGTCATGCATGCTGTCATCTTCTTTATTGTGAAAATTGTAATCATGAACAAAAGGTGTTTCTTTAGGTTAAAGCATAATTTACATTAAACAAATCATACTTCTGCATAGGAGATAACTTCTTAGTATTGTTTATATTTGGGGGATGATGCTAAGCTTGTCCTTAATAAGATAAGAAATATTTTTTCACTCAGAACATGTCTTGCAAAATAAAAAGAAATGATTTTATCAGTTACAGTATTATTCCATGTTTAGTTATTGCTATATATAGACATAAGAAAGAGGAGTATACTGCTTTCTACAACTTTTATATGTAGGGCATATTGTTTGTAAATATGCTTTGGTTTTAAAGTTGTTATCTATGTATAGGCTAAAAGAGAAAAAAGTCTCTTTTAGCTTTTGTTATCTAGCATAAAAATAAAGAGAAAAAACTACAAAAATGAAAGTTCAATAAATAAATTGTGCAAGTTTTCAGCACCTTTTGTTCGGATATGTTCTTCATCAAAAATCATCGGTTTTGCATTTAGTTCAAGTACATAATACCGATTGTCAGGTGTTTTTAACATATCAATTGAAAATTCTCCAACAAAAGGGTGAAGTTTTATAAGCTGTTCTCCACAGTAGTGAGCAATCTCCTCTACTTGTTTTATGTTAATCTGTTGGTGAATATCTTCCAATGGAATAATTCCTCCCCCCTTTGGAACGTGGGTTGTCAAAGATTGAGTTCCAGCTTGCCTAACACCAATTCCACTTATAAGGAACTTATTAGCCGATCGGTGCATAAGAAGGCGGAGGTCATATCGTTTGTCTTGAAAAGAAGCCGAAGGAAGTGCTTTTTGCAGAATGACTTTGTTATGTTTATGAGCAAGCTCTTTTTCGTAAAAATCGTTAAAAGTTTGATATGTTCGTGTTTCGATAAAGTCTTCAACAATATAGACATTTTCTTTTATCTCTACTACGAAAATTCCTTTTCCCTTTCGGCCGTGGATTGGTTTTACGTAAATTTTCTTATGTGTTTTTAAAAAATGTTGTGCTTCGTGCTTTGACGTAAAGAACAAAGTAGGAGGAATATGACGTTTTAAAAAAGAATGAGAACTTAAAATGTCATGCATATCTTCCTTTGAAAAAAACGCTTTATTGAAGAATGGAATGTTATATTTCTTTAAAGTTTTAAATAAGCGCTGAACCTTTTTTTTCTGCTCATATTTTCTAGAAGAAATACGGTTATATACAACGTCAGGGAGCGGTACTTTTACTTTTTTCCATTTTTCTTGATAGAGAATATAGCCAGAAATAGAGTCGTCTTTAAAAGATTCGGCAGTGAAGAAGAATGGAAATGCACGTCTGTTAGTGAGAAAGGTATGAAGATGAAGAAAATATTCATATGGTACTTCTTTATTTGCTTTAAGTTGGCGAGGCGAGATTAGAATACCGATAAGAGGACCGAGACGATTTTGATACAATTTAACAGAAAAAGAGTAGGAAAAAGGGTCACTATCGTATGCTTTTTGTAAAATCTTTTTACCAAATAAAAGAGAAGAAGCTTCTTTGTGGAAAAAGCATTCTTTCTCTTTATTATAATAGAGGAAAGTCATAGGATTACAGCCTCTGTTCTTTCCAAAGATTCCTTCGTTAAGAAAATTGCGAAAGCGTACAGCATTTGACGTGTTTTTACGTCTTGCTCATGAAGGATAGGATACTTAAAAATAGAGCGCCCTGGTCGCGAATTTGCTTCGAAAAGATATAATTCTTCATTTGCATCCATTCCAAAATCAAACCCAATTTCCCCAATCGTTCCATCTAACGTTTTTTGAAGATTTTGGCTAAGCGTTAAAGCAGCTTCTGTAAGTTTCTTCTCGACCTCTTCAGTGCGATCTTTAAAAACGTCTTCTAGTCTTTTTACATAGCCACCATTTCTAAGATGTGTTGTGATCGTATCTTCTCCACTTACTTTAATTGCTATTGCCGTAACTTCCCACTTTCCATCCTCATTTCGGTTTGTATGAACTCGAAAATCAAAAGGGCTATTATTGTAAGATAATAATGACATTTTCCTCTGAATAATATAAGGTTGTGCTTGTTTGTGATTTTTCAAGAAGTTAATGAGCTTTTGGAAAGAAGAAAAAACTTTGTTTTGACCTAAATCCTTACTTTCACAATGATATCCTTCACTTGTTGCTTCAATAACAAACATTCCTTTTCCTAAGCTGCCATGAATAGGTTTTACATATACATGGCCATAAGAGCTAAGCATTACTTTTAGATCAGAAGAGGTTGAAAAGAGCCTTGTTGGCAAGAGCCATCGACTCTCTAATTTTCCTAGCGATTGATACGTATCCCATTTGTTAAAAAAGGTCGGATTAAACCAAGGAATATCATATTCTTTTTGAAGTTTTTCTTTTACTTTAAGAAGTGTATTGTCTTTTTCAAGTTTACGATTTGGAAGGCGATCATATATAACATTTGGAAATGGAACTTTATGTTTAATCCACCCGTTTCTACCATAGAAGTATCCTGTTACAGTTCCTTCGGTGAAGTCTAAATCAGAATGGCGAAAAATGAAAGCAGAACACCCTTTTTCCTTTGCACTTGTTAAGAGTTTGGCAAAAAATAATGAACGTTGAGCAACTGGACGAAGCATAGAAGAGGTGAATCCAGCTGTGAAAATACCGACGAGAGGACCGATATATAGAACATGATCTTTCACAAAAAGATGAAGCGTTACTTTTGATTTCGGAAAGGACAAAGCTGTTGCAAGATCTTGTGAAATTAATAAAGTAGGTTTTTCATGAAAACGAATTTGACATGATACCATTTTTGTTCCGTATGCAATTCTTTTAATATTGTTCTTTTTAAAACGTATAGGAGCATACACGATTTGTGAGGAAGCTGTTGTAAGATGAATGTCTACTTTTTCAGGCACGCTGCTCAACTCCTTTTCTCTGTTCTAGAAAGCGAATATAAGCAAATGGTCTATCATAAATTTGCTCAAGTTCTTTTTCTGTTAAAATTGAAGAAATTTTTCTGCCTGGTTTTGAATTTATATCAATTACAAAAAGGTGACCATCTTTTGTAAATGCAATATCAATTCCAAGTTCAAAAAGAGGGCCAAAAGCATAATCAAGCGTCTTAGGCAAAGTTTCCACAATATCTTCTAATGCTTTTTGCACACATAGTCTAGTTTTATGATCATAAAGGTAGAGGCTGTCGATGAAAGACGAAATCTTTCCACCTTGGCTTAAGTTTGTTAACAGCGTTCCTTTTTTTCCTTTTCGAATAGCTCTCACACTCTCAATCCAGGCCTCGTTCTTTTTCTGTACGAGAAGGCGTATATCAGATGGTGAACCGCTCCATTGCATATTGAGGTATGGTTGAATAAGATAACTTTCTGTAAGAAGTTTTCTGTATAGCCAACTTATAAACTCGTCATGTGCTGAAAAAGAATGCACGTTCACTTTGCCACTATGTTGTGTATAAACGTGAATTTTCTCTTTGAGTGTGATAAACAAAATCCCTCTTCCGCCGCTTCCACAAAGCGGTTTTAACACAATCTCTCGGTCCGTTTTCAATCTCTCATATACATCAGCCGGTGTGTTGGGGAAGGTTGTATATGGAATATAAAAAGAGAGGCTTTGATGCTGCTGTAAAGCGCTGAAAACCTCCTTTTTATTTGGGAGACCATAGCCAAGAAGTAATATATCATGTTGATTTTTTAGCACTCTCATGTTTCGTTTAGCTCTCATTGAACTTCTGTCATTTTTATAAAAGCATCTGTCATAAAGATAAGAGGGGATAGGGAATACGTCTTCAACAAAATCCTGTTCTAAATTGTCATATCGAAGCCCATGAACATTCTTGTCTTCTATCGAATAGCTGTCAGGCGTAAAGCGATAAAAGGTGATGTTGTGAAGGTGAGCACGTTTAGCAAGCTTATAGGCGTAGTCTTTTTCTTGTTGAAGAGATAATGTGATAAAACCTAATGAAGTCATCGTCTTCACTCCTTTTACTAAAAACCGCTTAACCTGAAGCAGTAGCGCACAAGTGCTTTTGTAGATGGTCTTGTGTGCCCGTTTTCGGTTAGAAAAAAGCGCTTCGAAGGCTTTGTGTTTACTTCAATAAGCCAAAGCGATCCATCTTCATCAAGTGCTAAATCAAGACCGAATTCTCCATACAACCCTTCATTTTGAGCGCAGAGGCAGTGACAAATTTCAAGTGAAAGTTCGCGTAGAAGCTCAAGCAGATGTTTTATTTCATGGTGAGAATAAAAGGTTTGTAAAAGGTCTTTAATCGGCATAAGATCTCCGCCCTGTGAAAGGTTGGAAACGAAGCTGCTTTTTTTAGAAACACGAGCTACCATTGAAGTGATGCCCCATTTATCTTCTTGTTTTCTATGACACAAAATTCGAAAGTCAAATGGTCGGTTATCAAGCTCTTTTAATGAAAGCGTTTCTTGAAGTAAATAGTTTCTTTTTTTGAATTTTGGATATAAATTTTTATATAACTTAGTGAAATTATCATATATTTTTCTTTCACCTGTTTCAGCACAATCAACAAGGTATGTGCCGCTTCTTTCTTGTACTTTAAAAATCTTCTTCCCTTGACTTCCATTAATAGGTTTTAAAAATAGAGATCGATGAGCACTAAGAGCGTTCATCAAATCCTCTTTATCTTTAAGATAATAAGTCATAGGAAGGAAAGGCGTTAAATGTTCATATTGTGATAAATGCTCGTGTACAAACCATTTGTCAAGAAAGCGCTGATTGAAAAAAGGAATGCCTAGGGATAAGATGTCTTCTTCAAATTTTTTAAACGTTGCGCCATTTTCTTTTTTTCGACTATGAACTCTATTGTGTATAACGTTTGGAAGGGGAACATGGTCATATTCAAAATCTTCATCTTTCATTACATATCCAAAGCATTCTTGACTGTGCCAATGTTTCAACGTAGTTACAAAAAACAACCCACCTATTTCACAGCAATAGTCGTGCATTTCTTTACAAAAGTCAGATAGAGAAGGCGGAATAGCTCCTTCCTTTGATAGGTTGGTCACAACTGTAATAACAGGACCAAAGAAAATCTCTTCATTGATAATTTTTATTTGAAGAGAGAGAGAATTAATTGGCAAACGAAGCATTGTAAAAAGGGAAGAAGAGAAATAGACCGTATCTTCTTTGCTTTCAAAAACAGCCACCTGTGCTTTTGCTTTCTGCTTTCCTACGTAAACGTTTGTATAGTTAGATAGCTGCTGTTGTTGTGCAATATGGCTTGGTATCCAAACCGTATCTTGAAGCTCTTTTGTTGATGATAATTGAATCGCTACAGTTATTGGTTTCATTGTCAATCCTCATTTAAAAAGAAATTAGGCGAATGTTGATATATCGTATGAATAAAACAAACTGTCGGTGAGAAGAAGAAAGGAAAAAGGAGCAATTTCCTTTCTTGCTTTCACTGTTTAGGGGGAAAAAAACCTCAAAGGCTGAAATGTATACAATAGTTTGTTATAGTAGAGAAGGTAAACGAAAGCCTAAACTAAGGTAGGAGGATTTTTTTATGACTAATGTATACGATGTAGCGTACGAATTGGAAAAAGCAGTACGTGAGAGTGACGATTACAAAAACCTAAAAAAATTATATGATGAAGTGAACGCAGACGAATCAGCAAAACGTCTTTTCGATAACTTCCGCAACATGCAACTTGAATTGCAACAAAAGCAAATGACTGGCCAAGAAATTTCTGAAGAAGAAGTTCAAAAAGCTCAGCAAACTGTTGCAATCATTCAACAGCATGAAGCAATTTCAAAATTAATGGAAGCAGAACAACGCATGAGCGTTCTTGTTCAAGAGCTAAACAAAGTTATTATGAAGCCACTTGAAGAGCTTTATGGTAATCCAGAAGATTCAAATTCTGTTCAATAATATAAAAGAGGAGTCGCAGAAGCGGCTCCTCTTTTCTTATGAAGCATAAACACGCCATATACATCATATTCATTACTAATCAGTCAGCAAGCAGACACCGAGGAAAGAAGGAGATGTAGTGATGTATCGCTTATTAGCATTGAATATTGATGGAACGATTTTGAACAATCAAGGACGTTTGACAAAGGAAACTAAAGAAGCTATTGATTATGTTAAGGATAAAGGAGTCTACGTAACAGTTGTGACAAATCGTCATTTTTCATCCGCTAAAAAAATCGCTAAAACATTGCGTCTTCATAAAAATCAACTCATAACTCACAGTGGAGCATTCATTGCTTCAAATGTCGATAAACCAACATATGAGCGTAGAATATCCGAAAATAAAACGTTTAACCTTGTTCAAGTGCTTGAAAACTTTGATTGCCATACGAGAATTTTACATGAGAAATTTTCACTCGGAAACAGAGTGAAAATTCACAATCAAGTGATGGCAAAGGCTGTATTAAAAAGTAATGAACCACTTTTTTATCCTATTCAATTTGTGGAATCACTAGGAGAAACACTTCGAGACAATCCAGTTTCTGCACCTAAAATCGAGCTTTATTTTCAAAGTCAGTATGAAAAGGAACAGGCAGAGCGTACGATTGCGTCGGCTTTTGATATTGAATGGATTTCCTATCCAAATGAGCCTCGAGTATATATAGTTGAGAAAGGGACTTCAAAAGAACATGGGGTCTATTATGTTGCAACACAGCTAGGTATCTCACTCGAAGAAGTTGTAGCAATTGGAAACTGCTATGATGATCTTGGTCTTGTAGAGTCTGTTGGCCTTGGAGTAGCAATGGGGAATGCACCAGATAAAGTAAAAAAAGCTGCAGGGTGGATAACGCGTTCAAATAATGAGAATGGAGTTGCTTACATGGTAAAAGAATTGTTCCGTAAGCAACCCCGTATTGGCTATCTAGAGAAAATTGCTTCTCTTGATAAGCATTGACCTTTCATAGCTCTTTCGCTAAACTGAAAGAAGCTTAATAAAGAGAGCAGAAGTGGTGCATATTGTACCACTTTTTTCTATCTATAATGAAAGGTGATTACTTTGAATATTTTAATTAAAGGCCTTGATGATGAGCGTTTTGTGCGTCCTATGCAACTTATTAGCGACTTGTTTTTCGAAGAAAGTTTTGTAACATTTGAAGAAGAAAAAGAAGCTGAGTACAAGATTCTTTTTGCCATTAAAACAGATGACAAAGTGAGCGTAGAAGGAACAATTTCTGAAAGTAGAAATGAAAAAGCTTTTTCTGCTTCTTTTGAAAATAAATTTGAAGAAGAAAGCGAAAAAGAGCGTTTTAAAATTGTAAAACGAACTGTTTCTTACGTATATTTAATGCTTTTGCAGCATGTTACAGAAATTGAACAGCCGTGGGGAATTCTAACAGGGATTCGTCCAACAAAACTTTTACATAACAAGCTTCGAGAAGGGATGACAAAAGAACAGGCACATGAAGAGTTGAGACGAGACTACCTCATCACAGATGAAAAAATTCAGCTTATGCAACGTATTGTTGATCGCCAGCTTTCTATTGTGCCTGATTTATATGAATTAAAAAAGGAAGTAAGCATTTATATCGGTATTCCGTTTTGCCCAACAAAGTGTGCCTACTGTACGTTTCCGGCATATGCGATTAACGGCCGTCAAGGATCTGTTGATTCATTTTTAGGTGGTCTTCATTATGAGATGAGAAAAGTGGGCGCATGGCTTACAGAACAGAATATTCCCATTACAACCATTTATTATGGTGGAGGGACACCAACGAGTATTACCGCTCGTGAAATGGACATGCTTTATGAAGAAATGTACGAAGCATTTCCCAACTTAAAATCCGTTCGTGAAGTAACTGTTGAAGCGGGAAGACCTGATACTATTTCAGAAGATAAGCTTGATGTGTTAAATAAATGGAATATTGATCGAATTAGTATTAATCCACAGTCATATACACAAGAGACGTTGAAAGCAATTGGACGTCATCATACAGTAGAAGAGACAATTGATAAGTTTCACCTTGCTCGCTCATTAGGAATGAAAAATATCAACATGGATTTAATTATTGGGCTTCCTGGAGAAGGTACAGCAGAGTTTCAACATACACTTGAGGAAACTAACAAGCTTTTACCTGAATCTCTTACAGTTCATACACTATCGTTTAAAAGAGCTTCTGAAATGACCAAGAACAAGCAGCGCTATAGAGTAGCTGATCGAGATGAAATTACTGAGATGATGAAAATGGCAGAAAACTGGACAAACGAAAATGGATATGAACCATATTACCTTTATCGTCAAAAAAATATTTTAGGAAATTTAGAAAACGTAGGCTATGCATTTAAAGGACAGGAAAGCATTTATAATATTATGATCATGGAAGAACAGCAGTCTATTATCGGCCTTGGCTGTGGGGCATCAAGTAAACTTGTTGATCCTACTACAGGGAAAATTACAAGGTTTGCAAACCCAAAAGATCCAAAATCATATAATGACAGCTATGAGCATTATACAGATGAAAAAATTCGTTTGCTTCACGAACTCTTTGATAGAAAGTAAGAAAAGTCCCTTCTTTATATAAGGGACTTTTTTAGCGATTAAATAGCACAAGTTTACCAAGAGATGAAACACATCGGTATGTTTTATGCTCATAGTTCAAGTCTTGAAGACGTAGGGCCCCTATTTTCTTCGCTTCTTTTTCATTTTCTGCTTCAAAGGTTTCATCAAGAAGCTTCTCACCAGAAGATTCATAAACGGTTAGTGTATAGGCTTTCATAACATTCCTCCTTTTTTCTTATGTATGTATTTTTACTTCCCGGTATGACGGTGTTGGTAAACTACTTGAAATAAGAGAGAAATGAAAAAGTTGCTTATTTTTATTTTTAAAAAAAGCTTTATTATTATTGTAGAAAATTTTTATTCAACATGAAAGTTTAGAGGAACAATGCTAAAATGAAAGAAGATTTCTATTCGTTACCAGTTTCGATTATAGTAGAAGTGAAGGGAAAAGAATAAAGAAAGAAGGGGAATATTATGCAAACATCTCGCTTATTGGATATTGATAAATCAACAAAAGGATTTGAGGGCTATGCACTTGTAAAAAATGCTTGGGACGCCACAAGTTCAAATGGTTCGCCTTATTTTAATATTACGCTTACGCAAAAAACGAAAACGATGGACTGCAAGCTCTGGGAAAATAAGTTTGCAGGGAAAAGTATTGAAGATCTTAAAGCACTATTTGTACCAGGGAAAATGGTCTATGTAAAAGGAAGCGTCTCTGAATTTAGAGGGAATTTACAGATGGCGATTACGAATTTCAGAAAAGCAGAAGAGACGGAAGTAAACATAGGAGAATTTATTGAAACAGCTCCTGAATCATTGGAAGATCTACAAAATGAATATGAAGCATTTTTAGCAGAAATCCATCATCCTGTGATCCGAACGCTTTGTACAGATCTTTATGAAGAAAATAAACAGCGCTTTCTTAACTTTCCAGCTGCAACGTCTCTTCATCATAGTTTTGTTGGAGGCCTTCTTTATCACACTGTTTCAATGCTTCGTCTTGGAAAAAGCATTGCCTCACAATATCCACAAGTAGATAAAGATATTTTATATGCCGGCATTGCGCTTCATGATTTAGGAAAAGTTGTTGAACTTTCAGATGCTGTTGCTCCGCAGTATACTTTAACAGGTAACTTCCTTGGTCACATTACAATTGTAGCCATCTTGATTGATCGTAAGCTACAGGAGTTAAAGGCTCAAGGAGAAATCACAAAAGAAGATGCTCAAAAAGTAATTGAACTTCAACACGTAGTATTGGCTCACCACGGCAAGCTTGAATATGGTTCACCTGTTCTAGCACATACGTTAGAAGCAGAAATTATTCACCAAATTGATATGATGGATAGCCGGATTAATATGATTATTCATGGTTTGCATGATAAGCAAGAAGGAGAGATACATAAAATACATCCAATTGGTAATTATTATAAACCTTTTTCATCTTAAAACTAATCCTCCTTTGTCATATTTATGGACAATAGTACATATATGACTAGTAGCAGAGATTTTAGAAAAAGAACTGCTAAACAGGGCAGGAGGGATAAGATGATCTCATTACCATTTTGGATTTATATTGTTGTAGCTGGTATTTTCTTTAGTGGCTTTATGGCAATAAGAGCAGCTCGAAAAGATCACGAACAAGAGCAAGGATTTATTGCTCAAGAAGGTGAAGCATATATGGAAAGATTGAAGGAAGAAAAAGAAAGAAGAAAAACAATTTCATCATCAAGCTAAAAAGGATGAGCAATTATGCTCATCCTTTTTTGTAGATAAAATATTATTTTTCACTTTCTTTAGAAGAGCTGTCTTCTAGATTAATGGCATCTTTTAAATCTTTGTCTTTCACTTCGACATTTTCTTCTTTTAGAATTTTATTAACGGCATTTTCCATATCACTTTCATCGATTTTAGAAAGTTTAACCTCTTGTTCAAGTTCATCTTTCATTTTATCGAAAGAAGGCACTTCTTTTTTATCGGTCAATTTAATAATGTGGTAGCCATATTGAGTTTTTACAGGATCACTAATTTCGCCCACTTTTAATTTTTGGGCTGCTTCTTCAAATTCAGCTACCATCTGTCCTGACTTAAAGTAGCCTAGATCACCGCCACTTTGAGCAGAACCATCTTGAGAATATTCTTTTGCAAGCTTAGCAAAATCTTCTCCATCTTTTAGTTTCTTCTCTACTTCTTGTGCTGTTTTTTCATCTTTGACAAGGATATGACTTGCCTTAAGCTCAGGCTTTTTCGCTTTATAAGCTTCTTTTAGTTCCTTATCTGATACTTTAATGTCTGCTGTTGCAGCTTTCTTACGTAGTAAATTAATTTTGACCGCATTTCTAAATGTCTTCTCACCATTTTCAGACATAGCTGTTTCAACTGATTGAGCACCATACGAATCTTTTAACGTCTCAATTTCATTGTCAATTTCTTTTTTCGACACTTTGAATTTTGAACTTAGTACTTTTTCATCGACAAGTTCGCGGATTGCTTGATCTCCAACTTGATCTTTCATCATTTCATAAAGATCGTTTTGTGTTATATTGCCAGCATCTGTTTCAACAATTGTTTTGGAGTCTGCGGAGTTTCCGTCGTTGCTACATGCTGCTAATCCTAAAATTGTGGCTGCTGCTGTGAGCGCAACAAAACTTTTCTTCATAAAATTATACACTCCTACTTTTTGATTTTATTTACAGTATGTCCAAAATATATATCCATTTTCTCATTGTATCGAAAGAAAATAAAAAAGAAAAGAAAAAGTGAAATCTTTTGTAAAGATATCCATTTTTTGGAGGTTGAGTTTATTGGATAAAATGTGTGAAAATAGCTAAAATGCCCATCCCGCTTTTTTTCTTCATGCATAGAATACAGTATTAGCAAGCAAAGGAGGTGCTGTTATGGGTAACGCATATGGAAGTGGTTTTGCGTTAATTGTAGTATTGTTCATCCTTTTAATCATCGTTGGTGCTGCTTGGTTCTAAAATATTATGATGTAATACAATCATTTGTCCTCTCTTATTCGAGAGGACGTTTCTTAAAAGAAGAAAAAACGCATAAAAGGAGCTGCATTTGTGCACCTTCTTTTATGCGTTTTTTCTTGTAAACTATGTGTACAACAGTTCAACATATGACGAGACAAGTAGAATAGTGATCATCACATTAATGAAGCGAAACACTTTAGGCTGACGCTCTGCTGGAATTTCTTTTTGAATACAGAGCGAGTTCGTGAGCGCATTAATGTAGAATAAGATAATCACTGCGAAAACGATAAAAATCGTACCCATTTTCAAACATTCCCCCAAACCAAAGTTAAAAGCCTATATTAAAACTAATAGCATTGTTCGTAAAGCTTTTTTTATATATGATAGCCGTATAATCATCCTTTTCTATCTTAACACTGTTAAGGAGTTTACAAAAGTTATCAGATTACAAAACTAGGATATCTTTGTAATATACCCTCTTTAGAATTGTCTTGAACAGTTAAATCCTTTACTATAAAAGGGAGCACATAAATCGTAAGTTAGCTGGTCCATAAAGCGTTTGAAGATTAAAAGGAATGCTGTAAAATAAAGGTATAAAATAAACGGAGTTAGCTTTACATTCGTCTCAATTTGTCAAAGGAGCAGGGGTATGGAATCTTTGGAAAATCGTCTTGAACGTTTGGAGTTATATTTAGAACTATTGTTAAAAGTAACGGATCTTGAATCACAGCCGTTTTATAAGCTTGTGATAAGCAAAAATCTCAATAAGAAAGAACTTGCGGAAGTTTATTCAATTTGTGAAGAGCTTGCTAAGAAATATGAGGAGCAAAAGAAACAAGGACTTATTGACTTCGTTCCTTTGCTCACACAGTTCGTCGGACAACTACCTTATAAATTAAATCCACATGAGACAATTTATGCTTTACAACAACAAAAGCTGTATCCTGGTCTTATGGACAAACTAGCAAGCTTAGTTAGAAGGGTCTATTGAACAACCGCTTTTTCGATTTCAACAATATTTTCTTTTTTTCTTAACTTTCCATCTTCTTCGTCCATTTCTTCATCAATGTTATGGAAAGAGTGTTCAAAAATTTCCATGAAGTCATCTCCATACACTTTACGTACGATTGTCATAAGTTCAATAAATTCAGGGAATTTTCCGTAACATTCTTGAAGGGGAAGAGCACCTTGGAAAAGAGTACTTTCAGTCGGGTTATAGTTTTCCATTAAATTTGTTAAAATGCCGTTTCCTTCATCTGTTAACTCAATATACGTATTTCTTTTATCATTTTCTCTTTTAGAAAATTGAAGTAATCCTCTTTCTTCTAACTTCTTTGAAAAGTTAAATGCAGTTGATACATGCATAACGCCAAACTTAGCAATCTCTGAGATTGAAGCACCTTTAAGATTGTATGCAATCCACAGGATATGATGCTCGTTAATGTTCAAATCATACGGTTTGATCCATTGCTGCCAATCTTTTTCGACCGCTTTCCATAGAGCTTTGCTAAGCTGTGCCATGCGTTGGCTGAACACTAAAGCTTCCTTCATTGTGAATTCTTTCTCATTTTGTAATTTCATCTCTCCACCCACTTTTCAATCAACTTTTTATTTATATTCTATTATGCCAATAAAATAATAAATTATAAAGATATAAATTTGCAAAAAAACAAAATTTTTTAAAAAAAGGAGTTAAAATTGCTTTAGAGAGGTATGACCTCTATAGGAAGAAGGGATGTAAGCGTAAACAAGGAATGAATATTCATGACATTAAATGAATATTCATTCCTTATTACAATATGTTGAGAAAACTTTTCTAAGCAATGGATAAAAAAATGACAAGCTTGTTAGCTTGTCATAAAAAGATAGTTAACTGCTTTGTGTTTCCTTTTTTTGTTGATTTCCGAGTTTATCTTCTAAGCCTTTTATATTTTGCTCAATTTCAGCTAGGTGGTTCTGAATTGATCGCTGATGTGGGGCAATATCTTCCTGAAAATTTGTAATCGATGCTTTTGCTTCAGGCACAAGCTGTGAAAACGTTTCTTTGCTTTCTTTTACAACATTTTGAATCGCATTTTTTACATTTAAAGCATTTTCCTTAATGTCTTTCAGCTGAACTTTAAGCGTGTCACGAGAATCTGCTACACGCAGCTTCATGTCTTTACTTGAACATGGAGTTGTTAATAACGCAATTGTTCCTGCTGTGACACTTCCAAATAAAATTCCTAACGAAAATGATGCTGCTTTTTTCATTTTTACACGCTCCTTATCCTTGTTCAACATAAGAGAAACATGCCTTGCATACCTTTAGAATAAACGAGTTGTAGTGAAGGGAAGTAGGAGCATGGCATGGATAATCTTTTGTTTATTCTTAACAAGTTTTCTTTTGTTCGCCATTACAGGAAAGAGGTTTATGGATCTGAAGAAATCAGCTTCATATCCTCCCAAACGAGTTCTTAGAAAACGAGTTATTGTTGAGGGAGGAACAGCATTTACAGTTTTCCTGCTGGCACTCTTACTATATTATGTAACCTAAATAAGTCTGTTTAAACATTTACTGGTTTAAAAAGAGCCCAGGTTTTATAAAACCTAGGCTCTTTTCATTAAGACATCTGAGAAGTAATCTTAGAGCGTTTAACAATGGTTTGCACAATTGGATAAATTACAATCATTGCAAACGTATTAACAGCTGTTGCAGGTAGTACAACGGCTGCTACAAGCCCAAAGAACTGTGCTGCTGAGAAAGATCCTAGTGCAAGAGCAGCTGCTAGGAAAATCATTCCTGAAACAATTGTTCCAATAGCTGTTAAAACGGCTGTTGATACGACAGACTGTTTGTAGTGACGAACAGCTAAAAATAATCCTAAAAATAAGAATGCTGTTAAAGGTTTGTCAATCATGTTTGCAACCTGCCCATTTGGAAACGAAGTTGTTAAAGCTGCGATTGCTCCCGTAGCAATTGCAAGAACAAGAACATTTCTTGCTTGTGGAAAAAGCATAATGCCTAAAAACATCATTGTTAACATCATGTCAGGTTTCATACCTAAAAAAATAGGGGGAATAATGGCATGCAGTACAGCACCCATCCCGACTAATAAAGCTAGTGATACTAATACTTTTGTATTCATTTCTCATCTCTCCTCTACTCAACTCTAAAGCTTCTAAACTAAGTACCTAACTATCTTTTATTATAACAAAAACGTGCAAGGTTACAATAAAAGGAACTATTTTACTGATTGAAGGTGTGCTTCACGATAAGACTTCATAAATTGGGCTAATGCTTGGCATGTTTCAATTGGTACTGCATTATAAATAGAAGCGCGACATCCGCCAATAGAGCGATGTCCATTTAGTCCAATGAATCCTTCTGCTTTTGCTTTTTGAAGGAAGTCTTTTGTTAATTCTTCATTAGGCATTGTGAACGTTACATTCATAAGGGAGCGGCTGTCTTTTCGTGCATGAGGTGTATAAAACTCAGGAAACTCATCCATTAAATCGTAAAGAAGAGCAGCTTTTTCTTCGTTCCTTTTTTGGATGCCTTCAACACCGCCGTTTTGCTCAACCCATTCTAGTACAAGAGAAAGCATATAAATACCGAACGTTGGCGGTGTATTGAATAAAGAATTGGCTTTAATGTGTGTTGTATAATCAAGCATTGTTGGAAGTCCTCTATTTTGCTGATTGAGAAGATCTTTGCGTAAGATTACAATTGTTACACCAGAAGGACCAAGGTTTTTCTGAGCTCCTCCATAAATAACAGCGAATTTAGATACGTCAACTTTCTTTGACAGGATGTCGCTTGACATATCAGCAAAAACAGGAACATCTCCAAAGTCAGGGAAATCCTGCCACTGTGTACCATAGATTGTATTGTTCGTTGTAATATGAAGATACCCTGTATTTTCAGGCAACGTGTTTACACTTACTTCTGGAATATGTGTGAAAGAATCATCTTCTGTTGAAGCAACTACGACTGTTTCTCCGAAGTTTTTAGCTTCTTTAAGAGCCTTTTTAGACCATGAGCCTGTCACAACATAAGCTCCAACTTTTCCTTCTTGAAGGAAGTTCATAGGAAGCATAGAAAATTGTAAGCTTGCTCCGCCTTGTAGGAAGAGGATTTCATGTGTATCTGGGATTTCCATTAATTTCTTTAGGCGATCTTTTGCATCTGCTAGAACGTCTTCAAACTCTTTGCTTCGGTGGGAAAGTTCCATAACAGACATGCCTGTTCCTTTAAAATCAATTAATTCTTCTTGAGCTTTCTTTAATACATCAAGCGGTAAAGCAGATGGACCAGCATTAAAATTGTGTGCGCGTACCATAAGTAAACTCTCCTTTATGAAAAATAATAATTTCATCTTATCACAATTTGATGAAGATGGAGGACAATTCTAATAATTATTTCAAATAAAAAATACCCGAACTATATTGACTTTGTTAATCAAATAATTCGGGTATTGAGTCACAAATTGATTTTATCCGCAATGTTTTGAGAGATTTCTTGTAAATCTTCATTAGAGTATTTTTCGCTATGTGTCTTCCATACCGCTCCAAAACCGTCTCCTTTGCCATAGCGAGGAATAAGGTGGAGATGATAATGGAAAACGGTTTGTCCTGCAATTTCTTCATTGTTATTTAAAACATTGAGACCTTCTGCTGAAAAAGCTTCTTTAATACCTGTAGCAATACTAGGGACTGCTTCAAATAGGTTTGATGCCACTTCAGGTGTTAAGTCAAAGATATTTCTTGTATGTACTTTTGGAATAACAAGCGTATGTCCCTTTGTTACTTGACTAAGATCTAAAAAAGCATAAACATGTTCATTTTCGAATACTTTCGCACTTGGAATGTCTCCGTTGATAATTTTACAGAAGATACATTGATCATCATGCTTCATTCCTAAACAACACCTTTCTGACTGTTTTATACGATTATTTTATCATAAGAAAGTCAAAAAGAGAAAAAAACAAAGGGCAGGACCAACGGTTGAAGGTCCTGCCACTTTTGAAGAAGGAAAAGGTTTTAATACGTCAAATTCTTAGGGATACAAGCTACTTGGTAATCCGGTACTTGTCGTTCACAAACACCTCATTTAGCAAGTTCTTTTTAACGTAGGTTAATTTCTTACCTGGCCCTTGATAAACACCTCATTTACAAAATAAATGTGTATATAAGTTAGAATCATGGATTCTGTTTCTATATACGGTTATCTTGTTCATGTGTTAATCTTAACGATTATGCTCCATCACGACCATCCCCTTGTTTTATATCCGTATCTTTAAATACCTTATAGAACAAGTAAATTGTCCTTGATAAACACCTCATTCACCAGTGTGATGAAAAAACTGTTTGTTTCCCTTCCTCGTTATATAGAATGTGCAGTTTAAAAAAATATATGCAATCCATTCTTTTTTTTTTCAAAAAGGGAGATGAAATGTGCAAAAGAGTAAAATTTGATACTATAAAGAAGAAAGTATGAGCTATACTGTTTAGGGAAGGGAGCGAGTCTAATTATGACTGCACTGTTAAAACTTTCGAATGTAACAGGAGGATATACGAGGAATCCTGTATTAAAGGATATTTCTTTTGAGGTGAAAAAGGGAGAGCTCGTTGGATTAATCGGATTAAACGGAGCTGGGAAAAGTACAACAATCAAACATGTGATTGGTACAATGGAGCCGCGTGAAGGAACGATTTCTATTAATGGAAAAACATTAAAACAGGATATGGAAACATACAGATCACAGTTTACCTTTATCCCTGAGACACCTGTTTTATATGAAGAGTTAACGCTAGAAGAACATCTACGTTTAACAGCTATGGCTTATAACATCGATGAAAATACATATGAAAAGCGCTTGCCAGTTTTATTAAAAGAGTTCCGTATGGACAAAAAACTAAAGTGGTTTCCGGCTCATTTCTCAAAAGGAATGAAGCAAAAGGTTATGATCATGTGCGCTTTCTTAGTGCAGCCTTCACTTTATATTATTGATGAGCCTTTCTTGGGGCTTGATCCACTTGGTATTCAATCCCTCTTAGATTTAATGGTGGAAATGAAAGACCAAGGGGCAGCTATTTTAATGTCAACCCATATCTTAGCAACTGCTGAAAAGTATTGTGATCGTTTTATTATTTTACATAATGGAAAAGTACACGCATCAGGAACAATCGAAGAGCTTAGAATGCAATTTAGCATGCCAAAGGCAAGCCTTGATGAAATTTACGTAGCGCTTACGAAGGAAGATGGCTATGAATGACATAAATGCGCTATGGAGACAAAGATTCAAAGAAAATGCTAAAGAAATTCGGCGCTATGGACGCTATATTTTAAACGATCATTTAAAGTATATTTTAATCTTTTTTATTTTGATTGGAGCTTACTACTATCAGCAATTTCTTGAAGGTTTGCCAGAAAATTTTAATGGAGCCCCGTTTATTGCAATTGTTGTTGCTTTCTTTTTAACAAGAGGCACAGTATATACGTTTTTTAAACATGGAGATTTAGTATTCTTGTTACCGATGGAAAAGCGGCTTTCGTCATATATAAGAAATTCTTTTTGGTTAACATATATGATTCAGTTTTACGTTTTATTAATTGTTGTCGGAGTGCTTGCTCCTCTTTACTTGGCAATGGGAAACAATACATTTAAAAACGTGCTGTTTATTTTGTTTATTCTCACGGTTGTGAAAGGCCTTAATTTATTTATGGCATGGGCTATTTCACGCTATCCAGAGAAAGGGATTCATGTCTATAGCATAGTGTTCCGCTATATTTTGAATGCTTTAGTCTCTTACTTTTTGTTTGTTGACGCCCATCCGCTTTTTTGGATTGCTACATTCTTCATTTTGCTCGTTTTAACAGTATACTTTTATAGTGATACAAAAAAGCGTCCTTTTTATTGGGAAGGTTTGATCTCTCTTGAAGAGAAGCGAATGATGCTTTTTTATAGGCTAGCTAATTCATTTACAGATATCCCGAATGTTGGAGATGAACCAAAACGTCGTCGCTATTTAGATGTTTTAGTACAGTTTATTCCTTATAAACAAAATGAAACGTATCACCATCTTTATGCGCGAACTTTCCTTAGAGCTGGAGGCTATTTAGGGCTCGTCATTCGATTAACGTTTGTTGGAGCCTTCTGTTTATATTTCTTGCCATTTACGCTTGGAAATATTGTGACAGTTCTCCTTTTTGTATATATGACAGCTATTCAGCTTATGCCTTTATGGAAGCATCATCACTATAAAATTTGGATAAATCTTTATCCAATTAGTGAGACGGTTAAGGAAGCAACGTTTTTGCGTTTCTTCTTCGTTATTCTTGCTGGGCAAGCTTTTGCACTAAGTGTTTTACTTGGAGTTTTTCATACTCCATTAGCAGGAATACTTGCTTTTATTTCCTCTCTAATTGTGTTTTATTTGTTCACGTATCAGTATGTGAGAGCGAAGATGAGAAAAAAGCGCTAAAACAATTGTTTTAGCGCTTTTTTTAAAAGTAATGTGCTACTTACTGTCTTTTGAGTCGTATAGTAAACAAGGGGGGAGAAAAAGATGACTTATGAACAAGACGTTCTTTATATGGCAGAAATGTGGAAACATGAACTGAATAAAAAACCTTCGATGTTTGAAAGAGCGGCTAAAAGAGCACAAATAGGAATTGCTAATAAAATTCCAGAGCGCTTTCATCTTGTTGTTACAGAAGCAATGAAAAAGATGGTGAGTGCTGTTTTGACAGGTTCTGATTATACAACAAAGTTAAAAGAGCCGCTCCCAGCGTCTTTCCAAGAGCGAGAGGAGAAAGTAAAAGAAGCAATTAAGCGATATCAAAAAACAGCGTCGCTTGAAGGAGCGGGAACAGGAGCAGGGGGAATATTTTTAGGAATGGCAGATTTCCCACTTTTCTTATCCATCAAAATGAAGTGCTTGTTTCAAATTGCGCTTCTTTACGGACTTGATCTTAAAAAATATGAAGAACGAATTTATCTTCTTCACATCTTTCATCTTGCTTTTTGTCGTGATGATCATAAGAACAGTGTTTTACAAAATATTAAAGAGTGGGAAGAAAATCCTAAAAAAGAGATTGATTGGCGCACTTTTCAACAGGAGTATCGAGATTATTTAGATTTAGCCAAACTACTCCAACTTGCTCCAGGAGTAGGAGCCGTTGTTGGAGCTGTTGTAAACTACCGCCTTGTCGAACATTTAGGAGAGACAGCAATGAATGTATATCGTTTGCGCTTGCTACCTTCAGGAAGGGAAGAAAAGATCTAGCATAAATGCTAGATCTTTTTTACATAAGAATAATTGCAACAATTGTTGTCACAACTAAGCCAATTCCAACAGGAAGAAGGTTACGACGAGCAAGCTCAAAAGGGCTTACATTACAAATTGCCGCTGCAGGAATAAGAGCCCAAGGAATGATTGTGCCTCCGCCAACCCAGATTCCAGCTATTTGGCCAAGTGCAGTCAAAGTAGCAATGCTCCCATCAATAGAAGCTGCAAAAATCTTAGCAATAGATCCAACAAGAGAAATACCTGAAAATCCAGATCCATCGAGCCCTGTAATAGCTCCTACTGCTGTTAAAGTAACTGCTGCAACTTCTTTCGTAAGCGGTACAGAAGCGGAGAGAGCAGCTCCAAGGTCATTAACAATTCCATTGGAGTCCTGTGGTAAGTAATTCCCTACAATCGTAGTAAATCCAGCATCTCCAAGATAGAAGAAGGCTGCAATTGGAATAACAGGACCGAATACTTTAAAACCGAACTGAAAACCATCAACAAGATAAGATGTGGTTTTCTCAAGTCCTTTTCTTTTATGACCCAAAAGGGCAATGGCTAGAAGGATAAAAAGTGCAGTACCACCGACTAATGCTGTCGCATCACTTCCTTGAAGATTTAGATTAAACATAAGAAAGATATCCATTATAAAGAGGAGTGGAATGATAGTGGCCATTATGATATTGGTTTTCTTTGAGAGAAGCTGTTTGTACGTTTGCGCATTATTAGCTGAAGGGGGTTCAACGGAAATCCTCCCTAATTTCAAATCACGCTTAAGCAGAAAAAAAGCAGTAAAAGTTGTTACAACACCCATGGTAATTACAAGTGGAACACTTGCTTGGATAACTTCGTGAACAGGAATACCTGCAGCATCACCCGTAAGTTTTGGTGCTGCTTGAATCCCGAAATCACCTGAAAGGGCAATACCGTGGCCAAAAAGGTTCATTGCAACAGCAACACCCATTGCGGGTAAACCAACTCGAAGTGCTACAGGAAGCAAAATAGCTCCAATTAAGGCAACAGCAGGAGAGGGCCAGAAAAAGTAAGAAATGCTCATCATGAGAATTCCCGTGATCCAATAGGCGAGCGAGGGAGTTCTGATGAGTTTTGCAAAAGGAGAAATCATGGTATCGTGAATTCCTGTTGCAGTAAGCGATTTACTCATCGCAACAATAATGCAAATAATTAAAATAGTAGGTAAAAGCTCTGTAATGGCGTAAATAAAGCTATTAAATACATTACTAATAGCGTTTGGTAAAGAAGGATGAGCAATAAAAGAAACGAGAAATATTCCTACAATACATAAAATGGTTGTATCAAGTCTTTTGATCATAAATCCGATAATAAGAAAAATGAAGAGCACATATGTCCAGTGAATAAGCGTCAATCCCATATCCATCGTTATGCCTCCTACATCCTAACGTAATATAGCATATGTGATAGAGAAATTTTTGTGATAAACACCTACAAAAGAAGCCTTCCGAAAATTCGGAAGGCTTCTTTTATGCTTCTTTTACTCTGAATGATGTTATATAAGATGGTCTTGGAAAGACTTGTTTTTGCTGATCAAGTCCTTCAGATGTTCCTCGTTTCTTATGAGCAGTCTTAAAAGAATTGGATTCTTTCCAATCAAGAAAGCTTTTTTCATCTTCCCAGAGAGTAAAAATCACATATGTGTCGCTATTTGTTGGACGCAGTACGCGTAAAGCTAAAAATCCAGGTTCTGTCTCAATTTTCCCTGCTCGGTTTTTGAAGCGGTGTTCAAAAAGAGGGCGCCCTTCCTCTGTAACCGGAATGTTGTTAAAAACAGCAAACCCATTTTTGACAATTTCTCCAACAGAATCTAGTACTTCGTAATTTCTTCCTTCTTTAAAAAAAGTGTCTCCTTCTGTTTCATGAAGAAGAGCAGCATTGTCAGGAGAAACAAGTAAAAGCGTATTTTCCTGAAGATGTTCATTTGCAAGTTTACCTAAATAATTTTCAGTTCCATTTGTAATATAAACTTTCTTCATCAAATCATCTCTCCCTATTGGTTTGCTTGGTTATGGAAAAAAATACAAAACTATGCATATGAAAGCTTTTCCAAACTCATATTAAAAGTATAGAATGTTTTCTCTTGGGGAGCAAAGAAAAAGGTTAACCTTATATGGCTGGAGATTTCCAACACTTTCTATTATCATGAAGGAAGTGTTTTAGAACCCCCTAATTGGTTTTGGCACAAAGAAGAGGTGAAAATAATGTATAAGAAAGGAATTGTTGCAGGTGGAATCGTTGTTGGACTCCTGTTAGTAGGTGTTATAGGCTACTTTATTATTATTCTTTTAGGAGATTACATTATCGACGAGAAAAAGCTTGTTTTAAATTCTGCCACAACACTTGTGGATCAAAACGGCAAGGAAATTACGAAACTATACGTAGAAAACCGAGATCCTGTTCCAATTGAAGACATTCCAGACCATGTAAAGGAAGCATTTATTGCAACAGAAGATGTTCGTTTTTACGAACATAATGGAATAGATTTAAAATCGATTTCACGAGCGGTATATAAAAATATTTTAGCAGGAGGAAAAGCGGAAGGGGCAAGCACCATTACCCAGCAACTTGCTAAAAATGTGTTTCTATCAAATGAAAAAACATTCTTGCGTAAAGGAAAAGAAGCCATTATTGCCATGAATCTCGAAAATCGCTACAGCAAAGATAAGATTCTAGAAATGTATTTAAATCAAGTGTACTTAGGACAAGGAGCATATGGAGTGCAAGCAGCTTCACATGTTTACTTTAATAAAGACGTTTCAGAATTAACAGCAGATCAAAGTGCAGTTTTAGCTGCTATGCTTAAAGCACCAACAACATACTCTCCAATTCTAAATCCTGATAAAAGTTTAGAAAGACGCAATGTCGTTCTTGGACTTATGGAGAAGTCAGGATATTTATCAGCGAAAGAAACGGTACGACTTCAGGGAAAAACGCTCGGAACAGATGTTGTGACACGTGCAAAAGAGCCT
The DNA here is from genome assembly GCF_057808375.1 of Priestia sp. TRM10. Classification (NCBI taxonomy): domain Bacteria; kingdom Bacillati; phylum Bacillota; class Bacilli; order Caryophanales; family Bacillaceae; genus Priestia; species Priestia sp. TRM10. The sequence goes on from NZ_JBJZOT010000007.1 coordinate 99,185, forward strand.
AGCTATTTTACGTATTTTGATATGGTGATGGAAGAAGCCAAAGATAGGTATTCTTTATCAAATGAAGAACTTCTAAGAGGTGGCTATAAAATTACAGTACCGTTAAATACGAGCGTGCAAAAGAAAGCATATGAACTGTTTCAAGAAGGAAGCTATTTTCCAGGAACAGATGATAGCGTACAAGGCGCTTTTGTCCTTCTTGATAACAAAACAGGTGGAGTCACCGCTGCTATTGGGGGAAGAGATTATGTTCAAAAAGGCCTTAATCGTCTCAATATTAAGCGCCAACCAGGATCTACTTTTAAGCCGTTAGCGGTTTATGGACCTACTCTTGAAGAGAAAAAATTTAAGCCATATTCACTTTTAAGAGATGAAGTTGTTTCATATAACGGCTATGAACCACATAATGCCCATGAAGAGTACCGAGGGAAAATCACTATGTATGATGCATTAAAAGATTCAGTTAATACATCTGCTGTGTGGACATTAAACAAACTTGGGGTCCCCAAAAGTAAGGAATATTTAGAGAAACTCCATATGCCTATTGAAGATAATGGTCTCGCTATTGCGCTTGGTGGTTTAAGAGAGGGAGTAACACCTCTACAAATTGCTTCAGCATATCAAACATTTGCTAATGGAGGTGTTCACGTTGAGCCTCATTTTATTACTAAAATTCAAACAGCAGACGGAGAAGCGGTGAAAAAAACTGAAAAAGTAAAAAAAGAAAGAGTATTTTCCAAACAAACATCGTGGTATATGACAAAAATGTTACAAGCAGTTGTGGAAGATGGAACAGCAACAGCCGGGACGTTCTCAGGAGCTCTTGCAGGAAAAACAGGTACAACAACCTTTCCAAATGTCAAGGGAGCCAATAAAGATGTTTGGTTTGCAGGATATACGCCACAGTATACAGGGACAGTGTGGATGGGATATGACAAGACAAACTCTTCTCATTATTTAACAGGAGGAAGCTCAAAGCCAACCATTCTTTTTAAAGACATTCTGTCGCAATCTTCTATTGAAACGAAAGAGTCATTTAAAAAACCTAAGAAGACAAAAGATTTAAAAGATCCGATTCGGTTAGAGAAAATCGATGACTTAACAGGTGATAAAGGCGTGTTTTCTTTAACACTAGAATGGACTCCTTCAGAAGATAAACGCGTTGTTTACTATATTTATGAAGAAAAAGAAGGCGAAACAAAGCTTGTTGGCAAAGTAAAAGGAAAGGGCAAATATGAAGTGGAAGGAGCTAATGTTTTTAGTTCTTCAACATTCTATGTTATTCCTTATAACACACAAACGAAAGAACGTGGAGAGAAGTCAAATAAAGTATCTCCGTCTCTTTTTGGATTTCAAGCTTCCTGAATCGCACATCTTTTTGACAACTGAAGCTTCTAAGTATACAACTGTTGTAAAAATCGGTATAGTGGCAAAAGGAGAAGAAAATTAGCCTCTTACGAATAAGAGGCTAATATACATACCGGATTATGGATAGGGAAGGTGAAGGAATTTATGAATGAAACATTTTTAAAAGCATGTCGAGGGGAAAAAACAGATCATGTTCCTGTATGGTATATGAGACAGGCGGGACGTTCACAGCCTGAATATCGAAAACTGAAAGAAAAGTACTCTCTCTTTGAAATTACACATCAACCAGAACTCGGTGCATATGTCACACGACTGCCTGTTGAACAATACGGAGTAGACGCTGCAATCCTTTATAAAGATATTATGTCACCGCTTCCATCGATTGGTGTTGACGTTGATATTAAAACAGGTATTGGTCCTGTTATTAGTAATCCAATTCGTGCCTTACAGGACGTTGAAAACCTTGGAGAAATTCATCCAGAGGAAGATGTTCCTTATGTTTTAGAAACAATTAAGTTACTCACAACAGAACAGCTCGATGTTCCGCTTATTGGTTTTGCTGGAGCTCCTTTTACATTAGCAAGTTATATGATCGAAGGAGGCCCTTCTAAAAACTACAATAAAACAAAAGCAATGATGTATGCCGAACCAAAGATATGGTTTTCTTTAATGGATAAGCTTGCTAATATGACGATTACATATGTGAAGTCACAGATTAAGGCAGGAGCTAAAGCTATTCAAATTTTTGACTCATGGGTTGGAGCCTTAAACGTCCAAGATTACCGGACATTTATTAAACCAACAATGGAGAAGATTTTTAGTTCGCTACGAAATGAAGGTGTTCCACTTATTATGTTTGGTGTTGGAGCAAGTCATCTTGTTCACGAGTGGAATGATTTGCCGCTTGATGTTGTTGGTCTAGACTGGCGTTTATCTATTAACGAAGCTCGTGCACTTGGAGTAAATAAAACAGTACAAGGAAACTTAGATCCAGCGATTTTACTTGCTCCATGGCCTGTTATTGAAGAGCGTGTAAAAGAAATCTTAGATCAAGGAATGTTAACGCCAAACTATATTTTCAATTTAGGACACGGTGTATTCCCAGATGTAAACCCTGATACGCTTAAGCGACTAACTTCGTTTATTCATGAGTACTCGAGCCAAAAATAATGAAAAAAGCCACCTTATCTTTTGAAATTATGTCGTATTCATGGGAGAATAGATAATAGTTATTATTAAAAAATAATTATTTTAAAATATAGTGTTTTAATGAGGTGCAGAAAAATGGCAAAAAAAATGGGTTTACTTGTAATGGCTTACGGAACGCCATACAAAGAGGAAGATATTGAACGTTACTATACTCACATTCGCAGAGGACGAAAACCAACTCCTGAAATGCTACAGGATCTTACTGATCGCTATAAAGCAATCGGTGGAATCTCCCCACTTGCTCGCATTACAGAAGAACAAGCGAAAAAGCTTGAAGAGCATTTAAATAGCATTCAAAAAGAAGTTGAGTTTACATCATATCTTGGTTTAAAACATATCGAACCTTTTGTTGAAGATGCAGTAGCTAAAATGCATGAAGATGGAATTGAAGAAGCAATCAGTCTTGTGCTCGCTCCTCACTACTCAAGTTATAGTGTGAAATCTTACAATGGACGGGCAGTAGAAGAAGCAGAAAAACTAGGAGGACCTAAAATTCACCCAGTTGAAAGCTGGTATGATGAGCCAAAATTCATCAATTATTGGGCGAAACGCATTAAAAATATTTTCAATAATATGAGCGAGGAAGAACGAGAAAAAGCTGTATTAATTGTTTCGGCTCATAGCTTGCCAGAGAAAATTATCGCTGCAGGTGATCCTTATCCTGATCAACTTCGAAGAACAGCTGATCTCATCGTAACAGAAGCGGGAATTAAAAACTATGAGATTGGCTGGCAAAGCGAAGGAAACACACCAGATCCTTGGCTTGGACCAGATGTGCAAGATTTAACTCGGGCGCTTCATGAAGAGAAAGGATATACATCTTTTGTTTATGCTCCTGTTGGATTTATAGCGGATCACCTTGAAGTTCTATATGATAATGATTATGAATGTAAAGTTGTGACAGATGAAATTGGTGCGAAATACTACAGACCAGCTATGCCAAACGCTCAAGATGAGTTTATTGATAGCTTAGCAACAGTTGTTTTAAACAAAGTAAAGCAACCAAAATAATTAAAAACCACAAACGGAGCTACGCATATATTTGCGTAGTTTCTTTTTGGGTGTCACGAAACTGTCATAACTGTCCGGTTACAGAAGTTCGCAAATATGTTAGAAATAATTTAGACTACAAATAATAGAATAACAATAAAAAAGAAAGCAGATGATACAATTGAGCGAAAAACGCCAAAAAGTTGTAATTATCGGTGGCGGAATTACCGGCATTACAGCTGCTTATTATTTGCAGAAAGAGATTAAAGATAAAAAACTACCGATAGATTATCGTTTAATAGAGGCAAGTCATCGCCTAGGCGGAAAAATCCAGACGATGAAGCGAGATGGTTTCACGATTGAAAGAGGTCCTGATTCCTTTTTAGCGAGAAAGCAAAGTGCAGCAAGACTTGTAAAAGAAGTAGGTCTTGGAGAAGAACTTACAAATAACTCTACAGGTCAATCTTACGTTTTAGCAAGGGAGAAGCTGCACCCTATTCCACAGGGAGCTGTAATGGGCATTCCAACTGAAATTTCTCCATTTCTTACAACAGGATTATTCAGTCCAATGGGAAAAGTAAGAGCTGCAGCAGATTTCATTCTGCCTAAAACAAAAGAAAAAGGAGATCAGTCGCTTGGTCACTTTTTTAGACGTCGTTTAGGAAACGAAGTTGTGGAAAATTTAATTGAACCGCTTTTATCTGGTATATATGCAGGAGATATTGATCGACTAAGCCTTATGTCGACTTTTCCTCAGTTTTATCATGCAGAGCAAGAGCACCGAAGCCTTATTTTTGGAATGAAAAAAATCAAAGATCTCCGTCAAAAGCCATCTTCCCATGGTGGAAAAGCAAAAGGGCAGTTCTTAACATTAAAAACCGGTTTGCAATCTCTTGTGGATGCAGTCGAAGAACATTTAGAGCCTACTGCTGTTCAAAAAGGAGTCCGAGTAGATTCCATGCATGAGTCAGATGGTAAATTTCATCTTTCATTAAGTAACGGAGATAAAATTATCGCAGATAGCGTTATTGTGACAACACCTCACTATGCTGCTCAATCACTTCTTCCTCAATGTTCTCTTTTACAGCCATTAAAGGACATGCCTGCCACAAGCGTTGCAACAGTTGCAATGGCTTTTCCAAAAGAAGCTGTCAAACAAGACATTAATGGAACAGGGTTTGTTGTAGCTCGAAATGGTGACTATACTATAACAGCATGCACATGGACACATAAGAAATGGCCGCACACAACTCCAGAAGGTAAAGTATTGCTTCGTTGCTATGTTGGAAAAGCAGGTGATGAAGCTGTTGTAGATTTATCTGATGAAGAAATTGTGCGGATTGTACTGGAAGATTTAAATCGAATTATGGATGTTGAAGGTCTTCCTGAATTTTCTATTGTCTCACGCTGGAAACGAGCAATGCCCCAATATACAGTTGGCCATAAAAACACAATTGAAACAATTTATGATCAGCTTGAACATACAATGCCAGGATTATTTTTAGCAGGCAGTTCTTATGAAGGACTAGGTTTGCCAGACTGTATTGATCAAGGTGAAGCAGCTGTTCAAAAGGTGCTTAATCTACTACAGAAACAACAAATTTCTTAAATATCAAATAAAAAAGGAAGGCTCTAAGCCTTCCTTTTTTATTTGATATTTAAACAGTTATTACACGTATTTCCATAGCATTCATGTTGCTCTTCTATTGCATTTCCACAATCACGGCATTTTTTAGGTGGTAAATTTCTGAAAAATTCAGTAATCTTTTCGATCATTTTAACTCCCCCTAACACGAATTTTGTTAATATCATTGTATTATAACAGAAAATAAAATGTCAACTGTTTTATAACAATATGTAAAAATGATAAAATGGCCTAGCCTGTAAATGAAGAAGCTTCTGAATAGGTAGAGCATGATTTTTCGGGTATAATAGAATGGAAAATTTCTATTCCGTGTAACCTTTCAATACAGAAAATGAACAGGGGGCTTTAACGCAATGAAGGTAACAACAGTTGGATATTGGGGTGGTTATCCTGCTAAAGGAGAAGCAACAACTTCTTATTTATTTGAACACGATGGCTTTAATCTTCTTGTAGACTGCGGAAGCGGAGCATTAGCACAGCTTCAAAACTACATAGAACCATTTGAGCTTAATGCTGTTATCATTTCACACTATCATCATGATCATGTTGCAGATGTTGGTGTTTTACAATATGCCTTAAAGATTCAAGGGAGTCTTGGAAACAAACGCAATCCATTGCCGATTTATGGACATACTTATAATATGGATGGCTTTCATTCTTTAACAAGTGAAGGAGATACAGTTGGAAAAGAATATAATCCAGAAGAAGAATTAAAAATTGGACCTTTTCACATTGAGTTTTTAAAAACAAAACATCCTGTTCCATGCTTTGCGATGAAAATTCAAACGGGAGAAAAAACAGTGGTGTTTACAGCTGATTCAAGCTATCAAGACGAGTTTATTCCCTTTTCAACAAATGCTGACTTGCTTATTTGTGAATGTAACTTTTATAAGGGGCAAAATGGAGAAGGTCCTGGTCATATGACAAGTGAAGAAGCTGGATTTATCGCAAGAGAAGCGAACGTTAAACATCTACTGCTCTCTCATCTCCCTCATTTTGGAGATATTAACTGTTTGAAAGAAGAAGCTCAAGAAGTATTTGAAGGAAATGTAGAGCTTGCTTATAGCGGATTCACATGGAATACATAAAAGGAGAAGATATTTGTATGCTTTATATTGACAATAACAATATTACAGATCCAAGAATTAACTTAGCTATTGAAGAGTACATTTTAAAACATTTAGATATCGAAGAAACGTACCTTCTATTTTACATTAATGAGCCATCTATCATCATCGGGAAAAACCAGAACACAATTGAGGAGATTAATACTAAATATGTGGAGGAACAAGGCTTACACGTTGTTCGTCGTTTATCTGGTGGCGGTGCTGTATATCATGATTTAGGAAACTTAAACTTTAGTTTTATTACAAAAGATGATGGAGAGAGCTTTCATAACTTTAAGAAGTTTACAGAGCCTGTTATTCAAGCCTTAGAAAAATTAGGTGTAGATGCAGAGCTTAGCGGTCGTAATGATATCATTGCCAAGGGACGAAAGATTTCTGGGAATGCACAATTCTCAACAAAAGGGCGTATGTTTAGTCATGGTACGCTTCTTTTAGATTCAGAGATTGAAAACGTTGTTTCTGCATTAAAAGTGAAAAAAGATAAAATTGAATCAAAAGGAATCAAATCCATTAGAAGCAGAGTAGCGAATATCAGTGAATTTTTAGAGCAAAAGTTAACAACGGAAGAATTTAAACAGCTTATTCTAAACTATATTTTCGATGGAGAAGAGAACATACAGCGCTATGAACTTACTGAAGAAGATTGGAAAAAAATTAACGAAATATCAAAAGAACGTTACCAAAATTGGGATTGGAACTACGGCAAATCACCAAAGTTCAACCTTCAACATTCAAACCGTTTTCCCGTTGGACAAATTGATGTTCGTCTTGAAGTGAAAAAAGGACAAGTTGAGCAATGTAAAATCTTTGGAGATTTCTTTGGAGTTGGAAATGTAGAGGAAATTGAAGAGAAGCTCACAGGGATCCGTTATGAGCGTCAGGAGGTTGCCAAAGCGCTCGATGATGTTGATATTAAACATTATTTTGGAAATGTCACAAAAGAAGAATTTATTGATCTTGTGTACTAAAAAGCCCTGAAGAAACATTTTGTTTCTTCTAGGCTTTTTTTATTTTGAAAATTGAGAAAATTAATTATAAAATAAAAAAAGTGGGGGATGAATAACAGGGGGAGAGACCAAGAGGTAAGAATACTTATTTTAAGGGAGGGAGAAAATGAACATATTACGAAATTTAACGATGAAAGCACAAGAAGATGGTGAGAAAATAGCTTACAAATATAAAGATTACATTGTTTCGTATAAGATGTTAGATGAACAAGCAACAAAGTTTGCTTCAGGCCTTCAAACGCTTGGAGTTCAAAAAGGTGACCATGTAGCACTTCTTTTAAATAATTCATATCATTTTATTGTGTCACTATATGGAGTACTTCGGGCAGGGGCTGTTGCTGTGCCTATTAATCCACTTTATACGAAAAGTGAAATTCAATATATCTTACAAGACAGTGATGTAAAAACAGTGATTTCAATCGATAGTTTACTGAACTCCTTAGAGCGAGAACCTTACTTGAAGAATATTATTGTTTGTCCAACAGAAAAACTTGCAGAAGCTGACTCTTTTCATGTATCTAAACGGCTTAAAGGAAAGGTACATACGTTCACAGAAGTTCTGCATCTGCTTGAATGTACATTGCTGCCTGTTCCAATCGATGGAGAAGATGTAGCAATGATTTTGTATACATCTGGAACAACTGGGAAACCAAAAGGAGCGATGCTCACCCATACTAATATCTACAGCAATGCGAGAGATACGTCCACATACTTAAATATAGGGAAGTCTGATCGTATTATCGCCGTTTTACCAATGTTCCATGTTTTCTGTTTAACAGTTTGTATTAATGCACCACTTATAGCAGGTGCTACAATTTTGATTCTTCCAAAATTCAGTCCCTCTCAAGTCTTTTCGTATGTTAGTACAGAAAAAGCAACCATCTTTGCAGGAGTACCAACAATGTATAACTTTCTTTGTCAATATGAAAATGGCACAAGAGAAGCATTAGAAAGTCTACGTCTCTGTGTTTCTGGAGGATCGTCAATGCCTGGTGCTTTGCTACGTGAATTTGAAGAGAAGTTTCAAATATCGATTAGAGAAGGATATGGACTTTCAGAAGCTTCACCTGTAACTTGTTTTAACCCTCCTAGGAGCAACATACAAAAGGAAGGATCTGTGGGAGTTAGTATTGTAAATGTGAAAAATAAAGTTGTAGATGGACAAGGTGAAGAAGTACCATTTGGGGAAATAGGCGAGCTTATTGTGAAAGGACCCAATGTCATGAAAGGTTATTATAAGCTTGAAGAAGAAACAAGGCATATTATAAAAGATGGCTGGCTATATACAGGTGACTTAGCCCGTATGGATGAAGACGGATATATTTATATTGTTGATCGTAAAAAAGATTTAATTATTGTTGGTGGATATAATGTTTATCCAAGAGAAGTTGAAGAACGATTGTACGAACATGAAGCTGTTGTTGAAGCCGCTGCTATAGGGGAAAAAGATGAAACGTATGGCGAAGTTGTAAAAGCGTATGTTGTAACGAAAAAGGTCGTTTCAGAAGAAGAGATTCTAGGGTTTTGCAAAACACATCTTGCTCCATATAAAGTTCCACGAAATATTGTATTTTTAGATGAACTGCCTAAGAATACGACAGGAAAGATTTTGCGAAGAGCTTTAAAAAAGAAGCTTTCAGAAGAGGAAGCAACTCATTTATAATTCTACCCTTCAGCCTTCTCCACTTGGTGAAGGCTTTTTTTATGGAAAAAGACAGAAAGGAGTTGTAGTTCTAAAATAGAAAAAAAAACTTAAACTAAATAATAGAAAGTTGGACAGGAAGGAGCATATTTGTGAAAAAAAAGTTTATTATTGTTTTTCTTTTTTTTATTGTTTACGGACTTGCTCTGTGGGGGTATCTGTATGGAGCAAGTGCAGAAATTCCACGTGAGCTACAAGGAACAAGCGTTGATCCTCAAACATTTATGACATCAAAAGAACTGCTGTTAAGCGAGGAATATTCAACAATCCGTAATTTCTTATCACTTTTATCAGCACCATATGAATGGCTCATTTTGCTCTTTTTGCTCATGTGTGGGTGGTCAAAGACGTTCAATGTTTGGGCGAAAAAAATAAGTAAACACAATTTTATGCAAACGGTTATTTATCTCTTCTGGCTGTCACTTACAACACTTATTCTAAGTGCTCCATTACAATGGGTTCGCTATAAACTGTCATTAAAATACGGAATTTCTGTTCAATCTTTGCATGATTGGATCAAAGAACAAGTTATTGATTTTTGGTTTAATTATATTCTGATGATTATCATTATTCACGTCATCTATATGCTTATTCGTTATACGAAAAAACGATGGTGGTTCTACACATGGATTTTATCAATTCCATTTACATTATTTTTAACTTTTATTCAACCTGTTGTTATTGCTCCTCTTTATGATGATTTTTCTCCACTTCAAAATAAACAATTAGAAGAAAAGATTCTCCGATTAGCAGACAAAGCAAATATTCCAGCAGACCATGTCTATGAGGTGGATAAATCTGAGGAAACAAATGCTCTTAATGCATATGTCACAGGAATTGGCTCTAACTCAAGAATTGTGTTATGGGACACAACGCTAGAACGTTTAACAGACAATGAAATTTTATTTATTATGGCACATGAAATGGGTCATTACACAATGAAGCATGTTTATTACGGGTTGCTTGGATCGCTCGTTTTATCGCTTGTTGGATTGTATCTTGTACACAAAATAATCGGGCGTTTATACGTGCGCTATAAGAAGAAAGCAGAGATTTCTTCTCTTGGTTCGCTTGCAACCGTTCCTTTACTGCTTCTCATTATTTCGATGCTTAGTTTCGCTGCAAGTCCGTTAACAAACTATGTATCACGAGTTCACGAGAAGAAAGCAGATGAGTATGCTATTGAACTTGTTGGAGATAAAGAAGCGGCCGTAAGCTCGTTTCAAAAGCTTTCAAAAGCAGGTCTTAGTCAAGTTAATCCACCATCTCTTGTGAAGTTTTTTCAGTACACACATCCTCCAATGTTAGAGAGGATGCAATATATTCAACAACACAAATAAGTATGATAAATTTTGAAAAATAAAAGAAGCTATAGACAGTAAAAAATTTCAAAAAAGTAGTTCCGTTTTTTAATCTGTTGTTATATAATAATTAACGTAAATACAAACTGTAGTATAACAGAAGATGAACAGCTTTTTGTTTTGGAATGTCGCCGATGCTTTTATGAAAAATTCATCAATAAGGGGATGGAGAAATGAAAGATTTACGCGTACAAAAATTAGAACAAAGCTGGAAAAACGATAAAAGATGGGAAGGTATTACACGCCCATATTCAGCAGAAGATGTTATTAAGCTTAGAGGATCAATTGATATTGAATATACGCTTGCAAAGAACGGAGCCGAAAAGCTTTGGAAAGGTCTTCATGAAGAACAATTTATTAATGCTTTAGGAGCTTTGACAGGAAATCAAGCTGTACAGCAAGTAAAAGCAGGATTGAAAGCTATTTACTTAAGCGGCTGGCAAGTTGCCGCTGATGCAAACCTTTCAGGACATATGTATCCAGATCAGAGTTTATATCCAGCAAACAGTGTACCAAGTGTTGTGAAAAGAATTAACCAAGCTCTTCAGCGTGCAGATCAAATCCAGCATCTTGAAGGAGAAGGGGAAATTGATTACTTTGCTCCTATCGTAGCAGATGCAGAAGCAGGATTTGGTGGCCAGTTAAATGTTTTTGAATTGATGAAAGGAATGATTGAGTCTGGAGCAGCAGGTGTTCATTTTGAAGATCAACTTTCATCAGAAAAGAAATGTGGCCACCTTGGTGGAAAAGTACTCCTTCCAACTCAAACAGCTGTGAAAAATTTAATATCAGCTCGTTTAGCAGCAGATGTAATGGGAGTACCAACGCTTGTTATTGCACGAACAGATGCAGATGCAGCTGATTTAATTACGAGTGATATTGACCCTGTTGATCAGAAATTTATTGCGAGCGAAGAAAGAACACCAGAAGGTTTCTATCGCACAAAAGCAGGCATTGATCAAGCAATTGCTAGGGGCTTAGCATATGCTCCATATGCTGACTTAGTATGGTGTGAAACATCTGAACCAAGTTTAGAACAAGCAGAAAAATTTGCAAAAGCAATACATGAGGAATTCCCAGGTAAGATGCTTGCTTACAATTGTTCGCCATCTTTCAACTGGAAGAAGAAATTAGATCCAGAAACAATTGAAGAGTTTCAGCGTGAAATCGCAAAAATGGGCTACAAGTTCCAATTTGTTACTCTTGCAGGATTCCATTCTTTGAATCACAGCATGTTTGAGCTAGCTCGCAAATATAAAACGCGCGGTATGGGAGCATATTCAGAGCTTCAACAAGCAGAATTTGCAAGTGAAAAACATGGCTATAGTGCAACAAGACATCAGCGCGAAGTTGGCACAGGGTATTTTGATAAAGTATCTCAGGTTGTTACAGGTGGTACGTCTTCAACAACAGCTTTAAAAGGCTCAACAGAGGAATCACAGTTTACTGAAGCATAAAAAAAGAGGAGAAGCGTTTACGCTTCTCCTCTTTTTTATTTGAAAATAGATATAAAAAAACCCTTCAAGAACTGAAGGGTTTTATACGTTATGTTGTGCTTTTCATAAGGGCTGCATATTTCTCGGCTAACTTGTGGAACGTTTGCTGATCACCTGTGTCTAAAGCGTTATTAATCTCTGTTTCCAAAATCTCTTTTTTGCGTTTGAAAAGGGAATCATCAATAACCATTTGAATGTACATCTGTAACAGGTTTTCGTCCTTTCTGTTTCTCCGTGAATGGGCTAGCGACTTCATCATCTCAGTGTAAGAATTTTCGTTTTTAATGAGAATCACCCCTGCGCCTTTTTTTTAGTATATAAACGAAAAAGCGAAAATACAACTAGAATTTATAATTTTAAAAAAATTTATTTGTTCTGTACTGTAACAGAGCAACCAAGCCTTTTATTTTGATAATCTTTACCCCATTAAAAAAGAATTAAAACAGGCTTATATTCTTAAAAGAGGACAAACTGTACAAGAAAATCTATAATGGGATAAAATAAGAACAAGGATGAAAGTTAAGAAGAGATGGAGGAAGCTTGGGCATTGAATGAAGTAGAGCATTTTTTTACACTAGAGAACATTTTGGACTTGCTTAATAAGTATCAGTCATTTGGTCTTTTACCTGGTATTTTGCTACCCTTCCTTGAAGCTTTTATTCCAATCTTGCCGCTGTTTGTTTTTGTTGTAGCTAACTCTGCGGCATTTGGGCTGTGGCTAGGGTTTCTTATATCATGGCTTGGAGCAGTAGGAGGAGCGCTTTGCGTGTTCTTACTTGTCAGGAAATATGGACAGCGACGCATTTTCAATTTTCTACATCGCCATCAGCAAGTGCGCCGTGTCATGGATTGGCTCGAGCGTCACGGCTTTGGTCCTTTGTTTATTATGCTATGCTTTCCTTTTACTCCTTCAGCAGCCATCAATGTCGTTGCAGGGCTATCTCGCGTTAGTATGGCTCAGTTTGCCTTAGCCGTTATGGCGGGAAAAATGGTTATGATTTTTGCGATAAGCTATATTGGAGAAGATATCGGATCATTTTTTAGAGAGCCTCTTAAAACAGTTATTGTACTTGCTGTTATCGTCATACTATGGATTGTAGGAAAGCGGATTGAAATTCATCTAAATACAAAAACAGGCTATAAGCAACGAAAGCGAGAAAGAGGATAAAATACTTGTAAAATATTAAGCATTGAAGGAACTGTCCTATGACAGTTCTTTTTTGTTTGAAAAATAAATTAAATTAATCTTGCAATCATGAAAAGGAAGAATATTGAATAATGTAAAAGTAGAAGGTCTTCTGCAGAAAAAATGAAGCTTTAGCTATTAAAACTAGTTCAAATGGCGAGGGAAAGGGTAAATAAAAGTATAAACCTATTAACTATATGGGAATATAGGGGGATGCTTATGAAGAAAGTGCTACTGAAAAAGACAACGCTTTCGAATGGAGAAACATTAGGATACCGAGAGCGGGAAGGAGGATCGGTTCCTTTATTACTCATCCATGGAAATATGACATCATCGAAGCATTTTGATACCTTTTTAGAAAAAGCGGATGAGAAATATAAGATTTACGCGCTTGATCTAAGAGGGTTTGGTGAATCCACTTATAATACACGAGTTGAAGCTATGCGTGACTTTGCGGAAGATGTAAAACTTTTTGTTGATCAAATTCATCTAAAAGATTTTGCACTTCTTGGGTGGTCACTTGGTGGAGGAGTTTGTTTGCAGTATGCGGCACTTTATCCAGATGACTGTCATCATCTTATTTTAATATCATCTGTCTCGACTCGAGGATATCCACTTTACGAGATGGACGAGTTAGGAAGGCCTAATGTAAATCACCGTCTTTCAACTAGAGAAGAAGTTGAGGGAGATAATCGGATTGCTCCAGTGGTAACAGCTTATGAGACGAAAAACTATCCCTTTCTCCGAGCTGTATGGGATTCGCTTGTTTATGTATATGAGAAACCGAAAGAAGAACGATATCAATCCTATTTAGAAGATATGACAACACAGCGCAATTTAGCAGACGTTTATTATAGCTTAAATTCCTTCAATTTAAGTAACGATCATAACGGGCTTAAGGAAGGAAGTAATGAAGTTCAAAACATTCGAATACCTGTTTTAATCCTTTATGGAGACAAGGATTATGTCATCACACAAAAAATGACAAGGGAAATTGCTGTTGACCTAGGTGAATTTGGCACATATGTGGAATTAAATAAGTGTGGACATTCTCCACTTGTCGATGCACTTGATCAAGTTCTCCATGAAATGAATCACTTTCTAAATGAAAAAGAGGGGTGAATAAGAATGAGATTAGAAAACAAAGTAGCGATCATTACAGGAGCAGCAAGTGGGTTAGGATTTGAAGCAGCCAAGCGTTTTATGGAAGAAGGAGCAAAGGTAGCACTCGCTGATTTTGATGAAAAAATTGGGCAGGAGAGTGTTGAAGCACTTCGAGGAAAAGGCGGTACTGTCGAGTTTTTTAAAGTAGACGTCGCAAACCGTGATTCCGTAGACTCCATGGTAAAAAACGTAGTCGACAAGTTTGGAACAGTGGACATTTTGATTAATAATGCAGGTATTACAAGAGACGCTATGTTAACAAAGATGTCTGTGGAAAATTTTCAAAAAGTTATTGATGTGAACTTAACAGGTGTTTTCCATTGTACTCAAGCTGTTGTGCCTTACATGATTGAAAAAGGAAAAGGAAAAATCATTAGCACTTCATCTGTATCAGGGGTATATGGAAACATTGGGCAAACAAACTACGCTGCATCAAAAGCAGCTGTTGTTGGAATGACCAAAACATGGGCAAAAGAACTTGCTCGAAAAGGAATTAACGTGAATGCTGTTGTGCCTGGATTTATCGCAACAAATATGGTCAAGAGCATGCCCGAAAAGGTCATTAATAATCTTGTGAAAACAATTCCAGCGCAAGAGCTTGGAAAACCTGAAGACATTGCAAATGCGTATCTTTATCTTGCTTCTGATGAAGCAAGATATGTTCACGGAACAGCCCTGCACGTTGATGGTGGGATTATGATGTAGTAGAATTGAAGAATTTTGGTTGAGGAAGTGCCTTTTTTAAGGCACTTTTTTTTGTTTTAAAATGAAAACAGAAGAAATTGCTAAAGAAAAAAATTCATTCATTAGCAAAAACCGAACGGATGTTTTGTAATGGCTTCGATGTTATAATAAAGAAAAAGAGCCGGTTACAAATTACATAATCAGCTTAGATGAAGATAGGAGGAGAACAATGGCACTTCAATTTATAATTGGTCGGTCTGGAAGTGGAAAAACATCGTACTGTTTGGATCAAATTCGTTCAGAGCTCCGTTCAGATCCACTTGGAGATCCTATTATTTACTTAGTTCCGGAACAAATGACGTTTCAATCAGATTACAATCTTATTTCAACTAAAGGATTAGCTGGAATGATTAGAGCGCAAGTATTAAGTTTTACACGTCTCTCATGGAAAGTATTACAAGAAGTAGGAGGCATGACTCGTTTACACCTTGATGATACAGGAATTCATATGTTGCTTCGTCGGATTATCGAAGAAAAGAGAGATGAGCTGTCTATTTTTAAAAATGCTGCTGAGAAGCAAGGGTTTGTAGATAAGCTTGAAAGTATGATTATTGAACTTAAAAGATATTGCTTAGAACCAGAAGCATTAACAGAATTAGTCCAGGAAACAAAAGAGGACGAAGGGGCACTAAGCGAGAAACTTCAAGACTTGCTTGTCATTTATAAGAGCTTTGAAGAATACTTGTTCACAAAATACGTAGATTCGGAAGATTATTTACAACTTTTAACAGAAAAACTTCCTTACTCTTCTTATGTGAAAAATGCAACTGTTTATGTTGATGGCTTTTATACTTTTACTCCTCAAGAGCTTAACATTCTATTTTCTTTAATGAAGGAAGCTAAAGATGTGAAGATTTGTTTAACAGGAGAAAAGGAAAACTCTTATCTCTTTAGAACAACAGCTGAAACATATCAAACACTAAAAAACGGAGCAGATGAAGAAAGCATTGAAATTATGGATCCCCTCGTTTTAAAAGGTGGAGCAAGATACAATAATTCTTCATCGCTTCGTCATCTTGAACAATTTTTTGAGCATCGCCCTGTCCCAACTTTCGAGCAAGAAGTAGACGATATTAAGCTTTTTCCAAGCGCAAATAGGCGAGCTGAAATAGAAGGTGTTGCACGAGAGATACGTAAGATTGTTTCACAAGGAACGTACAGGTATCGAGATATGGCGGTTATTGTTCGTAATCCGAATGAATACGAAGACACGATAAGAGCGCTTTTTCAAGACTATGACATTCCGCACTTTATTGACCA
The DNA here is from genome assembly GCF_057808375.1 of Priestia sp. TRM10. Lineage (NCBI taxonomy): Bacteria > Bacillati > Bacillota > Bacilli > Caryophanales > Bacillaceae > Priestia > Priestia sp. TRM10. The sequence goes on from NZ_JBJZOT010000007.1 coordinate 115,444, forward strand.
AAAACGAGCAATGGCCCATCATCCGCTTATCGAATTGTTGCGTTCAAGCCTTGAGATAGCAGGAGGTTCATGGCGGTACGAACCTATTTTTAGAGCAATTAAAACAGATCTGCTTTTTCCACTCGACATCTCTCTTAATGAGATAAGAGAAGAGATGGACAAGCTTGAGAACTATGTACTCTCTTATGGTATTCAAGGTTCTAGGTGGACAAGTGAGGAAAAATGGACCTATAGACGTTATCGTTCCCTTGAAGATGTAAAAACAGGACAAACAGACGAAGAAAGAGAGATAGAACAAAAATTAAATGAATTAAGAGGCATTGTTGTTCATCCTATCCATTCATTGCAAAAAAGTTTAAAGAAAGCAAAAACAGGTTTCGAATATGGAAAAGCAATCTATGAGTTTCTTCTTTCTTTGAATATCCCTGAAAAGATGGAGAAGCTTAGAGAAGAAGCAAATGAAAATGGAGACTTACAGCGTGCTGATGAACATCATCAAGTATGGAAAGCCGTTATTCACTTACTTGATCAATTTGTAGAAATGATGGGAGAACAAAAGCTATCTTTTACACTCTTTAGCTCTATTTTAGATACGGGATTTGATAGCCTGAAATTTGCGCTTGTTCCTCAAGCAATTGACCAAGTGATGGTAGCGAACTTTGAGCGTTCTCGTTTAACAAATATAAAAGCTGTTTTTGTTATTGGAGCAAATGACGGGGTTATTCCAGCTCTTCCCGTAGAAGACAGCCTTTTATCAGATACTGAGCGTGAAAACTTACAGCGGATAGGTGCTTCTCTTGCTCCGAGTACAAGGGATCAGCTTTTCGATGAAGATTTCCTAATTTATCTTGCTTTTGTTTTACCAAAAGAACGCCTATACATTAGCTATCCTCTTGCGAACGAAGAAGGGAAAACGTTGCTTCCATCAAGGGTTATCAATCATTTGCGTGAAATGTTCCCACTTTTAAAGGAAGAGTGGCTTGCAGCGAATCCAGCAGAGCTTCCTGAAGAGGCTCAGCTTGCTTATATTCAGAGTCCCTATACATCCCTTGCAAACTTAGCATATCAACTGCAAGCATGGAGGAATGGCTACCCGATTAGTCCAATATGGTGGGATGTTTATAATTATTTTATAAAAGATGAAAATTATCGTTTATACAGTCGCCAAGTTTTGAGCAGTTTATTCTATAAAAATGAAGCTAAAGTGCTTTCAAAAGGGATTACTAAAAAACTTTATGGCCAAAAAATTAAAACGAGCGTTTCACGTATGGAAAAATTCAATGCATGTCCATACTCTCACTTTGCGGCGCATGGGCTAAAATTAAAAGAACGACGTGTTTTTAAACTCAATGCCCCTGATATCGGTGAACTGTTTCATGGTGCGTTGAAGTTGATCTCAGAGAGATTACAGCATGAAGGAAAAGAGTGGAGTGAGCTTACAAGGCAGGAATGTCATGAGCTTGCCGTATTTAGCGTTGACGAGCTTTCCTTAAATTTGCAAAATGAGATTCTATTAAGTTCGCATCGTCATCGGTACTTAAAACGAAAACTTCAGCAAACAGTAGAGCGAGCAACCATTATTTTAAGTGATCATGCAAAAGCAAGCGGATTTGCACCGATAGGGCTTGAGCTTGCCTTTGGTCCGAAAGAAACGTTACCATCTCTTCCGATTACATTGCCAAATGGCACAAAGATGGAGCTTGTTGGCCGAATTGACAGGGTCGACAAAGCGATGAGTTCAAAAGGCCTTCTTCTTCGGATTATTGACTATAAATCAAGCGACAGAGACATTGACTTAGTTGAAGTTTATTATGGCCTTTCTCTTCAAATGCTTGCTTATCTAGATGTTGTTATCACAAATGCTGCGAAATGGCTTGGTAAAGAAGCATTGCCAGCAGGTGTCCTTTATTTCCATGTACACAATCCATTTGTGAACAGTACAAAACTTCTTAAAGAAGATGAAATTGAAGATGAGCTATTCAAAAAGTTCAAGATGAAAGGCCTTCTTCTTGGTGAAGAGGAGTCTATTAAATTAATGGACACGACGCTTGAATCAGGGCATTCAAAAATTGTATCAGCAGGCTTGAAGAAGACGGGCGGTTTTTATTCAAATTCTTCTGTTGCAAGTGAACAAGAATTTGAGACAATTCGGAATTATATTCGTCAACACTTTGAAGCTTCTGGAACAAGTATTACAGAAGGAAAAATCGATATCTCTCCGTACAAATTAAAAGATCGTACGCCGTGTGATTTTTGTTCTTACAAATCTGTTTGTCAGTTTGACCAAGCATTTGAAGAAAATAGCTACCGAGAGCTTAAGAAAGAGCAAGATAAAATTGTGTTAGAACGTATGAAAGAAGAAGGTGAAACAAAATGACGGATCTAAGAGAGAAGCCAGCAAACAGTCAGTGGACAGATGACCAGTGGAAAGCTATCGTTGCTACTGGTCAAGATACGCTTGTGGCAGCAGCTGCTGGTTCTGGAAAAACAGCTGTTCTAGTTGAGCGTATCATTGGAAAATTGATAGACGAGAGATCGCCTATTGACGTTGATCAACTTCTAGTTGTAACTTTTACAAATGCATCTGCAGCAGAAATGAAACATCGAATTGGAGAAGCATTGGAGAAAGAGCTAAAAAATGCTCCATCTTCACTCCATCTTCGCCGTCAGCTGAATTTATTAAACAAGGCTTCCATTTCAACTCTTCATTCGTTCTGTTTGAACGTTATTCGTAATTATTACTATAAGATTGATATTGATCCTGGCTTTCGAATCGCAGATGATACAGAGGCAGAACTTCTACGTGATGAAGCACTTCAGGAACTTTTTGAGGACTATTACAGCCGTGAAGATAATCTTCAATTTTTAGATGTTGTTGATCGTTATACGAGTGATCGAAGTGATGCTGAAATTCAAGAGATTGTCCGAAAAATGTATGAGTTTTCTCAATCAACTCCGTCACCGGCAATGTTTTTAGATGAACTGCTTTTACAGTATAAAGTAAACGAAAATACGAGAATTAGTGATTTATCATTTATGCCTTTTTTAATGAATGAAGTAAGGAAACAGCTTCATAGTGTTGAAGATTTATTGAATCAAGGATTAGCCTTAACAAAGAAACCAGATGGACCGGCACCACGAAGTATAAATTTTGAGGAAGATCTTGAACAGCTTCAAAAAATTCAAAGCGGGGCAGCTTTATCTTTTGAAGAAGCGCATGAAGCAATGAGAAATCTAACCTTTTCACGCTTGAAACCATGCAAAAAAGGTGAATATGATCAAAACCTTGTGGATCAGAGTAGCGATATTCGCAAAACAGCAAAAGAAAAGCTAGAGAAGCTGCAGTCTGAGTTATTTTCTCGACCACTAACAGCTTATATAGACGATATGATAGATATGAAGCCTGTTATTGAAGTATTAACAGAGCTCGTAAAGGAATTTAGCAAACGTTATAGTCTTAAAAAACGTGAGAAAGGGCTCGTTGATTTTGGCGACCTTGAACATTATTGTCTTGCTATTTTAACAGAAGAAAGAGATGGGGAAATTGAGCGTTCAGCAATTGCTAAACAGTATGCTTCACAGTTCCATGAAGTTCTTGTTGATGAATATCAGGATACAAACATGGTGCAAGAAACAATCATCAAGCTAGTGACAAGAGACGAAGAGAGTACAGGGAATTTATTTATGGTAGGGGACGTTAAGCAATCTATTTATCGTTTCCGACTTGCTGAGCCATTTCTATTCCTTAATAAATATAAGCGATTTACAAAAGATGGTCGAACAGGTGGATTAAGAATTGATCTTAATAAAAACTTCCGAAGTCGAAGTGAAGTTCTTGATGCTACAAACTATCTCTTCTATCAGATTATGGATGAAGGTGTTGGAGAAATTTCTTATGACAGCGATGCAGAGCTAAAAAGAGGAGCTTCGTATCCGCCAGATGAGAACATGGTAACAGAGCTTCATCTTATTGAAAAGAACGGTGCAGACATTCCTGTTCAGGAGGGAGAATTTTCAACTGAAGAGCTTGAAACCTCTCAGCTTGAAGCACGTTTGATGGCTGGGAAAATTAAAGAAATGGTTCAGAATCGTTTTCAAGTTTACGATGCTAAAAAAGGGATAACAAGAAATGTAACATACCGTGATTTTGTTATTTTACTTCGCTCTATGACATGGGCACCTCAAATTTTAGAAGAATTTAAAGAACAAGGTGTTCCACTTTATGCTAATCTTTCTAAAGGTTATTTTGAAGCAACAGAAGTAACGATTATGCTGTCTCTTTTAAAAGTTATCGATAACCCATATCAAGATATTCCGCTTGCTTCTGTTCTTCGTTCACCACTTGTACGGTTAAATGATGAAGAACTTGCTTCAATTCGCCTTTATGATGAGAAGGGCACGTACTATGAAGCATTAAAAGCTTATCTGAAAGAAGCTTCAGCAGAAGACGAGAAATACAAAGATATTGAACATTTTTATCACTGTCTTTTGAAATGGAGAAAAGAAGCTCGTCAGCGCCCGCTATATACATTAATTTGGAATCTGTATAGAGAAACAGGCTTCTTCGAATTTGTCGGTGGGTTACCGGGAGGAAAACAAAGACAAGCCAACTTGAATGCTCTTTATGACAGAGCGCGGCAGTATGAATCAACTTCTTTCCGTGGTCTTTTCCGCTTCTTGCGTTTTATTGAACGCATGCAGGAGCGTGGAGATGATTTAGGCACAGCTCGTGCGCTTGGAGAGCAGGAAGATGTTGTGCGCCTTATGACCATTCATAGCAGTAAAGGGCTCGAGTTTCCAATCGTTTTTCTAGCAGGAATTGGTCGGTCATTTAACTTAATGGATGTTAATAAATCTTATTTGTTCCATAAAGAGCTTGGGTTTGGTTCAAAGCGAATTAACCCTCGCTTGCGTGTAGCATATCCAACCCTTATTCAACAAGCAATGAAACGCAAAATTAGAAGAGAGAGTATTGCAGAAGAAATGCGGGTACTTTATGTTGCTCTTACGCGTGCAAAAGAAAAGCTAATTTTAGTTGGGACAACAAGTGATAAAGAAAAGCTTGTGAACAAATGGGAAAGTGTTTTTTACCATGGGGATATTCTTTTGCAATCAGCTGTTAGAGAAGAAGCAAAATCCTATCTTGAGTGGATTATCCCTTCGCTTATCCGCCACAGAGATTTTGAGAGCTTTGCTCATAACCAACCAGCTTCAAATCAAGAGCTTTATAACCATCCGTCAAAATGGGAGCTAAATGTTGTCCCTTCTTTCTCTCTACAGGAAAGTGAAAAAAAGAAAGAAGAAGAAGACAAAGATCTTGTCGAAGCAATCAAAAACAGCCAACAGGTTAAAATCCAAAGCCCGTACAGAGAAGAAATTGAGCGTCGACTAGGATGGAGATACGCTTACCAACAAGCTTCTAAAACAAAATCAAAACAATCTGTCTCAGAGCTTAAACGACAAAGTCAGCTTCTCGATGAAGAAGAACAAACAAAAGGATTTCAAAAGCCTATTACAGAACGTCCACTCTTTTTACAAGCTAAAAAGTTAACAAGTGCTGAGAAAGGAACGGCTATGCATACAGTTATGCAGCATATTCCATTAAAAACAGATGTAACTGCAGCTTCTCTTCTTGAACTTTGTTCTTCTTTAATTACAAGAGAAATTTTAACAGAAAAAGAAGCATCATCGATTAATATTAATGGGTTACTTGGTTTCTTTGAAAGTGAGGTTGGACAGCGTCTGCAGCAGGCACCTTCTGTTTATCGAGAAATGCCGTTCAGTTTCTCTGCGAAGGCATCAGAGCTTGAACAAAACTGGGAAGGAAAAGAAGAACCCGTGCTTATTCAAGGAATTATTGATTGTTTGTTTAGAGACGAAAAAGGAGTAGTTTTATTAGATTTTAAGACAGATGATATTGCGAACCGTTTTCAAGGCGACTTTGAAAAAGCAAGAGATACACTTCTGAGCAGATATAAAACACAACTGAATCTTTATACACGAGCAGTTGAAGAAATTGGCTCCATTCATATTAGTGAACGATACCTTTATTTCTTTGACGGAGGTCATTTTTTATCATTATAAAAAGAGAAGAGATTTTTTCTTCTCTTTTTTCAAAAGGAGTATGAACATGAGAATTTTGCATACAGCAGACTGGCATCTCGGGCGTACATTAGAAGGAAGAAGCCGTCTTGAAGAACAGGAACAGTTCTTAGCTGAATTAGTAGAGGTTGTGAAAGATCAAAAAATTGATGCCATTTTAATGGCAGGAGATGTTTTTGATACAGTAAATCCACCTGCAACAGCTGAAGGAATGTTTTATGATAGCGTGGCAAAATTGTCACAGCAAGGAGCATGTCCAATCATTACAATAGCAGGGAACCATGACAGCCCAAATCGGTTAAGTGCTTCTTCTCCACTTGCGGGAGTTCAAAACATTCATCTATTTGGCTACCCCATAAACAATATTGTCAAGGTTCCAGTTGGAGGAGAAATGCTTGAAGTTGCGGCTTTACCGTATCCCTCTGAGTCTCGTCTTAACGAACTTCTGTCAGAGAATAGTGATGAAAAAGAGATCAGAAACTCTTATGATGCTAGAATTCAAGGGATTTTCAGCAATCTTGCAAGTCAGTTTACAAAAGGTGCCGTACACATGGCAATGAGCCATATTCATGTTGCAGGGGGAAGTGCTAGTGATTCAGAACGACCAATTGAAGTTGGAGGAGCATATACAGTAGCGGCAACAAGTTTGCCAGGAGAAGCTCAGTATGTTGCACTTGGACATCTTCATCGTCCGCAAAATGTTGGCAGAGCGAAAACACTTGCCCGTTATTCTGGATCACCTCTTGCCTACAGTTTTTCAGAAGCAGGGTATACGAAGTCCTTATCTATTATTGATGTTGTGCCCTATGGGAAAGCAGAGCTGACAGAAATTCCTATCAACAGCGGGAAACCGCTTGTAAGATGGAAAGCTAAGCATGGAATACAAGAAGTTTATCAATGGTTTGAAGAGGGGAAAGATGCTAACGCTTGGATTGACCTTGAAATTCATTTAACAGATGCTCTTTCAATGGAAGAGATCCACCGTTTGCGAAAAGAACATAACGGTATCATTCATATCCGTCCTGTATTTCATTATGAAGAAACACAGTCAGAGGAAGAAAAAGTTAAAGACATTCCGATTGATGAAGCATTCCGTCGATTTTATGAACGACAAACAGGAGGCGGAACTCCTGATAGTCGATTAATGGAGCTGTTTTTAAGCCTTGTTCATGAGGAGGAAGAGGAGTGAAGCCAATAACGTTAAAAATCCAAGGGCTCCACAGCTTTCGCCAGATGCAAATGATTCAGTTTGACGAGCTTTGCGAAGGTGGAGTTTTTGGGATTTTCGGACCAACTGGAAGTGGGAAATCTTCGATATTAGATGCAATGACGCTTGCCTTGTACGGGAAAGTAGAAAGAGCAGCAAACAATACGCATGGTATTTTAAATCATGGAGAAGATGAACTTAAAGTCGCGTTCACTTTTTGCTTAGAAAATGCAGACGGCATGCAAACGTATACTGTTGAACGGAATTTCAAGCGAAGTGACGAGTGGAGAGTAAAGTCAACAACAAGTCGCCTCATTGAAGAAGGAGACGAACGAGTTGTTTTGGCAGACAAAATGAATGATGTCAATCAGTATATTAACTCTTTGTTAGGTCTTACGATTGATGACTTTACACGAGCTGTAGTACTTCCACAAGGAAAGTTTGCTGAATTTCTGTCTTTAAAGGGAGCAGAACGTCGTCAAATGCTTCAAAGATTATTTAATTTAGAGAAATATGGAGACGAGCTTCTTCAAAAAATTAAGCGAAACCTTACAAATGCGAAACATGAACTTGATAAAATTTTAGCAGCACAAGCAGAACTTGGAGGAGCCACCGTTGAAAAAGTAAAAGAAGCTGAACAAGAAGTGAAAAGCTGTGAACTTTTGCTTCAAAAGAGAGAACAGGAGCTTTTACATATTCAAAAGGAATATGACCATAAGCAAAAACTATGGGAATGGCAGAATGAGAAAGAGGAGAGTGAGGCAAAGTTAAAAGAGCTTAAAGAGGAAGAACCGGAGATAAAGAATCGTGAAGAGCATTTAAGTAAAGCGCTCAAAGCAGAGAGTTTGCGTCCATATTTAGAAGAATGTGAAAATCTATTTTTACAGAAGCAAACAGCGGAAAAACAAAAAAATCAACGGGCAGGAAAATTAGAAGAAGTAAATCAAAAAGCAGCCTTGGCCAAAGAGGAATATGAACGAGCAAATAAAGAGCGAGAGCAAAGAGAACCTCTCCTTCTTGCTCAGCGTGAGAAGTATCAATATGCGGAAGAGCTAAATAAAGACGTTACAACGCTATCTGAAACGGTAAAGAACGCTCGCAAGCAACATGAGGAACTTTTGAAATCAGGAAGAGGTATTAAAGAGCAGTTTCAAAAGAGAGAAAGTTTATATAAGCGTGGAAAAGCAAAACAAAAAGAGCTTATGGAAGAACGAGAGAGGCTTAGTGTGTCTCCTTCTTACCGAACTAAAGTGCAATATGCTGTTCAAGAAAGTCGGGATATTGGTAGCCTCAAGGTGCAACATGAGGAAAAAAAAGAACAGCATAATCAAGTGAAGAAGAATCTTCAACAGTTAGAACTTGAAATGAAGAGTTCTATAGAAAATGAAAAAAAGGTGAAAAAACAAGCGGTAGAGCAGTACGATCTTCTGCAACATATCTATAATCTTGTTTGTGAGCGAGAGCGTGAAATTGAACGATTTATTGCTAGCGGGGAACACGAAATTGAGGCAATGCAGAGAAAGGTAGAAGAAGCAAATAAACAAAAGCTTGCATTAACACTTTCTGCACACCTTCATGATGGTAAGCCTTGTCCTGTATGTGGGTCAACGACACATCCTTTACCAGCAACAGGAGAAGAGATGGAGGCAACTGATGGAAAAGAGATTGATTTATTAAGAAAAAACTTATCAATTTTACAAGAACGTAAATATATTTGTTCCTCGTTGAAATTGAAGCTTGAGCCGCTTGCTGAGAAATTACTTGACTGTTTTGGGGAGTTTGAACAAACCGAGCAAGAAGATATTCCATCGCTTCTTACGAAAGATGAAACGTTAAAAGCTTGTATTGTAAAATTGCAAACAGAACTAAAAGGGCTGGAGCAAGATTATATTGGTCAAAAAGAGAAAATTGATCGCCTTGTAAAAATCGCAGGGGATGTAAGCGAGAAGAAAAATAAGCTATTGTTTGAGTCTGAGCAACAAAACAAAATGTTAATGGAACAAGCAAAATTTGTTCAACAAATAGAAGAAGAAATGAATAAGGCGCAAAAAGAATGGCAAGAACGTTACAAAGAATTTGAGATTACTAGCATTTCATCTATTCAACAACAACTTGAGCGTAACGATCAAAAACTGGCTGATCTCAATGAGCGAATTGAAAAAAGTGTGGAATACCTGGAGGAAACAGAAAAAGCATTGGAGAAATTGCGTGAAGAGTGGAATGTTCACGAACGCAAGGAAGTTGAGTTTTCCTCATTCTTGCAGAACAAAAAAGCGTCACTTTTAGAACAGCAGCAACGCTTAATACAAATTATTGGAGAAAATTCGCTAGAAGAACTTCTTAATGGCATAAATAAAGAGATCCATTCTTTAAGAGAAAGAGAAGACGAAACATTGAAAAGGTGGCACCTTTTCAATAATGAACATCAAGAAGTAAAAGCTTCATATGAATCAATAGTCTCCTCACTCGCAGAGTTAAATGAACGATATGAAGAGAAAGAAAGAAAATGGAAAGATAAGAGAAATAGCTCAGGCTTTCATTCTGATATAGATGTAAAAGAAATGTTAATAACAGAGGAGCAACAGCAGAAGATTCGTGAAGAAGTAGAAGCATTTTGGGACAAACTAAAGAGCGTCACAATAGCATTAGAAAATGTTACAAAATTGCTTGATAATCAAAGTGTCACAGAACAATCTTTTAAAGAGACATCTTCTATTTTGGCTGATTTAAAGGAAAGTGTGAAAGAAGCAACAACAGAACTAGGGTCAGCAAGAGCTCTTTTAAAAGATTTGCAAGTAAGAAATGAACGATTGGGAAGTTTGGAAAAAGAGAGAGAAAAGATACAAGAAGAGCTTTCTCAGTATCAGAAGCTTCAAAGCGTATTTAAGGGAAATGCTTTTATCGAGTATATGGCTCAAGAACAGCTTATTGCAATTAGCCGAGATGCATCAGAGCGATTAGGGTTTTTAACAAGACAGAGATATGCTCTTGAAGTAGATTCACAAGGAGGATTTGTTATTCGAGATGATGCCAACGGGGGAGTAAAGCGACCGATTTCAAGCTTGTCTGGTGGAGAGACATTTTTAACTTCTCTATCTTTAGCGCTTTCTCTTTCTGCAGGCATTCAGCTTCGAGGAGAATATCCACTGCAGTTCTTTTTCCTTGATGAAGGGTTCGGTACACTTGATAGCGAGCTTCTTGATACAGTTATTACAGCACTCGAAAAGCTTCAGTCTAATGATCTTTCAATTGGAATCATTAGTCATGTTCAAGAGCTGCGTGCACGTCTGCCTAAGCGCCTTATTGTTGAGAAAGCAGATGATCTTGGCAATGGTACAAAAGTGAAAATAGAAACGCTTTAAAGGAGAAAGGAGCAGATATGGTGTGGCAAAATCAAAAGAAGAGCGACGAATTGGTCGATGTGAGATTTGTGGAAGAGATGATGTTTATACAACTATTCATCATTTAACTCCAAAGGAAATGGGAGGCACATTTGAACCAACAGCAAACCTTTGTATTCCTTGTCACAAGCAAATTCACGCTCTTTATACAAATGACGAGCTAGCAGTTCGGTTGAATACAATTCCTGACTTGCAGCAGGATGAAAAGATTAGTAAATTTATGAAGTGGATCAGAAAGCAGCCGTCATCGCGTCTCCCAAGAACACGCAAATCTAATAGTAGAAAAGTATAAAAACAGGCCGTCGAGGCCTGTTTTTATGCATTTCCTGCTATAGTTTGGTCTGCGATATCCGGGTCGAACGTATTTGTAGCAGATCCGCCTGTATTTGTGTTAATAAGATTTCCTGTATTTCCAGATCCAGATCCATAAGCAACTTTTGAAGTGTCTTTAGGTGAAACATAAAAGGTATCCCCAAATGTAACAACACCACCGCCGCCAATGCTTACAATTTGCACAGGTCCAACAAGTGCTGGCATGCTATCCCTCCTCTCTTTCTTCCTGCTCTTTCTCTCGACGATCACTTAGAAGCTGTCTAACATGTTTAACACGTGAATAACATTTTATATCTTTTGTTGAGCCAATTTGAATAACAGAAGAAGTAGAAGCTCCAGTCACCCGAACAGATCCAACATGAATCATATTAGATTCGTTATATTTTACCGTTGGAATGTGTTTTAAGGTTAGTAGAGGGTAGCTTCGTTTAAAAAGGATATAATCATCAAAATTTCCTTCCCTGCCAAAAAAAAGTTCTGCTTCACGCTGTATAGCGATTACTTTTGCCGAAGCTCTAATATGTGTTGAATCTCCGATGTTAAAAATAGAGCTAGATGTTAAGGAATTCATTCGAAACCAATCTACTTTTGAAGTACGCATATTTTTTCTCCTTTATTGTAAGGAAAGAGGAACATAAGGACCGATAATAAGAGACTCTGGAGGTGTATCATAGGCAGAGGAAAGAGCTATGCTTTCAGTATCTCCAATCAAAAATACAGAGGAGGTAGATACACCAAGCACGTGAACATTTCCAACAAGTAAGTCTCTATTCACAACCGTATAATTCATCATTTTTCTGCTCCTTTAAATGATTGAGGAAGATGTGTTAAAAAGGCATCGATTCCCCGTTTCATATCTTGAGTAATTTGAGTTTTTATACTTTCTTTTTTCTCTTCTCTTGGTTGCTCATCATCTCGTTGCTGTAGATGGAAAAGAATCCGTTCTTCAAGCTGTTTCTTTATATCTTCTGTAATGAAATCATAATAGGACTCATGTAAGTTGATTCCTTTCTCCCTAGCAAGGTCACGAATCCAATCATGGCCGTTTCCTTCTAATAAGGTGAGCGTCTCTTCATAAATTTCATCGCCTAGCTCTTTTATATGTGCATTCCGGTTTGGTGGGGTTAAGTCACTCTGACTAATGCTGAAATCTTCAATTTGATGATCAGGAGAAAGTGGATTAAGCCCTATATTTAGCGTTCCTTCCAGTGTTTCAATTTTGAGTTGATCAAACTTGTATTCAATTCTGTCAATTTTAGTTGAAGGGACCTCTTTTAATGAATTCATCTGTTTTTGGAGGGTTCCTATAGCTTGCTCAAGCTGCAGAATTCGCTGATTCTGTTGTTGAATTTGAGCCTGAAGTTGGTGGATATATGTTTGCATCGTTCCTCCGTATTGCATAAAGAATCTCCTCCATTTCATATGAGTAAGCTGCTTTTATACATTATGCATGTGCCCAAAAGATGTGAAGGAGTTCTTATCAATTCATACGTTCTTTTTTCTTCCTAAATTAAGAGGAACACTTGGTGCTTCTGGCTCAAGAATGTTTGTGGTCTCACCTGCTTTTACTGTTTCAGGAGCCTTCTCCGTGAAGCCACCTGTATTATAAAGTTGGGCAAGAGAACGAATCATTCCAGCGCTTCCAATTTGAAAGACAGAAGAGTTACTAACGCTCGCAACCCGAATCGAATGGATGCAAATGCTTTGATTTACATAGAAATTCATACCTTCACCTCATTAAGCATTGGCAGCTATAGGTTGATCAATAAAGTCTTGATCCTGCGTATTCGTTGAACTGATTTTATTGTTAATCACCAATCCATCTCCAGTGCTAAAAGATCCTGCTCCAGCAAATGTTTTAGAATTTGCTGAAGGTGCGATCGTATAAACGTCTCCAATATGAAAAATACTTGCTGTTCCAACACTATTTACACTAACTGCTCCAACAATAGCTGGCATAAAAACACCCTTTGATTTTGAGTTATAGTGTATCGTATGTTAGGACGAAATATAAGGTGATAGCCTATTTATTCTTTTGTAATTGGAATAAATTTCTGACCCCTTTAAAGCTGATGATCTATTAAGTTTCAGCTATAATGATGGCTAAGAGAGAAATGAATAAGGAAGTGAGAATAATGAATGGAATAAAAGACGAAAGAATAGCAACTGTTGACCTTTTGAGAGGGTTCGCTCTTTTAGGGATTCTACTTGTCAACATGCCTGGATTTTATTCACCTTCTATCTATATGGATTCCTTTGAGGATACACAATCAAAAATATATATGGCTATAGATATTTTAGGACAGGGAAGTTTCTATCCTATTTTCGCTACTTTATTTGGTTTTGGATTTATGAAAATCTTTCAAACTGCTTTTAAGAATAATGTTGCTTTTACTCCTTTACTTTCAAGAAGGTTATTTTTACTTTTGTGTATCGGATGTGTACATGCTTTTGTTATTTGGTATGGTGATATTTTAATTTTATATGCTGTGTGCGGTTTTTTTCTTCTTTTTTTTCAAGAAGCAAGAGGGAGAACTTTTCTTTATTGGGGAGGAGCTTTATTTATTATTCCAAGTATCATTATGATTCTTCTTCTTATCGTTGCTTCGTTCTCAAAAGCAGAGTCAAATGCTGTCGGCGTTGTGCAGCCGCTTATTGATAGTTCTATAAATGCTTACAGAGATGGAAGCATTGCTGAGATTTTCTCTCAGCGTTTCCTTGATTGGTATTATATCAATAATATAGGGACGTTCCCGCTTCTTTTCTTATCTGTTTTTCCTTTCTTTCTCATCGGAGCCTTTTTAGCAAAAGAACAAGGGTTTGAACGTATAAAGGAAAACGTTCTTTTCATTAAATATGTATGTATGGTATGCTTTTTTGTTTTCCTATTTTTTAAGGTTCTTCCATATTTGATTGGTTTTAACGTCGCTACGGACTTTATGCAAGACAGCGTTGGCGGACCTTTAGGAGCAATCTTTTATATTACGCTGTTTATGCTGTATGGTGAAAAAATACCGCGGTTTATCGCGCAGCCTTTACAGTCAGCAGGAAGAATGGCACTCACAAATTATATTGCTCAATCTGTTGTATGTACGCTCCTGTTTTATAATTATGGATTAGGTTTTTATGGCAACATAACAGTTATGCAAGGCTTTCTGTTAGCTCTTGGTTTCTTTGTTGTTCAATGCATTGGAAGTTCTATTATCCTGAAGAGATACTCTAGAGGTCCTTTGGAGCATATTCTGCGCTCCTTCACATATCGAGGAATGAAAAATGAAAAAAACGCAGTTGAAAAGTAGGAATATAGAAAGAAAGAGCGAATTGTTTAAAAGGTAGAAAGAGGAGGAATAAAAAATGAAATTTGTGACAGCTAGACTACATGATGATGAATTTATTGGTATGATCCAAGGAGAGAAAGTAATTCATATAAATAAAATTGCAAAAGAGCGTTTTCAGACAGATATTCCAACAAATATGATTTCATTTATTGAGCATTTTCATTATTTTGAGCATATTATCAAGGAAATTATCGAAGAAAAAGGACATGATGCTTTTTCATATTCCATAGAGGAAACAGAGCTTCTTGCTCCAATTCCAAGACCGAGTAAAAATGTATTTTGTGTTGGAAAGAACTATCGTGATCATGCGATTGAAATGGGAAGTGAACAAGATATCCCAATGAACCTTATGATGTTTTCAAAGGCACCAACAGCTGTAGTAGGCCCTGATGCACCTATTTTACGTCATGAAGATGTAACAGATGAATTAGATTATGAGGGAGAGCTTGCTGTTATTATCGGAAAAAAAGGAAAAGCAATTTCTAAAGATGATGCTCTTCATCACGTTTTTGGTTATACCATTTTGAATGATATTACAGCACGAGATTTGCAGTCAAAACATAAACAGTTTCTAATCGGAAAGAGTTTGGATACTTCGTGTCCGATAGGACCTTTTATTGTGCATAAATCAGAAATTGAGAATGCAGCAAATTTACATATTGAAACGAGAGTAAATGGAGAGATAAGACAAGATGGTAATACAGAACAGTTTATTTTTCCGATTGAAGAAATTATTGCAACGTTATCAAAAGGAATAACACTTGAACCTGGTGATATTATTGCTACGGGAACGCCTGCTGGAGTTGGAAAGGGATTTAATCCACCAAAATTTCTATCTTCAGGAGACATCATTGAAATAACAGTTGAAGGTATTGGGACATTAAGAAATAAAGTGCAGTAACCAGAAAAGATCGTAAGAATTCTTCTTACGATCTTTTTCTATCCCAATTTTCGTAAATCAGATGATAAGAACTGCTCACCTGTATTGAGTGTAATCTCAAACCGGTCGTTTCCTTCACTACAATCAAAGTGGTGATGAACTGAACAGATTCTTTCTTCGTTATCAAAGATCAGGAAATTCACGCCGTTTCTTTCACCATCAGTAGGTAAGAAACATAAAGTGTTAAAGCAATAAATACAATCATAAAGAGAAAAAGAGAGATCATTCAATAGTTGGCTTAAGCGCATGAATGAGTGAGTTGAAAGCTCATCAATAAGAAGTTGATAAGCGTGTTGTAGTTTTTTTCCAACGCGCAGCTCTGCCCCATCTTGTAAAAAGCAAACTGTATTGTTAATTTCAAATGAATTATCTTGTTTCCAACATGCTTTTTCCCAATGACCTTTCCAATATACCTCACAAGATGAGCTAAGGATATCTTGGAGCATTGATGCTTCATCTTCTTCATCAAAAAAAATCCATTGTGAATCAATACACTCAAGCGTTCCTGAAATAAAGGAGCGTGGTTGCATTTCTAAGCACTGCGTTTTCGATAAATTTTTCATAGGCCACTCCTCCAAATGGTTTGTTGAAAATCCTATTACTATTCTTTGTTGTCTAATTTCCTATTTTCTATAACTATAAAACACAAAATTTTGAAGAAAAAGCGGATGGACAAATCAACCTCTTACTTTTTACGCATAAGATAGCACTATTGAAAAAGCTATGGACCACGATAAATGAAAGGGTGGGGAAAACATGTGTGGTATTACTGGTTGGATCGATTATAATCAGAACCTACTGAAAAAGCGTGACACAATTGAAAAAATGACAAAAACACTTGAAAAAAGAGGTCCTGATGATACGAACACTTGGGTAAGAGAGCATGTATCTTTTGGACATAAGCGTCTTGTTGTAGTTGATCCAAGCGGCGGAATACAGCCAATGACAAGAGATAAAAAAGAAAATTCTTACACCATTTGCTATAATGGAGAACTTTATAATACAGAAGATATTCGTAAGGAACTTTTAAAGAGAGGCTATACATTTAGCGGTCATTCTGATACTGAGGTGCTTCTTCTTTCCTATGTGGAGTGGAGAGAGCAATGTGTTGAACATTTTAACGGTATTTTTGCTTTTGCCATTTGGGATGAAGAACAACAATCTCTTTTTATGGCTCGCGACAGACTTGGTGTAAAGCCGCTGTTTTATCGTGTATATAGAGGAGGGCTTCAATTTGCATCAGAGCTAAAAGCTATTCTTGCTCATGAAGATGTAGAGGTAGAAATTACGTACGACGGATTAGCTGAAGTATTAGGTCTTGGTCCATCACATACGCCTGGCCATGGGATTTTTAAAGGGATTGACGAACTGCGTGCTGCACATGCTTTGACATTTAGTAGAGAAGGATTGAACATCTGGCGCTACTGGAATGTAAAAAGTGAAAAACATACTGATTCACTTGAAGAGACAGCAGAACATGTGCGAGAACTGTTTCAGGATGCTGTAACAAGACAGCTTGTTTCTGATGTTCCGGTTTGTACCTTTTTATCGGGGGGAATCGATTCAAGTGCCATTACAGCCATTGCTGCCAATGCTTTTCGGGAACAAGGCCACTCCCTTCATACTTACTCAATTGACTATGAAGATAACGAGAAATTCTTTAAAGCGTCAGAGTTCCAGCCAAACTCAGATGGGGCATACATTAAAAAAATGTCTGATGAATTTAAGACGATTCACCATAGCTGTGTGATTAACAATGAAGAGCTTGCTCATTATTTAGAAGAATCTGTGCTTGTTCGAGACATACCAGGCATGGCTGACATCGATTCTTCTCTCCTATGGTTTTGTAAAGAAATTAAGAAAGACTTTGTTGTTGGTCTTTCAGGTGAATGTGCAGATGAAATTTTCGGTGGATATCCTTGGTTCCATAAAACGCATGCTCTTTCTTCTGATAACTTTCCATGGATGCGCTCTGTTGATGCAAGGGTAGATCTTTTAAAAGATGAGTGGCAAAAAAAACTCTCACTGAAGGAATATGTAAAGAACGGCTATGAGCAATCCATTAAGGAAGTTCCCGCTCTTGACGGGGAAAGTGAAGAAGAGGCAAATAGAAGAAACTTATTTTATTTGAATATGATTTGGTTTATGCCAACGCTTCTTGATCGAAAAGATCGTATGAGTATGGGAGCAAGTCTGGAAGTGCGCGTTCCATTTGCTGATCATCGTCTTGTAGAGTACGTATGGAACATTCCATGGGAGATGAAAACGGCAGGAGGATATGAAAAAGGAATTTTAAGAAAAGCGCTTGAAGGGGTACTTCCAAACGAAGTTCTTTACCGTAAAAAAAGTCCATATCCTAAAACACACAATCCTCACTACACAAACATTGTGCAAAAGTGGTTAAAAGGTATTTTAAAAGATTCTAATTCCCCTCTATATGAGCTTTTTAATGCTGAAAAACTTAAGGCAATTGCGGATTCGAAAGGAAAAGAGTTTTCTGTTCCTTGGTTCGGGCAGCTTATGACAGGTCCACAGCTTCTAGCCCACCTTTGTCAGATTCATGTTTGGTTTGAGAACTACAATATTAAAATTGTGAAATAAAGCTAAAAACATAGTCTCCTTTTTGGAGAGACTATGTTTTTTTTATGCAACATTAAGGGTAAGGAGTAAAAAAGTAGGGTTTAATTGGACAAGTTATTGTTGAAAAATGAGAAAACTTTTGTAACTAAAGATGATAAAAATAGAATTTTAGCAACAATTAGTTAGAAGCCTTTGCCTATGAAGTAGGGCTTTTTTTAGAAAATTAGAAAAAAAACAGCCGGATTTTTAAAAAAGAGGTTTACTCTATGCAGAATAAGGGTAAGTGTTTAGTTCACCTGTGTAATTTATCTGATATTTTAGGTCTAAAAGGTGACAATCATGGAACAATAAACCCAAGAGGTGATGACAGTCAATGATTCGACTAGAAAGAGTATTTAAAAGGTACAATGATGGATTTCAAGCCCTAAAGGATGTAAACCTAACGCTTGAAAGTGGGAAAATTCACGTGATTATTGGCCCGAGCGGGTGTGGTAAGTCAACTACAATGAAGCATATTAACAGATTAATCACTCCATCGGAAGGGAAAATTTATATTGATGACGAGGATATTTCACAAGTGAACCCAGTTCAATTGCGCCGAAAGATTGGCTATGTTATTCAGAGCATCGGCTTATTTCCTCATATGACAATAGCAGATAATGTAGCTATTGTTCCTCGCTTATTAAAATGGGATGAAGATAAAATCTCAACGAAAGTAGATGAACTTCTTTCACTCGTTAACTTAGACCCACATACATATCGAGAACGTTATCCAAATGAATTAAGCGGAGGCCAGCAGCAACGTGTTGGGGTTGTTAGAGCCCTTGCTGCAGAACCTGATATCATTTTAATGGATGAACCATTCAGCGCTCTTGATCCAATTAGTCGTGAGCAGCTCCAAGATGAGCTTTCAAACCTTCAAGAAAATATAAAAAAGACGATTGTATTTGTTACTCATGATATGGATGAAGCAATTAAAATTGCTGACAATATTGTGTTGATGAAAGATGGAGAAGTTGTTCAAGTTGGCTCCCCAGATGAAATTTTGCGTCACCCTGCAAATGACTTTGTGAAAGAATTCATTGGTGAGAAGCGATTAAAAGCAAATGGAGGAGACTCATCTTTTGACTTCGAAGGAGATGAACTTCCAACAGTTGAAGAAGTAATGATTCCAAAACCAGTAACAGCCTATCCTGAGAGAGGGCTTGCTTCTTCATTGAAACTGATGGAGCAGAGAAAAGTAGATACGCTAATTGTTGTAGATAATCGTAAAAAATTACTTGGCTATGCTCCTATTTTGAATATTTTAAGACAGTATCGAGATGAAACAAAAACTTTAAAAGATGCGATGGAGCCTTTTACGTACGTTGTTCATAAAAACACTCCATTTACCGTCGCACTTGACTACATGAGTGAGCATAACTTACCTTATGTTCCAGTTGTAACAGAAGATGAGAAATTTGTCGGTGTTATCACAAGAGGGAGTATGGTAAAGCTGATGGCATCTGCTTACTCCGCAGAAGATGAGGTCATATAGATGGATACGTTAAAAGAATATGGAGTGTTTTTGCAATCTAGGTATCCAGAAGTTTTGAGTCGGTTAGGAGAGCATCTTTTAATCGTTGTATTGGCCGTTATTGCGGGCTGTATTCTTTCTATTACGGTTGCTATTTTGTTAACACGTATAAAAGAGGGAGTTATTAATTCATTAACGTTCGGACTTGCAAACATTTTTCAAACGGTTCCAACCATTGCCTTGCTTGCCATGTTAATTCCTCTTTTTGGAGTTGGTATGTACCCGGCTGTCTTTGCGCTTTTTCTTTATTCTATTCTCCCGCTATTACGGAATACATACTCAGGAATTAAGGAAGTTGATCAAAGTTTAATTGAATCCGCCAGAGGAATGGGGTTTAGTTCAATGCAAAGACTTTTTAAAGTTGAACTACCTTTATCTCTTCCATACATCTTGTCAGGCGTGCGTCTTACAACGGTATATATTATTAGCTGGACAACGCTCGCAGCGCTTATTGGAGCAGGCGGCTTAGGGGATTTAATTGTTTCAGGAATGAGTACCAACAACAACTTTTTAATTTTTACAGGTACAATAAGCTCAGTTATCCTCGCCCTTGTTGTAGATTTTCTACTGAATTTCCTTGTGAAGAAAACACAAAGAGCCTAAACAATTTGGATTCGTTCATCTCAACAGCCAAGGAGGATATTATGAGGATATTAAGTAAACTAACGATAATTTGTGTTGTTTCGCTTTTATTTTTATCATCTTGCAGTTCAAAAGATACGATTAAGATTGGAGCAGCAACATTTACAGAAACGAAAATTATCGCTCAAATTTATAAACAGCTTATTGAGGATAGAACAGATATTGAAGTAGACGTTATTCCAGATTTGCTTTCAACACCCATGATTTTAAAAGCAATGGATCGTGGAGATATTGATATGTCTTTAATGTATTCAGGCGTTGTTTTCAATAATTTCTTTCCGGTAGAATCAACAAAAGATCGTGATGAAGTATTAAAGATTGCAAAAGAAGGTTTTAATAAATATTACGATTTTAAATGGTTTGATCCATTAGGATGGGAAAATACATATGCTGTCACTGTTCGCAAAGAGGAGGCAGATGAGAAAAACCTGCAAACCATTTCTGATTTAGAACCATATCAAGATAGCATGAAGCTTGGTGTTGATTCAAGTTGGAAGGAAAGAACAGAAGACGGATATCGCCCTTTTTCTAAATATTACGGTTTGAATTTCCAAAACTTA
This sequence comes from Priestia sp. TRM10, assembly GCF_057808375.1. Lineage (NCBI taxonomy): Bacteria > Bacillati > Bacillota > Bacilli > Caryophanales > Bacillaceae > Priestia > Priestia sp. TRM10. Next base: position 136,123 of record NZ_JBJZOT010000007.1, read on the forward strand.
TATGCAATGGATATCAATTTATTGTATCAAGCTGTAGGTACAAAAGATGTAGATGTTGTTGTGGCCTATTCAACAGACCCACGCATTATTGAATATGATCTAAAAGTTTTAAAAGATGACAAAAGATTTTTCCCACCTTATGATGCTTCGATGGTTGCTCGTAACGCCATTTTAAAAGAGCATCCAGAAGTTGAAGGAATTATCGATGAGCTAACAGGAAAAATTGATGCCGAAACGATTACAAAATTAAGCTATGAAGTGGATATTAAAAATCGAAGTGAGCGTGATGTGGCAAAAGAATTTCTAACCGAGAGAGGTTTACTCGGGGATAAATCGGAGTGAGACAATGAATTTTATTAAAGAACTTTTTGGATATTGGGCAGATAATATTGATTTACTGCTTTTGTATACAGGAGAACATCTTCTAATGGTCATTATTGCCGTTGGCCTTGCTCTTATTGTCGGGACGCTGCTTGGCATTATTTGTTCTAGGTATAAAAGGATAGCTCCTATTATTTTGACGCTTGCCAACGTTGTTCAAGTTATTCCAAGCTTAGCTTTATTAGCTGTTTTAATGCTCTATTTTGGACTAGGATTTTACACGGTTGTTATCGGACTTTTCTTGTATTCACTTCTCCCTATTATTAGAAATACGTATGTTGGGCTTGAAGAAGTTGATAAAACAACAGTTGAAGCAGGTCATGGAATTGGCATGACGTACTTTCAGATTCTAACAAAAGTACAGCTTCCTCTTTCAATGCCGTTCATTATGGCTGGGCTGCGTATTGCAGCGGTCATCGCTGTCGGTGTTGCTACACTTGCTCCAATTGTTGGTGGAGACGGGCTTGGAAGAGAAATCTTCTCAGGAATTAACTCCCGTAATACTATTCGTATTTATGCAGGAGCAATTCCAGCTTGTATTGTGGCTGTCATAGCTGATATTGTACTAGGAAAACTCGAACGTAAAATGAAAATAAAAGTTACACGTTAAAAGAAGGCATAGCGAGAACGCTATGCCTTTTCATTACCCATTTACAGGAGTTCCACCATTTACATGTAGCATTTGACCTGTCATATAAGAAGAGCTGTCACTCGCAAGAAAGACATAGCTTGGAGCAACCTCAGATGGCTGACCAGCTCGTTCCATTGGAGTGTTAGAGCCAAATGTTTCAACTTGCTTGCTATCAAAGGTAGAGGGAATAAGAGGGGTCCAAATAGGGCCTGGAGCAACGCCATTTACCCGTATTCCTTGTCCAACAAGAGAAGCAGCTAAAGAACGAGTAAACGAAACGATAGCTCCCTTTGTTGAAGAATAGTCAATAAGGGTTTCGTGTCCCTTGTAGGCTGTAACAGAAGCTGTGTTAATAATAGTGCTGCCTTTTTTTAAATGTGGGAGAGCTTCTTTTGTTAGATAGAAAAAAGAAAAAATGTTTGTTGTGAATGTTCTATGAAGCTGTTCTTTTGTAATGTCAAGCAAACTTTTTTGTGGATGCTGTTCAGCTGCATTATTAACAAGAATATCGATTTTTCCATACTTTTTCGTTGTCTCATCTATAACAGTTTTACAAAATGATTCGTCCCCAACATCTCCTTGAAGAAGTAAACAATCGCCGTTCATTTCTTCAATTCTTTTCTTCGTTTCCTCTCCATCTTCTGTTTCACTTAAATATACAATAACAACTTTAGCTCCTTCTAAAGCATAATGATAAGAAACAGCTCGACCGATTCCACTATCTCCACCGGTAATAACTGCAACTTTTCCGGCTAATTTATCAGAGGGTTTATAGTTTGGATCAATGGAAACAGGAAGTGGATTCATTTCATTTTCAATACCTGGTTGATGATGCTGGTGCTGAGGGGGAAAAGTCTTTTTTTCATTCGTCATGACAGGGCTCCTTGTAAGTTTTACTTTAGTTTGAGCTTGTTTTTTCCTAGCTATACAAAAAAGAGCCCTTAAAAGGACTCTTAACGAAAGTTGATAAATTGAACATCGATAGGTAAATCAGCTTCACGAATAGCGTTCATAATTTGTTGAAGATCATCACGACTTTTCCCGCTAATGCGTACTTGATCATCTTGTACTTGACTTTTTATTTTAAGCTTTGAATTTTTTACAATTGTATTAATCTTTTTAGCATTATCTTTATCAATGCCTTGGACAAGTGTTGCGCGCTGACGAACTGTTCCTCCTGAGGCATTTTCAACTTTGCCATAAGAGATATTTCGAGTTGGGACATTTCGTTTAATTAGCTTAGTAATTAGCACGTCTTTTAGCTGATCAAGTTTAAAATCATCGTCTGAAATTAAGATAAGTTCCTCTCCATCAAGCGAGATATCGCTTTTGCTGCCTTTAAAGTCATAGCGATTTTTAATTTCTTTTAGCGCAATGTTGATTGCATTTGTTACTTCACTCAAATCTACTTGTGATACCACATCAAAAGAATTTTCTTTAGCCATAATAACCTCCACCATCTTTTTTGCTTTTTGAGCAAGTCTAATTGGGTTTATTATAGAAAAAATAAAGGATAGAGACAATCCTAAACCTAAAAAACTTTGCTTCTAAAAGCAAAGTTTTTTAGGTTTAGGATTCATCTTGTTGAAAGAATACCCTTAAATTCGTTATAAAAAGCTATAATAATTCTATTTTATGGAAAACAGAAACGAGTCTTAAAGGTGGTCAGGTTTCTTTGATTCTGCATGTTTTCCAAGCTTGCGATTACGCTCACGGAGAAGGTTTTTTTCGTGAAGCTCAGCATTATGGTCTCTTGCTTTTTTATCGTTATCACTTGTTTTAGACAATGAAAACAGCTCCTTTCATTCTTAAAGCATTTCTATAGTAGTACTACAGGTATTAGGATAACTCAGGATGTTTTTTTTTATCCGTTGCTTTCGCTTCATTTACAAAGAAAAGAGCAAGAGCACCTGGACCAGCATGAGAACCAATTACAGCCCCGATAATTTCAATCATAAAAGATTGAGGACCAAATTCTTGTACAATCATTTCTTTTAGTTCAATTGCAGCGTGCTCATCGTCACCATGACTAATCGCAATTATTTGATTTGATAAGGTAGGGGCACGATGTTTCATATGTTCAACCATGCGTCGAAAAACCTTTTTTCGACCGCGAATTTTTTCAAGAGGAATAAGTTTTCCGTCTTCAACATGAAGAAGAGGCTTAATATTTAGCAATCCGCCTACAAAAGCGGCTGTTTTACTAACGCGCCCTCCTTTAGCTAGTAAGGCAAGATCATCAACTGTAAAGATATGTTCAATATTTTTGCAATAAAATTTTGCTTGTTCAATAACTTCTTCAAAGGATTTGGATTGTAAAATTTGTTGAGCGGTATAATAAACAGCAAGACCTTGACCAAGGGATGCACATTTGGAGTCAATAATTTCAAATTCAACGTTTGGATATGTAGTTAAAAGTTCCTCACGCACGCTGAGTGCGGTTTGGTATGTACCTGAAAGTGCTGATGAAAAAGCAATATAAAGCATAGGATCGCCTTTTTTAGCAAGAGGTTCTAATATTTCATAAAGCCTTGTTGGCGATGGTTGTGATGTTTTCGCTTCATCACCAAGTCGAATATGTTCATAAAGCTCTTCTGGATAGAGCGATTGAGAATCTTCATAGTCCACTCCGTTAATATGAACGCGGAGTGGGATTGAGGTTATATTATATTGAGATAAAGTCTGTTGAGATAAGTCAGCCCCGCTATCTGTAATAAGCTGGATAGCCATTATTTCACCTTCCTAAAGTTAAGATAAAAAGTTTCTATTTTACGATAAAAGTAAGTGTTGTTTGAATTTCTATTATAAAGATTAAATGGAAAAGTATCCATAGGTCTTTACGCAATAAATGATACAAAGGGAATGCTTCTAAAGTCTTGTTTATTGTGAAAAAATCTTTCTAACTAGATATTAAGACATAAAAATCACTTTGCTGCTGAAAGAGAGGAATCTTATGATGCTGATTGAAATCCAGCGCCTTATCATTGTACTGATTGGAGCATTGTTAAATGCATGTTCGTTAAATTTATTTCTAATTCCTGCTAATGTGTATGCAAGTGGCTTTACAGGGGCAGCTCAGCTTATTTCAAGTATTTTAACAGAATTTACAGCATTTAATATTTCTACAGGAACTCTTTTATTACTGTTGAACATACCTGTAGCTATCTTAGGGTGGTTAAAAGTAGGTAAGTCATTTACTTTATACAGTTTTATAAGCGTTATAGGATCAACATTCTTTCTTGCTATTGTACCTATCTTAAATGTTTCAGAAGATCTTTTACTAAACGCTGTGTTTGGTGGAGTCATTGCAGCAGTTGGGATGGGAATTACGTTAAAGTGGGGAGCATCTACAGGAGGACTTGATATTGTTGCAATGATTTTATCTCGCATGAAAGACAGACCAATTGGCACGTACTTTTTCATTTTGAATGCTATTATCATTTTAACTGCTGGACTTTTATTTGGTTGGGAAAAGGCTCTTTATACGTTAGTAACGCTATATGTTTCAACAAGGGTTATTGATGCCATTCATACAAGACACGAAAAATTAACAGCTATGATTATTACGACCAAAACAGAGGACCTGAAAAAAGCTATCTATGCCAAGATGGTGCGGGGTATTACAACCATTCCTGCTAGAGGAGCTTTTACAAATAAAGAAAAAGAGATGATGATTATGGTTATTACACGGTATGAACTTTATGACTTAGAAAAAATCATTGAAGAGGTCGATCCCGAAGCATTTACAAATATTATTGAAACAGCAGGGGTTTTTGGTTTTTTTAGAAGAGATAATTAAAAAAGCTGAGGTCATGTGTCTTATGACCTCAGCTTTTTTATCTTTATTTTTTGTTGTTTAAATCTTTTAGCTGACGAGAGAAATTTTCTAACTCCTGTTTTTCTTGACCATTTGCCTTTTGCATTGCTCCTGAAACAGTCTCACTCGCAATTTCTTCACTGTAGTTTTGATTACTCTTCATACTGCTTCCATGTAATGACTGCTGTGAGAAAGTGTCTAAATGCTTTTGTTCTACACTTGAAGCGCCTTCTTTAGCTTTATTGACTGTTTCACTTGTTATATCATATTGCCCGTTATGGCCTCGTGAGCTTTGAGAATGAGACCCTGAGAAGTTTTTCTGCAAGTTACTTAAATGGCTCTTCTCCACATTATCAATACCTTTGTGCGGATGACCGAGAATTTCTTCAGCCATCTCAATACTTTCTTGTGAAGGACGGCGTGTTGGCTGTTGAGCTTTTTTACCATCTGCAGAACGTGAACGTTGCATAAATCTTTCCATAAGACTTCTTAAAAATGACTTTTCCATTACAGTTGTCCTCCTGTTGAAGAGGAATGAGCACGCGCTTGTTCAGCTTGTTCTAGCGTTAAGTGATAAGGAATACGTTCAGCATGTTTACTTACTGCGTCTGCACCTTGTTTTACAAAACGTTTTGATTTGTTGCTTCTGCCCATTCTTCATTCCCCCTTAAAAGTATACCCGCAAGTGACCCAACATTGGTTGGGGTCAGTTCTATTGTTTGCTTGGGAGAGAAAAATATAACGGAAAAAATTTGCCTACTATAGTTTTAAATGGTCAATCAAGAAATGAGCAATGCCTTCTTCCTCATTTGTTAAAGTGGAAGTGTTAGCTATTTCTTTTAATGAGGGAATAGCATTTCCCATTGCAACGCCAACTCCTGCAAATTTTATCATTTCGAAGTCATTATCTTCGTCACCAAAGGCAATAATATGCTGTGTAGGAATGTTATAATGTTCGGAAACCCTTTTTAAGCCAACAGCTTTATTGATTCCTTTCTTAACAATTTCTATGATGTGGAAAGGAGCTCCCCATCGTCTATGCTCAATAACTTCTGCATGAACATCTGAAAGATGTGAACGAATATCATCTACTTGTGATTGATTTGCATGGATAAGAATAGAGGTTGGATCTTCTCGGAGAAACTTTCGTAAGTCGCCTCTTGTCACTTTAGGGTGTCCAAGTGCAAGTACATCTGTTAATTGTCTATCATCATAATGAACGTACATATCGTCCATAACTTCAGCTAAAATATTAGTAACTTCGTACTGTTCCATTGCTTCTACAATTTCGTGAATTGTTTTGTGGTTCATTGGGCTATGATACGTTCCAAAAGTCCCATCTTGTGGATGATGAACAAGTGCTCCATTAAAGTTCACGATAGGAGTGGTTAAGTCTAATTCCTTGTAATACATCGTGCTTGAACGATAAGGACGTCCTGTAGCAATCATTACAATATGGCCTTGCTCCCTAGCGCTTGCAATGACTCTTTTTGTATAGGGTGTAATTTCTTTTTTATCTGTTAGTAATGTTCCATCAAGGTCTAAAGCAATCAAATGTTTTTCTGGCATAAGAGCTCCTTTCTTATAAAGCTTGTCTTTTTTACTGTAACACAAGTATATGTAGAACAGTGGGCGAAATGAACGTTTTAGTAAGGATTTAACGCTTTTTCAATTGTTGTGAGCGTAATTGGTTTCAATAGACTTCATTTGTCGTTATAATGGGGACATAAAAAGCCTAAAAAGTAAGACCGTAAAAGGCGAACTTTAAGGAGGTAGAAAAAATGGAAGCAAAACGTGAAGAAGTCATCATGGAAGCTCTTGAGAACGTAATTGATCCTGAGTTAGGTGTTGATATTGTGAACTTAGGTTTAGTTTATGGAGTTGAAGAAGATAAAGGTACAGTATTTGTTACAATGACATTAACCTCTATTGGCTGCCCACTTGCAGGTATGCTTTCAGACCAAGTAAAAACAGCTCTTGGGGCTGTCGAAGGAGTAGAAGACGTTGAAGTAAATATTGTCTTCGATCCACCGTGGTCAAAAGATCGTATGACTCGCTATGCAAAAATCGCGCTTGGCGTACAATAAAAGAAATCCCATTAGGTGTTTAACACACTAGTGGGATTTTTTTCTATACAAATTGGGGGAGTTTATTAATGATTGAGAGAAGAACACCAGTAAAAGTTGAAGAAGCTGTACATAAAGTGATGGAGTATATAAAACATGGAGAAGTTGAGGAAGTATTGTTGAACGAAGCATGTGGAAGATATTTGGGAGAGAGCATCATTGCTACACATCCTGTTCCACCATTTGATCGCTCACCGTACGACGGCTTTGCAATCCGTGCAGAAGATAGTAAATATGCGACAAGAGAAAATCCTGTTTCATTTAAAGTAGTAGAAACAATTGGAGCTGGAAAGGTCGCTTCAGCTCCCCTTCAGCCATTTCATGCTGTTCGCATTATGACAGGAGCTCAAATGCCGGAGGGAGCAGATGCAGTTGTTATGCTTGAATTGACTCATTCGTATGTGGAAGAACAACAAACGTTTATGTCTATCAAACGATCATTTGAAGCTGGAGATAATATTTCATTTAAAGGAGAAGATGTACAAAGGGGAGAAGTGCTTGTTGAAAAAGGAACAAAGATTAATCCAGGCACTGTAGCTCTTTTAGCAACGTTTGGTTATTCCCGAGTGCAAGTTGTTCAAAAACCAAGAGTTGGAGTGTTTGCAACAGGGACAGAACTTTTGAGCGTAGATCAGGATTTAGAACCAGGAAAAATACGAAACAGCAATGCGCCAATGGTATGTGCTCAGATTGAACAAAGCGGGGGGATAGCAATAGATTTAGGAATATTGGAAGATGATTTCGAAAAATGCTATAGGGCAGTAGAAGAAGTAATAAGCTCCGTTGATTTTCTTATTACAACAGGGGGCGTATCTGTAGGCGATTTTGACTATCTACCAGCTATTTATGAAAAACTAGGTGCAACTGTACTCTTTAACAAAGTAGGCATGAGACCAGGAAGTGTCACAACAGTTGCTGAGCTTGATGGTAAGATTCTTTTTGGCTTATCTGGAAATCCTTCTGCTTGCTACGTTGGGTTTGAGCTTTTTACATATCCAATCATCAAATCGTTTCTTCATAGTAAAAAACCTCACCACAGTGTTGTTAAGGCAACGCTTGGAAGTGATTTTTTAAAGGCGAATCCTTTTACTCGCTTTGTGAGAACAAGCATCGAATACACAAAAGAAGGATTTGTTGTAAATCCCGCTCGTCTTGATAAATCGAATGTTGTATCTTCACTTGCCTTTACAAATGGTTTAACAATTCTTCCAGGAGGAACAAAAGGATTTCAAAAGGGTCAGAAAGTAGATGTTTTATTAACTAAAGATACGAATTAATCAAAACGTGCCAGACTTGCTTGGCACGCTTTTTTTATGACGTTTAAATCATTCAGAATAACAAGGTGCTGAAAAAAGGGGGTTTAACATATATTAAAAATTGGTATATAGAACGTTGAAGGAATAAAAAGATAACGAAAATTCTAAAAATATGGACTTTTTTGTTTTTGTGATTTTAATTTTTGCTATCTTTTTTGAATGATGATGGTATATAAATACATGGAGGTGAAAGGGTTTTAAATAAAAATGAGTTAAGATTCTAGTATTAAGACGAATTATGAAAAGAAAAAGTATTCCGAAATGAATAAAATATACAATTGACTTTATTTTTATGCAAAGTTATAATAACAATTAATTCAACTAAGTGTTCTATTCTTTAACATAAATTTAGAGGAAACAGAGCATGCGAACAAAGGAGCATATATAGAATGGATAGCGAAATTCAAGAAAACCAGAAAAAAGTGAAAGTTGGCATTGTTGGTGCTACAGGATATGGAGGCGTTGAGTTAATTCGTTTACTTGAAGGACACCCTGTGTTTCAAGTAGAAGCTGTTTACTCTTCTTCAAAAGAACAAAAAGAAGTTCGAGAGGAATACCCTCATCTTGCCCACTATAATTGGTTGCTTGAAAAAATTGATCCCGAAGAGATGGCAAAAAGCGTTGATCTTGTATTTACAGCTACTCCATCAGGAATCTCAACAACGCTCGTACCACAGCTTATCGAAGCCGGAAACAGAGTCGTAGATTTATCAGGAGATTTTCGATTGAAAGAAGAAGGCATGTATGAAAAGTGGTATGGGAAAACACCAGGTCCTAAGAAATACATAGATGAAGCGACATATGGACTTGTAGAGTGGTTTTCAGAAAAAGTGAAAGAGAGTACTTTTATTTCTAACCCTGGGTGTTATCCAACTGCAACGCTTTTAGGTCTCATTCCGGTTGTAAAAGAGCGAATAATCCAGCCTCATTCCATTATTATTGATGCAAAGTCGGGTCTTTCAGGAGCAGGTCGTTCGCTATCACGAACAGCTCACTACGCAGAAATTAATGAAAATATGAAAATATATAAAGTGAATAAACATCAGCATATTCCAGAGATTGAACAAACATTGCACAGATTTGATGACAATATTGGACACGTCACATTCAATCCGCACCTTGTCCCGATGACAAGAGGAATTATGTCGACAATATATGCAACGGTAAAAGACGCTATGACTCGTGAAGAGCTTTATGAGGTGTATAAAAAAGCATATGAAGGTTCAACGTTTGTAAGAGTTCGTCCTCTAGGTGAGTTCCCAGCAACGAAAGAAGTAAGTGGGTCAAACTATTGTGACATTGGAATTGATTACGATGAAAGAACAAATAGGGTAACAATTGTTTCAGTCATTGACAACCTTGTAAAAGGAGCTGCAGGGCAAGCAATTGAAAATGCAAATATTTTAATGGGGCTAAAAGCAGAGACAGGTTTAGGCTTTCTACCTATGTACCCGTAATAGAATAGAAGGATTCAAGGAGGAGAAAACATTGCTACAAGTTCAGGTAGAACAGAAGATTTATAAATTAGAAGAGGGCTCGCTTTTATCTCCAAAAGGCTTTTCAGCCGGAGGTGTTCATGCAGGACTTCGTCACGCAAAGAAAGATGTTGGAGTTGTTGTAAGTGAGAAACCAGCAAGCTGCGCAGCTGTATATACACAAAATGTATTTCAAGCAGCTCCGTTAAAAGTAACGAGAGAAAGTATTGCAGAGGAACAGCTTTTACAAGCGATTATTGTTAATAGTGCTAATGCAAATGCTTGTACTGGTGAACAAGGATTGAAAGACGCGTATGAAATGAGACAGCTTACAGCACATAAGCTTTCTGTTCCAGAGCACTATGTAGCTGTTGCTTCAACAGGAGTAATCGGAGAAATGTTGCCGATGGAGAAGGTGCGAAACGGCATTCTTGATGTTACAACAAATCACGGAGTAAACGGAGCGGAAGATTTTCAAACGGCTATTCTAACAACAGATACAATAATGAAAAAGTCTTGTTATCAGTTTGAAATTGATGGGCAAACAGTGACAATCGGCGGAGCTGCAAAAGGATCAGGTATGATTCATCCAAATATGGCTACAATGCTTGGCTTTGTAACAACAGATGCAAACATTGATAGTAAATCTCTACAAGGTGCTCTTCGTTCGATTACAGACAACAGTTTTAATCAAATTACAGTTGATGGAGATACGTCAACAAACGATATGGTCCTTGTAATGGCAAATGGTATGGCGGGGAATGAAGCATTAACAACAGAACATAAAGAATGGTCAACATTCTATAACGCACTTCAGCTTGTTTGTGAAGATCTTGCTCGTCAGATTGCTAAAGATGGAGAAGGAGCAACAAAACTGATTGAAGTAAATGTTACAGGGGCAGCTACAAAAGAAGATGCAAACAAAGTGGCGAAATCTGTTATTGGTTCAAATCTTGTAAAGTCAGCTGTATTTGGATCTGATGCAAACTGGGGCCGAGTTCTTTGTGCAATAGGCTATTCTGGTGCAGACCTTAACCCTGAAACTGTTCATATTGCACTTGGACCAATTACAATGCTCGAAAACAGTACACCACAACCTTTTGATGAGGAAGAAGCAACAAAATACCTTGAGAATTCTACTGTTGTCATTCATGTGAATCTCCATAATGGAGAAGAAACTGGAAAAGCATGGGGGTGTGACTTAACGTATGACTATGTCAAAATCAATGCTAGCTACAGAACGTGAAGAAAAATCAGTTGTTGTTATAAAATGTGGAGGAAGCATCATTAATGAACTAACAGACGATTTTTTTCAAAGTCTTAGCGTTCTAAAACAAAATCATCATGTTGTAATTGTTCATGGTGGGGGACCTGATATTGCCGAGACTTTGAACGGATTAAATATTCAAACTGAATTTGTAGAAGGTCTTAGAAAAACGTCTGACGAGGTACTTAACGTTGTGCAAATGGTTCTCGGAGGAAAAGTGAATAAAACGTTTGTTACAAAACTGTTTAAAAATAAAATCAAAGCAGTCGGTCTTTCTGGATGCGATGGAGCTATTCTACAGGCACAGCAAATTCAAGACGGAAAACTAGGATTTGTAGGAGAAGTTAGTCATGTTGAGAGCAACCTCCTTTATAGTCTTCTAGAGCAGGGATATGTTCCTGTTATCTCATCAATCGGAATGGATGAGAATGGTCAGCTTTTAAATATAAATGCAGATGTTGCAGCAGGAGCTGTTGCAAAAGGATTGAAAGCAGAGCGATTGCTTTTTATTACAGATGTAAAAGGTGTTTTAAAAGATGGAGAATTGCTAGAAACGTTAACAGTAAAAGAGGTTGAAAGACTTATCGATGAACAAGTGATTACAGGAGGAATGATTCCGAAAGTAAAAACAGCTGTAAGTGCTTTGTCATCATCATTAGACAATGTTTATATTGCAAGTGGCACATCTTCATTTTGTAATGAGCAAGGATTAATCGGAACATCTATAAAATATGACACAAAAAGTAAGGAGTGTAATGATGAGCGCGTTGTTTCCAACATATAATCGATTAGAGCTTGAAATTGCACATGGAGAAGGAACAAAAGTAACTGATACAAATGGAAAAACATATCTTGACTTTATATCTGGAATTGCTGTTTGTAACTTAGGCCATCGCCCACCTTCTGTGCAAAAAGCGATCGAAGAGCAACTCGAAAAAGTTTGGCACGTTTCCAACCTTTTTCCGGTTTCTCTTCAAGAGGAAGTAGGAGAGCAGCTTGTTGCGCATAGCTGCTGCGATGCTGCTTTTTTCTGTAACAGTGGAGCAGAAGCAAATGAAGCTGCAATTAAGCTAGCACGAAAGTATACTGGACGAACAAAAGTGATTACGTTCAAGCAATCATTTCACGGTCGAACATTTGCCACAATGAGTGCAACAGGGCAAGGGAAAATTCAAGAAGGATTTGGCCCTCTTTTACAAGAATTTGTTTACCTTCCTTATAACGATAGCGAAGCTTTAGCAAGTGAGATCAATGAGAATGTTGCAGCTGTTATGCTAGAAGTTGTTCAAGGAGAGGGAGGCGTACATGCTGCAAATGCTGAGTTTTTACAGAATGTACAAAAGCTTTGCAAAGAGAACGGATCACTTTTTATTGTTGATGAAGTGCAAACAGGTATCGGAAGAACTGGAAAACCATTTGCTTATCAGCATTATGACATCGAACCAGATGTAATTACAATTGCAAAAGGACTTGGAAATGGGTTTCCCGTAGGGGCGATGCTTGGAAAAGGATTCCTCCGTGATACTTTTTCCGCTGGTTCACATGGTACAACATTTGGGGGAAATCCACTGGCAATGGCAGCTGCAAAAGCTGTCTTGGCTGAGATTTTTGATGAGAGTTTCTTAATAGAAGTTAATAAAAAAGTAGATTATTTTACAGAAAAATTAGCTGAGAAGCTTCAACATATTGAAGAAATTTGCGAAGTGAGAGGAAAAGGGTTTCTAATTGGAATTGAAACTTCTGTGAATCAAGGAGAGCTTTTAACAAAGCTTCGTGAAAGTGGATTATTAGTTCTACCTGCAGGACCACAGGTTTTAAGACTTCTTCCACCACTAACTGTCACAAAAGAAGAACTAGACGAAGCCATTGAAAAGCTAGAAAAAGTATTTACTGAGATGACTACGACAGTAATACAGTAATGAAAAGAGTAAAAGGTTTGATTGTTCTTTACATCAGACCTTCTTTTTAGAATAAGATTGTATAAAAATACTTAAAAAGAAATAATTATTCGTGAGAGGTGCATTATGAAGGGCTATCTTCATTTAGAAAACGGAGAAACATTTACTGGAGAGCTAGCTAAAACATCAGCAAAGCAAAATGTAGGAGGCGAAATTGTCTTCTTCACCGGAATGACGGGCTATCAGGAAGTATTAACAGATCCTTCTTACAAAGATCAAATTATTGTGTTCACATATCCGCTTATTGGCAATTATGGAATCAACAAAGAAGATTTTGAAAGTAAGAAGCCTCACGTGTCTGCTGTTGTTGTATATGAAAGCAAAACGAGTAAACACCATTATGAAGCTAATTACTCATTAGAGGAATATTTGAAAAAATGGGATATTCCACTCATTAAACATGTTGATACAAGAGCGGTTGTGAAGAGAATTCGTAAACAAGGAACAATGGGAGCAACGATTGCAACAGAAGCAGCTGTTGTGAACCCGTTAAAAGAAGGAAAGCAAATTCAAGCTGTATCTGTTGAACAGTTCGAAACAATCGGGGAAGGAAAGCGACACGTCGTGTTGATGGACTTTGGTTTTAAAAAATCTATTTTGGATTCTCTTCTTGAGAAAGATTGCAAAGTAACGATTGCTCCGTACAATACAACAAAAGAGCAAATTGAAGCCCTCAAGCCAGATGGAGTTGTGCTTTCTAATGGACCAGGAGATCCTGTTCAAATGAAGCCACAGCTTTCACACTTAAAAGAAATCGTATCATCATATCCAACCCTCGGCATTTGTATGGGTCATCAGCTTATCGGATTGACTTTTGGTGCACTAACTAAAAAACTTGCATTTGGTCATCGTGGAGCAAATCAGCCTGTAATTGATTTGAAAACAAAGCGCGTTGTTATGACATCTCAAAATCATAGCTATGTTGTTGATGAACAAAGTCTAGAAAATACAGAACTACAAGTTCGCTTTAAAAATGTGAATGACAAATCGGTTGAAGGATTAGCACATAAAGAGTTACCTGTCATTTCTGTACAATATCATCCAGAAGCACATCCAGGACCAAGTGAAAGTAACTACATTTTTGATGAATTTTTAACACTTATGAAAGAAGCAGGGAGAGAGAAAGCATATGCCTAAAGACACAACATTATCCACAATACTAGTCATCGGTTCTGGTCCGATTGTAATTGGGCAAGCAGCGGAATTTGATTATTCAGGGGCTCAAGCTTGCTTATCTCTAAAAGAAGAAGGATACAGAGTTATTCTTTTGAATAACAATCCAGCTACAATTATGACCGATAACCATATTGCAGATAAAGTATATTTTGAGCCTTTAACAGTAAGCTCTGTTGAGAAAATTATTGAAAAAGAAAAGCCAGAAGGTCTTCTTGCTACACTCGGAGGACAAACAGGACTAAACTTAGCACTGAACCTTGATGAACAAGGAATTCCAGAGAAGTACGGAGTACGCCTCCTTGGAACGCCTATTGAATCTATTCAAAAAGGAGAGAGTCGTGAGAAATTCCGTACTCTGATGAAAGAGTTAAATGAGCCTGTTCCTGAAAGTGAAATCGTAACAACGGTTGAAGAAGCAGTGGCGTTTTCTAAGAAAATTGACTTTCCTCTCATTGTAAGACCAGCTTATACGCTTGGAGGAACAGGAGGCGGAATTGCTCATACCCTTCAAGATCTCAAAACACTAACAGAAAGTGGACTTCGTGAAAGTGCTATTTCGCAGTGTTTAATAGAGAAAAGTATTGCAGGGTTTAAAGAAGTGGAATATGAGGTTATGCGTGATTACAAAAATACGTGTATTACGGTTTGTAATATGGAAAATATTGATCCTGTTGGAGTTCATACAGGTGATTCTGTTGTTGTTGCTCCGTCTCAAACGCTCACAGATGTTGAATATCAAATGCTTCGTTCTGCATCAATTAAAATCATCTCGGCACTTGGGATTGTAGGAGGCTGCAATATTCAGTTTGCGCTTGATCCAAACAGCAAGCAGTACTACCTCATTGAGGTAAACCCAAGGGTGAGCCGCTCTTCAGCACTTGCTTCAAAAGCAACAGGATATCCAATTGCCAAAATTGCAGCAAAACTTTCTGTTGGTTACAGCTTAGATGAAATCTTAAATCCTGTAACAGGAACAACATATGCAAGCTTTGAACCTGCTCTTGATTATGTAGTAACAAAAATACCTCGCTTTCCATTTGATAAATTTATGGAAGCAGACCGTTCACTTGGAACACAAATGAAAGCAACAGGAGAAGTAATGGCAATTGACCGCAATTTTGAGCGAAGCTTCCAAAAGGCCCTTTACTCACTCGAAATGGATAACGATGGAATGGTTCTCCCGTCTCTCACAAATAAAAGTGAAGACGAGCTTGTTGAGCTTATCTTAGCTCAAACAGATGAGCGCCTATTTGGGATTATTGAACTATTACGTCGCGGTTTTGATGGCAAGAGAATTCATGAATTAACAAAAATAGATTTGTTTTTCATTGATCACTTCCACCATCTTGTTCAGCTGGAGAAACAGCTTACAGAAACAACACTGGAAAAAGTTGAAGAAGACTTGTTTAAACTTGCAAAAGAAAAAGGATTTTCAGATGCAATGCTTGCCCACGTGTGGGATACAACAGAATCTATCGTGCGAGCAGAACGTAAGGAAAAAGGAATCATACCAAGCTACAAAATGGTCGATACGTGTGCAGCAGAGTTTGCTTCTGAAACAGCCTATTATTATTCAAGCTATTTTGGCGAAACAGAAACGATCCCTTCTTCAAAGAAAAAAATTGCTATCATTGGTTCAGGTCCTATCCGTATTGGTCAAGGAGTTGAATTTGACTATAGCTCTGTTCACGGGGTATTGGCACTTGAAAAAGCAGGATATGAAACGATTTTAATTAACAATAACCCAGAGACAGTAAGTACAGACTTTGAACTTGCTGATCGCTTATACTTTGAACCATTGACTGTTGAAGATGTATTAAACGTGCTAGAAGCAGAAGGTACGATGGATGTTATCGTTCAATATGGTGGTCAGACAGCTATTTCACTTGTTGATGGGTTAACAGAAGCTGGCGTTTCTATTCTTGGTGTTGGTAAAGGAGTGATTGATGCACTCGAAGATCGTGACCAGTTTTATAAGCTTCTTCAAAAACTAGATATTCCACATATTCAAGGGGAAATGGCGGCAAATGAAGCAGAGCTTGTTCACAAGGCAAAGCATATTGGATTCCCTGTTCTGATTCGCCCATCTTTTGTAATTGGCGGAAGAGGAATGATGACAATCTATAATGAAGCAGAGCTTGAAAAGTGTCTGGCTAAAGTTCATCCAACACATTATCCAATTTTAATCGATCGTTATTTGAAAACAACAGAAGTTGAAATTGATGCAGTATGTGATGGAGAAAACGTCGTGATTCCAACAATTGTGGAACATGTTGAAAAAGCAGGTGTTCACTCTGGTGATAGCTATGCATGGTTGCCAGCTCAAAGTTTATCAGAAAAAGAAAAAGCATACATTGTAGATTACGCAGAGAAAATTTCAAAAGAAGTCGGTTATAAGGGGATTATGAATATTCAGTATATTGTGCAAGATGGAACTGTTTATGTATTGGAAGTAAATCCACGAGCAAGTCGAACAGTACCACTTGTAAGTAAAGTCACAGGTGTTTCCCTTATCTCACTTTCAACAGATGTATTGCTCGGGAAATTATTGACGGATCTTTGTGAAGAAACAGGATTATTGTCCGATATTCCATATAAAGTGTTAAAATTCCCTGTCTTTTCGACAACGAAAATTTCTGGCGTTGATCCGCATGTTGGACCTGAAATGAAGTCAACAGGTGAAGGAGTTGCTATCGCAGCTACTACAGAAGAAGCAGCATATAAAGTGTTTAAAAGCTATCTTGAGACTCATGATAAGGGTACAGAAATTTATGTAGACAGCAGTGATATTCCAGAGCTTCTTACTCAAAAAGCGAAAGAAGCAGGTGTAAAGATTGTAACAGAAGGCGCTATAGAAGATTGGGCTAAAGGAGAGTCTGCTCTATTATTTTTAAGCTTAAAAGATGTTTCAGAAGGAAAAGAGAATCGTCTAAAAGCTTTAAAACATGGCTTGTTTGTTATGAACGAGTTAGAGACGTGCTTTGTCTTTTTACAAGGATATAGTCACCAAAACTATACAGTGCAGTCGCTTCAAGAATGGCAAAATGAGAGAGAAGAGGTTGGTGCATAATGAATTCTTTACAAGCAAACGAAGTAAATGTAAAAGGAAAAAGCTTATTAACATTACTTGACTGGTCAAAGGAAGAAATTGAAGCAGTCTTACAAAAAGGGATCGAGCTCAAAAAAGAGCGTAAAGAAGGAAAGCTGAATACATCTCTTAATGGTCAAACCCTTGGTCTTATTTTTGAAAAGTCTTCAACACGCACAAGAGTATCGTTTGAAGCTGGAATGATGCAGCTTGGTGGAAATGCGCTCTATCTAAATGGGCAAGATTTACAAATTGGCAGAGGAGAAAGCATCCACGATACAGCTAAAGTACTCTCTGAATTCATTGATGCTATTATGATTAGAACGTTTGAACACAGCAAGGTAGAAGAACTTGCAAAGTACGGTTCAATTCCTGTGATTAACGGTCTTACAGACGAGTTTCATCCATGCCAAGCTCTTGCTGATTTGATGACGATTTATGAAGAAAAAGGTACATTGAAGGGGTTAAAAGTAGCTTATATTGGGGATGGGAATAACGTAGCTCATTCTTTAATGATTGCATGTGCCAAAGTAGGGGCTCATTTTTCAATTGCTTGTCCGAAAGGCTATGAGCCTAAAGAATGGATTGTAAACGAAGCACGAAAAATTGCTGAACAACAAGGCGCAAACATCACTATTGTAGAAAATCCTGTTGAAGCTGTCCAAGATTCAGATGCAGTTTACACAGATGTATGGACAAGTATGGGGCAAGAAGCTGAAAATGATATTCGTTTGAAAGCTTTTTCAAACTATCAAGTAAACGATGAGCTTGTGAAGCATGCTAAAGATGATTACTTGTTCCTTCATTGTCTTCCTGCACATCGTGAAGAAGAAGTAACAGCTTCAGTAATTGATGGAGAAAATTCTTATGTTTTTCAGCAAGCTGGAAATAGAATGCACGTTCAAAAAGCTTTGTTACAGCTTATTCTTGGCTAAAAAGAATTTCAAGCAGCACACTTTAAAGTGTGCTGCTTTTTTGTTTAAGGATAGAAAGAGTCGGGAACTTCAACACTAGAAAGAAGGACAAATTCATTTTGTGGGTAGAGAGGATGGAAAGGTCAATGAATGTACTTATTGTTGGAGCAAACGGTACTACAGGAAATATTCTTGTCGAAAAACTAGGAAAAAGCAGTGAACACAAAGCAGTTGCAATGGTTCGAAAAGAGGAACAAAAAGCCAAAATGGAGCAACTAGGAGCAGATGAGCTTGTGATTGCTGATCTTGAAAAAGATATAGAGCATGCTGTGAAAGGAATGGATGCCGTCATTTTTACAGCGGGATCAGGTTCAAAAACAGGTCCGGATAAGACATATGCTATTGATCAAGAGGGAGCGAAACAACTTATAGATCAAGCGGAAAAGCATGGAGTAAAACGTTTTGTTATGCTTAGTTCAATGGGAGCGGGAAATTCAGATGCTACATCAGACCAAAATATGAAGGTTTACCTTGAAGCAAAAGGCTCTGCTGATGAGCATCTACAGAAATCTAGTCTTTCTTATGTAATTGTACGTCCTGGACTACTTTCTAATGATGAGGAAAATGGCCGAATCGAAGCAAAAGAAAAAATTGAAGATATGAAAGACCGCTCCATTCCGAGAGCAGATGTTGCAAACGTGTTGATTGAATCTTTGACAAACGAATATGTAACAAATAAAACATTTGAGATTTTATCTGGTGAACGTCATATAGAGGAAGCGCTGGAAAACATGTAGAAAACGGCCGATATGGCCGTTTTTTCTATGGAAGTTTTTAATAGGTAGTAATGAAGCTTAGAAAGGGTATATTAAGAGGGCGGAAAAGCTTATAAGGAGGTTTTACAATGGGTCAAAATCGACACTTTACACCAGGACAAAAAGCTCCTAACAATGGCCGATATATTGAAATCGGTGAGACAGGAAGCAATGTAAATAATCCAAAGCAATTGAAGCTTAAAGCAGGCGATCGTTTCCCTGAAACGTCAAACGATGACCGTCACTGGACATATATGAGAAAACCATAACAGTTGGAGCTCGCTTTTATTTTTTAAAGCGAGCTCTGCCTTTTTCGTTTAAAATGGAAGTGAAAGGGGCACGTATAAATATGTTAAATAATACAGTAAAAAACATTACAGAAGTTGATGTACATAAAAGGGAAGAAGCGACCAAACGTGTAGACACGCTTATTAAGCCATTAAAAAGTTTAGGAAGACTTGAAGAGCTCTACATACAGCTTGCAAGCATTACTGGAACTCTACATCCAAAAGTAGATAAAAAAGTTGTTCTCGTAATGGCCGGAGATCATGGCGTGTTTTCAGAAGGAGTAACAGCTTTTCCTCAGTCTATTACGGCTTTACAGACAGAGCTTTTTACTAAAGGAGTTACAGGAGTTTGTGCTTTAGCAAGACAAGCTAGAGCAGAAGTTGTTGTAGCAGATGTAGGTATCGCAGCGGATATCAATCATCCACTTATTAGAAACCATAAAATTGCTTATGGAACAGGAAATATTAGAAGGGAAGCTGCGATGACAAGGCAGCAAGCAGTAGCGGCACTTGAGGTCGGTATTCTTCTTGCTAATGAACAAATTGAGCAAGGGAAAAACTTGCTTGGCACAGGAGAAATGGGGATTGCTAATACAACTCCAAGTTCCGCCATTGTATCTCTTTTTACAGGGAAAGATCCAGAGGAAGTAACAGGGGTAGGAGCAAACCTTTCAACAACAAAGTTGTCACATAAAGCACTTGTTATTAAAAAAGCAATTCAACGACATAAGCCTAATAAAAATGATGGGGTGGACGTTTTAGCGAAGATTGGCGGATTTGAGATTGGGGCAATGGCAGGAGTTATGTTAGCCGGTGCAGCGCGGAAAATTCCTGTTGTTGTGGATGGATTTATTTCAACATCAGCAGCCCTTATTGCCCATGCCATTGAACCTAAAGTTCTTCCTTATTTAATTCCTGCTCATTTATCAATGGAGCAAGGAGCAAAAGCAGCGGCCGAGTTTTTAGGATTTAAACCTTTGCTGGAACTAGGACTTTGTCTTGGAGAAGGAAGCGGTGCAGCTCTTTCTTTTAACATTATTGAAGCAGCAACATTTATGAATGAAGATATGATGACATTTGAAGAAGCAGGCATGAAAATCTAAGCATTCTAGTTGTTCTAAAAAGAAAAAATTTATATACTATTACTAAAGGTCAAAGAAAGTCAAATTAGTGAAATGGTGTGTGATTTAAATGGATATGAATTCAATGACAGGGAAAGTGCAGGAAGCCATTCAGCGTGCACAAAATCTTGTAATTGAAAAACAGCATCAACAAATTGATCTTATTCATATGCTATCGGCTCTTTTAGAAGACAGAGAGGGAATAGCACAGCGCATATTGGAAAAATTGAATATTTCAGTAACGGACTTTAGAATTGACGTTGAAAAAGCTGTTGAGCGGAAACCTGTTATAACAGGATCAGGAGCTCAAGGGGGGTCCATTTATATTACGAGCTCTTTTTCGGCTCTTTTACAACGAGCAGAAAAGAAAGCGGAAGCTTTTAAAGATGCCTACATTTCAGTAGAACATATTGTACTTTCATTAGCAGAAGACGAACAAAAAGAAATTAAAGACTTATTTTTAAAATATAACCTAACCGAAAAAGAAATTTTACAAGTTGTGAAAGCAATAAGAGGTGATTCACACGTGAATAGTCAAAATCCTGAAAGCACATATGAAGTGCTTGAGAAATATGGACGTGATCTTGTTCAAGAAGTACGCGAAGGGAAAGTTGATCCTGTCATTGGAAGAGATGCAGAAATTCGTCGTGTTATCCGGATTTTATCCCGAAAAACGAAAAACAACCCTGTGCTTATTGGAGAACCTGGAGTAGGGAAAACAGCGATTGTGGAAGGATTAGCGCAGAGAATTGTACGCAAGGATGTACCTGAGGGGCTTAAAGATAAAACGATCTTTTCCCTTGATCTTGGAGCGCTTGTTGCAGGGGCGAAGTTTAGAGGAGAGTTTGAGGAAAGATTAAAAGCTGTTCTTCAAGAAATTAAGAAAAGCGATGGTCGTATTTTACTTTTCATTGATGAGCTTCATACAATTGTTGGAGCTGGTAAAACAGAGGGTGCAATGGATGCTGGTAATCTCCTTAAACCCATGCTTGCTCGTGGTGAACTTCACTGTATTGGGGCGACAACCCTTGATGAGTATCGTCAATATATCGAAAAAGATGCTGCACTTGAACGAAGATTTCAACAAGTTCAAGTAGCAGAGCCAACTGTTGAAGATACGATTTCAATTTTACGTGGATTAAAAGAACGTTTTGAAATTCATCACGGAGTCAATATTCACGATAGAGCGCTTGTTGAAGCAGCAACGCTTTCAGATCGTTATATTTCAGACCGTTTTTTACCTGATAAAGCCATTGATTTAATTGATGAAGCATGTGCAACAATTCGAACAGAAATTGATTCAATGCCTGCTGAGCTTGATGAAGTGACCCGACGCATTATGCAGCTTGAAATTGAAAAGGCAGCTTTAAGTAAAGAAAAAGATAGCATAAGCCAAGAACGTCTCAGCATTCTTGAAAAAGAGCTAGCAGACTTAGAAGAATCATCTAAATCAATGCGTCTTCAATGGGAAAAGGAAAAGGGAGATATTGAGTCACTTCAAGAAGTGAGAGAGCGTCTTGAAAAAGCTCGCCGTGATCTAGAGGAAGCTGAAGGAGCTTACAATTTAGAAAAAGCAGCGGAGCTAAGACATGGCCAAATCCCTCAGCTTGAAAAAGAGCTAGCGTCTCTTGAAAAACAAATGAGTGAAAGAGAAGAACACAGCTTGCTCCGAGAGGAAGTAACGGAAGAAGAAATTGCCGAGATAGTAGGAAGATGGACAGGAATTCCAGTTGTCAAGCTTGTTGAAGGAGAAAGAGAGAAACTGCTTCGCTTAGAATCTATCCTAGAAGAGCGTGTAGTGGGACAAAGTGAAGCTATCGAACTTGTCACAGACGCCGTGCTACGTGCAAGAGCTGGTGTGAAAGACCCTAGTAAACCAATTGGTTCTTTTATCTTTTTAGGGCCAACAGGGGTAGGAAAAACAGAGCTTGCAAAAGCGCTTGCTCAAAGCTTGTTTGACAGTGAAGACCAAATGATTCGCATTGATATGTCAGAGTATATGGAAAAGCACGCTGTTTCTCGTTTAATCGGAGCTCCTCCTGGATATGTGGGATATGAAGAAGGTGGACAATTAACAGAAGCAGTGCGTCGTAAGCCTTATTCTGTTATTTTGCTTGATGAAATTGAAAAAGCTCATCCAGAAGTATTTAATGTTCTATTACAAATGCTTGATGATGGGCGTATAACAGATTCTCGCGGAAAAACCGTTGATTTTAAAAATACAGTAATTATTATGACATCAAATATTGGATCACATTATCTTCTAGAAGGATTAGAAGACGGTAAGCTGACAGAAAGCGCGCGTGGAAGCGTCATGAATGAGCTTCAAGCCCATTTTAGACCAGAGTTTTTAAATCGTATTGATGAAACAATTTTATTTAAGCCACTTACTGTACACGAAATTACAGGGATTGTAGATAAAATGTTAAAGGAGCTTAGCGAACGACTGCAAAATCGTCAAATTTCTGTTGAATTAACAGATGAAGCTAAGAAGTATGTAGCGAAAGAAGGATTTGATCCTGTGTACGGAGCAAGACCTCTCAAACGTTTTATTCAAAAGAATATTGAAACCAAAATTGCACGTGAAATTATTAAAGGAACCATTCAAGATAATGATCATATCGTTCTCGATATGCAAGACGGCGAATTTTTCATTACAAAATAAAAAGCAGAGGATTAATCCTCTGCTTTATTCTTTACCAAGTTCTACTTTTCTTTTTTCTTCTTCACCAGTGCCAAGGGCTTCTCCTAGGATAATAACTAGTACTGTTACAGCAACAGATAAAATAGAAGCAACGGTAAAATTATATGTACCACCTTGCATCGAATTTACAACATATGCTGTCATGTTTACTAATAAAAAGCTCCAAAATAAAGATACGATAACTCTCAATTCCTCACCTCATTCTTCCTGCTTTTGCTCCTATTGTACCACAGCCTTTAGAGGATTATCATTGCAAAGAAAAAAACTTTTTGAACATTTTAAAACAGATGAAAAAGAAAACAGATACTAAAAAAATGCAGAGACTAGGCGCTCTTCCCTATCATTTCTCTTGTTTTCTCATAGACTGTTCATAGCGAGAGAACATTTTGCTTTCTTGTTAAAGTTAGAGAGTAACTATTCGGGGGACAACATTATGAATTGCCGTTACTTTATGCTTGAAAATCAATGGAACGTTATTCATCTTCCTGAAAAGCCAAATGGATTTGGTATTTTAATTTTAGGAGACAGCAACCATTTTGTAGAAGGTTCAACTAGTTTATGGACTCAGCATAAGGGGAGAGAACGGCTGGTAGACTGCTTACTTGAAAAAGGATACACAGTGTTTTATTCAAACTTGTTTGGAGCGAATTGGGGAAGTATAAAAGCTTTTCGTTTAGCAAGACAGCTTTATCATCTTGTTATGCGTCAGGAGATTTTAAATCGGAAAGTCCATTTATTAGCAGAAGGGATGGGAGGGCTTCTTGCTCTTCAATTGATGGAAGAAATGTCTGAGGAGATTCGATCTGCTGCTTTTCTCAATCCTTGTTTAGATTTTGAGCTTTACTATAAGCAGGCTCAAAAACATCCTTTTTTCTTAAAGCGTCTTGAAAAAGAGTATCGTGAAGCACATAATCTAACACGTTCCACAACACGTGAGGCAATGGAAAATCATGTGCGGCTTGAATATTATCAAAACGAAGTGCCAGCCAAAATTTGGGCCGATGTACGAAATTCTTCTCCGTATTCTGTTGAGCATAGTAAGCAATATGAAAAATTGAAAGGTGAGCAAGGAGGAAATGTAGAAATTTCTTTTTACTTGCCTGAGAAACAGTATTTATTTTCAAAAGCGCTTTGTTCATTCTATAAGAGCTGGGAACAAGAACTATAAAAGTAAGAAGACCTTTTTTAAAAAGGTCTTCTTTTAGTGGAAATAAATCAGTATTGCAAAGCTTATTTCATGCATACGATACAGTATCATACTAGAGAAGGAGCCTTCATATGAAAAAGGTAGCTATTATTGGTGCAAATCGATTTTTAGGTTTTCATTTAACAAAAATCTTCTTAGAACAAGGTGCAGAAGTTTATGGATATATCCATGATGGTCATCCTGCAGAAGGAATTGTGCGAAAAGAAATGTCTTTTATGTATGGCCGTAATGCAAATTTTACAGAAGTAACAGACCTTTCTAGAATTTTTGAAGATCAAAATATTGAAGCAGTGTATTTTACGTACATAGATGGAGGAGATCTTTATAGACGTTCATTTTTAAGAGGTAAAATTGTTGAAGCTTATGATGCATTAAAACAGACTATTTCTTTTTGTAAACGCCAGCATATTCCACTTATTTTCCCATCATCTCTAGAGGTTTTCGGAGATCATCAGCGAACTGTTGAAAAAAGCACGCTTCCAGAACCGACAACAGCAGCTGGTAAGCTTTATTATGAGTTTGAAAAAAAGCTTCAACATCACTGTAACCAAAAAAATTGTTATATTGTGCGGTGTGCCACGCTTTATGGTCCATTACAGCCTATGTCAATGGTTTTTCAGCAATCTTTCCTTGGAAATCAAATCTCTAAAATTTCGGAAGACAAACGAGATCTATTATATGTAGAAGACGTTGCATTAGAACTTAGTGATGAGAGTAAGCTAAATAAATTGGATCCTCTTTCCCATTTTGTCTCAGGTCAAAAGAGACAATGGCAAAAAGCAGCGTCCTTAGTTGGAGTAAAAGGAGATAAAAATAGCCCTCATATCTCTTGTCAAGGCCATCATATTGCCTATACAAAAGTTGAAGAAGGAATTGAAAAACAGAGAAAGAGTACAGAGTTACTGTTTTTGGAAAAGTAATAAAACCTTTTATCTAATGGAGGAAATAGGTTTTTACAAAGGGTTATCAAAGTTGTAGAATATAGGAGAACTAAACATTTGACTCGGGGCAGTGAAAGGTGTAAATGAGAGAAATGAATAACAAGAAAAAAGGTTTAGGGCTTCTATGCCTTCTTTTTTTGCTTTTAACAGGGTGTGACAATAAGCCACATAAAATCGAAAAAGTGGGTTTGCTTATCCCAAGTACTGTGAATGATCAGGTATGGGGGACGAAAGGTTATACAGGACTTGTCGGTATTCAATCTGAGTTTGGTGTTGATATTTTTTATAAAGAAAAAATAGATTCAGAGAGTCTCATAGAAGAAGCGGTAGAAGAATTTCATAAAAGAGGCGTCAATTTAGTCTTTGGGCATGGTGATATTTATACGCCTGTCTTTAATAAGCTTGGAAAAAAGTATCCTGATATGCATTTTGTAGGGTTTAATGGAGATGCAAAAGCGGATAATGTAACAAGTTTGAATTTTAGTGCTTATGCTATGGGGTTTTTTGGTGGCATGGTAGCAGGAAAGATGACGGAGACAAATCAAGTAGGAATCATTGCAGCGTACGCATGGCAGCCAGAGGTAAAAGGGTTTGCTGATGGAGCTGCTTTTCAGAATAAGAAAGTAAATGTTGATATTCGCTATGTTCATAGCTGGGACGATGTGCAAGCAGCATCGCATATTCTTAACAATATGCTTCAAAAAAATGTTGATGTTGTCTATCCAGCAGGGGACGGTTATAATGTTCCACTTATTGAAGAATTGAAAGAAAGGAACCTTTATTCAATTGGATTTATCTCTGATCAGAGCCATTTTGGTGGAAATACGGTATTAACAAGTACTGTTCAGGATGTTGCTCACCTTTATGTTGTCGCAGCTGAGAAGTTTGATAAAGGCGAGTTGCAGTCAGGGAATGCTTACTTTGATTTCCAAGATGGAGTTGTTTCAATGGGGGAATTTAGTCAGAATATAGATGAGTCATTTCGAGAAAAAATACAGAGAGATATTGAAACTTATCAAAAGACAGGGAAGTTACCAAATGAAAAGTAGCGTTTCTTCTTTTTTTTCGTTAAGATAGAAACAGTAATGTTAAATAGAAAAGAGGAACATAAGATGGATGAAAAAGGTATGCAGTTCATGCAAATTGCAATGAAGTATCTTCCTGAGGCAAAGCAGCTCTTAGATGAAACAGGAGCAGAGCTTACTGCCGAACATCTTCAGCCGTTTATGTCATTGCTTACAAAAGTGATGAATGAAGCATATGAGCTTGGTAAACAAGATGCACTAAATTCTGAAGAAGCATAAAAAAAGCAGCTAAGAGTATACTCTTAGCTGTTTTTTCTTAGAACGTTTATTTGTTTAACCACTTTAGAAAAAGAGGAGAAATTTCTTTTAAAAGAGGCTTCACACGTTCTAAAGAAGCCATAATTTCAAACATTTGTTCAAAAAGTTCCATATTCCCATATTCTTCAAAATAATTTGTTTCTTCAGCGTCTGCTTTTTGTATTTCTTCGAATTCAAAATCTTGTTCTTCAGTCTCTTTTTTTTCTTCCTTTGTTGGTGCTCTATGACCGAACATAAGCTTAGAGAAATGGTCCATTTCACGATCTGCCAAACCTTTCCCCTCCCTTTGACTAAATTACCCAATCCTCAATTATTACTATATGATAGGAACTTAGAAAGGTTTAGGGCAAATAACTATAAATACTAAACTTTTTAAGAGAGTTGTATAGATTGAAGTGGACAAATACACTAAAATAATTTAAAATTAGTACCAAGTCATAATAATTGATATTAAATTACAGTGCTATTTTGCTCAGTTCAGTCTCATGGGGACGAGAACAAAGCGATTTTTTTATGTCTTAAAAGTTTTATTGTATAATAGAGAGCGTGTAAAAAATAAATGATAGTAAATGATAAATAACAGAGTTTTCTTTTAAAGGAGTTGCTCATATGAATGCAGGAATAATTGGAATGGGGCGCTATTTACCAGAAAAAATCCTCACAAACCATGATCTTGAAAAAATGGTGGATACATCTGATGAATGGATTCGCACAAGAACAGGAATTGAACAGCGTAGAATTGTAGCAGAAAATGAAAAAACATCGGATATGGCTTATCATGCTTCAGTAAGAGCTCTAGAGGACGCAGGTATCACAGCGGAAGAGCTTGATATGATTATTGTATCAACTGTAACGCCAGATCAGCCGTTTCCAACAGTTTCTTGTATGATTCAAGAGCGACTTGGTGCAACTCGTGCAGCAGCGTTAGATATTAGTGCTGCTTGTGCAGGGTTTATGTATGGTGTGATCACTGCAAAACAATTTATTGAAACAAATGCGTACAAAAATATTCTTGTTATCGGAGCTGAGACGCTTTCCTCTATTACTGATTGGAATGATCGTAATACGGCTGTTTTGTTTGGAGATGGAGCAGGGGCAGCTGTGATTGGACCAGTATCAGAAGGAAGAGGAATTTTATCTTTTGAGCTTGGAGCAGATGGAACAGGTGGAAAACACCTTTATCAAAAACAAAAAGATTTTATTTTTATGAACGGTAGAGAAGTATTCAAATTCGCTGTTCGTCAAATGGGAGAATCTGCAGTAAATGTAATTGAAAAAGCAGGTTTATCAAAAGAAGATGTGGACTTTTTAGTTCCACACCAAGCAAATATTCGCATTATGGAATCTGCTCGTCAGCGTCTTGATCTTCCTGAGGAGAAGATGTCTAAGACTGTGAACCTTTACGGAAATACATCAGCAGCTTCTATTCCTATTTCTCTTGTTGAAGAGCTAGAACAAGGGAAGATTAAAGATGATGATGTGTTAGTTATGGTTGGTTTTGGCGGCGGGTTAACATGGGGCGCGATCGCTATGCGTTGGGGAAGATAAGCTTTTTATAGAAAATTCTTTATTTTAAGGTTTGAAATGAAAGAAAAGGAGATGTCTACATGAAACGTCGTGTTGTTGTTACGGGTGTTGGGGCTTTAACACCACTAGGGAATGATGCTAAAACATCATGGGAAAATGCTATTAAAGGTGTATCAGGAATTGGAGAACTAACAAGAGTCGATAAAGAAGAGTTCTCTGCAAAAGTAGCGGCGGAAGTAAAAGACTTTGAAGTTGAAAAATATATGGATCGTCGTGAAGCTCGAAAGATGGATCGCTTTACTCAATATGCTGTTGCTGCTTCACTTATGGCTGTTGAAGATGCAAAGCTTGAAATTACAGAAGAGATTGCTCCAAACGTTGGAGTATGGATTGGTTCTGGTATCGGTGGAATGGAGACATTTGAAAACCAGTTCACAACATTAACAGAAAAAGGCGCGCGCCGTGTGAGTCCTTTCTTTGTACCAATGATGATTCCAGATATGGCAGCAGGCCAAGTATCAATTGCTCTTGGAGCGAAAGGATTTAACTCGTGTACTGTTACAGCTTGTGCTACAGGCACAAACTCTATTGGAGATGCATTCAAAGTTATTCAACGCGGTGATGCTGATGCGATGGTTACAGGAGGAACAGAAGCGCC
Organism: Priestia sp. TRM10; assembly: GCF_057808375.1. Classification (NCBI taxonomy): domain Bacteria; kingdom Bacillati; phylum Bacillota; class Bacilli; order Caryophanales; family Bacillaceae; genus Priestia; species Priestia sp. TRM10. The sequence goes on from NZ_JBJZOT010000007.1 coordinate 164,875, forward strand.
AATTACACGAATGTCACTAGCTGGTTTCTGTGCAAACAAGGCTTTATCAACAAATCCAGACCCAAAAACAGCTTGCCGTCCATTTGATAGTGACCGCGATGGTTTTATCATGGGAGAAGGCGCTGGAATTCTTGTGCTAGAAGAGCTTGAGCATGCACTTGCTCGCGGTGCTCACATTTATGCTGAAATTGTTGGTTATGGTGCAACAGGAGATGCGCATCATATCACTGCTCCAGCTCCAGGCGGAGAAGGTGGAGCTCGCGCAATGCGTATGGCTCTTGAAAATGCAGGATTGAAACCTGAAGATATTGATTATATTAATGCACACGGTACAAGTACAGAGTATAACGATAAATATGAAACAATGGCAATTAAAGAAGTGTTTGGTGAACATGCTAAAAAACTTGCCATTAGCTCAACAAAATCAATGACAGGTCACTTACTTGGAGCTGCTGGTGGAATTGAAGCAATCTTTAGTGTGAAAACGATTGAAGATAGCATTATCCCACCAACAATTAACTATCAAACTCCTGATGAAGACTGTGATTTAGACTACGTACCAAATGAAGCTCGTTCTCAAGAAGTGAACGCAGTATTAAGTAACTCACTTGGTTTTGGTGGTCACAATGCAACTCTTATCTTTAAAAAATATCAATAAAGGCTAGACTTCAAAGTGCTCTTTCAACATTAAATGAAAGAGCGCTTTTTTGTGCATTTTCCTTTTCCCTGCATATGATGTCATAAAAGCATAAAGGAGACTTAAAATATGCAGGTTATGAAGATGTATGAATGGGAAAAGGAGCAAGTAGTTTCAAAGCTCATCCCTTTTTTTAAAGGATATGACAACCAGCACATCTTAACTCTTTTACAGAGGAATGGAATGCTTCCCATCTCTCAGTGGGAAAAGGAAAAGATACGTCCTATTTTTTCAAAAGAAGTGCTTTTATGTATTAAGAAAACGTATAAGGAATTGCAAAAAGAATGGGAAGGTCCAAACGTTCCCTTTTTTCTTGCACCACTAGACGTAATGAAGAAAAAGATGGTTCGCACGCAGCGTGGAAAATCAGGATTAGCCTTTAATGATAAAGTGTTTCTTTTCTTAAGCGAAAGTTTACCTTTAAAAGAGATTCAGGCAGTTCTTGTACACGAATATCACCATGTATGTCGATTACACAAAATAAATAAAAAAGAAGAAAACTATACACTTATTGATTCTATTATAATGGAAGGACTTGCGGAGTCTGCTGTTCAAGAATACGTTGGAGAAGACTATGTTTCTTCTTGGGCTTCATACTATACAGAAAAACAAGCTCATCATTTGTTTAAAAAGGTAATTAAACCTTCTCTACATATAAAAAGAAGAGAGCGAGCTCATGATCAATTGCTTGTTGGAGGGGGATTTATGCCAAGGATGGTTGGGTACCATGTTGGTTTTCAAATTGTTCAAACTCTACTTTCAAACCAATCGTACAAAATGAAGGATTTATTTTTTTTAGACGGGCAGAGCATACTAGAAAAGTCAAAGTGGGCTGAGGAAAACTTTTCATAAAACTTTAAAAACAGCGTTTTATAGAAGAGTAGAGGGGGGAATTTTATTACAAAGGTAGTAAGTAAGTTGGAGTCTTTTTAATATTACCTTTCTCTTTGGAAGTATCTTCTTAAACCTTTAAAATACATTTCTTCTCTTTCATATATCGAAAAATGTAGAGGAATGTTGGATAAAATATGTGTTGAAATAGAATAAAAAGAGTTTTCTATGCCTATACTGATTTTTAATAAACCGTGATAAAGCGAGGGATAAAAATGCTATATCTTCATGACGTATGGGTCAATTGGTTTGAGGGTGAAGAAAATGGTTACAATGTATGTTCATTTCATGAATGGAGAAAAGAAGATACTGTAGAGTTATTAGATCAGGCTCCGCTTCTTAAAATTAATTCTCTGCTTTTTGATTATATTGAAAACGACTTAGCCGAGCTTCCAGAGCAGCTTCTATCTGATATCTATCAAAAAGCATATATCAGAAAAAATCATGAACGCATTCAAATGGACTATTGTTTTATTGTAACAGATGGGAAAAATATTTTAGCTATTGATACAATGGGATATCAAATCCCAATTCGCAAAAGTCGCCTTATTCCAAGGCAAGAGCAAATTGTCTATGAGATGGTGAAAGACGAAAATGAACTTTTCTTCCAATTCGATAAAGAACAGCTCTTAAAAAAGGAACATCATATTTTATCGCCGTCTCCTATATTAATGAATGGCTTAACGCGAAAAGAAAGACAGCTTAAGCAACTTCTTTTTATGGCTTTAGATCAACTACATACATCAAAGAATACAGCTCAGCTTCGCTACTGGTATACAGAGTGGAATCCAAGTGAATATGAAGTAATTCAAACAATGGCTTTTAACGAAGTCTGGGAGCGACTTTACGAAGAAACAAAAGAAGGATGGTCAGGACGACACCTTTTACTATGTGAACGACTTGTAAAAGGACAACCATTCTTTGAAAAACTGTGGGAAATGGAACAAGAATCAAAGGTGAATTAAAAAAGGCTGCATTTGCAGCCTTTTTTTAGCGTTTGCGTCCAATTCCCATTGCATTACGCATTTTTCTAAGCGTTTTATTTGCTGTTTTATTCGCTTTTTCAGCACCTTGATCTAAAATGTCATCAAGTTCTTTTGAATCAATAAGTTCGTAATAGCGTTTCTGGATAGGAGCAAGAGCGTCAATTACAACTTGTGCTAAATCACTTTTGAACTCACCGTAGTTTTTCCCTTCATATTGAGCTTCGAGTTCTGCAATTGTTTTATTCCCAAGGATAGAATAGATGCCAAGTAAATTTGAAATGCCTGGTTTTTCTTCGCGATTATATTTTACGATTCCTTCTGAGTCTGTTACAGCACTTTTAATTTTTTTCTCAATTTGTTTTGGCTCATCAAGCAACGTAATAAAAGCTTTTTGGTTTGGATCTGATTTGCTCATTTTTCTAGTTGGATCTGCTAGTGACATAACGCGTGCACCTACTTTAGGAATACGCGGTTCTGGAATTGTGAAGATATCATTGTGTTTTCTATTAAACCGCTCTGCTAAATCACGTGTTAATTCAATATGCTGCTTTTGGTCTTCACCAACAGGTACAACATCTGTTCCATAAAGTAAGATATCTGCAGCCATCAATGGTGGATATGTGAGCAGTCCTGCAGAAACGGCTTCTTTTCCAGCTGATTTATCTTTGAACTGTGTCATTCTTTCAAGTTCTCCAATATAAGCAACGCATTGTAGCAACCATCCAGCTTCAGTATGTGCTGGAACTTCTGATTGAATAAACAGCGTTGATTTGGTTGGATCAATCCCAACTGATACGTAAAGAGCTGCTAAACTGCGAATATTTTTGCGAAGTGCTAGACGATCCTGAGGAACTGTAATTGCATGCTGATCAACAATACAAAAATAACAGTTATACTCCTCTTGTAAGTCTACAAAATGTTTCATTGCTCCAATGTAGTTCCCTAATGTAACGGAACCGCTCGGCTGAATGCCTGAAAAAATAGTTTCCATTTGTTTTTCATCCTTTCTTTATTGAACGCTAAAAAACCGATTCATCTCTAGTAAATACTAGGGACGAATCGGTTCGCGGTACCACCCTACTTGCTTTTAAAAAGCCAGCTCGTATTCAGTAACGTTGAATAATACGTCTAAGCTTTGCACTTAGAAGCTCAAAAGTCCATTCCATATGAGTAACTGTTTGTTCACACCAACCACAAACTCTCTGAAAAAGTCACATTTCATATGTACTATTCTTTCTCATTGCCTGATATTAAATCTCTGCTTCTATTATACATAAATGATTCGAATTCTCCAAACTCCAAAATGATAAAACTTTTGTGTAATATTATCTCCCATACTATATGTGAAAAGCTTTTTAGATAAAGTCATTTCGGATTCCTAAACATTGTGAACTAGCTATATGTTGGTTGTTTCACAAGAGTGGTATAGGGTTTAGCTGGCAATTTCTATCTGACAACTTCTTTTTTTTTATGAAAATTATAGAAAATTAGTATTGCAATAAATTTTTAAACTATTTATAATAAACGTAATCCACAGTTATTTTACAAGTTCATTACAACATTTTAATTTTCAGAAAAGAACAAATAAATGGTCAATTCATCCTTATGAGCGCAATGTTATAAAACATTACATAATAAAATGAATAATGAGCCATTCATCTTTTATCTACTAAAAGATCTACTAATTAATGCCGTCCCTATTCTGAAAATTTAGATTAGTAGGAACTTATGCGTGTGATTGCTGACAAATAGAAAAAGGGGGAAACGATCGTGCAAAAGAAACGATGGGCAATGCTTACAAGTTTACTACTTGTTTTTACACTTATCTTGAGCGCATGTGGATTCGGTAGTAAAGAATCCTCAAGCGGTGGAGACGGAGGTGATGATGGTTCTAAGGACACGTTGAAGATTAATATCGGAACTGAGCCATTTTCACTACATCCTGGTTTAGCAAATGATAGTGTATCAAGTAACGTTTTATTACAAACATTTGAAGGGCTAACGCGTATTGGAAAAGATGGAAAACCTGAAAACGCGATGGCTGAAAAAATTGAAACTAGTGAAGACAAAAAAACATATACTTTCACAATTCGCGATGATGCGAAATGGTCAAACGGAGATCCTGTAACAGCAGGAGATTTCGAATATGCTTGGAAATGGGCATTAGATCCGAACAACCAATCACAATATGCTTATCAGCTTTATTATATTAAAGGAGCAGAAGAAGCAAATACAAAAGGTGGAAGCCTTGATGATGTTGGCGTAAAAGCAGTTGACGACAAAACATTACAAGTTGAGCTTGTAAACCCAACACCGTTCTTTGAATCGCTAACAGCGTTCTACACGTATTACCCAGTCAACAAAAAAGTAGCTGAAGCAAACCCTGAATGGTACACAAATGCCAGTGAGAACTATGTATCAAATGGACCATTCAAAATGACGAAATGGAAGCATGGCGGTTCTATTACAGTAGAGAAGAACGATCAATATTGGGACAAGGATTCTGTAAAACTTAAAAAGATTACAATGGCAATGGTTAAAGATGCTCAAACAAACTTAAACATGTTCAAAAAAGGTGAAATTGATTGGGCTGGTCTTCCGTTTGAATCTCTTCCAACAGAAGCGATTCCTAGTTTAGAGAAAGATGGTTCATTGAACGTTGAACCAATCGCCTCTGTATATGTGTATAAGTTTAATACAGAACAAAAACCATTCGACAATGTTAATATTCGTAAAGCATTAACTTACGCAATTAACCGTCAAGCAATTGTAGAAGAAATAACACAGGCAGGACAACTTCCAGCAATGGCACTTGTACCGCCAACAATGGAAGGTTTTAAAGATAATGAAAAAGGCTATTTCAAAGATCATGATGTGAAAAAAGCAAAAGAATATCTTGAAAAAGGTTTAAAAGAAATGGGTCTTAAAGACGCATCAGAACTTCCGAAAATTAACCTTTCTTACAACACAGATGACGCACATGCTAAAATTGCGCAAGCAGTCCAAGAAATGTGGAAAAAAGAACTTGGTGTTAACGTTGAGCTAGATAACTCAGAGTGGAACGTATACATTGATAAACTTCATAGCGGAAACTATCAAATTGGACGTTTAGGCTGGCTTGCGGACTTCAACGATTCAATTAACTTCCTTGAGCTTTATCGTGATAAAGAAGGCGGAAACAATGATACGAATTGGGAAAATCCAGAATACAAAAAACTTCTAATTGACTCTGCGCAAGAAACAGATCCGAAAAAGCGTGAACAAATGCTAAAAGACGCTGAAAAAATTATTATGGATGAGTTACCAATTGCACCAATCTATTTCTATACAAACCCATGGCTGCAAGATAAAAACTTAAAAGGAGCTGTCTTATCAGGACTTGGTGATGTACAGTTCAAATGGGCTTACTTTGAATAAAAAGTAATTTCATAGTTTGAAGACGGAAAGTATATGAGAGTCGTGTTCTCATATACTTTTCTGTCTGAAAAACGCAAAATTTGTCAAACCGTGGAGGTGTAGTGCTTTGTTAAGATACATTGGAAAAAGACTAGTTTATATTCTTATTACACTATGGATTATTGTGACAGCTACGTTTTTCCTTATGCAAGCAGCACCAGGGGGACCGTTTTCCGGAGAGAAAAAGCTCCCACCTGAGATTGAAGCCAACTTAAATGCACATTATGGTCTAGATCAGCCGCTTTATAAGCAATACTTTGATTACTTAGTGTCAGTAGCACAGTGGGATTTTGGTCCATCATTTAAGTATAAAGGTCAGACAGTAAACGACCTCATTAATTCAGGATTTCCAATTTCTTTCACCTTAGGAATGGAAGCGATTCTACTTGCTTTAGCGCTAGGAGTGCTATTAGGAGTTATTGGAGCATTAAATCATAATAAATGGCCGGATTATACGGTAGCTGTTATTGCTGTACTTGGAATATCTATCCCAAGCTTTATTATGGCAGCTGCTCTTCAGTATATCTTTGCCATGAAGCTAGGTTTATTCCCTGTTGCACAGTGGGAGTCATGGGCACATACATTTTTACCAACGCTAGCCCTTGCTGCAACTCCGATGGCATTTATTGCTCGACTTACTCGTTCTAGCATGATTGAAGTACTAGGAAGCGATTATATCCGCACAGCAAAAGCAAAAGGATTAAGTAGAGCAAGAGTAACCATTACGCACGGCATTCGTAATGCAATGCTTCCGGTTATTACGTATATGGGACCTATGACTGCTGGAGTATTAACAGGAAGTTTTGTTATTGAAGATATCTTTGGAATTCCGGGTCTTGGGGCTCACTTCGTTAACAGTATTACAAACCGTGATTATACAGTGATCATGGGCGTTACCGTCTTCTTCGGTGTCATCTTACTATTGTGTGTATTACTTGTTGATATTCTATACGGATTTATTGATCCGCGTATTAAAATCTCCAAAGCGAAGAAAGGAGCTTAACTCATGCAACAAATTCCAAAAGAGATGTTTGAACCTGTATCTACTAATCATAATGAGGCTGAGAAAATTTCGAAGCCGAGTCTATCATTTTGGAAAGACGCTTTTCTTCGCTATCGAGAGAACAAGCTTGCAATGTTTGGCACAGTGCTGATTATTCTTCTCTTAGTAATGGCTATCTTTGCTCCGATATTTTCAAAATATGACTATGAAACAACAAATTTATTAAATACAAATCAACCTCCTTCAAGTGAGCACTGGTTTGGAACGGATGACCTTGGACGAGATATTTTCGTCAGAACATGGGAAGGTGCACGTATTTCTCTTTTCATCGGCCTTGCCGCTGCTTTTATTGATTTAATTATTGGGGTGATTTGGGGAAGTATTGCAGGTTTTCGCGGTGGGAAAACCGATGAAGCAATGATGCGAATTGCAGATATTTTATGGGCAATTCCTTATCTTTTAATGGTTGTTCTTTTAATGGTTATTTTGGATAAAGGACTGCTTCCAATGATTATTGCAATGTCGATTACAGGATGGATTAATATGGCTCGTATTGTACGTGGGCAAGTCCTCCAATTAAAAAACCAAGAGTTTGTGCTTGCTTCTCAAACATTAGGGGCAAAAACAAGTCGCTTATTGTTTAAACACCTTATTCCAAACTCAATGGGTCCTATTCTTGTAACAATGACGTTAACGATTCCAAGCGCTATTTTCACAGAAGCATTTCTAAGCTATCTTGGCCTTGGGGTTCCAGCTCCATTAGCAAGTTGGGGAACAATGGCAACAGAAGGAGTACCAGCCCTTGAATACTATCCATGGCGTTTGCTTTTCCCAGCCACGTTTATTTGCTTAACGATTTTTGCATTTAACGTAATTGGAGACGGACTGCGTGATGCGTTAGATCCAAAACAAAGAAAATAAGGGAGGGTGAAAGATGTCACATTTACTAGAAGTGAAAAACTTATCAGTATCATTTAAAACATACGGCGGGGAAGTTCAAGCGATTCGAGGCGTGAATTTTCATTTGGATAAAGGTGAAACACTTGCGATTGTAGGGGAATCTGGATCAGGAAAAAGTGTAACATCACAAACAATTATGAAACTCATCCCAATGCCTCCTGGTTTTATTAAAAATGGGGAGATATTGCTTGATGGAGATGATATCGTTCCAAAAACAGAAAAACAAATGCAGGCTATCCGTGGAAAAGATATCGGGATGATTTTTCAAGACCCAATGACAGCTCTTAACCCAACAATGAAAGTTGGAAAACAAATTACAGAAGTTCTTTTTAAACATGAAAAAATCTCAAAAGAGAATGCAAAAAAGCGTGCAATTGAGTTATTAGAGCTTGTCGGGATTCCAATGCCTGAAAAACGAGTCAATCAATATCCTCATGAATTCAGCGGTGGAATGAGACAGCGCGTTGTTATCGCCATTGCGCTTGCTGCAAAACCGAAGTTGTTGATTGCGGATGAGCCAACAACAGCACTTGATGTAACCATTCAAGCTCAAATTTTAGAGCTTATGAAAGATTTACAAAAGAAAATTGACACAGCCATTATTTTCATCACGCATGATCTTGGAGTTGTTGCTAACGTAGCAGACAGAGTAGCGGTTATGTATGCAGGGCAAATTGTGGAAACAGGAACAGTCGATGAGATTTTCTATAATCCAAAGCATCCATACACATGGGGACTGCTTGCTTCAATGCCAAGCCTTGATAACGATGCACAAACAGAGCTTCTAGCTATTCCTGGCACACCTCCAGACTTGATTAATCCACCAAAAGGAGATGCTTTTGCGCTAAGAAGTTCATATGCGATGAAAATTGATTTTGAACAAGAACCACCAATGTTCAAAGTGTCAGACACACACTATGCAAAGACATGGCTTTTACATCCAGATGCACCAAAAGTTGAACCACCACTTGCTGTTCAAAAACGCATTAAAGCCCTTAATACAAGTTACGATAACCCAGTATTAATTGAGGAAGGTGAGCAAAATGGCTGAGAAACTGCTTGAAATTCAAAATTTAAAACAGCATTTCCCATCTTCCAAAGGAACGGTAAAGGCTGTTGACGGGATTACATTTGATATTTATAAAGGAGAAACGCTTGGGCTTGTAGGAGAGTCTGGGTGCGGAAAGTCAACAACAGGTAGAAGTATCATTAGACTTTATAATGCAACAGATGGAAAAGTTCTTTACGAAGGAAATGATGTTCACGGCAAAAAATCACGCTCAGAGTTATTGCAGTTCAACCGAAAAATGCAAATGATTTTCCAAGATCCTTATGCGTCCCTTAATCCACGTATGACCGTTGGCGATATTATTGCAGAAGGCATCGATATCCATGGATTAGCGAAAAATCGAAAAGATCGTATGGAAAGAGTGTATAGTCTTCTAAATACAGTTGGATTAAATAGAGAACATGCAAACCGCTACCCGCATGAATTTAGCGGTGGACAACGTCAAAGAATCGGTATTGCACGAGCGCTTGCTGTTGAACCTGAGTTTATTATTGCAGATGAACCAATCTCAGCTCTTGATGTATCAATTCAAGCTCAAGTTGTAAACTTATTGAAAAAACTGCAGCGTGAGCGTGGACTAACATATTTGTTTATCGCTCATGATTTATCAATGGTCAAATATATTAGTGATCGAATTGCGGTAATGTACTTTGGAAAAATCGTTGAGCTTGCAACAAGTGAAGAGTTGTATCGTAATCCAATACATCCATACACAAAAGCCCTTTTATCAGCTATTCCGCTTCCAGATCCTGATTTTGAACGAACGCGTGTAAGACAATCATATGACGTAACAGTGCATGACTATACAAATGAAACACCTTCACTTCAAGAAGTTGCTGATGGTCATTTTGTTTATTGTTCAGAGTCAGAGCTTATTCAATATCAAAAAGATTATTATAAAAGTTAGCGAGCATACTCTTTTAGAGTTTGCTCTTTTTTAGATTTCAAAGAAGTTTAGGTTTTCTTCTTTGCGGGTATGGGAAGAATGGTTATAGAGCGACTCACTTTTTAATTTAGATAAAAGGGAGAACGCTAAAAAATAAGGGAGGACTACTATAAGACAATGAATTGGTATGAGAAACTGAGCGAATATTTTCCGGTGGAGGAAATGAAATCAAAGGACCATATTGAGGCACTTCTAAGTGAACAAGGAGATATTTATCACAAAGATGAAAGTTCAAACCACGTTTTAATGTATGTGGAATTTGATGAGTTTTTATTTATTGATTATTTATTCGTATCAGGTAAAGCAAGAGGGCAAGGTCTTGGTAATAAACTCCTTGATAAACTCAAAGATAAAAGAAAACCAATCATTCTAGAAGTGGAACCCGTTGATGAAGATGATCATGATACAGAAAAACGACTTCGTTTCTACAAGAGAGCAGGTTTTAAACATGCTCGTTCAATTGGCTATCGTCGCCGTTCTCTTGCTACAAATGAAGTGAATGCAATGGAGATTCTATATTGGTCACCTAATGAAGAAACAGAAGAAGATATTTTAGAGCATATGAAAAGAACGTATGAGACGATTCATACGTATAAAGATAAACAATGGTATGGAAGATCTTATCTGAATGCTGATGAAGTATTAAAGCTTCGTGAAGAAGAACATGATAACATTTTAGATGATTTATAAAAAAGACAGGATGAATATTCATCCTGTCTTTTCTTTTTTCTTTATTCTTCTTTGTTCGAACATATAGTATACAGTTGGAATGAAAATGAGCGTAATAAAAGTAGAAACTGTAAGCCCAAATATAATGACAATTGCCATTGGACGCTGGATTTCTGTGCCTTCTCCAATCCCGAACATAAGGGGAAGAAGGCCAAGAACAGATGTTAGAGCTGTCATCATAATAGGGCGGAGTCTTGTAGGACCAGCGAGTAAAATAGCTGATTTAGCATCGTATCCTTCTTCTCTGAGCTGCTTTAAATAGTCTATAAGCACAATGGCGTTATTAACAACAATGCCTGTCAAAATAAGAATTCCAACAAGAGAACCAACGCCAAGCGGTTCATTTGTGATTAAGAGTCCAAGAATAATCCCAATGAATGTTAATGGAACGGAAAACATGATTAAAAAAGGATGAAAAAACGATTCAAACTGAGCAGCCATTACCATATAAACAAGTACAACGGCAAGAGCAAGGGCAAGAGATAATTTATAAAAAGCATCATTCATTTGTTCATTTTGTCCGCCAAAGGTTACTTTGTATTGATCATTTGGTAACGGCAAGTTTTCTTTCAATGTTTTTTCAATATCTTTCGTAATTGTACCGAGATCACGATTTAGAATATCAGCATTTACGGTAATCTCCCTTACTCTGTCACTTCTTGTAATTTGCGAAGGACCCGTATCTCTTGAAATGGATGAGACAGCTTTTAAAGGAATAGATGTTCCCCCTTGTGTTTGAATGGTAAGATTCTCAAGCTCCTCTGTTGAGGAAATGTACTTTTCGTCTATGAGAAGGCGAACATTAAGCTCTTCCCCAGCGTTTCCTGAAAGTTTTGTTGCAACAAGACCTTTAGTGGCGTCTGAGACTGCTTGAGCAACAGAAGCACTGCCAATCCCATATTGAGCAGCTTTATCACGATTAATAGAAATACTAACTTCAGGATTTCCTTCTTCATAATTTGCTTTTGGTTCTCTTACTCCATCTACTTTTGAAATAAGGTTAATTGTTTGATCTGAAAGGCTTCGCAATGTTTCAAGATTAGGGCCTGATATTTTCAAAGAAATAGGATTAGCAGAAAAACCAGAAGTTCCAGAGGAAACCGTAATATTTGCGTTTGGGGTGTTTTTTAGCTTTTGACGAATGTCCTCTGCAATTTCTAAATCGGTTCTTGAACGATTTCCGATATCTGTTAATAAAACGCTATAATTTGCTTCATTATTGCTATTTCTGCCACCCATTGAAAAGCTGCTGCTGCCACCAATCGTAATGTACGTGTTCGCAATTTCTTCAACAGGTCTTATTTTCTCATTAATTTCCTTTACTTTTCGGTACGTTTTCTCAACTGTACTTCCAGGAGGAAGTTCAGCCTCAATAGACAGATAGCTTTGATCTTGTGAGGGTAAAAACTCTGTGCCAATAAAAGGTACTCCTGCAAAGGAAAGAAGAAAAAGAACAATAACAACACCGACCGTTTTTTTTGGATGTTTTAACGAAGCGGAAAGCAGTGCTTTATAGCGATTGTTGAATTTATCGAAGACACTTTTTTTCTCATTCTCCTTTAACTTTAGAATTAGAGAAGAAAGAAGAGGAACGATAATAAGGGCCGTAAATAGAGCAGCAAACTGAGAGTATGAAACAACAAGAGCAAGCGGTTTAAAGAGTTGAGCAGCAAGGCCATCGACAAAGATAATCGGTAAAAATACAACAACGCTTGTAAGAGTAGAAGCAATAATTGCCTGTCCAACTTGATTGGTACCTTTTATAGCGGCGTCTTTTTTTCCTTCTCCTTCTTGTCTTAAACGATAAATGTTTTCCAAAATAACAATGGCATTATCAACCATCATCCCGACACCTAAGGCAAGCCCGCCAAGCGTCAATAAATTGAGTGTTTGGTTACTGAAATACATAAAGATAAACGTTGTCATAATGGACAGTGGAATTGCTAAAGAAATAATCATTGTACTTCTAAAGTTTCGCAAAAATAGAAAAAGAACGAAAGCAGCAAGTAAACTTCCTACGATCATATTGCTTGATACAGCAGAAATGGATTGGTTAATAAACATACTTTGATCGAAGATGGTCTGAATCTTAATGTTGCTTGGAAGCTCTTCCTTCAACTTTTCTATCTCATTATGAATATTCTTAGCAACTTGTACTGTATTTGTTCCGGACTGTTTTAAAATAGAAAGACCAACAGCATCTTTTCCATTTAAATAACTTAACCCATTTTCTCTTTGTTCTTTTTGTTCTATTTCTATTAAGTCGTTTAAAAGAACAGTTCCTTTCTTAGTTGGAATGGGAAGCATTTCTAAATCATTTAAAGAGTCAAACTTACCTGTAATGCGAATTGGCAGTGTTTCTTGGTGATCTTCCACATTTCCGCCAGGTAAATCAATATTCTCTGATCCAATGATTTCTTGTAGATTCTTCAATGTGATGCCATAAGAAAGTAGCTTTTGCGGGTTTGCAATAAGTTGAACTTCTCTTTCTGGTCCACCTTCAATAGAAGTTGAGGCAATTCCATCGAGCCGGTCAACCGCTGTCTTTACTTCCTTCTCAGCTACTTCTTTTGCATTTTCAATATTTCCCTTTGTATCTGTTATAGCAAGCTGCATAATGGGAAGATCACTTGGATTGAAGCGAAGTACTTTTGGTGTTTGGACACCGTCTGGCAGAACATCACGAACAGCATCAATTTGTTCTCTCATTTTTAGAGTGGCAAAATCCATATCTGTTCCCCAATTAAACTGAACAAGAACAAGAGCACCACCATTTTGAGAAACAGAAGAAACCTTTTCAATATTTGGAATGGTCCCCATTGCACCTTCAATCGGTTGGGCAAGCAAATTTTCTACTTCTGTGGGACTCGCTCCATCATATGTAGCTGTCACAACAGCTGTAGGAAACGTAAGCTCAGGAAATAAATCAATAGACATGTTTTTAACGCTAACACTGCCAAGGATAATAAGAAAAAAAATAACCATTGACATAGCAATAGGACGAAGAACAGAGAATTGGACAATTTTCATGAAACGTCTCCTTTGATCACTTCTATATCACTGGTGTCTTTTACGTCTTCTTTTCCTTCAATAATTACAAGGTCTCCTTTTTTTAGCCCTTTTTTCACTTCATATGCATTATCACTTTTTATTCCAAGTTCAATTTCCCTTCGTTGTGCTTTATTATCATTTACAACATAAACGTATGGTTTAGAGTTGGTATAAAGCAAAGCTTCTACTGGAACTGTAAGAGCATCGTTGACTTCTTGAACAGAAACTGAGGCAGAAACCCGAACACCACCTTTAATGGCACCGCTCTCATTTTGTACAGAAATGGAAGCAGGAAATAGGCCTGTTTCTGGATTTGCTGTTGGAGAAATGCTTGTAACTGTTGCTCGGTAGTTTTCTTTAATTCCATCAAAAGAAAGGGAAGCATTCATATTCGGTTTTATTTCTGCTACTTCATAGCTGTTTAGCTGAAATGTTGCCTTTATTGTATCTTGATTCACAATGACAGCAGCGGGAGAGTTTGGTGAAAGCGGACTTCCTTCCACAGCTGCAATATCTGCAACTTGTCCACTGAAAGGAGCACGAAGTACAGTATTTTCAATCGCTGTCTTAGCTTCATCAACGGCTGATTGTGCTTGTTGTTTTTGTAGATTCAACGTTTCTGCCGGGACAGTTGCTGTTTGGTTTTCTAGAATCTTTTGAGAAAGCTGAGCCTGAGTTACCACTACTTCTAGTCCTTTTGCTAAAGCTTCTTGTTGTACTTTTTCTCCTTGCTCCATTCCCTCTAACAGAGATTTAGAAGCAGAAATAGAGGTTTGCAAATCTTTACGAAGCTTTTGAACTTCAGCACCAACTTCTTCATTTTTAGTATCATTTAGGATGGAATCAATAGATGATAATGTATCTGATGCTGTATTAAGCTGTTGCTGAGCTTTTGTATCGTTAAGCGTGATAAGTACATCTCCTTTTTCTACGCTATCGCCCACTTTAACATGAACTTTTTCCACAGGAAGGGGGAGAGATGTTGCAATAGGAGCCTGTTTGGCAGGCTTAGCTACGCCTGATAGCTCCATTATTCCTGATATATCTTGTTCTTTTACTTTGGCTGTTTGAATGGGGATGGCTGTTTTCTCATTATTATCTGTTGTAATTTCTTTTGGAGCACAAGCAGCTAAAGTAAGAATACTGGTTATTAACCATAACTTACGCATATGTTCACCGCCTTGATGAGTTTATGTAGTATCTCTTCATAAATAAATGAAATCATATTTAACGTGCGCTCTTTTTCAACTTTTATAACGAAAAGGGAGGAATATTCCTTCAGGTAAGCCAAATTTTACAGGAGAATTTCTTTTTTAAGAAAAGAAAAATAATTTGTTCAAAAAGTTGTCACGAATATTTATCAAGAACATGAAACCCCTTATGAAGTTTATTCGTATATTAGGTGTGGTAAAAAAAAAGGGAAGCACAAGAAAAATTCGAAAAAGTATACCATTAAGGTCAGATTTGTTGTATAATACTGATAGAGATTCTCAATTTAAACTTATTTTAAATTAGTATCTATTTTAAATAAGTATTATACAAACTATGCTATTTTTAGTATACAAAAAAGAACCGCTTCCATCATGTTTGAAGTGTTTATGATTTTATTCCAATGAGGAGGAATGAAAGAATGGTTACACTATATACTTCACCAAGTTGTACTTCATGTCGAAAAGCAAGAGCATGGTTAGAGGAAAATGATATTGCTTATACAGAACGTAACATTTTTTCAGAACCATTGTCTATTGATGAGATTAAAGAAGTTCTACGTATGACTGAGGACGGAACAGATGAAATTATTTCAACTCGTTCTAAAACGTTCCAAAAGCTAAATGTTCAGCTCGATGCAATGCCATTAAAAGATTTATACAGTCTAATTAAAGATAACCCTGGTTTATTGCGTCGCCCAATTATTCTTGATGAAAAACGCCTGCAAGTTGGGTATAACGAAGATGAGATTCGTCGTTTCTTACCAAGAAAAGTTCGTACATTTCAACTACGTGAAGCACAAAAATTGGTTAACGAATAAGAAACATATTTCTTTCTATAAAAAAAGTGGCTTAACAATAAGTTAAGCCACTTTTTTTCGATTTGTCTTTTTTTGATTGAAAATAAACCCAATTGCAACAACAAATATAACAAGCAGTGTTGGAACAATGTAGAGAGTTGACGAGGAGTGAAAGAAAAAAGCAAGCTTTTCTTCGTGGGTGATCATTTTACCTGCTGTAAACGCAAGGATACCAGAACCAACGTATACAAGAAAAGAAAATTGCTCCATTAAGTAAAGAACTATTTTGCTTCCCCATACAATAATTGGAACTGAAACAAGCAAGCCAATGACAACAAATGTTAAGTTTCCATGTGCAGCTCCAGCGACAGCTAGTACGTTATCAAGACCCATTACAATGTCCGCAAAAACAATCGTTTTGATGGCTGCAAAAATGGACACACTAGCCTTAATATGTTGTTGTTCTTCTTCTTGGATCAGTAGCTTAATGGCAATACTTATGAGCAAAATACCACCAGCGAACTGTAAATAAGGGATAGTAAGCAAATAGACAGCAACCATGGTCAGAAGAATGCGCACTACAATGGCAAGGCCTGTACCAAGTACAATCGCTTTATTGCGCTGGTTTTCTGGTAAGTTGCGGCAAGCAAGAGCAATAACAATGGCATTATCGCCTCCAAGTACAATGTCAATGCCGATAATCATTAAAATAATGGTGAGCGCTTCAAGTTCCAATTTGACATCCTCCCATCTTCATTACCTAAATATATTCAAAAAAGTCTCAAGCTTGTCTGTTATTTTTTAATTGAAGAAAAAAAGTGATATGAGAGTCTTCCCAAACATTTTATTTTCTTTCTGAGGTATTTTGTCATACAATGAAGATATAATTTATCGTAGTAATGAATATCTACAGTGAGAGCAGAAGTTTTTGGTACCGAAGTCTTCCACTTCTATTCAAAGTCCTTTTAGGGAAACTAATGATAAGATTTAAAAAGGGAGAGAGGAAGAAACTTTACGAAAAACGTGTTCTAGTGTAGAATATGTCCAACGCAAAGCAAAGAGCTGATGTATAACGTTTTCTCGGAGCGATTAAGAATGAATGTAAGTGGGTAAAAGAAATACAAAAAAGGGGTCATACCGTCCCTTCAGAAACAGGTCAAATGCCTTGTAATGAAAACGAGAAGGGAGAGAGCTACGCATGGAAATAGAACGCATAAATGAAAATACAGTAAAATTTTACGTTTCCTATATTGATATAGAAGAAAGAGGCTTCGATCGAAATGAAATTTGGTTTAGTCGCGAACGAAGTGAAGAACTCTTTTGGGATATGATGGATGAAGTTCATCACAAAGAGGAGTTTACAATTGAAGGTCCTCTTTGGATTCAAGTGCAAGCAATGGATAAAGGAATTGAGGTTGTCGTTACAAGAGCAAGTCTTTCTAAAGATGGGCAAAAATTTGAAGTCCCTGTTGGGGAAGACAAAAAAATTGATATTCCTGTTGATGAAAAACTGGAATCCTTACTTGATGATCATAATATAAGTGAAGTTGCTGAAGATGAAGATGATGAAGAATCCCTTCAGTTTGTTCTTCATTTTAAAGATTTTGAAGATCTAATTTCTTTAAGTCATCGTATTCAGCTTCCTGAAATTCCGAACAATTTATATGCTTTCGAAAATCGTTACTACTTATACGTAGAGTTTTTCAACTGCCAAGATGACATTGAAAAGCTAGACGATATTCTTAGCATTTTGCTTGAATATAGTGAAGAATCAAGAACAACTGTTCATCATCTTGAAGAGTACGGTAAGCTTGTCATGAAAGAGAATGCACTAGAAGAAGTAAAAAAACATTTCCCACTTCTTGCAAATTCTTAACTTTTAGTTTTGAGCTTGAAGGTTGTGCGATATATATAATATGTGGAGAATGAGTCGTTGCCTTGTTGTGGTAACGACTTTCTGTTTTTTCACAATATAAAATGAAATAGGTGCATATTTGTTGAAGAACGGAATTAAGCTTATTTTATTTGTTGTCGTTACCGTCTCCTTCGTTCTATTAACTGAACATTTATGGAACAGTACACTGCTTGGCATCTTGAGCGTTCTTATGACAATAAGTGTTATTTTCATTAGCATCCTTATTTCCTTAGAAAATCGCCATCCTAACCAGACGCTTACATGGCTCGTTGTTCTTGGAAGTTTCCCGCTTTTTGGCTTCATTTTTTATATATTTTTTGGACGCAATGTTCGGAAACGAAGACTTTTCGAAAAGAAAGGGAAGTTAGATGAAAAAGTCCTCAAAGAACAAGAGGGAGAATTATTTAAAGATGTTCAACATCCGTTTAATCAGCACGAAAAACGATTGTTCCATCTTGCTCATAATGTTGGAAAAAGCCCAATTTCCTTCAAAACTGAAACAGAGACATTAACAAATGGAACAGAAACGTTTGCTACCATTATAAACGCTTTGTATAGTGCAAGACATCACATTCATTTAGAATATTATATTGTAAGAAGTGATAAGTTAGGAAATCAGATTAAAGAAATTCTCATTGAAAAAGCTTTGCAAGGTGTAAAAGTTCGTTTTTTATACGATGCAGTAGGAAGTTTTAAACTGAAAAAAAAGTATATAAAAGAGCTTGTAAAGGCAGGAGTAGAAATGGTTCCTTTTCTGCCTGTTACTTTCCCGTTGCTAACAAGCAAAGTGAATTTTAGAAACCATCGTAAGTTAATTATTGTAGACGGCTCTATTGGTTTTGTTGGTGGATTGAATATTGGAGAGGAGTATCTTGGACATAGCAGGCATTATGGATTTTGGCGTGACACCCATTTGAAAATAAGAGGAGAAGGTGTTCGTTCTCTTCAGCTTACCTTTTTACAGGACTGGTATTACATGACAGGAGAGGATTTGTTGAACTCTATGTATCTTTTTTCAACGCTTCCTGATGTGAAAAAAGACGGTGGTGTCCAAATTATTGCTGGAGGTCCTGATAGAGAATTTCAAGTGATTAAGCAGCTTTTTTTCTCTATGATTACGACAGCAAGAGAGTCTGTTTGGATTGCATCTCCTTATTTTATTCCTGATGAAGATATTGTGACTGCTTTAAAAGTCGCTTCTTTGAGCGGTGTTGACGTGCGAATTTTAACTCCGAAACGCCCTGATAAAAAGATTGTTTTTTATGCTTCTCGGTCTTACTTTCCTGAGTTGATGGGGGCTGGAGTAAAAATATATGAATATGAAAAAGGTTTTTTACACAGCAAAATTATTATCGTAGATCATGAAATAGCTTCCATTGGTACAGCTAATATGGATATGAGGAGTTTTCATCTGAATTTTGAAGTTAATGCTTTTCTTTATAAAACGGGAAGCACTCAGAAACTTGTGTATGCTTTTTTAGAAGATTTTGAGGATGCGAATCATCTAGAAAGTAAGCAATTTGCTCAAAGGTCTTTAGCCATTCGTCTTATAGAATCAGCGTGTAGACTCCTATCTCCTCTTTTATAAAGTTCTCTTAGTGAGAACTTTTTTTATGGGAAAAAAGGATTTTAGAAAATATTGTCGAATAATGACTCGTACTCCAAAAAACTAAAAAGGGGAGGTTTTTAAATTTTGCTTGTTGCTCAAACTGAAACAGGTCAAAAGATTGCTTTGTTAGAACGCTATTCATATGATTATTATCAAGCGCTAAAGGAAACAAAGTTTTACTGTCCAATTTGTAAAGGAAAGCTTATATTGAAAGTAGGGATAAAAAACATCGCTCACTTTGCTCACGAACCGAAAGCCTCATGTGCCTTCGAATATGAAAGGGAAACACCTTATCATTTAGAGGGGAAAAAAGGCCTCTACAGATGGCTCGAAAAACAAACAAAAGTAAAGATGGAAGAATATTTGCCTTCTATATCACAGCGTCCTGATCTTTTTTTACCTGATTCTCATATTGCTATTGAATTTCAATGTTCAGCTCTTTCGCTTGAAGCACTTCGAAAACGAAATAAAGGCTATTCCCGTTTAAATATTACTCCTCTTTGGATCTTAAGCGCGAAACGTTTTAGAAGAAATGCAAAAGGAGGTCTGAAGGTATCCTATAATGAATGGAAGTTTCTTCACCCCCCAGTCTCTCATTCATCTCCCTATCTCCTCTATTATTGTCCAAAATTTTCTCGTTTTACTATCGTTAGCGATATTATAGCTTTCTCCCCGACCTCTGTCTTTGCCACTGTTTCTTACTACAGCACAGCTTCCTTATCTCTTGACTCTCTTTTTCACCCCCGTTCCTCAAAAGCTTCTTTCTTTGTGACTTGGGTTATTAAAAAAGGAGAATGGAGAATGAAATACGCCTTATATCCAAAAAATCCGTATGCCCCTCTTTTAAAACTTCTCTATACTCACCATATTCCTCCTTCTCATTTTCCTTCTGAGGCCGGTCTGCCTGTAAAAAGTGGTTATTTCATTGAGAGCCATTCTTGTGTGTGGCAACTTTATATATTACTTGATCATTTTCCACCTCAAAAAAGAAATTGTATCATCCACTATGAAACTATTCTCAAGCAGTTTAAAAGAAGGATACAAAGTCGACATGTAAAATTACGAGAACTTCCAATGGTAACAAAAGGAAGCTTTGAAGACGCTTTGAAAGAATATTTAAGGTTGCTTAGTACTGTTGGATTTATTACTGAAATAGAATCCAATCGCTTTTTAATCAACAGAGTGTGGACAACAATGCCTATACACAAGCATCCAATTGATGGGGACTATCAAATTATGAATAAACTCCAACTCAAACAGCAAAAAGGATGACAGCATAGAAAGAAAACGATACGATAAAAGGATAGGAAAAACATCCCTATGTTTGAAAAAAAGCAGGGAAGCATAGAATAAACAAAGAATTTATAAAGAAGTAGTAAATTTTTTAACAACTAACTTTGAACAATTAAGATATGGAGGGAAAATGATGACAGAACAAACTAAAAAACTACCAGCACGCAGCGAAATTCCTGAGAAGGATACGTGGAGACTAGAAGATATTTTTGCAACAGATAAAGAATGGGAAAAAGATTTTGATGAAGTAAAAGAACTTATCCCATCTGTTACAGCTTATGCGGGTAAATTAGGAGAGTCATCAGAGAACCTATATAACGCT
This sequence comes from Priestia sp. TRM10, assembly GCF_057808375.1. Taxonomy (NCBI): domain Bacteria; kingdom Bacillati; phylum Bacillota; class Bacilli; order Caryophanales; family Bacillaceae; genus Priestia; species Priestia sp. TRM10. Next base: position 185,810 of record NZ_JBJZOT010000007.1, read on the forward strand.
TTAAAAACACAAGATGAGGTAACACTAAGAGTAGAGAAACTGTATGCATATGCACATATGCGCTACGACCAAGATACAACAAACAGTTTTTATCAAGGATTAAATGACAGAATCCAAAATTTATACACGCAAGTAGCAAGTGCCTTATCATTTATGACACCAGAAATTTTAGCTATTGAAGAAGAGAAGATTTCTTCTTTTTTAGAAGAGAATGAAGCATTGCGTCTTTATAAACATGCTTTAGAAGAAATAACAAGACAGCGTCCACATGTTTTATCCGCTGAAGAAGAAGCATTACTAGCTAAAGCAGGAGATGTTTTAGGGGCTTCAAGCACAACATTTGGAATGCTAAATAATGCGGATCTAGAGTTTCCAACGATTAAAGATGAAGAAGGAAATGAAGTAGAAGTAACACATGGCCGCTATACAAGGTTTTTAGAAAGTGAAGATCGTCGTGTTCGAAAAGAAGCATTTTCAGCAATGTATGATACATATGGGAAATTTAAAAATACGTTTGCAAGCACGCTATCTGGAACAGTAAAACGTGATAATTTCAATGCGCTTGTTCGTCATTATGAGTCAGCTCGTCAAGCAGCTCTTAGTGCAAACAATATACCGGAAGAAGTATACGATAATTTAGTAACAACAATTAATAAACATCTTCCACTTCTTCATCGCTATACAAAGCTTCGCAAAAAAGTGTTAAACATTGACGAGCTTCATATGTATGATTTGTATACTCCGCTTGTCAAAGACGTTAATATGAAAGTAACGTATGAAGAAGCAAAAGAATATACATTAAAAGGCCTCGAACCTCTTGGAGAAGAGTATAAAAGTGTACTTGAAGAAGGATTTAACAATCGCTGGGTTGATGTGCATGAAAACAAAGGAAAACGCAGTGGAGCCTATTCTTCTGGTTCATATGGCACAAACCCTTATGTACTCATGAATTGGCAAGATAATGTGAACAATTTATTTACTTTAGCACACGAATTTGGCCATTCTGTGCATAGTTACTATACAAGAAAAACGCAGCCGTATCCTTATGGAGATTACTCTATCTTTGTAGCAGAAGTTGCCTCAACAACAAATGAAGCACTTTTAAATGAGTACTTATTAGAGAATTTAGAAGATGAAAAACAAAAACAGTATGTGTTAAACCACTATTTAGAAGGGTTCCGTGCAACTGTATTCCGTCAAACAATGTTCGCAGAATTTGAACATGATATTCATGTGAAAGCGCAAAATGGCGAACCGTTAACACCTGAACTTCTTTCTAAAACATACTATGATTTGAATAAGAAGTATTTTGGGGAAGATATGGTTATTGATGAAGACATTAGTTTAGAATGGGCACGTATTCCTCATTTTTACTATAATTACTACGTTTATCAATATGCAACAGGTTTTAGTGCTGCAACAGCTTTAAGTAAACAGATCTTAGAAGAAGGAGAGCCAGCTGTTGAACGCTATCTAGAGTTCTTAAAGGCAGGAAGCTCTGATTATCCAATTAACGTATTGAAAAAAGCAGGCGTAGATATGACAAGTGCAAAACCAATTGAAGAAGCTTTAAAAGTATTTGAAGAAAAACTTGATGAAATGGAAAAACTTCTAAATCAATAAGAAGAAAGGCAGGAGCTTTTTCCTGCCTTTTTCTATTTGAATCCTGAAAAGCGCTTTCGGTTATTAAGATAGGAGAAGAAAGCTAAAATAACAAGGAAAAAAAGCGGAGCAGCAATAAGCAAAGAAACGAGGTTTAATAAAGAAAGACCATAGAACAGGAACGAGCAAAAGGCGGTGAAAAAAAGCAAAAATGGATAAAGTTTTTTCATGTTTTTCTCCTTTCTGTACTTTTGCTACTATATATATGAAGAAGAAATCATAACATCCGTATTAAAAAGTTTGACAAAAATGTGAAATGAAATACAAAGTACTTGTCAGCACTAGATAATATTTGCTATATTATAGATGTGAAATTAATCACAAACATATACCCCTTTGTTTGACCGTGAAAAATTTCTCCCATCCCCTTGTTGTCTTAATGACAACGAGAAAGACCCAGCAAACTTGCTGGGTCTTTCTTTTGTTTAAAAAAAGATATAAGGACTGTTTTAAATGATTAAATAATATAGCGCCAAAATGATCCATGTTTGACAGGGACTTTTTCAACACGCTGTTGAAGCTGAAGTTTTTTTAGCACTTTTTCAGCTTGTTCGATTGATAAATCATAAACAACTGCAACTTCTTTTGTGGCCACAAATGTATAATATTCTAAAAAGATTTCAAGTGGTGGCAGTGGAGAAGGATCTGGCACTTCTTTTAACATTTCAAATAAAATGTTTTTAAATAATTCATAATCATAGTATCCAGAAACTTTAATTCCTTCATCCTCAATATTTTCGTTAAAGAAAACAAGTGTTGGACTTTGATCAACGTCCATTTCATACATAATCTTTGCATCACATTGGAAAGCTTTTGCAGAGCTTTCGCTGAATAAGTCTTTTTTAAATTCTTCGACATCAAGTCCTACTTGTGCGGCAAGGTCAAGCAGTACATCTGGGTCTGTAACATTTTGTTTTTCAAGAAAAAGCGTTTCTTGCATTGCTCTTAAAAAACGTATACCATGCTGTTTTCCTTGAAGCCACGCTGATTTAATAGCAATTGAAGCTGCATGTGGAGTAGAGATTGGATTTTCTAACCACAAGCTTCCATCACAGGACATTCCAGAACGACTCCCTGTTTTTTCCCAAACTTGCGCCATTTTTTCAGGCTTTGCTTTTTTTAACGTATTCAGACTCGTTAACTGAGCAGATAAAACATGTTTAAGACTAAAATACTCTCCGTATTCAATTTGAAGTTTTTTAACAATCGGCTCAAGTGCCCAACATTCTGGACAAAGTGGATCAACAAAAAAGTAGACTTCGACCGGCTTTTTGTTTGATCCTCTGCAAAGGTGTTGTAAAGAGAACGCCTTTCTTTTTTCACATTGTTTATTGTTCAAGGTAATACGCCTTCTTCATCTGGAGTATTCACCATATGCTGAGCAGTGAGCGTGAGCCGATGAAAAATTTGGGTTCGCAACATACCGTTAAGTCCTACTTCATCCATTGCGTCACTCATACAGGAGAGCCAAGCCTTTGCTCGCGCTGGCGTGATTTCAAAAGGCAAATGCCGAGCCCTTAACATTGGATGTCCATGTTCATTTGTGTAATCGGAAGGCCCTCCTAAATACTGTGTTAAAAACTGTTTTTGTTTTCGAGCTGTTTCAGTTAAATCGTCTGGAAAAATTGGAGCTAAGTCTGGATGATTTCCCACTCTCTTATAAAAAGCTTCTACAAGGTCAGAAATCATGTGTTCACCCCCGATAGCTTCATAAGGCGTCATATCTCTTTTTTCCATTGTCATAACTCCTTTATAAAAAATCTCTATTCAAACATAAAATTGTGAATAAATTCAAAATAGCTTTGTTTAGGTTATGTCCGCTTTCGTTAATATATTGCCAAAAACTTAATGATTCTACTATAGCAATAACAGTCAGAAACAACGGTTTACTTTGTTATATTGTAGCAGTCGTCTCTCTTTAACTCAAACTATCCGCCTATAAGCATCATGCAAAAAAAAGCTCCTGTCTTAGACAGGAAGCCTTTATACTTGATAATAACCCATTACTTTTTTCACATATTCTTTTGTTTCAGTAAAAGGGGGAATTCCTCCATATTTGTCTACATTGCTAGGACCTGCATTATAGGCAGCAAGAGCAAGGGAGACATCTCCATCATATTTCTCAAGCATTTTTTTTAAATATTTTGTTCCTCCTCGTATGTTTTCAAGAGGATTTAAAGGATTTAGTACACCTAGACTTTGTGCTGTAGCTGGCATAAGCTGCATAAGGCCTAATGCTCCTGCGCTGCTCTTAGCATCTTTTTTAAAGTTAGATTCTTGCGTAATGACGGCTTTGATGAGTTTAGCATCTACTCCAAATTCTTCGCTCGCTTTATGAATAAGGTCCATAAATGGCGTATCTCTTTTTTCTGACGCTTGTGCTTGTACAGGTGGGCTCGTCACACTCAGAGGAGCTGAAAATGTAAGCTGATTCTGCAAAAAGGCCGTGCCAGATGAACTTTTTTCCGCTTCAGGCGATGAAGCGGATGTCAGCAATACATCGCTAAGGATCGATGAAAATAGAGAGTTTAAAGATGATTCATTTGCGGGTAGTTTATTAGATGTCATCGTTTGAAAAGCCTGAAGCTGTAGAAGTGCTAAATAAGATTGAATATTATTCATCATGCTCTCCTAGTTGCTTATATTTTAAGGTGAAAAAACGCTGAATTTTATTGTTCGTTTCTCGCATTGGAATATGAAAACGGTTGAGAAGCTCTAGGAATGCTTTTTTTCCACTTTCCTCATTTCTTACTTCATATTCAAGTTCAAAATCTTCATGGTTAAGGTATGTGCTATGATCTAAAACAAGCAGTCCGTCCTTATAAGGAACCTCCGCTCTTTTCGTTGTAAGGCTGCCAAATAAGTTGACTTTCCTTACTTCAATACCAAGGGTTTTGATTTGTTTTTCCATTGAAGAAGGAAGAGGGCATTCACCCTTTAATAAACGAGTTGTTTCCTCCTTTGTCAGCGTTTCATGCGTTTCAAGAAGGCCAACTTTACTTGGCTGTTTAAGTGTCAAAACATAGCGATCATTTTTACATCGTATCCGAAGAGCAGCTCGTTTTTCTTTAATATCAAAATTTGGAGTATCAAAATAATAGTTTGTTTGTTCTTTAAACTGACCTTTGTCTATATGAAAAGCATCCATAAGCTTGTGAAATTCAGTAGAAGTTAATAAATTTTTAAATTCAATCTCAATTTCTTGTTTCATCATCTATTTCCTTTCCTTGTAAAAAAATAATATCTTTTCTATTATTCCATGTTTTAAAAGTAAACTCAATTGTCTCTTTTCTTCTTTATTAAGTGCCTTTCTTTACTAGCATGACTTCTCTACGAATTTTAGCTTTAATATGGTAAAATGAAGGCGGGTAATTCAGAGGTTTTAGTCTAAATATACATAATATGCTCATTTATTGTTGAAGGGAGATTTACTGCTATGTCAAACAGAATCGAAGTAAATGGTACGGAATGGAAAGAGGGTCGCTTATATATTAAAACAGAAGCGTTAAATCAAAACATTGAAACAATAGAAGATACAGGTCAAATGATTGTTGATTCTGATAATTTATCTTTCATTTATATTATAGATGTAAACGAAGCGTTTGTTTATGTTAGTATTACGGAGCCATACTGGAATGACATTAAGGAAGCGAAAGAAAATAACGCCAATGTTGTAGCTCTTGTAGGTGAACATGAAGTACAACTTGAAAATATTTTCACAGAATTAGAAGACCTTGTAGAAAACATCGAAGGAAACTCTAACTATGGAGAAGAATTTATGGGTTCTGTTGAAAAAATATTTTTAAATAAAGCTTAAAAGAGCACATATTTTCTTGAACAAAATTGGTGGTGTAAATCAGTATGTTAAAACATTGGGATTTATTTTTAGCTCCTTATAAACAAGCGGTTGAAGAATTAAAAGTAAAATTAAAAGGAATGAGATCTCAGTATGAGTTGAAATCAACTCATTCTCCGATTGAATTTGTAACAGGTCGGGTGAAGCCGATTCCGAGTGTCCTTGATAAAGCAGCAAGAAAAGGGATTCCGCTAGATCGTTTAGAAGAAGAAATGCAGGATATCGCGGGGCTACGTATGATGTGTCAGTTTGTCGATGACATTCCCTCTGTTGTAGAGATTTTAAAAGAAAGAAACGATTTTGAAGTTGTAGAAGAAAGAAACTATATTACAGAGAAGAAGGAAAGTGGCTATCGTTCTTATCATGTTGTATTACGCTATCCTGTTCAAACGATTGAAGGCGAGAAAAAAATTCTCGTCGAAATTCAGATTAGAACGCTTGCGATGAATTTTTGGGCAACAATTGAACATTCGCTGAACTACAAATATAGCGGCAACTTTCCAAAAGAAATTAAAGAGCGTTTACAACGCGCTTCAGAAGCAGCTTTTCAACTTGACGAAGAGATGTCTAAAATAAGGGAAGAAATCCAAGAAGCCCAAGTTATGTTTTCACGAAAGAAAGAAAAATAACAATCAATGGAGGGAGCCACAATTGAAATTTGTAGTAACGTCAAAAGGTGATGAAACATCGAATACGCTCGCACAAAAAATGCGTACATATTTGCTTGATTTTAATTTAGAGTATGATGAAACACATCCAGATATTGTTATCTCAGTTGGGGGAGATGGAACACTTCTCTATGCTTTTCACCGTTATCAGCATCGTTTAGATAAAACGGCTTTTGTTGGAGTTCATACAGGACATTTAGGCTTCTATGCGGATTGGAGACCGAAAGAGATTGAAAAGCTCGTTATTGCAATCGCTAAAACTCCGTTTCAAATTGTGGAATATCCCCTTGTTGAAGTGATTATTCGCTATTTAGGTGGAGGGAAAGAATCGCGCTATCTTGCTTTAAACGAGTGTACAATAAAAAGTGTTGAAGGTTCTTTAGTTGTAGACGTTGAAATTAAAGGGCAGCTCTTTGAAACGTTTCGAGGGGATGGTCTCTGTATTTCGACTCCTTCTGGAAGTACTGCTTATAATAAAGCATTGGGAGGAGCTATTCTTCATCCATCTCTTCAAGCTATCCAAGTTGCAGAGATGGCTTCTATCAATAATCGCGTATTCAGAACAATTGGTTCACCGCTTGTTTTGCCAGCTCATCATACAGGGATGTTCAAGCCTGTCAATGACGTCGATTTTCAAATAACAATTGATCACCTGACGTTGCTTCATAAAGAAGTAAAGTCTATTCAATGTCGTGTGGCTCAAGAGAAAATTCGCTTTGCGCGCTTTCGTACATTTCCGTTTTGGCAAAGAGTACGAGATTCATTTGTTACAGAATAAAAGGAGGCAGCTTTATAAAAAGCTGCCTTTTTTGTATATTTTATATAAAGCGCGAGTTGCATTTTCTTTTTTAAATAAGTAATAAAAAGTTTTTGATCTATATTAAATAAAGAGGTAGAGATAATGGAAAAAAGGTTTACGCTTTCTTGGGAAATTTCAGCACATTATGATGGAACAATAACGAGAGACTTTTTAAAGGATCATTCCATCTCAAAAGCATCGCTTACAGCAATTAAATTTCAAGGTGGATTTATTAAGGTTAATAATCAAGATGAAACAGTACGATATATATTAAAAGAAGGTGATGTTTTAGAGGTAGCTTTTCCACTTGAAAAACGAAGTGAGAACATTAAAGCAGAGAAAATGCCCTTGGATATTCTATATGAAGATGAGCATTTTCTCGTTGTTAATAAAAGGGCAGGTATTGCGACAATTCCTTCACGGGAACATCAATCAGGTACGTTGAGTAATGCGCTTTTGTACTATTATGTGCAGAACGATATTCATGCGACACTACACTTTGTTAATCGACTTGATAAAGATACATCAGGACTTCTTGTTGTGGCAAAGCATAGATATAGTCATTATTTATTTTCAAAAGCGCAGCAAAGTCATAAAATCCATCGCTTTTATCAAGCATTTGTTCATGGTGTTCCTGCAGAAGAAGGAACAGTATCAGCTTCAATTGGTAGAGCAGATGATAGCATTATTAAGAGAGAAGTTGTAGAGAATGGCCAGCATGCTGTAACTCATTACAAAGTGCTTGAACGCTTCAAAGAGGCAGCTATTGTTGAGCTTTCTTTAGAAACGGGAAGGACGCATCAAATTCGCGTGCATATGAGCTATATCGGGCACCCTTTACTTGGAGATGATTTATACGGAGGTAAGCAAGGGAGAATGAACCGTCAAGCGCTTCACTGCTATAAAATGGAATTTAAACATCCGTTTACAGGTCAATATTTATCATTTATAGGAGAACTACCAGAAGATATGTTGAAATGTCAAAGAGAGCTTGCACAGTAAAGCAAGCTCTCTTTTTTTAAGAGAAAGTAGAGAACTTCTCTTCAACATATGGCATTGAGGAGGGAATAGACATCGTTTCATATTGAGGATATCGGAAAGCTGTGAGAGCTCCTCCGAAAACTACTCCAGTATCAATGTTATATGTATTATTCACTTTTCGGACGTTTTTAACAGGTGTATGCCCATAGACAATCGTTGCTTTCCCCTCATAGTGCTGAGCCCAATCTCGACGAACTGGGGAGCCGTTTGGATGCACTTCTCCTGTGATGTCTCCATAAAGAACGAAGGTTTTTACATGATGACTATGTTTTCCAATATCTTTTTCTCGGATGCCAGCATGTGCAACAACTAATTTTCCTTTATTCAGCACAAGATAAAGAGGAGCTGTTTCATACAGTTTCATGAACTGTTCACGAACGAGTGCCTGCTTGTCTTTGGAAAGGGATCTATATTCAGCAACAGTTGTTTCAAGGCCATGGGTGATTTGTACTTTATTTCCTTTAAAGAACCGATAAAGTTTGTTGCAGTGGTTACCAGGACAATAGAAAGCGGCCTTTTTGCTAACGAGTTTTGAAACGATATCTATAACAGCTAAGGAATTTTTTCCTCGATCTGTTAAATCACCTAAAAATACGAGTTTCCTTCCTTCTGGATGTAAGGGGATATCGGTATTCCACTGGTAACCAAGCTCTTTTGTTAGAAGGACAAATTCATCATAGCAGCCATGAATATCACCGATTACATCAAATCCTTGCGCAGATTGTTTAACCATGTTATCATTCCTTTTTAAGTTTATCCGTAGTTGAATTTTAGAGGATTTTCTTCTATATTTCTCTTCGATATGTGGTAATTCTAGAGGAAACGTTCGAAGTTTCTAGAACTTTTTCAACACATTTTATCATGTCCTATCCGTTTTTTTTCTACTCTAATATTAAAAGATAAAAACTAAAACAAAAGAGGGTACATTGATTTTAGCGGAATACATGTATCGTCTAGCTTCTATAGATGAACAACTTCATGGAGGTGGGTTATGATGAATAATGAAAAAGTGCAAGAAAGAAAGGAGCAGACAGAGCTCATTTTGTTTCATTTACTTCATTTACGTGACATTGAAACATTTAGAGAAGAGTTTCTGAATCTCCATTCTTATGATCAAGCTCAGTTTTATGAAGAGCTTAATGAAGAAGAACGCCTTATTCTATATAGTTTCCTTTCACCAGAGGAAATGGCTTCAATCTTTGAAAGTATTGAAGTTTCAGAGGAAGAGTATAAGGAGCTTCTTGGCGAAATGATGCCGGACTTTGCAGCTAATATGTTAGCAGATATGTACGCTGATGATGCAGTTGACGTGTTAAATGAGCTTGATAAAGAACAAGTTGCAAGCTATTTAACGATTATGGATGATGAAGCAGCGGATGAAATTAAAGAGCTTCTTCATTATGAAGAATCAACTGCCGGCAGTATTATGACAACAGAGTATGTAGCTATTTATGCAAACGAGACAGTAAGTTCAGCAATGAGAATTTTAAAAGAAAAAGCACCTGTTGCTGAAACTATTTATTATGTATTCGTCATAGATGATGAGAAACGCCTTGTTGGAGTTATTTCTTTACGTGATCTTATTGTGGCAGAAGATGACACGTTAATTTATGAAGTAATGAGCGAAAGAGTTGTATCTGTTTCTGTTGCTGAAGATCAAGAAAAAGTAGCACGTACAATGCGAGACTACGATTTTTTGGCTCTTCCAGTTGTTGATTTTCAGCACCACCTCCTTGGAATCATTACCGTTGATGACGTAATGGACGTTATTGATGAAGAGGCATCAGATGATTATTCAAAGCTTGCCGGGATTTCAGACGTTGATGATACGATTCGGACTCCCTTTTCAGCGGCAAAGAAACGCTTGCCGTGGCTTGTCATCCTGCTATTTTTGGGAATGCTAACCGCAAATCTTATTGGGCAGTTCGAAGAGACTCTTGATAAAGTGGCAATACTTGCAGTCTTTATTCCTCTTATTGGTGGAATGGCTGGTAATACAGGAACACAGGCATTAGCAGTTGCTGTTAGAGGAATTGCAACAGGTGAAGCGGATAAGGAAAGTAAATGGAAACTTATCGTCCGTGAAGGATTAACAGGGGTAATAACAGGAGGAAGCTGTGGAATCCTAGTCGTTTTTGTTGTTTATATATGGCAACACAGCTTCGTGTTAGGACTGCTTGTTGGAGCTTCTATTTTTGCAACTCTTATTGCAGCAACAATTGCAGGAGCGCTTGTTCCAATTATTATGCACAAATGTAAGATTGACCCTGCTGTTGCTTCAGGTCCGTTCATTACAACCGTAAATGACATTATTAGTGTATTAATTTATTTTGGGCTTGCAACAACATTTATGAGTTATCTTACTTGATAGTAAATAAATTAAAGAAAGAAGGTGGAGTAACATGGAAGAACATGCTTCAGTTGTCTCACTAGCCATTGTTGTTATCTGTGCTTTCTTAACTCCTATTTTGCTACATCGTTTCAGGTTAAGAGTGATTCCTGTTGTTGTAGCTGAAATCATTGTTGGTCTTATTATTGGAAAAAGTGGATTTGATCTTGTTCAACAAGATATGTGGCTTGAAACATTATCAACCCTAGGATTTATCTTTTTAATGTTTTTGAGCGGAGTTGAAATTGATTTTTCTGCTTTCACGGGTAGTAAGCAAAAAGAACAGCTTTCAAATGGGAAAAAAGCTCCAAACACATTTGCTGTTTCAAGCTTAATTTTTGGAGGAGTTTTTATTCTCTCTCTTATCCTTTCCTATTTGTTTGTGTGGATGGGGTTTATAGACAATGCGTTCTTAATGACCCTCATTATTTCAACCATTTCACTTGGCGTTGTTGTTCCAACATTGAAAGATCGTCAAATCATGAAAACAAATATTGGTCAAATTATTTTACTTGTAGCCGTTATTGCTGACCTTGTTACAATGATTCTGCTTGCCGTTTTCGCTTCTCTTCATGAAGGTGGCGGAGGAAGCATGTGGCTTCTGCTTGTTTTATTTGGTGCTGGTATTGTCCTTTATGTTTTCGGGAACTATTTCAAAAAGCGATCTTTTGTTGAATCCTTATCAACAGGAACAATCCAAATCGGGACCCGGGCCATTTTCACTCTGATTATCGTACTTGTAGGGTTATCAGAATCAATTGGGGCAGAAAATATTTTAGGTGCCTTTTTAGCAGGTGTTCTTGTTTCCTTATTGTCACCAAACCATGATATGGTACAGAAACTGGATTCCTTTGGATATGGCTTCTTAATTCCAATTTTCTTTGTAATGGTTGGAGTAGAGTTGAATTTAGGTGAGATGTTGAGTGATTCAAAAGTAATTATTCTTATCCCCCTTCTTGTTGTAGCTTTACTTATTTCAAAAATCATTCCAGTTTATCTATTAAAGAAATGGTACGATACAAAAACAGTATTTGCGGCGGGCTTCTTACTAACTTCAACATTGTCTCTTGTTATTGCAGCTGCAAAAGTTGGTGAAAATCTAGGCGTTATTGATCAAAAAATGAGCGGAGCTCTGATTTTAGTTGCTGTTATTTCAAGTATTATTTCACCAATCTTATTTGCTAAGCTATTCCGTAACCCATCATCAGAAAACCCAACTGTTCGGGTTAAACTGATTGGAGCAAACCAGCTTACTTTACCTGTTACAAAAGAGCTTAGCCCCCATGTATATGATGTTACATTATTTCATCCAGCACAGGAAAAAGTTGAGGACGAAACATCAAGTTCCCTATTTGATATTGTTGAAATTGAAAGCTATGATATAGAAGAACTAAAGAAGCAAGATGTATTTGATACAGACATTCTAGTTGTGACGTCTGGGAATGAGGAACGAAATGCAGATATTGCTCTTTATGCGAAAGAGATAGGTGTTGAGCGTGTTATTGCGCGAATTGAAACGCCAACTTTACAAGATAAAGTACGCGAACACGATGTTGATGTTTTTTCAGTGTTAACTTCAACAACGTCGTTAATGAAAGCTCTTATCGAGTCACCAAGCTTAATTGGGATTTTAACAAATAGAGATGCAGCTCTTTATCAAATTGACGTTCATAATCCAAAATATATGAACATTCCACTTCGAAAATTTCCGTTTACAGGAGATGTGATTTTTGTTCGGATTTTTAGGGGGAATGAGTCCCTTATTCCTCATGGAGACACTGAACTATTAAGAGATGATCGGATTATTGTAACGGGTTCTACAGAGTACGTAGAAGAATTAAAGCGAACATTGCAGTTTGGAAAAAATCATTCAATCGAGAAGCCTGAACTTTAAGTTCAGGCTTTTTTTTTGATAAGCATTTGTTGAGAAGTGATAATGTGGTATACTGAAGATGATATTAGTACCTGATACTAATACTAACAATAAAAAATGTGAGGAGAATCTTCAATGAAAAGTTTATCCTTAGAAGGCCGTACATACGTAGTGATGGGGGTTGCTAATAAACGAAGCATTGCTTGGGCTATTGCACGTTCTTTACACGAAGCAGGTGCTCGCCTAGTTTTTACATATGCAGGAGAACGTCTTGAAAAGAATGTTCAAGACTTAGCTTCTTCTCTAGAAGGAGCAAATTCACTTGTATTGCCTTGTGATGTAACAAATGACGAGGAAGTTGAAAAATGTTTTGCACAAATTAAAGAAGAAGTTGGAACAATTCACGGAATTGCTCATTGCATCGCATTTGCAAACAAAGAAGAGTTACAAGGTGAATACATGAACACAACGCGTGAAGGATTCCTGCTTGCGCATAACATTAGTTCTTATTCATTAACAGCTGTTGCAAAAGCAAGCAAAGATCTCATGACAGAGGGCGGCAGTATTGTTACACTAACTTATTTAGGTGGAGAACGCGTTGTCCAAAATTACAATGTAATGGGCGTTGCCAAAGCTTCCCTTGATGCAAGTGTGAAATATTTAGCATCTGATCTTGGTCAGCATGGAATTCGCGTAAATGCTGTTTCAGCAGGTCCAATTCGCACACTTTCTGCAAAAGGAATTAGCGATTTCAACTCTATTTTAAAAGATATTGAAGAGCGTGCACCACTTCGTCGCACAACAAACCCTGAAGAAGTTGGGGATACAGCATTATTCTTATTCAGCGACCTTGCACGCGGAATTACTGGAGAAACAATTCACGTTGATTCTGGTTTCCATAGCATGGCACGATAACTAAAAAATCAGCTTTTCATTATGAAAAGCTGATTTTTTTTTATGTTTTTTAGAGAAACGAACAAACTTTGCTCCCTTACAGCATACATTTTTAAAAGAATGTCGCAATTTTAAGTGAACGTCAGCATGGAAGGGGAGAAGAGTTTGAAAAAGTTTAATAATGAAGGGGAAAACACGCCGCTTATGTATATTGTCCAACCAGAGACGATAGAAAAGCCAAAGCGATCGATGCAATCTGTGTACCAAAACTCATTTTTTAAGAAAGTGAAGAAAACAAGAGATGAACGTGAAAAAGTAGCATCGCTTTCAAAAGCGCTTGAAGTAGTCCAAAATCCTTTAGCAGAAAAAGAAAAAGAAAAAGAAAAAGAGAAAAAAGAAAATAAAATGTTTCAGAAGATGAGTATTGAGGAAAAAGCGGCTTTTTTAGCTGATTTTCCACCACACCTCTCACAGCCTGTTTGCCAAGTAGAAACAAAAGAACGAACTTATAGTGGCACAATTGTGAAAGTAGAAGATGAGACTCTCTACATGATTAATCCAGCTAAAACAGAACAAACTGTTGTTCCTACAAGTGAGGTAAAAGATATTACCATTTTAAAAATATAGGAATCTTAATTGATCTAAACACAATGTCTAGACTATGAAAGGAAGGCAAAAACTTTTATGACGTGGATGACTTTGCTACTGCTCGTTCTTGCTACATTTCGTCTAACACGACTCATTGTTTTTGATAAGATTACCTTCTTTATTCGTCGTCCCTTTCATGAAATTGTAGAAGAAACGCTTGAAGATGGTTCTGTAACTACGTATATAAAAATGAAAGGAACAGGTCTGAGAAGGTGGATTGGGGAACTGTTAAGTTGTTATTGGTGTACAGGAATGTGGTGTGCTATCGGTCTTTATGTTCTTTATTCAATATATCCAGACATTTCATTTCCGTTTCTCTTTGTGCTTGCGATTGCAGGGGTAGCTGGAATTATTGAATCATTTGTAGAATAAAAAACAAGGTGTGGTCTTGAACCACACCTTGTTTTTCTAAGATGAGAAGTTGAATATTGCCTTATTTAAGAAGGGAACACCTTCTTTGAACTCAGTTGTGTATGCATATCCTTCTAAAATAAAAGACGAAAGACTAGAACTAAGAGTTAGTTGAAAAGAATCAAAGGTAACAGATTCTCCTGGAGGAATTTCATGTGTTTTTAAAGGTTTCAACCAATACTCTCCATTTTTTTGAACACGTTCTTTCCAATCCTTTACAGCGTATTCCCATCCTTCTGAGTTTTGTTCTGAAAGACCAGGTTCTTCTTTATGAGATGAATCTCGAATTTTCCCGCTTATAATACACTTTGGTTCACTTACTTTTAAACATAAAAGGGGAGCGTGGACTGTATCCTCCGTTTCATTTTTAATAACAGCATTTCCAATGAGTGTTACATCTTCTTCTTCTCCGACCGGAATAATTGATGAGTACATAAAATAACATTTCAAAGTTGTGAGAGTGGCTTTAGGAGAAGAGAGAATTCTTTCTGCCTGCAAGCGTTCATTAATCATTTTTTGTTCAGAAAGCTCATTTTTTAATAGAGAAAGTTCTTTTTTAAAGATTTCTGTCTGTCCGTCGTCTAATGAATGAATAGGTGGAATGTATTTCTTTTTCCAAAATGCTACATTTGCTCGTTCTGTTTCAAGATCTTGCTCGTACTTTTTTATTGTATGTTCCAATCGATTAATTTCAGATTTATAATGAATAAGTTTCTGTTGTAGCTGTATAGATTGATTAGAAGATGAAGCTGTTTTTTTACCCATAGTTTTACCTCCTCTTTTTATATGTATGAAGATACGAAGATAGATTTGTCAATATTCTAAAAAACTCTCCGCTTTATAAGAAAAAGGCAATTGGAGGGGGCCAATCGCCTGTTGACACATCACTTATTGAGGAAAGAGAGGAGAAAAAATCTCCTCTTATTCATATAGAGAGTAGCCAGGGAAAATTTCTGGGCACTGTGGTGGCGCATGTTTTACAGGGCAAGATCCGTTTGTAACAATGTCGATATCTGGACGTGGATCACAGAACTTTCCTTCAACTTCAATCTTTACATATGCTTCCATTTGAATGTCTAAGCAAAGTGTTAAACATACATCAAGCTGTTGGAAGCAGTTATGTGGGTCGCTGATAATTGATGCGTGACAGTCAGCAAACGTAATATGACCGACAAGCTCTGTTC
Organism: Priestia sp. TRM10; assembly: GCF_057808375.1. Lineage (NCBI taxonomy): Bacteria > Bacillati > Bacillota > Bacilli > Caryophanales > Bacillaceae > Priestia > Priestia sp. TRM10. The sequence continues at coordinate 201,235 of NZ_JBJZOT010000007.1, forward strand.
CTTCTGGAGCGCATAAGAAGAATGTTTGAATTGTTGCAAAAGGCTGTGGAGCTGAGTAGCAAAGATCTCCATCTTCATCTAGAATACGAACAACATAATAACCTCTTACAAGTACTTTAACTCTTTGAAGTGTTACACACTCTCCATCTGGAAGTGTAACTGTTACTTCAGGACGACCGCCTGATTGAATAATTTCTGTAATTTCTAATCCTTCTTCGCAGTTGTGGTCAACTGGATTACCAGAAGAATCTGTAATCATACAAGACGCTTCACAAGCGTCTGATAAGAAATCCAGTTCATACGGATCTGTATCCTCTGGTAAGTCGAAATGAAAATCAAAGTCTAAGTTGTCAAATCCATGTTTCCCCATATGACAAGAAACAGGTAGTTCAACTTCGCGATTAACCCAATCGTAGACTTTTGGCACGCGGATGCATAGTCTCTCTTTAATAGGTTCCATCGTTTTACCTCCTATAAATAATTGTCCTCGCTCTCATCCCTGAAACACGTTTAGGACTAATACATAGTATGAAGAATGCTCTGTTATGTTCCTTAACGATAGCGGAATTTCGTGGGTAAAAGCGGAATTATTTGCTCAGTGACAGCATATTCATAAATGACAAAAGTGTTAGTGTTCTTTTGAAATTATTTTAGATTTTTCGTCAAAACGGATAATCGTTCTGTGCGCTTATATGGGAGTTCATCAAAGACAGCAAGGAGTGTATGACAGTGTCTCAAACAAAACCAACATATGAACAGCTAAAAGGCTATTTACAGCGAATGAGGGCAGAGCTTGAATTTTATAAAAGTGAATATAATAAGAATCGTTTGAAAACGTTGAACTTACAAGATATTGAAGAAGAATTAGAGGAGCAGTGGCTTGAGGAAAAAGAACAAATTCTACTTGAAAAAGAAAAATGGCGTGAAAGAGCCGAGGAACTAAGTAAAAAAATTGAAATGGTTGAAAAAGAGAAAGAAGAAGAACTTCTTAAACTTCAAAAAGAAGAAACAGCTAAGCTGAAAGAGCAAGTTGCTATTCTAGAAAAGAAAGTGCGCGATCAGAAGCCTGATGACCAGTCTCCTAATGTAAAGAACTATGATAATGATTGGTTTATGCGTAATTTAAAAGAGCAAAACTTCTATAAAGAGAAGCGAAGACCAAGAAAATAAGGTAAACATCCTATCAACAGAGAGCGTCTTAAAGAATATAGTAAAGAGAGAGTTTCATATTGTTTTTCATACTCGTGTTAGTAAACGAAAGCATGACAGTAGAAAAGAGGTGAATTAAACATGCAATATCCTCAATATCCTCAAAACGGTCATGTCTATTATCCTTCATCACATAAGCATCCGCAAAAGAAACCCAAGCTTTATGCAAACAAACAACAAGTTAAAGACTGTGGATGTGGAAAGAAGTTAAAAGTAGATCCAAAACGTTAATCGCGAGATTATACGAAAGAAAGGGCAATGTATTATTGCCCTTTTTTCTTTTTCTGAATAAACATGAAAGTGTGAGGTGAAAGAAATGAGTGATTTCTTAGAGGAGCTTGAAACTTTTTTTGAGAACTTCCATAGTAACAAAATAGAGAAAGAAGAAGAGAAAATACAGAAACTAGAAAGATATGTAGAGAATATGGAACACGAGAAAAAAATGCAGGACATTGAAAAAAGTGAAGAAGCGTTTGGGAAATATGAGATGAATGATCCTTTTGGAAAATAAAAAAAGAAAAACAACATGCGCCCATACCAAATGCACTCCTTCAACATATCGTGTTAAGGAATAAGGAAAGAGGAGGTGTAAAGATATGGGCTTCGGATATGGTGGTTACGGTTGTGGCGGCTATAGTTACGGCGGTGGCGGCTACGGTTATGGTGGCGGCTGCGGTGGCGGCTTTGCGCTAATCGTTGTATTGTTCATTCTATTAATTATCGTTGGTGCTGCTTTCTGTCACTAAACAGAACTTTGGAACACTTCCCTCCTAAACAATACTGTATGTTAAAGAGTGCGAGTAAACTTTTACTCGCACTTTCTTTTTCACCAATTCCTCTTTAATTTCATACGATATATTACTGTGATAAGGAGGGATCATGATGGATAACAATCTCTTTAAAAACATTGAAAAGAAAACAGGCGTAAATATGAAAGACGTATTTGAACTTGCTAACTCTGTGCAAGGAGCAAACTTCAAAGATGAAAAAACAGTACGCAATCTTGTGCGCCGCGTTTCACAAATTGCAAACAAACCCGTATCAAAAGAAAAAGAAGATAAAATTGTTAAAGCGATTACAGATAACGGTCAATCACTTGATTTTGGAACAATCGCGAAAATGATTAATAAAAAATAAAACCCCATCTTAAAGATGGGGTTCTTTTTTAAAATAAACCTTTGAGGAAGCGGGATGGGTGGGCTTTCTTTCCTCTACGATGTTCTGGTATAGACAGAAAAAGAGATTGTTTAGCTCGTGTCATCGCTACATAAAGAAGTCTTCTTTCTTCTTCAAGGGGGGCCTCGTCCCCATTTCGATAAGCATCAAGAGCATAGTCATGAGGGAGAGCCCCATCAACAACTCCTATTATATATACATGATTATATTCAAGACCTTTTGCACGGTGAATAGTTGTAAGTGTAATCGAAGAAGGAAATGTTTTGCTAAGTTTCTTCATTTCTTCATTCATTGCTTTCATGTGATCAGCATGTTCTATAAATTGTTTTACAGTGTTAAATTTTTTCGCTACAACTTTTAAATCCCGAATATCATCAGAACCTTTTTCAATAGCATTTCCTTCATTGCCACGCTTTTTTACAAACTGATTAAAGCCCATTTCTTTTTCAATAATATCAATTGCTCCAAGAGGAGAACGATTTTTTAATGTCGAAAACAGTGGAACAAGCTTCATAAGCTTTCGTTTTTGAAAACTTTGAAGGTTTGTTAAATGCATAAGCGCTTCTACATATGAACAATCATGTAAAATGCTCAATGCTTTTACATCATTCAAAGCAGAAGCTTTTAAAAATAAAGCAGGTAAAAGTTGCCCTAAAGCTTCCTGGTCGTTCTCATTTATACTCAATCGTAAGAAGGCAAGCATTGCTTTGATCATACGTCTGTTATAGAAAGAATCTGCACCATAATCAATTGAAAAAGGTAAATTAGAAGATGACAGTCGCTCAAAGAGAGCTCTTGACATCGTATGTGTACGATATAGAATGGCAAAATCACTAGGATCTGCTCCCTGTTCAATCTTTTCTTTAATATCCGTTACGATCATTGTTGCTTCTTCTTCTTCATCATAGGGAGAAAAGGAGAGCGGAGTGAACTCATTTTCAAACTGAGCGCGCATTTTTTTAGTATAGCGATCTTTGTTTCGCTTAATAACCGCATTTGCTCCGTCCACAATAGCATGACTTGAACGATAGTTTTCACTAAGTGTAACAATTTGGGTGCCGTCATTGTCATTGCTAAAGTTTCGAATAAAACTTGGATTGCTTCCACGAAACGCATAAATGGATTGATCATCATCGCCAACAACACAGATATTTTGAGATTTTGCACTTAAAAGCTTCATGATTTCGTATTGCACAAGATTAATATCTTGAAATTCATCAACTAGAAAGTAGTGAAAGCGGTCTTGATAATAAGCACGAATTTCTTCATTTTCTTTTAAAAGCTCATAGCAACCTAGAAGCATGTCATCAAAATCAAACATCCCTTGCTCTATTCGCATTTCTTCATAGCGTCTGTAAAGATATTGAACATCTTTTTCCCATTGATTCTCAGGCTTAACATCACTCGGTAAGATGAGGGTGTTTTTCCAATAGCTTATTTCGTTTAAAGCTTGGTCAAAAGGAAACTGTTCTTCTTCAATATCAAGCTCTCGTGCTGCTATTTTTACAAACTTTTCGCGCTGCCATTCCCACTTCATTAGACGGTCGTTTCGCCACTCTTGTGGCTTATGGTAGCTTAATATTCTATAAAAAATGCTGTGAAATGTTCCAACTACCATCTTTCCTATCATGGAGGACTGAATCCCCTCATATGAACGAAGCCGCTCTTTCATCTCTTGAGCTGCTTTTGTTGTAAAAGTTACAAGCATAATGGAAGATGGATCTACTTTTTTTTCCACGAGCAAGTAGGCAGCACGCGCTGTGAGAACTCGTGTTTTTCCACTTCCAGCTCCAGCCAAAACAAGCAATGGACCCTCTGTATTTTTTACAGCTTCTTCCTGCTGTATATCAAGAGACAACCCAGCATAATTAATAACCGTGCCTCTCCGTGTTTTGAAGGAACTTTGAGAAACAAGCGCTTTTGTTTTTGTAAAAGGCACATCAACAGTTGCTGTATTTCCACTAATTGCTCTACTTGTAGGTAAGCGAAATCCAGCACTTTCACGGTAGGCCGGTTTTGTTTCTTTTACAACCTTTTTTTGCTCCTTTTCTTCTATGCTTTTTATGCATTCAGGGCGTTCATAAGGTTTTGAAGCATGATAAAAATAAGGTTTTTTTTCCATCCCTATATAAAGCTTTACACTTTCATGACAGTGAGCGCATGTAACGAGTCCACGCTGACTTTCTTCATACAAAGATTGATAAAGCTCTCTTTTCATTGTTGAAAGTGAAATCATTTCATTTTGATAAATGGCTTGATTCATGAAATAGTCTCCTCACTTTGCACTTATCTAAACATTATAATCAAACTTCATCATATCAGAATGGAAAGGAGAACGAAAGAATAACAGTATTTTGAAAGGATTAGAAGGAAAAAATGTGGGCAAATAATAGGAAAGAATAGGAGGGAGAAAGAGTGGGGTATATTTTACCAATTGAAAATTACACGTACCTTCAATACGTTAATAGAACAGTAAAAAGTTATAAGGGCGGAACAGTGCATAAAATAGTTCTAACACAAGCTTTATACGAAAGTAATGAAAGATTTCAAAAAGAAGAAATAGAAATGAGAAGACAAAAGAATATGCAAATAAAAAAGACGATAAGTGAAATAACTGGAAAAGGAAAGTTCTTTAACGATCTTGTGTAAAGAGGGGAACATAGGGGAACTTCAAACTCACGTTAAAGAATATTTCAGGAAAACATTTACTTTTTATAGTAACTAATACTTGTAATTAACATCGAAAACATATTATCATATAGGATGTTACTAGTAACATGACATTTTGTGGAATTTAAGAGATAGTTTGATAAGAGTAAGGAGATTTTGCAATGAAAAGCGTACATAATCTTTTTTATTATTTTGTTCAGAGTTTTAAAGTTTCAGCAGCATTGCTTGTTTTTGTAGGAGCTCTTTTTATGTTTAAAATTAAAAAAGCACGGTAGAATCTTTGTAAGATTAGGGATTCTACCGTGCCTTCTTTTTTAAGTGATGTTATTCATGTTCAAAACGAAATGTTTCATAAACCGTCCATGAACCATTATCAAGTTGGTAAAGAAGATGAAAACGATCAATAACTTCTTCATGATTAATATCAACAAGTTTAAGTTGACTATATACATCAAGATGTTCATCATCTGATAGGTTTTGCCCAATTGTAATGTGAGGAATATAGGAATATTCTACTTCTTGAGCAAGAGGTCCGCTATGAAGGTGCTCATATAGCGTTTTTAAATCATCATTTTTTTCAACTTTTAAATAAACTGTATTATTTGCAGGAGAAAAAGAACTAACTTTAGTGACATTAATAGTGATTGGCTTGAGTTTATGAGCGATGTCACGAAATGTAGGAATTAACGTCTCAAGCTCATCATTAGACGTTTCAAATTGTTCTTTAACTGTAATATGTGGCGGGATTAGAGCATATCTAGAATCATAGCGTTTTCGATAAGAGTTTGCAGTATCCTGTAATTTTTTTGATGGAAATAAAACAACTCCGTATTTCATCATACAGTCCCTCCTTAAATTGTATAAAGATGCAGTTTCTTGTTAATTATAGCAAATTTCTGAAAAACATTATATTCTCAAAAGTATGTTAGTTAACTTAACATTTTGCTTAAAGCGCGAGGCATATCTTTCTGCCAATATCTCCACGTATGATTTCCTTCCATCTCTTCATAAAAGTAAGAAAATCCTTTTGTACTAAGAAGTTGATAAAGTTCTCTGTTAGGTGTTAGAAAGTCCGCAATTTTCTTGTCCGTTGTCTTAACTTCTGTCTCCTGAAGACCAATTGTATGATAAATATGTAAGGCATTTGGAGAAGAAAAGTCCGCAACTTTATTTAGAAGCGTTTCATTCACAAGCGGTGACTGAGCCACAACTTTATTAAATGTGTGAGGATATTGAAGTGCTGTTAATAACGAAACTGTTCCACCTAACGAATCTCCAATAAGTGTTCTTGTTCCTCCCATTTTATGAGTTGGAAGAAGGTCGTCTAAATAAGAAAGGAGTTCATGAGCTAAAAATCGAACGTATTGTTCAACCTTTTCCCCGTCAGGATGATACATTTTGCGTCGCTCATCTACTGATTTATAAGGAATGCCTACTGCAATTGTTGGTTCAATTTCCTCTTCCTCAGACAATTCATCAAGCGCCCGTGATAGCTTTCCAAACATAAAATAATCTTTCCCATCTTGAGCAATTAATAAGGAATATTTAAAAAGTGGAGAATATGTTTTTGGAAGATATAAAAGCAGCGTCATTTCTTCCTGAAGTTCTTCACTATAAAACGTTAGTTCCTCAATCTTTCCAGGGCGATAATCCATTAAAAATCCTCCAAACTTGAAAGCGTTACCTTTATTTTATCACAGGAAAAGCAGCGGGGGAAAGCGGCGTGTGCTGTTTTTCGTTTGTCCTTCTGTCGTATTCTTTTCACTCTCTTTTTCACATGATACAATAAAAAAGAAACACCTTACTGCGTTCATAAGAGGAGGAACTACATAGTGGAAAAAAAACCTTTTGTTTCAAGCAAAGAAATTACAGAAGCAACCTTCAATTTATTAAAAGAACGTGGCGTCACTGTTGTGGATATAGCCGAAATTGTTTTTGAAATGCAAAAGCCCTACAATGATAAGCTAACAATCGAAGAATGCGTTACAAGTGTTGAAAGAGTCCTCACAAAAAGAGAGATTCAGCATGCTATTCTTGTTGGAGTTGAGCTTGATAAGCTTGCTGAAAAGGGGATGTTATCAGAGCCGCTTCAAACGATTGTAGAACAAGATGAGGGGCTGTTTGGCGTTGATGAAACAATTGCTTTTGGTGCCACATTAACATACGGAAGTATTGGTGTTACAACATTTGGTCATCTTGATAAGTGTAAAATTGGTATTATTAATAAACTTGATACAGATAAAAAGAGAGGCGTTAATACGTTTCTTGATGATCTTGTCGCAAGCGTTGCGGCAAGTGCAGCAAGTCGTCTTGCTCACAAACAACGTGATTTGCTTGAGGAAGAACAAGAACGAGTTAATTAATAAAAAGATCATCCTAATTTTGTTAGGATGATCTTTTTATTAATGGAGTTCATAAGCCATTAATTTTCCAATCTCTTTCATGCCAAGGCGGTTATAAAAAGCAACAGCATTTTGATTAAATGACCATACATTAAGATGAATTGTCTTTGCTTTATTTTGTATAGCCCATTTCTTTACTTCCTCAAACAGTTTACGTCCAATGCCGCTCTTTTGATGAGAAGTATCAACGCCTAAGTAGTACATATAAGCAGCACGCGAACTAGAACGTCCAATCCCAGAACTAGTTGCCGTAAGTTCAGTTATTGAATATCCAATAAGTTTTCCATACTCTTCAGCCACCAGTATGTGAAAGTTAGAACCATGAATCATTGTTTGATAATCAGGGTAGGGGATGACTGTCCGCGATATAGAAAAAAGCTCTGGAAGTGCATTAGCATGCATGCGCTGTGACTCAAATAAAAGCGTGTTTAGGGCTCTAAAGTCTCCAAGTGTTGCTTTTCGAAAGTTCATAACCGTCTCCTCTCCGTGTACATCCCAAGATAAAACAGTATATGAGCAAAAGCCAAATAGGGTGTTAAGTTTATAAAGAAGAGGAAGGAATATGAAAGTAAGTTTGTAAAATATGAAAAAACTGATCTTCTTTGAATGTTTTTTTCGTTTTGGTTTCTTCATGCGCAATTGTTAGCGTATTATCAGAGAGTGTTACACGTCCTCTTGGCGTAGCGATTGTTACAATTCTACGACCTGTAAAAGGAGAGGTAGGAGACGTTTGAGTAAAGATACAGACTTCTTTAAAGGAATCTGTAGCTTTTTCTTCTGTAGAAAAGAGATATTTTGTTATCCATTTTCCATTCAGCTTTTTTTGTAAGCAAAAGTGCTGTTGAGACTTGGAAATTCGATGTGTTCCACTAACATCGCGAACCATTTCACCTGAAAGAGGCAGTGGCTGACGAACCGAATCTCCAAATCCAACATCAACAAGATATTCTTTTCCATTAAGAAGAACGAGCGTTGTAGCATGGCTTTCTTCTCTAAATGCTTTCCCTTGTTCATCTTGAACAGTAGCGCTAAGAAGTTTTGCTTGAAATCCAATTTCTTGTAAAAAAGCACAAAAGAGACTGTTTAGCTCATAGCAAAACCCACCACGATTTTTCTCAACAATTTTATGAAAAAGAACATCTTCACTTAATACAATCTCTTTTTTATAGACAACATCTAAATTTTCAAATGGAATATGAAAAAGATGCTGTTGTTGTAAATAAGTTAGATAAACGAGCGTGCGCTCTTGTTTAAATACGGCATGAATTCTCTCTAAATAGCGTTCAATATTCATACAAAAGCCCCCTTTTGTTAACAGCCGTTCTTTTATAAGAATATCAAATACTGACTAATTTTGTCATATAAAAAAGGAACAGAGAAGGGCTCTGTTCCTTTTTTATCTCTTTTCTTCATAGGCAATCAATACAATATGCTCATTTAAAGAAGAAGCAATTTCTTGTTCAAGCTGCTGAATCTTTTCAAGCTGCTCTTCTGATAATTCTGCAACTGGGTAACCTTCATAGTTTTTGTCCATTTTAATCCCTCGTTTTCTAAAGTAAGAAAGCTATTTATTAGAATATCCGAGGTGCTAATTTTTATCCCGAATTTTTTGTATAAAAATAAGGAAACTGTACAGTCTATGAAATGGATAAACATAACAAATTGGAGGTTTTTACAATGAAAAAATGGCTTTTAATTCTAGCGGCATCTCTACTCGCAAGTTTTGGTCTTACTGCTTGTAACAATGGCGGAAATGACGATAATAATCAGCAGGAAGAAAACGACGTGACCGATGATAATGGCACAGACAATGAGAATAATGATGAAAACATGGATGAGAACATGGATAATGAAGATATGAATAATGAAGATACGAACACTACAGATGACAATACAGACAATGATAATGATGGTAATACAAATGATGCAGACGACAATGACAATGTTGACGATGATGCAAATATTAATGACGACGGCGCTGATAACAATGATGATCCAAATTACAGCGGTGACGAAAATAAAAAAGATGATAATAACAAGTAAGAAAAAAAGGCTGACTAACAATCAGCCCTTTTTCCTTTTCAGACTGCTTCCTACTTTATGAGTGACTTATAAAAAGGTTGACAATAAAGGAAGCAATCCATAAAATTAAGACTATACTATGTTGATCTGATAGTTCAGCGGGAGAACACTACCTTGACAGGGTAGGGGTCGGGGGTTCGAATCCCTCTCAGGTCATTACAAAAAGCGTATTCTCAAATTGAGAATACGCTTTTTTATTATGAGAAAAAAAACCTAGAATAGGCTCAAGGTTCCAAAAAGCCTTTAGGCTATGAATGTCTTTCTTCTATATCATTAAATTGAGGAAGAAATATCTATTGAAAAGCTTCTTTCACTGCCCCCATTTGATGACTGATACTCATGTCTTTGTCTGAACGTTCTTCGATTCTAAGGTTCGTTACGACACGGTTAGCATTCTGATTAAGCGAATGTTTATGAATATCCTTAGCTACTTCCATTACCTGATCGATCTCACCTTCAATTACTGTAGATGATGGGCCAATGTGATAGTGTAAGCCCTTGTCTTTAATTAACTTAACTGCATCTGTGACATACTCCTTATAACTTGTGCTTTCTGTTCCAACAGGGGTGACACTTATTTCAAGTAATGTTGTCATTTCTTGTTCCTCCTTTTCTTTTCAACTGTTATTCATTCTTTTACCGATTTTGGACTGAATGAAACATGTTAAAAGAACAGGGGAATACAGGAGATTGCTCCTTTTTTTAAAAGCAGTCTATTTTTTTACTATTATCAATAAGGAATTTACTCCATCATCTTTTTAACGTCACATGAGCATACCTTTTAGAGTATTTACGACTATGATATGGTTAAAGGAGGTCGTCTAGGCAAATTATGATGAATAGGTCAGCAAGGGGGAATAGAATATGGGAAAATTAGCTGTCATCTTTGATATGGATGGTGTCATTATTGATAGTGAACCAATTTATCGGAGTTGGAACAAGGATGTATTCAAGAAACTGAAGATTCAGGTGGACGAGGAGACCCAACTTAGTTTTGTGGGAGGAACAGCTAAAAGAAAATGGACAATATTAAAAGACAAATTTTCATTATCGCCAAGTGTAGAAGAGCTGATTTGTTTGCAAAATGAGATATTCTCACAGAAAGAATGGGCTTTTAAATCATTGTTATTTCCTGCAGTTTTGCCACTTTTACAGGAGTTAAAAGAACACAGTATTCCTACTGCATTAGCCTCTTCCTCTAATAAGAAAAAAATATCAGATGTATTAGACCAATGTGAATTAAGAGCCTATTTTGATGAGGTGATAAGTGGAGAAGACTTCGAAAGAGGGAAGCCAGATCCAGATATCTTTCTCCATGCTGCCGAAAAACTTGAAGTTCCAACATCAAATTGTGTAGTTATAGAGGATTCATACAATGGTTTAACAGCTGCTAAAAGAGCTGGTATGCATTGCGTTGGCGTTAGGCATAAAGAAATTCATATGAATTTATCACAGGCAGATAGGACTGTGGCTTCCTTAAGTGAGGTATATATAAAAGACTTAAAAGAGCTTTCTAAAAGTTGAGAATTCAAAATAACATTCACCATTAAAAAAAAGCGTAAGGTGCCAATATGACAAAGATAAGCCGGCTAAAAGGTTGTTCTGCAGCCTTATGAAGGGATTGTCTAAACTTGAGAGCCCTTGGCGTCTAGATGTAAACACAAAATGAAGCTCAAAAACTTATAGTTCTTATATTTTGAAAAGGGCGGTGATGGCTTAAAATCACTGTCCTTTTTCGTGCATTCCTTTATGAAAGGAGAGTGGAATTAACATCGGTATGGAATTTACGTTCTAAGGAAAGCTATTGTAAAGGGCCTTCGTTCCTTCTTGATAAGGAGGTTTGAGTATGCTGTCCTATTGGTGAAATTAATCAAACTTGATAAAATGTACTCCTTCACGGAATAAAATGGTACAACAAACATTATAACGTTATATTTACTTTGTTGATTTTCTATGCTAATCTAAATGTGTGAAAAAGAAATATGAATATAACTCATTCTGAAAACGTATTCAAATAGATTTGAAGAAAAGGTGAAATGAATGGAAAAGCGATTCGTATTACGTAACGTAAAACGTGTGAGTGGAGAGGCAATTGATATCGTTATCAAAGACGGTAAAATTGCTGAAGTGACAAAGGCTGGGAATGGACATGGACAGCTAGTATTTGACTACTCAGGTATGTACGTATCAAGTGGTTGGATTGATTTACATGTCCACGCATTTCCTGAGTTTGATCCATATGGTGATGAAATTGATGAAATAGGTGTGAAACAAGGTGTAACAACAATTGTTGATGCTGGAAGTTGTGGGGCAGACCGAATTGCTGATTTGGTTGCGAGCAGAGAACAAGCCAAAACAAACTTGTTTGCTTTTCTGAACATCTCCCGGATTGGCTTAAAACGTGTTGATGAGTTATCAAATATGGAATGGATAGATAAAGAGAAGGCCGTACAGGCTGCTAAAAAGTATCAAGATGTCATTGTTGGACTAAAGGCCCGTATTAGCAGCAGTGTTGTCCGTGATAGTGGGATTGAACCATTACGTGTTGCAAGAACAATTTCTCACAAAACATCTTTGCCATTAATGGTTCACATCGGTTCTGCACCGCCACGTATTGAAGAGGTTATCCCACTCTTAGAAAGAAATGATGTTATTACTCATTATCTTAATGGGAAAGAAAATAACCTTTTCAGTGATAAAGGAGAACCACTTCAAGTGTTAATTGATGCAATTGAACGCGGTGTACATTTGGATGTGGGGCATGGGACAGCAAGCTTTTCATTTAAGGTTGCTGAAGCCGCAAAACAACATCATATCGGTTTGAATACAATTAGCACAGACATTTACCGTGGAAATCGTTTAAATGGTCCCGTATATAGTATGGCAAATGTTCTCTCGAAATTTCTTTACCTCGGATACTCACTTGAAGAGGTTATCGCAGCGGTTACTACCCATGCGGCAAACTGGCTTAAAAAACCAGAACTTGGGCGAATTAAAGTTGGAGACATTGCAAACTTAACGTTATTTACAGTTCAAAATAATCCGATTACATTGATTGATTCTGAAGAAGACAAGCGTGTAGCAGAAAGAACAATAGAAACAAAAGGAGTGGTTGCAAATGGTGAACTCATTGAATGCTAAATATGGACTTAAACGTGTAATTAATGCAAGTGGACGAATGAGTATCCTTGGCGTGTCGGCCCCAACAGATACAGTCATGGATGCAATGAAACAAGGCGGACAAAATTATGTCGAGATTGCCGACTTAGTTGATAAAGCAGGCGATCATATCGCAAGAATTCTCGATTCAGAGGCAGCTGTTGTTGTTAATTCAGCATCAAGTGGAATTGCTCTTTCTGTTGCAGCACTTGTAACCCAAGGAAACCGCCGTAAAAGTGAACGTCTGCACCAAGAAGAGATTTCTAAAAGTGAAATCATCATGCTGAAAGGACATAATGTCCAATATGGAGCCCCTGTTGAAACCATGATTTATTTGGGCGGTGGCAAGTTAATTGAAGTGGGCTATGCTAATGAAGGTAAAGCAGAACATATCGAAGATGCTATTTCTGAAAACACAGCAGCCATTCTTTATGTGAAATCTCATCATGCTGTTCAAAAAAATATGATTTCAGTTGAAGAGGCATGGGAAGTTGCCAAGCGTAATGGTGTTCCACTTATCGTGGATGCAGCAGCAGAAGAAGATATTCAAAAGTATGTGAAATACTCGGATCTTGCCATTTACAGTGGTTCAAAAGCTATTGAAGGACCAACTTCAGGGATTGTTGGTGGTAAGCGAAACTATATTGAATGGTTAAAAGTACAATTACATTGTATTGGAAGAAGTATGAAAGTTGGTAAAGAAACTACCTTTGGTTTACTTCAAGCTCTTGATGAATACGGTGTCAAAGAAGATAAAAGTGAACAAGAAAAAGAAGTGTTGCAAACGTTGATGTCATTAGAAGAAATTGAAGGTGTCCAAGTTACGATCGTTCAGGATGAAGCAGGTCGAGCTATATTCCGTGCTCGTATTCAAATTAATTCCGAACAAACAAAAACAACAGCAAAAGAAGTTGTGCAAGGGTTGCGTGAAGGAGATATTGCCATTTACACACGTGATTATGGTGTAAGACAAGGTTATTTCGATATCGATCCACGCCCACTTCAAGGTGATGATATCCATGTGATTGAATCTCAAATACGTGAATTATTAGGAGGAAAATAATATGTCAACAATTACAGAACGTTTTTATAAGGAACGTGTTGCTTTAAATGTATTAGCAAATAGTGTAGAGAATGCCAAAGAAGTATTTGAAGCAGCCGAAGGACATGTCTTAGTTGGTGTTCTTTCGAAAGATTACCCAACGGTAGAAGAAGCAGTAGCAGCAATGAAGAAATATGGAGAAGAGATTGAAGAAGCAGTATCAATTGGGTTAGGGGCTGGCGACAATCGTCAAGCTGCTGTCGTAGCAGAGATTGCAAAACATTATCCTGGAAGTCATATCAACCAAGTATTTCCTGCTGTTGGCGCAACACGTGCTAATCTTGGTGAAAAGGATAGCTGGATTAATAGTCTAGTTTCCCCAACAGGACGTGTGGGTTATGTAAATATTTCAACAGGACCTGTAAGCGCTGCACAGGATGAACAGGCAATTGTACCTGTTAAAACAGCAATTGCTCTTGTTCGCGATATGGGCGGGAATGCATTAAAATACTTCCCAATGAAAGGATTAACACGTGAGGACGAATTTCGTGCGGTTGCAGTAGCATGCGGTGAAGAAGGATTTGCATTAGAGCCAACAGGTGGGATCGACAAAGAGAACTTCGAAGCCATTTTACGCATTGCTTTAGAAGCTAACGTGCCGCAAATCATTCCTCATGTGTATTCATCAATTATTGATAAGGAAACAGGCAAAACAAACGTCAAGGATGTCCGTGAATTACTTGGAACAGTAAAGAAATTGGTGGATAACCATGGCTAAGAGAGTTGCTTCTTTTGGAGAAGTTATGATGCGCTTGCAAGTGCCAGGATATGAGTTCCTGTCACAAGCAAGCACATTAAATTATTCTTTCTCTGGTACAGGAGTAAATGTAACTTCAGCTCTAGCGCGTTTTGGCCATACGGGGTATCTTGTGTCTACATTACCAGATAACGCAGTTGGTGATGCGGCCGCATCCTATCTTCAGAAATTAGGGATTAATCAGTTGTTCATCCACCGAAGCGGGGATTATGTTGGAATGTACTTTTTAGAAAACGGATTTGGGGCACGCCCTAGTCGCGTTACCTATTCTAATCGATTAGAAAGCAGTTTCAATACAGCTTCGGAAGGAACGTATAATTTTGAAGAAATTGCACGTGAGATCGATGTTGTGCATTTTTGCGGAATTACACTTGCGATGAATGATTCTATCCGCCAACATATGAAAACATTTGCGAAAGCGGTGAAAGAGAATGGTGGCACAGTTGTCTTTGATTGTAACTATCGTCCGTCCCTCTGGGGTAAGGACGGATATAAAAAGTCAAAAAGATATTATGAGGAAATGCTAGATTTAGCTGATATCGTCATGATGAACGAAAAAGACGCAATGTTTGTTCTTGGTATGAAAACGGAGAAAGAAGAACGTACAGAACAACTTGTAGAGCTTATTCCAGCCGTTGCAAAAAAGTACAAAATCTCTGTTATAGCGGGGACGCATCGGTCAATTAATGGTGACAATACTCATTCATTACGTGGTTTTATATTTAAGAATCAAACATTCACATTTTCTAAGACCGTCACGTTTTCTGTCTATGATAGAATAGGAGCAGGAGATGCTTATGCGAGTGGTATTATACATGGTGAGATGGAAGGCTTTTCACCAGAAAAAACAGTCGCATTTGCCACAGCGGCAGGAATGCTTGCGCATACAGTCGTAGGGGATACCCCTATATCATCGGAAGTCGATATATTCCGAGCGATGACAGAATCAGTGGGCGATGTAGAAAGGTAGTGAATGTAACAGTGAACGTATCTCGAAAAAAAGGACCATTATATTTACAAATTAAGAATATCTTAAAGGATCGGATTTTACACGGTGTATATCCTATTAAAACGAATATACCTTCTGAACCGCAACTGGAGAATGAATTCAATGTCAGTAAAATTACCATCCGAAATGCAATTAAAGAACTTGTTCAAGAAGGGTATCTAGAAAAGAAGAGTGGTAAAGGGACAAAAGTCATTCGCAATACTTCCGCTTCAAAACTTTCTAAAGGGAAACGTTTTACAGAAGTTTTAGTAGAAGAAGGTCATAAGATTCAAAGGCAGTTGTTGCAGGCAGAAGTTGTATGCAATGAAGAGGGAACAGAACCGTACCGATTATTTGGAGAGCATTGTCTTCGTGTTGAACGACTTTATCATCTTGATGATGTCCCGTATATTCATTATACACATTATGTAACGACACAAATTGAAGGCACTGAACGCTCAGACTTAAATACTCAATCCTTGTACGAAGTGATTGAAGAACAAGATATTTCTTTAGAAAAGTTTCGAGATCAGTTTGCTGTTGCTATTGCTCCTTCTTATGTAGAAGATAGATTACATGTAAAAAGGAAGACACCTTTATTAAAACGATTGCGCTATTCTTATGATGAAATGGGTAATTTGATTGAATATAGTGAAGGGTACTACAATACGGAAATGCAACATTATGTTGTAAATTATGATGTATAAAGGCAGCGAGAAAATGTAGCACTCTTTTCTCGCCGCTCTTATGAAAGCGTTTACCAAGTGGGGGGAGAGGGATTCAATATGGATATATATGTATTGACTATTACTTTATTATCTATTGTAATTGTTATTTTAGGAGTATCATGGTGGAAATGGCATGCCTTTATTAGTTTAACTGTTGCAAGCTTATTTTTAGCCATTATGTCGGGATTATCAATGGATAAAATTGTTGGTGCCTATGAAACTGGGGTTGGAAGTGTTTTAGGGCATTTGGTTGGAATTTTAGCATTAGGGACAATTTTAGGGAAAATCATGTCAGATTCAGGTGCTGGAATGCAAGTAGCCGATTTCTTTGTTCGATTGTTTGGAGTGAAGAAATTACCGTGGGCAATGTTATTTTCAGGTTTTATCATCGGAATCCCTGTCTTCTTTGAAGTAGGAATTGTCATCTTATTACCTCTTGTTATCTCTATTCGTAAAACAACGAAACAAAATATTTTGCTAATTGCGATACCTGTTATTGCGGGGCTATCTATTGTACATGGTCTTGTACCCCCACATCCAGGAGCTATGACTGCAATCGGTATTTATAATGCTGATCTTGGAAGAGTCCTTCTTTACTCACTCATTATTGCCCTACCTACAGCTATCATCGCAGGTCCATTGTTTGCAAAATGGGTGCATAAACGCGTGATTCCTGAAGGAGAGCCAGAGTTAGTTCGTGTGAATACAAGTCTACAAAAGTTACCAAGTGTAAGAGTTTCATTTTTCGTTATTCTATTACCTGTTCTATTGATGATATTGTCTGTTGTCGCACCATATATCACAATGCCTAATGTATTGATGAATTTCTTCGTATTTATTGGTAGTCCTGTCATTGCGCTTCTCATCTCTTGTTTCGCGGCCTTCTACCTACTTGGCATGCGTCAGGGGATGGATAAAAACTTCATTAAAAAATTAACAGATGAAAGCTTATTACCAGTTGGCTCAATTATTTTGATTATTGGTGCTGGTGGTGGTTTCAAACAAATTCTTATTGATAGTGGCGTAGGAACAACGATTGCGAATATGTCCGAAAGTTTATCTCTATCTCCCATTGTTTTAGCATTTATGGTAGCCGGATTAATTCGAATTGCAACAGGTTCAGCAACAGTTGCTTTAACAACAGCAGCCGGAATTGTTTCCCCCATTATTGCAAATATGTCAGGTGTGAACTTGGAATTACTTGTTATAGCAACAGGAGCAGGATCACTCATGCTCTCACATGTAAACGATGCTGGTTTTTGGCTAGTAAAAGAATACCTAGGATTAACAGTAAAAGAAACCTTTAAGACATGGACAGTAATGGAGACATTGCTTTCATTTATCGCTTTCGGAGCTGTTTTACTGTTCGATATGTTCATTTAAAGGCAAGCTCCTTCTGCAGATCTGTAGAAGGAGTTTTTCTTTATTTTATAAGGGAAAAGTACTTTGATGGACACGTAAATTTTAAGTACAGATATGGGAGCGGAAAACTTTGATGAAATGGATATACTAGGGATATAGTCGGAAGGAAGAAACAAGAAGATAATAGAAGACTATATACATAATTAGATTCAATCTGATATAGTCGCAGCCCATCTAGACCATCGAAATTTCTACATGTTATATCTTCATGAAAAACGGGAACAATAAACATAACGTATATAGAGGAGGAAAAAACTTGCTACCAGAACAATCATTTCAACCACTTGTTCCAAGATGTAACACTGAATATGAACCATTACGTGATGTGTTTTTATGTGAACCAAAGCATATGACAATTGTCGATGTGATTAACGAAACACAGAAGCATTTTAAAGATGAAAATATTAACGTCGAAAAAGCCATGGCACAGCATAAACAGTTTGTAGATACGTTAAGAAAGTATAATGTAAATGTTCATCTTTTAACTCCTGGGGAAGATCGTCCAGAGCAGGTTTTTGCAAGAGACATCGGCTTTACGATTGGAGATAAAGTGTTTATTGCTGGGATGAGCAATGATATTCGTTTTGATGAGCAGAAAGTGTTAAAGCAGGAGTTAAAAAACTTAGGAATCGATTACATAGATTTAAAAGGGACGAACATTGAAGGCGGAGATGTTGTTGTTGATGGAGATCATGTTTTTGTCGGAATTAGTGACCGTACAACAGAAGAAGCAGTAGAGGTATTGAGAGGGCATCTGGAAGGCTACGAAGTTGTTCCTATTCCATTTCATCCTAAATATCTCCATTTAGACTGTGTATTTAATATTTTATCTCCAAAGGAAGCTCTTGTATTTAGAGGAGCAATGGAAGAGAAATATGAAACTGTATTAGCGAAACATTATGATTTAATTCATGTTGAAGAAGATGAACAGTTTACGTTGGGAGTGAACGTGCTTTCAATTGGAAACAAAAAGGTCATCAGCTTGCCAATTAATAAGAATACAAATAAAGAATTGAAAAAAAGAGGCTATGAAATCGTTGAAGTGGATATTACAGAAATTATTAAATCAGGCGGTTCCTTCCGCTGTTGTTCAATGCCTATTGTAAGAAAATAAAAGAGCGGCTTTTAAAGCCGCTCTTTTATTTTATGCACTTTTAGAATTACCTTCCTCTTTATTCGCACTATAGAATAGTGTGTTTACAACATCATTTCGAGAACGCTGTGCTTTTTTTACAAAGAAAGGATTTATAATGGCCATTGTTATGACGTTTGCGCTAAGGCCCCAGAAACCTTCATAAATACCAAAGGATGAACCTGTTGAATAAACCGTAAAAGTTACAATAAGTCCGACTAAGAGTCCAAAGGCAGTTGCTTCTTTTGTTTGATTACGCCAAAATAAGCTGATGACAATTGCCGGGAAAATCTGAACCATTCCAGATACTCCTAAGAGTTGTAAAGAAACAAGAGCTTGTGGGAAAAGGAGCCCAAATAAAAGAGCAAGGCCAATAACAACAAATACCATTGAACGAGTTACAAGTGTTAATGTTTTAGGATTTACATCTGGCTTAATCAAATCGCGATAAATGTTATTCGCAAATAGATTTGATGCTCCGATTGCCATGATTGAACAAGGAATTAAAGAAGCAAGAGCAATTGTTGAGTAAGCAAGTCCTTGTCCAACTCCACCGTATGAAATTTGAATGAGATTTAATAGAGCGAACTTTGGATTTGTATCTTCAGGAAGAACCAGAGCAGCGACAAATCCAAGGAAAATAACGAGAATAAGCACAATATTATATAAAGGCAAGAAGATAGCATTTTTGCGAAGTGAATCTGCACTTTTTGCTGTAAATACACCTGTTGCTGCATGAGCCCACATAAAGAGAGCAAGTGCTGATACAAGGGAAGCGGTAATGAACCATGGAATCCCTTTTGGACCTTCCGTTGGGAGTGTAAGCATTTCAGGTGCTTCTTGTGAAATCTTATTAATCATTGTTCCCCAGTCCCCAAAATGAATAATAGGAAGAGACACAACCATGAAAAGCATAATAACCCAAACTAAAATATCTTTAATAATAGCTGTATACGTAGGACCTTTAATTCCGCTAAAAAATGTATAAAGACCAACAAGAAGAAAAGAGATAATAACAACTACCTTTACATTGATATAACCTGTACCTGCAGCAGTAAGAGTATCTTGAATCCCGCTAAGCTGTAAGCAAATGTAAGGGATAAGCATTAGTACACCAACAATAGCGATTAAAGAAGATAGAAACTTACTGCTAAACCGTTCACGAGCATAATCGGCAAGTGTTGTTAAACGATGTTTGTTTGCGACACTCCACAGTTTTGGTAAGAAAAAGTAAGAGATGAAAAAAGCAATAACGGAATATGGAATCGCAAAGAAAGCAGTGCTCCCTCCTTGGTAAGCAGTACTTGTTAAACCGAGAAACGTATATGCTGTATAAAGATCTGCCCCAACTAATAGCCAAACAAGAATACTACCAAAACGTCTTCCTCCAACAGACCATTCTTCAACAGAGCTTCGCGATGATTTGTCCCGCCCTGCTAGAAAACCAATAAAGACAACAGCTAAAATGATACAACATGTGATTAACAGTGCTGTTAAATTTCCTTGCATTACTCAACATCTCCTTCTGTTTTTTGTACACGATAAATAATAAATGTAATAATAGGCGTTAAAATAATCCAAAGAAAGAGCCAAAAATGAAGTAGTGGTAATCCGAAAATAATAGGATGAATGCGGTTTACGAGAGGTAAAAAAGCAAACTGACCTACAAATGGAATTAATGATAATAAGAATATTGTGAATTTTTTGTTCAATTTAAATCCTCCTATACTTATGTATGCCCAACTAGGTTGTGATAATGTTCACTATGATAGCAACTCTGACATAATTAAGCAAGAGAATATTATTAAAATAGTTTGATAAAATAGAAATTTTAAAAAATAACGCTTTCATCTTAAGTTATTTATTTTTAATATGGTTTTTCAATTTACATAAAGGAAAAAGAAAATCTTTATAAAAAATAGGCAGCGGACATCTTCCTGACACATTCAATTGTTACATTATGAAAGAAGAACAAAAGAGCTTATGCTTATCTCCATAAAGATGCCTCTCTCCGGCATAAGCTCTTCCCTGTAAAAAATACATGCTAAACAAGCATTATAGAATAGAAAAAAGGAGTTTAAAAGATGAAGAAACTATTTAAACGTAAGGTTATGTATATTATTTTAAGCGTAGCTCTTGTCGCTCTCATTGTTTGCGGTGGATGGGTTTATTCAAAAGAAAAAGTTGTTGCGAGCGTTGACGGAAGCGATATTACCAAAGACGATGTGTATAACCTTCTAGCAGATCAAAATGGAGCAGCAGCTGTTGATACTCTTATTACCGAGAAGATTATCGATAAAGAAGCTGAAAAGGAAGATATTAAGATTACGGCTAAGCAAGTGAATCAAGAGTTAGATGATTTAAAAGAACAATACGGTGGAGAAGATACGTTTAATCAGACACTTGAAGCAAGTGGTGTGTCTTTAAGCTCTCTTAAAGAAGATATTAAAAAGAATAAAGAGATTGAAGAACTTTTACGACCATCCATTAAAATTACAGAAAAGGAAATGAAAGAATACTTTAATGAAAATAAAGATAGTTTTGCACAAGCAGCGCAAGTGAAAGCAAGTCACATTTTAGTTGATGATGAAAAAACAGCTAAGGAAATTAAAGAGAAGTTAGATAAAGGAGAAGATTTTGCAACATTAGCGAAAAAATATTCCACAGACACGGCAACAAGTGAAAGTGGTGGAGAGCTTGGATACTTTGAAGAAGGCACAATGACTGATGAATTTGATAAAAAAGCTTTCTCGATGAAGAAGGGAGAAATTAGTGACCCTGTCAAAACAGACTATGGCTATCATATTATTAAGGTAGAAGATGTTAAAGAAGCCAAACAAGCAAGTTATAAAGATAGCAAAGCACAAGTAAAAGAAGCAATCTTCAATGAGAAACTTCAAACAGAATATTCAACATGGTTAGAGAAGAAGAAAAAAGAATATGATATAACGAACAGTTTTGAATAATAAAAGACCTCCCCTTTTAGCATACCTATGTTAAAAGGGGAGGTCTTTCTTGTTTGAAAATAAATCTTTTGGATTATATGGAAAAAGTTTTAAAAAAGTTTTAGCTATATTATCTATATGAAGCAATACATATTAACTATATATGTGTAAGAATCTGTAACAAGCTTGTTTACTTTGATAGAGAAAGATGTTAGAATTTACTAAAATATCAGAAGATTTTGACATAGACACTCTTTAACTTTATATAATTGAAGTAAGCTTATCTTTATTTAAACGTGCATAGATAAAAAGCACTTAGGGGGCCCATTATGATTACATTTGAGGGAGTTAACAAGCATTATGGAGATTTTCATGTTTTAAAGGATATTAACCTCGAAATTCATAAAGGAGAAGTTGTCGTTGTAATTGGTCCATCTGGCTCTGGAAAAAGTACAATGCTTCGCTGTATTAATAGGCTTGAAACAATCTCAGATGGCAAGCTTCTTGTGAACAGCGCAAGAGTAGATGATAAAAAAACGGATATTAACAAGCTTCGTCGCAACATTGGAATGGTATTTCAGCACTTTCATCTTTATCCACACAAAACAGTGCTTCAAAATATAACACTTGCTCCAATGAAAGTACTAGGGATTTCCCAAGAAGAAGCAAAAGAAACGGCTATGTATTACTTGAACAAAGTTGGCATTCCTGACAAAGCTTCCTCGTATCCCTCACAGTTATCAGGAGGACAGCAGCAGCGTGTTGCCATTGCACGGGGACTTGCAATGAAGCCTGAAGTTATGCTTTTTGATGAACCAACCTCTGCTCTTGATCCAGAAATGATTGGAGAGGTATTAGACGTTATGAAAGCTCTTGCGAAAGAAGGAATGACAATGGTTGTTGTAACACACGAGATGGGTTTTGCTCGTGAAGTAGCAGACCGTGTCGTCTTTATGGATGAAGGAAGAATCATTGAAGAGGCTACACCGGCTGAATTTTATGCGAACCCGCGTGAAGAGCGAGCTCGTTTATTTTTAAGCCGTATTTTAAATCATTAATTATTTAGGGGGAGTAGCTGTGTCGATGAAAAGATTACTAAAGATAGGACTTATTTCACTAATAGCTGTTGTTTTACTTGCAGGCTGTGGAAGCGGAGGAAGTAAAGAAACTTCTTCTTCAAGTGATGGGAAAAGTACACTAGAACAAATTAAAGAGAGAGGCAAGCTTGTTGTTGGAGTTAAAACTGACACTCGTTTGTTCGGATTGAAGAACCCGAGCTCAGGAGACATTGAAGGATTTGACATTGATATTGCCAAACAGCTTGCCAAACAAATTCTTGGAGACGAAAATAAAATTGAACTTAAAGAAGTTACGTCAAAAACGCGCATTCCAATGCTCCAAAACGGAGAAATTGATGCAATTATTGCGACGATGACAATTACAGATGAGCGCAAGAAACAAGTTTCATTCTCAGATGTTTATTTTGAAGCAGGACAGTCTTTACTTGTGAAAAAAGGAAGCTCTATTAAAGGAATTGATGATATTAAAGCAGGAACTAAAGTTTTAGCTGTTAAAGGTTCAACCTCAACTCAAAATATTCGTGAAAAGTCTCCGGAAGCAACTGTTTTAGAGTTTGAAAACTATGCTGAGGCATTCACTGCTTTAAAATCAGGGCAAGGGGATACGTTAACAACAGATAATGCTATTCTTTATGGTATGGCAGATCAAGATTCAAACTATACACTTGTTGGAGAACCATTTACAGATGAGCCATATGGAATTGCGGTGAAAAAAGGTGATGACGAGTTTGTAAAAGAAATCAATAAGGGCCTAGAAAAAATGAAGTCAGATGGAACCTATGATGAAATTTATAAAAAGTGGATTAAAGAAGATCCATCAAAATAGAAAGCACCATTTTTAAGCAGGATAAGCAGTTGCTTGTCCTGCTTCCTTTACTAGAGCAAAGGAGTGAACATCTATGCTTGATTTCTCAATTCTCACCAACAATTGGGATTTATATATACAAGGATTTAGAAACACAGTTTTAGTAAGCTTAATTGCACTTGTAGCAAGTTTTGTATTAGGTGCTATTATTGCTGTTATGAGGATTGCCCCTATTAAAATATTAAATACAATTGGAACTATATATGTAGAATTTATTCGTAATATCCCGCTTTTGCTTATTGCCTTTATTTTTTTCGTTGGTCTTCCTTCTATTGGAATTCGCTTAACTGGATTTGTAGCGGGAACAGTTGCACTCTCCATTTACACCTCGGCTTTTATTGCAGAAGCCATTCGAGCCGGGATTATGGCAGTTCCTAAGGGACAAACGGAAGCTGCTCGTTCATCAGGTCTCACCTACTTACAAACTATGTTTCAAATCATCTTACCACAAGCAATCAAAATTGTTGTTCCACCGCTTGGTAACCAGTTTATTAACCTTGTAAAAAACTCTTCAATTTTAAGTGTCATAGCAGGACTTGATTTAATGTATTTTGGTGACTTAGTTGCATCTGCAACATTCGTAACGTTTGATGTTTACATTTTCGTTGCTCTGTTTTATCTTGTGCTTACAATTCCGCTTAGTTTGGGTGTTGGCTATTTAGAAAAACGGCTTGCACGTAGCAACTAGAAAGGGGTGGAACAATGGACTTTGTTGGAGCTTATTCAATGGATCACTTGCAATTTTTATTTCAAGGTTTTTTGGTCACACTAAAGGTTGCCTTTATTTCAATTATTCTCAGCTTTGTTATTGGAAGCATTGTTGGAATACTACGCTATGCTAAAATTCCTGTTGTTTCTCAAGTGCTCGCTGTCATTGTTGAAATTATTCGGAATTTACCGCTATTGTTAATTATTTTCTTTACGTACTTTGCACTCCCTGAAGTTGGAATCAGCTTAGGGATTACAGTTTCTGCTATCGCTGCTTTAACCATCTTTGAATCAGCTATGTTATCCGAGATTGTAAGAAGTGGTTTAAAATCAATTGAAAAAGGACAGATTGAGGCTGCTCGTTCATCAGGTCTTACTTATACTCAAACAATGTTTGGGATCATTCTTCCTCAAGCATTAAAAAGAATGGTTCCTCCAATTGTGAGCCAATTTATTTCCCTGTTAAAAGATACGTCTCTTGCCGTTGTTATTGCTTTACCAGAGTTGACTCATAGTGCACAAATTATTAATGGACAAAATATTAACTATGTGTTGCCAATCTTCTTATTTATTGCCGTCATGTATTTTGTTGTAAATTATGGTTTATCTCTTGTAGCGAGAAGACTTGAGAGTAAAACAGCATAGTAATAAAGAAGGGAAGACGTTTAAGGCGTGCTTCCTTTTTTATTCAGCAATATAGTACCACTCTTGTCTTTCTTCCCTTATAATGAAAATAATGAAGAGAACTTGTAGCATATTCACACACGAGGGAAGAAAGGATTGAACAGAATATATGATGAGTTATATGAGACAAATCCCTGTAAGGGAAAAAAATATTGTATTAATTGGTTTTATGGGTGTTGGAAAAACAACAATTGGTCAACTAGTAGCGAAAAAACTTTACAGAGATTTCATAGATATAGATGTGGAAATTGAGAAAAATGAAAAAATGCTTATCAAAGATATTTTTAGTAAATATGGAGAGAAAGAATTCCGCCGTATTGAAAGGGAAACAATCGCTGATATTTGTCAGGCTAAGCGCTGCAAAGTTGTCTCCCTAGGAGGAGGAGCTTTTCAACAAGAGGAGGTTCGCAATGTTTGTTTAGAAAACTGCATTGTCCTATTTCTTGATTTGTCATGGGATCGTTGGAAGGAACGGTTGGATCTTATTATTGAAAGCAGACCTGTTTTACACAATCGTACACTTGAAGAAATGCAGGAGCTTTTTAATGCAAGACAAGATGCTTATTCAAAGCATAACTCAAGAGTTCAGACAGACAATCTTGTAGCTGAAGAAGTTGCTGATTATATTGTTGATACCTTAAAACTTGGTTGGGATATTTATCAACCTCAAAAAGATTAAGATAGAAGCCTAAAGCGATCAAGCTTTAGGCTTTTTTAATTTTGGATGAGAGAATGTAACAATTAAATGGAAAAATTAGAAAAATTTACGATAATTTAATATATAGTTCATTTCATGCAAATATTCGCCATATATCCTTTTAAATAGAATGATCATATTACAAGATGGAGGAGATAGACAAATGTTACATAGGTGGTTAGGAAAATGTGGTCTTGTAATGCTTATGCTTCTAGGCATATTTATGATGTATCCACTAACAAACGGACAAGCTGAAGGACCAAAAGATCCGGCTCCTGAAATTGTTCCTAAAAATGCAAATGGGTTGAAAGTTTTATTTGACAATACTCATGCCCAAACAGCGGGAGCAGCAGATTGGGTGATTGATGGAGCTTTTTCAGATTTTGCCAACGGAATTGCTAACAATGGTTATTATGTAAAAGAATTACGAAAAGAGACGCCTATTACTCTCAATGATTTATCTCAATATGATGTGTTTGTAATCCCAGAAGCAAATATTCCTTTTAAAACATCTGAACAAGAAGCAATGATTCAATATGTGAAAGAGGGAGGAAGTATCTTTTTTATTTCTGATCATTATAATGCTGATCGAAATAAAAACCGATGGGATTCATCAGAGGTAATGAACGGTTACCGTAGAGGAGCATATGAAAATCCTGCAAAAGGTATGACAGCAGAGGAAGCTTCTTCAAAAGCGATGGAAGGAGTCGAAAGCTCAGATTGGCTTTCAGACCACTTTGGCATTCGTTTTAGATACAATGCACCAGGAAATATTAATGCAAATAAAGTTGTTTCTTCAAGTGAATCATTTGGTATTACAGAGGGAGTTCAAACAGTTGCAATGCATGCTGGTTCTACACTTGCTATTACAGATCCTTCTAAAGCAAAGGGAATCGTTTACTTGCCTGAGGGGCTGGATGCAGGGGATAAGTGGAATAATTCAGTTGACCAAGGGATTTACTTTGGTGGAGGAGAAGAGGAAGGACCTTATGCAGCTATTTCGAAACTAGGATTAGGAAAAGCAGCATTCATTGGAGACTCTTCTCCTGTTGAAGATATAACTCCTAAGTATAAACGAGAAGAAACAGGTGGAACAAAACGTACGTATGATGGTTTTAAAGAAGAGGACGATGCAACGCTTTTACTTAACACAATTGATTGGCTTGCAAAAGAGGAGAGTTATACTTCGTTTGAAGAAAAGGGTATTCCCCTTGATGAGCCTTCTCCTATGCTAGAAACAGAAGAGCCAGCAAATTCAAAAGAGCCTCAAGCAGAGCCTTGGTCACAGCCTGCAAAAGGGTATAAGTGGTACGATGCTTCAACATTTGCTTCTGGTTCATATGGCTCATCAGAAAATCCACCTGTTCAGGCTTCTTATGAACTTATTCATCAAGATATATTGCCAAATGACGACGAATTCCAACTTCGTATAAGTGCAAAAGGAGTAGAACCAAATGCAGAAATAAGTGGTCTACAAATCGGAATGTATGTTGAAGGAGGAATGCAAGTAGCCCAAGTAAAAAGTGAAAATGGTACATGGCCGTCCTCTTATGGGTACAGCACGCCCTTTTTGTTAAAAGCGGGTCCAAACGGTGAAGCAACTATAGATTTAAAAATGAGAGTGAAGGAAGGGACAAAAGGAGACGTTAATCTACGCTTAAGGAAAGACGGAGAAAATGTACTAACTAAGTCTGTAAAAGTTGATGATGTGGCAATCTCTCCCCTTCCAGAAGAAAATACAAAAATAACAACAATTAAACAAGCTAGACAAAGTAAACTTGGCCAAATGGCAACAGTTGAAGGAATAATAACATCTCAACCAGGAATTTTTGGTGGGCAAGGTTTTTATATACAAGATGATACAGGAGGCATCTATGTTTTTCAGCATGAAGCTGATTACAATGTTGGAGATCAGCTAAGAATAACGGCTCAAACAGATGTATATAACGGAGAATTTGAATTAGTTAATCTAGCTTCCATTGAGAAAATTGGAAAGACACAAGTTCCAGACCCAAAAGTTGTTACCAGCTTAAATCAGGAAAACCAAGGCGAGAAAGTTCAGCTTAAGGAAGGCAAAATAAGCAACATTACTTCTGGCCAAGGAGCGTTTGAGTTTAATCTTAGTCATGGGAACAATATAACAAAGGTTCGAGTTGATCATAGAACAGGAATAACACAAGATGAATTCCAACTTCTATATAAAGAAGGAGATATAGTCACGATTAACGGAATATCATCTATTTTTAAAGGAACATATCAGCTTAAGCTATTGAGTTTAGATGCTATTGAGAAAGTCGTTTCTCAAGATATCACACCGCCAACAATCGAAGACATGGGCGATATGTCTGTATTTGTAACAGGTGAGTTTTTACAAGAAATTCAGGTGAGAGATAATCAAAGTGGAGTAAATGATGTTATTGTCACACTCAATGGAAAAGAAAGCAACAACCTTCACTTAGCGCCAATGGAGCTACCTCCAGGAAAGTATCCTGTTACAATTCGCGTAACAGATAAGGCCGGAAATGAGACATCTAAAACATATGAGCTTCTTGTTAAGCTTGACGTAGATCATCTTGATGAGTTACTAGAAGCTGGAAATGAAAGAGGGTATCTTAAAAATAAAGGAGCGTTTGTTTCCCTTTCAAAGCAGATTTCAAATATACAAAAGGCAAAGTCTTCTTATCTTCAAGAACAGAAGTTAGAAAACCTGCTTCGTCATATTGAAAAACATAGTGGAAAAAAAGTAGCTGAAAAATTTGTTCCGTACTGGAAAATTATAGATTAAGAAAAAACCTTAGTATAGCCTATATACTAAGGTTTTTTCTGGATATTCGCCCATTCTATCTAGATTACTTCACCATCTCTTCTAAAATACATACGATACAAGTAACAGCTCAGCAAAAAGAGCTGCTCACAAAAAATGATTTTGTAAAAGGAGAGGTTTACTTATGGGTCAAGGATGTAATGATGGTTACGGTGTAGGTTTCGGCGGAGGTTTTGCTTTACTAGTTGTTCTTTTCATTTTGTTAATCATCATCGGCGCATCTTACTGTTGTTAATAAGAAATAAAAGGTGGCTCTCAGGAAGAGTCACCTTTCGATTTTATAAAATAGATGTAATAAATTCTAACGAGTTTACAGAATATTAATCCAAATTAACATATAATTTACAGCTGGAAAATACACAGTAAATATTTGGTTGGTAAAGTTTGTATGTACGACAAAACACTACATATTTTTAGGGGGCATAATATGTTTAAGAAACTGATAGGAGTTGGTATGTCAGTTGCACTTGCTGCAGGTGTACTAGCTGGTTGTGGAAACAATGAGGAAGCATCAACATCTTCTGGATCTAACGGAGAAAGCGCAGAGAAAAAAGAGCTAACTGTACAATTTGTTCCGTCACAAAACGCTGATACGCTTGAAGCAAAAGCAAAGCCGCTTGAAAAGCTATTAAGTGACGAGCTTGATAGACCTGTGAAAGTTAGTGTTTCTACAGATTACAATACAATTGTAGAAGCAATGGCTTCAAAGAAAGTAGATGTTGGCTTTTTACCACCAACAGCTTATGTTTTAGCAAAAGACCAAGGAGCAGCTGACGTTATTCTACAAGCTCAGCGCTATGGAGTAAATGATAAAGACGGTTCCCCAACGGACGAGCTTGTTGATTCTTATAAGTCTATGTTCATCGTAAAAAAAGATTCTGGTATTGATAGTTTAGAAGATTTAAAAGGGAAAAAGATTGGCTATCAAAACGTAACATCTTCAGCAGGTTATGTATGGCCAGCAGCCTCTTTAATGGACGTTGGACTTGATCCGCTAAAAGATGTACAACCTGTGACATTGAAAGGTCATGACCAAGCTGTTATTTCTTTATTAAATGGAGATATTGATGCAGCTGTAACATTCCAAGACGCACGTACAATCGTTCAAAAAGATTACGAAGATGTATTTGATCAAACAAAAGTAATTCATTATACAGAACCGATTCCTAATGATACTGTTGCTGTTCAATCTGATATGGACGAAGACTTAAGAAAAGACATTCAAGAAGCGTTTATTAATATCGGAAAAGATGAAGAAGGCAAAAAGATCATTCGCGATATCTATACACATGAAGGTTATGTAAAGTCTGATGATAGCAAGTTTGAAATTGTACGAGAATATGGAGAAAAAGTAAAAACAGAGTAGTGAAATGAGGATATTAGAGAGAAAAATCAAGATGGCTGAGCCTTCAGCCATCTTTCTGTTGTCTATACTTACAAGAGTGGGGGATTCTAAATGATTGAATTTAAAAATGTATCTAAAGTTTATCCAAATGGAACAAAAGGATTAAATAATATTAACTTAACGATGCAAAAAGGAGAGTTTATCGTTGTTTTAGGACTTTCAGGAGCTGGGAAATCTACTCTTTTACGTTCAGTTAACCGGCTACATGAAGTAAGCGGGGGCGAGATTATTGTGAATGGAAAATCCATTACAAAAGCAAAAGGAAGAAACTTGTATGAAATTCGCCGTGATATTGGAATGATTTTTCAAAACTTTAATCTCGTGAAGCGTTCGTCAGTTCTTCGTAACGTTTTATCTGGTCGTGTTGGCTATCATTCAACATTACGTATGATGTTAGGGATGTTTCCGCAACATGACAAAGAGCTTGCTCTAAAGGCGCTTGATCGTGTAAATATTCTAGAAAAGGCTTATTCAAGAGCAGATGAGCTTTCAGGAGGCCAGCAACAACGTGTTTCAATTGCAAGGGCACTTGCTCAAGAGGCAAAAATTATTTTAGCTGATGAACCTGTTGCTTCTCTTGATCCTCTTACAACAAAGCAGGTAATGGACGATTTAAAAAGAATTAATGAAGAGCTTGGTATTACGACTGTTGTTAATCTTCATTTTATTGATTTGGCACGTCAATATGCGACAAGAATTATTGGTCTTCGAGCAGGAGAAGTAGTATTTGATGGAAGTGTTGATGAAGCAACAGATGAGAAGTTCGCCGAAATATACGGGCGTCCAATTCAAGATGAAGAACTAATGGGTGTTGCAAAATGAAAACTGTTCAAATTAAACAAAACCAAACCGTTCACTATAACAAAATGCCTTCAAAGAAAGTGAAACATATCCTAACTTTTATACTTTTACTTCTATTCATTTATTTGAGTGGAAAGCAAGTTGAGTTTTCACTTTCTAGCTTAGCAACGGGTTTACCTAACATTGGTGACCTTATTGTTCAAATGGTTCCCCCAAACTGGGCATACTTTTCAAACATTACAGCTCCTATATTAGACACTTTGCGTATGGCGGTTCTTGGGACAACATTCGGAGCATTGCTAGCTATACCAATTGCTTTATTATCTGCTCGCAATATTTTTCAAACAAAGGTTATTACAATTCCAGCTCGCTTTGTTCTAAATTTAATCCGAACAATTCCAGATCTACTTCTGGCGGCAATCTTTGTAGCTATTTTTGGAATTGGCCCGATTCCAGGCGTATTTGCTCTAACTGGCTTTTCACTTGGGATCATTGCTAAGCTTATCTATGAATCAATTGAATCGATTGATAAAGGACCGCTTGAAGCAATGACAGCTGTTGGAGCTAATAAAGTAAAATGGATTATGTTTGGAGTTATTCCTCAAGTTCTTCCACAGTATATTTCTTTTGTATTATATACGTTTGAAGTTAATGTGAGGGCTGCAGCTGTTTTAGGTCTCGTAGGCGCGGGAGGAATTGGTCTGTTTTATGAACAGACGCTCGGATTTTTTGAATACGACAAAACCTCTTCACTTATCGTCTATACTCTTATTGTTGTATTAATTATTGATTATATTAGTACAAAAACAAGGGAGAAGTTAATATGAATAATATATCGTTGCAGCCACCGGAAAGAACAGGGAAAAAGATTCGTAATGGTGCAATTTTAGCCATTGTTATTGCTATTTATGTTTGGGCTTTCGCAGGGATGCCAGCTCTTGAATTTAAAGATACGTCTAAAGAAATAGTTTCTGCTATTTTCTCAGGACTTCTTCACCCAGACTGGGATTATGTGTATTACCCAGATGGAGAAGACTTGCTTCGAGGTCTTTTAGATACGTTGGCAATCGCGCTTTTAGGTACTGTTATTGCAGGGTTATTATGTGTACCTTTTTCATTCTGGGCGGCAAAAAATATTGTGAAGAATAAAGGGATTTCTGGTGCAGGAAAGTTTGTGCTAAGTTTTATTCGTGTTTTTCCAGATATTATTATGGCCCTTCTTTTCATTAAAGCTGTTGGTCCTGGATCATTTTCTGGAGTACTTGCTTTAGGTATCGGCTCTATTGGAATGCTTGGTAAACTTTTTTCAGAAGATATTGAGAGCATTGATTTAGGACCAACAGAGGCGCTTGTTGCAACAGGAGCAAATCCTATAAAAGCAATCTGGTTCGCTGTTCTTCCACAAGTATTACCGAGCTATCTGTCATTTCTTTTGTATCGATTTGAAATTAATGTTAGAGCAGCAACTATCCTTGGGGTAATTGGGGCTGGAGGAATTGGAACTCCCCTTATTTTTGCCCTAAGTGTAAGGGATTGGGAACGAGTAGGAATTATTTTGCTAGGTATTATTATAATGGTCGCAATAATTGATTTCTGCTCAGGAAAAATCCGAGCACGTCTCACATAGAGAAAAAACCGTCTTTCAATAAAGGCGGTTTTTTTGTCCTCATTTTATAAAATAGAGAAAATTATTCTATAATATAAGGGAAAATAAAGGAATTAAATAGGACAATTTACATGGTTGAAATTTAAAAGTATAGGCACAATTGTAATGAGTAGCGAAAAAGAGAGAAAAATGTAGTAGATTATCGTTCTCTGTTTCACTAAAGGTATGTTATAATTTGTTTCGTGCTTTTAATAAAAGTACAAGCTGCGGAACGGATGAAAAATGGAAATAAGGATAGGCTAAAATGATAAGTCGTTTATTATTAGAGAGAAAATGATAAACGAGCTTTTTAAAGAGAAATAAAAATGCTGCTTTTTAGGAATGCTTTTATTAAAAGGGTTTTTAAAATTAAGTATATTTCTAATTTATTATTGCATAAAGCATGTAAATGTTCATTTTGGCTCTATGATAAATATTGGAGGGTTTGAAAGTGGCAATGAGAAAGAAAAAAGATAAATTTTCATTACTGTTAATGGAAATTGCGAAAAATTTGGATGAAACAGCGGATTTCTTTGTGAACTTTAAGGTAACAAATCAGTCCACTTTGAAAGAATTTGCGGACAAACTTAAAGAGTTTGAAACAAAAGGAGATAATCACGTACATGTTATTATTCGCGAATTGAATAAAGCATTCATCACACCGATTGAGCGTGAGGATATTCTTCAACTTACAATGAGTATGGATGATGTTTTAGATGGTATTGAAGCATTCTCAGCTTCAATGGAAATTTATTCTATCACTGAAACAGATGAGCATATGGATAAGTTTATTGGCTATATCCGTGAATGTGTTCGCGAAATCTTAGTAACAATTGAGCTTTTATCAAACAATCGTCTTAAAGATATTCAACCACATGCAATTAAGATTAAAGAATATGAGCACAATTGTGATAATTTACTTCGTAAATCTTTAAAGAACTTGTTTGCTCTTGTAAAAGATCCAATCAAAGTTATTCAATATAAAGAAATTTATGAAACACTTGAAGAAATTGCAGATAGCTGCCAAAATGTAGCAAACAATCTAGAAACTATCATCATGAAGAACGCGTAATGAGGGATTAGTATGGATTCTTTATTTGTCTTAACCATTTTAATTGTCATTTTTGCTTTAGCTTTTGATTTTATTAACGGATTTCATGATACAGCAAATGCAATTGCAACATCTGTATCAACGAAAGCTTTAAAACCACGTCATGCAATTATTTTAGCCGCAGTTATGAATTTTATTGGAGCGATGACGTTTACAGGGGTTGCTAAAACCATCACTAAGGATATTGCAGATCCCTTCAAGCTCGATAATGGACTAGTTGTAATTTTGGCTGCGCTTATTGCAGGGATTGCATGGAACTTGATCACTTGGTATTACGGAATTCCAAGTAGTTCTTCACATGCCATCATTGGGGCGATTGCAGGAGCAGTTATTGCTTCTTCTGGTTTTGGAGCTATTAACTATAATGGATTTATTAAAATTATTGAAGCACTTCTTATTTCACCAATCCTTGCCTTTGTTGTTGGGTTTATTATGTATACTATTATTAAATTGGTTTTTAAAGATAGTAACTTATCCAAAACAAACAAGCAGTTTCGTCGTGTGCAAATTTTGACTGCAGCTGTTCAGTCTTATACACACGGAACAAATGATGCCCAAAAGGCGATGGGGATTATTACAATGGCTTTAATTGCAGCGAACTTACAAGAAACAGATGAAGTTCAATTTTGGGTACAGCTTTCTTGCGCAATTGCAATGGGTCTTGGAACATCTATCGGTGGATGGAAAATCATTAAAACTGTTGGCGGGAAAATTATGAAAATCCGTCCTGTAAATGGAGTAGCAGCAGACTTAACAGGAGCAGCTATTATCTTTGGAGCTACATATATTCACCTTCCTGTTAGTACAACACACGTTATCTCTTCTTCTATTTTAGGGGTTGGCTCTGCTCATCGTGTGAAAGGTGTAAAATGGGGAACAGCTCAGCGTATGATTATTACATGGATTATTACGCTTCCGATTTCTGCAGCACTTGGAGCAATTATGTATTTTATTTTAGATTTATTTTTATAAGAGAAAGCGTAGGAGGTATTCCTACGCTTTTTTGTTTGTTAAAATAAGGTTAAAAAAGGGGGAAGAGTTTTGCAAGGACAAATAGTATCCGTTAACGTGGGAAAACCAAAAGAGTTAATTTATAAAGGAAAAAGTATTCAAACAGGTATTGAGAAACAGCCTGTAGATAAACCTCTTTTATTAACTAAAGTAAATTTTGTTGGAGATGGTCAAGCAGATCTTGTAAATCATGGGGGAGAAGATAAAGCAGTATGTGTTTATCCATTTGAACACTATGCTTATTTCAGCAGTGAAGTAGGGCTTTCTCTTTCTTATGGAGCTTTTGGAGAAAATCTAACGCTCCTTGGATTGACAGAAGAAAAGATATGTATAGGCGATGAATTTCAGATTGGAGAAGCTGTTGTACAAGTAAGTCAGCCAAGACAGCCGTGCTTTAAATTAGCTCATCGCCATGACACAAAGGATCTTCCTCTTCGTTTTCAGGAGACAGGTTATACAGGGTTTTATTTTCGTGTTCTTTCAGAAGGAGTAGTTTCTAAAGAAGACTCAGTTCAATTTTTAAGACGGCATCAAGATGAAATTACGATTTCATACATAAATGAAGTACAGTATAAGGATAAAAGTAATAAAGAAAAAGTGAAAAAAATTTTAAGTGTGCCATTTCTATCCCAAAGCTATCAAAATACGTTTATGAAACGGTTACAGTTATTAGAAAAGCAGAACTAGTACAATCTAGTTCTGCTTTTTGAATTGTGAAGGACGTGTAAAGAGTTAACATATTTTTTATAAAAGAAACGATAAAAAATCAAAAATAAGCCTATTTATAGCTCTTTTGCTTACTCAATTCTTTAATTATTAGCATATAGGACATTTACATAATGAATAAAAAAAGTATAAAGAATATTTATATGTCCTTTATAAATGTTCTTTAAAATAAAACTACAAGAAACATGTTATAAATGGTTACGGAAAGAAAGAGAGGTGAACAATTCTATGCGTTTCTTAATTACGAGCAGTAGCGGAATATTTTCACCTGCTGTAGGATCCATCGTTGAAGTTCTTAACCATTTTGGCGAAGTTTTCGTTGTTTGCCCTCATAAAGAGAACCCTTTGGCAGGTTATACGGTTACATTACATAAGCCACTAAAAGTTACAGAGCTAACGGCTTTTGGGGCTGAAATAAAATCATGGGTTGTAAACGGTACTTCAGTGGATTGCGTGAAAATTGGTATTGAGAAGTTGATTAAGAAAAAAATTGATTTTATTGTCTCAGGTATACATATAGGCTCACCGTCAGGAAGAGATCTTGCTTACTGCGGAGATATAGCAGCAGCAATGGAGGGCACGTTTTTTCAGATTCCGTCTCTTGCTCTTTCAATAGATGATATAGAAGAAAATGAGGTAAATTTTTCGTCTTTTAAAAAATATTTTAATGAACTTATAGAAGTATTCCTAGCTCATAAACATCCAAAAGGAGTTTGTTTTCATATTCATTTCCCCACTTTGTCAGAGAAAAACTGTCAAGGTGTAAAAGTGGTGGATTTTGATTTTACTTTTAGCCGCTACAAGTACGTTACCATACATGATGATCATCAGGATTTTTATGTACTACAACAAAAGGTGAGCGAAAGAAAAGATAAAGAAACTAGAGAGAACAACTCAACAAAAGCGAGTTACATAACTGTTACACCTTTAGAAAACTTAATAAGTCAGCGAAAGCATATTCGTCAATTAGAAAGATGGTTCAAAGACAAACAAATTATAGAGAAGGAGTTGCCATAATGAAGAAAAATTGGTTACTGAACGCATGTCTTGTTTCAGTTCTTTTACTTAGTGCGTGTGGAACAGAGAGCAGCAGTGGAGAAGAACGTAAGCAAGGGGATGTAGGAGGCACGCTTGAATTTTATACTTCACAACCTGATGAAGATGTTACAGAGCTCATTAAAGGGTTCAATAAAAAATACCCTGATGTAGAAGTTAAAGCTTTTCGTTCTGGAACAGAGGAAGTAGTGGGGAAGGTTCAAGCAGAGAAAAGAGCAGGGGATGTAAAAGCAGATGTTATGCTTGTAGCAGATAGCGTTACATTTGAAAAGTTAAAAGAACAAGATTTGCTTTTGTCCTATAAGTCGAAAGAAATCGAGCATATACCAGACGATTTTGTGGATGATGATTATATGTATACAGGCACAAAAATGATGGCAACAGTGCTAGCTGTAAATACGACAAATGTGAAAGCTCCTAAAGAAACGTGGAGCGTGTTAACTGATAAGAAAACAAAAGGGAAAGCTGTGATGCCAAGTCCTTTGTATTCAGGAGCTGCGGCTTATAATGTGGGCGTTATGAGCAGACAGAAGAATTTAAATTGGGATTTCTTTGACGAGTTAAAGAAGAACGATATGACCGTCGTACAAGGAAATGGTGCAGCATTAAAAGCAGTTGCGAGTGGCCAAAAAGACTACGGACTTGTGGTGGACTATCTTGCTTTACGAGCTAAAAAAGAAGGATCACCTATTGAACTCATTTATCCTAAGGAAGGAGTTCCGGTCATTACAGAACCTGTTGGTATTATGGAAGGTACAAAAAATGAAAAGGCTGCAAAAGCATTTGTTGACTATATTCTGTCAGAAGAAGGACAAAAGCTTTCTGCTAACCTTGGTTACGCACCTATCCGACAAGAGGTAGAGGCACCTGATGGTTTAAAGTCGATGGAAAGTATTCAAGTATTAGACTCCCCGTTATCAGAGCTGTATAAATCTCGAGAAGAAGATAAGGAGCGGTTTAAAAGAATTTTCGGAAACTAGAGAGGTGCTATAAATGGAACGCTTTTCGTTAAGAAGACAAATTTCTTTGTCTTCTCTTTTGTCGACACGTTTAACACATACTTTATTCATTAAACTCGGGATATTTTGTCTTCTCTTTTTCTTTTTTCTGCTCCCTATTGTTCGCCTTATTATAATGAGCTTCACAGAAGGTCATAAAATAAGTTTTTTGAATTATAGCTCTATTTTATCAGAAGCTGCTACATGGTCGATGTTAAAGAATACAGCTATCGTTGTTGGGGGAGCAACGATAGTGTCAATTTGTGTAGGGGTTTTGTTCGCTTGGCTTGTTGCTTACACAGATATTCGCTTGAAAAAACTTCTACAACTCTTCATTATGTTACCTTTTTTAATTCCCTCCTATATAATGACGCTCGCTTGGACTCAATTCACAGAGGGAAACAGCTTTTTTATCAGTTTTTTAAAGTCTTTTTTAGGGGTTTCTCATCTTAATCTTTATAGCTATAGTGGACTAATTTTTTTGCTTGGAATCGTTCATTATCCACTTGTTTATTTGCTGACTCTTCATGTATTAAGAAAGATTCCAAGAGACTTGGAATGGGCAGTAAGAGCTTCGGGAGGCACGCGATTTACGATGTGTAAGACCGTTACACTGCCTCTAGCACTTCCAGGTATTATTAGTGGGGCAATGCTTGCCTTCTTAACAACTATTGATAATTTTGGTATACCAGCCTTTCTTGGTATACCAGCTAATATCCCTGTTTTAAGTACGGCTATTTATCAAGAAGTGATTGGGTTTGGAGAAGATGCTTTTGCAAGGGGGGCTGCATTATCAGTCTTACTCGGCGTTATTGTGTGCCTTGTTACTTTTCTTCAATATATACTGCTAAAACGATTTTCTTATCAGGAAACAGGTAGAGCAGAAAATGAACCACGCATTTTTTTAAAGAAAGGGAGATGGGCTGTAGAAATAGTGCTATGGTTATTTCTTCTTTTTATAAGCATTATTCCTTTATTTTCAATGATTGGGACTTCTTTTATTAAGGCATATGGCTTACCATTTTCATTTGAAAATATGACGATGGAACATTATAAATATATTTTGTTTCAGTATGAGAAAGTAAAAATTGGAATTGCAAATAGTTTAAAGCTTGCTTTCTTTACAACTATAATTTGTCTTTTTATTGGAACGGCTATAGCTTATATAAGAATACGATTTGATCGCCATGAAACAAGATTAACAGAAGGAATCATTAGCTTACCATATGCACTTCCAGGTATGGTGCTTGCTCTTGCTATGATTTTAGCTTGGGTCCAGCCTATTCCAGGATGGAAACCTGGAATATATGGAACAGTATGGATTTTGCTTGTTGCGTACGTTACAAGGTTTCTCATATTGCAAGTTCGAAGTAGTATGACGGCTCTTTCACAAGTTTCTACTGAGATGGAGGAAGCCGCACATATTAGTGGTGCTAGAGGTATAGCAAAGTGGCGTTATATTATGCTTCCGCTTCTATTTTCAGGAGTACTCAGTGGAGCTTTTCTCGTTTTTATTACAACATTGACAGAGCTTACGGTTTCGTCATTGTTATGGTCGAGCGGATCCGAGACAATCGGAATGTTAATCTTCAGTTTCGAACAAGGTGGATATACAACGTATTCGACAGCTCTTTCAACCCTTATTTTACTGTTTTTAATGCTCACAAGCCTCATTATCTATGTGCTTATAAAATGCTTTAACAAGAAAGTAGGGAAAGTATGAATACAGTTGTTAAAAATGTATCAAAAAAGTTTGGAGAAACATCAGCTTTATCCAGAATTAATTTAGATATTAGCAATGGGGAATTTATTGCAATTTTAGGCCCATCTGGGTGTGGGAAAACAACTCTTCTACGCCTTATAGCTGGGTTTGATTCACCAACGGACGGAGAAATTATGATGAATAAAGAATGTGTGGCAGAAAAGGGGAAAGTGGTTCCACCTGAGAAACGAAATATTAGTATGGTATTTCAATCTTTGGCTCTTTGGCCACATTTAAAAGTAAAAGAGCAAGTAATGTTTCCATTGAAGCATCATAAATTTATTGATCAGGAAATTAAAAAAAATGCAGACCAGCGGGTGCAGCAAATGCTTGAACTTGTTGGCTTACAACGTTTAGCAACACGTATGCCTCATGAATTATCAGGAGGTCAGAAGCAACGGGTTGCAATTGCAAGAGCTCTTGCTCCAAAGCCTTCTCTTTTATTAATGGATGAACCGTTAAGTAGCTTAGATGCTGAGCTACGGGCTGAATTGCGCAATGAAATTCAAACGATTCATAAGGTTACAAATACCTCTATTCTCTATGTTACTCATGATCAAACAGAAGCTTTAGCAATGGCAGATCGTATTGTTGTTATGAAAGAAGGAGCAATTGAACAAATTGGTACACCAGAAGATATTTATCATAATCCAAAAACTTCTTTTGTAGCCACATTTGTTGGGAAAGCGAACCTCATCCCTGGTAATTGGAAAGGAAACTACTTCCACCCTTTTTCACATCAGACGCTAGCATGGAATATTCCTTTTTCAACCTTTTTAAAAGAGGAGGGAAGCTGTGCAATAAGACCTGAACAACTTTTGTTAGACCGTGTAGGAGAAGGAATTCCCTGTACGGTTAAAAATGTTCTTTTCCTAGGAAAAGAAATTCATTACACAATAAAGCTTAGCAACTGTACAGTGCGTGTTATAGGTAGCTTAAAAAAACGATTTAGCGTTGGAGAGAAAGCTGTCTTAAAGCTGAGAAGTGTTGAAGAACCAAGTCAAGAGATGGCTTCTATTATCGGAGTGAATTGAAAGTAGCTAAAAATTTAAATATAAACTCAAAATGAAAAATAAAATTAAAGAACATTAAAAAAGAGGGTTAATAAGACTCTTCAAGAAACTATATATTATAGAAGGTTTATATTACTACTATAAAAAAGGATGGTGCGCAGACATTGAAACGTGTATGTGTTTTTGCAGGATCTAACATGGGACTTAATCCAGAGTATGCTAAACAAGCGAGAGAACTTGGGCGAGTCATTGCAATGAATGGGTTTCATCTTGTTTATGGTGGTTCTAAATTAGGGCTAATGGGAGAAGTAGCAAATGGCGCTCTAGAACAGGGGGGGCATGTTACCGGAGTTATGCCTAGAGGTTTATTTAAAGAAGAAATAGCTCATAGAGGTGTGAGCGATTTTATTGAAGTAGCAGATATGCATGAGCGAAAAGCGAAAATGTCAGAGTTAAGCGATATGTATGTAGCTTTACCTGGAGGATATGGAACATTTGAAGAACTTTTTGAGGTCATCTGCTGGGCTCAAATTGGTATTCATAAAAAACCAATTGGATTATTAAATGTGGAAGGATATTATGATCCACTTCTACAGCTTATTGAACATACTGTTAATTCAGGGTTTATGCCGCGTGTGCATGGACAGTACGTTATGCAAGGATCCAATCCAAAATGTTTATTAGAATATATGCTTGATTTTATTCCAGAAGGATACAAAAGTAAGAGAGTTCCTCCTGCTGGTTGAGAAATAAAACAATAGAATAGAAAAAACGGTCATAACAAGTTATGACCGTTTTGTTTAGACGGAAATCTCCTCAAAAGAGAAAACTTCATTATTTAATGAGACTCTCATAGCACAAAGCTTTCAATACGTCCCATGTTGGTGAAGAGCTTACTTTTGAACGTTAGCAGCTTGTGGACCACGAGCGCCTTCAACGATTTCAAATGTAACAGCTTGACCTTCTTCTAAAGTTTTGTAACCTTCACCTTGGATTGCAGAGAAGTGAACGAATACATCGTCTTGACCTTCTACTTCAATAAAACCAAAGCCTTTTTCAGCGTTGAACCATTTTACTTTACCTTCTAACATGTTATTGCCTCCTACTTGTGGAACAAAACCACTTGAAAATGTATATCCATTTCCCCTCTTCTTATTCTAAAAAAGCGTTTTCTAAAATAAAGAAAGAGCTACAATGGACAATTATAGTTTAGCAAGTTTTTTGAATAATTACAAGACTTTAAATGTTGGATATAGGAATAAAATGTTAAGAAAGTGTTTTCTAAGGGATTTATAGGAAAATTCATTGATTCTTACTTGTTAAGAAAATGTAAATTCACTAGTAAAATAAATTTTACTCTTGCATAATAGCAATTATTACAATATATCAAATAAATACAAAGGAGTAGTTATATGGAGCTAGTTATTTTACAAACGAGCGATATACATGGACATGTGTTACCAATTCAGTATGGAACAAATGAGAGAGCAGATCTCGGGATAGCTAAAATAGCAACAATGCTCAAACAAGAGGAAGAAAAAAGTGAACATGTATTAAAAATAGATAACGGAGATTTAATTCAAGGAAGTC
This sequence comes from Priestia sp. TRM10, assembly GCF_057808375.1. Lineage (NCBI taxonomy): Bacteria > Bacillati > Bacillota > Bacilli > Caryophanales > Bacillaceae > Priestia > Priestia sp. TRM10. The sequence continues at coordinate 242,982 of NZ_JBJZOT010000007.1, forward strand.
CTTTGCTTACATACTATATGAAATATGAACGAAATCATAAAAATCCAATGATCGCTATCCTAAATCATTTAAAATATGACGGTGCAGTTGTTGGAAATCATGAGTTTAATTACGGACGTGTAGCTTTAGAGGAAGCTGTCGCACAATCAGACTTTCCATGGCTGTGTGCTAACATTTTGGAGAAGGAAAAAGAAACACCTTTTTTAGGAACACCTTATATAATTAAAGAAATAAATGGAGTAAAGGTAGCTGTTTTAGGAGTAACAACTCACTATATTCCAAATTGGGAAGAGCCTGCTCATATTGAAAAACTAGTCTTTGCGGATGCTCTAAAAGTAACTGAAAAATGGGTAACATATATTCGTGAACACGAAAAACCCCATCTTCTCGTTGTGTCTTATCATGGGGGATTTGAGCGGGATTTGGAAACAGGTGAAGCTACTGAAACGTTAACAGGAGAAAATCAAGCCTATGAGATGTGTCAGCATATTAAAGGTATTGATGTTCTTTTAACAGGGCATCAGCATCGCTCCTTAGCAGGAGAAGTAAATGGTGTGACAATTGTCCAGCCGAGCTTTTTTGGACAAGAAGTAGGAAAAGTTGTGGTTAAGTTTGAAAAAGAGGAAGAAGGCTATTCTATTCTAAAAAAAGAGAGCATGACACTATCTACAAAAGAAATTATCGAAGACGAGGAAATAGTAGAACTTATTCATTATTATGAAGAAGGAACACAAAAGTGGCTTGATGAGAGAATTGGAACTGCAAAAGAAAGTATGAAAATCGATGATGTCTTCCAAGCGAGAATAAAAGAACATCCACTTATTGAATTTATAAATAAGGTCCAAATGTACGCATCAGGGGCCCAGATTTCTTGTACAGCTTTGTTTAACGACAGTGTAAAAGGATTTGATAAAGAGATTACAATGCGTGACATTGTCTCGAATTATATTTATCCTAATACATTAAAAGTTATTAGAATAACAGGGGCTGATATGAAGGCAGCTTTAGAAAGATCTGCTTCCTATTTTGCGTTGGACGAAAATGGAGAATTAACCGTAAGCAAAGACTTTTCTTATCCAAAACCACAAGCCTATAATTACGATATGTGGGAAGGCATACAATATAAAGTTGATGTTTCCAAAAAAGTAGGCGAGCGTATTGTATTTCTAGAAAAAGATGGAGCACAAATAGATGAAGAAGCCTTTTATGAAATTGTTACAAATGCGTATAGAGCAGGTGGCGGCGGAGATTATGAGATGTTTAAAAATAAGGACGTTGTAAGAGATATAACAGTTGCAATGACAGACTTAATTGCTGAATATATTACAACGTTCTCTCCTATAAATGTTTCTGTTAATCATAATTGGAAAGTGGTAGCTTCTGAAAAACTAGAATAACGATGTTCTTTAGAAGGAGATGAAAGAATGGATTTCACTAGGTTAGTAGAAGAGAAAATCAAGAAATCAATTGCTGATGGAGATTTTGAAAATCTAGAGGGAAAAGGAGAACCGCTCAAGCTAGAAGACTTATCACATGTGCCAGAGGAACTTCGTACTAGCTATAAAATTTTGAAAAACTCAGGATATCTTCCTGAAGAAATGATGTTGAAAAAAAATATTGCAGAATTAGAAGATTTGCTTTCTGTTTGTGAGGGTAAAGAAGAAAAGGAGCAACTTGAGGAGAAAATAAGTGAGAAACTGCTTCGTTTTAATCTTCTGATGGAGAAAAGGAAGCTAAGCCATTCACGTGCATTCAAGCAATATCAATCTAAAATTCACAACCGCTTGTTTTAATAAAAGCGCTCCGAAGTACAAGAACAATAAGTCAACAGGAGGAGCAAGAATTGAAAGCATTTATTATTGGATTACTAACATTGCTTATTGTTTTCCTTGGAATATGGAAAACACAAAAAGCCGTTGGTGAGCAAGGACGATATGAACCTGTTTTGCTTTTCCATGGTTTTCTAGGTGGAGAACGTTCTTATAAGACTCTTATGGAGCGATTTGAGGAAAATGGCCAAGGGTATAAAGCAGCTGTTTGTCGTGTTAATGAACGTGGTGTTGTTTCGTGTGAGCATAAATACCATTTTCAGCAAAAAACAGATCAGTTTCCTCTTGTACAAGTCATTTTTGCAGATGATCATGCAAGCATAAGTAAACAAGGGAAATGGGTTCAAAACGTAGTAAAAAAACTTAAAGAAAAGGAAAAAATGAAAGGGTACCATCTTGTTGGTCATAGCATGGGTGGACTTGCTACTATTAAATATTTAGAAGAGACGAAAGATAAAAATGTTAAATCTCTTACAACGATAGGTACCCCTGTTGGAGGATTGGATATTGATGAACTTGCTGTAAACTATCCTAAAACAGAAAGCAATCGTACGTCAGAAGGAGCAAAAGATTTACAATATCACTCAGAGGCCATTACAAAACTTCAAAAAGAAGCAACAAAGCTGAAAGAATTACGTATTCCGATTCTTTCAATTGCCGGAAATGTAAAACATAAAGGTGGAGATGGAAGCGTTCTGACAGAAAGTGCATTTTCGTTAGAAAACTATGTGCCTAATGTAAAGAAAAAAGAGTTTCCTTTATTACACTCAGCTCTTCATGAAAGTTCCGCAGTTGATAAAGTTCTTTATACTTTTTTGAAGGACAGTGAAAAGGATGACCGCAGATAGCGGTCATCCTTTTCACTTGTTAATCAATTTTAAGTGTCCAGTTCAGTTCATCCTCTACAGTACCTGTTTGAATACCTGTAATTGTATTGTAAACGTCTAGAGAAAGCTGACCAGCTTTTCCATTACCTACTGTTAATTCACGTTCTCCCCATTTTAATTTTCCAACTGGAGAGATGACCGCAGCTGTACCTGTTCCAAAAATCTCCTCTAATTCCCCGCGTTCAGATGCTTCAAAAATTTCTTCAACTGAAATACGTTTTTGTTCAACTGGGATATTCCAATGTTCGAGAAGTTCAATCACTGAAGTTCTCGTAATCCCATCTAGAATACTTCCGCTAAGTTCAGGTGTATAAACTTTTCCACCGATTTTGAAGAAGATATTCATACTTCCTACTTCTTCAACATATTTCTTTTCAATTGCATCAAGCCAAAGCACTTGATCATAGCCAAGTTTCTCTGCTTCTGTTTGAGCACGAAGGCTTCCTGCATAGTTTCCTGCTGTTTTAGCAATCCCTACGCCACCACGTACAGCACGAACATATTCATTTTCAACGTAAATACTAACAGGTTGAAGCTGCTCGCCGCTGTTGTAATACGCACCAACAGGAGAAAGAATGATCATAAATTTATATGTTGATGAAGGACGTACACCTAAAAATGCGTCTGTTGCAATAATAAATGGACGAATGTAAAGAGAACATCCTTCTTCAGTTGGAATCCACTCTTTGTCAATTTCAATTAAGTTTTTTAAAGCTTCCATTGCTAAATCTTCAGGGATTTCCGGCATGCTTAAACGTTCGTTAGATAGATTCATTCGTTTTACGTTTTTAAGAGGTCTAAAGAGTTGAACACGATTGTCCGCTGTTCTGTATGCTTTAAGGCCTTCGAATACCGCTTGACCGTAATGGAATACCATTGAAGATGGTTCTAAAGTAAGCGGAGCGTAAGGAGTGATTCTTGGACTATGCCACCCTTTATCAGTAGAGTAATCCATTGTAAACATATGGTCTGTAAAAAACTTTCCGAAACCAAGTTCACTGTGATTAGGTTTTGTTTTTTTCTGAGAAGTTTTTGTTACTTCAATTGTTTGTAGCATATTTCTTACACCTCTTATAAAAAGAATTTTCAATCTATTTTTTTATTTTATGATATTACTCTATATTAATTTAAGTAATAACGCAATGACTAGAAAGCGCTTACAATATAAAAAATAAGAATTTATTCACTTTCTAAATGGTTTACTATGTTTAATAAATAAAACTTATTACCTGTCATATTAAGAAAATGAGTATGATAGAATAAGAGGATTAAAATTTTTGACGAAAAAAGGAGCGAAAAACATGCTGTATTTAGTTCGCCATGGTCAAACTGATTGGAATAAAAAGGGACTCGTTCAAGGGCAGACAGATATTCCATTGAATAGTACAGGAGTTGAGCAAGCTCAGGCGTTAGCAAAAAGGTTTCAAAAGGAAAATATTGATGTGATTTATGCTAGTGATCTTAAGCGTGCATATGGAACTGCTGAAGAAATTGCAAAAGTAAAAAATATGAGAGTATTAGAAGGCCTTCGGGAACTTCGTGAACGATCATTTGGGGAGCTAGAAGGAGCAGATCTTCCTTTGCTGCAAGAAAAATTTCCTAATCTTAGTACAGATTGGAGAGAGGATCTTCCTCTTAATATAGAATCACTAGGAAATATGCAAAAACGAATGGTGAAGGAACTTACAAATATTATGACAAATCATCAAGATGAGGATGTTCTTGTTGTAAGCCATGGAGCAGCTATTAACGTATTTATTCACTATGTTACAGATGGGGAAAACGGAACAGGAAAAATACTTTTAGCAAACACAGCTGTTAGCACATTTACTTTTGAAAATAAAAAATGGGCCATAGGTATGCTAAATGATGCGTCACATTGGATAAAAGAAGCGAAAAATAGCTAAAAAGTTGTGAAAAAAATGTCTTAATTTGTTGACATATGTCGAAATGTGTAGTAAATTTGTAAATAACTTATTAATACTGTAACAAAAAACATCTGAAAAAGCGATCAAATTTTACATTTGGCGTTTTATTATTCTCTTTTTTAGTCTTTATTTATTCTGTGATCCCAACCTCACATTACGATCTTCCAGTCATCGTAATGTGGGGTTTTTTAATGTCTTGAAAATATAACTTATAGAAGATTAGTGCTGATAGATGAGACGTTTAGAAGCGAAGGAAAACAAGAAAGATAACCGTGTATAAAACGTTAAAAGAGAGGTGTAGATTCACTTTTTGTAAACGGCGGCAATATAGATGAATTACAGAAGGGGGATAGAATAATGAAACAGAAAATTTCCATTATTGGTGTGCCGATGGATCTTGGTCAAATGAGGCGAGGAGTTGATATGGGACCTAGCGCAGTCAGGTATGCTGACTTAAATGAAAGACTAAAAAATTTAAATTATGATGTTACTGATGAAGGAGATATCGAAACTGAAATTAAAGAAAGGGCAGACCTTCATGCTCATACATCTTTAAAAAATCTAGAAGCTGTAGTAAAGGGAAATGAGCGACTAAGTACAAAAGTAAGGGAAGTAGTGGAAAAAGGAAACTTTCCTCTTGTGATTGGGGGAGATCATAGTATAGCAATTGGTACACTTGCAGGACTAGGAAAACGGGCTAACAATCTAGGGGTGATTTGGTATGATGCCCATGGAGACTTAAATACACTTGAAACCTCTCCATCAGGGAATATTCATGGCATGCCGCTTGCAGTTAGTTTAGGAATAGGGCATGAAAAACTAACGAATATAGGCGGATATATGCCAAAAATAAAACCGGAAAATGTAGTGATAATAGGGGCTCGCTCTCTAGATGATGGAGAGAAAGAATTAATTCGTAATAAAGGAATTAAAGTTTATACAATGCATGAGATTGATCGATTAGGAATGACCAAAGTAATGGAGGAGACCATCTCTTATTTAAAGAAACGTACAGATCAAGTTCATCTTTCTCTTGATTTGGATGGTTTAGATCCAAGAGAAGCCCCTGGAGTTGGTACTCCTGTTGTTGGAGGGATTAGTTATAGAGAAAGTCATTTGGCAATGGAAATGCTTGCAGAAGCAGAATTTATTACCTCAGCTGAATTTGTAGAGATAAATCCAATACTTGATGACTCCAACAAAACTGCCGAAGTTGCGGTTGCTTTAATCGGTTCTTTACTAGGAGAAAAGCTGCTTTAACAAGAGAGAACTCTCTAAACTTAGAGAGTTCTTTCTTGTTAAAGGAAGATCGTTATTTTACTAATTAGAAAGCACAGAGTGAATTTTACGAATAGCCCAATCCAAATCTTCTTCGGAAATAATAAGTGGTGGCGCAAAGCGAATGACAGTATTATGTGTTTCTTTACAAAGAAGTCCTTTTTCTTTCAAACGTTCACAATAAGAACGAGCAGGTGTTGTTAACTCTACGCCAATAAAAAGACCGCGTCCTCGAATTTCCTTAATAACAGAGCTGTTAATTTTCTTGAGTTGTTCTTTAAAATATTCACCTAATCTAAAAGAGCGTTCTGCTAAATGTTCCTCTTCTAACACTTGGAGAGAAGCTAATGACACGGCACAAGCTAGAGGGTTTCCGCCAAATGTCGAACCGTGTGAACCAGGATTAAAAACACCTAGAATATCTTTGTTTGCCACAACGCAAGATATAGGAAAAACCCCCCCTCCCAATGCTTTACCTAGGATAAGCATATCAGGTTCTACATCTTCCCAATCGCATGCAAACATTTTACCAGTACGAGCTAACCCAACTTGAATTTCGTCTGCAATAAATAAAACATCTTCTTTTTTACATATGTTTGCTGCTGCTTTTAAAAACCCTTCTGGGGGTAAAACAATGCCAGCTTCACCTTGAATCGGTTCAATGAGAAAAGCAACTGTGTTTGGTGTAATAGCTTTTTGTAAAGCTTCCAGGTCACCGTAAGGAATTCGCTTTATCCCAGGAAGTAGTGGACCAAAGCCTCGCTTATACTCTTCCTCAGATGAAAGAGAAACAGCTGACATTGTTCTTCCGTGGAAATTTCCATCACACGCGATAATTTCTGCTTTATTTTCTTCAATTTGTTTGTTTGTATATCCCCATCGTCTTGCAGCTTTAATAGCTGTTTCAACAGCTTCTGCACCCGTGTTCATTGGGAGAGCCATCTCTTTTTTCGTCAGTTTACAAATTGTTTCGTACCAAGGACCAAGTTGATCGCTATGAAAAGCACGAGATGTGAGCGTTACACGATCTGCTTGTTTTTTTAACGCATCAATAATTTTTGGATGACGATGTCCTTGGTTAACAGCTGAATAAGCGCTCAGCATATCCATATAACGATTTCCTTCAGGGTCTTTTACCCATACCCCTTCAGCTTCTGAGATAACAATTGGAAGAGGATGATAATTGTTTGCTCCATATGTTTCTGTTTGATTAATAATTTCTTCAGAATGATTGTATTTTAAGTTCATTGTAAAACCTCCTAATTTATTCTTAATCATGTAGTAGATCCTGTTTATTCGAGCCATAAGAACTTTTGTACTTCTGTCTACTTTATAAATGCAAGAACTGTGCCAACTATTTTTGTGCAGTAAGGATAGGGTTTCTCTAAATATACGGAGATAAAAAGCAAAAAAATTAAGCGTTTATGTAGAAAAATAAGCATTAAAATTTGGCATTTTCTTTTATATCGACATAAATATCATAAAAAATTTTGCGTATTGAAATTGTTTCTGATTAAATAAAAAACAAGCAGTATAAAAAGGAGCGAACTTAAATGCATGAAAAAAATGTAGAATATTTAGAATATTTAAAGCGAACTTATGAGCGAATTATGGATGAACTAGATGTGGGATTACATGTTGTAAATAAAGATGGTAAAACCATTTTATATAATAAAAAGATGATGGAAATGGAATATATGAAAAGTGAAGATGTGTTAGATAAAGATTTACTTGAAGTTTTTATGTTTAAAAAAGGTCAACAAAGTACACTGCTTAGAGCATTAGAGGCAGGGGAAGAAACAAAAAATGAGAAGCAAACGTACTTTAACAATAAAGGGAAAGAAGTAACAACGGTCAATAATACATTTCCTATCGTGGAAAAAATGGAGATTCAAGGAGCGGTGGAAATTGCTCGGGATATTACCAAAATTGAGAGATTAGTAAGAGAGAATATAAAGAGAAAGAAAGAAAGTAAGTTTACTTTTGAGAACATTATTGGAAAAAGCCCAGCTATTCAAGAAGTAATTGAAAGTGCTAAACGAGCAACGCGTACCTCGTCTTACGTACTGATTGTAGGAGAAACAGGAACAGGCAAAGAACTTTTTGCTCAAGGAATCCATTACGAGAGCAATCGTGCCTCACGTCCTTTTATTTCTCAAAACTGTGCTGCTCTTCCAGATAACTTGATTGAAAGCTTGCTTTTTGGTACAAAACGAGGTGCTTTTACAGGGGCTGCTGATCATGCGGGATTATTTCAACAAGCAGAAGGGGGGACATTGCTTCTCGATGAGATTAATTCTTTAAATATTCATCTTCAAGCTAAGTTGTTGCGTGTTTTGCAAGAAAAGAAGGTGAAGAGAATAGGAGATACGAAGGAAACGTCTGTTGATGTAAGAATTATTGCGCATATTAACGAAGATCCAATTGATGCTATTGCAAACAAGCATTTACGAAAAGATTTATATTATCGTTTAGGAGTTGTGACCCTTTTTATTCCACCTTTACGAGAAAGAAAAGAAGATATTTCGCTTCTTGCTCAGCATTTTATCCTAAAATATAATAAACTTTTTCAGATGGACGTTCAAAACATAAGTGAAGATGTTTTACAACTATTTTTATCTTATGAATGGCCCGGTAATGTAAGGGAGTTAGAACATGTTATTGAGGCTGCCATGAATATTATGGGGGATGAAGAGGAGAGGATTGAACGTTATCATCTACCTATGCAATATAGAACAAAATGGGAAGCTCGTAAAGAAGTAGAAGAGAAAGATCCTTTGTTTAAAATGAAGGCTTTTCAAACTCTTTCTCTGAAAGATCAAATGAAATCATTTGAGAGATATTGTATTGTCCATGCTTTAAGAGAAAACAATTTTAAAATCTCAAAAACAGCTCATATGCTAGGATTAAGTCGTCAAAGTTTACAATATCGGATGAAGAGGTTAAATATTGAGAAAGAATGAAAGGGAAAATGTGAGTATGCAGTTGTTTTTCTTGGGATCTATAACTAAAAAGCTCTCCTGAAAAGCAGAATAACAGGCTAAAAAGAAAAAATGTAAGATAATTTAAATATGTATAAATAATCAAAAAATTGTCGAGTTGAGTCATTTACCCTTTATCACTTACACTAAAAGATAAGAAACGAGAGGGGGAGAAACATGAAAAGGGAAATTTCAATTATTGGAGCACCAATGGATTTAGGTCAAGCAAGAAGAGGGGTAGATATGGGGCCAAGCGCAATTAGATGTGCAGGCTTAAGTGAAAGACTACAACGTTTAGGATACGAAGTTTATGATGAGGGAGACATTGAAATTGAAATTAGAGAAAGAGCAAAATCAACGTCGTCTACTCACTTAAAAAACTTAGAGGCTGTTGCAGAAGGAAATCAACGGCTGTGTACAAAAGTTCAAGAAGTCATTAGTTTAGGACGTTTTCCACTTGTTGTTGGCGGAGATCATAGCATTGCGATTGGAACGCTTGCAGGTGTATCAAAACGTGCTGAAAATTTGGGCGTGATTTGGTATGACGCACATGGTGATTTAAATACAGCTGAAACATCACCATCAGGAAATATCCACGGTATGCCGCTTGCTGTAAGTTTAGGAATGGGTCATCCGCTTCTAACAAACATCGGTGGATACCTTCCAAAAGTAAAGCCAGAAAACATCGTTATCATTGGAGCTCGTTCTCTTGATGTAGGAGAAAAAGAATTAATAAGAGAAAAAGGAATTCGCGTATATACAATGCATGAGATTGATCGTTTGGGAATGACAAAGGTAATGGAGGAAGCGGTTTCATACTTGAAAGAAAGAACAGATCATGTTCACCTTTCACTTGATTTAGATGGACTTGATCCAAAAGAAGCTCCTGGTGTTGGAACACCTGTTGTTGGTGGAATTAGCTATAGAGAAAGTCATCTTGCTATGGAAATGTTAGCAGAAGCTAATTTTATTACATCTGCTGAATTTGTCGAAATTAACCCTATTTTAGATGACCTTAATCGAACGGCTGAAGTCGCTGTTGCATTAGTTGGGTCTCTTTTAGGAGAAAACTTGCTCTTTGAACAAAAGAACTTGCTTACATTAACTTCTTCTTGATAAAGACTAAAAGATTAAGTGAAGAGAAAACAAGACAACCAATCTCCTGTTAATTTTTAATTGCAGCGATGATTGGTCTCTTTTTTAGTAAGGAATGCCAAGTTTTTTTGCAGGATAATTAAAAATTTGGCATTTATATTAATCTGAATACTCGTTTAACTAGGGATATTTATATGGCATAAAACTTGCACTATATATTTAACAAGTAAAAGATAGCTTACTCACTTGATCAGGGATAGAAAACGAAGGGGTGTTTCTATGGGAAGAGAAAAAGAGCAACAATATGAATTAAAGAGGACAATGAATTCTAGGCACTTGTTTATGATTTCTTTAGGTGGGTGTATTGGGACAGGCTTCTTTATTGGGTCAGGGTATACGATTTATGAAGCTGGTTCAACAGGAGCCATTTTTGCATACTTAGTTGGTGGATTTATTATGTACTTAACCCTGCTTTGTCTAGGTGAACTCTCCGTTGCAATGCCTGTATCAGGATCATTCCAAACATATGCAACAAAATTTATCGGATCTGGAACAGGATTTGCTATCGGGTGGCTCTATTGGTTAGGATGGGCTGTAACGATTGCTTTAGAATTTTTGTCAGCTGGACAGCTTATGCAAAGGTGGCTTCCGGGTTCACCTGTTTGGATGTGGTGTATCATTTTTGCTGCTCTTATGTTTTTCTTAAATGCTCTTTCTGCAAAAGCTTTTGGTGAAACAGAGTTTATCTTTTCAAGTATCAAGATCCTTGCCATTATTTTATTTATTGGAGTTGGCGGAGCTGCTATGTTTGGTTTGATTGAAATGAATGACGGTCAAGTTGCTCCATTTTTCTCTCATTTTACAACTGATGGTCTTCTCCCGAACGGGGTAACAGCTCTTCTTATTACAATGATTAGTGTTAATTTCTCATTTCAAGGAACAGAACTAATTGGAATTGCAGCAGGAGAAAGTAAAAATCCTGAAAAGACAATTCCTCGTTCCATTCGTCAAACGGTTTGGAGAACACTTTTTTTCTTTGTACTTTCTGTATTTGTTCTCGCAGGCGTTATCCCAAGGACGGAAGCAGGAGTTTCTGAGAGTCCTTTCGTTGTTGTGTTAGACCGCATTGGTGTCCCGTATTCAGCTGATATTATGAATTTTGTTATTTTAATTGCTCTTTTATCAGTAGCCAATTCAGGCATGTATGCTGCAACACGTATGTTGTATTCTTTGTCACGGGAAGGAATGGCAAGCCCTCGTCTAGGAAAAGTAAACAAGCGTGGCGTTCCAATTAACGCTTTACTTATTACACTTGCTATATCAGGTCTTTCATTATTATCTGGAGTATTTGCTGCTGAGACGGTCTTTGTTTGGTTGCTTTCATTAGCAGGACTTGGTGCACAGATTGGATGGATTGCCATTACGGCGTCTTTGCTTGGCTTTAGAAAAAAATACATTAGTCAAGGTGGGAAGATAGAAGATTTAAAGTTTAAAGCACCACTTTATCCCATTTTGCCTGCTGTGGCTCTAATTGCAAACTGTATTGTTATGGCAAGTTTAGCCTTTGATGCTGAACAGCGTATGGCCCTGTATTGGGGAGGAGGGTTTTATATTTGTTGTTACCTTGTTTATCATCTTAGAGTGAAGAAAAAACACCGCATTAAAACATACGAACAAGAACTTCAGCTTAACGAAGGAAAAAAGATGGTCATGTAAAAAAAGCAGCTCGCATAGGAGCTGCTTTTTTATAATTTATGTTTGCATAGTACAGATTGGATCATAAAATATTCAATTGATGCTGGAAGCTCTTCTTTTATTGGTTTTAATCGCTCTGTTCCCACTTTTTCAATAGCCGTTAAAATGGCTTCTTCTTGTTCTCCCGTGAAAATTTTATCCCATTCCATTGGATAGCCTTCTTCTACAGCTCGCAAAATGTGTTTTTCAACCGTTTGTTGGGTCATAGAACGCTCTTTTGCAATTGTTTTAGTATTATGACCTTGTTGAAAAAGATCATATGAAACAACATAACTTTTTTGATCTCCTGTTTCTTGTTTAGAAGATGGAGTATCTGATAGCTTTTGAATTGGCGTAATATTATTTTCTAATACAAAAGCTGAAATAGCTTCTAAAAACGGCTGGCCGTAACGTTCAAACTTGACTTCGCCAACTCCATTCATATTCAAAAAGGCTTCTTTTGTTGTTGGATAGTAGCGACTAAAATCTTTAAGAGTTCCATCTGCAAAAATTAAATATGGTGGATAGCCTTTTTCATCAGCTATTTCTTTTCGCAATGTTCGCAAACGCTCAAATAATTGTTCATCTATTATTTGCTCTGGAGCTGTTTTTGTTTCAATCTCACGTTTCCATACCGTTTCTTTTCCTTGTAAAAGGGAGTATCCTTTCTCACCGATATAAACGGTCGGATATTGATGGTTTGTAAGTAAAAGGTACTTTTCAGCTAACAAATAATGAATAAGAGAAGAAATTTGTTTTTCGGTTTTCTCTTTCATCAGTCCGTAGGTTGACAAAGTTTGAAAGTTAAACTGGAGAATTTTCTTGTTTTTGGAGCCTTTCAACACTTGAGCAACCAATGTAACACCGAAGCGTTCTTTCATTCGTTTCACACAAGAAAGAATCATGAGCGCTTCTTTTGTAATATCAATTTTTTCTCCCGTATCAAGGCAATTTGAACATTTGCCACATGTGCTCTGCTCTTCTTTTCCTTGAAAATAAGAAAGAATATAGCTCTGCAAGCATTGCTCTGTATGACAATATTGAACAATTGTTTGTAAGTTCTCATATTCTTGTTGTTGCCGTTCTGCTGATGTGGATTGTTCAATAAGAAATTTCTGGACACTCACATCTTGAGAATGAAAGAGAAGAATACATTCGCTTTCTTCTCCATCACGACCAGCGCGCCCTGCTTCTTGATAGTAATTTTCAATATTTTTAGGCATGTTGTAGTGAACGACATATCGGACGTTAGATTTGTCGATTCCCATTCCAAATGCATTTGTCGCAACAATTACTTGACAGTTGTCATAAATAAAATCATTTTGAGCCTCTTGTCGCTCAACGTCTGAAAGACCAGCATGATAAGCCCGAGCTTTGATTCCTTTTTTAGTTAATAATGTTGAGAGTTGGTCACAGAGCTTGCGAGAAGCAACATAAATAATCCCTACTTCTTTTTGATGATTTTCAATGTACTGTAGAAGGTATTTTTGCTTATCAACTCCACGAAGAACTTGAAACGATAAATTTTCGCGTGCAAAGCCTGTTACATAGGTATCTTCTTTTTCAATAGAAAGAAGAGTACATATATCGTTCATTACTTCTTCTGTAGCAGTTGCTGTTAAAGCTGCTACAACAACATTTTGAGGGAGAGAAAAAATACGGTTTACAATAGACCGATAGCTTGGACGGAAATCATGTCCCCATTTTGAAATACAGTGAGCTTCATCAAAAGCAATAAATGTTAAAGGGAGCTTCTCAAGCCATGTAACAAACTCTAAAGACTCAAAGCGTTCTGGTGCCACATATACAATTTTATAAATGCCGTTTTCAATTTCCCACATTATATCTGAGATTTCTTCATATGAAAGAGAACTATTTAAAAATGTAGCAGGGATATGAATAGAGTTTAAAGAGTCTACCTGGTCTTTCATGAGGGAAATTAATGGAGAAATAACGAGGGTAATTCCTTCAAAAAGGAGAGCCGGGATTTGATAACAAATTGATTTCCCACCGCCAGTTGGCATAATACCGAGCGTATTTTGTTTTTCGAGGATGCTCGTAATCACTCCTTCTTGTCCAGGACGAAATGTTTCATATCCAAAGTGTTTTAATAGCATATTTTCTGCGTTTTTCAATTCTACCAAAATAATCACCAGCCTAATCTAAAAACATATGATGAATAGATTAAAATTCATAATCTACTATTCCTATTTTATTATACATGAAGAAAGAAGAGGAAGAAAATGAAAGCCATTTATTTATAGTTGACGAGACATGTATATACAAGGTAAAATCATATTGTAACTTGTATATACATGTTTTTGTTTTTATTGAATCTTATCAAAAAAGGAATTAAATGAGGAATTTGTAAGCGTTAACAAAAAGGGGGCGTTTCCATAATGAACAGAGCATCTGTAGAACAGATTGTCCATGCTTTAGGAGGAAAAGAAAATATCTCAACAGCAACACATTGTGTAACACGTTTACGACTTGTGTTAAAAGATGAAAGTAAAGTAAATCATGAAGATCTAAATAATATAGATCTTGTTAGAGGATCTTTCTCCACAAATGGGCAATTTCAAGTTGTTATTGGACAGGGAACAGTTGATAAAGTGTATAAGGAATTTGTAAACATTACAGGGGTTGGAGAAGCCTCAAAAGAAGAAGTGAAAGATGAAGCATCTAAAAAAATGAATCCGCTTCAACGTGCTGTCAAAGCTCTTGCTGACATCTTTATTCCGATTCTTCCAGCCATCGTAACCGCAGGTCTTTTGATGGGGATTAATAATATATTAACAAACCCAAATATCTTTTTTGATAGCAAATCTGTTGTTGATGTATACCCACAATGGGGAGATTTTGCAAATATTATTAATTTAATTGCTAATACAGCCTTTACCTTCTTGCCTGGATTAATCGGTTGGTCAGCGGTGACAAAATTTGGGGGGAGTCCGATATTAGGAATTGTTCTCGGTTTGATGCTTGTTCACCCAGATCTTTTAAACGCGTGGGGATATGGAGAAGCACAAAATAAAGGTGATATTGCAACATGGAACTTATTCGGTCTTGAAATTGAGAAAGTTGGCTACCAAGGGCAAGTTCTGCCTGTGTTAGTAGCTTCGTACGTTCTTGCTAAAATTGAAAGTTTCTTAAGAAAAAGAATACCAGATGCAATTCAACTGTTAGTGGTAGCTCCAGTAGCTCTTTTAGTAACGGGGTTCTTATCTTTTATTATTATTGGTCCAATCACAATGAGTCTTGGTGGCCTTATTACAGACGGAGTTGTTTATTTATTTGATAAAGCTCCGATTGTTGGAGGTCTTGTATACGGAGGGCTTTATGCACCGCTTGTTATTACAGGAATGCATCATACGTTTTTAGCAGTTGATCTTCAGCTTATTGGTACAATTGGCGGAACTTTCTTGTGGCCTATGCTTGCTCTTTCTAATATTGCTCAAGGATCAGCGGCTCTTGCAATGATGCTCGTTGTGAAAAATGAAAAAGTTAAAGGTCTTGCAGGTGCTTCATCTCTTTCTGCTTACTTAGGTGTTACAGAACCAGCTATGTTTGGAGTTAATTTACGTTTCCGCTATCCTTTTATTGCGGCAATTATCGGTTCTGCTATTGGAGGGGTAGTGTTAGCAACAAACCTTGTTAAAGCTTCATCTGTTGGAGTTGGAGGCTTACCAGCCTTTTTCTCTATTATGCCATCATTTTGGCCTGTCTTTTTCATGGGAATGGGCATAAGCATTGTTGTTCCGTTTTTACTAACCCTTGTAATGGGGAAGTTTGCAAAGCGAAAAGAAGTGGAAGTAAAACGTTCTATAAGCCAATAAAGAGATAAAAAGAGGAGAGGATAAAAGGTTATGAAACATGAATGGTGGAGAAAAGCCGTAGTTTATCAAATCTACCCTAAAAGTTTTTATGATACAGAAGGAACAGGAGTTGGCGATCTTAAAGGGGTTACAAAAAAGCTTGATTACTTAAAAACATTAGGTGTTGATGTTATTTGGCTAACCCCAATTTATGAATCACCTCAAAATGATAACGGTTACGATATTAGTGATTATTATAAAATTTACGAACCCTATGGAACAATGGAAGATTTCGAAGAACTTCTTTTTCAAGCTCATGAAAAAGGATTAAAAATTGTTATGGATATTGTTGTTAATCATACATCAACAACCCATAAATGGTTCAAAGAAGCAAAGAAAGATCCCTCTAATCCTTATCGAGATTTCTATATTTGGAAAGACGGCAAAGAAGGGGGGCCACCAACGAACTGGAAATCCAAGTTTGGTGGATCTGCATGGGAATATGACGAAGGTAGCAACCAATATTATTTACATCTTTATGATGTTACCCAAGCTGATTTAAACTGGGAAAATGAAAAGGTACGACAAGAAGTTTATAAAATGATGAACTTCTGGTTTCAAAAAGGTGTGGATGGTTTCCGTCTTGATGTTATTAATGTAATTTCAAAAGATCAGCGCTTTTTAGATGATGATAATGGAGACGGCCGTAAATATTATACAGATGGCCCGCGTGTTCATGAATATATGAATGAAATGAATAGAACGGTATTTTCAAAATATAACGTAATGACGGTTGGAGAAATGTCATCAACAACTCCAGAGGAATGTGTAAAGTATACGAATCCAGAAAGACAGGAGCTAAATATGACTTTCAACTTTCATCATTTGAAAGTTGATTATAAAGATGGTGAGAAATGGAGCAATGCACCGTTTGATTTCTTACAGCTCAAAGAAATCCTCTCACACTGGCAAGAATATATGGACAAAGGGGACGGCTGGAATGCACTTTTTTGGTGCAACCATGACCAGCCGCGAGTTGTCTCCCGCTATGGAAATGATCAAGAATACCATAAAGAATCAGCGAAAATGCTCGCAACTGTTGTTCATATGATGAAAGGAACACCATACATTTATCAAGGTGAAGAGATTGGAATGACAAATTCCTATTTTAGTGATATTAAACAATATCGCGATGTTGAATCACTGAATATGTTTAAAGAAAAAAAGGAAGAAGGATGGTCAGAGGAAGAGATTCTGGCCATTTTAAAGCAAAAGTCTCGGGATAACTCGAGGACGCCAATGCAGTGGAATGATGATAAGCATGGTGGTTTTACGACAGGCACGCCATGGATTTCACTTGCCCCGAACTATGAGCGTATTAATGTGAAAGAAGCATTAGAAGATGAAGAGTCCATTTTTTATCACTATCGAAAGTTGATAGAACTTCGAAAAACGTACAACATAATTACAGAAGGTGATTATAAGCTATTATTACGAGATGATGAGCGGATTTTTGCTTATACACGTAATACAGAAGAAGAACAGCTTGTTGTACTCAATAACTTTTATAGTGAAGAACAATCATTTTCTTTACCTGAAAGTGTGATAGGAAATGGTGAGCTTCTGTTAGGAAACTATCATGATGCTCCTTCATTACAAAGAACAATAACGTTACGACCTTATGAATCAGTTGTTTATCTTTCTAAAAAGTAATAATAGCTATTGCCATACGTAATGAACAACAATTACACTTTATAATGGTGATGAAAATGAAAGAAAATAAATATATGAGTATATATCAAAATATTGTACAGGACGTCAAAAGAGGGGAGTACAAGCCAGGTGACAAACTTCCGTCAGAGCACGAACTTGCCGAACATTATAAAACATCAAGAGAAACAATTCGTAAATCGTTAAACTTGTTAGCTCAAAATGGCTATATCCAAAAGATTCGTGGGAAGGGATCTATTGTTCTGGATATGACACAATTTAACCTCCCTATTTCAGGCCTTGTTAGCTTTAAAGAGCTTTCTAAAGAGATGAGTAATCCACCTAAAACAAAAGTAAACGAGCTTACGGAAATGGAAGGGAACGCATTTTTAGAAAAAGTGTTAGAACTCTCATCAGGAGAGAAGGTGTGGCAAGTTGTCCGCTCACGAAATTTTGATGGAGAAAATGTTATTTTAGACAAAGATTACTTCAAACAAAGTATTGTTGAGCAATTGACAGTTGAGATTTGTAAGAATTCTATTTACGAGTATTTAGAGAAAGACTTAGGGTTGATTATCAGTTTTGCCAAAAAAGAGTTTGTTGTGGAAAAATGCACAGAAGAAGACTACGCATATTTAGATTTAAAAGGATATGACCACGTTGTTGTTGTGCGCAACTATGTTTATCTTGAAGATGCGACTCTTTTTCAATACACCGAATCAAGACATCGCCTTGATAAATTCCAGTTCGTCGATTTCGCCAGAAGAGAAAAATAAGACACGGCATACAGCCGTGTCTATTTTTATTGTGAAGAAAGAAGAATAAGGATTAAAATAATGGTTAGGAGGGAAACTATGGAGAGAAATTCAAAAAGCGTAAGAAGCCATATTATTGCTATAACTTTAATTGTACTTCTCGTCTTATTTTCAGCGAGTATCATCTTCTTTAGTGTTTTATTTGGAACAGTTGGTTTTTTTCATATTTCAAACTCAAGTTATGACTCTATTTGGTCTGTTTGCTTATTTATTTTACTTCTTTCTTTTGTAAGTGGATTTTTAGAGCTTTTTGAGTATCTATTGAAGATTATAATCACAGCAATCTCTGCAAAGTCTAAAGTAACCGTTCTCTTAAAGTATGGAGTAGAACTTCTCTTTCTTTATGGATCTCTTTCCATTGTAGACGACTGGATGGAGAGTATTTCACTATCTTCGTATAGTAACCTATTTTTCGCTATTTTAATTCTTATCATTGGGCATATTGATTCTTTACAAAAAAAGAAGCATAAAAATAAATGAAGAGTGATGAATAGATTTAGTTTCTAGTTCGTTAGCCCCTTAATAAAAATTCGCTTGTTATGTATAATGATGTAATTGTTGTGAGAGAAGAAGAAGTGGAGTGCCGGTGGAAAATGTGCTGTACTGCCTTTTTACCGGCTATTTGTGATGAGAAAAAAACCAAGTGTAAAATTATTCAAATAAACTAATATTCAGTCTATTTATTTACCTCTAGAACTTCTCTTTCAAGTTCAGTAGAATAGAGAAATGAGCTTATTTTATGTATAACCTATTCATTATTTTGAATATGGTTAAAGGAGTGTTTTCATGAGTAATAATGAACAACAAAATAATGGCTTACAAAGAACAATGAAAGCCCGACACTTGTTTATGATTTCCTTAGGAGGCTGTATTGGAACAGGCTTCTTTTTAGGATCAGGATATACAATTAACCAAGCAGGTTCACTAGGTGCGGTTTTATCATACTTAGTAGGTGGGCTTGTAATGTACTTAACCCTTGTTTGTTTAGGTGAGTTGTCTGTTGCAATGCCTGAGTCAGGATCATTTCAGACATATGCTACAAAAT
Source organism: Priestia sp. TRM10 (assembly GCF_057808375.1). Taxonomy (NCBI): domain Bacteria; kingdom Bacillati; phylum Bacillota; class Bacilli; order Caryophanales; family Bacillaceae; genus Priestia; species Priestia sp. TRM10. The sequence goes on from NZ_JBJZOT010000007.1 coordinate 262,099, forward strand.
TTATTGGTCCTGCAACGGGATTCGCTATTGGCTGGCTATACTGGCTAGGTTGGGGGGTAACGGTTGCCCTAGAGTTTTTATCATCAGGACAGCTTATGCAACGATGGTTTCCAGATTCGCCAATTTGGATGTGGTGTTTAATCTTTACTGTTGTTGTCTTTTTACTAAATGCTTTGTCAGCAAAAGCATTTGGGGAATCTGAATTTGTCTTTTCGAGTATTAAGATATTAGCCATTCTATTATTTATTATTGTCGGAGGAGCTGCAATGTTTGGGCTTGTAGACATGAAAGGTGGAGAAAGTGCACCGTTTTTCTCTCACTTTGTTAGTGACGGTCTTTTTCCGAATGGCGTAACAGCTCTTCTTATTACTATGATTAGCGTAAACTTTTCGTTTCAAGGAACAGAGCTTATCGGGATTGCGGCAGGAGAAAGTGAAAATCCTGAAAAAACAATTCCAAAATCCATTCGACAAACGGTATGGAGAACGCTTTTCTTCTTTGTTCTTTCGGTAGTTATCGTAGCAGGAGTATTACCAAGAGAGCAGGCTGGCGTTGTTGAAAGTCCGTTCGTGGCTGTATTAGATAAAGTTGGAGTACCGTATGCAGCAGATATTATGAACTTCGTAATTTTAATTGCACTTTTGTCTGTTGCAAACTCAGGTCTTTATGCAGCAACGCGTATTCTTTATTCGCTTTCTAAAGAAGGAATGGCAAGCCCTGCGATTGCTAAAGTAAATAAAAAAGGGATTCCAATGAATGCGTTGCTGATTACACTTGCTGTAGCACTCTTATCGCTTCTTTCAAGCGTTTTTGCAGCAGAAACCGTATTTGTTTGGCTTCTGTCACTTGCAGGGTTAGGAGCGCAAATTGGTTGGATTGCTATTACCTGGTCACATCTAGCGTTTAGAAAGAAATATGTGCAACAAGGCGGAAAAGTAGAAGATTTAAAGTTCAAAACTCCGCTTTATCCATTCTTACCCGCAGTTGCTTTAATTGCAAATCTTATCGTTATGGCAAGCATGGCGTTTGATGGAGAACAACGACTAGCTCTTTATTGGGGAGGCGGCTTTTTCATTGCTTGTTATATTTACTACTTTATTCGGGTAAAAGGCAAGCGAGAAGGAAAAGAGTTTAAACAAGAAGTAGAGCTAAAAGAAGGAAAACGAATGATGATGTAACACAAAAGGAGCGATTTCTCATATGAGAAATCGCTCCTTTTTGTGTTAAAACGTAAAGTGAAAAAGCTTAGGAGCATAATAGCAAATGGCCATCACGAGGAAAGTAGAGAGAAGGAAAATGACATCCTTCTTTTTGATAGACGTTGTTTTATAAAAAACGCGTCCTTTCGCCCCTGTAAATCCTTTTGACTCCATAGCAAGTGCTGTTCGTTCTGCTTTACGAATAGCGCTTGCTAAAAGAGGAATAATATAACGCTTCAACTGATGAATTCGGTCTTTAAGCGTTGTTGCTCGTTTAATTCCACGAATACGATGAGCATTTTGAATGGTTTGAAACTCATCTTTCATCTGAGGTAGAAAGCGATAACCTGCTAGTATACCGTAAGCGAATTTAGGGGGCAGCTTACATTGCTGCATAAGACTTAACATCAACTCTGTTTTATCTGTTGTAAAAATAAATAACAGTGAGAGGGAGGCAAAACCAAGCACTCTTAAAGCGAGGCTAAGTCCATTTTGAAGCGTTGTCTCTGTAACCGTAATAAACCAAAAATGAGCGATAACCTTGCTCCCTGTTTTAAATTCTTCGTCTGCAAAAACGATAGAAGTCCACAAGTAGCCAAAAGCCACAAGCAGAAAAGGAAGCAGAACAAGGAGCCATCTTTTAAAAGAAACCTTGCCAAATGCAAATGTGGCTAAGACGGTGAGGATAAAAAATAATAAAGGCGTCCACACTGTCAAAAAGAGTGATAAAAAAATCACAGAAAGCAAAACAACAAGTCCTTTTATAGCAGGATTAATCTCTTCAAGTTGCAAGGAGTTCACCATCTTTCTCTAGCGCACATTGGACTTTTATTTCAAGCGGGAGGTCAAGATTGGCTTTTTGAAGCAAATCTTGTTCTCTCCAAAGCACTTCTGTTCTTCCGTTAAAAAGCAACTTTCCTTCATGTAAGACAAGAACCCGATCAGCTTTTTCGTGAACAAGCTCCATATCATGAGTAATTAAAAGCACTGTTGTCCCGTCCTTAACACGCTGATCCAAAAGGGTTAGAAGCTCTTTTGTTGTTTGTGCATCTTGTCCAAATGTTGGCTCATCTAAAATTAAAAAGGATTGTTCATCGACAAGCATTGTTGCTACACTTAAGCGTCGCTTTTGACCTTGACTTAGTGAAAAGGGATTTTGATCTCTAACATGCAGAAGTCGGAACGCCTCTAGCACATGTTTCGTTTTCTCTGTTATCTCTTTTTCTAGTAAACCTTGCAGCCGAAGGCCAAATGCTACTTCTTCAAAAACACTATCTGTTACGAACTGATGCTCAGGGTTTTGAAAAACATAGCCTGTTTTTTGACGAAGTGTTTTTTCATCCCATTCTTTTAAATTCTTATTTTCTAATAAAATTTGACCTGAAGAAGGTTTTTTTAAACGAGAAAGCAAGGTGGAGAGCGTAGACTTTCCAGCGCCATTTGTTCCAACAAGAGCTACGATTTCACCTCGGCCAATCTTAAACGAAAGATTGTTAAGAAGGAAAGGCTCTTTCTTTTGATAAGAAAAAGAAACATCTTGAACATCAATAAGCGTTTCTTTTTCTCTTTTCTTTTTCTTCCTATTGAAAAAGGGAGGAGAAGACTGAAGTCCTTTTAGAAACTCTTCCATTGAAAGTGGGAGAGCGCCTTTTTTGTACCAGCCTTGTTCAATTCCTGTATAGGCAAGAGAACTAATATGTGGAATCCATGTCCCGTGTTCAATCAAAAGTTCATAATGATGTTTAAAACAGTCTTCTAACGAAGTATCAAGAATCATTTCGCCATCTTTATTAAAAACTAAACAGCGCTTTATGAGATGAACCCAATCATCTAATTTATGTTCAATAACTAAAAGCGTAAATTTATATTCCTCCTGTAGCGTTGAGACGAGTGAAACAAGTTCTTTCGTTGAAGCAGGATCAAGATTTGCAGTTGGTTCATCTAGAATAAGAATGTCTGGTTGAAGAGCGAGCACACAAGCAAGTGCTAGCTTTTGTTTTTGACCTCCAGATAGAATTGAAATAGAGCTTTGTTTATAAGGAAGAAGTCCAACAAGAGAGAGTATTTCATCAATACGCTCTTCCATGTTTTCTTTTGGATAGTTAATATTTTCAAGCCCAAAAGCAACTTCATCTTCAAGCGTTAACATACAAAACTGATTATCTGGATTTTGAAATACTACCCCTACGCGTTGGCAGGCTTCTCCGGCTTCAAAGGAAGAAAGATCTCTTCCAAAAATCTGTACCTCTCCCTTCAAACTACCATCAACAGCTTCTGGATATAATCCATTAAGACAAAGCGTGAGAGTACTTTTGCCTGCACCACTTGGGCCTAATACAAAAATACTGTCACCTTTAGACGCTGAAAAGGAAATATTCTGTAGCTTTTTTTCTTCATCTTCTTCAAATGAAAAACTTAAATTTTTAACTTTAAGAGGCAGTTGATTTTCGATCATTTTTTGTTCCCACCCGTTTTTTACGTTCTTTTCCAAGAGCAAAACCATTTAAAACCCCTGTGTTTGCCAGTTGATCACTTAACCATTTACCAAGTAAACCAGCAAGAAGAGCTCCGCTGGCAAGTCGGACAGCAAGCATTGTACTAACATAAGAAGGATCAAGAGCATTGTAGCCTGACAAGAAATAGCCCATGATAAAGCTTGTTACAGAGGCTCCCATACCAGCTAGCATAAGAATCGGCAGTGAGTATCGTTTCCAACCAGTAGCTGCGAATACAAGCTCAGGGCCTATTCCTTGCACAACTCCTGTTAAAAGAAGACGAGGACCTGAGGCATTTCCAATCAGCAGTTCAACAGCAGCAGCAATTGTTTCTGAAATGAGGGCTGCTCCTGGTTTTCTAATGATATATGCTGTAATAATTGAAACAATAAACCATATTCCGAAAATAAATTCATATCCTAAGAGTCCGAACATTCCGAACAACACATTTCCAAGCTGTGTGAAAAGAAGGTACACAACAGCAAACACAACAGCTAATGCAGACATTACGACAATTTCTTTTAGTTTCCAGCTCTTTGTCATTTTCCATCACCAGGCTTTCTTTTTGTTGAAGGGCTGTTTGCTGATAAGTTGACGGTCATCACAACGTGACTTGCTTCTTTTTGGGAAGAAAGAAAAGCATCCTTAATTGTCCGGAAAATAGTGTGTGTATCTCCATCAAGATGTGTTGCATAGTGAACACCAGCAACAAATACTCCCTCGTCTTTTGCTGTTTTAACGCCATCCATAATTACGTCCATGTAGTGGGAAATCCCCATCGGATAAAGAGCGAACTGCATAGCTGTTTCAATCGAAATATCCTTGCTTTTCTCCTCGTTTAAGAGCACATCATCTTCGGATAAGTAAACATCACCTTCAGAGTCTCCAGGGCAACCAACAGAGAAAGAACCATTCAATACAACGTGAACACCTGTTTTAGCTGCGTGAAGATAAATAGCTTTTACAACATCGAAAACATGTTCATTCCGTCCGCGTACACATGTGCTCACATTATCCGTTTTAATCCATACTTTTGATGTATCAACCTCTCTTAGCACCGTTTTAATCACTTCAATAAAGTTATCGCACATTGGATAAAGAGAGAAGCGACATCCATAGATTCTGCTTGTTCCGCAAAGCTGTTCATTCATTTCTACTTCCTCCTAAAAGTTTATAAACACAAAAAAACTGCATCTTAAGGAAGATGCAGTCACATAGACAAAAATGTAGAGTCAATCAACATAAAAGTCGTATATTGCTACACTTCCCCACGCTAGTATTATCTAGATCGGGTTATAAGGGATCGGAACAAAAGTTCACATCTCAGCTAATTAGCACCCCTAGTGCGTTATACTATACAGTTTTTTCGCTTATACACATCATAAAAGAAAGATGCTTTTTTGTAAATAGAAAGATAGATTACAAACCAGCGGAAATTTGCGTAGGCCGCTTTGTTTTCTTTTTTCTAATGCTAGGAATCTTCAAATATGTCCAAAGTCTCCAAATCCATTCCAAAGGTCCAATGATGAAGAACTGGAGCCACAGTTTGCTAAGGAAAAGCTGAATCGTAAAGAAAACAATGGTAAATACGATACCGCTTGTAACCCCTACTTTGCCGAATAATCCAAATCCATATCCATAAAAAAGGAAGGTGAAGAAGATGGATTGAGAAAGATAGTTTGTTAGAGAAAGTTTTCCAGCTCGAGCTAACGCATTTGATAGTTTTTTCCATCGTTTACTATAGGTTAAAAGAGCAATGCTTGAAATATAAAAGATGGCGACAAGAGGAGCTCCTAATGAAGCACTAAGACCTTCTAAACTTTCATTTTGCATAAATTGTGGGACGATCTTTAATGGAAATCCAATAAGAAGAGAAATCCACCACATTTTTTTATAAAGAGAAACATAGCGATCTGCTTCATGTAGCCACCTTTTAGCTGCAACATACGCTCCTAAAAAGAACATAGGAAGAGAAGCAAGAACACTAAAGAAACCAAAAGCAATCATCTCTCCATCGCTTGTATCTTCAAAAGGCATACTATTGTTTCTAAAATGAACAACTTCACTATAAGAGCCTGTTGAATATACCTCTTTTTCTTGTGCAAGGTAGGAAGGACTTGTTACAAGAGTATCTTCACTTCCTTCTTCAACAGGAATAAATGAAAAAGCGCTCATTAAACCGATAATCACAAGAGCAATTGTAAGCCATACTTTTGGTTTGCACCAGAGAAACAAAAATAAACAAAAGCCACATAAAGCGTAAGATGTTAAAATATCGCCTTCCCAAATATAAGTTCCATGTAAAAGTCCAAATGCGAGAAGAAGAAGGAGACGACGTAAGTAAACGGTCCAAAAACGTCGCTTTTTTTCTCGACTTCGATCTCTTAAAATCATAACACCAAATCCAAATAGAAAAGAAAAAAGGGTTACAAAGCTTCCAGTACCAAAAATATTAATGAAGGAGGCTGAAATCTTTTCCAATCCTTGAGATGTTTCAATATATTCATATTCACCAAATAGTCCATATTGAAAAATGAGCATATTAACAAGCAAAATTCCAAAGAGCGCAAAGCCTCTCATTGTATCAACAGAAGAAATTCGTTCAGCACCTCTGAGAGGGGAAAGAGCATTTTTCATATATTTAATCTCCTTTATATAAGTTCTAACTCCACTATATCGTATGAACATTACCAGCCTTCAACTACTAGCTTAACAATACCTTAATTATGGTTAAATAGTCATAAAAAGTAATTCTCAATTTTTTAGGATAATGCTACGATTGGATTATTAGGAATAATGTTCCAAGGAGTGTTAGTGATGAACAATGAAAAAATATTGCTTGTTGATGATGAGAAGGCTTTAACAGAAATGCTTAGTGTTGTGCTAAAGAAAGAAGGATTTTCAAATATTAAAATAGCTCATAACGTAAAGGACGCGTTTTCATATTGTAAGCAAGAACAGTTTGATTTAATTGTGTTAGATATTATGCTTCCAGATGGCTCTGGATTTGATTTGTGTCCGCAAATTAGACAGCTTACAAATGCCCCTATTTTATTTTTAACGGCACGTCAGTCAGATCTTGATAAATTAACAGGATTTGCGATTGGAGGAGATGACTATATTACAAAACCATTTAATCCACTTGAAGTGGTGGCTCGTATTAAAGCACAGCTAAGACGTCGTGGGTTAAATGAAGCAGAAGTCACACGTGAGCAAGAACAGTTTTCATTTGGAAATGTTGTGCTTTGTGAACGAGCAGGAGAGCTTACAGTAAAAGGGCAAAGAATAGAGTGTCCTGCTCAAGTTTTTCAGCTTCTTCTCTTTTTTTGTAAGCATCCAAACCAAGTGTTTAGCAAAGCGCAAATTTATGAGAAAGTATGGAACGAACGGATTATTGAAGGTGATGAAAACACGGTAATGGTTCATATTCGTCGCATTCGGGAACGAATTGAGGAAAATCCAAGTAAGCCAAAACATCTAGTAACGGTAAGAGGACTTGGCTATAAGCTTATGACAGAAGGAACTTTGTCATGAAATTAAAAGGAAGGTTTATTTTCCATTATGGATGGCAATCGTTACTTTCTATGATACTAGTTCTTCTTGTTACTTTTGGTGCTTTTATGTTTCTTGGGTTTGGTATGGGAGAGTATGAAATGAAGCGAGATTTTGCTAGAGGTGGCCTTGAATACATGGGAGATTTTATGGAGGAAGGAGAAGGAGAAGTAAAATTCAGCCAAAAATATTTAGATGCTATTAAAGAACATGGAGGCTGGCTCCAAGTATTAGATAATAAAGGGCATGTAAAAGCCTCTTTTTATACTCCTAGTGATGTTCCAACACGCTACAATCCAGCAGAACTTGCAGATAAATGGGAAAGAAGAACTGAGTCAAACTATCAACTTTTTCTTTATCGAGGAAGCAGTGAGAAGTATACGCTTCTTTACGGTGAAAAACCAAAAGCTGAGCAATGGATTGAAAAAGCTAAACAGGATGGAAAAGTTGTAGAAGGCGAGTTGATACTTCCAGAACAGTTAAAAAAAGAGTTAAGAGAAAACGATGCCTCTCTTCAAGTGTTTAGCAAAGATGGAGAAGAGGAATTCTCCTTCAATAAAACTATTTATAGTAAGGATCAATATACTTTAGAAGATTTAACAACTAATGCCACATATGATGCAAGATATGAAACAGACATTTCTTCTCGCTATGATAAAGATACAGGAAGAACATGGGTTGTAAATGTCCCGCATGATACCCAGATTCAATTTCCATATAGCAATGCTCAATCGTTTGAAGAATATGCCATACACATCTTTATTTTTGTAGCCGTTATTATTTTAATGATGTGGATCCTCTTTGCCCTTTGGTATTCAAGGCGTCTTACAAAACCAACACTACATATGGTGGAATGGCTTCATAATTTAGCCTACGGTAAGTATGAAGAACCGTTAACAAAGAGAAAAGAAAGCAAAGCTTTTAAGAAAAATGGAAAGTTAAAAAGGTCATATCGCCTTTTTAGGGAAGTCAACACATCTCTTGCCCATTTAACTGAAAAGCTTCGTTATAATAAAGAAATGCGCCTTCGGATTGACGAGATGCGCGAAGAATGGATTACAGGGCTTTCTCACGATTTAAAAACACCGCTTGCTTCGATTAACGGATATGCACAGCTTCTTGTAGCAGATGAGCAGTATAATTGGAGTAAGGAAGAGACTCAAAAGTTTGCTCGGACAATTCTACAAAAAGGAGCGTATATGTCTGAGCTTATTAATGATTTGAATCTAACGTACAGACTTCAAAATGATCAAATCTCACTTGACTATGAACAGGTAGAATTAAATGAATTTGTAAGGCGCTGTGTCATTTCGTTTATTAATGATCCAAGTCATGGCCAACACCTTCATTTTGAAAGTTATCAAGAGTCTATTTATGTTTCTATTGATCAAGCTTTATTTCAGCGTGTGTTAGAAAACATTATTGCAAATGCCATTAAGCATAATGAGAAAGGTACAGATGTGTGGGTGTCTATTTTGGCTACAAAAGAGGATGTTTTCATTAGCGTGAAAGATAATGGTTCAGGAATGAGCGAAGAGACAAAAATTAACCTGTTTCAACGCTATTACCGGGGAACAAACACAGAAGAGCGGGGCTATGGAACAGGTCTTGGGATGGCGATATCTAAACAAATTACACAATTACACGGCGCGGAAATTAATGTAGAAAGCGAAGTTGGGAAAGGAACGACAATTACAGTAAGTTTCACAAGTATTCTTCATAACGTATCTTAATTTAAAGGAGTGGAAAGCGTGCTTATTGAAGTATTAAAAGTGGGAATGAATTTTTTAATCGAGCTTTTTTCCGGAAATCTTCCTTCTTTATATTATATATGGTTCGTTGTTCTGTTTTTAATCTATTTTTCTCTTGGACTAATTATAAATCGCTTTTCAACCTTGAAATATAAAGGGTGGGAGCTCATTGCTGGCTTTAGTATTGGTATTGTTGTACATATTTCATTAGCAAAGTTCCTTTCAATAATTGTGGAAGATGCCATAAAAAGCCCGAGTGCTATTTCTTATTATTTTCTTGGCTTAATTATGCTGACAGGAAGCGTTATCGTTGAAACCTTATATCGTTGGATTAGAGTCAAATCAAAAAGACCACTTGTTTCCTTTTTTATTTTGCCATTCTTTATTATTCTTCTTTCAATCTTCTACTTTTCAGTGAAGGATATAAGTGCTATTGCTACTGCTTCAACTTCCTTTATTGTAACGTTAAGTATTGTGACAACTGTCCTTATGATGGGGCTAATTATTTTATTAGAAAAAGAGGAAGCGGCTTAAGCCACTTCCTCTTTTATTGAGCACGTTTAAATGTTTCTTCTAAATGCTTACCCCATTTTAATGTGTTGCCTTCCAATTCATACTTAACAGTACGTACCCCAGCTTCTGTTGAAAGCTGAAGTTCTGTTGCACTGACAATTTGATATTTACCAACTTTAACGCCTGAGCGAAGGAGTTGTCCACTAGGTGTTAGTTCCATCATTGTTCCACTTTGAGTGTTTTCCCATTTTCCTTTTATATCTCCTGCTGCTAGTGTGTGATGTGACATTGTTTCGTATACAACAGGAGCAACCATTGTCCATGACAAAATAAACAGAGAGGCAGCAACTTTAACTACCATCTTTTTCACTTTTCTCACCTTCTATTCAAAGTATTAAAGGTAGTATGTGGAGAATATGACTTTTTTACTCATATTTTTATAAAAAAATTAACTTTCTCTGTTTATATAACGTTATAGAAAATGACATGAAGAAATTTATTTTCTATTATATTAAGTGAAAAAGAGAGGAGAGGGAACAAAAAGAGAATAAATATGTTAGAAGTTCTTACATAAAAGTAGAGAGAAAAGAGAGTTTCTTTTATTATAAAAACAAGATTAGATTGTCTCCTGAAGATTTATCTTATCTCTCAGTATACATACTGAGGTTCCCTACACCCAAATCCCCATCTTTTGTTATTTTGGGAAAGCCCCACTTCTACTTGGAAAGAAGCGGGGTTTTTACTTATGTTCTTTGTTTGTCTGTCCGTTGTTCTAAACGCTTGAAAAAAGCTTGTTTAAAGAGCCACCTTAGAAATGGGGGCATAAGAAATAAAATAAATAAGATGCGAAACAGTTGAAAACTTGTTACAACAGCTAGTGATGCTTTAACTTCTTCTGCTACAACGGCCATTTCAGCCATTCCTCCAGGCGCAACACTTAAGAAAGCAGTTGTTATAGGAATGTCAAAAAATAAAAAAAGAAGCATTCCGGAAAGAAAAGAAAACAAAATAAGTGAAAAAGCTGTGCAAATGGCAAAAAAACTAAAGCGAGCTTTATGTGGGAGTTTGTTTGGTTTTAAAATGAGTCCAAGATATGTACCCATTAAGAGTTGAGCTCCATCCGTAATAAGATCAGGGGGATGTGGAGCTGTCCCGCCTGCAATAACAAAAATACCAGTTGTTAAAATAGGGCCAAGTAAGAAGCGTGTGGGAAGTTTAAAATATTTTCCGGCTATAGCACATAGCAAACCAATTAAAAGAAGCCCTATGTATGTAAAGAGATCATGAAGCGAGAAAGTAGTTAAAATACTTTTTATTGGTGTTCGTTCTTGATTGCTAAAAAAAGAAGCCAAAAATGGAACTGTGAAAACAACGGCCATAAGCCTTGTTGCCTGAATGAATGTCACAACAGTTAAATCAATTCCCTTCAACTCTTCCCCAAGCACAATCATTTGAGAAAGACCTCCAGGAATGCTGCCTGTTAAAGTACTCTTTAAATTAATATTTGTTACCTTTGAAACGTAATAAGCAAGGATGCTGCTAAATACTAAAATAAGAATCGTTAGAAGAAGCATTGATGGAAGATGATGAATCATACGAAGTAGCGTTTCTTTTGTAAACGAGCGACCAAGCATATAGCCAATCAAAAGAAGCCCTACATTTCTCAATTGAACAGGCCAAAGAAGTGGAAAAGATGAAAATCGTGAGAAGATGAGCGTCGCTGTTAATGAGCCAAGCATCCAGGAAAGTGGAATGTGAAAAAATGAAAATATAGTACCTCCAACAACAGCAAGTATGAGTGTAATGAGTAAGCGAATGGGACTTGAATAAAATGACATGTAGAATATCCTTTCTCTAACAACGCTGTGTGTAATATTTGAAAATAAAGACTTCTCTTATTTCCCTAGTAAATCTCTTTTTTTCTTATTATAATATAACGCAATACGTATGAAATGTCAGAGCGGATATTTCCGTTCTTTTTTTCTTTCAGCAAAAAAGGAGTGAAAGAATTTGGAAAAGCAAAAGCCAGAGTCATCAAATGATTCTTTCGCTTTTTTGGATCGTTTTTTTGAGCTATCTGCTCGAGGCACGACGGTAAAAAAAGAAATGTTGGCAGGCCTGACAACATTTATGACTGTAAGTTATGTTATCGTTGTAATCCCGCTTATTTTATCAGAGACAGGAATGCCAAAAGAGGCAGCATTAGCAGCTACAATTTTTGCTATTGCCTTTAGTACTCTTCTCATGGCTCTTTGGGCGAACTTCCCGGTTGTTACAGGTCCTGGAATGGGACTCAGCGCCTTTTTTACTTATTCCGTTGTAATCGGAGAAGGACTTTCATGGGAAACAGCACTAGGAGCTGTTTTTATTTCAGGGGTCATTTTCTTCATCCTCACCGCAACAGGGATAAGAGGGAAGATTATTGATGCTATTCCTTCTGTGCTAAAGTCTTCAATTACAGTTGGGATTGGGCTTTTTGTGGCCTTTATTGGATTGAAAAATGCCGGAATTATCGTGGGAGACGATTCTAACTTTGTTGGGTTAGGAAAGTTAGCAAGTCCAGGCCCTATCGTTGCGCTAATAGGAGTTTTGTTATCTGCTGTTTTTATGGCGCGTAAGATGAAAGGTGCCATTATATTAGGGATTATCTTAACAACGCTTCTTGCCATGATCACAGGTGTGCAAAGTCTTCCAACTCATGTAAGTGATGTGTTCACCCTCCATCTACCGAGCGTTGCGCCGACTTTTATGAAGCTAGATATTGGAGCAGCATTTGCATACGGTATCTTTTCTATTGTGTTTTCATTCACAATTGTTGAACTTTTTGATACATTAGCAACACTCATCGGGCTGTCGCGTAAAGCAGGATTAGAAGATGAGAATGGAAAGATTCCTAATTTAAATCGGGCGTTAACAGCAGACTCTATCGGTACGATGGCAAGTGCTTTATTTGGAAGTACAGCTCTTAACACATATATTGAGAATGCGACAGGAATTACGGAAGGTGGCCGAACAGGATTAAAATCGTTAACAGTAGCTGTTTTATTTTTACTGACCCTGTTTTTAGCTCCTCTTATTCAGTTTATTCCAACCGTTGCAACAGCACCTCCGCTTATTATTATTGGAGCGCTTATGCTTAGTGATATTAAAAATATTAATATGGAAGATTTCACAGAGCTTATTCCCGCATTTTTAACAATTGTTATGATGCCTCTTACGTTTAGTATTGCGGACGGACTTGCTTTTGGTTTTCTTTCTTATACATTTCTAAAATTATTAACAGGTCGTTATAGAGAAATTCATCCGTTTCTTTATATTATTTGTATCGCTTTTATCATTAACTTTTATATGATTGGCCACTGATGGAAAAAGACTAGGTCTTTTTCCATCTTTTTATTTTGTCCGTCAAATTCATTCTTTCAGGAAAGCTGGAAAGGAGTTACAATAAACATTGGATATGTGAATAAGGGGAAATCAGGTGAAAAAGTGAAGAAAACAACGGTATATGCACTTCTTGTAGCAGTAATGGCAATGTGGGGATTAAATATTATTTGGCTCAAGCTTTTAGTGAATGAATTTGCGCCTGTCACAATGACTGCTTTCCGGATTTTTGTAGCAGGTGTAGCTGTCCTTCTTTTTCTTTCTGTAAAAGGAGTGGTGCGAAAACTCACATTTAGAGAATTTAGTTTTATTTGTGTTGTGAGTTTGTTCAATATTGTTGGTCACCACTATTTTCTATCGGTCGGTCTAACAAATACAACGGCTATGAACGGAGGACTAATTCTAGGCCTTGTTCCTATCTTAACAGCTATTGCATCTTTATTTTTGTTAAAAGTAAAGTTTAGCATAATGAAGGTAGTTGGAATTCTTTTTGCGTTTTTTGGAGTGAGTTTTGCTCTCGTAGCAGGACATGGCGGAGCAATTAGTACATCGTACGGTGATGTGCAAATCTTTTTAGCTGCGGTATCCCAAGCAATCAGTTTTGTGCTTATTAAAAAAGCCTCAACAAATATTGATGCCCGTCTTATGACAGGATGGCTTATGATTGTTGGCTCAGCTGGTTTATTCTTTGTTAGCCTTGCTGTTGAGCCACAAGGATTAGCTACGATGAAAACAGACCACTATTTAATTTGGCTTGTTTTTATAGGTTCGGCACTTCTTGCCACAGCTTTTGGGCATATGACATACAATTATGCAATGCAGCACATTGGAGCAAGCGAATCTGCCGTATTTATTAATTTAAATCCATTTTTTGCGTTAATTTCGTCTTATCTTTTTCTTGGAGAATCGCTTTATATAACACAATTTATTGGATTTCTGCTTATTGTTTTTGGCGTTTTAGCTGGAAGTGGAGCGGTTGAGCAATGGAGAAGAGCGAAGGTTACGTATAAGATATAATAATAGAAAAAGCTAGACATTGAATCAAATGATTGAATGCCTAGCTTTTTTGTGTTACCTATAAGAAGAACATTTTTATAAATCTTAGTTAGCTTTTATGTTATGAGCTGTTTTCAGGAAATTAAAAAGCCCAAGATAATATTTGTGAATTTTTTTACTAAACCAAGGAGAGTAGTTTAAAATTTTACGCATTCATAAATATCATTTAATGCTTACTGTAGGTCTTCCTTTTTATTAAAAAGAAAACTATAAGGAGTTAGGGTGTGCTCTCTTCTGTGTGTTTTTGTTGGAAAGGGGAATGATAGTAAGGGAGGAGGAAGAGAATGATTAGTTCACATCCATATATCCATATTACAAAAAAGATTAAACATAATCGTCAAGAATATGAGGAGTTGGAGTATCAGCTTGAACTTTACGAAGATAAAATTGTAGCAGGAGGGGAGCAGTTTGCTATTAAAGCTGTTCTTGATGTCTCGTATCGGATTACAACAAAAAGCTATGGTTTTCTCTACTTACATACAACAAAAGGAGTGTTTTCTTACTTAGTAAAGGAAAATCCTCAGTTATTTATTAGGCACTGCAAAGAGAAACTTAACTGGTGAGAAAATAAGGTGTTTAATAGAAAAAATCCTTGGAGAGGCCTCCAAGGATTTTTATTATGATAAAGCTTCAGTTAGTGGTGGAACGATTTGTTTCTTACGAGATACAACACCTTTTAGAAGAGCTTTGTCGTCAACAAGAGAAACGTCAAACGCTTTTTCAACAGCTTCTGTTTCTTTACCGATTGCAAGCGCCATTGAGTTGCTATTAAGAATATCTGTTACAACAAGAACAAAAAGATCTAAGCCTTTTTCTGCGATTGTTTCTAACATAGCATGTTTCAAGTCTTCTTGACGGATAAGAACATCGTTTGTGTCAACAGCATTGATTTGCGCTACTTCAACACGATGCTCACCCATTTGGAATTCTTTAGCATCTAATGTGATAAGTTCTGCAATTGTTTTGTCGCTTAAGTCAGCTCCAGCTTTAAGCATAGCTAAGCCATACTCTTCTGCATCTACTTCAGCAATTGATGCAAGTTCTTTTGCTGCTTTTACATCTTGTTCAGTGCATGTTGGTGATTTGAATAAAAGAGAGTCTGAGATAATAGCTGAAAGCATTAAGCCAGCTGTATCTTTTTTAATTTCCACACCGTGTTCTTTATAAAGTTTGTTTAGAATTGTTGCTGTACAACCAACAGGTTCAGCACGATAGTAAAGCGGATCAGTTGTTTCAAAGTTTGCAATACGATGATGGTCAATAACTTCTAAAACACGAACATCGTTAATATCTGATACACTTTGTTGACGTTCGTTATGGTCAACTAAGATTACGCTGTTTACTTCGTTTGCTACAGTCTCCACAAGACGAGGTGCTGAAGTGTTGAATTTGTCTAAAGCAAATTGAGTTTCTCCGTTTACTTCTCCTAAGCGAACAGGTTCAACGTCAAAGCCTAGAGCTGCTTTTAATTCAGCGTAAGCAATAGCTGAGCAAATTGTGTCTGTATCTGGGTTTTTATGACCGAAAATAAGAATCTTTTCCATAATTAATCTCCTTTTTCCTATATGTAAAATAAGTATACATACATACTATACCATCTCTCTCAGTTTGTAAAAAAGTCTTAGGCAAAAATTATTCTTTTTATTGACTGATATGAAATAGAGCTTAACTATCATTTTTTATTATAGAAAAGAAGGAGATATACCGCTTTTTATTTGTTAGAATAAGGATAAAAAGTAAGCTAGATTAAAAATTCCAATGAAAGAGGGAAGCTGATTGGCAAACACTATTCTCTACATAGAAGACGATACAGAAATTGGTACTTTTACAAAAGCATTTTTAGAATCAAAAGGATTTGAAATCATTTGGTTAAAATCATCATATGATCACGAAAAATACTTAGAGAAAGCAGACTTGGTATTGTTAGATATTATGATTCCTGGTTTGGACGGCTTTACGGTTGGACAGCGTATTAAAAAAAGAAATGCCGAAACTCCTCTTTTGTTACAAACAGCTCGAACTTCAATTGAAGACAAGTTAAAAGGGTTAAATTTTGCGGATGATTATATTACTAAACCATTTCATCCTGAAGAACTTGCAGCCCGGATTGATATTCTTTTAAGGCGTTTTGATAAAGTAAGTGAAGACTGCATTGAAATCCATCATCTTAAAGTAAATATAAAAGAAAAGCGTATTATTAATGTTGAGAAAGATGAAGAGATTTTATTAACAGAAAAACAGCTTAAAATTTTCTTTTATTTGCTTCGTCATCCAAATCAAATTTTAACGAAAGAACAAATCTATGAAATGGTATGGGAAAGAACATTCATTGAAGGGGATAAAACGCTTATGGTGCATATAAGACATTTGCGACAAAAAATTGAGAAGGACCCAAATAATCCTGAAATAGTGGAAACGATCCGAGGAATTGGGTATCGAATTAGACAATGAAGCTTTCTAAAAAATATCTACTTATTATTGTAGCGTCAATCCTTTTTTTTCCTATTTCCTACCTTGGAGTCAATTTTATTTATTATTCCCTTCTTATGAATGTGGCAAGCAATAATGTTGATATCCATTATGAGCCTCAGAAAGTTGAAGCAAAATGGAAAAATGATATAGAAAATTTACAGGGAAAAAGCGTAAAAGATATTCTATCATTTTTTAATAACTCAAAAGAATATAAGGAAGCGCGAATTGTTTGGATTAGTACCGATGGAGACGTATACTTTGATTCTTCTCAAACGCCAAATTCAGAATGGTCTATTGCATATACTATTGAATTTATGGAGAAAGGCAGTAAGGGGAACGATCTTTTGTTGAAAGAAGAGCTTGGTAACGGGACAAGAAACGGTTACGCAATGCTAGAGATTCCTGAAGAATATGTAGGCTCGAAGTGGAAAATCTTACGTGAAAAATATGTATATGTATGGTATTTGATGTTGTTATTCCTATGGGCTTTATTTATTTTTGTTTCATGGTTTTTCTTTTATGGGATTCAGAGACGTCTTATTTTTATCCAACACCACATGGAAAAGGAAGGGAAAGATGGAATTCCAGAAGGATTTAAAGTGAAAAATAAAGATGAGCTAGGTCAAGTGGAGCTTTCTTTTAATAAAATGGTAGAGAAATTAAAAGAAAGCCGGAGAAAAGAAATTCAAGAAGAAGAGCTACGAAAGAAATTTATTTCAGACGTTTCTCATGATTTAAGAACACCACTTACGATTATAAGAGGGCATACGTTTACCTTAAGTGGAGAAAATTTGTCCCCTCAAGGAAAGCAATCTGTTGAAATTATTAATAACAAGATTAGTTTTGTTGGGGATTTGATTGATAACTTATCTTCGTTTAATTTGTTAACAGCTCAAAAAATGCCTATGAACAGGAAAAAGGTAGATGTATTAAAAATTATTCGTTCGTCGCTAACAGCCTGGTATCCAATTTTTGAAAAAGAGGGATTTGAAGTTGATATTGGTCTAGAAAAAAGTTTAATTTGGAACATTGATGAAGTGTGGATGAAGCGTATTTTAGATAACTTGTTTCAAAATATTATGAGACATGCGAACAATGGAAAATATGTATCTGTGCGTATTGAAAGTGATGATAAACATGAGTACCTTATTGTAGAAGATAAAGGTCCTGGTTTACAGGCGAAGTCAGATCATAAAGGTTCAGGAATTGGTCTATCCATTGTGGAGATTATGGTAAAGCAGATGGGATTAATACAAGAAATTTCAAGTGGGAAGAATGGTACTACTTTTAAGATTTATCAAAAAGAAGAATGAAGGCTGCCTAAGAAGGCAGTCTTTTTTTATTGTGGTAAGAAAATAGAATGAAATTTAAACGAAATTTAAACTGAAATCAACCCTTAATTTAAATTAGCGTGTCTATACTAAAAGTAACAAAAGGAAAGCGAAGGGAGAGAAAAGTTGATGGTTAATATTTTAAAAGCAGAGCACATTAACGTTTCTTTAAAAGATAAACAAATTTTAAAAGACATTGATTTGTCATTTGAAAAAGGAAAGATTTATGGACTGTTAGGACCAAATGGAGCAGGGAAAACAACGTTGTTAAAAGTACTGCTCGGTATATTTCCCCCAACATCAGGCGAGGTTTTATTTAATGAATCTAACCTATATAAAAACCCAAAAAAAGACGTAAGAAATTCAATTGGTAGCATTATCGAATTCCCAGGATTTTATGATAATTTAACGCTGTATGAAAACATTGTTCTACATTTAAAATACGTTCAAAAGAAAATGTCTAAGCAGGAGATTTATTCGATTTTAAATACGGTAGGTCTTTACGAGCACAGAGATAAGCTTTTTTCTCAAACATCGCTTGGAATGAAGCAAAGGTTAGGCATTGCAAGAGCAATTGCTCACAATCCAAGTCTTTTATTACTTGATGAACCAACAAATGGACTTGATCCACAAGGAATTAAGGAAGTTAGAGAGATGTTGTTAAAAGAAGTGCGTGACAAAGGAGTAACAGCTATCGTATCAAGCCATCTTTTAAGTGAAATTAATCTTATGGCTGATGAACTCATTATTATGAATGGCGGAGAGGTTATTTTCGAATCTCAGTTTATGAAAAATGATCAGGAAGTTTTCCTATATAAGATGCCTAAGCATATTTCCTTCCATAAAGACATAGAAGAACAAATTACAAACTATAGAGTGACAAGCAATGGAGATACTCACGAGTTTATTGCAACTCTTCCACCTGATCAATTGCGAGTCGTATTAAAACAAAATGGCTATTCAGCAGAGGAAATAGAAGCTTACACGCTTTCTTTAGAAGATTTATATTTAAAACTTATAACAAAGGAGAAGAAAAATGAATTTATTAGTGCGTAATGAATTTATGAAATTAAAAAGATTAAAATCCATTTACTTTGTTTTTGTACTAAGTTTCTTCCCTTATATTGTAAATACAGTAGGGCTGTTTTTAAAGGCAACTCAGTATGATGCCACCAAGTATTATATGTTTGTCTTTAATCAGTATGCCTTTTTATTACCAGCTGTTGTGTTTATCTTTTCAGGGTTTTATTTTTATATCGAATTTAAGAATAAAACGATGCTAAATTGGATGTCCTATCCGTTTAAAAATTTTCAGCTTATTTTTTCAAAGATTGTCGCTACATTTATTGTTTTATTTAGTATTTCCATTGTGAATCATATTTTACATTTGGCAACATTATGGATCATCTTTCAAAATGAACAAAGTTTTAATGACGTATTATCAATGTTTCTAACTTCTGTTTTGTTTACAGTCTTGAGTTTATGTGTTATTCCTATTGCCGCTTTACTTGCATCTATCACAAAAAATATCATGGTTGTTTCGATTGCGGGAGTTTTATCTTTCTTCGTGATGACGATTCTTCTAGGTGGAAATGTTTCGATACTGTTCCCGTTCTCTTTTATTTATCGCATTAGTATGCAAACATTTGATTATGAAATGGGATATAGTGATTTTGCCCTTCAGGCTGGAGGATCTGCTATCTTTGCTGCTTATATTTTGGCTGCTTTTATCGGTTTATATGTTTATTCAAAGAAAACAAGAAGTTATTAAAAGGAGGAAACTGTAATGGAACAACTATTTTTTATCATAGCGATTGCATCACTTGGAATAGCAGCGGTTATTTTTATCGGAAAGATATTAACAGAAGGTTTAGGAGGTTCCACTTTTAAGGTCTCTCAAAAGTCTGTGAAAATAATGCTCAGCTTCTTTGCTTTATATGTTGTTACATTTGCCGTTTATATGTTTATTAGTAATTAGAAACTTTCCAGGCTACTTACCGTTTAGAAGAAGGATGGTGTAAAATGAAGCATTTTACTAAAAATAGTTTGCAAGAATGGGGAGCTGTAATATTCCCATTCTTGCTTATGAATATCTTTCTTTATATTCTCTTTAAAGATATATTAACGATTCAGAACTATATGCTGCTTGTATTAACGGGAACCATTCTTCTTATCTGGTATTCGGTTATGATTAGAAGGAAAGTCAAACAAGTTGAGACACTGTTCAAGGAAGAATCAAAGTATGGAAAGAGTTTGTTTGGCTTTTTAGAGAAAGGTTATAAAGAAAACAATATGGAAAATTTGATGCACATTCTTAAAAATGAAATTTCAAGTGTATTGAACATTCAAAATGTGTATGTGTGTCATTACTATGAAGAAGAGAAAGTGTTTAAGACAGAAGATGATGTGATAGCAGACTTGGAGCATATTGACCTAGCAGATACGTATTTTGAAGTTGGAAAGCTAAAAAATATCCCCACTGGCTATCTTTTTTTAGTAGGAAAATATCGCTCTTTCTCTCTTTTCATTTACTTGAAGCACGGCAAAAAGAAGATTGAACTGAGTTATTATGATGTAGGTTGGCTAAACCGAATGGCTCTTTATACATGTATGACATTACAAACATTTATGCTTACAAAAGATTTTGTTAAAGAAATTGAAGGATACGAATTAAGAGCTAATCATTCTCCCTTTTTGAGCAAGCTCGTTTTCTTTCTGTCTGAAAATGAACGAATTAAACTTTCACAAGATATCCACGATACTATTCTTCAAGAGCTGATTTTTATAGCTAGAGAATTAGAAAAAGACGCTCCTACACAACATCAAGTACAGAAAATAAGAGGAAAGCTACTCGAAAATATCCAACAAATAAGGGAAACTTGTTATGAACTTCGCCCCCCTTTTTTACTAGAGATGGGCCTTGTAGGCAGTATTCAAAACCTCGTGTCTAAGCATCAGGAAAAAGGAAATTGTTCAATTGAATTTCTTCATAACTTAGCAGGTGAAGAACAAATCAGTGAAGAGATAACGGTAAATCTTTACCGAATCGCTCAAGAGTTACTAAATAATGCAAGAAAGCATTCACAAGCTAAGTTTATTGTTTTATCACTTTATAAAAAAGGCTCAACTCTTTTATTTTTATATGAGGATGACGGTATAGGAATGGATATGAGTGAACATAAGGGCGAAAGAGAGCATTTTGGAATTAAAACGATTAGAGAGCGTACTCATAGTTTAAATGGAAAATTTGATCTCTCTTCTAGTATTGGAGAAGGCATGTTGATTAAAGTTGAATTAAGCATACAAAGAAACACCAAAACAATAGTGGAGGACCTTATTTATGATAAACATACTGTTAGTTGATGATCATATAGGCGTTGCTCAAGGTACAAAAGCTATTTTAGAAAAAAAGGGTGAGATGGAAGTAGATATTTTAGGTGATAGTAAAGATACGTTCACAGCCATTGAAGAATGCTGCTATGATATTCTACTTATTGATTTGTATATGCCAACTTTAAACGGCTTAGAGCTTTCGAAACAAATTTTGGACAAGTATCCAAACGAAAAAATCTTAATTTATACGGGCTTCGATATTGGAACCCATTTTAATCTTCTTGTTGAAGCGGGAGTTGTTGGTTTTATCAGTAAGTCTGCTCCAGAGGAAAAGATTATAGCTTCTATTCAATTAGCTTTACAAGGTGAGACGGTCATTCCTACTGAACTGTTTCGCCAACTTCGAAGAACTGAAATTGCATCTGCACAAGGTACAGAGCCAGTAAAAGAGCCCTTAATAAGAGATCTTACGCTAAATGAACGAGAGCAATATATTTTATCAGGAGTAGCAGAGGGGCTAACAAATCGAGAATTATCTTCAGAGTTGTTAATTAGTCAGCGTGCAGTAGAATATATTCTTACAGGGATTTTTAAAAAGCTCGGTGTTAAATCCCGTACCGAAGCTCTTATAAAAGCAACGAAACATTCATTAATTACGGTTAGAAGTTTGTGAAATACAAAGGACAAGCTGAAAATATAAAAGAGCAAGAATCCTCTTAAAGGTTCTTGCTCTTTTATATTTGCGTTACCGAACAGCAATATGTAGATTATTGCAATCTATCATCGTAAAGAACGCAAAAAGAATGCGGTTTTCCGAATGAAACCTTTCGCTGAATTTTGAGAAAATTTGTATTAATATAAAAATATAGAAATTGATGGTAAAAGAAATGGATTTAAAACCCATTAATTTCTAAATTATTAGGAGGTGGCAGATGTGGAAGAAAGACTTTATGGATTTGCTGGAAAGTTAGAAGAGGAGTTAGAAGAAATCGCGCTTAAAGAAATTAGTGGTGGAGCAGAACAAAGAGGCATTTCACAAGGTAACGATGGACATCAGTGTACAATTACTTGGGAATGCAGTATTTGTCCTACTCATACGTGCTGGTGCTAGTAACTCCTAGGATGGCCGTTTTTAAACGATAGTAGTTTTGTAAACGGGGTAGCTACATAAAACACTATAGCGTTTAAATATGGTCAGTGTACGTCTGTATTTAAAAGAGGGGTATGCCAGTACCTCTCTTTCCAAACATAAGGAGTGAGCGGAATGAATAACTTAACCAACATCTTAATAAGTAAAGAGAAAAAAGTCAATAAAAACGATATAAATGAAGATGCTTTTTTCGAACGAAATCTTGCTCTTGTGTATAAAAATGATCTTCATTTAGCAAAAGAAAGCATTTCTCATATACTTTCAGTGGATTCATTAGATCAAATAAAAAAACTGTACAAAACAGAAACTTCTAAATCCACCTTTAAACTAAGCGTATTTAAGAATGTTGCTGAGGGAATATCCAAACAAAAAATTGATTCTTCCCAAATTGATAAAAGAGTGATGTTTCATGCTTTTTCTTTAAAAATCGCGTCTTATTTTATTAATCTTACAAAAACGTCGCCTCAATATTTATTACATACGTCACATATTCTAGAAGAAACTAGTTTTCTAGATAACATAGAAAAGCAGTTTCAACAACATATTTTAAAAGTGTGCTACAGAACGCTTGTTTTTGATTTGAATCTTCAAAGAGAACAGGGAAATCTTGTTGGTGAGACCAAGAAAGAGAAATATGAGCACTATAATGACGTCTTATTAACAGATAGCACATACGTTTATCATTTCTTTACAGTATACCCAAGTTTGCTAAGAATTATAGCTAATGAAATAAGAAAAGTAAAAAAATTTATAGGGGAATTTCTTAATCGCTATAGCAGTGATTATAAACTAATTACAAATAAATTTTTTTCATCATTACAAAGCAATAAAATTATGACATTTGAGCTAGGACTCGGGGATGCGCATTCAGATGGTCGCAAAGTAGCGAAAGTTTCTGTTGAGCAAGGAACGATAATCTACAAGCCACGAAATATGAAAGTTGATTGCTTATATAATGAGCTTATTGCTTTCTTAGATGGAGAGATAAAAGATAAGTCTTATAAAATTAAAACGCCGTTAGTTCTAGAGCGGGAGAACTATGGGTGGGCTGAATATATCAATTTTGAAGAATGTAAGAGCGGCATAGATATTCATACCTTTTACCAAAACTTAGGTAACCAAATTGCGCTTTTATATGCTTTGAATGCTGTTGACTTTCATTCAGAAAATTTAATTGCGCATGGTTCTCAGCCTGTACTTATTGATCTTGAATCTTTATTTCATGTTCCATATGAAAGAGAAGTGAAGGAAGATGCCTATTTTAAAGCTCAGCAAAAATTGAATACATCTGTTCGTTCTCTAGGTCTTCTTCCGTTCTTTTTTGGAGGAAAGAATGTAGACATTAGCGGAATTGGACGAAGGGGAAAAGTGAAATCTGTAATGAAAGTTCCTCAAATTGTTAATCAATACTCAGATGATATGAAGATTGAACGGGACTTCATTGAAATGAATCCTTCTATGAATCATCCTGTTTTAAAAGGAAAGCAAATTTACGCAAAAGACTATGTAGAAGATTTAAAAGT
Source organism: Priestia sp. TRM10 (assembly GCF_057808375.1). Classification (NCBI taxonomy): domain Bacteria; kingdom Bacillati; phylum Bacillota; class Bacilli; order Caryophanales; family Bacillaceae; genus Priestia; species Priestia sp. TRM10. The sequence continues at coordinate 285,855 of NZ_JBJZOT010000007.1, forward strand.
AGGCTTTAAACAAATGTTTGTAAAAATCACAGAACATGCTAATAAGCTCATAGAGATTATTGAAAAATTCGAAGCGAATACTTATGTTCGGTTTATTGCACGACCAACGGTAAAATATAGTTCTCTTTTAGAGCTAAGCTTTCATCCACGTTTTTTACACAATTCAATTGATCGTGAAGCTTTTCTTGCAAAACTATGGGAAGAGTCAAAAGATAGCGATGAATATGTGCCACTTATCAAACATGAGCATAGTGATTTAATGAACAATGATATCCCTTATTTTAAGGTAGAACTAAACTCCACAAATCTTCTCAATTCACGAGGAAAAAAGATTCCTTCCTATTTTAAAGAAACACCTAGTAACCTTGTGAAAAGTAAGATAAGACATTTGAGTGATGAAGATTTAAGGTTTCAATTAAATATTATTGAGTTATCAATGCTCGCTTCAGAGGATGATCGTCAAGAAGTTATTAAACAGTTTGTTTCAAAGAATCCCTCACAATACGAAGGAAAAAAGGACCATAAAGCTTATTTAATTCATAAGGCAGAACAATTAGCCATGCGTATTACTAAGGAAGCTTATCAAGGAGTAGAGAATGGAAAAAGAACATATAGCTGGATGAATACAACACCAGTAGGAGTCGATGAAATTCAGTGGAATGTTTCGGTTATGGGTGACATGCTCTATGAAGGTTTATCAGGGATGGCCTTGATGTATATGGCTTTATTTCAGGCTACTCATAATGAAAACTACTTAGATATGGCAGAAGACATTATGAAAGATATTATGTCAAGGTTTGAAAATATTGAGTCTAGTTTACCTAACGGAACAGAAATATCAATCGGGGCTTTTTCAGGCATTACTTCTATTGTTTATACTCTTCTTAACTTTTACGCATTTACAAAAAAAGAACAGTACAAAACATGTGCGAAAATGATAACGAAGGTCATTCCAGAACTCGTTGAGAAAGATAAAGATTTGGATCTTATCAGTGGAACGGCAGGAGCTTTAGTTGTTCTTATCCGTTATTATGAAATGACCGGCGACAACGAGACGTTGCTTTTAGCTAGGAAGTGTTCAAATCATCTTTTGAGTCAAGCTATTAAAACAGAACAAGGACTAACTTGGAAAGGGGTAGCTGGAATTCCCCTCACAGGATTTTCTCATGGAAACGCTGGTATTATTTTTGCGCTTCATCTCTTCTATCGGTACTGCCCTGAGAAAGAAGTAGAAGAGGGGATTAAAGAAGGATTGAAATTTGAAAACAGTTATTGTATTAACGAAAATTGGATAGATCTTAGAAAACCTCAGGAAGAAGTAGCATCTTCGGCGTGGTGTCATGGAGCACCAGGAATCCTACTTAGTAGGATTGAATTAAGTAACTCTTCGATTCCACAGGTAGCAGAGCAAGCTCAAGCTGATATGGATAAGGCTTTAGGTAACATTTTTGTAGATGGATTTGGGAGAGAACAAAGCTTATGTCATGGAGATATTGGGAATTCAATGATTTTACTAGACTATGGCAGAAAAATGAAAGATGAAAAGATAATTCACATTTCTCGAAACTTGTTAGCAGAAAGTATTATGAGTAAAGAAAATGGTGTTTACCAATGTGGAATTGGAAAAACTGCAGAAACACCAAATTTAATGGTAGGTTTTGCTGGCATGGTGTATGGCATGATTTATGCCTATCATGATAAACTACCGAACCTTTTAACTTTAGAAGTTAACCTACCTTCTTAAAGAGGGGAAAGTAAAATGACAAAACGAAAAAGAAAGCTTCCTGTTATTCTTCAAACAAATAAATATGATTGTGGAATTACCTGTTTGGCTATTGTAATGAGCGGTGAGGAGAAATTTAGATTAAACCCTAAAACTTTTAGAGGTGGAAGAGATTTTATTGGACGTGAAGGAACAAATTTATTCTTTTTAAAGGAGACCGCTGTAAAATACGGCTATACCTTTAAAGCTTATCGAACAACTCAGCTCGAAAACTTAGCTCATCTTGTTAAAGATTCCCCTGTTATCTTGCACTGGAATCATAATCACTTTGTTGTTCTCGAAAAAATGGACAACGAAAAAGCGTTGATCATTGATCCTGACTCAGGTCGCAGTGATATTCCTTTAGATGAATTTCAGGAAGCTTATAGCGGGGTTGCTATTCATGTTAAAAAGGATGTCCAATCTAAAGGGGAATCTCTTTCCTCTGTAAAAGAACAACATTCATTTATGAAAATTGGAAAATACCTTTTTAACAATAAGAAATTAATTTCTTACATTATCTTACTTTCTTTTGTTTTCCAAATCTTAAACTTAGCAACGCCTTTTTTAACTCAGTATATTGTAGACTCATTTTTAGAAGGGAAAGCAGAGGCCATCTCTCTTAATATGCTTTCACTATTCATTATTTTATCTGTTGTATTGTTCTTCGTTCTTTCGTTTGTGAGGATGCTGTTTATTATTAAGCTACAAGTTTATCTTAATAAAAATATGACAAATCATTTTATTCAAAAGATTGTCTCACTGCCATTAAAGTTCTTTGAAGTCAATTCAGCTGGAGACATTGCAACACGAATTAATAATATCTCTGTGATTAGAGAGGTCATCTCACGACTTGCTTCTACCTTAATCCTAGATATTAGTCTTCTTATTGTATTTTGTTTTGTAATGTTATTTTATTCACCGATTTTATCTGTCATTGTATTTGCTGGAGCCTTTGTTCAAGTGCTTAGTACAAAATACCTCTTACCCAAAATAGAAACGTACACAAAACAAGAAGTAAATAGCCAGGCACATTTCCAGACGCAGCTTGTAGAAATATTAAGATCTATGACATTTATTAAAACAATTGGTAATACAGCTACAATTGAAAAAGGAATGAAATCTTCATTTAATCAACAACTGACTCATTTCTCAGACCGAATGCATTATTCATCTTTATTAGGAGCAATTTCAAACTCGATTAATTTATCCCTACCTCTTCTTGTACTAACAGTCGGAGTATGGTGGCAAGGGCAGTCTGCCTTAACAATTGGGGCTATTGTAGCTTTTTCTAGTATTGCTAGTAGATTTATGACGCCGCTTGGCTCTATTATCGGTAGCTTAGAGTCTATTAAAATGGTGGAAGAAATGGTCGATCGAGTAGAGTCTGTATTACAGGAAGATGGTGAACAGCTTAATCAAAATCAACCTTATACATTTAATGCTAAGGAAGATTCCATTACTATTCGAGACTTAACGTTTGGCTACACAAAAGAAAGTTATATTTTTGAAAAAGCTCATATGGAGATTCATCCAGGGGAAAAGATGATGATTGTCGGTAAAACAGGAAGTGGAAAATCAACCCTTCTAAAAGTTATCTCAGGCTTATATGAACCAACAGATGGTGAAATTCACTATGGAAATCAAGAGAGAACAAAGATTAACTTGAAGAAACTGCGTGAAACGATGGGATTCATTGTTCAAGATATTAATTTATTTAACGATACCATTTTAAATAATATCAAATATTTCAATGAAACCGTTTCTGATGAATTGGCTGTTGAGGCTGCCAAACAAGCTTGTATTCATGATGATATTATGAAAATGCCAATGGGATATCACACTGTTATTGGAGAAAATGGAATTAGTTTGTCAGGAGGTCAGAGACAGAGAATTGCTATTGCGAGAGTATTAGCAAAACAGCCTCAGATCTTACTTATTGATGAGGGAACAAGCAACTTAGATAAGGAAACCGAAACGAAAATATTGCAGAATATTTATAATAAACAGATTACTGTAGTTGCTATTACACATCGAACAGACTGGCTTCAGCATGCTGACTCTATTTATGAGATTAAGGAAGGAAAAGTAACTCTTGTGAAGCAGAAAAATAAACAATATTTAGTGAGCGGAGATTAAAACATCACTTGAAAGGAGGTGAAAACAAATGAAGAACGTTAAAGCAATTGAAGAAGTATCGGAGCAAGAGTTAAAGGAATTAGCGGGTGGAGCAGAAGAAAGAGCAATTTGGACAGTTACAATCCCCATTTCTCTAGCAGCATGCCCAACAACGCAATGTGCATCAATCGTATCACCGTGCAATGACTAAATAAAAAATAAAGGGAGGAAATAGAAATGAAAAAGAACATGAAAGCAATTGAGGAAGTATCAGAGCAAGAGTTAAAAGAATTAGCAGGTGGAGCAGAAGAAAGAGCAATTTGGACAGTTACAATCCCCATTTCTCTAGCAGCATGCCCAACAACACAATGTGCGTCAATCGTATCACCGTGCAACGACTAAATAAAAAATTAAAGGAGGAAATAAAAATGAAAAAAAACATGAAAGCAATTGAGGAAGTATCAGAGCAAGAGTTAAAAGAATTAGCAGGTGGAGCAGAAGAAAGAGCAATTTGGACAGTTACAATTCCCATTTCTCTAGCAGCATGCCCAACAACACAATGTGCATCAATCGTATCACCGTGCAACGACTAAAAAGCTAAAAATATGTATGGCCGTACATATCTTTAGCTTTGTCGCCTAAAATACGAAAACAGAATCGGGTGCCTTTATGCACCCGATTATTATGATAAATAGGATGTGATAGCTATGAAGTTGTTTTATAAATCTAAATTTTATCCTCCCCACTTTAACACAGTTTTCCTTGGAAATCAAAAATTTCAATTTACCCCCTTTACTGAAGAAGATGAATTCCCTTCATTTTATACTCATTTTACAGAGCGCTTTTCGGAAAAATTAGTGAAGGAGCTAGGACGATTGAATCAGAGTTTTTTTGATTTAAAATCGTTATTGTATTCTCTAATCATTCAATATAAGAAGATGTTGTATAAATTGGCAAGAAAAACAGTTATATATGAATTTCACGAAATGTTTGATGAATTCCATAGAGAAGAAGATTTTTTCTATCGTCGCTTTAATGACACTTTCTCTAATTACAGTGCTGTGGAGAACATACTAAAGAAGTATCCTGTACTTAGTGAAATGATGGATAGGACTTCTAATCAATTTATCCAATACAGCTTATCCATTATAAAAGCATACATAGCTCATTATGAAGAAATAGCTGAAACATTTCATCAACAACTTGGTCGGCTCTTATCTATAAAAGTAGACGCAGGCGATTCTCATTGTGAAGGGAAAAGCGTAGCTATTTTAACATGTGAATGCGGAAAAATTGTTTATAAACCTCGTTCATTAGAAGGAGATCAATTATATCAAAAGATGATTAAATATTTTAATCATCAATATGACACCAAGCTGAAAACACCTATTATGATAAGCAAAAATAACTATGGTTTCCAAGAGTATATAGAATCAACCTCTTGTCAGACACTTGATGAGGTATCAAATTATTATTATGAATTAGGAATGCATCTAGCGTTTATTTATGCTTTTCAAGGATCTGATTTTCATTATGAAAATATTATATGTAACGGCTTACATCCTGTCTTAATTGATCTTGAAACTCTTTTTCAAAGTACTCTTTACTTTACAGAGGAATCAAAGAAAGACTCTGTATTAAAAGTTTCATCTTCTATTAATCGTACAGTTTATAAATCTACTTTCTTTACTCATACAAGCTATCCGGAAGAAAATTATGTGGTAGATATAAGTGGATTAACAAATATTGAGCTTCACACTTTCAATAAGGAAATTGTTGTGAACAATAAGACAGATAAGATTGCCGTGGAGTTTCAAGAAACTAAATTTGGAAGAGGAACGAACTTACCAATTTATAAAGATAATGGAATAGAGATATTCGGGTATGAACATGCTTTTATAAAAGGATTTACGAAAGCCTATCAAGTTATAAAGGATGACAAATTAATTTTACAGATGATTGAAGAACATTCTTCTTTTCCTGTCCGAATTATTGTACGCCCAACATATATATATGCTAAATTTTTAAGTTCGTTGCTGCACCCTAAATATTTAAAGGAAAAAGAGGAAAGGAAAAGAATTCTTTCTCTTTTTCAAGGGTCATCGGAGAGTTTTGAAGCTTTTAAATTCCTCCATATGTTTGAAATGGATGACATGTATAAAGGGGATGTTCCTTACTTTTATACAAATTTTGATAAAGAGCAAGTCTACAGTAGTAGTGGAGAGAAGATTTCTTATAACCTCCTGCATTGTTGCCCTAAGCAAGAAGTAATCAATAAAATAAACTCTTTATCAACAAAAGATATGGAATATCAAATCCAACTTATCAATATGGCATTAAGCAGTATAGAAGGAAATAGGGAAGGAAATCCGGAATTTTCTTGCTATCACCATGTTCATACAATACATCGAGAAATATCGTGCAACACATTACTTCAGCAAGAGACAAATCGTATTTTGGAAAGAGCCATAATTCACGATCGATATATACAGTGGGTTTCTCCCCATCTTAGTCCAAACGGAAAACTTGTATCAGGTCCTCTGAATTTTAATATTTATGACGGTCTCGGTGGAATAGCTATTTACTTGGCCTCATATGCTCAGACATTTTCTGATTCACGAGTTGATGCAGTACTTCCGCAGGTTCATAGTACAATCAACAAGTTAGTAGAAAAGAGTGTATATAGGGCAAACGCTTCTGCATATTATGGTTGGCCTTCTTACTATTATTATAGTCACTATATGAAGAGGACAGGTCATCTATCTTGTGATTCTATAAAGGAATATGAAGACTTTGCTGAAAAAATAGTTAGAGATATTGAATCCTATAAAAGTTTAGATTTTATTGGGGGACTTGCTGGTTTATTAAAAGTGCTCGTGAACCTTTACAACGTAGAAAAGAGTGAAATTGTAAAAAAAGCAGCGGAAGTCGTGAAGAATACTATTGTAAATAAAGCAATCACAAAGAATCAGGGTCTTTATTGGGAAGCTGATCATAATCATAGTCTAGTCCTAAGTGGATTTTCACATGGAATAACAGGTATATGCTATGCATTGAGTGAATATGTAACGAAAGTGAATTATGATCCTTCGCTTATCTCGATCATTCAACAGGCTCTTCTTTATGAAGATCGCTTTTATGATGAGTCGCAACATGCATGGGAAGACAATAGGGAGAATTCTTCTAATCATTCCGCTCCTCTATGGTGTCATGGTTCAGCAGGAATTCTACTTGGAAGAGGTAAGATTAAGGATAACTTAGGAAATGAAGTAGAAGTCAACTATCTAGAAGAATCTTTGCAGCACACGCTCCATAGTGGAAATAAACATAATCAAGGCTATTCTCTTTGTCATGGTACATTGGGGAATTTAGATATCTTGAACGAAATTAGAAGCCTTGATCCTTTTCGTCATAAAGAAGACGAGATTACTAGCACAATAGAGAAGTGGCTTGTAGACTTTCGTAGAGATTTAGAAATGTACAATTTCCAAAATGGCATTAAGAATGATTTTTCGGGAGTAGGCTTTATGCTTGGAATCACAGGTCAGCTTTATGCGCTGCTCAGATTAAAAAACCCATCCCTTCCATCACTACTACTACTCGATTAAGGAGCGGAAAACAGTGAAAAAAAAGAATCTTATATCATTTCTTTTTTGTAGTATTCTCTTTTTATGTATAAATGCAGAAGTACAAGCAGATGGAACTTCCTACTATAGCGTATTATTAAGTAAACCAGAATATACGGAAGAGTTTCTAAGAGAAGCCCAACAGCACAATATGAACATAACGTATGTGGTGAAGGAAATCGGATTAATCCAAATAAAAGCAAGTGAAGCTGAGGTTCAGATATTAGATGGAAATAAAATGGTCCAGACATATAACTATTCTTTAAAAGCTGCTCCATCTGAATTTTCTACTAAACAGTCAGATGTCGTGGGAGCCCCGAGCTCGCTTTGGGACAGGCAGTGGGATATGAAAGAGATTACAAACAATGGAAAGAGTTATACCATTTCTGAAGGTTCTAAAAAAGTGGTAGTGGGAATTATTGATTCTGGGATTGATGCAGATCATCCTTCTCTTAAAAAAAATATAATAAAGGGATCTAAAAATCTGGTTCCTCAAGGTGGGTTTCGTGAAACTGAACAGTCTGAAAAAGGAATAATAAATAATATTGAAGATATGACGGGACATGGAACACATGTCGCAGGGCAAGTGGCTGCAAACGGAGTAGTGAAAGGAGTAGCACCGCAAACTAGCCTTAAATCATACCGAGTATTTGGAACTTCTTCTGCTGAATCTATTTGGATTATTAAAGGAATTATTGAGGCTGCAAAAGATGATGTAGATGTTATTAATCTTAGTTTAGGAGAATATCTGACTTCTGAACATATGAATGAAGAAGGCGGAAGTTCGAAAAGTCAACTTGCTGAAATCTTGGCTTATGAAAAAGCAGTTATGTTTGCAGAAGGAAAGGGAAGCGTAGTTGTCGCTTCTGTTGGTAATGATTCAGTTAATTTTAATAACAAGAACGAGGTATCTTCCTTCATGAAATCCCATTTTCAACTTAATCATGCTAAAGTGAAAGGACATCTTTTAGATGTACCTGCTCATATTAAGGGTGTAGTTGCAGTAACTTCAACAGGTCCTGCTAAAGAACTTTCTGTTTTTTCAAATAGGGGTCGTTATGTTGATTTATCAGCACCAGGAGGGGATATTAAGCTCCTTCAAGCATATGGAGTTGAGAAATGGAGAAAAATGGAGCTTTTTATGAAAGAACAAGTGCTTAGCACGTCTCCAAAGGGAGGATATATTTATATGGCAGGTACTTCTTCAGCAGCTCCAAAAGTATCTGGAACATTGGCGCTTATCATTGATCAATACAATTTAAAAGACAATCCTAAAAAAGCAAAGCAAAAACTCCTTCAAAAAAGCAAAAGATCTGCGGAAACAAATATAAAAGCTTTAAATACTTATAAAGCAATAAAATAAAACCCCAAGGATACATCCTTGGGGTTTTCCTTTATTTACTGTTTAGCGCCTTTTTCAAAGCTTCCAAGTTTTTATTCATTAGGCTAAAGTAATCTTCCCCGTTTTCACGGTCTTGGTCTCTAAGTGTTTCCATATTATTTAATGTAAGAGACTCTGCACCGATTTCCTTACGAACAAGAGTGGCAATTTTATTTGTTACGTTTGCATCAAAGATAACGTATTTGATATTGTGCTCTTTTGCTGTTTCTACAATCTCCTTTAGTTCCTTTTGTGAAGGTTCTTGAGTTGGAGAAAGTCCAGAAACGCTTATTTGTTCAATACCATAGCGATCTTCCCAGTAGCCATATGCAGCATGTGAAACTAAAATTTCTTTTGAAGGAGCATTTTTAATAGCTTCTTCATATTTTTTATCAAGTTCTTCTAAATCAGTTTTTACTTGGTTAAAATTCTTTTCAAACTCATCTTTTTTGCTTGGCTCTAGTTCAGATAATGCATTTTTAATATTCTCAGCCATGACGATAGAACGCTGTGGATCAAGCCAAAAATGAGGATCAAGGTCGCCATGTTCATGCTCATCACCATGTTCTTCTCCATGCTCGTGGTCATGATCATCATGACCAGCAACAAGCTCCGCGCCTTCAGCTGCTTTAATCATTTTCACATCTTCATCTTTCAACGTTTTATTAGCTGCATCAGCAAAACCTTCCGCACCTGCTCCAGAGTAAATGAACGCATCAGCTTTAGCGATTTTTAGCATATCTTTTGTTGTTGGCTCAAAAGAATGAGCATCAACACCGTTAGGGATAACGCTTTTTACGGTAACATTATCTCCACCAATTTTCTTTGTAAAGTCTTCAATCGGATAGATTGTTGTATAAATGGTGAGTTTTCCGTCGCTCTTCTTCTCAGAAGAACTGCTGTCTTCGTTTCCGCAACCTGCTAGAAATAAAGCAAATAAAAGCATAACACTGCATAACATCATTAATTTTTTCATTGTATCTTCTCCTTTTATTGAATCAAGAATGAAGGAAGTGGATCATTGAAAGTAGACCAGTCCTTTTTCATTTCTTCATTTGTTAGTAAGCATGCGTCTAAAGCATTTATAATTTTGTTTTTGTTCATTTTGATTCCGATAAATACAAGCTCTGTCAGTCTGTCTCCATAAGTAGGGTGAAATCTGCTCGACAGTTCTATGTCTTCTTTATCTTCATCTGAAAGAGTATTTACCCATTTTCCTGCTTCACTAATTGTCATAGAACCGCCTGCTTGTGAAAGGAGACAGGCAACATCATTTCTTGTAGCAACCCAGAAAAAACCTTTAGAACGCGATATCTCATTAGGAAATGTTTCAAAGAAATTCATTAGACGCTGGGCATGAAATGGACGTCTTTTTTCATATATAAAGGAAGTAATTCCGTATTCCTCAGTTTCAGGAGTATGTTCATTGTTAAGTTCTTTTACCCATCCAGGAGAAAGGCTCATTTTGTCAAAATCAAAAGAACGAGTGTTTATAATAACTTCAAGAGAAACAGAGCATTGAACAGCTTCAATAATCTTAGCTTCTCCATTAAGCTTACGTAGTAGTGCTTTCAACTCATCTTTTTTTTCTGCTGATAGCAAATCGGTTTTATTTAGGATAAGAACATTTGCATATTCAATTTGCTCAATGAGAAGTTCAGAAATACCTCTATCGTCTGTACTATCTGATCCTTGATTTCGGTCGGAAAGATCTTCATTTGAACAATAATCTTTCATGAAATTTAATCCATCCACAACTGTAACAAGCGTATCTAAAAATGTCTTCACTGTAAGATCTATCCCTGTTTCTTCATCCTCATAAGAAAAAGTTTGAGCAACGGGCAGAGGCTCACTAATACCTGAGGATTCAATAATGATATAATCTAAATCCTGAATTTTAGTGAGGTTTTCCACCTCATAAAGCAAATCTTCTCGAAGTGTACAGCAAATACATCCGTTTTGCATTTCCACTAGTGTCTCTTTCGTATGAGAGAAGTATTCTTTTTTTACAAGAGATCCATCAATATTAAGAGAGCTCATGTCATTGACAATAACTCCTAGTTTTAGAGAGGATTCATTATGTAAAATATGGTGCAATAATGTTGTTTTACCAGCTCCCAGATATCCACTTAAGACGGTGACTCCAATTTTTTTCATTTACGATTCTCCTTTTATAGAAAAATCGTAATTATTACGATTTGAACATTACAATAATACCCTTGCTACATGAAATTATCAAGGGGAAAAGATAAAAAAGTTTTATAGAGATTGTACAATTTGCTCTGCTGCTTGCCTTGCTCCTGAAATATTTCGAGAGATTGGACCGATTTCAAGCTCTGCCAATGCTCCTACAACATATAAGTTATGACTCCACTGTAGAGATGAACTAACAATAGGATATCCACAGTCACTGCACTGTAAATTTTCCGTGTTTATCAGAGGAGTTAACCATTCTTTTCCTGGAAGAGAAGAAGAAAACCCAGTAGCTAATACAATTGTTTCTGTGTCATATTGAGCTGTTTTTCCATATAAAATGATTTTTGTTTCATTTATGTTAGCCTCTTGAATTTCATCTTTACTAATTGTTAAGTTGTTTTTTCGAGTTTGCCCCATTAATTTGATATAAATATCTCGGGGCATGGATCCTCTATGTCTAGCATCCGTAATAAAAGAACGGCGTTTTTGGTATGAGGCTTCCTCTCTAAACATAAGTTGATTCTTTGGGCCAAGCCAAGCTGGGTCACTATCAAAATCAATAATACGAAACGGGTGCCGAGTAATAAGGTGAACACTGCGTCCTTGTTTACTTAGTTTAATAGCTAAATGTGCGGCACTAATTCCTCCGCCAACAATGGTAATTTCTTGACTTTCATTAAATGAAAAAGAAGAGTCAAAAATATGGCCAACAGATTGCGTATCCTTGTTTTTCAATAATTTAGCCCATTCAGGCCAATAGGTTTGTTCGCTAACACCAATTGCAAGCACAATATTTAAGCCTTCAAGTTTTTTTCCTTCTTCTGTTATGACCATCCAATGTTTTTTTCTTCTAGAAAGAGAAACAACTCGGCCTTTGTGCCATGCCTGTAGAAGATTGCTGTCCCGAATAAGATGCTTGCAATGTTCAGAGAAGGCATAGAGGGAGGGGCGTTTATAACGTCCATAGAAATCTTGTTTATTTAATGAGAGATTTTTCGAAACAAATTTCTGCAAGCTAAATGGCTCCACATCAAGATGATGAACAGATGGTGAGCGTAAAAATGGCATGTCAATTTTTTCTGTACAAGAGTGCCAATTTTCAAGCGGTGCTTTGTGAGGGTCAACAATAGCTAATTTCTCAATTGGAACTTTTCTCATTTGTACTAGAAAATGAGCCATTGTTGTTCCTTGAATTCCCCCGCCAATCACAATCCAATCTAACATAACAATATCTCCTTTTCCATTTTGTGATGTAAATCGTAATAATTACGTTTTATTTTTCATATTAGTTAAACTAACACACATTTTATGAATGAGCAATACAAAAAAGAGCATCATATATTTTTTGTATCTCCATATACATCTATTAACTATTAAATTTTAATAGAAAAGGTTCTTTGTTTTCAGCATAAAGGGAGCTAAGTCATCGCCGTATACGAGACCTTTTTAATAGAAAGGATGAAAAAAATGGCTTTATCACGGCTTTCAAAAGAAGTACTAGGCGTCTTACTCATCTTATTTTTTGGCTATGCTTTTTTCTTTTTAGATGTTAAAGATTTTGATATGAACTTCCCAAAAGCTTTTCTGAATGTAAATACGATTTTCTTAAGTATACTGCTTGAAGCAATTCCTTTTATTTTATTAGGTGTTTTTGCTTCTGCAATCATTCAAGTGTTTGTAAAAGAAGAATGGTTAATGAAATGGATTCCTAAAAATCCTTATAAAGCATTAGCTTCAGGTGTTGTAGTGAGTGCACTTTTACCTGTGTGTGAATGTGCGATTATCCCTGTTGTCAGACGGCTTGTAAAGAAGGGAATGCCCATCCACGTAGGCGTTGTTCTTCTCGTAGGAGCACCGATTCTTAATCCAATTGTTTTCCTTTCTACTTTCTATGCTTTTCCAGGCAATAAAGAAATTGTGTATGGCCGTATGGGGCTTACGGTTATTCTCTGTTTCATCATTGGAATTGTAATGTACAAGCTTCTGAAAAATAATCCTCAACTAAAAGACGAGGCTGCTGTCGAAGAGCCCCATCAGCATGGAAATCGATTAAGTCAAACATTATTTCATGCCATTGATGAGTTTTTTGATATGGGAAAATATTTAATTGCAGGAGCATTTATCGCAAGTCTTTTTCAAACGTTTTTGGATAGAGGAGAACTTATGAGTATTGGAGGAAATGGTTTTATCGCCCCAGTGGTCATGATGGTCTTTGGGTACGTGCTTTCTCTTTGTTCTGAAGCAGATGCTTTTGTTGCTTCCTCATTTGTAGATACATTTTCAGCTAGTTCACTTCTTGCCTTTTTAATCTACGGACCAATGCTTGATTTGAAAAATACGGTTATGTATTTGGCCTTTTTTAAGAAAAGATTTGTGTTAATGTTTATAGCTGTTGTCACAATATCTGTTTACACCATAACGGTTCTTTATAACTTTATTATGTAGGAGGAATAGCATGAAAAACGATGAAGAAGGCTTCCATTACTATATTCGAGGACTGCTCTTGATTGGTTTTGCTCTCTTTATTTTCAAACTGTTGCTAACTGGATATATTTCCTCTTTTGTTGCACCAAAAATGCTTGGTTTTGTTACTTTCGCTTCTTTTACTTTCTTTGTTCTAGGAGCTGTAGGTATTTGGCGAAGCGGTTCAGACAAAAAACAAAAGAGCTGTTCATGTCATCATAGCCGTAAAGCTCCTCTGTGGGTTTATTGCCTATTCTTTTTGCCAATTGCAACAGGATTTCTATTTCCTGATCATGCTCTTACAAGCGATGTTGCCAAAAATCGAGGCGTAAAATTTGGAGCAAACGTCACAGAAAGACCGAGTGTAGAACAGCGTGAAGAATTAACAAGTGATGAATCTTTAGAACAATACTATGATGAAGTATTAAATAGAGAAGTAGAGGAAGCACAAACCGAAGCTGGAGAGATTCCACTTGAACATAAAGCAGGGTTTGTTCCTCAGAAACCTCCTGAAGGATATTATGAAGAATTAAAAGAGAGGATGCTACAAAAAGACGTAATTACGATAACGGAAAAAGAGTATATCCCAATGATGAACATTCTTGAAGAACATGTTGAAGATTTTGTGGGGAAAAAGGTGGAAGTGAAAGGGTTTATTTATCGGGAGGATAACTTCAAAAAGGACGAGTTTGTGATTGCGCGGTTTGGATTGTCATGCTGTGTAGCTGATGCTTCCGTATATGGAACGCTTGCTAATGTTAAAGAGTCCAAAGAATTCGCTGATGATGATTGGGTTGAAGCAACAGGCACGATTGAAAAGAAAGAGTATGATGGTTTTATCTTGCCATCCCTCAAACTTCAAACAATTAAAAAGGTAGAAGCTCCTACAAATCCATATGTGTATGAAATGTACAAAGGTAATAAGCTGATGACTCCAAAATAAAGGAATGCTAAAAGTTCTCCTCCTTAGTAAAAGGATAAACTCTCCAATTATAGTGGATAATAGAGCTATATTCTTTAATAACAACATAGTCTTGTTTGTTTGTTTTAACAATATAAGTGTATCTTCCTTTTTTCTCCACTTTTTGAACTTGCATCTTTTCAAACTTCTCAGAAAGAGTATGTTCGTTTAGAATACTTTCTGGATAAAACGTTTGGATAGCATTAAATGGTGAAAAGACTAACAAATATATAAAAAAGAAGAACAATACAATAATAACGATTAGCTTTCCTTTTTTTTGAATCATAACGTTCACACACCTGTATTTGTTTCCTAAATTGTATCATAGACACTGTTAGTCTTAGAATGTGTGAAGGTGGTTCAAATAATTACAAAACGATAAAGACACTTACTTATTTTATTAAAAAGAAATAAATGAGGGATTTTAAAAAATAGATAAATGAAGAGATTATATTAGAAAAATAATTGCAGGATGGAATGTTACCATTAAACTTACAAAAGACCTTGTTTTAAATCAAAAATGACCCTTATAGAAAGAGGGTCATTTTTGATTTCCTAATAAATTCCTAAATTCTAATGAGGAAGAACGTATAGCAATATCGCTAAGTAATGTGTGATAGTTCCACCAAGAACAAAAATGTGCCATATTGCATGATGATAAGGAAAACCTCTCCAAACGTAAAAAATACTTCCTATCGTATATAAAACTCCACCTACAACAAGTAGATTCAGACCTGGTCCTGCTAGAGAAGAAGCAAGAGGATCCCATGCTAGTACAATTAGCCATCCCATTGCAATATAAAGAAGCGTAGAGACAAGAACAAATCGTTTTACAAAGAAAATTTTAAATACTATTCCTGCTACAGCTAGTCCCCATACAACTCCAAAAAGTGTCCATCCAACTGTTCCTTGAATAATCACAAATAAAAACGGAGTGTAAGTTCCCGCAATAAACAAGTAAATAGAAGAATGATCAAAAATCTCGAACAAATCTTTAACACGTCCGTGTGGAAAACTGTGTACAAGAGTTGAAGAAGTGTATAAAAGTAGCATTGTTGTCCCATAAACAGTAAAGCTAACGACATGCCAAACATCCCCAAATTGAACAGAAAATACAATGAGCAACGTAAGACCAACAATACTTAAAATAGTCCCAATTCCGTGTGTAATTGCATTAGCAATTTCTTCACCACGTGAGAATGTGTGTGTTTCACTCAAGAAAATCATCCTTTCTTTTGAAGAAACGTTTCAGGTTAAATTCTATTATAGTGTACAACACTTTTTAATGCTACATACGTTTTTCCCACTTTCATATAGTGGCAATTTACATGTACATGGGTATAAAAAACAAATTGTTTTGGGCACGATTGAAAAGTGTCATTGTTTTCCGGAATGATAATAAGAATAAAATGACGAAAGGAAACTACTTTATAACGAGGTGGGTCTTTGATGAAGAGAGAAGCTATTTTTGATGAAACAGGAACATACAGATATTCGTTAAAACGTAAATGGGGAAATGATAGAGAGCGTAAAGTTGCGTTTATCACACTTTATCCGGACAATGCGGACGAAGTTCGTGAAGATTACGTTACAAGCAAATGTATTACATTTGCAAAAAAGTGGGGGTTTAATGCTGTGGAATGCTTAAATTTATTTTCTTATCGGGCTCAAAAGGCAGATGATCTTAGTGATCTAGATAAGGAAGATGCAATAGGTGCTGAAACAGATCGATATTTATATTATGGAACAAGAAATGCTGATCTTGTTATAGCAGCATGGGGGAAAAATGTTTTTCATGATAGAGAAAATGACATAAAGCAGCTCTTTGAGGGAATGGATCTTGCATGTTTTAGTGGACAAGAAAATCATCCTTCTCAATTGCAGTTCATTTCATATGATACACGCCTTATGCCATTTGAATTAGAGGCTGAAGAACCATATCTTTTTTCAGCTTTTCCATCGTTATATAGATAAGAGAAAAGCAGAGTTCTAATCATCATCTTTTTTTCATATACAAAGGATGTAAAGCTTGTGTTGATTACAAAGGGGATGTGAATTTGTTATGAAAATTAGTGAAGTGCTCACAGGAATCGAAGCGCTTTATGAACAGATGACAGAGCAATGCTTTTCTCACATTGCTAAACATAAAGAAGAAATTAAAATAGATGCTCTGGCGCTTGTTGAGCTCGAGAAGTTGGTTAGTCATTTACAACATACAGAGTTATACAATCTGAGTTTGATAAAAACTATTCAAACGCTCATCAATCATGAGAGCTTTTTATATAAGCTTTCTATATTAAGAGAGCCAGAGCTAGAAAACATAGCGGAGAAAGCAGATTTTGTAGGAAACGAACGCCAGGATATTGAAAAAATTCTTCGTATTAGTTATATAAAAAAGCGTTCTCAGTATATAGAAGAGGCTTTAGATGATATAAAGAAACTCAAAGCATCTCTTGAGGAACTGCTTTATGCAAAGAAAGTACAAAAAGAAGGATAAGATTAATTTTAAAGCTTTGACGAATTTGGTCAAAGCTTTTCTTATATGAAATTATAGGAAAAGAAAGATGAAAAATAAGGAAGATGATTTTTCTTTTCAATAAGAACGATGTTATAATGATGATGAATTTTATGCGGAAAAAAGGTGAAGAAATGATTGAAAAGAAGGCAGTTGGAGAAGCAGCAGCACAATATGTAAAAGACGGCATGATTGTTGGACTTGGTACGGGATCGACTGTTTATTATACGATTCAAAAGGTTGGAGAATATGTAAAAGAAGGAATGAACATAAGAGCTATTCCTACATCAGAAGAAACTAAAAAGCTAGCTCTTGATCTTAATATACCTCTTGTAACATTTGCTGAAGTAAATCATCTTGATGTTGTGATAGACGGAGCAGATGAGGTGGATTGTCATTTTGCGCTTACAAAAGGAGGAGGCGGAGCTCTTCTTCGAGAAAAGCTGATAGCTGATGCAACAGATTTATTTATCGTTGTGGCTGATTCAAGTAAAATGGTAGAAAAGCTAGGGAAGTTTCCTCTCCCTGTAGAAGTAACGCCGTTTTCATGGAAAAGAACAGCCCGACAAATTGAAGAGCTAGGTAGTATTACAACACGTCGATTAAATGGAACAGAGCCTTATATTTCAGATAATGGAAATTATATTTTAGATTGTTCTTTTGAGGTTATCGAAGATCCAGAGGGATTATCTCAGAAGTTAAACAGAATTCCTGGTGTAGTCGAGAATGGTTTATTTGTCAACATGGCTAAAATTGTTTTTACTGTTGAAGAGGGAAAGGTAGTAAAAAAGCTGAAATAGCATAGGAGGACAGGGGTTAAGAAAAACGCTCCTTTGTAAATAAAAAGCTTGTAGAAGGAATTTCTACAAGCTAAAGTGTGTTGTTTAAAGTTCATATGGTTCCTGTTTTAATAGTTTTCCATCTAGCTCAGATCCTGTAGCCCGATTAATTTCTTTAACAAGATGTTTATACTGGTGAAGAGAGTTAAATTGGTTAGGTTTGGAGGTCTCACATCTGATCGAGGATGCAGCACCATTTCGATCAGTAAAGAAGATTGTGAGATTTCCATAATACCTATTTACACTATTTCCATCTGCACTTTTTTCTTTCTTAATAACTTTTGAGTACTCAGCCATTTCTACTCTATGTAGGGGAATGATGGCAACTTGATTAATCATCACCTTATCATGAAAAAGTTCAATCCGTCCTACTTTATTTTCCTCTATTCCTTCAGCTCCATGAACATGACCATAGATCGTAGGTTTCATGCTGTCATCGTTGTAAGAAAACTCCTGTTTTTGCTTGTTTTTGTAGGAAACGTAAAGCACAGCCACAACGAGAATGACTGCGATGACTAAAATAAAAAATGCTACTCCCACCCTGATCACCTCATCTAGTAAGTTTGTCCGTTGACACATCTTTATCCAATCATACCATAATTCATTATAAATTCCGTAGATAGTTTATTAATGTTCAAAAATGTTATTATAAGGTTAGTTTAGTTAAAAAGCTCCTTAAGACATATGTCTTAAGGAACTTTTTGTTAGTTCTTGGAAAAGCGTTTTTCAAAGTATTCTTTGTTATATAAAACAGAAGGATTAGTAGGGGCATACTCTCTAGCTTTTTCGTTATGTTCAAATGCTTCTTCGATGTTGCCAATGCGATCATAGCACACACAGAGCTGAATATGAGGGATCCAAGTATAATAATCTTTTTGAACAAACCCACCTGTATTTTCAGCTCGTTGTATATCTAATTTAGTTGCTAAATCATACCAGAAAATAGCTTTATCAATATTTTGCTGAGTTAAATAAATATATCCTAATTTACAGCAGTGTTCGGCTCTGGGTAGATCATATTCAAAGGAGCGTAGTGCAGCTTTAATAGCTTTGTCTTGTTCATTTTTTCTTATGAATATTTCTGCTAATTTATCACAAGCTGAAATGCAATCTTCACTCCATCCAAGTCCGCTCTTTAGAAACTTCTCATAATGAGCTATTGCTTCATCGTATAAAGAATGATCAAAGCATTCATTTGCATAGTAGTACAGATCACGTGGAGAAAAAGTTTTTCCATCTTTTAAATTTTGTTGATAAATCTTTAGATTTCGATCACTTTTTTCTGTCTTTGTGCTGCGATGTGTAACGGCCGCATCTTGTCGAATGATCTTTCCTCTGACAGCTAAGTATTCATGAACAGCCCCAATCCATTGGAAGTTTCTTGAACGCTTTACAAGTCGATGTCTCTTAGATGAGAAAGTAACATTTCCACTACTATCAAAAGCGAGGTTATAAGGCATCATTACAGCATCTACTGATTGATCAAGTGTTTGTTTTAGCAGGAGAAGTTTTTGAAGATCATCTTTTAAAATAACGTCGTCTGCATCAAGCCATAAAATGTAATCTTTAGTTGCTTTGCTAAACGCAAAATTTCGAGCCTTTGCAAAGTGATGAACCCATTTGAAATCAAACAGCTTTTTCGTATAGCGGCGAGCAAGTTCTTTTGTTTTATCAGTTGAGCCTGTATCAACGATAATTATTTCATCACAAAGCTCTTTTACACTGTTCAAGCATCTTTCAATTGTATCTTCCTCATCTTTTACAATCATACATAAGCTGATAGAGACCATGTTGTTCACCCTTTCGCTTCTAAAAAGAGATAATGAAGAAAGGCGCATTGTAACGTTGCGCCTTTCTTCATTACTTATTTTATTATTGGGAATAAAATTGGTGCCTATTTTTTCTGTGAGTTTGCTACATTTTTTATTTCATATAAAGTTTGTTGACTATTCTACTCGAATAATGGTCAAGGTAGCTCCGGCTCCGCCAGCGATTAAAGTTGCGAGACCTACAAGCCCAAAAAATTGAAGAGAAATAGTACTACCTGCATCGAGTGGTACGATTACATCATTGTTGAAGCTGGTTAGACCAACTACTGGAGCAATAGTCGAAGGAAGATTTCCTGCACCGTTTATAACAAGTCTAGTGCTTACTAATAAAGCAGCTGTAATATTGATTTGATACGTGATATAGTAACGTCCTGTTGTAGGGACAGTAAATACAGTATTTCCAGCATTGGCAGTAATCCCGCCACCAATGTTCTGTGTAGGAAGCGCAATGTTTGTTCCGCCTAAAACAACAGCATATACTGATCCTCCTGTGTTAACAGCATTTAAAGAAGTAGATGTAACGGCTGTTCCAGTAGCCCCTGTAAGTCCTGTTGGCCCAGTAACGCCAGTAACACCCGTGGCACCCGTAAGCCCCGTTGGTCCGGTAACGCCCGTGACTCCCGTAAGTCCCGTTGGTCCAGCAACGCCCGTGGCCCCTGTAAGCCCTGTTGGTCCAGTAATACCCGTTGCGCCGGCTGCGGCTAAAAGAGTATAGTCAGGCGACGTATCCGGTGTACCCGTAGGTCCCGCAACATCAGTAATATAAAGACTGCCGTTATAGGTAACGATTTGCCCAGCAGGATAAGAAGGAGCAGCCGCTGGATCGAAAGGAACAACGCCGTCAAGCCCAATACCCGTGGCCCCTGTAAGCCCTGTCGGTCCAGCAACGCCCGTGCTCCCCGTAGGTCCCGTTGGTCCCGCAACGCCTGTCGCGCCTGTAAGCCCTGTTGGTCCAGTAATACCTGTTGCGCCGGCTGCGGCTAAAAGAGTATAGTCAGGCGACGTATCCGGTGTGCCCGTAGGTCCCGCAACATCAGTAATATAAAGACTACCGTTATAGG